>NZ_JALLPO010000069.1 GCF_023276435.1 Sphaerisporangium perillae
ACCCCACCCCCCGGGCCGCACCCTCCCCCTGGCTGCCACCCGGAACGCCCTCGACCTGGGTATGCGGCTGCGACGGCACCAGCTACACGGGCAGGGACGTCAACAACCGCCCCGCTCCCTGCCGCACCTGCCACGCCACCGGCCGCCTCTACACCGGGGGCCGGCGATGACCACCACCATGCCCGCCCCCAGCACACTACGCGCGTTCAGCTTCGGCGGCGGAGTCCAGTCCATGGGCGCGCTCGTGCTCGCCGCACAAAGGCGCATCGACTTCGATGTGTTCCTGTTCTCCAACGTCGGCGACGACTCCGAACACCCCGGCACCCTGACCTACTACCACCAGCACGCGGTCCCGTTCGCCCAGCGGCACGGCATCGACCTACGGATGCTCTGGCGCCGCAAGCGCACCGGTGAAACCGAAACGCTGTGGCAGCGCCTGACCAAACCCGGATCCCGCTCTCTGCCGATCCCCGTCCGGATGTCCAACGGCGCCCCCGGAACCCGCCAGTGCACCGCGGACTTCAAGATCCGCGTCATCGGAGCCTGGCTCAAAGCACACGGCGCCACCGCCACCAACCCCGCCACCGTAGGTATCGGCATCTCCGTCGATGAAATCCACCGCGCCAACAAACGCCGCTGCGAACCTCACGAGCGGATCGTCTATCCCCTGTTGGAGCTGGGCCTGCGGCGGGTCGACTGCATGCGCATCATCCGCGAAGCCGGCCTGCCGGTCCCGCCGAAATCAAGCTGCTTCTTCTGCCCGTTCCACCGGGAAACCGCCTGGCAAGACATGCGCCGCACCGACCCGGAGCTGTTCGACCGCGCCTGCGCCCTGGAAGACCTGCTCAACACCCGCCGCACCGAACTCGGTAAAGACCCCGTCTACCTGACCCGGTTCGGCAAACCCCTGTCCCGGGTCATCCCCGACGGCGACCAGCTGATCCCGCTGTTTGAGGACGGGGCCGGCGACTGCGATTCCGGCTGGTGCGCCACATGACCACCCACCACGTACACGTCACCGAGGTATCCGCCCCCGGCGCCGAGCGGCCCTGGCTCACCATCCGGTCCGTCCTCTCCGCCGACTCCGCCCCGTGCCTGGCTCCCGTGCTGGTCCGCACGGCCGGGCACCGCCGACGGATCGCCTGCGGCCGACGCCTCCCCCTCGACAAGCAGTGCCGCAACTGCGCCCCCGTCATAGTCGTCAACCAGGTAAGGAAGGTCACCGGTTGAGCGCACCCGTGCCGCTCGCTGAGCTGGTCGGGCCAGTCATCCGTGACCTGGCCCGCCGCTCGGGCAAAGACCTGAACCGCTGGCTCGACCAAGTCGCCCGCCTTGGCGGCTGCCAAGAACCGGTCCGGCTAACCGGCGAAACTCTCACCGTCGATGCCACCTCCGGTGAAGTGCTCGACTCCTACAGCACCGAGCGTGAACCGCACGGGCACCTGCTGGTGCGGTGCGGCAACCGGCGCGCCTCCCGCTGCTCGGCCTGCGCTGAGACTTACCGCCGTGACACCTATCAACTGATCCGCGCCGGTCTTCTCGGCGGCAAAGGCGTTCCCGACTTCGTCCGCACCCATCCCCGCGTGCTGGCCACCCTGACCGCGCCCAGCTTCGGCCCCGTCCATCGCGGTCCAGACAAACACGGCGCCGCGCAGCTCTGCCACCCCCGCCGCACCGGGCCGGCCTGCTTCGAACGCCATGGCGCCGATGATCCCCGCCTCGGCCAACCCCTCGACCCCGACACCTACGACTACACCGGGCACGTGCTGTGGAACGCCCACGCCGGAGACCTGTGGCGACGCTTCACCATCTACCTACGCCGCCACCTGGCCGGCGCTGCAGGACTCAGCCACGCCGCCTTCAACCGCCGGGTGAAAGTCTCCTTCGCCAAAGTCGCCGAATACCAGGCACGCGGCGTCGTCCACTTCCACGCCGTGATCCGCCTGGATGGCCGCGACGAAGACGGCACCACCCTGCCGCCTCCCGACTGGGCCACCGTGCAACTTCTGGACGGGGCAATCCGCTCCGCCGCGGGGGCCGTACGGCTGGACGCTCCCGACCTCGGCCAACCGACTCAAGAGCTGGTCTGGGGTGAACAGGTCGACGTGCGACCGATCGAACCCGGCGACCTGGACGGCGATGACCTGTCAGAGCAGAAGGTGGCCGGCTACATCGCCAAGTACGCGACCAAAGCCGCCGAAACCTCCGGCACCCTCGACCGCCGGATCCGCTCCACCGACCTGCCCCGCCTGCCTGCGCTTGGCGTCAGTGAGCACGCCGCTCGGCTGATTCGCACCGCCTGGCGCCTCGGCGACCCGGCCACACATCCCGACCTGGTGGAGCTCAAGCTCCGCAAGTGGGCTCACATGCTGGGCTTTCGCGGCCACTTCTCCACCCGATCCCGCACCTACTCCACCACCCTGACCGCCCTAAGACAGGCACGCACCGATTTCAGGCAAGCCCAGCTCCGCGAAACCGGCTGGGCTCCCGACCCTGACACCACGCTCGTCCTCGCGCACTGGAGCTTCGCCGGCCAGGGCTACACCCCCGGAGAATCCGCGCTCGCGCTCAACCTGACTGATCCGCCACGGGAGGGACCTCGATGACGACGACCACGAGCAATCGCCTGTGGGGCGTGGAGGAGGTATCGGACTTTCTCGGCGTCCCCGTAGCCACGCTGTATGTCTGGCGTCATCGACGCCAGGGGCCGAAAAGCCGCCGTGTCGGCCGTTACCTGCGCTACGCCCCCGAAGACGTTCGTGCCTGGTTCTTGGAGCAGGAGTAACCCGCATGGCCTTCGTCAAAGATCTCTGGATGAAGACGGTGCGTCACCCGGGCGGGCGCAAGGAGAAGGTCAGAACCGCCCGGCACGGCAAGGGCAAGCGCTGGTTGGCGGTATGGGAGAACCCGGACGGTCGTGAGCAGTCTGAAGCCTACGAACGCAAGGCCGATGCTGAGAAGAAGGCGTCAGCCATGCAGGCCGACGTGGCCCGCGGGGACTACATCGACCCCAACGCCGGCAAACAGCTCTTCGGCGGCTTCGGGGGCCGGTGGCTCAGCTCTCGCATGGTCGACCCCTCCACCGCCATCCGCTATGAGTACATCTACCGTCTCCACGTCGAACCCGTCTTCGCTCGACGCCAGGTCAAGAGCATCAAACCGTCAGAGATCCAAGCCTGGATCAGTGACCTCAGTCAGCGTGTCGGCACCTCAACTATCCAAACCGCGTTCCTGGTCCTGCAAGGCATCTTGGACCTAGCGGTCGCCGACGAGGCACTGAAGAAGAGCCCAGCGAAATCCCCGATCGTCCAAGTGCCCAAGCGCGCGACCGAGGAGATCCACGCCTGGAGCGATCAGCGGGTTCAGGCGGTCATCGACGCCCATCCTGATCTGCTACGTACGCTGCCCATCGTGGGGGCCGGCTGCGGGCTGCGGCAGGGTGAGCTGTTCGGCCTGGCGCTCGAAGACATCGACTTCGAGGAGAAGCTGATCCGCGTCCGGCGACAGGTCAAGAAACTCGGCGCCGGATACGTCTACGCCCTGCCGAAGAATGACCGTGAGCGCTTGGTACCGCTACCGGACTGGGTGGCTGAGGCGCTTCGCGTCCACGTGGCACGGTCTGAGCCCTTGGTGTGCACACTCCCGTGGGAGAAGCCGAACGGCAAGCTACGCACGCACAACCTGCTGTTCCGCTGGACCGATGACCACTTCATCAAGGCACGCAGCTACAGCGAAACCGTCTGGAAGCCGGCCCTGGTGACCGCCGGCGTCATCCCTGTCCCGAGCAAGGACCCCAGGGCACGCCAGCGGTTCGAGACCACGCGCAAGGAAGGGCTACACCAGCTTCGCCACTACTACGCGAGCATCAGCCTCGTCGGTGGCGTCTCCATCAAGGAACTCGCCGAATACCTCGGTCATGCTGACCCGGGCTTCACCCTGCGGACCTATGCGCACATGATGCCCGGCTCCCACGATCGTGCCCGGCGTGCTGTCGATGACCGGCTGTTCCGTCCCCGGGCCGCGTCTGACGGAACAGCGACGGAACAAGGGGCCGGCAGGTGATGCTCCTCGATACGGCGCGATCACTGAACGGGCAGGCCAGTGACGGCGCGGCCGATCAGCAAGCGTTGGATTTCGCTGGTGCCCTCGAAGATGGTGTAGATCTTGGCGTCGCGGTGGAAGCGTTCGACGGGGTGGTCTCGGGTGTAGCCGGCGCCTCCGAGGATCTGGATGGCCTGTTCGGTGACCCACACGGCCGTCTCGCCGGCCACGAGTTTGGACATCGAGCCCTCGGCCTGCTCGAAGGAGCGGCCGTTGCGGGCCATCCAGGCGGCGCGCCAGGTGAGCAGCCGGGCGACGTCGACCCGGGTGGCCATGTCGGCCAGCAGGAACGCGATGGCCTGGTTCTCGCCGATCTTGCGGCCGAACTGCTCGCGCTCGCGGGCGTAGTCGCGGGCGTACTCGTAGGCGGCTCGGGCGATGCCGACCGCCATGGCGGCGACGGTGGGCCGGGTGGTCTCGAAGGTGCGCATGGCGGACTGCTCGCCGCTCCTGCCGCCCTCGCGTACCCGGGCCAGGCGGGCGTCGAGTTTCTCCTTGCCGCCGAGCAGGCAGCGGCCCGGCACCCGGACGCCTTCCAGGACGACCTCGGCGGTGTGGGAGGCGCGGATGCCGTGCTTCTTGAACTTCTGCCCCTGCGACAGACCCGGCGTGCCGGGCGGGACGACGAAGGACGCCTGGCCTCGGCTGCGGAGTGCGGGGTCCACCGAGGCGACGACGACGTGGACGTTGGCGATGCCGCCGTTGGTGGCCCAGGTCTTGACGCCGTTGAGCACCCATTCGTCCTTCGCGGCGTCGTACTCGGCGCGGGTGCGGATGGAACCGACGTCGGAGCCGGCGTCGGGCTCGGAGGCGCAGAAGGCGCCGAGCTTGACGTCGTCCACGGTGCCGAACATCTGCGGCAGCCACTCCCCCATCTGCTCGGGCGTGCCGTTGGAGGCGAGGGCGGCGGCGGCGAGGCCGGTGCCGACGATCGACAGGCCGATGCCGGCGTCACCCCAGAAGATCTCCTCGAACGCCACGGGGATCCCGAGGCCGCTCTTCTCGAACCATTGCTGGGCGAAGAAGTCCAGCGAGTACAGCCCGATCTTGGCGGCTTCCTGGATGACCGGCCAGGGGGTCTCCTCGCGCTCGTCCCATTCGGCTCCGGCGGGGCGGATCACGGTGGCGGCGAAGTCGTGGACCCAGTCGCGGACTTCGCGGACGTCCTCGCTCATCTCCGGACAGAAGTCGCTCGCGCTCTCAGCCATCGTGATAACTCCTCAGGGGGGACGGAGCCGGTGCCGTAGTAGGGATATGCCCACGCCAGCAGGCGTTACCAACGGTAACACCGGGCTGCGTGCAACCCTACCCGGAAGCGGTCGCCGGTCGCGCGAGACCCGGCAGTGTTCACCTGAGGGAAACACTGATGGGTTCAGGAGAAACCCAGGAGGGTTCAGGCCAGGGAAGCCAGGGGTTCCATGGTGGGTGAGGGCGCCGGGAATGTGGTGAGGAGCAGGAGAAACGGTAAGGACGGTCCGAGGCCGCCGGGGGGCTGGGACCGTCCTGTCAGGGAGATGCCGAGGACGCCGCCGCGTCCCGGGTCGAGAGATCCCGGGACGCGGCGGCGCCCGGAAGGGGGGTCGCCCGGCCCCCGGGGGGGGGGCCGGCGGGCCCGGGGGGTGTCGTCAGTCTTCGGCGCTCCAGATCCAGTCGCCGTGGCCGCGGTCGCGGTACGAGCCCTGGGTCTGGACGTTCAGGCGGTCGACGTGAACGCCCTTGGCGGGGTCGGTGCGCTCGTCGTTGATCTTGATGACGTCGAAGCCCCTGTTGAAGTCGCTGGCGTAGACGTAACCGTTGTAGTAGTACGCGGACCAGAAGCCACCCGAGCCCTCGGCGGCCGGGCCGCGCTCGAAGTAGCCGATCTCAGTGGGGTGAGCGGAGTCGGTGAAGTCCCAGATCGAGGCACCACCCTGGTACCACGCCTGCACCATGATGTCGCGGCCCTTGACCGGGATCAGCGAGCCGTTGTGCGAGACGCAGTTCTCCGCGTCCGACTGGACGCGGGGGATCTTGAAGTAGCTCTTGAAGACGAACTGGCCGTTGACGATGTCGTAGATCGCGTCCGCGCCGTTGTTGGCGGCGGTCGCCGGGGTGCAGGTGGCCAGGCCGCCGCCGCCGAGCTCGTCGGTGAAGATCACCTTCGTGCCGGCGTTGTTGAAGGTGGCCGAGTGCCAGAACGAGAAGTTCGGGTCGGTCACCCGCGCGGTCACCTTGGGGTTCTCCGGGTCCCTGATGTCGAACAGCACGCCGTCGCCCATGCAGGCGCCGACCGCGATGCCCTTCTCGGCGTAGGCCGTGATGTCGTGGCAGCCGCTGGTCGGCAGGAGGAGGTTCGGCTGGGTCTCGTTGCCGCCATCGGGGAACACGACCGGGGTGGCCACCACCGACGCCGACGCGGGGTCACCCAGCGGCACCTTGACGATCGAGATCTTGTCGTGGGGCGGCTGGCAGTCGGGGAAGGTCGCGTCCGGGCGGTACGACGAGACGTACAGGTAGACGTTCCCGCGCCTCTTGTCGGGCACGAGGGTGTGGGTGTGCGAGCCGCAGTTGGTCTCGACGGACTTGATGTACCTGGGGTTGGCCTTGTCGCTCACGTCGAAGATGCGGATGCCTTCCCAGGACGCCTTGTCCGACGCCGGCTTCGCCGTGCTGTTGCACGAGTCGTCCGAGCGGGAGGAGTCGACCGAGGCGAACAGCAGGTCGCCGTAGACGGACAGGTCCATCTGCGAGCCGGGACAAACCACCGAGCTGACCGCGGAGGTCTTCTTGGGGTTCTTGATGTTGTAGATGGAGAAGCCACCGTAGTTGCCGACGTAGGCGTAGTCGCCCTGGAAGGCGATGTCGGTGTTGATGGTGGCGGCGATGGCCGCGGGTTTCGCGACGTTCGCCACGTGCTGGACGTTCGGGCTCATGACGATCTGGTCGGTGCCCGGGATGTCCGCTGCCTGCGCGGGAACCGCCGCCAGCACCATCGCCGCGACCGAACCCACCAGGACGAGGAACCGGCCGGTCAGGCCGCCTCTGCGGGGGGTGGACAACACTCAGGAACCTCCTTGGTGCTTATTGCCAGAGGTGAACATAGCTGGGGAGATCATGTACCAAACCGGGCGCTGTTGCCAGACTCCACTTTGTCAGCAAATTATTCCAACATCCCGTCTTTACCCCTATGTCCCCATTGGGTTAGGGTGCAGCCGCACAGCAAAGATCCTCAGGGAGGCCGGGTGCGCGTCGCGCTCCTCATCGCCGCCGGCGTGGTCGCGCTCACCGTGACCGGCTGCACGAGCGGTCCCGCGACGCCCGTCGCGACGTCCAGCGTCCCCGTCATCGTCCCCGGCAAGCCGGGTGAGGCGGCCAAGACGCTCCCTCCGGGTGCGACGGTCACCGCCGTCCCGTCCCCCACGGCCAACGCGGCGGACGTGGTGTTCATGCAGGACATGGTCGTCCACCACCGTCAGGCGCTCGACATGAGCATCCTCGCCCCCACCCGCGCGGCCTCCCCGGACGTGAAACGCATCGCGGCGCGGATCGCCGACACGCAGGAACCCGAGATCAACGCCATGATCCGGTGGCTGCAACAGCAGGGGCAGCGCGTCCCCGACCACCACGCCAAGCACGACGCCATGCCGGGCATGGCCACCGACGAGCAGCTCGCCGACCTGAGAGCCGCCTCGGGCGCCGGCTTCGACCGCCTCTACCTCCAGTTGATGATCGCCCACCACATGGGTGCCATCACCATGGCCGCGGACGAGGTGAAGAAGGGGTCGCATATCACCGTCCAGGAGCTGGCCGAGGACATCTCGGTCGGCCAGGCGGTCGAGATCCAGCGTATGAGCCGCATGCGCCCCGGCGGCTGAGCACCGGGCGCCCATCGCCGGCCGGTGCCGCGGACGACGCACCTGCAGAGCGCTCACTGCGGACGGCGGCGTCCGGCCGGTGTGATCCATCTCTCCGGAGCGGCCCGGAAGCCCCCGGGCGGCCTGGGTTAGAGTGATTCGGTGCATCTCGCGGCTCTGGCCCTCCCGATCGTGCAGGCTCCGCTCGCCGGCGGCCCGTCGACTCCGGCGCTGGCCACGGCGGTGTCGTCCGCGGGCGGGCTCGGCTTCCTGGCCGCCGGCTACCGGTCGGCCGAGGATCTCCGCTTCGACATCGCGGCCGTGCGGGCGCGCACCGGCGCGCCGTTCGGCGTCAACCTGTTCGTGCCGTCCTCCGGCGGGGTGGACCGGGCGGCGGTGGAAGCCTACGCGGGACGGCTGCGCGGGGAGTCCGAGCGGATGGGCGTGCCCCTCGGCGTCCCGGCCGACGACGATGACGGATGGCAGGACAAGCTGGCCGTCGTCAAGGCCGAGCGGGTGCCCGTGGTGTCGTTCACTTTCGGCCTGCCCGGGCGCGAGGTCATCGACGAGCTGCGCGCGGCCGGGACGTACATCCTGGTGACGGTCACCACCCCGGACGAGGCGGCCACCGCGCATGACGCCGGAGCCGACGCGCTGGTGGCCCAGGGCATCGAGGCGGGCGGCCACCGGGGCGGCTTCACCGACGACGGCGGCGACTTCGGCCTGCTCGCGCTCCTGCGGCTGACGTTGCGCGCCACGCCCCTGCCCGTCGTCGCCGCCGGGGGGATCGCCGACGGCGCCGGCATCGCGGCCGTCCTCGCGGCGGGCGCGGTCGCCGCCCAGCTCGGGACGGCCTTCCTGCGGACCCCCGAGGCCGGTACGAGCCCCGCGCACCGCGAGGCGCTCGCGTCCTACGAACGTACGGCCGTCACCCGCGCGTTCACCGGCAGGAGGGCCAGAGGGCTGGTGAACCGCTTCCTGCAGGAGCACAACGACGAGGCTCCGGCGGCCTATCCGCAGGTCCATCACCTGACGGCTCCGCTGCGGGCCGCCGCCAGGAAGGCGGGTGACGCCGGCACGATCAACCTGTGGGCCGGACAGGGTTTCCCGTTCGCCGAGGAGGTGCCCGCGGGCGAGCTCGTCCGGCGGCTCGGGGCCGAGGCCAAGGAGGCTCTGTCCCGTGCCGCCCGCCGCCCCTTCGGCCGCTGAGGCGCGGCGGCGAACGTTCGCCGGGTCACCCGCCGTACGAGTGGCGCCGGGGTCGCCCGCCGTACGAGTGCGCCGGCATCGCCGTACCTCTTCCCGCCGCGACCACGACAACGGACAGCGGTCAGCGGGAGAGTTCGTCGGCGAGGGGCTGCGGGTGTAGAGGACGGTGCGGCCGCGGCGGGCTGTCGGCCTCCAGGATGGACCTCGCGCGCGGCCCCTACTCGGGTGCCAGGCAGCGCGTCCAGTACTCCTCCGGCTCGTCACTCCTCCGGCTCGTCCGCGATGCGGTGGACGAGCGCCCGCGGATCGCCGAGCCCGCCGCGTAGCGGCGCCGGGATGGCGGGGTCGTGGCGCAGGAAGGTCGCCCGATGGGCGGAGAGGTCCCTCGCCGGGCGTTGACGATCTCGAGTTTTCCTTGCCGCGACGGGAGTTGTGATGTGTCCGAAAAGTTTTGGATTCGTACTGAGGCGGTGACGGGAGCAGTCCATTTTGTGACCCAGGCCTGCGCCGGGAGTGACCGCTCTCATACGATCGGTGGCTTCCACGTCGGCGGGGCCCACAAAAGCGAGAGAGGTGCGCATCCTCATGATGCCCGACGCGTGGACCGCATCACCCCACGAACCGTTGTCGTCGATGCCGGTCGAACCATTGTTGACCAGGGACTACGACGCCAATCCTGCCCTGGTCCACGAACGGTTGCGCCGCACGTACGGGCCCGTCGCGCCGGTCGACCTCCTCGGGATGCCGGTCTGGCTCGTCATCGGATACGGCGAGGTGCTGCGCGTCCTGCAGAACGAGGGCGACATCTGGAGCAAGCGCCTGGACAACTGGCGGGCCAGAATGGAAGGCCGGGTGTCCCCCGACTGGCCGCTGGCCCCTGTGTACGAGACCGGCAACTCGATGTTCCAGGACGGAACGCGGCTGGGCCGGCTGCGCGAGGGCTGGACCTCGGCGCTGATGCCGTTCCAGGAGCCCGCGCGTCCCGAGGCGCAGATGCTGGAGCGTGCCATCACCCGCTACGCCGACGACCTCATCTCCGCGTTGGTGGAGGGCGGCGCCACCTCCGGCTGGGCGGACCTGTCCGCCCAGTACGCGCGGCCGCTGCCTGCGATGATCGCCAACCGCCTGCTCGGCTTGGAGAGCGCGCGGGGCGACGAGGTGCTCATGGACATCTGGCGGGTGCTGGACGCCGGCCCCGAGGCGTCGGCCGCGTCGCAGCGGCTGATCACCGCGATGACCGATCTGGCCGCCACCAAGATGCGCCACCCCGGCGATGATCTCCCCTCGTACATGCTCGCGGCCGTTCCCGACCTCACCCTGGAGGAGCTGTCGCGCGAGATCCTCATGCTCCCAAGGCTGATCGGCGACTTCACCGGGGCCCTGATCTGCAACGCCGTCCTCGAGGTGCTGACCGACCCGAACGTACGGGCGATCCTGTCTCGGGGGACGATCGACGAGCTGGTGAACCGGGTCGCGCTGGCGAACTCGCCGATGGCCAACCTCACCTTCCGCTTCCCGACGGTCGACGTGCGGCTGGGCCGCTTCGTCATCGCCGCGGGCGATCCGGTCATGTTGTCCATCCCCGGCGCGCACGCCGACCCCGTGTTCGCCGGCGCCATCGACCCGAAGGCCATGCGCAGCACGCGCGCGCATCTGGCCTGGGGTGCCGGACCGCACCGCTGCCCGGGCCGGCAGCTGTCGATCCGGATCACCACGATCGCCGTCAGCCGACTGTTCGAGCGGCTCTCCCAGGTGCGCCTCACCCTGCCCCCCGACCAGCTGCCGTGGCGGTCCACCCCGCTGTTCCGCACGCTGCGGATGCTTCCGGTGCAGTTCGAGCTCGCGCCGTCCCATTTGCCGCCGCGGAACGTCGGACCCGCCCCAGTCGGCGCGCACGCGGCCCGGACGCCCGCCGGCGAGCAGGAGGAGGCTCCGCGCTCCGCGCTGTCGCGCTTCCTGCGGGGACTGCGCAAGGAACGCTAGACGGGCGAGGCCGGCTGTCCAGCACCCGGCCGGATGGGCTCCCGGCTCCGGACTGACGGGCGCGGTCAGAGGTAGGTGTCCAGGCCCAGCTTGACCGCGACCAGCAGGCCGGAGACCGCGGCGGCGACGCGCAGGCTCCGGCCGGGGAGCCGGCGCGCGAGCACGGGCCCGAGCCGGCCGCCCACCAGGAACCCCGCCGCGAGCGGTACGGCGGCGGCCCACTGCACCGGCCCGAAGAGGGCGAACGCGATCGCGGCCACGGCGTTGGCGAGCCCGGAGAGCACGTTCTTGACGGCGTTCAGCCGGGCGGGCGCGTCCCGCAGCACCGATGACAGCACCGCGAGCATCAAGATTCCGCCCGCCGCGCCGAAGTAGCCGACGTAGATGGAGACCACGAACACGCCGGCCCGCAGGAGGTGACCGCCGCCGAGGCTGCCCGTCAGCGCTTCCAGCCTCGGTGGGCAGAGCAGCAGCAGCGAGGCGACCACGATGAGCCAGGGTGCGACCGCCTCGAAGGTGCTGGGCGGCGTCACCAGCAGCAGCGCCGCTCCGGTGGCGCCGCCCGTGATCGACATCCCGCCGAGGCGCCGCAGCCTGCCGCCCTGATCGGCGAGCTCCGGCCGCGACCCGGCCACCGCGCCGAGGCCGGTGAACACCAGAGAGACCGTGTTGGTGACGTTCGCGCTCAGCGGCGGCAGCCCGAACGCCAGCAGAGCCGGGTAGGAGATGACCGACGCCAGGCTCACCACCGTGCTCACCACGCCGGCCACCACCCCGACGGCGATCAGCCCCAGCACATTCGCGAAGGTCACGGGCACAACCCAACCACGCCGCCGATCGCGCCCGGATACCGCCCCCGGGTGGCCCTGCCTGCCGGCGCCGCCCCCCGGCGTACCTCGACCCGGGCGCGCCGAGGTCCGGTTGACCGTTCGCGGAAATCGGGCGTGCCGACGGCCGGCATCGAGACGGATGTCCAGTGGCGCATATGGCAGGAAGCGGTCAGCCGCAGGCAGCTTGCTGCCTTTAATTTCTCTGTTCCACGGCTCATGGAAAGCGCAGAGTTGGTTGTGCGAGAACGAATACACAACCTACCGAAAAGAGACAGGAAATGAAGAGCCGGATCGCCTCCCTCGCCCGCGAAAGGGCCGCCGCCACGCTCGGCCACCGTGCCGCCCGCACCGCTCACGTGCTCGCCACCACGGGCACCACCTGGGACTGAGCGGAGGATCGGGCCATGTTGGTGGTGCTGACGATGCGTCCCGTCAGAGGGCGGCCGTTGCGAGACCCGGTGGTGGACGGAGAGCGATTACTGGCGCTGCTGCCAAGACAATGGGAAAAGGAATTCAAGCAGGCGGCCGGATTCGTCGCCATTCGCATTCAGGCCGCAGAGAACATCACGACGGCGCAGATCTACGCGCAGGTGGTATCCGTCCTCACCAATCCGGAGATCGGGAACTGGCGGCTGGTCTCCTACGAGACGCTGGCCCGCGACCATCATCCGCCCCAAAGGGTGGTCCCGGTGACGACGGTCCGGAGGGCGCACCAGCGTGCCAAGTGGAACTGAGACGCCGCGCGCTCCCCCGCCGGGCGGGCGGTCCTGAGAACAGGAGCCCGACGCTCCGACGGCCGCTCCCACGCGCGGCCCGCAGCCAGTGAAGTGCCTCGTTAAAGCGAAATGTGGTGAATGACGATGATCATTATTGACGAGAACCACCGTCGAGGGGGAGGTACCGCGGACCCGCGTGACCGGCGCCTCAGGCGCTCCTGGACGGTACGCCGCCGGACGCCCCGCCGCGCACGCCGACGACGCGGCCGGCAACAGCGGCTCGGTACGCGGCCTACGCCTTGGACGCGGCGTTGTGAGCGTCGACCTCGGGCTGGTGCGCTCCCACTTCTCCTCGCTCCAGGCGCTGACGCGCGAGGCGGCCATGGACGTCATCCGCCAGGCCGTGTCCGCCATCGGCCCCCCGCTCGAGCGCGCGGCGACCCCGGACGCCGGAATGAAGGTGATGTCCGGCGCGCTCGACGCCTGCACCGGGACCGACCCCATGTCACTGCTGATCATCGAGACCTACTACAGCCGCTTCGCGCGCATGCTGGACGGCCGGCTGCTGAGCATCATGCGCCCCGACCTGGAGCCGGCGCTCCGCGAGCGCCGAACGACTGGCCCCCGGCGCGCCGCGATCAGGACGGTTTGGCGACCGAGAGCAGGACCGCCGAGTCCTCGATCGCCTCCAGGCTGTGGCGGGCCTCCGGCACGACCAGCAGGTCGCCCGTGCGGCCCTCCCACGAGTTGTCGCCCGACACCAGGCGGACCCGCCCGCTCAGCACGTGGACGGTGGCCTCCCCCGGGCTCTCGTGCTCCTTCAGTTCGGAACCGCCGATCAGGGCGACCACCGTCTGCCGCAGCACGTGTTCGTGGCCGCCGATCACCGTCTCGGCGGCATGGCCCGCGGGAGCGTCCGCCGCGCGTTCGAGCTGCCGGCGGGCCAGAGCGTCCAGAGAGAACTTCCGCATGAGGGTGCCTTCCTCCGTGTCGAGGGCGGTGGCGTCACAGACCGTCAGGGTCGGAGTGAGCCTGCTGATGCGGATCCGCCAGATGCCCGGCCCGCCTTCAAGGTATTCCCAGCCGTACACACCCCGGTGATCGGTGTCGAACTCCCGGCGCAGGTGTTTCGGATCGTGGCCGTTGATGAGCACGAACGACTCGCCCGGCTCGAGGTCGGCGAAGCGGGCGAAGATCCGGGGGTGTCGCTCGGGACGCGGGACCTGGCGGACGTCGATCTCCTGGGCCGGCATGGCACTCCTCCTCGAAGGCGGGGTATCCACTATTACCACAAGGAGTATTTGTGTAAAATAGCCGCCATGACGTATGTGATCGGTCTGCCATGCGTGGACGTCAAGGATCGCGCGTGTGTCGAGGAGTGCCCCGTCGACTGCATCTACGAGGGCGAACGGATGCTCTACATCCAGCCCGACGAGTGCGTGGACTGCGGCGCCTGCGAGCCGGTGTGCCCCGTCGAGGCCATCTACTACGAGGATGACCTCCCCGAGCAGTGGCGGGAGTACCAGGCCGACAACGCGCGGTTCTTCTCCGAGACGTTGCCCGGTCTGGACATCCCGCTGGGCTCCCCGGGCGGCGCGAGCAAACTCGGGCCGGTGAGCGCGGACACCCCGCTGGTGACCGCACTCCCTCCCCAGACGGCATGAGCGGGCCCTCGGAACCCCCATGGCGCATAGCACCCGGACCGCCGCCCGCGGCCTCCGGCTCCGGCGGTGATCCGGGCACTGGTGTCGGCTCCAGTGACGGTCCGGGCGCGGCCTCCGGCTCCGGCGCTGATCCGGACACTGTTGTCGGCCCCGGCGGTGGTCCGGGCTTGGCCTCCGGCTCCGGTCGCCGACCGGCCTCGAGCGCCGGTGAGGCGCCGCCGTCGCGGCGCGACCTCGTGCTGGCCGTGATCCGGGAGTCGCTGGCGCCGCTCAGCGTGACCGAGGTCGCCGAGCGGCTCGACATCCATCCCAACACGGTGCGCTTCCACCTCGACGCGCTCCTCGCGGCCGGCGCGGTCGAACGGGGCTCCGGCGAGCGCGCGGGGCCCGGCCGGCCACCGGTCGTGTATGCGGCACGTCCCGGCATGGATCCCGCGGGCCCGCGGAACTACCGGCTCCTGGCCGAGATCCTGACCGGGCACCTCGCCGCCACGGCTCCCGACCCGGCCAAGGCCGCCACCGACGCAGGACGGGCGTGGGGGGCGTTCCTGGCGCCGCCTCCCGTCCCGTTCCAGGAGGTCACCGAGGAACAGGCGGTCGGCGGCCTCGTCACGCTGCTCGACGGGCTCGGCTTCAGGCCCGAAACCCGGTCCGGCGAGCCGCCCCATGCGGGTCGGCCGCGGTCCGACAGTCACGTGTCCGCGGGGCAGCCGCGGCTTGCCGGAGGGACGACCCACATCGGGCTGCGCCACTGCCCGTTCCTCGAGTTGGTCGACACCCGCGCCCAGATCGTCTGCCCGCTCCACCTCGGCCTCATGCAGGGCGCGATGGCGGCGATGGGCGCGCCGCTGACCGCGACGCGGCTGGAGCCGTTCGCCGAACCGGACCTCTGCCTGGCCCATCTCGGCCCCGTACCCGGCGACCACCCGGCCCGTCCAGGACCGGGACCAGGCATGGACCGGCCTGGCACACCACAAGGCCACACCGGATCGCAGGGCCGTGTGGAAACGTAAGGCGGCCTCACGGGAACGCGAGGCCGCGTATGAGCGCAAAGTCACGCGGCAACGCAAGGTAACACCAAATCGCAGGGCCGCACGGGAACGAAAGGTGCATTCCAGCATATGAACCACGCCGCCGTGGCGATCGCGACCGCCGTGACCTTCCTGTGGCTGGGGATGGTGCTGGCCATCTCCTTCTTGGAGGCGCCGCTGAAGTTCCGCGCCCCCGGGGTGAGCCCGCACGTCGGCCTGGCCATCGGCCGACTGGTCTTCCGCGCCCTCAACCGCGCCGAGGCGGCGCTGGCCGCCGCGATGCTCGTCGCCGTGGTGGCCAGCGCCCCCTCCGTGACGCCGGCCACCGCCGCACTGGTCGCGGCGGTGGCGCTGGCCGTCCAGATCGCCGTGGTCCGGCCACGCCTGAACCGCCGCACCGACCGCGTGCTGGCGGGCGAGGACGCCCCCCCCCCGATCGCGGGCGCACCACATCTACATCGCCTTCGAAGCGATCAAGGTCGTCGCCCTGGCGATCCTCGGCGCGACCTTGGTCATCGCACTGTCCTGAGATCCGGCCCGCAAGGACGGCGGACGCCAAGCCCGTGCGCCGCGAACACCCAGGCGAGAAGACGGTGAAGCAGAGCGCCGCAGACCTACCAGGTGCGATGTCCACTGACGTTCGCCGGTCGGCCGACGTACGGCGGCGCCGCCATCGCCGTACCGCCCCCCGCCGCCGCGGCGCCGAATCCCCGAGCACCACAGCGCACGGAAAACAAGCGGACCCAGCGAAGGTGAGCGGAAGACGGACGTGCACGGGGGGTGAGAGGAGGGACGGACGTGCACGGGGGGAAGCACGTTCATGGGGAGAGGATGGTGAGCGGAGGGCGGGGGCGCGTTATAGCCAGCCCTTTGAGGAGGCGATGTGGGCGGCTTCTGCGCGGTTGCGGGCGCCGGTCTTACCGATGGCCGAGGACAGGTAGTTCCGCACGTCCCTTCGGTCAGGAACAGGGCCCTGGCGATGTCCTCGACGGTGGCGCCCGTCGTGGCGGAGCGCAGCACGTCGCATTCGCGGGAGGTCAGCGGGCTGGCGCCGGTGCGCGCTCGGCCTGCACGCGCACGTCCGCACCGTCGAACGCGCTCTCGGCGAGCCGCCCAGGAAGGCCGGGGAGGGCACGGTGGCCGCCAACCTGCGCGCCTACATCGCCCACGGCCTTGCCCTGCACATCGCGATCCTCCCCGCCTTCGCCAGCCTGATCCACCAGCCCCGGGTGCTCACGCGGTTCCAGGAGCTGTCCAACCCGATGGCAGGCGGGCGGGGGTTGCGCGACGACCTGGCCGACTATCTTCGCGCCGAGCAGCGGGCCGGTCGCCTGTCCCCCGGCGCCGCCGTCGACGCCGCCGCCACGATGATCATCGGCGCCTGCCACGAGCTGGTCCTCCCCCGGCTGTTCACCGGTGCTCTAGTGACCCGCGAGCAGATCCCCGACGACTTCATCCACGACCTGGTCTCCACGGTCATGGACGGGATCGGCCCCCCGACCTCCGCCTCCTGACGCCGTATCCGGGGTGCGGGTCGTGGGCCACGTAGTCCGGGTCGACGCCGCACGTCGCGCGGGAGCCGTTCGAGCGACTCCCCGAAGGCCTCCAGCACCTCGGCGTTCTCCAGGTCGCCGACATGCGGCCCGGTTCGGCGGCCCACATGAAGCCCAGCAGGAGAGTGCCGGTGCTCGCGGCGATCCGCATTCCGATGCCCAGGATGAGGGCGGCGCCGATGCCGAGCAGGCCGATCATGAACAGCCAGTCGACCCAGGCCTGGCCGGCCAGGCCGCCGCTTCCTTTCGGAGGTTCTTCAGTTTCCGTCGCGGCTTCAGTACATCGTTTTTTACGGTGGCGCTGGAGTGTTGTACGTCCCACCCTTACCGCCCCGATGTCCCGACAAAATGGGACTTTCGACTCTCCGGGGCCCGCACGCGCCTCCGGCCCCTACGGGCGGGAGAACTCGCAGTCCAGCAGCTCGGGAAGGCGCGAGGCGGCGTACTCCGGGACGCCGATCATCGGGGGCCGCTCGGGGACGGTGACGTCCCTGTTCACGGGAAGGTGGCCGGCCTCGCCGCGGCGGAACTGCGTCAGGCCGGTGGCCGGGCTCTGCAGGGGGACGATCTTCCGCTGGCGTTCCAGGCGCGTCCAGGCGGTGTGCATGATCTGCCCGGCCATGACGCCCAGCGCCTCGGTGGACTGGTGGGAGTGCACCCGCCTGCCCAGGTCGACCTGGGCGAGCGCGTCCAGGCCGGCGTGTTCGAGCAGGTCGATCAGCAGGCCGAGCTCGACTCCGTACCCGGTGGCGAAGGGCACCCGTTCGAGGACCTCCCGCCGCCCGGCGTACTCCCCCGCGAGCGGCTGGACGAACCCCGCGAGCAGCGGCCAGTGCAGGTTGAGCATCGGCCGGGCGACCAGCTCGGTGACGCGCCCGCCGCCGCCCTGCACCTCCTGCAGGGGCCGGTCGTAGCAGCCCTTGACGTACACCACCGAGGGATCGGCGAGCAGGGGGCCGAGGAGGCCGGTGACGAAGCTGGTGTGGAACTCCCGCAGGTCGGCGTCGACGAACGCGATCAGGTCGCCGGAGGTGACCGCGAGCGACTTCCACAGCACGTCGCCCTTGCCGTCCATGGGCGGCAGGCCGGGCAGGATCTCGTCCTGGGCGAAGACCTTCGCCCCCGCCTGCACGGCCCGCGCGGCGGTGTCGTCGGTGGAGCGCGAGTCGATGACGATGAGCTCGTCGACGAGCGGGACCGCTTCGACAAGGTCGCGCCGGATCGCCGAGACCAGCTCGCCGACCGTCTCGGCCTCGTTCCTGGCCGGGAGCACGACGCTGATCTTCGTACTGCCCTTCGCCGCGAGCAGCGCCTCGACCGGCCAGTCGGCCGACGCGGTCGTGCGGGTGCGCAGCCACTTCTCAACCTCAGGCAGCACGCACGATCCCCCTGTCGCCTCCCATCACCTGCCGTATCACTTTATGCGCAGCGATCGGCCCTTGTGGCGGTCGACTGGTAACCGATATTAATGGTTACATCCCCGCTGACACGGAGGACGCATGCCACTCGAGTGGAAGATCGTCATGGACTGCGCCGACCCGCACCGGCAGGCCCCTGGCGCAGGTCAGGCTCCCGCGTGGCGCTCCAGGAAGGAGTACACGTCGGCCTCGTCGACGCCCGGGAACGAACCGGGAGGCAGGGCCGCGAGCACGTGGGAGTTCGCCCGCGCCGAGGGCCAGGCGTAGCCCTCCCACCGCTGGGTCAGCTCGGCCGGCGGGCGGCGGCAGCAGTCCCCCGACGGGCAGTTCGACTTGGTCCTGTTGGTGGTCTCCCTGCCCCGGAACCAGCGCGACTCGCGGTACGGCACGCCGAGCGTGATCGCGAAGTCGCGCTCACGGGAGGGGTCCACGTGGGCGCTGCAGAAATAGGTGCCGGTGGGCGAGTCGGAGTACTGGTGGTACACCGAGAAGCGGTCCGGCGACAGGAACACCTGGCGCCCGGACCACCTTAGGCACATGCGCTGCCCTTCGATGGCTCCCTGCTCGTCGGCGGGGAACACGATGCCGTCGTTCTCGTACGCCTTGTAGATGATGCCGCCGGCGTCGTTGCGGACGAAGTGGCACGCCAGGTCCAGGTGGTGGGTCGCCAGGTTGGTGAAGCGGTGCGCGGCCATCTCGTAGGACACCGCGAACACGTCGCGCAGGTCCTCCACCGACAGCACGCGGTCCTGCTTGGCCTCCTTGAGGTACGGCACGGCCGCCGTCTCCGGCACCAGCACGGCGGCGGCGAAGTAGTTGGCCTCGGTGCGCTGGCGCAGGAAGTCGGCGAAGTCGCGGGGCTTGTGGTGGCCGAGCGCGAGGTGGCCGAGGGTCTGCAGCAGGATCGTGCGCGGGGTGTGCATGCCGAGCTGCTCGTGCTTGACGTAGATGCGCCGGTTGCGCATGTCGGTGATCGACCGCACCGAGCGGGGCAGGTCCTGCGCGGTCTGCACGTTGTAGCCGAAGTGGGTGACCAGCGCCTGCACGGTGCCCTGCGACAGCGCGCCCGTGCGGTACCCGACGGCGGCCAGCGCCTCGGCGGCGGCGGCCTCGATCTCGGCGAAGTAGTTGCCCTGCTCGCGCTGCTTGCGCCGCAGCTCGGCGTTGGCCGCCCTGGCCTCCTCCGGGGTCGCCGTGCCCTTGGCCTGGCGCGAGCGCAGCTCCTCGTACAGCCCGAGGATGTGCTCGAGCACGTCGTTCGGGACCCGGGCCGACACCTTGAGCCGGGGCAGGCCGAGCGAGGCGTAGATGGGGTCGCGCTGCGCCTCCTCCAGCCCGATCTCGAGCTGGGCGCGGCGGCTCGGGGCCTGCCGGCGCAGCAGCTCCTCGACCGGGACGGTGAGCGCGGCGGCGAGCGACTTGAGCAGCGACAGCTTGGGCTCGCGCTTGCCGTTCTCCAGCAGGGACAGCTGGCTCGGGGCGCGGCCGACGCGCTCACCGAGCTCTGAGAGGGTCAGCCCGCGCTGCTTGCGCAGATACCTCAGCCGCTGGCCGAACGCGAGGAGGTCGAGCTCCTGCGTCAAAGACAGCGGTTCTTCTCCCACCAAAGACGCCATAGCACGATCCTAGGTGCAATTTCCACGATTTTTCCAGTCTGTCGCGCGAGGCTCCGCCGTCCGGCCGTCTCCGGCGCCCGGGAGGCCGTCCGGAGGTGGGTCACGCGTTCCTTGGGACACACCCGGCGGCCCGCCCGAGGGTGAAACATCCTGATTTGTCAGCATAAATCCTGATTTCGTCCGTCCGCTCGAGTGATGTGGATCACCTGGATTGGTCTAGTCCATAACGAAAACTTTGCGTTTCTTGCTCTGAGAATACTGGCCAGTATTCGCTAGATCCGAAAGATCGGCCATATTTCTCCCGATCAGCCTTGCTGCTGCCACACAAACCGTCGCAGACTCGAAACAAGCCCCCAGAGGACGTTGAAGGAGTCAAAATGGATGATCGCCTCAAGGGAGCTGCAGATGAGCTGCGGCGAGACTGGGAGAGCAACCCGCGCTGGAAGAACGTCGAGCGGACCTACACGGCCGAAGACGTCGTTCGCCTGCGCGGCTCCGTTCAGGAGGAGCACACTCTCGCCCGTCTCGGCGCGGAGCGGCTGTGGTCCCTGCTCGAGACCGAGGAGTACGTGCACGCGCTGGGCGCCCTGACCGGCAACCAGGCCGTGCAGCAGGTCAGGGCGGGCTTGAAGGCCATCTACCTGTCGGGCTGGCAGGTCGCGGCCGATGCCAACCTCGGCGGTCAGACCTATCCCGACCAGAGCCTCTACCCGGCCAACTCGGTGCCGGCCGTGGTGCGCCGCATCAACAACGCGCTGATGCGCGCCGACCAGATCTCCTGGTCGGAAGGCGACACCAAGGCTCCCCACTGGATGGCGCCCATCGTGGCCGACGCCGAGGCCGGCTTCGGCGGCGTCCTCAACGCCTTCGAGCTCATGAAGGGCATGATCGCCGCGGGTGCGGCGGGGGTGCACTGGGAGGACCAGCTCGCCTCCGAGAAGAAGTGCGGCCACCTCGGCGGCAAGGTGCTGATCCCGACCGGCCAGCACATCAAGACCCTCAACGCGGCCCGCCTCGCCGCGGACGTCTGCGACGTGCCGTCCCTGATCATCGCGCGGACCGACGCCCAGGCCGCGACGCTGCTGACCAGCGACGTCGACGAGCGCGACCAGGCGTTCACCACCGGCGACCGCACGGCCGAGGGCTTCTACCGCGTGCGCAACGGCGTCGACGCCTGCATCGCCCGCGGCCTGGCCTACGCGCCGTACTCCGACCTGCTGTGGATGGAGACCTCCACGCCCGACCTGGACGTGGCGCGGCGCTTCGCCGAGGCGGTCAAGGCCGAGTACCCCGACCAGATGCTCGCCTACAACTGCTCGCCCTCCTTCAACTGGAAGCAGCACCTGGACGACTCCACCATCGCCAAGTTCCAGCGCGAGCTCGGCCACATGGGGTACCGCTTCCAGTTCATCACCCTGGCGGGCTTCCACTCGCTGAACTACTCGATGTTCCACCTGGCGCGCGGCTACGCCGAGGAGGGCATGACGGCCTACGTCGAGCTGCAGGAGGCGGAGTTCGCCTCCGAGTCCCAGGGCTACACGGCCACCCGCCACCAGCGCGAGGTCGGCACCGGCTACTTCGACCTGATCAGCACCGCCGTCGCTCCCGACTCCTCGACGGTCGCGCTCAAGGGCTCCACCGAGGCCGAGCAGTTCGCCCACTCGCACTGACACCGCTCGCGGGCCGCGCCGGCGGCGCTCGCCTGATCGCGCTGGCGGCGCGGCACGCCCGCACCGAACACAACAGAACGACATCACGGCGGCGGCGCGGACAGGGACCCGTCCGCGCCGCTCACCACCCCCGAACCCGCGGGTTCGTCCGGTAAAGATCCGCTTTGGGCAGCGGCCCCCTCCGGACGAGCCCGCGTCTCACGTCCCGGCGAGACCGGGATGCCCGCCCGTCTCATTCGACACGCGCCGCGGTATACGACTTAATGTCGGCATGAAGTCGAGCACGGACCCGTCGATGACCATCGGCACGATCGCGGGGCGGTTCGGTCTGGCGCCTCACGTGCTGCGGCATTGGGAGTCGGCAGGCCTGCTGTCGCCTCTCCGGGGCGCCGGAGGCCGCCGCCGCTACAGCTCCGATGATCTCTACCGGATCGCGGTGATCCTCCGGGCCAAGGAGGCGGGATTCAGCCTGAAGGACATCCAGGACATGCTGAACACCCGCGACCCGCTGGAACGACGCGACATCCTGGAGCGGCGCCGGACCGGCCTGATCCGGCGGATCGCCCAGGCGCGAACGTCACTCGACATGATCGACCACGCACTGGACTGCGACCACGAGGACTTCACGGCGTGCGGCCACTTCCAGGCGATGGTGGCCGGCCGCATCGGCGTCGGAACCCGCAGGCCCCTTTGACCGATCTCCAGGACGTCATCCCCCGCACGCCCCCATGATCGCAGATCAGGCCAAGGCGATCCTGCGAAGGGCGGCGCGGATGGATTCCGGGCCGGCGGCGAGCAGGGGAAGCCGGACCGCAGGGCTCGGGATCCGGCCCTGGGCGTGCAGAACGGCCTTGACCACAGTGGGGTTGGGCTCGGCGAACAGAGCCGCCGACAGCCGGGTCAAGCGGTTGCCGAGCGCGCGGGCGCGGTCCGCCTCTCCGGTACGCCAGGCGTGCACCAGCGCGGCGTACTGCTCGGTGCACAGGTGGGCCGACGCGAGGATGGCGCCCGGGGCGCCGAGCGCGAGGAGCGAGGAGGCGAAGAGGTCGTCGCCGCCCAGCACGGCGAAGCGGTCCGGGAGATCGGCCATCAGCGTGACGGTGTCCTCGTCGATGCCGCCCACGGCGTGCTTGACCCCGGCGATCCCGGGGAGTCCCGCCAGCCTGCGGAGTGTCTCCCAGCCCACCACCTGGCCGGTGCGATACGGGACGTTATAGATGATCAACGGCACCCGGCTCTCGGCCGCGAGCCGGGTGAAGTGGGCGAGCACCCCGTCCTGTGAGGGGCGGGTGAAGTACGGCACCACGGTGAGCGCGGCCGACACCTCGGGCCATGCCGCCAACTCGCTCAGTGCCCGCAGCGAGCCGCCGGTGTCGTTGGAACCGGCCCCGGCGATCAGCGTGGCGGATCGTTCCCGGCAGACCCGCGCGCACACGTCCAGCACGATGCGTCGCTCGTCGGCGCTGAGCGTGGCAGGCTCACCCGTCGTCCCGAGGGCCACCACACCCGCCGCGCCGCCATCGATCACACTATGGGCCAGCCCTTCCAGTGCCTCCGGCGCCAACTTCCCGTCGTCGGTGAACGGGGTGACGAGCGGGACGTACAGACCTGCGAACGCGTGACTCATGAGGCGAGCCTCCTATGACGAAGCTATGCAGGTCCAGTTCACATTTCTAGGCTGATACGTAAGCTGAACTTATGCTCGACGTCCGCAAACTGCGCCTGCTGCGTGAACTGGCCCGCCGCGGGACGATCGCGGCGGTCGCCGACGCACTCGCCTACACCCCGTCCGCGGTCTCCCAGCAACTGGCCGCGCTGGAGCGGGAGGCCGGCGTGCCGCTACTGGAGCGCGCCGGACGGCGGGTCGCCCTCACCCCGGCGGGAGCCACGCTGGCCCAGCACACCGAGGGCGTGCTGGCACTCCTCGAACAGGCCTCCGCGGCGCTCGCCGCCACCCGCGCCGGGCTGGTCGGGCCCCTGCGCATCGGTGCGTTCCCCACCGCGGTGCGCACCATCCTTCCTCCCGCGCTGGTCGCGCTCGGCCACGACCATCCCGGGCTCGAACTGAGGGTGACCGAACTCGACCCGGCGGCCGTACCCGAAGCGCTGCGCGACGGAAGGCTCGACATCGCGCTCGTTCACGATTACGACTACGTGCCGACGGAACCCGACCCGGGCCTGGACACCGAGCCGCTGATCGAGGAGACGATCTACCTCGCCTCTGCCGGGGCGCACCCGGGCGCCGACGCGGACCCGATTCCCCGCGCGGCCGGGGAAGCGCTCCGCATCCACCGTGAAGCGCCGTGGATCGTCGGCACACCGGAGACCCTGTGCCACACCATGGCGATACGGGCGTGCCAGGCCGCTGGATTCACCCCACGCGTCCGCCACCACGCCGACGACTTCACCACCGTGCTGGCGCTGGTCGCCGCGGGCCAGGGCGTCGCCCTCGTACCCGAACTGGGCGCGATCGACCCGCCCGCCAACGTCACGCTCACCCCGCTGCCGTCACGGCGCCGTACCCGGATCGCCTACCGCAAGGGCACCCGTCGGCATCCGGCCATATCCGCATGCATCAGCGCCATCCAGACTTCAGCCCACACCCGGCAGAACTCCCACCCCGCCAAACGTCCACCCGCCGGGTGAAGCACCCCGGCTGAACAGGTGAAGCGTCCCGGCTGAACAGGTGAAGCGTCCCGGCTGACGACCACGGCCCTGAGGAAGACCGGGCGTGGTCGCGCGCGGCCGCATGACAAGCAGGCCGCCCTTACCGGAGGTCGAACTCGTCGGCGCGGACGCCCGCCAGGAAGGCGTCCCACTCGGCCCGGGTGTAGACGATCATCGGTCCGTCAGGATGACGGCTATGCCGCACCGCGACCCGCCCACTCCCATCAAGAAGCGGCCCGGCCTCAACACAGTTCGAACCGGCGTCCGGGCTGAAGCTGCTGATGTGCCATGCGGTAGGGGGCCGCTGCTCGGAGGTTGCCATCGTCACCTTCCGCCGGACTACTTGATTTCATCCACGGCTGCTCTGATCAGCTCAATGGATCGCGTGGGGTCCAACGAAGCACGACCAGCGAACTTGCCGCGAACGTGGTGCGCCACGCCGCCGAGCGGGACTTCCTCGTCTCGGTGGCATTCTCCGACGCCCGGGTGATGGTCGCGGTCGAGGACGACGGCTCCTCAAAGATCCCCACCCTGAGGCGGCCGACGTAGGACGAGACCGACGGCCGAGGTCTCGCGCTCGTCGACCCCCTCGCGTACCGGTGGGGTTCGAACGACAACGAGCCGGCACGCTGGTCTGGTTCGAACCGGCTCAGCCTCACCATGATGCGCATCGGACGGACCGGAATGAGTCGGCGGGTGTCAGGCTGTGCCGGGGGCAGCCGGAATGCGGCAGAAAGACATGCCACTAGTCGGGGAGCCGCGTCAGGAGTTCTTCCGGTTCACAGTTGGTTCGGTGTGGCCAGGGTGTCGGCCGGGTCGTGGGTGGCGGCCCAGCTGGCGAGGAATTTCAGGGTGTCGTCGTCGGGTGTGCCGGCTTCGGCGGTGAAGGCGATCAGGGACAGGCCGGGATCGGCGGGTAGCTCCATGACTTCGTAGGACAGGTGCAGGTCGCCGACGACGGGGTGGTGGAAGTGCTTGAGCCCGGTGCGGTGCAGGCGGACGTCGTGAGCGGCCCAGCGGATCCGGAAGGCTTCGCTGCGGGTGGACAGTTCCCCCACGAGGCCGGTGAGTGCCTTGTCATAGGGGTCGCGGCCGGCTTCGGTGCGCAGCATGGCCACGCTGTCGTCGGCGGCGCGTTCCCAGTCGATCCAGAAGTCGTGGGCGCGGGGGTTGAGGAAGTTGAAGCGGGCGTGGTTGACCGGCTGGTGGGCCGGGCGGGCGGGATCGGCGAAGACGGGCGCGAACAGCGCTTTGGCGAGGAGGTTGGCGGCTAGGACGTCCAGGCGCCCGTTGTGGACGAAGGCCGGCATCCCGGTCATCCCCTCCAGGATGCGCGCCACGCCGGGGCGGACCTCCTCGGCGGCCCGCCGACGGCGGGTGCGAGCTGCGGGACCGGCGGCGCGGGCGAGGTCGAACAGGTGCGCCCGCTCGGCCTCGTCCAACTGCAGGGCGCGGGCGAGGGTGTCCAGCACGCCGTCGGAGACGCCTGACAGGTTGCCCCGCTCCAGCTGGGCGTAGTACTCCACGCTGACCCCGGCCAGGTCGGCGACCTCGCTGCGGCGCAGCCCGGGCACCCGCCGGTTGCGGCCGTAAGCCGACAGCCCGGCCTGCCCGGGCGTGATCTTGGCCCGGCGGGAGCTCAGGAACGCTTTGACCTCGTCGCGGTTGTCCACTCTTTCAGGCTAGGTGAGGATCCGAAGGCGAGGGGTGGGCTGCCAGTACACCTTCCAGCAGTGACTTCTCCGCGCTGCCGACGCCGGGTTGCATGGTCTTGGCCACCGCCGGCCGATGTGTGGAGCACTTCCGCGACCGGCCACCGAGCGGGGCTTGGATTCCGTGATGGAGGACGTGAGGACCATGGCCGAGAAGACAGTCGAGAAGAAGGTCTGGCTGATCACCGGTGCCGGCCGGGGCATGGGCGTGGACATCGCACAGGCGGCCCTGGCGGCCGGGCACGCGGTCGTCGCCACCGGCCGCAACCCCGAGCGGGTCGGCTCCGCGGTCGGAGCGCACGACGACCTCCTGGTCGTCACACTCGACGTCACCGACCCCGCCGGCGCCCAGTCCGCCGTCGAGGCCGCCGTCGACCAGTTCGGCGGGATCGACGTTCTGGTCAACAACGCGGGCAACTTCTACGCCGGGTTCTTCGAGGAGATCAGCCGCGAGGATTTCCGGGCACAGATCGAGACCAACCTGTTCGGCCCGGTCAACGTCACCCGCGCCGTGCTGCCCGTCATGCGCGCCCAGCGCTCGGGCCTCGTCGTGACGATCTCCTCGACGGCCGGTATCACCGGGCAGGAGTTCGTCTCGGCCTACGCCGCGTCGAAGTTCGGCGTCGAGGGCTGGATCGAGTCGCTGACCCCCGAGGTCGCGCCGTTCGGCATCCGCACGATGCTCGTCGAGCCCGGCTTCTTCCGCACCGAACTCCTCACACCTGAATCGACGAGCTACGCCGAACCATCGATCGACGACTACGTCGAGCGCACCAAGCAGACCGTCACCGCCTGGAACGGCATGAACGGCCGGCAGGGCGGGGATCCCGCCAAACTCGCCACGGCACTGGTCCAGCTCGCGAGCCAGGACGAGCCGCCACTGCGCTGGGCCGCCGGCGCCGACGCCGTCGAGGTCGTCGAGCAGAAGGCCGACGACCTGCTCGCCCAGGCCGCCGCCCACCGCGAGCTGTCCTCCTCCCTCGCCCACGACGACGCATCCTGACCCCGGCATCTACCGGTCATCGCGCAGAACCATGGCGTGGCGATGTCCAGCCGGGCCCCATCTTGAGCAAAGGACGAGGAACGGCTCCCGTACGTGAGTCATGGTCACGGGTTGGTGGCCGTGCGCAGGGTCAGGCGGGAGAGGTGGTCGGCGGCGCGGGTCGTCTCGGGGAGGCGGTAGCGCGGCGTGAGGTCGAGGGTGACCGCGCATGCCGTGTCGAGGTCGACCCGGTGCCCACAGGAGACGAACACCGGCCGCAGCCCGTCCCGCGTGCGCAGCACCCGGCCGACCACCTCGCCGTCCAGGCGCAGCTCGGCCCACCGTCCGCGCTCGGTCCCCGGCTCGTCGTAGGTGCCGACGAAGGCGGTCTTGCCCACCCCGATGGTCGGCAGCCCGGTCAGCACGCCGAGATGGCAGGCCAGGCCGAACCGGCGAGGGTGCGCCACGCCGTACCCGTCGCAGACGATCAGGCCCGGGGTCGTGGACAGCCGTTCCAGCGCCTCGATCAGCGTGGGCAGCTCGCGGAAGGCCAGCAGGCCCGGCACGTAATCGAAGGCGACCCGCCCGGGCACCGCCACCTGCTCGATCACCTCGAGGCTCGCGCCGTCGAGGACGACGACCGCGGCCGCGAGCCGGTCGCCCGCGTAGGCGACGTCCACCCCCGCCACCGTGTCCGGGTGGCGAGGACCGGGCCCGGCGAGGTCGAGCCTCGCGCGCAGCGCATCCTGGATCGCCTCGGCCTCCTCGACGCCCGCCGGCCACTCATGGGGCATGGAGATCCGCATACTCCTTGACCTCCTCCCCCTCGTGAACCAGGGGGATTCCAACCCTCGCGGGTCGGGTTTCCTGCTTCGCCGCCGGTCGCCCGCCAGAGAGGACTCTCTCCTTTGAGGTCTTACACCAGCTCCACAGGCGTTTCACCTCTCTGCCAGCCCGGCAGCGAGGATATTCTTCGCCGCGTTGACATCCCGATCATGCACCGCGCCGCAGCCACACTCCCAACTACGGACATCAAGCGGCATCGACCCGGCGATCGCCCCGCACACCGAACACAGCTTGGAAGAGGAAAACCACCGGTCGACCACCACCAGCTCCCGCCCATACCACGCCGTCTTGTACTCCAGCATCGCGCGGAGTTCCCGCCAGCTCGCGTCGGAGATGGCGCGGGCCAGCGAACGGTTCTGCACCATGTTCCGCACGGCGATTCGACTCCACACCATCCGACACCGTTCCACACCGTGCGACGACACCGTTCCACACCGTGCCGCGTTTCCTCCCCCGCCTGAAGGCGGAGGTCTCCACGCCTAAGGAGATTCGATGATCCCGCATTCGCATGCGGGCACTGCGATTCCGGACGGACGGTTCGACATGGTCGTGTGCACGTTCGCACTCTGCGGCATCTCCGACGAGGGAGCGGCGCTCGCCGAGATGACGCGGTGGAAGGGCGGGTGGCGGTCAGGCGGGGGAAGGGCGGGTGGCGTGGGCGTGGTAGCGGCCGTGGGCGCGTTCGAGGGTGAGGGGGCGGCCGAAGCACTCGGACAGGGTGTCGGAGGTGAGCACCTGGTCCACCGGCCCGGCCGCGAGAACGCGGGCGTCGCGGACCAGCAGCGCGTGGGTGGCGGTCGAGGGCACCTCCTCCAGGTGGTGGGTGACCAGCACCGTCGTCAGACCGGGCCGGCTGTGCGCCAGATCCTCGATCGCCGTGACGAGGTCCTCCCTGGCGGGCAGGTCGAGTCCCGCGAACGGCTCGTCGAGCAGCAGGAGCGCCGGATCGGACATGAGGGCCCGCGCGATGCGCACCCGGCCGCGCTCCCCCTGCGAGCAGACGCTGAACGGCCGATCGCCCAGATCCTTGCAGCCGAGATCGCCCAGCAGCGCCTCGGCTCTGTCGTGTTCCGCCGGGCCGTAACGGTTCCATAGCGGGGCGCTGGTCCCGGTGTGGCCGGTGAGCACCACCGTGCGGGCGGTCAGGCCCTCCTCCTCCATCAGCTGCTCGTCGACGAGCCGCTGGCTCGCCGCCACCAAGCCGATGTGCCGCCGCAGCTCGCGCAGGTCCACCCGGCCGAGCCGGTGGCCCAGCACCGTGGCAGACCCCGAGCTGGGATGGCGTACGGCGGCCACGATCGACAGCAAGGTGGTCTTCCCGGCCCCGTTCGGCCCCAGCACCACCCAGTGCTCGCCGTACCCGACCCGCCAGTCGACACCGGCCACGAGCGTGCGGCCGACGACCTTCACGGTCACCCCGGCAAGCTCCAGCGCGGCCGATCCACCGGCGCCGATCTCCGAACTCATGGGCCCCCCTTTCCCGCAGCAGCATAGAGGCAGGGCCAAGGTCGCCGACCGTCCCGGTACGGCGATGCGCCGCTCCCCGCCATCTCGCGGACGTGCGCGGCCCTTCATGAGGGGGCGCCGGTGCGGCTCGTCGCGTTCGTATGGTGGTGCAACACTTCGTGCCTCTGCACCCGAGCGCGCGTGCGCCGACGATCCGTTCGCACGGGCGGAGAGCGACGCGGACCTATGGGAGGAGCTGGCGAGGCTTCCCCGGCGGCAGCGGGCCGTGCTGGTCCCCTCTTCCGATCGACGCGGCGCCACCGTCGATCGAACGGGTGTGGCCACAGGCGGTGCACAAGCTCCCGTCCAGGCTGCCCAACGGCCGGCTCTTCACCCCGGAGCTGTTCCTGGACGACCACACGGTGCTGGCCGGCACCGTGAAGGACGGCAATGCCGACAAGCTGGACTGACTCTGGTCCTACGACGTCACGTCGGGCCGGGCCACCCGGCTCGCCACCATCACCCCGCCGCCGCGGACCGTGGTCACCGCCTCGTACTTCGCCGCCGGTGACGGCCACATCGCGTGGTGGACGGTACGCAAGACCGACGGCGGGCTGATCGTCGACATATGGGCGATCCCGATCGGCGGCGGGACACCACGCAAGATCACCACATTCCCCGGGATCCCTCACTATGGCGGGATCGACCTGACGATCGCCGAGGGGAAGGCCACATGGTCGCTCTGGAAGGACGGCGGCGTCTACCAGGTGCCGCTTTCCGGCGGCCGGCCCGCGCTGATCCCCGGATCTGAGAAGCACCACCTCATCGCCTGGCCATGGGCCGCCTACCCGCGGCTGGAAACCGGCACTTCCTCCGGGCGCGTCAAACCGCCGAAGGAACCGTACATGGGGCACCTGCTCAACTTGCGTACCGGAGAGCGGCAGCAGGCGACCCTGAGACCTGGCGAGAAGTGGCTGAACTGCGGGATCACGTGGTGCGTCGGGTTCCGGAGCGCCCGGCATCGCGACGGCACCGGCGAGCGGGGGCTACCGGGGGGCGTCACCCCCATATCAGCTCAGCCGGCCCTCGACAGGTTCCTCCTGCTCATGCAGAACCGAGCGGGTGAGAGGTTGGGCATCACGCTCTACGACCTTTCCACCGGCCGGGCCGTCGACCTCGGCATCCCTTCGAGCAACCAGCAGATAGCCGTTCCCACCTTCGACTACCGCCTGCCGGGCATCTTCCGCTACGAACTCGGCGGCGAGCAGGTCGTCGTCGATCTCGCCGCCATCGGGAGAACCGGGTGACCGCGCCCATCCGGACGGTCAGGCGGAGGGCGTGGTGCTGAGCGTGGAGGAGGGCTGGGGCGGGGTCGGTTCTCCGGACTCGCCGTCGCCCCATTCCGGGATCTGGCTGATGCTGACCGACGGCTTGGGGTCCTTGGTCGGTGTGGGCTTGACGGTCGGCTGGGGATCCTTCGTCGGCTTGCACGGCTTCTCCTTGCCGCGCTTGTTCGTACAGGTCGGCGGTTCGTCCTGCGCGGGAGGCCGCGGGGTGGTGCGCTCGGGGGTCGGCGACGGCATCGGGGTCTGCCAGGAGGCCTCGGGGACCGGCCGCCCGTCCTCCCTGGTCGGCGTGCCGGTCCGCCTCATCGCCCCGGTCGGGGTGGGCGTGAACCCCGGGAGCTGACCCGGCCCGGTGGTGGAGGCCGGGGGCACGGTGGCCGCCGCTCCCGGCCCCGAGGTGTCCAGCACCTCGACCGGAACGCGGGAACCCTGGATCGGCACGGCCACGGGGACCCGGTCGGGCCGGCCCACGCTCGGGTCGGCCGTGCTCCCGCCGGTCCCGGCCGCCACGACGGTCACCGCGGCGATCGACACCGTCGCCAGCGCGGCGAAACCGGCGTGCGAGGCGTGCCCGCGCCGCGCCGCCGACCGCCGCGCCGCCCGCGCGCCGGTCGTGGTGCCGCCGTCCCCGGCCGCGCCCGCGAGCCTCAGGTGCCGCGCGCCCACCGGATACGAAACAGGGACCCAGATCTCCTCCAGCACGGTGGCGACGGCCTCGCGCCGGTTCCAGGAGCGGTCCACTCCCCCGGCGTCCAGCAACCAGGCGAGCAGCGCCACGGCGTCCGGCCGGTCTCCCGGCTCCTTCGCCAGCGCGGCCGACACCGGGTCCCACAGCAGCTTGGGCACCGAGGACAGGCGTGGCTGCTCCACCAGGATGCGGCGGGTGAGCACGTCGGCGTCGCCGGTGCCGAACGGATGGTGGCCGGTCGCGGCGTAGGCGACCAGGCAGCCCCAGGCGAAGACGTCGGAGGCGGGGATTGCGGCGCCGCCGGTGAGGCGTTCGGGCGCCACCCAGCCGGGGCTGCCCATGACCTGGCCGGCCTGCGTGTGCACGACGGCGGCGTCGACGTCCCTGGCGATGCCGAAGTCGATGATCCTCGGCCCCTTGGGCGACAGCAGCACGTTGCCCGGCTTGAGGTCGCGGTGGACGAAGCCGGCCTCGTGGATGGCGACCAGCGCCGCCGCGGCGCCGAGGGCGACGCCGTAGGCCAGGTCGGGGGTGAGCGGTCCGCGCGCGGCGACGACCTGGGACAGGGAAGGGCCCGGGATGTGCTCGGTGACCAGGTAGGGACGGTCACGGTCCGTGCCGTCCTCCACGACCGCGGCGGTGCAGAACGGCACCACGCGGCGGGAGAACTCGACCTCCTCGGTGAACCTCGCACGCAGCGTCGGGTCGCCGAGATGGACGGCGTGCGGGGTCTTGAGCGCGACGAGACCTCCCTCGGGGCGCTCCGCGAGGTATACCACGCCCATCCCCCCGGCGCCGAGACGGCCGAGCAGAAGGTAGCGACCGATGATGACCGGGTCTCCCACCGTCAACGGCCGAACGCCTGGAGGCATCCCGCTCGGGACGCCTGCTCCGCCACGTGCCATCCGGAGATGACCTCCCTTCGAGAGGTACGGCACAGGCCACTGTGTCTCCCCTGAAGGACATCTGGCGTGAACCAGTTGAAAGCGGTATGACAGGTAAGGCGACTGATACCTGGCGGTAAGAAAGCACAGTGCCCAATGTGACCGCCGGGACCGTTGTGACCACCGCGCCCTCGGCCGGACGCGGCCGCCGCACGGCCTCCCGCACCCAGCCCAGGAGCCGCCAGGGACTCCTCGTAACGCCCCCCGGCGGACGTCAGGCGGCGGCCGAGTCGGACTTCGCGTCGCCGGGCATGGCCGGTCGCGGCGCCGCGTCGGGCGCCGTCCGGGTGGCCGCGGCCGAGGCGGGACGCGAGGCCGGGTCCGCCGCCGCCGCCGGGGGGGGCGCCG
>NZ_JALLPO010000007.1 GCF_023276435.1 Sphaerisporangium perillae
GGGGGGGGGGGCACGGGGTGGGGGGGGGTTTGGGGTTGTGTCTGGTGCGTTCTGGGGGAAGCCGTAAATATGCCGGGTGGACGGTGATGGGAGGCGGGTAGCCTTCTGGTATGCCGAAACTCGCCTACCTCGGACCCGAGGGCACCTTCTGTGAAGCGGCCCTGCGGATCCTCGAGCCCGACGCCGAGCGCCTGCCCTGTGCCAACGTCACGGCGGCGCTGGAGGCGGCGCGCACCGGCGAGGCCGACGCCGCGGTCGTCCCCCTGGAGAACTCCGTCGAGGGCGCGATCACCGTCACGCTCGACGAGCTGGCCTGGGGAGAACCGCTCCTGATCACCGCGGAGCTGCTGCTGCCCGTCGAGTTCTCGCTGCTCGTGCGGCCCGACACCGAGATGGCGCACATCAAGCGCGTGTACACCCATCCCGCGGCGATCACGCAGTGCCGCAACTTCCTGGCCCGCGAGCTGCCCGACGCCGTGGTGATCGCCGCGCCGTCGACCGCCGCCGCCGCGCAGGAGGTCTCCATGGAGGACTCCCCGTACGACGCGGCCATCGGCCCGGCCATCGCGGGCGAGCACTACGGGCTGGTCGAGCTGGCCTCGCGCATGGGTGACCGCGACGACACCGTCACCAGGTTCGTCCAGGTCTCCCGGCCGGGGCCGCTGCCCGAGCCCACCGGAGCCGACCGCACGTCCCTGGTGGCCTACCTCCAAGACGACCACCCGGGCGCGCTGCTCGAGATGCTGAGCGAGTTCGCGGTGCGCGGGGTCAACCTGACCCGCATCGAGTCGCGGCCGACCGGGGATGGCATCGGGCGCTATTTCTTCCACTTCGACGCCGAGGGCCACGTCGGGGAGGCCCGCGTCGGCGAGGCGCTCTCGGGCCTGCACCGGCTCTGCGCCGATGTGCGCTTCCTCGGCAGCTACCCCCGGGCCGACCGGCTGTCGCCGCAGCTCAAGAGGGGCACCGCCGAGACCGACTTCGCCGAGGCCACCGACTGGATCACCAGGATCCGCACAGGCAGGGTTTGACCTCCTCCTCGGCGTGAACGCCGGGGATTCCCCCACGTCGCCGTGGGGTTTTTACTGCTTCCGCTACGCCGCTTGCGCGTCGTAGGTTCCGGGCGGAGCCTGGGTCGGAGTTGCCTTCCCTGGTCTTACCTGCCCTCCACAGTCGTTTATGCCGTGTCCAGCCGGCCCGGCGGCCACGGTCGCAGCGGTGAGCCGCTGCCCCTCAAGCAAAATCTTGATCGCCGCGGCGACGATCACCAAGCAGTACATCGAACACCCGCGCCGCGCCACCTGACCTCCTGAATCCGCGCTACGCGCTCTGAGTTCGTCCCGCCTGACGGCGGGTCATCCCCTGAAAGGGACCGCATTCATCCCCGACCTGAACGACGGGCCTTCTGCGGATTCGGGTAACAGATCACATCGGGGCCCGATAGGCGCGCGAGCGCCGCTCGGACATCGGTAGCCTTTGTTACGTGATTGACCTGCGTACCCTTCGTGAGGACCCTGACCGGCTGCGAGTGTCGCAGCGCGCCCGCGGCGAGGACGACTCCGTCGTCGACGCGCTGCTCGACCTGGATGAGCGCCGCCGGAGCGCGCTGAGCGCCTACGAGTCGCTGCGCGCCGAGCAGAAGAGCGTCGGCAAGTCGGTCTCCACGTCCTCCGGCGACGAGAGGGCCGCGCTTCTGGCGCGCGCCAAAGATCTCGCCGCCGGGGTGAAGGGCGCCGAGGCCGAGGCCGAGAAGCTCGCCAAGGAGCTCGACGAGCTGCTGATGGCCGTGCCCAACATCATCCAGGAGGGCGCCCCCGCCGGCGGCGAGGACGACTACGTGGTGCTGGAGGAGGTCGGGGAGAAGCCCCGGTTCGACTTCACGCCGCGCGACCATCTGGAGCTCGGCGAGATGCTCGGCGCGATCGACACCGAGCGCGGCGCCAAGGTCTCCGGGGCCCGGTTCTTCTTCCTGACCGGGGCAGGCGCCCGGCTCCAGCTCGGCCTGCTCAACATGGCCATGCAGCAGGCCATCGAGGTCGGCTTCACGCCCATGATCACCCCGGTGCTGCTCAAGCCGGAGGCGATGGCCGGCACGGGCTTCCTCGGGTCGCACGCCTCCGAGGTCTACCGCCTGGAGGCCGACGACCTCTACCTGGTCGGCACCTCCGAGGCGCCCATGGCCGCCTACCACTCGAACGAGATCCTCGACGGCAAGTCGCTGCCGCGGCGTTACGCCGGGTGGTCCTCCTGCTTCCGGCGCGAGGCCGGGTCGTACGGCAAGGACACGCGGGGCATCATCCGGGTCCACCAGTTCGACAAGGTCGAGATGTTCTCCTACTGCCGTCCCGAGGACGCCGCGGAGGAGCACGCCCGCCTTCTCGCCTGGGAGAAGGAGATGCTGGCCAAGGTGGAGCTCCCGTACCGGGTGATCGACACGGCGGCGGGCGACCTCGGGACGAGCGCCGCGAGGAAGTTCGACTGCGAGGCCTGGCTGCCGACGCAGAACCGCTATCTGGAGCTCACGTCGACGTCCAACTGCACCGAGTTCCAGGCCAGGCGGCTCGCTGTGCGCTACAGGGACGCCGAGGAGAAGCCCCGGCATGTCGCCACCCTCAACGGCACCCTGGCGACCACACGGTGGATCGTGGCCATTCTGGAGAACCACCAGCAGGCCGACGGGTCGGTGGTGGTGCCCAAGGCGCTGCGCCCGTATGTCGGACTGGACGTCCTCGAGCCGGTCAAGTAGTGCTTTCTTCGCCGGGGGAGTCGCTTATCCCTGATCGGGGATAAGCGGCTTACTCGCACTCTTCTGTGACGTATGTCCGCTTTGTCAGGACAATAGGTCGATAGATGACACGAAGGCGGGGTTCGCCGATGCGAACCCCGCCTTCTGTGTGTCAGTGGTCAGACGGCGCGGACCTGCGACGCCTGCGGGCCCTTCTGTCCCTGCGTGACCTCGAACTCGACGCGCTGGCCGTCCTCGAGGCTGCGGTAGCCGTTGCCGACGATCTCGGAGAAGTGCACGAAGACATCCGGAGCGTCACCGTCCGGCGCGATGAATCCGTAGCCCTTCTCGGCGTTGAACCACTTGACGGTTCCCTGAGCCATTAAAGCTCTCCCTGCAATTGATCTTGGGGTTCACACCTCGCGAACCCCGGGTTGTGTCGCACAGCTTCCCGGGGCCGCTCAGACAGTCAAGCTGGTTCTGCACATCGGGTTCAGCTAATACAACGCCACCACATCTAACACCATCAGAGGGCCTTTGTTCCCCCTCCTGGCGAGATTCTTTTACTCTCAGGGCTGACGCCGAGCTCCCTCCGGCACAGGGCAAACTAGAGCTTGTTATGGTCAACCCCAGACTCGTCGCCACTGACCTGGACGGCACCGCCCTGCGGTCGGACGGCACCGTCTCACCCCGAACGTCGGCCGCCTTCGCCCTTGTGGAGCAGGCGGGCGCGACGCTTGTGTTCGTCACGGGCAGGCCGCCCCGCTGGATGGGCAACGTGGCGGGAGCGGTGCGCCGGCGCGGCGTCGCGATCTGCGCCAACGGAGCGCTCGTCTACGACCTGCACACCGAGCGCATCGTCGAGTCCCATCTCATCGACCCCGAGGTGCTCTCCGAGGCGGTCGGCCGGCTCAGGCGGCGCATCCCGGAGCTCAGCTTCTCCGTGGAGTACGAAGGCGGGTTCGCCCATGAGAGCGGGTTCCGGCTCGGCGGCTGGGACAGCAGAGACGTGTCAGGGCTCCACGTGGGCGCCTCCACGCTCATCTCGCAGCCGTGCGCCAAGCTCCTGGCCTTCCACCGCAGCATGGACCCCGACCTGCTCCACGGGCTCGTCGACGAGGTCGTGGGAGATCTGCTGACGGCCACCCACTCCAGCGGCAGGGCACTGATCGAGATGAGCGCCCAAGGGGTGACGAAGGCGTCAGCGCTCGCGACCCTGGCCGAGCGCCACCTCGTCGGCGCCGACGAGGTGGTGGCCTTCGGGGACATGCCGAACGACCTGCCGATGCTCAGCTGGGCCGGCACGTCCTACGCCGTGGCCAACGCGCACCCGGCCGTGCTGGCCGCCGTCACGCACGTGACGGCGGCCAACGACGACGACGGCGTGGCCGTGGTCCTGGAGAAGCTGTACGGCTGACCGGCGGCCTTGTGAGGGGTTCCCCGGCTTACAGGTAGGGGCCCGAGCTCCGATGGGTCTGGTGCTCGTCCTGGGGCATGCCACCGGACATCCCGCCGGGCAGGGCGCGGCGCATCTGCTCGAGCTGCGCCCGCGCGGCCATCTGCTGGGCGAACAAGGTGGTCTGGATCCCGTGGAAGAGACCCTCAAGCCAGCCGACGAGCTGGGCGTGGGCCACCCGCAGCTCGGCGTCGCTCGGGGGAGGAGCGTCGTCGCCACCGGTGAACGGCAGGGTCAACCGCTCGAGCTCGTCCACCAGCTCGGGCGCGAGGCCGTCCTCCAGCTCCTTGATGGAGCTCTGGTGGATGTCCTTCAGGCGCTTGCGGCTCGCCTCGTCCAGGGGCGCCGCGCGGACCTCTTCAAGGAGCTGACGGATCATGCTGCCGATGCGCATGACCTTGGCAGGCTGCTCCACCAGCTCGGCGACCGAGCGTTCTTCCTGCTCGCCGTTGTCACCCTCGACCGAAAGACCATTGGGGCCCACGACCACGATATGCGGGGTGCTCTCCTCAGCATTCATGACATTCAACCTAGCTCACCTGGCCAACAGGACTTTCCCGATGTGCTGACCGGATTCGAGGATCCGATGCGCCTCCGCCGCCTCGGCCATCGGGACCACCGCGTGGACGATCGGCCGTACCGCGCCGGCGCTCACCAGTGGCCACACATTCTCGCCCACTCCCCGGACGATGACTCCCTTTTCGGGCACGGGGCGGGAGCGCAACGCGGTGGCGTGGATGGAGGCGCGCTTGGCCAGCAGCGCTCCGAGGTTGAGCTCGCCCTGGATGCCGCCCTGGAGCCCGATCACCACCAGCCGCCCTCCGGTGTTGAGGGCGGAGACGTTCTTGCCGAGATACTTCGCGCCGATGATGTCGAGGATGACGTCGGCCTTGACCTTCTCGGCGAAGTCGGTCTCCCGGTAGTTGATCGCCTCGTCGGCTCCGAGCTCGAGGCAGCGGGCGGCCTTCTCCGCCGAGCCGACCGTGACGACCACACGGGACCCGAACGCCTTGCCCAGCTGGACGGCGAAGGTGCCGATGCCGCTGGCGCCGCCGTGGACCAGGAGCGTCTCGCCGCGCCTCAGCCGCGCCACCATGAAGACGTTCGACCACACGGTGCAGGCGACCTCGGGCAGCGCCGCCGCCTCCACCGGCGTGACCCCGGACGGCACGCGCAGCACCTGCTCCCAGGGGACGGCGACCTTCTCGGCATAGCCGCCGCCGGCCAGCAGGGCGCACACCTGGTCGCCGGGGGCGAACCCCTCGACGTCCTCGCCGACCTCGCTGATCACCCCGGAGCATTCCAGGCCGGGGATCTCGGAGGCGCCGGGCGGCGGCGGGTAAAGCCCCTGGCGCTGCATCAGGTCGGCGCGGTTCACCCCTGCGGCGGTCACCTCGATCAGCACTTCGCCCCGTGTGGGGCGAGGATCTGGGACCTCCCGCCACTCCAGCACCTCGGGTCCACCGGGCCGGGAAACAACGATCGCATGCATGCGACCAAACTATCCGGGTAGCCAAGTCGGCGGTTGACCACGTTGCTCGTGGTAGCGGGCGGTAATCTTCATTCTATTTGCTGCCCCTTTAGCCCAGTCCCGAGGGGGAACACGGTGGCAAGACACGATCGTGAGGATCCTCATTCCCTTGAAGAGCAGCTCGCCTGGCTCGACGCCATCAAGGAGAACGAGGAGGCGCCCGTCGCGGTGACCGTCACCGCGGACGAGACCGTCGTCTCGCCGTATCCCAAGGACCCTTGGGCCATGGTGCCGACGGAGTCCCCGGCGCCCGCGTCGCCGCTGTTCCGCGCCGCGGGCGATCCCGCGCACGGTGCCGCGCAGGCCGGCGACGGCGGGGAAGAGCGCGCGGAGGGCGATACGCGCGAGGTGCGGCCGGCCGGCGTCGAACGGCTGGACACCTGGGCCAAGCCCGGCGAGGGGATATCGTCCTCGCCGGCCGGAGGGCGTGGCAGAGCCGCGTTCGCCGCGCCCATAACGGGGCCGTCCGAGCCGCTTTCCCGCTCTGACACCCGTTCCGACGGCCGCTCCGACACCCGTTCCGATGGCCGCACGGAGTCCCGGCCGGACGCCGCTTCCCCCGGCTCCGGCGCGTTCGGCGAACGTTCCGTCTCCTCTGGCGGCGCCTTCGGCGAGCGTCCCGCCGCTTCCGGGACGGGGGCGTTCGGTGAGCGTCCGGCCGCCTCCGGCTCCGGTGCGTTCGGCGAGTCCCCGGCCGGAGCCGGGTCCGGCGCGTTCGGCGAGCGTTCAGCCGCCTCGGGCGCCTTCGGTGAGCGTTCAGCCGCCTCCGGGGCGTTCGCCGCCTTCAGCGACCGTCCGGCCTCCTCCGGCGGCGCCTTGGGAGAGCGCCCGGCGGCCTCCTCGGCCTCCGCCCCACCGGCGAAGGAGACCGTCGGCGACGACACCGACAGCTTCACCTTCGGCTCCCTGGCGGAGCCGCCGCCGGGCGGCGGGAACTCCGGCTGGCCGACCCTCGACCCTCTTGGCACCGGCAAGGCCGAGCCGTCCAAGCCGTCCAAGCCGCGCAAGGAGCCGGAGCCCGAACCGGACACGAGCGGCGACCAGCCCGTACGCGGCTGGCTGGAGGCCGCGATCCCGGCCGCCGAGACCGCGGAAGCCGGCGAGACCGACCCCGAGCAGGAGCGCTTCAACGCCTTCGCCTTGGGCGCCGACACCGACGACGTCGTCGTGCCCCGGACGGAGCACGCGCTGTACGAGCAGCTGACCGAGAAAGTCCCCCTGCCCGCGCCGCTCGCGAGCCGGCAGGCGGCGCACCCGGTCTCCGAGCCCTCGTCTCCGGCACCGCCCCCCGCCCGCGACTTCCCGCTCGCCTCCTCGGCCACGGAATTCCCCCGCGGCCCCCAGGCCACGGAGTTCTCCACCGGCGCCCAGGCTCCGCAGGCCCCTGCCGCCGCGTCGCACGCGCCCGCTGCGCCGCCCTCCGCGGCGTCCGGCGGCGAGCCCGCGACGCGGGAGGAGCCGCCCGAGGAGCGCGAGCCGTACCGTCCGCGCCGCAGGCAGACCTCTCCGCCGGCGCAGTCCCTCCAGCCGGCCTTCGGCGCGCCCGCGCGCCAGCAGGCGAGCGGCAAAGCGGGGGGCGGCAAGGCGGCGTCCGGCAAGGCGGCGTCCGGCGGCGTCCGGCAGACGGCCGACAGCCTCGACCCGGTGTCCCTGCTGCGCGGCCGCAGGAACGCTCCGGCGGGCGGCTGGCGGAAGGTCGTCTACAAGGCGTCCGCCGGGCTGATCAAGCCCGGTGAGTCCCCTGAGGTGCGGCGCCGCCGCGAGCTGGTCTCGCGGGCCCGCACCCCCGTCGCCACCGGGCACCACCGGGTGGCCGTGCTCAGCCTGAAGGGCGGCGTCGGCAAGACCACGACGACCGTGGGTCTCGGCGCGACGCTCGCGTCGGTGCGCGGAGACCGGGTGATCGCCGTCGACGCCAACCCCGACCGGGGCACGCTGTCGGACAAGCTGGAGCTGGAGACGTCGGCGACCGTGCGCGACCTGCTGAACGAGCGGCAGCAGATCAAGCGATATGTCGACATCCGGGCCTTCACCTCGCAGGCCCCCTCGCGGCTGGAGATCCTGGCCTCCGACCGCGACCCCTCGGTGTCGGAGGCGTTCAGCGCCGCCGACTACCAGGCGGTCGCGCAGGTGCTGGAGAACTTCTACTCCATCTGCCTGACCGACTGCGGCACCGGACTGCTCCACTCGGCGATGTCCGGGGTCCTCGGCCTGGCCGACCAGCTGGTGCTGGTGAGCTCGCCGTCGGTGGACGGCGCGCGGGCCGCGTCGGCGACGCTCGACTGGCTGGAGGCGCACCACTACGCCGACCTGGTGAAGGACGCGACGGTGGTGCTGTGCAGCGTGCGTCCGAGGTCGAAGTCGACCGTCGACCTGGACCGGCTGGAGGCCCACTTCGCGGCCCGCTGCCGCGCCGTCATCAGGGTGCCCTACGACCCGCACCTCGAGGAGGGCGCCGAGATCGACCTCGACCGCCTGCAGCCCGCCACCCGGGAGTCCTACCTGCTCCTGGCCGCCTCGGTGGGTGACGGATTCGGAGGCGCGCACCTCTGAGCACCTCGGCGCGGAGGGCCGGGGCCGAGTCCTGTGGCGGAGGGTGTGGGATTCGAACCCACGAGGCCGTCGCCGACCTGGCCGCTTTCAAGGCGGCTGCACTCGTCCACTATGCGAACCCTCCAGTGCGACATCAACGATAGCGGTGCCCGCCGGGCGCTCGCGCGCGAGTCGGCCGAGGAGATCGATAAGACGCGTTCGTCCTGGCCTGGACGGTTCGGCCGGCACCGGGCTAGCCTGGCCGGGGCGCCGTCTCGCGCCTGACCTCCAGACCGCACGCCCACGCCGCGCGGCCGAGCGGAGGCGCAGGGGATCTGTGTCCTCGAGACCGTGAAGGCCGGTGAGCGTCCGTCCCCGTACGGCGGAGCGTGCACGGCGCGTGGGGCTATGCGCGCGTGCCGCCACGAGGGATCGACGATGACCGAGCACAAGCACTTCAAGCGCCGCGTCCGCGAGCGGATGGCCAGGACGGGCGAGACCTACTCCACGGCCCTGCGCCATGTCACCGCCGGCGACCCCGCGCGGGTGCATTTCGTGTCTCCCGGACGCGCGCGGTCCGGGGCGGGGAGCCACCACGAGTCGGCGCTGCTCGGCCGCGTCCTGGCCCGGGCCGGCATCGAGCTGAGCGACCCTATGCTCGCGGGCCTCGGCGGCGGCATCGGGTTCATGTATTTCGTGTTCGAGTACGAGGGGCATCACCCGATGGTGACGGTCGTCGCCCAGGCGCACCCCGAGCCGATGATCCCGCTCGCGCTCGCCCGGGCGGGTGTCGCCCACGAGGTCAGGCGGACCGGCAGCGCGAAGGTGGCGGAGCGCAACCTGCGCGAGACCCTGTCGCAGGGCCGGGCCGCCATCTGCCGCGTCGGCCGGTTCGCGCTGCCCTGGAGGCCGGGATTCCCCTTCCCCGACCCGCTGGAGGTGGCGGTCATCGGGCTCGACGGTGACGTCGTGCTCGTCGACGACCGCTGCGTGGAGCCGCAGGAGCTCCCGCTGAGCGACTTCATGGCGGCGTGGTCCAGCGTCGGGAAGTCCCGGCATCATCTGATCTCCGTCACCGGGGACGGCCCCGACGCGGATCTGTCCGGAGCGGCGCGGGCGAGCATCGCCGACACCATGGCGAAGCTGACCGGCCCGGTCCTGGGCAACGTCTTCGACGTCAACTTCGGCCTGTCCGGGATGCGCAAGCTGGCTGCCCAGCTCGGCGACCTCAGGAGCAAGCAGGGGTGGGCTCGCAGGTTCGCCGATCCCGAGGCCTTCTTCCATGGGATGACCCGCCTGCACGAGTGCCTGGAGGCCCAGTACGGGGCGCCCGGGGCGATGCGCCCGCTCTACGCCGACTTCCTGGACGAGGCCGCGGACGTGGTGCCCGGACTTCCCGGCGAGGCCGCCACGCTGTACCGCGAGGCGGGACGGGCGTGGTCGGCGCTCGCCGGCGCCGCGATCGACGAGGCCGGCATCCCCGCCGATTACCGGCGGATCGCCGCGGAGCGGGACGAGCTGCTGCGCACGAGTGGCGTGCGGGGCGCTGCACGGCTCAGGGAGCTGCACGAACAGGCGGCGAAGCTGCCCGAGCGGTACGCCGCCGCCGATCCGCTGGGGCCGGCGGGCCGGACGGAGGTGCTGTCCCGTCTCGCGGAGCGGGCGGAGCACGCCGTACGGCTGGAGGAGCGGGCGGTCGCCTCGCTGGCAGAGATCCGCCCGTAGGAGCGCTCACCTGCGTTACGCACGCGCTGGACGCGGCCGGTCCATCGCCGCTGGGGGCGAGATCGCCCGGCCCGCGCCCGCGGGGGTCACTCGTACGGCTCTGCGGGCTGGGCGACCTTCGCCAGGCCGGTGGCCTTCAGCTCGGGGGCCGGGGTGCCCTTCGGCAGCCGGTCGTAGGGGGTGGGCACCCAGGCGCCCGTCACCTCCACCCAGGTGTCCTCGGGCGGTGCCGGCAGCCCGAGCACGGTCACCTTCAGAGGGAACGCGTCGGCCGCGCAGCACCGCAGCCGCATCCGGGTGAGGTACCACTGCCCCTTCTTCTTCGAGGGGGTCGCGAACCCGGTCAGCTTGACCTGCCTGTCCTCCAGGGTGCGGCTCGCCTCGCCCCAGGCCCGGCCGATGAACTCGCCGAGCGGCATGGCGGTGGGCCCGCCCTGGGGCAGGGCGGCGTAGGTGCCGAGCGGTGTCGGACGCGGCTGGGGCGTCTCGTCCCGCCCCGCGGCGAACGAGCCGAGAGGGGGTGGCGCGATGAGGAAGATCGTCACGATCGGGACGCAGAGCAGCCAGGCCACCCGGGGCCCGTGCGCGTGACCGTCCCGCCGGTCGTGACCGTCCCGCCGGTCGTGACCGTCCCGCCGGTCGTGACCGTCCCGCTGGTCGTGACCGTCCCGCCGGTCGTGCCCGGCCTGGCCGGGAGAGACGTACGGCCTGCGCCACTCCTGGACCAGTCCGAGGACGCCCAGGGCGAGGAGGACGAGACCGGCCATGATGAGCAGCGGGCGGAACCCGGGTTTGACGTAGTTCAGGTAGATCGTGGAGAAGGCGGAGACGCGCAGGAGGGCGCCCCCCACCAAGGTGAGCACCAGGCTCTGGGCCATGCGGTTCAAAGCAGCACCCACCCCACCAGCACGCTGACCACGATGGCGAGCGTGAACGTCAGCGGGACGAACCGGGCGGCGAACGCCCGGCCGAACGTGCCCGCCTGCAGCGCGATCAGTTTGAGGTCGACCATCGGCCCGACCACCAGGAAGGCCAGCTTGGCGGTCGGGGAGAAGGTCGTGAGCGAGGCGGCGACGAAGGCGTCCGCCTCGGAGCAGATGGACAGCAGGACAGCCAGCAGGGCGAGGACGAGCACCGAAAGCCAGGGGATCTCGCCCAGCGAGGTGAGCCACGACCGCGGGATCACCACGTTCATCGTCGCCGCGGTGAGGCCGCCGATGACCAGGAAGCCGCCGGCGTGCAGGAAGTCGTGCCGCATCGCCGACAGGAAGGCCGTCCACCGGGAGGCGCCGTCAGGCGCGGCGGGGGCGGGGATGCGCAGCCAGCCCGGGCGGCCGAGGAACTGCCACACCCAGCCGGCGAGCACGGCGACGGCGAGGGAGGCGGCGAAGCGGGCGAGGACCATGAGCGGCTGGCCGGGGAACGCCACGGCCGTCGCCACCAGCACGATGGGGTTGATGGCCGGGGAGGCGAGCAGGAAGGCGAGCGCCGCGGCCGGGGTGACCCCCCGGGACATCAGGCCGGAGGCGACCGGCACCGACGCGCACTCGCATCCGGGCAGTACGAGCCCGGCCACGCCCGCGACGGGCACCGCGGCGTACGGGCGGCGCGGCAGCACCCGGTTCCAGAAGGACGGCGGCACGAACGCGGTGATGGCGGCCGACAGCGCGACCCCGAGCACGAGGAACGGGATGGCCTGCACGCAGATCGCCACGAAGATCGTGGACCAGGTCCGCAGGGCGGGCGCGTTGAGGTGCGGAGCCAGCAGCAGGTTGCCGATCAGCAGGAAGCCGGCCAGGGCGGCGAAGACCCACGGGAGCACATGCGCCTCGGGAGCTCGCCGTCCCCACGTCGGAGGAGGGACCGGACTGTCGGGCTCGGCGGTCCAGTCGAGTGTGCTTCGGTCGCTCATCAATGATCTGAAAGATATTTCTGAATATCGAGGGATTTGCGGACGAAAGTCCGCGTAGATGTCACTTCGACGTCATGACGCTACACCCGCCCGAGTTGCCCGAGTAGCCAACTGGGACCGGTGACCTCGGCGCCCAGCTCCTTGACCCGCCGGCGCAGCTCCCGGTCGGCGGTGACGACCAGCACCTGTTCCCAGGGCCTGCTCCTGCGGATCTCGGCGACCGTCGCGACGATCGCGTCGTCGCCGCTGCCCGGCGCGTCCACCACGGACACCGCGCCGTCCGACCTGATGCCCTTGGCCGCCCCCTCGACGACCATGATGATGCGGGGGAACCACTTCACCGGAGCGGGGAACCCCTCGGGTGGGCGCAGGCCGCGCGCGGCGAGGTCCTCGACGTCCTCCAGCAGACGTCGCGCCGCACCGGCCCGGTCGCGCCACCAGCCGTGCTCGGCGCGCGCGCCGACGATGTTGGCGGCGTCCAGCACCACCACGGACGGCGGCAGGGCGGACCTGATCGCAGGCCAGGTCTCGGCGAAGCCGGGATGCAGCGTCTCGCCGCCGATCTCGTCCGCGGGCAGCCACCGCATGTCGGTGCTCTCGTCGTTGGCCGGCGCGGCGGGCAGGAGGGCGTCCGCCTCGGCGATCACCGTCTGGAACGACCAGCCGCCGTGGTCGTCGAGGTAGACGCCGAGGACGCGCAGGAGGTCGCTCCGCAGGGCGGCCTCCTCCAGGGCCTCGCGCATCGCGCCGGTCACGGCGTCCTCGTGGCTGTCGAGCGCCCCGCCCGGCAGGCCCCACGTACCGCCGTGGTGACTCCACCAGGAGCGCTTCTGAAGCAGGACGTGCGGTGTGCCGCCGGTGTCGTAGTGCACGGCCAGCAGTCCGGACGCGCCGTGCAGCCCCCAGTGCCGGTGACCGCGCCCGCACAGCGCCCACCCGTCGCCGTCCCTCGCCGCCATATCTCTATCCTGCCTCAATCGCCCTGATCGAACCGTCCGGTTCGCTAGCATCCAACGGCGATGGACGGTTCACTCTCCCCGGTCCGGCTGCCCTTCGACACCTTCCGTCTCGCGGGGCGCCTCTTCCTGCCTCTGGCGTTCTTCTACACCTTGGGCGTGCTCGTCCACGGGGGTGTCATCCTCCTCGCGGTCCACCTGGCCGCGCCCAAGGGCTGGCACGCCTACCTGGGGTTCGGCGTGCTGAGCTTCGGGGTGCTGGTCACGCTGGCCGCGTACATCGCCATGCTGAACACGGCCGGCCGGGCTCTCGGCTCGCGTGACCTCGAGGCCCCGACGCTCGACGAGCGCGAGCGCACCATGGTCGACGCGATCGCGCACACGCTGCTGCCGTTCCTGATCTTCTACAGTGCGTGGGGGCTCTTCACGGCAGACCTCAGCGCCTTCCAGAGGCTGTCGAACGAGCTTCACCCGGGGGTCGACCTCGGCTCCATCGACCTGCTGCTCAACCTGTTCAACGTCAACGTCCTGATCGTGATCATCACCGCGTCGGTCTTCGCGGTGAAGGTGGTGTGCGAGCGGCTGTACCAGTCCACGGGGAGCCGCGTCCTCGGCGTGGCCAACAGCACGTTCGAGTGCATGTGGATGTTCTTCGGCATCATCTCGCTGGGCAACTGGATCGGCCAGGGCACCGACTGGCTGACCGGCCGGGTGATCTGGGCGGACTTCATGGGCCTGTTCGACCGGGTGCCCGCGCTCCAGAACCTGAAGCAGGGCTGGGAGGTCGTGTCCCCCTACATGCCCGAGCTCAAGGACGGCCTCGTGCAGCCGCTGGTCTGGCTCGCCATGGCGGCCGTCGTCTACAGCTCATCGATCACCGAGGACGCCAAGGTCATCGAGGGCACCCGCGTCGAGCCGCACGCCTCCCGGCTCTGGCAGCGGCTCCCCACGCCCCTCCAGGCGGTGGCCGAGTTCTTCTCCCGGGGGATCCGCGACAAGTACATCCCTCTGGTGAACGGCTTCCGGTTCGTCCTCGGCGGCGGGGGCGTGTTCTACCTGACGTTCTGCCTGGTCTATGTCGCGCTGGAGGCGCTGGCGTCCGCCGGCTTCATCGGCCTGACCAGGCTCGTCGGGCCGCACGAGATCCTGTGGTGGCAGATGTGGGAGGGCGCCGTCGGCTTCCCCGTCGACCTGCTCCACGAGGTGCTGCGCGTGTGCCTGCTCGCCGTCGCCTTCGACCTCGCCCTGCGCAGGGCCTCGGCGCGGGCGGCCGGCGCGGCGCGGCGATCCTCCCCGGAAGGCCCGGAGGCGCCGCCCTCGGGACGGCCCGTGCCGTCCGCGCCGCCTACCGCGCCAGCCGCACCGTTCCCGGGTCCGGGGTCAGCCGCACCTCGACCCGCAGGCTCGTGAACGCGTCGGCGGGCACGACGAACACCGTCTGGGTCGTCAGCTCCTTGCCGACGGGCAGCGGGGCGGGCTTGTAGTCGGCGTCGAGGGCGAAACACGAGGCCGCGTAGCCCGACTTGGGGGCCAGATCGGTGCGGAACGACGGCGCCCACGTCCGCCCCGCCGCGTCGGTGAGGGTGAACTTGCAGGTGGAGCCGGTGGTGGCGCCGAACCACTTGCTCGCCTGCTCGGTCAGCGGCTTGACCGAGGTCAGCACGATGGCGATCTTCGTACGGGGTGGCAGCGGCCTGGCGAACTCCTGTGGCGGCTTGCCTTCGGTGATGCTCTTGAGACGCCACTCCATGCCGTTGAGCCGGGCGGGCTGCCCGTGGGCCGCCACGGCCTCGCGCCCACCCTTCCCCGTGAGGGTCTGGTATTTCTCCTGCCAGGGCAGCACCTTCGCGGCGATCACCGCGGGGACCAGCACGAGCAGGCCCAGGCCGTACCCGAGGTTCTTCCTCCAGCTCACAGCTCGCGCACCTTCCCGACCGTCAGGGATTGAGGAGCGTGGTCGACCAGTCTCTTGGCGTAGACGCCGGAGAGGCCGAGGTCGATGTCGGCCGCGGGGCCGAGATGGTCGAGGGCCTTGACGGCGTGCGTCGTGACGCTGAGGACCGCGCCCGCGAGCCTGCCCGGGGGGATCTCGAACAGAATGGGGCCGTACGCCGGAATGCCGGGCTGCAGATCGGTCTTGTCCAGCGTGCCGGAGATGGAGCTCGCCAGGTACTCCGCGCCGTCGGCCGTGCGCAGTCTCGCCCCCTGCACCTGGAGGGCGCCGGTGGTCGCGGCGACGGTGGCCGAGACGACCACCCAGACCCCCGCGGTGGTCTTCGGGGGGCCGACCAGGCCGTAGCCGTCGGAGATGCGCACCGTCCTGCCGACCTGGACGCGGTCCACGCGGATCTGGAAGGCGGTGGTGTTCACCTGCTCGCCCACCTCGCCCGGCCGCGCGATGGGCGCGTACACCTCATCGACGCCAGGGGTGGCCCGGCGCACCCCGACGATGCCGGCCAGCAGCAACGCGCCGGTGAGCAGTCCCACGATGGCCCGCCTCACCGGCCCACCTCGAGGTCGTAGATCGCGAGCATGTCGCCCGGGTACCACTCGGAGAGCTCCGACTGGAAGCCCGAGGTGTACTCCTGGTCCTCGAAGGAGAGCGTGAGGCTGGTGGGGTCGGGACGTCCCGCCGGGACGGTGTAGACGATCATCACCCGTTCGGGGAGGCCCGGCTGGAGCTGCTCGCGGTCGTACCGGCCGTCACGGATCACGAAACCGGCGGTCTTGTCCTTGAACCTGTCGATCACCGTGCTCCCGGGCGAGACCGCGAGGTACAGGCGGAACGCGAGGTCGTTGACGGTCGCGGTCTGGTCGCTGACGTTCTCGACCTCGAACTCGATCGTCAGGAAGCGGCCGTCCTTGGCGTCGCCGTACGCGGGAGCGGGGTCTTTGGTGGCGTAAGACACCTTGTGGGGATTTATCGCGAAACGGTGGCCGGTAGTGGTCTCACCCAGCCGGCGATGGGGGATGTCCGGCTTCGCCTCCCGCAGGCCGCCGGCCGGCCAGGCCAGCGCGAGGACCGTGGCCAGCGTGAACACAACGGCGGTGATGGCGATCCACGGCCGCAGAGGTCCCCGGCGTGACTCCGTCCGTCCGGGGGAGGGCTCCGGAGTCGTCACGGCCAGGGATCATATCGGGCAAAGCCCTCCTAGAGGCGGCTAATCCGATTCCAGGCGGCGATCCCGCTCCGGCCGGGCGGGCCGCCCACGGCTTCGGGCGATGGCCCGGGCGTGCGGCACCGCGCGGACGTCAGCCGCCGCCCTTGGAGAAGTGCTGGTAGTCCTTCGCGCCGTTGAAGTACCCGCCCCACTCCCAGCCGTACTTCTCGAACAGCCTGACCACGCGGTCGTCCGGGTTGATCACGCCGGGCTTGCGCAGCGGCCGGGTGGCGAACGGCTTCGCGTTGTCGTGGGAGACCGAACCGTCGGGCTCGACCCACGGGTTCTCCCGCGGGTTGAGGTCGATCGCCTTGCCGTACGAGTGCTTGGACCAGTTGCTGGAGCCGGTCGCCCTGCGGCAGTTGAAGGCCGAGGTGTTGGCGGCGTCGATGGAGTCGGAGTCACTGCCCTTGTAGACGTCGACCGGCTCCATCCGCGCGATCGGGAAGCGCCACTCGTACAGCTGCCCGAACACCGCGACCACGTCGTCGGTGACCGCGCTGCTCACGATCAGGTCCCCGGTGTGGGCCTTCTTGTCGAAGCCCCAGTAGGTCATGGTGACCTTCCGCAGGCCGTCGGGGGACACCGGGCATCCGGGACGCCAGGAGTGGCTGAGCTGCCCGGCGGAGACCTTCGAGACCTTCGAGGAGAAGGCCGGCGGCCCGGTGGGCGAAGCGGCCTGGGTCGGCGTCTCGGGCGAGGAGGCGGACGGCGTCGCCTGGCCGGAACCGGCGTCCGACGGCGAGCCCGCCGCGGACGGCGTCGAGGAGCCGGAGGCGGGCGCGGGTTCGGCGAGGACACCGGAGCCGGTGCCGCCGCATGCGGTGACGGTGGCCGACACGCAGGCCAGGACCAGCAGGCCCAGGCGGCGCTTAGGTACTTCGGGCATACGCCAGAGTAAGGCCATCCTGACCGAGCTCGTGACGTGATTGTTATGGAGGCCGCGATGCCGGTGGGGCCTGCCGTGTGCGACCCGTGCCGCACGTTTTACTCGAAAGACCTCGCGCACGTGTTCGAGGAGACGCTACAGTCTTGGGCATCGGATCGAACACGGGTTCGGGCCGAGAGGTCCAGGTGAAGGGTGGTGTGCCGTGGTCTTGCTCTCGCCCCCCGCCCGGCAGGCGTCTTCGCGCCCCTCGGCCCCGCGCCGATCCGCGACACGCCGTAGCCCTTTCTACGGAAATCTAGGACGGCCTCTATATCCGGTCATAAAGTCCGAGAGCGTGGACCCCGTGCGCAACCCCTACGCCCCCGGTGCTGGGCAGCGCCCACCGGAGCTCGCCGGGCGTGATCGTGAGCTGCAACAGTTCGAGGTCGTGCTCGAACGGGTGGCCCGTGGCCGTCCCGAGCGCAGCATGGTCCTCACCGGGCTGCGCGGTGTCGGTAAGACCGTGCTGCTCAACACCTTCAAGTCCATGGCGATGCAGCGGCTCTGGGGCACCGGCAAGATCGAGGCCCGCCCCGAGCAGTCGATCCGCCGTCCGGTCGCCGCCGCCCTCCACATGGCGATCCGCGAGCTGGCCCCGCGCCACCGTGCCCCCGAGCGCATCGAGGAGTTCCTCGGGGTGCTCAAGGCGTTCGCCATGCGCGATCCCGGGGCGGCGAAGGGCACCTCGCACTGGTCGCCCGCCATCGACGTCCCGGCGGGCAGGGGCCGGGCCGACTCGGGCGACCTCGAGATCGACCTGACCGAGCTCTTCGTCGACGCCGCCTCGGTGGCGACCGACCTCGGGGTCGGCGTGGCCCTGTTCATCGACGAGATGCAGGACGTGCAGACGCCCGACATCTCGGCCCTGTGCGCCGCCTGCCACGAGCTGTCGCAGAGCGGCGGCCCGCTGATCGTGGTGGGCGCCGGCCTGCCCCACCTTCCCGGCGTGCTCAGCGCCAGCAAGAGCTATTCCGAGCGCCTGTTCCGTTACGCGCGCATCGACCGGCTCGACCGGGAGGCGGCCGACCTCGCCCTCATCGCCCCGGCCGAGCGGGAGGAGGTCGAGTTCACCTCCGAGGCGCTCGACGCCCTCTACGAGGCGGCCGACGGCTACCCCTACTTCGTCCAGGCCTACGGCAAGGTCGCGTGGGATCTCGCGCCCAAGAGCCCCATCACGGCCGACGACATCAGGGTCGCCGCTCCCGAGGCGGAGGAGGAGCTCGCGGTCGGCTTCTTCGGCAGCCGCTACGAGCGGGCGACCCCGGCAGAGCGCGACTACATGCACGCCATGGCCTCCGTCGGAGACGAGCCCGTGCCGACCGCCGACGTCGCCGAGCTGCTCGGGCGCAAGCCGTCGAGCCTCTCGCCGGCCCGTGACAGCCTCATCAAGAAGGGACTCATCTTCAGCGCCGAGCGCGGCCTGATCGCCTTCACCGTGCCGCACTTCGGCAAGTTCCTCCGGGCGCAGCCGCTGTAGCCACGCCGGAGCCCACCAGAGCCGAGCCCAGTGCCCCTGTGCTCCCATTGACCTCTCTACGGCTTTCTAGAGGGGAAGCTAGAGAGCCGTAGAGAGTTGAATTCATGACGCGCGGCAGCGTGGCGACCGACCTGGCGGGGCCGCCACGCGCGCCGGAGTTCGATTTGGAAATCTACGGCTTTCTAGCGTCCAGCCGATACGCCGATAGATTCCTGGAGAATGTCGTCGCTTCCCGTTCCCGGGCCGTCCGTCCCGACGACGGCGACCCGTACGGGAGGCCGGCGCCCGCTGAGGTACACGGCGAAGACCACCTCCGTCTCGGCTCCCGCGGCGGTGCGTCCGGGGTACACGAAGAACCGCCAGCACAGCTCGCGCCAGCTGTCCGACGGCTCCTCGGAGGTCAGCGAGGGCGCGTGGGACCGCCACTCGGTGCTCGTCCGCAGGCGCGAGAGGGCTCTGGACGCCGGCACGGGCCGCTGCTCGCAGGGTGCGCGATGCCTGACCCGGGCGATCCCCTCGCCCATCTCCGGAGACAGCAGCACCAGGAGCGCGAGACCGGCGCCGAGCGACTCGGCCAGGTTCAAGGACGCCTCCGACCACAGGTCCGTCCCCGAGACCGGGACGAGCGTGACGACCACCGCCATCCCGGCCAGCACGGCGGCCCGGCCGATCGAGCGCAGGCCCACCGGCGAGCCGCTCGCCTCGCCGAAGCAGCCGCAGCCCACGTCCGGTCGCCGCCTGCGCAGCTCCCACAGCACGTAGGTCGCCACGGAGAAGAAGGCGATCGTCCCCCAGCGCGGCAGCGGGTGGCGCGTGAAGAGCAGTCCCGCCGCCAGCACGAACTCGCCCACGGCGCAGAAGATCATGAATGGCTTGCGCCAGCGCTCGGGTACCAGGACGCCGGGGCCGAGGCGGGAGAGCCCGCCGGGATCGGCGTCGCGTCCCGCGGTCGCGAGCTTGGCGACGCCACCGAAGATCAGGAGCAGGACAAGGATCGCGAGCGCGGCGGTGGCGAGTGTCGAGGTCTCCACGGTCATCCCAATCCGACGCGGGCGTTGAAGCATCCCTTGGTGAGCTCCCCGCCGAGCTCCACGAAGGAGGCCGGTGACAGCTCGACGATCCGGCCGCGCGGCGAGGTGCCGCACTCCACGCACCGGTCGCAGAACCGTCCCGCCATGCATCCGCAGGCGACGATCGGCAGCACCGCCGCGTGGGCTTCGCACACGTTCCCGACATAGAGCATCGAACCGAGCGCGAGGTAGGGCAGGCCGGTGCACGACACCCCGGCGTCCTCGCAGTCGGAGTCGGCGCCTTCAAGCATCGGGTACGCGGCCCCCGCCTCCCCGTCGTCGAAGGCGTCCGACCAGGCGGCGGCTCCGGAGATCCTCGACTGGACTCCCCGGTACGCGGGCGGGGGAGCGGGCACGGCCGTCGCCCGGTAGGGAGGCTGTGAGGTCGCCGGCAGCCGCACGTGGGTCACGCCCTCGCGCCGGATGCCGATGGCGTCGAAGAGGTATCCGGGTTCCAGCTGGGGATGCCGCACGCGGATGCGCCCCGAGGCGCCGTAGGGGACGACGATCGCGCGCCTGCCCCGGTGTGGGCCGCAGTCGACCTCGATCGTCAGGTCCCTGCGTTCCTCCTCCAGGGAGAGGATGACTCCGGTGACCCGGGTGACGTCCCCCCAGATGCGTTCGGCCACGCGGCCGGACTGCCGGGCACGGATCATGACGCGGGTGCCGATGGGCAGGTCGGCCGGGGCGACCTGCGCGCCGTGCCAGGCCGTGGCCCACGGCGCGATGATCAGCCGTTCCTCCTCGCCGTCCGGATTCTCGACGATGACGAGATGGGGGCTGATGTCGATGATCTGGCCGCTGATCGCGCTCAGCGTGGGATGCTCCTCCACCTCGACCTGCGGTGGGACGGCGCTCCGGCCGAGCGCGGCCGACGCCAGCGCATAGCGGCGCTCGACTCCCATCGGCCCCTCCCCAATGCCGCCGCGAGTTTCCCCGGTCGCTCACTAGCGTCACACGAATCGTCGTCATCATCGAATGTTCCGGGGCGAGAAATTCCCCCCGTATCGGTGTGCGTAGCAAATTACCCACTCCAGGATGAACTAGTCGACGCCCCAGCGTGCCACCGAGCTGTAACGATCTTTGCCGTTGCCGGGACGAAACCTGGATGATGGATCAGCCGCATTAGGGCGTCCGGCTGCGATTCTGACGTCGAGATCCGTTCCATCATGGTCCTTCGTCACGGCAGCGGTGATCGCATGAGCGGTAAAGACGAGGAGTTCCGCGAGTACGTGGTTGCCCGCGGTCCGGCACTGCTGCGTATGGCCTACCAGCTGACAGGCCAGCCGGCCGACGCCGAGGACCTGCTCCAGGCCGCCCTGGCGAAGACCTACCTGGCCTGGGACCGCATCAACGACCGCGCCTCGCTCGACGGATACGTGCGCAGGGCCATGGTGAACATCAACATCTCCTGGTGGCGGCGCAGGAAGCTGGAGGAGTACCCCTCCGAGGAACTGCCCGAGACACCGGACAAGGACCGCCCCACCCCCGGAGAGATCCACGAACTGCTGGAGGAGGCGATCAACCGGCTGCCCGTCCGGCAGCGTACGGCGATCGTCCTGCGCTACTACGAGGACATGACCGAGCCGGAGATCGCCAAAGCGCTCGGAATCAGCATCGGCACGGTGAAGAGCACGGTGTCGCGGGCCATGGCGAAGCTCCGGGGTGATCTGGTCGTCGTCGAGTCCCGGCGGCCGGAGACGCGGCCACAGCCGCAGCCGCAGTTATGAACGAGCGCTTGTCTCGCGGGCGGTACCGGGCCAGACTCGGAAAGGGTCGCGGGACCGGCGCCGGGCCGGGCTCGGCCAGCGGAGGTGCCACAGATGCGCAGCACCATGCCCGATCACCCCCTCACGATCACATCGATCATGCGGCATGGCACCGGCCTGTTCGGTGACCACGAGGTCGTCACCTACACCGGCGACGGGTACCGGCGCCTGCCGTACCGCGCCCTGGCAGGCGAGGCGGCGCGGCTGGCCGGCGCCCTGCGGAGCCTCGGAGTGGACGGCGACCAGAGGGTCGCGACGTTCGGCTGGAACAACGCCGAGCACCTCACCGCCTACCTGGCCGTTCCCGCGATGGGGGCGGTGCTGCACACGCTGAACATCCGGCTGTTCCCCGAGCAGATCGCCTACATCGCCGGCCACGCCGAGGACGACGTCGTCATCGTGGACGCCTCGCTCGTCCCCCTGCTCGCCCCGATCCTGCCCGAGATGAAGACGGTGCGGCACGTGATCGTCGCCGGTGCCGCCGACCCGGCGCCGCTGTTGTCGGCCGGCAAGGACGTGCACGACTACCGCACGCTCCTCGACCAGGCCCCGGACGACTTCGACTGGCCCGAACTGGACGAGCGCACCGCCGCAGCCATGTGCTACACCAGCGGCACGACCGGCAACCCCAAGGGCGTCGTGTACAGCCACCGGTCCGCCTACCTCCACTCCATGAGCGTCTGCACGGCGAACGCCATGGGGCTGTCGAGCCGCGACCGGGTGCTGCCCATCGTCCCGATGTTCCACGCCAACGCCTGGGGCCTGCCGTACGCCGCGCTGATGGCCGGAGCCTCGCTGATCATGCCCGACCGGTTCCTCCAGGCCGAGCACCTGGCGAGGGTCATCGCGGAGGAACGGCCGACGGTCTCGGGCGCGGTCCCGACGATCTGGGGCGACCTGCTGCGGCATGCCCGGCAGCACGGTTCCGACCTGTCGTCACTGCGGCTCGTGCCATGCGGCGGATCGGCCGTGCCCGAGGCGCTGATGCGCTCGCTGGAGGAGGAGTTCGGCGTCCACGTTGTGCAGGCGTGGGGGATGACCGAGACCTCACCACTGGCCACCGTGGCCCATGGGGACTCCTGGGAGCTGCGCGCCACCCAGGGCAGGCTCCTCGCGGGAGTGGAGGGCCGCATCGTCGGCGCCGGCGACACCGTGCTGGAGCCCGACGGGGTCTCGGTGGGCGAGCTGGAGGTGCGCGGGCCCTGGGTCACCTCGTCCTACCACCTGGAGGAGGATCCCTCACGGTTCCACGACGGCTGGCTGCGCACGGGGGACGTGGGACGGCTGGACGCCGGCGGCTACGTGACGCTGACCGACCGGGCCAAGGACGTCATCAAGTCCGGCGGGGAATGGATCTCGTCGGTGGAGCTCGAGAACGCCTTGATGGGGCATCCCGCCGTGGTGGAGGCGGCTGTCATCGGAGTGCCGGACGAACGCTGGGGGGAGCGCCCGCTGGCGTGCGTGGTGCTCGACGGCGACGCCCTCGGCGGTACGGCCCTCGACGGCGCGACCGGAGTCGCGGAGCTCCGGGAGTTCCTGTCGGGGAAGGTGGCGCGGTGGCAGCTCCCGGAGCGCTGGGCGTTCGTCCAGGCCGTGCCGAAGACGAGCGTCGGCAAGTTCGCGAAACGGACCTTGCGCGAGATGCACTCCCGGGGAGAGCTCACGATCACCGAGGGCTGACGTCGTCCAGTTCGGTCGCGCCCGCGGTGGCGCACGGGCGTACGACGTCACGGATGACGCGCAGGGCGTCGAGCAGCGTCTCCAGTCGCTCGGGGGGCAGCAAGCCCGTGAACCAGGTCTCGATGTCCTGCAGGTGCTGAGGGAGGACCGACTCCAGCCGGGTGAGGCCGGCCTCGGTCAGCGTCGCGAAGGAAGCGCGCCGGTCGGTGGGACACGCCACCCGCTCGACCAGGCCCTCGCGCTCCAGCCTGTCCACGACCCGGGTCACTCCACTGGTGGACAGCGACGTCTGGGCCGCCAGATCGCTCATGCGCAGGCGCCGCCCCGGCGAGCGGGCCAGGCGGATCAGCGTCTCGAAATCGACCTCCGACAACCCTGACCCGGCGAAGGCGGGGGCCATCTTGGCCGCGAGTCCGGTGTGGACCTCGGAGATCAGGCCCATCGCGGTGAGCCGGGGGTCGTCAGTTGGAATCACGTCCACAGTCTAGACGACGTTAGTTGACGAGCGGAATATTCCTCCTGTAGACATCTGTTACAGAAATCGTCCGCACAGCAAGTAGTAGTCCACGGGAGATGGAACATGAGCACACGCACCTGGGAAGGCATCACGATCCCCGAGCCCGGCACCTTTGACCTGGATGCCTCGCACACTCGCATCGGCTTCTCCGCCAAGCACATGATGGTCAGCAAGGTCCGCGGTCGCTTCGGAGACTTCTCCGGCAGCGTCACGATCGCGGAGAACCCGCTCGAGTCGTCGGCCGAGCTCACCATCAAGACCGCCAGCATCGACACCGGCAGCGCGGACCGCGACACCCACCTGCGCAGCGACGACTTCCTCGCGGTGGAGAAGTTCCCGGAGATCACCTTCCGGAGCACCCGCGTCGTCAGCCACTCCGGCGACGAGCTGGTCGTCGCCGGTGACCTCACCATCCGTGACGTCACCAAGGAGGTCACGCTCAAGGTCGAGTACGGCGGCGCCGGCACCAACCCCTGGGGCCAGGAGCTCTTCGGCTACGAGATCGAGACCGAGATCGAGCGCGAGGAGTTCGGCCTGACCTGGAACGTCGCCCTGGAGACCGGTGGCGTCCTCGTCGGCAAGAAGATCAAGATCGAGATCGAGGGCGAGGCCACCCGGCGCGCCTGACCACCGGGTGGCGCGCACACTATGTCCACAGCCTGTGGACAGAGTGTGTGGAAACCCCTCCTCCCCCTGGACACCCAGGGCCGGCCCACCCGGCCCTGGCTCCACGGATCCCATCCCCTCCGCCCGTGACCGCGGTCGTGGCTCCTAACGCCGCGGCCTCTCCGGTCCAGATTCCAGGACGCCCGCCACCTGGCTCTGGCTCGAAGAGCTGCGGAACGGCGAGACCGGGCGCTCAAGCCCGCCCCGGTCCTGGGACGTACCAGCCCTTCCGCGACATGTTCGCCTGCCACGACGATTCCACTTTGCCGCTCAGCATCAAGGCCGGTACTCTGTGCTGAGCCAGTCGGGCCGTCATCAAGCCGGTCAGGCTTTCAGGAGGCTTCGCCTAGTCAGGTCTATGGCGCCGCACTGCTAATGCGGTTTGGGTCTACAGCCCATCCGGGGTTCAAATCCCCGAGCCTCCGCACTTCAAAGGCCCTTTCCCGAATTTCGGGCAAGGGCCTTTTTGATCTCCGCAGAGGGTCTTCGGCCAGGTGCCGTTCTGCACTGGGCTTTCCGATCATCAGACAGGGTCCATCAGAAGGTCCGCGAGCTCCGTTCGCGCGTAGAGCACGACTCGGCCGACCCGGGACCGGGTCAGCAAGCCCGACCTGAGCAGCACCCTGAGTTGCTGGGACGCCGCGCTCGGGGTGACGCCGAGTTGTCGGGCGAGCTCCGTGGTCGACATCGGCCCGTCCAGGGTTGCCAGCAGGTTCGCCCGGGACTGGCCGATCAGCTCGGCGAGCGCTTCCGGTGGCCGGGATGGCAGGGTCTCCCAGAGAGTGCCGACGCCGCGAGCCCGGTAGACCACGGTCGGTGGCTCGTCCGGACCGACCGGGCTGATGGTCTGCGGTACGAACAGCGCCGGGACCAGCCAGAAGCCGCGTCCGGCGACGGCTGCGTCGTACGCGAGGGTCTGCCCGACGTATAACTGCAGTTCCCCGCCGACCCAGCGGGCTCGATGATCCAGTTCGGTCAACATCGCGGCCGCCCCGTCCCGGGCCAGCAGCCGGGCCCGGTAGAGCATGTCGGCTTCGAGGACGGCTCGCATCCGGGGCCAGTGCGGCTCGATCGCCAGGCGCCAGTATCGCTCGAGCGTTCCCGCGATCACTGCGGGCTCCTGGCACAGAACGGCCGGGACCGGATGGCCACCGTAGACGGACCGGATGTCGGCCATCGCCTTGTCCGGCGCGGTATCGCGGACTTGGCGCACCTCGTCGTCGATCCTCGGTAGCGGGGTGTCCGGCCGGGGCGTGACGAAGTCCGGCAGCCAGCCGTGCTCCGGACTGATCAGGGCGTCCAGCAAGGCGACGTCGGCCGCGGCCGCCGAGGCCAGGGCCGCGCGGGTCCGCCGAATCTACGGCAGATGCAGCACGTGCCGTTCCGGCCAGCGCAACGCCCACAGGCTGGTGACCGTTTCGAGCAGCGGCGAGCAGGCGAAACGCATGTCGGCAAGGTCGTCGATACCCAGGCGATATATGATCATTAAGTCAAATGCTAAATCATTATCGGCGGCCCATCACGGGTGGTTGGCTCGGGCCATGGCCGTTCTTGTACATCAGTTGGCGCGGCCCCACGGGTGGCCAACCGCCGACCAGTTTGCCTATGTCGAGGTCCCGACCCCGGTACCGGGGCCTGGCCAGGCGCTGGTGGAGAATCTGTACCTGTCCGTCGACCCTTACATGCGCGAGGTCATGGAGGAGGGCGAGTTGGGTGCGCCCATGGAAGGCCGGTCGATCGGCCGGGTGGTCCAGTCTCACGACCCCGCCCTCGCCGTGGGTGACCTGGTATTTCATCGGCACGGCTGGCGTAGTCACGCGGTAGTGGTGCCCGGCGAGGTACGTGTCCTGCGCGAGTTGCCGGGAGTGCCGCTCACCGCATATCTGAGCGTGCTCGGCGGCACCGGCCTGTCTGCCTACGTCGGCCTGACCCGCGTCGCGCACCTACAACCCGGCGAGACCGTGTTCATCTCGGCTGCCGCAGGCGGGGTGGGCAGCGCGGCCGGCCAGATCGCCCGGCTGCTCGGCGCACGCCGGGTGATCGGCAGCACGGGGTCGGCGGCCAAAGCAAAGCACCTGCTCGAGAGCCTGGGCTTCGACGCAGCCTTGGACTATCGTGCCGGCGACTTGGCCGCCCAACTCGCCGCAGCGGTCCCGGAGGGCATCGACGTGTACCTCGACAATGTCGGCGGCGAGCACCTCGAAGCCGCCATCGGCGCGCTACGCGATCGCGGCAGGATCGCGTGGTGCGGGGCGGTGGCGCAGTACAACAGCGCGACACCGCCCGCCGCACCGCGCAACCTCTACGACATCGTGGGCAAACGCCTGCGCCTGGAGGGCTTCCTGGTCCGCGATTTCGGCCACCTCCAGCCGGAACTGGAGGACTTCCTCGTCCCGCACATCCGCACCGGCCAGGTGGTGGCGGACGAAACCATCGTCAGCGGGTTGCACAACATGGTCGATGCCTTCCTGACCATGCTCCGTGGCGGCAACACTGGAAAATAATTATTCGGGCGGCTCCATGAAGGTGTCTCAGTTTCTAGTTGCAATTCAGCGCCGTCCAACCTCGTTCCAGATGACCGCCGAGCCGAGTGGTCCAGGTGGGACTGAGCAGGACGGGCAAGATCCGAGCTGCTGATGCGGTTTGGGTCTACAGCCCATCCGGGGTTCAAATCCCTGAGCACGGGCGTGTGTCGTCGCGCTGTGACGTGCAGTGTTGGGTTTCCGAGTGTGCCACGGTGTCGTCAAGGACGATCCGGCTGGATGTTGTGGTTCAGGTGGAACACATTGTGCGGGTCGTAGGCGTTCTTGAGCGCCACCAGCCGGGCCAGCTTGCCGGGCGGGTAGGCGCGGCGGACACCCTCGGCTCCTTCGTCGCTGAGCGCGTTGACGTACACGCCGCTGGCGAACGGTTCGAGTGCCGCGGCGCAGTGCCGGGCGGCGGCCTTGCGGGCCTGATCCTCGGCGGGGTCGGTCCAGCTGGCCCCGGTTCCCCATTCGAACAGCGTGTCCCGGTGGCTGAACGCCGTGTCCTGGTCCGCTATATCGCTGATCGCCCCGCCGTAGGCCTGAAGCCCGACGCCCGGGAGGTTCTCGCGGTGGCCGTCCACGGTCCCCCGCATCAGGAACGCCTCGATCGCCTTGTCGGGGAGTTGCCGCAGGTAGTGCCCCTTGGAGTACCTGCGCAGCGCGTGCCGCCCGACGGTGTCGTCTCTGCGCTGCAACTCGACGTAGGACGACACGAACACACGCTCGGTCACCGGGCGCCCGAGTGCACGCATCGCCGGGAGTAGCCGCCGGCCCTGTTCCGGGTCGCCGACCCATACGAACCCGACGGTGACCAGATCCCCACGCTCGACCGAGGCGGTGAAGGTGGCCTGCCGAGGCGCTTGGGCGTTCAGGTCCCGCCATGTGCGAAGCACCGGCAACGCCCGCTCGAGCGGAAACGTGTACTCGGCAACGAGCGCTAGGGTTCCCACGGGGTGGAGCCGGAACTCGAACTCGGTGACGACACCGAAGTTCCCGCCACCGCCGCGAAGGCCCCAGAACAGGTCCGGATTCTCGGTCCGGCTCGTGCGGACCACGTTGCCGTCCGCGGTCACCATCTCGAACGAGACGACGTTGTCACAAGCCAGACCGTACTGCCGGGCGAGCCAGCCCATCCCGCCGCCGAGGGTCAGTCCCCCGACGCCGGTGTGGGAGACGTTGCCCGCGGTCGTCGCCAGGCCGTGCTGCTGCGACGCGCGGTCCAGAGCTCCGAGCAGCGCGCCGCCCTGCACCCACGCCCGACGCCGCACCGGGTCGACCCGGACCCCGCCCATCGGAGTGAGGTCGATCATGAGGCCGTCATCAGGGACGGCCAGTCCGAGGGCGCTGTGCCCACCGCATCGCACGCCGATCTCCAGATCAAGCTCCCGGGCGGTGCGCACCGCTGTCACCACGTCACCGACGCTTGCACAGCGGATGATCATCCGCGGTCGCCGGTCGACCATCGCATTCCAGACCGTGCGCGCCTCGTCGTACCCCGCGCGGCCTGGCACGAGCAACTGACCGTCGAGCCGGCCACGCGTGCAGTTCGTCGTCGCTGTCGTCATGGATGTGAGCCTGACAGGAATCGGTACACAGGATAAGGTCCGATTCAATGGGCGAAACAAGGACCAATTTTCGTCTCGCGGGCGACCTGCTCGTCGAGCTGAGGCGTGATAGCGGCGTCCCGTTGCACCGGCAGATCGAGGCATCGATCCGTGACGGGATCCGCTCGGGACGACTGCGGCTCGGTACGTCGCTGCCTCCCACGCGAACCATCGCCGCCGACCTCGGGGTCTCGCGCGGCGTGGTCGTCGAGGCATACCAGCAGCTCGTCGCCGAGGGATACCTGATCAGCCGGGCGGGTGGATACACCCAGGTCGCCGTCGGCTCAGCGTCCGCACCGACGCGGACGAGGCCGGTTCCGGCACAGGCACCGCGGATCGACTTCGGCTACGGGCGGGCCGACGTATCCCACTTCCCCCGGGCCGCGTGGCTGCGCTCGATGCACAGAGTGCTCACCCAGGCCCCCAACGAGCGGTTCGGCTACCTCAGCGGCCGCGGCGTCCCGGAGTTGCACGAGGCACTCGCCGACTACCTGAACCGGGTGCGAGGCACCTCGGCCAAGCCCGACAACGTCGTGATCTGTAACGGGTACGCACAAGGGATCGCTCTGCTCATCCAGGTGCTTGCGAAGTCCGGGGCGAAGCGGCTCGCCGTCGAAGACCCCTCCGCCGACGACGATGCCCGCCCGGTCGCCGTATCGGCCGGGCTCGACGTGGTCGGTGTCCCGGTCGACCACGACGGCATCCGTGTCGACGTGCTCGACCGGACCGACGCCGACGCTGTGATCCTCACTCCGTCACACCAATGGCCGACCGGCGCCGTGCTGTCGGCCGGATCCCGGATCGCGGTGCTCCGCTGGGCGAAACGGCGGGGAGCGCTGGTCATTGAGGACGACTATGACGCGGAATACCGCTATGACCGCGCTCCGATCGGGTCCATGCAAGGGCTGGCGCCGGACCACGTCGTCTACGCGGGCACTGCGAGCAAGACCCTCGCGCCCGGGCTCCGGCTCGGTTGGCTCGTGGTTCCCGCCCACCTGGTCGACGACGTCGCCGCCGCCAAGATCGCCGCTGATCGCGGCTCACCGGTGCTTGACCAGCTGGCGTTCGCCGACTTCCTGTCCCGCGGAGAGTTCGACCGGCACCTGCGACGGATGCGGCCGGTATACCGACGACGCCGCGACGTGCTCCTGAACGCCCTGCGCGAGCGAGTGCCCGACCTTGACCCGGCCGGGGTCGCCGCCGGCCTGCACCTGGTCACTTGGCTGCCGTCCGATCTCGACGAGACCACGGTGGTGGACGCCGCGGCCCGCCGGGGGCTTGGCGTCTATGGCCTTAGGCCCTACCGCATCTCCTCCGAGGGCAACGGCGGCCTGATCTTCGGCTATGCCACGCTCAACGAGCGCACTATCACCGAGGGGATCGACATCCTCGCCACGGTGATCAACGAAGTGCGTTCCACTTGACCAGCATCTGAAGCGAGTACCGAAACCACCGCGACCCGTATCAGGCGCAAGACCGCAGCCGCCCTGCAGCCCATGTGTTTCCGTCACGTCCGGGCTGCTCATGAGGGTGGCGAGCGCCGGGGCGTATGCTGAGACGCACAGAGCGGCCCGCTTTCGCCGCGGGTTCGTCCCCGTGCCGTCACGGCACGACGAAGAGCATGTCCGCCTTCGCGTTCACCGGGGAGGAGATCCCCACGTTGCTGACCACCATGCGCACCGTGGCGCTTCCGTCCGGGGAGGCGATCCCCGTCCTCGGGCAGGGCACTTGGCACATGGCCGAGGATCCCGCCTTGCGTGAGCAGGAGATCGCGGCGCTCCGCCTCGGTCTGGACCTCGGCATGAAGCTCATCGACACCGCCGAGATGTACGCCGACGGCGCGACGGAGGTGCTGGTCGGCGAGGCCATCGCCGGGCGCAGGGGCGAGGTGTTCCTGGTCAGCAAGGTCCTGCCGCAGCATGCGACCTACCATGGGACGATCGCCGCCTGCGAGGCGAGCCTGAGTCGCCTCGGCACCGATCACCTCGACCTCTACCTGCTGCACTGGCGCGGCCACGTCCCTCTGGCGCAGACCCTCGCGGGCTTCGCCGAGCTGAGGCGTCTGGGGCTGATCCGGTATTGGGGCGTCAGCAATTTCGACGCTCCCGACATGGCGGACCTCTTACGGCTTCCGGGCGGCGCGGACGTCCAGACCGACCAGGTGCTCTACAACCTGGCGAGGCGCGGCATCGAGTGGGACCTGCTGCCATGGTGCAAGGAGTACCCGTTCCCGATCATGGCCTATTCGCCGGTCGAACAGGGGGAGCTGCTCGGCCACCCCGCGCTGCGGGGGGTGGCGGAGCGGCACGAGGCGACTCCGGCGCAGGTGGCGCTGGCGTGGGTGCTGCGGCACGACAACATCAGCGCCATCCCCAAGATGGGGACACCCGGCCACGTGTACCAGAACCGGGCCGCGGTGAGGATCCGCCTGACGGACGACGACCTGCGCGTGCTGGACCAGGCGTTCCCGCCGCCCTTCCGCAAGATGCCCCTGGAGACCCACTGAGGGTCCGGCGGTTCAGATGGTGAGGAGGCCGCTCGCCTGCGGGCCGCCCGGCGAGGGAGCCTGCGGTACCGGAGTCGTTCGGGACGGAGCCCGCGGCGCTCGGGGGGGCGGCGAGGGTGCTCTCGACGGCGGACAGGAGCGCGGTCATCTCCTGGCGGAACCCGTCGTGGATCCGGACGAGCTCGTCGCCGATCGCGTGGGCCCGCGCCGCGTCTCTGCGGTACAGCGCGACGACGGGGATGATGCGAGGCGTATTGGCCTGGTAGGCGGCGAAGGCCGGGTCGAGATCCGCCTGGAGGGCGTACATCTGGTCGCTCCGTCACCGGCAGTGGGGGACCGTGGTCGCAGGTGACGGACCCGGTCCCCCGTCCTCAGAGCGTCGGCGGCAGGCCGAAGGCCGGGAACAGCTCGGCGCCGAACGTCGTGATCTCCCTGACCTTGCCGTCCTCGATGCGCAGGACGTCGAACTTGAACGCACGGAACTCGGTGTCACCGGGCCGCCGCAGGTAGCTGGCAGCCGTCGGCATCCGGTTGGCCCGCGTCGGCACGAGGCGCCAATCGCCGTCCCTCTCCGGCCCGAGGGCGCGTTCGAGGAGGGGGGTGATGGCCTCGAGCCCTTCGAAGTGGAACGGCTGCGGCGGCATCGTGATCCGGAGGTCGCGCGAGCTGATCGCGACCGCCGCGGCGGCGTCACACCGTTCGTGCGCGTCGATGAACTGATCGAGGAGGCCCCGTTCCTCCTCGCTCACCTCCCGTGCGGGCCAGTCGGCCCGCCGCGCCGGCAGGTGCTGCTGCATGGTGGCGCGCGCTCGCTGGAGCGCGCTGTTGGCCGCCGGGACGCTCGTCCGCAGGAGCGAGGCCGTCTCGTTCGCCGACCAGCCGAGCACGTCCCGCACGATGAACGCCGCGCGCTGTCTCGGAGGCAGCACCTGCATGGCCGCCAGGAAGGCCAGCTCGATCGTCTCCCGATCGACGAGGATCTCCTCCGGCTGCTCGTCGCTGGGCGCGATCTCGTCCAGCAGCCGGTCCGGGTACGGCTGCAGCCACGACACCTCGGCGAAGGAGTGCATCGTCGTCAGGCGCCGCGAGCTGCGCCGCAGCATGTCCAGGCAGACATTCGTCGCGATGCGGTACAGCCAGGCGCGCAACAGCGAGACGCCGTCGAAGCCCTCCCGGCCGCGCCACGCCCGCAAGAACGTCTCCTGCACGGCATCCTCGGCCTCGTCGAACGAGGCGAGCATCCGGTAGCAATGGACGTGCAGTTCGCGCCGGTGCCGCTCGGTGAGCTCGGTGAAGGCGCGTTCCCCGCCGGCGATCACGGAGGTGATCTGCGGCGCGGAGCCGGCCTGGTTCTCGGTCATCACGGCACTGGTCCGTACGTCGGGTCCGTTGTGGTGGCGCTCATGCCTCGGCCTTGGCCCGCTTGACCTCCTGGACCAGCCAGCCGTTGCCGTCGGGGTCGCTGAAGGAGAGGAAGGTGCCGTACTCGCGGCGCTCCGGGTCGGGGCCGGGCGTCTGGCCGCTCTCCGTGAAGTGGTAGAAGTCGCTGGGGTCCACCCCGCGCTCGACGAGCTCCGCGCGTGCGGCGTCGATGTCGGAGACGACCAGGTGCAGGCCCTGGAGGCTGCCGGCCGCCTCCTTGTTCTTCATGATGCTGATCGAGCACGCCGAGCCCGGCGGCGTGAGCTGCACCACCCGGAAGTCCTCGCCCGCGCTGAAGTCGACGTCCACGGCGAAGCGGAGCCGCTCGCTGTAGAAGGCCTTGGCGCGGTCGACGTCAGAGACGGGAACAACCACGAGTTCAAGCGTCCAGTCCACGATGCGTCCTCCTTGGTGTGATCGGCCGGGTGACCGAAGTTGTAACAGTGAAACGACGGGCCCGGCGGAAACTCATCGGTGATGCGATGACAAGTTTTTTGCGGCGATCGTCCCGCTACCGATGGGTAGCGGGGTGCTCGGCGCAAAAGATGGAAAATCGCCCACTGGGGCATAGGGACTATCGAAGCGGTACGTGAGACGATCTGAGCGGTCCAGGTAGCCCCACCCTGGAGAACAGGCAGAGCAAGCTTATGGATGCGTTCCCCCTCGACTCGCCATCGCTGCCTCGGCGAGACGAAGCCGAACGATGCGCGACCAGCGAAGCCGGACGCCGATGCGTCCTTCCTCTCCACCACATCGGCGATCACGTCTACGCGCCGCGGCCGGCTCGTCCCTGACGACGAGGTCCATCCGTGACGCGGTGCCGGTCCTTGGTCGCCGGGTCGGTCGGTCACGTGATCCCGGGTCGGTCGATCCGCGATCGTGAGGTCGGTCACCGGATCGCTGGCCGGTCGATACGTGATCGCGAGGCCGGTCACGTGATCGGGGGATCGGTCCGTGGCGGTCGCCGTCCGAGGGCGCTTCACGTGCTTGGATACGCGGGTGGGCAAGGTCGAGAGCGGTTCGAGCGGGACCGGCGGGACGGGCGACGACGAGTTGGCTCGCAGCAAGCTGGCCGGCGCGCGGGTGGCGCGGCTCGCCACCGTCAGCGATGACGGCAGGCCACACCTCGTGCCTGTGACCTTCTCCCTCGACGGCGACCGCATCGTGACCGCCGTCGATCACAAGCCCAAGACGACCACACATCTGCGGCGCCTGCGGAACATCCACGTCAATCCGAACGTGTGCGTACTGGCGGACCACTACGACGAGGACTGGACGCGCCTGTGGTGGGTGCGGGCCGACGGCTTCGCGACCATTCTCGAGCCGGGCGAGGAACGGGTCCCGGACCTGCTCGCGCCCCTCGTCGCGAAGTACCCCCAGTACACCGAGCGTGTGCCCGAAGGGCCGGTGATCCTGATCGAGGTCACGCGATACTCGAGCTGGTCCGCCCTGGCCGTCCCGGCAGGAACCGAATAGCATTCCGCCATGCGGATCTTCACCGACCTCGACGAGCTGAAGGCCGCCACCGGTGAGCACTTCGGATACACCGAGTGGCGCGAGGTCACCCAGGACCAGGTCGACCTCTTCGCCGACGCCACCGACGACCACCAGTGGATCCACGTCGACGTCGAAAGGGCCAAGGACGGGCCGTTCGGCGGGACGATCGCCCACGGGTACCTCAGCCTCTCCCTGCTGCCGTCCTTCATGACCCGGCTGTTCCGGGTGGAGGGACTGAAGATGGGCATCAACTACGGGCTCAACAAGGTCCGGTTCCCCGCGCCGGTGCCCGTCGGCGCGAAGATCCGAGGCGGGGCGGAACTCCTCGAGGTGACGGACACCCCCGCCGGCACCCTGTCGAACCTCCGGGTCACCATCGAAGTGAAGGACCAGAACAAACCCGCCTGCGTCGCCGAAACCCTCTCCCTCTACATCGCCGAGTAGCCCCGGCACACGAAACCGTCCCCGGCAGGCGAGTCCGCTCCGCGTAACAAGCCCTTCTGCCGGGCAACCCGCCCGATGGAGGCTGTCTGGCCGCTCGCCCGTTCACGTCCCCGCGTACAGGATCGCCGCCTGGACCCGGCTGCGCAGTCCGAGCTTGCCCAGCATGCGGCTGACATGGGTCTTGGCCGTCGCCTCGGTCATGTCCAGCTCCCGCGCGATCTCGGCGTTCGACAGACCACGCGCCACGCAGGCCAGCACCTCCCGTTCACGCGGGGTCAGCACGGCCAGGTCGCGCGGCTTGCGCTCGCTCGTCTCGGCGAACGCCGTGATCAGCCGCCGCGTCACCGAAGGGGAGATCAGGCCGTCGCCGCGCGCGACCAGTCGTACGGCCTGGACGAGGTCGTCCGCGTCGGTGCTCTTCAGCAGGAAACCGGCGGCCCCGGCGCGCAGCGCCCCGAAGACGTACTCGTCCAGATCGAACGTCGTCAGGATGAGGACGTCGGCGATCCCGCTCAGTTCCCGCGTCGCCGAAATCCCGTCCAGGCGGGGCATGCGGATGTCCATCAAGACGACATCGGGCCGGAGGTCGCGAGCCGACGCGACGGCCGCCTCTCCGTCGGCCGCCTCGGCGACCACCTCGATGTCGGGCTGCCCCTGGAGGATCAGCACCACGCCCGCCCGCACCGCCGCGTGGTCATCGGCGACGAGGACCCTTATCATCCGTTCACCTTGCCCACGACGGGGTGGGACTCGTCCACCCCCGCCGCGCTCACGGCCGGCCGGAGCCCGTACGGCCCGGCACCGGCGGCACCGCCGTCCATGCCGCGCGGCTTGGTACCAACGACCGCTTCGGGTGGCCCGGTCCCGACATCGGCGTGATCGCCACCGTCCATCTCGGATGGCTTGTCACGCGCGGGCAGCGTGGCGGTGACGCGCCACCCGTCCCCGCAGGGTTCCGCCGCGAACGAGCCGCCGACGAGCGTGGCCCGCTCGCCCATGCCGATCAGTCCTGTACCGGAGCCCGGAAGGGCCGCCGGGGTACGAGCGACCGGGTTCTCGACGGCCAGGAGGATGTGGTCGCGCCCGTAGTCGACGGTGACGGCCGCCCGGCCCGTACCGTGCTTGAGCGCGTTCGTCAGCGACTCTGCAGAATGCGATAGCCCGCCAGCTCGATCGCGGGCGCGAGGTCGCCAGGCGTTCCCGAGACGGCCAGCTCGACGTGCATGCCGGCACGGCGGGACCGTTCTACCAGGTCAGCGGCGTCTTTAAGGCGATGCCCGACCGGCCCCGGATCGTCGTCCTCGGCGCGTAGCAGCCCGATCATGGTGCGCATCTCGGCCATGCCGCGAACGCTGTTCTCGCGGATCGACTCCAGCACCGTGCGTACCACCTGGGGGTCGAGATCCTGCCTGGCCAGCACCGCCGCCGACTGGATGGCGACCGCGCTGAAATGGTTGGCGATCATGTCGTGCAGTTCCCGGGCCATGCGGGCACGCTCGCTGGTCACGGCCGCCTGGCGGTCCAGCTCGGCGAGCCGGGCCGTCTGGTCCGCCCGGGTCCTTTCCGCGATCGCCCGGTCACGATGGTGCCTGACCGTCATAGCGGTGATGGCCGGGGTCGTCAGGACCAAGGCGGCCTGGACGCCGCCGATCGCCAGAGCGGTCCAGTCCTTCGCGACGAAACCGCTGATGGCGCCGACCACGACGGCGAGTACGGAGGTGGCCCGGACCAGCCAGGTCGCCAGCCGATGCGAGCTGTACAGAGTCGCCGCGTAGATGTTGTCGGTAAATATTAGGATCGTGCCGAGAGACGGAGCGAGACGAGCGTCCGCGATGACCGCTATCACGCCGAGGACGAGCGCCGCCACGGGTGCGCGCCGCCGCACCAGCACGCCAAGGCAGGTGATCCCCAGCGGGATCGTGAGCAGCGCGACCGGCTGGCCGCGGTGGACGTAGGCGCCGCCCGCGAGCAGGATCAGCCCACCGGCGAACGCTCCTGCGGCCATCAGGGCATCCTGCCGAACCGCCTCCATGGCCCTCATCTCATCACGTTCCACCAGATCGTCATTCCATCAGCAACACTCGCCCGCCCGGCACCGCCTCCGGCAGGGTGCGCTCGTACATAGAAAGATGTAGCCCGGCTCATCACCGCCGACGACGACAGGCCCCGGCACATGGTCAAGGCTGTAGAGCATGATCCTTGCTGTCATCGTCGGCTGCGAGATCGGCTTCTGGGTGCTGCTCGCCCTCGGACTGCTCGCCCGGTACGCGCTCCGCGCCCGCCGTCTCGGCGGCGCGCTCCTTCTCTGCGTGCCCCTCGTCGATGTCGTCCTGCTCGTCGCCACGGTGGCCGACCTCCGGACCGGCGGCTCGGCCACCTACAGCCACGGGCTCGCCGCGGCGTACATCGCCTATTCGGTCGTCTTCGGCCACCGCACGCTGCGCTGGGCGGACGAGGTGGCCGCGCACCGCCTCGCCGGCGGCCCGCCACCGCGCAAGCCGCCCGCCGGAGGGATGGCGAGGGCCGGATACGAATGGGCCATCTGGCTGCGCATCGTGCTCGCGTACGGCATCGCATGCGCGCTGCTGGGGATCACGATCTGGGCCATCGGTGACCCGTCGCGCACGGAGGCGCTCTCGGCGTCCATGGCGGGCCTCGCGAAGATACCCGCGATCGCCCTGCTGTGGCCGCTCAGCTACACCCTCTTCCCCAAGAAACCGCGGCCCGCGCAGCACCTCACACCGAACCCGGACTCCGCCCCGAACCGGAACTCGAACCCGTCCCAGTCCCTTACCTCCACCCCCACACCTGGCCCGCACCTGTAGCCGGACCCGGACCCGCACCCGCGGAGGACAAGGGCTTAGCGAAACGGGCGAATGGGCGAAATGGGCGCGCGGCTCTCGTCGACGCCGCCGGACTCCGGCTACAGCTGCCGGAACGGCAGTTCGGCGTGTACCCGCCAGCCGCCTTCGTACGGTCCAGCCGACACCGATCCGCCTACGTTGCCGGCACGGCGACGCATGGTCTCCAGCCCTTCGTGCGGGCCCCGGGAGGCCGGCGTCTTCCCGTTCATGGGGCTGTCCACGGTCAAGGTGAGCACACCGGGCTGGTAACTCAGGACCACTGTGGCGCTCCCGATGCCGTGTTTGAGGGTGTTGGTCAGGGCCTCCTGGATGATCCGCATGCCGGCGAGATCGACGGGATCGGGCAGGTCGCGGGGCGATCCGGCCACGTGGAGACGTATCGTCAGGCCGCCCCGGCGAGACGACTGGATCAGATCGGCCAAGCTCGGGCGCGGATAGTCGTACTGTGTACGGAGCAGAAGCCGGTGCAACTCGGTGACGTGCTGTGTGTGCGTCTGCGCCGCCACGACCCTGTTGCGCCGCCGCATGAGCAGTGCCAGGACGATGATCATAGCTCCAAGGCAGGTCAGCCCGATCGCTACGGCGACCTGCGCCGAGAGAGCGCCTCCGTACAACCCTGGCTGCTGATTCATGCCTTCGATCCGCAGGTCCTGACCTTGAGAGCCACGTCCGTGACCGAGGTGGTCATTGCCGTCCACGGATCGCGCCACGCCCGGGATCACGAAACTTTGCAGACGTATTGTCCGGTTTAGAGGGCTTTCGAAATCGATTTCACGAGTGTCCCCCGCTGGAGGTCCCCACCGACGCCACTGCGTACGCGCCGCTCCGCGCCCGCGCCGGACGTCTCCCCCCTCCTGGCCATAGGCTGGCTCGTCCCCCCCCGCGAACCGGACATATCCCCGCCTCCTGCGGCTCTGCCTATGCTGAGGACGTGGACGAGAACTTCCTGGAAGAGACCTTCCAGCTGCGCAGCGACTTCATCCCTCTGTGTGACCTGCTGAAGTACTGCTCCGTCACCGAGAGCGGCGGCGAAGCCAAGCACTTCATCGCCGAGGGCAACGTCATGGTCGACGGCGACGTGGAGCTCCGCAAGACCTGCAAGATCAGAGCCGGCCAGATCGTCAGCGGCCTCGACTTCGAGATCCGCGTGGTAGCCGCCCCCTGACGCACCTACACCCGCTCCCGATACCAATGCCGAACACCCAGGCAGGACGCCACACGGCCCTCGGCTCCCCGGATCCACCCCCATCACCCGGCACCAACTCGCCTCCGATACCGGTTCGGCACACTCCCCAAGACCCGCTATGCTTATCCAGGCAAGCAGGCGGCCGTAGCTCAATGGATAGAGCATCTGACTACGGATCAGAAGGTTGGGGTTTCGAGTACCTCCGGCCGCACCACACACGAAAGGCCCGTCACCAGGGAAAACCTGGGACGGGCCTTTGTGTTGGCCCGGTCACACCCGGCGGCTGAATTCTGGGCGCCCACAGGTGGGGCGTCGTGCCGCCGGCATTATGCCCGGCACCCTCCGAGGAGTCGACGCCGTGCGGTGACGCACTCATGATCGCGATGCGTCCGCTCCACCTAGAGGGATCCCCTCACCGAGCCTGAGCTGGAGCGGCATGGTGAGTCTCGCCGTGTTCTGGGCCACCGGAAAGCCCTCCACGCTCCACGTTATGCTCGCCGTGCAGTCGCCCGCGCGCAGGCTCATCAGGCGACCGTTGCGAATGCTCGCCTGGAGCAGGACGACGTCGAACTCCAGGTCGATGCCGAAGTCGACGCGGGCCACGTGCTGACCTTCGACGTACACGTCGACGTAGGGGGCGTGCTTCGACGTGATCGTGTGTCCGGCCAGCCGCACCATTTCAGTGCTTCCGGGTTGTTCGACGCTCCTGCGCGCGGCGAGCGCCAGCTCCCGGTACCGCTGCCAGCCGCCGAGCAGTACCGCGCCCAGGTCGATGCCGCGTAGCAGTTCGCCGCCCGCTTCGGCGACCCTGCCGTTGAGCGCGTCGCGGAAGACCGAGCCAGCTCGCTGGGCGCCGTCCTCGACCCGCTCGAGCGTGCGGCGCGCGTCGAGGACCCGCGACAGTTCCACCGCCGCGTTCCTCGGGTCCGCGAAGAGCAGGAGATCAGCGGTGCCCGGCTCGGTTTCGATGTGGACTGTCACGATACGACCTCTCTCAGTTCCTGGCGGCCGGGGTCCGCGAACAGCTCCACCCGAATGTCCGGTACCGGGGCGGACGGGGCCGCGCCATGCGAGGGAGAGCCGGTCAGGTGGATCTCCAGGCGCGGGGCGGGATCGGGTTGCGGATCGCAGTGGATCGACGGCACCTGCTGGGGCTGGGTTTGGGACGGGAACTGGGGATACGGCTTGGTTTGGGACGGGGACTGGAACTGGGCCTGGTGCGGGTCGCTCGTTGGCACGGTACGGCGGGCCCGCAGGGTACGGGCGACGAGGACGAGGGCGAGTGCCACTCCCACGAGGACGACCCCCAAGAGGCCTGTCGGGACCAGCGGCGAAGAGGAGCCACTGTCGTTGGTGGAGATCTTCCCAGGACCCGTTTTGCCCCCGCCTCCACCGCCGCCCCGGTTTGGCGCCTCCGTCACCGCCTCCTGCAGTGACACCGTCACGGTCGCGCCCTCGGAAACCTGGCTTCCGGCCGCGGGATCCTGACTGCTGATCTCCCCCGTCTCGGGCGAGTCGGGATCCACGCGGAGCACCAGGCCGACCTCCGAGAGTTGCCGCCTGGCCGCTGCCGGGCCGAGTCCGATCAGCGGCGGCACGGTCACTTGGGGCTTCCCCTGCGGTGGTGCCGGAGTGGTGATCTTGGGCGAGGGCGGATTCGGGGGGACCAGGTCTAATCGCACGGTCGTGCCGAAGCTCACCAGTTTGCCCGCGGGCGGATCCTGGCCGTCGACCTTCCAGTCGGCGCTCGCGCTCGCCGGCTGCGGGTCCTTGCCCAGGCCGGCGGCGTCGAGGTCGGTTTCGGCGTCGGCGCGGGAAAGGCCTTGCACATCTGGGACCTTCGGGCCGACCTCGAGGATGACCGTGTAGACCACGTCGTCCTGGATGGCGATGCCGTGGTCCGCCGAGCAGTTCTCCACCACATAGTCGATCACGTAGGACATCGAGGTCGGCAGGAGGGTCTGGGGAATCACCTGGATGTCGATGTCCGCGTCCGGCACGCTTAGAAGCGTGTCTCTCGCCATCTGGAGCTCCTGCCCGCGTAATACGTCGGGTGGTTCACAGCCGACAGGCACGGCTGGCGTGGGGGACGATGGCACCGGGCTTAGGAACACGGCCAATGACACGGCGAGCGTCGAGAGGTGGCGGAACATCGGCTACCCCGCGGGGGATCCGGTCATGACGCCCGGAACACTGCTGGTGCTTGCCATTTGATTCACTCCCCTTGAACGAGGTCACTTACCCAGGGCGATGATGAGGAAGAAGAGCACGATCAGCACGGCCCCCGCCACGACCGCCCACTTCACTTTTCCTCCCGAACCTGCCGAACCTGCCGAGGTGACCGGCACCGCAGGCGTGGCCGGCCCCGGAGGCGTGGCAGTGATCGGGGCCGGTGTCACGGCCGACTCGCCCGTCGGCCAGGGCTTCTTGATGAAACCGTCCACGTTGACGTAGAGCCGCTCCCCGATGACCATCCTCGGCCACACCGCGGCCGCCTCTCGGAGCCGCTCCCGCACACCGGGCGGCGGCAGGGTACGGCTGCACTCGATGAGCGTGTCAGCGAGGGCCGACGGCATGACCCTCCGGAGGACCACCGGATCCGGCTGCCAGGTTTCGACCGTCTCCTGGACGCAGCGGACCACCGCCCAGGCGAACTTGTAGTGGTCCGAGGTCACGTCGAAGGCCACCCCACGCTGCTCGACCGGGAGCTTCCACTGCTCCGGGTCGACGGGAGGCATCGCGCCCTCGCCCAGGAGCGGCACGCAGGAGTCGCAGTCGAGGAGGTACGCCTTGGGACGCGGATCGATCGTGAAGACGGCGTTGCGCAATTGCAGATCCCCCACCGCGTACCCGTGCTGGTGCAGCCAGGTGACGGTGTCCAGCAGCTCACCGAGCACGGCCAGCTTGTACGGCGGCTCGTAGTACGCCTTCTTCACCTCGTACCGTTGCGCGATCCGCCTCGCACGGTCCGGGCTCCGGGTGAGCTCGTCGAGGTGACGCGGGGTCTCGGTCACCTCGCCCGAGCCGGAGGTCCGTAGTTCGAACATCGACCTTTCGGCGAGCCTGATCAGAATGCCCTCGGCCCTGGCGGGCGTGCCCACGGCGGCGATCGGCCAGGCGCACCTCTCGTCCAGCACCGCACGCTCCTCGTCCGAGAGCTCCCTGCGCCAGCGGATCATGGAGTGCAGCGCAGGGACGCGCACCTCGTCGGCGGTCTCGGACTTGTACCTCTTGAACAGGTAGGTACGCTGGTCGGGGGCGATACAGAGCTGCAGTCCGTCCGTCTGCCCTCCGTCACGGAGCACCGGCCCCTCCCCGGTGAACGTCAGCTCGCCAACGCGGACGATCATCGGAAGATCCGTCACGGCACGGCCGTATCGTGGCGTCCGGCCCAGATCGCGACCACCGTCCGGTCGTCGTCGAAGGTGGAGAGGCGGAAGTCGACCTCCCGGACGAAGTCCACCAGGCTCGGCGGCGTGCGCCAGGTCTGGGACAGCCGCTGGGCCAGCGGGGTCCGGCCGCCCGCGACGCCCGCGGCGAAGCCGTCGCTGCTGAGCACCAGCAGGTCACCCGCGCGCCACGAGAACACCTGGACCTGGATGTCGGCGAGGTCGCCCGGGATCGCCGCCGTCACGTTGTCGCCGCCCCCTCCCCCGCCCGCCAACGCCTGCCACTGGCCGCCGGTGACGAGGATGGCTGGGGAGTCGCCGACGGCGGCGCACACGGCTTGCCCCTCTCCCTCCGAAGGGAGGACGGCCACGGTCAGAGTGGTCCCGGGCCGTGCGGAAGGGGCGCGTTCGGTATTGGTGCCCGGCCGCGGCGAGCCCAGGGACTCGGTGGTCCGCCGGACCGTGTCGGACACGCAGGCGAACACAGATTTCCAGTCCCAGCTCTGCGGGCGTTCACCGGACCGCAACGCGGAGTCGATCCCGTCCAGCGCGGCCCTGACAGCGACCGTGGACGCGATCTCCGCGTGGCGCGCGCTGCCCAGGCCGTCGGCCACGACCGCGATGACCCACCGCTCGTCGCTGCTGAGCCGCACGCCGTACGCGTCCTGCCGGGTCTCGCCGCGGAAACTGTGCGTGCGGCCCCGTACCGTGGCGGCGCGCACTGTCGTGCCCTTGACCAGGCCTCCGTCGAGCGCAAGCCCGGCATCGGCCGAGGTGGTGCTCCAGGGCAGGTGCACGGCGATCCGCCTGGGCTCGGGACCGACGACCACGCGGGTGTCCTGCGTGGCAGCGGACTGCGGCGCATCGGGTGTCGCCACGTGCGGCTGCCTCCCCCCACGCACGGCGGTCGTCGCGGGACGCCAGCCGAGGAGGTAGAGCGCGGTGAACGCCGCCGCCCCGCCCAGCAACAGGGCCAGGATCATCTGTGCCAGAGGGAACCCGGACGACGTCGACACGTTGTCGCCCGCCCAGTCCCTCGCCACGTCGGCCGGCCTCTTCCCGTTGTTCTTCACCTCGGTGAGCAGACGGTCGACGACCTGCGGGGTGAGCGCGTCCGTCACCTCCTGGAGCACCCGCTCGGCCTCCGGGTCCCCCTTGGCGACCTGGTCGCTGGCGAACACGCTCAGCGTCCGGGGGGGCAGGATATTGTCCGGGTCTTCGAGCGGGACGAGGTTTCCCTTCTTCGAGCCGGCTGGGACGATCGCGCCTCCCGTGAAACCGGACCGTGTCAGGGCGGCGTCGAAGGCGGCCTGGTCGGCCTGATTGCTGACGGCGAGTCCCCGGTCGGTCAGCGCCCGGTTGAACACGCCGAACTCTGGCGGGACCAGGACAGTGACGCGGGCCGTGTTGTTCTGGTACTTCTGCGCGAATTCGGCGATCGTCCGGACGTCCCGCTGCAGCGAGGGGGACACGGCGAGCACCGCGCGGCTCTGGATCGCCGTCCTGCTCACGAGTGTGTGCCCGGGGAGGGCGGTGAGGAGTCGCTGGTCGTCCGGCGTCGACGGGCCCGGCGACGCGGCCACGAGCACGTCGAGGTCGTAGTCGACGGCGACCCGTGCGTCGTCCGGCTGCTTCGCGTAGTCCGCGACCTCGGCCACCTTCTTGGCGACGCCGTCGAGGCCGGCCCGGTCGAGCGCGGCGGCGTAGATCTCGGCGACGAGCTGCTCACGCTCTCCCGCCCGCGCGTTGACGATGATCTGCCGCCCCGAGTCGCCGGACCCGCTGCAGCCCGCGACGGCGAACCCGATGACGAGGGCGGCGACCGCGCTGGTACGGACCCGGCCCGGCGGGCCCATCAGGAGCCTCCGCACGGGAGCCGGCGCATGCCGGCCGGAATCGGGATCACGAAGTCGGAATTCCTGATCGAGCTGCCGATGCTGTCCTGGACCGCCTGGGCTATCGCCGCCACCACCTTGACCGCCTGGATCGACTCGTCCGCGACGTACGCCAACGGGTTGTTCCGGAAGGACGTCGCCACCTGGCAGAGGGTCTGCTCGGTGACCTGGCCGAAGCCCATCGCCGTGATGTGCGGGCGGTGCGGGAACGCGGGGTCGGTCAGCCTGGCACGGGCGGGCAGCCAGACCTCGGCAGGCTGGCGGCCATTTCCGACGAAGGGCTCGCCGTCGGTGATGAAGAAGACCACCGGGGTCTTGAGCTGGTACTGCCCGGCCAGGCGGGCGCAGTCGGCCTGGATGAGCTGCCGCAGGGTCAGGAACACCTGCTCGTAATTGGTCTGACCACCCTTCGGCAGCGCGGGGATGTTGCTCGCGTCACAGGGCCGGGTGAGCGGGAGCACCACGTCGGCCCTGTCATGGAAGGCCACGATGGACACGTGCGCGGCCTCGCTCACCCCCGGATCACCGGCCTCGAGCTGAAAGAGCAGCTCCCCGACACAGTTGGAAAGGATGTCGAACGGAGTCTGCCTGCCGTCCTCGCGGGGGGCGTGCATCGAGTGGGACACGTCGCACGTGATGTAGAAGGGAAATGCCCTCGGAAGGGCATAATTGTAGGCAGGCTCCGGAGAATGCGACACGGCGACTACTCTCCTCAAGATCGCTGACGCGGACGGCCCGAGGCACGCGATATGGGCCCCCAGAGCGGACCCCCTCACCCCATTAGATACGTCGCGAAGGCCCCAGCATTACTCATTTTCGGGAATTCATAGCCGCGGCACGGTGCCAGACTCTGACAACGCCGGTCTGCAGGGTCGGGAGCCGGCGCGGTTCGTCGTTTTTCATCGATGATCCACTCCAGGTCGAGCACCGGGCCAGGGCGCACACCAGGACCGAACCGGAGCAGAAACGAGCGGAACTCCCGAGGCAGAGGCGCACCGATCACTTCTTCAAGCGCGCTGACCTCGGCTGCCGGTAGAGCCATAATCGTCGAGGAATCGGCGATCTGGGCGAGTTCTTCACCCAGCGCATCCAAGCTGATCTTTGATCGCATGATCTTTCCTCGGTACTCCCACGCCGGGTCAGAATAGCGATCTAGAACGCGAAGGGATTCGCCAGTCCACTGGCCAGACCCTCTTCGCCGACGAGGTCTATGCCGTCCCACGCCAGCCCAAGCACCTCACCGCGCCGCAGGCCGAGCACGAGGATCAGCACATAAGCCGCGTAGAGCGGATCATCTTCCGCTCTCAGAAGGTTAGGGTTCGAGTCCCCCTCCCCGACGCCGAACTCCACCTCTTCGACACCGGCCACTTCGCGCTGGAGGAAAACCTCCCCGAAATCGCCCGACTCATCGCCGACTTCCTCGACCGCACCTGGACATGACCAGCACACCACCGGGTAACTGGGCACGTTCGCTCGTACCCGGCTGAGCACATGGATCAGCACACCGACAGCTGTCGCGTCACAACGAGATCGCGCGGTAGCTCAGCGCCGCATCGATGATCTTTTCGGCGGGAGCGTCCTTCGAGCACAACACCTACTTCCTCGACATCGCCGCGCTGCGGGGGCAGGTACCCGGCCGTGCGGTGGCACAGCTTCGCCGAGTGGGCCCAAACAATCGACGGGGACCGCCTGCTCGACAACTGACACATCCGCCGGCGTGACTGCCCAGCCCGGGTGGTCACGCAGGCGGACGTGGCCCGACCAGGAGCACAAGTCGGACACGCCGCTCGGGATGAGGAACGCGAGCCTGAAACGTAACATAACGGATTAAAGTGCAGAACTCGGGCATTAGTGAGGATTGTCACATCATGGGATGATTGGGACTAGAGGGAACGTAAGCATCGTTAACCCCTACGTAACACGCTGCACGCTCATTTCTGAAGCCACTGGGACAGCGTGCGTATCTAGGGGGATACGACCATGAGTAAGATCACACGGAGTAGCCTGGCAACGGCGGCCGCCACCCTGGCGGTCGCGGGCGGCATCATCTTCACCACGGGGGGCGCCGCTTCGGCGGCCACATCAGACAGTGCCAGCCGTACCGTCACCGTCACCAAGGTCGTGCGACACAACACCGACACGCAGCGCTGGGACGGCAAGCGGTGGTGGACCCGCACCAACACCCACAGCTACTGGTACGGCTCCGACCACGGCGACCGCTACCGGTTCGACGGTCACCGCTTCGCCCGGTGGTTTGGCGGCAAGTGGAAGGTGGTGTCCTCCGACTACGCCCATCACCACGGTTTCGACCCACGCGACTTCGACGGTCAGTCCGGCCACGGTCAGTCGGGCCACGGTCAGTCCGGCCACGGTCAGTCCGGCCACGGTCAGTCTGACCAGAGTCAGTCCGGCCACCAGAACTAAGGATTGAGGGCGGCCGGCTCGGTGTCCCGCTGGGCCGGCTCGTGCCTTGTGTGACCGTGTCTTCATGATCCGGGGGCTTAGATGAGGGCGTCGCTTCCGATGACGGGCGGAATCGAGAGACGTCGTGGCGGCGGGGCGGTCGCGCCCGGCTCGCCGCTGGGCGCCCTTCTCTCCCACGAAGACCAGGCCGTCATGCTCCGACTCGCTGAACCGCTGGAGATGCCAGGACAGGTCACCGACGATGATCTGCGGCAGGGGGACGATCCAGGCGCCCGCATCCGACTTGGGCCGGCCGGTGACGAGCTTCCCCGTCCTCATCTCCGAGACCGACGCCTCGATCTTCGCCATCCGTGCCGTGAGGCGAGGTTGTAACGCCGGAGGGCGGCGAGTTCACCCCATCGCATACCGCCGAAAGTAGCCAGGAGCACCAGGGCGCGGAACCGGCGAGGCACAACATCGGCCAGCGCGAAAACCTCCGAGACGGTCAGCACGGGGCGTTCCTCGGGACGCTCTACCCCGGCGTTCTTGATCTCGAACCGCTCACCCGCGTTCTGCGGGTGGGTCGGCCGACCTAAGGGCTGGTCGGCGGGGCGACGACCAACTCGGTGTCCGGGTCGTGGTCGATCTGCGGAGGGCCGGAGACGATCATGATGGCTCGCGCCCACGGCTGTTCTCGCAACATGAACGGCAGTTCCTCCAGCAGCCAGTTCGCCACGTGCTCCAGCTGCTCGGGGGAGTCACCGTCGCGGACGACCAACAAGCGCTCTTGCTCATCGAGGTCACCCTGCATCCACACCGAGGCGTCCAACCACGGGGCAAGCTCTTCGCGGATGATGCCGGTGCCCTCGACCCAGATGAAGTCGGCACCGGCGGGGATGGTGATCGATCCGGGCCGGTCGTGGGTGATCCAGGCATCAGGGCGGAAGTCCACCGCCTCACCCCGGTGCAGGGGTTGCAGGATGTTCTCGACGAGCACGGCGCCCCAGTCGAAGTAGGCGTGGTTCCAGGCGATGTCGTCGGTGTGCACGATGGCGGAGTTGGGCACCACCTTGCGTAGCCGCTCGGCCAGGGTCGTCTTGCCGGCGCCGCCCCGGCCGTCGATCGCGATCACCCGCGGACGTCCGGTGACGTCGGGTGATGCATCGCGCAGCTGCCGGACGGCGTCGAGCACGGTCACCACCCGCCAGCCAACGGCCTCGGTCTCGCCTGGATGTAGATGCATCGACAACCTGTCTCCGGAGGTGAGGACAAAGATCAGCAGTTGAGCCGCTGCCGTCGACCAGTCACGCTGAACGATGTACAGCAACACCGCCTTACACGATCACACGCCACCAGCCCGTATCTACCGTCCGACCAGGCCGCGAGCTCGCCGACCTGGCAGCGCCGTTCACTCGTAATGAGGTGATCAGTTGCGGCAGGTTCAGGCGGCGTCGCCCCCTCATAGGCCGCCGTCGCCGCCATCAGGTCCCGGTGCCGCTCCGCATGCGAGATCACCAGGTACGACCCCGGGGCCATCGCCTTGACCAGCGTGGCGACGATCCCATACGGATAATCCTCATCCGGGATGAAATGCAGGATCGCGCACAGCACCGCCACCGGCTTGGAGAAGTCGATCACACCCCGCACGTGCGGTTCACTCAAAGATGGTCCATGGCTCGCGCAGGTCGCCGGCCATCACGTGCGTGTCGGCCAGGAGCGCCCGGGCGTGCACCAACACGAGCGGGTCATTGTCGACGTACACGACGCGAGCCCGCGGGTCTGTGCGCTGGGCCACCTGGTGGACGTTCTCTTGCGTCGGCAGCCCGGTTCCGATGTCGAGGAACTGCCAGATGCCGCACTCGCCGGCCAGGTACCGCACCGCCCGACATGGCTTCCTACGGTTGCCGTCATGGTCGAGCTGAAGCCGAATCAGCCCAGGTGGCGCCAGGTCCACGCGATCATGCGCGAGCGCATCCGCACCGGCCAGTACAAGCCGGGCGAGCGCATCCCCTCACTCATCGCCATCGTGGAAGAGTTCGGCATCGCCAACGCCACCGCCCAGAAGGTCATGCGCGCTCTCCGAGCAGACGGCCTCATCCACACCGAGTCCGGCATGGGCTCCTTCGTCACCGAGCCAGACGAACGTGAGGTGCTTGAGCCCCAGTAAACCGCCAGTAGGACAGCCATCCGTCCGGCGCGTCCACCACCGCCCGGGGCTGTTGCGAAAGTGGATCAAGGGGCTCGTTTGGCGGCTGGCATGGGTCATGTGATGCTGCCGCTATGACTGATCAATGCGAGGTTGTCATCGTCCGCTGGCCAGGTCAGAACCCTTCCACTGAAGACGGGCTGGCCGGGTTGTTGGCGGCCTACCATCTGCGGACGGAGGCCGAGAAGGGCGAGGCCGTTGCCGATGTGGACGGGTTGCCGGACCGCTACCGGGCGGAAATCTTGGACCCGCACACCGCGTTCGTCGACGATGTCGTGCTGGTGGCCCTAAGCGGGGACACCGCCGTGGGCTGCCTGGTGGTGACCGCCTCCGTCGGCGGGCGGTCAGAGGTCAAGAGGCTCTGGACGGACCCGGCATTCCGGAGCCGAGGCATCGCGTCCGGGCTGCTCAGCGCCGCACTTGCGCATTCTGCGGAAAGCGGCGTCAGCGCCGTACAGCTGTCGGTGTGGAAATGGCGGGCAGGTGCGATTGCCCTGTACGAACGGCTCGGCTTCACCGTCACCGAGTCATGGGACGAGCGGGATCAACTGGTGTGCATGGAGCGCGCTGTGTGAGTGGTCACAGCCACTCGTTGATGGCTGCGACCAGCACGGTTGCCTCGTAGCGGACGGCTAGCTTGTCGTGCCTGGTGGCCACAGCCCGGTGGCGTTTGAGGCGATTGATCCCGCACTCCACCGCGTGGCATTCCTTGTAGTCGGTCTTGTCGAACTTCGGCGGCCGGCCGCCGCGGGAGCCGCGTTTCCTGCGATTGTGGACCTGGTCGGCCTTCTCCGGGATCGTGCAGTAGATTCCGCGCCTGCGCAGCTAGGCGCGGTTCGCGCCCGGCGTGACGGCTCAGGGGGTGGGGCCGGAACCGCTGGGGGCGAGCAAGATGATGACTGTCAGGAACAGGATCCAGGCGATGGTTGCGGCCAGCAAGAGCCTGCTGGGAGAGAGCCTGCGGCGGAAGGGGTTCGGGGTCATCACAGCCACCCGCTCTTGCGCAGCAGCCGGTAGACGATGATCACGGCGATGACCATGACGCTCAGGCTCAGCGGATAGCCGAGCAACCAGTGCAGCTCGGGCATGTGATCGAAGTTCATGCCGTAGACGCCCGCGATCATGGTCGGGACGGCGATCAGAGCGGCCCAGGACGAGATCTTGCGCATGTCGGCGTTCTGCTGCATCGCTGCGGCGCTCTGTTCCCGGCTCACCAGAGCCAGATGGGCGCTCAATGCACTGGTGAGCAATTCGTTGTGCTCATCGACCTGGGCGTCAATCCGGAGCAGGTGGTCCAGGACGTCACGGAACTGGTCTCGGGCGACGGTGCACAGCTCTACCCGGCCTTTGACGATCTCCTCAAGGACCGGCACCAGAGGATCTTGCGCGGCGCGGAACTCCAGCACCTCGCGTTTAAGGGAGTAGATGTCCTCGGTGACATCGGCGTACTCGCCGCTGAAGACCCGTCGCTCCAGGGCGATGAGGTCCTGTTCGACCTCGTGGGAAATCTGCGAGTAGGTGTCGACGACCTGGTCGCAGATCGCGTACAGCACTCCGGCAGGGCCGGCGGCGAGCAATGCCGGGTCGGCTTCGATGCGCCGGCGCACTCCGTTCAGCGGGTTGGCTTGGCCGTGGCGGACGCTGATGACGAAGTCGCCGCCCAGGAACAGGTTGATCTCGCCGACCTCGATATCGGAGGTCTCCTCCACATACAGAAGCGGCTTGAGCACCACGAACAAGGTGTCGTCGTAGCGTTCGAGCTTGGGCCGCTGGTGGGCGTGGATGGCGTCCTCTACGGCCAGCGGGTGCAGCTTGACCTCGCTGGTGATCAGGTCGAATTCCTCCTGGGTGGGCTCATGCAGGCCGATCCACAGGAAGCAGCCGCCTTTGGCGCGGGCGTCGTTGAATGCGTCGCTGATGTCGCCAGATACGGTCTCACGGACGCCATTGCAGTAGATCGCCTTATCCACAATCACACAAGGCATTGTGACGGATCGGACAACCATCCTTTGCCAGCGTTGGGACCGGTCGACGTGTTCGGCAACCCGGCCCCATCCACAAGCTCACCTCCGTACTGGTCTCCTCCAAAGGCCGAAAGGCCGAATGGCAGCCAAGCAGACCAGCTCAGGCGGAGTCATCCCCCGAGCCGGTCTGCTCGCGTCCCGATGTCCCCTCTTCATGTCTGCTGAGGGGTTATGGCGCGGTCGGCAGCGTGCGAGAAGCAGGGGTTCAGCTCGGCGAGCCAGGGAGAGGTGTGGGCCTCGTGCCCTCACCCGGTACTTCGATGGCCGGGCAGCTGACGCCCTCATCGGGGGTCTTGAGGTCGATGAGGAAGGCGTCGATCATGTCGTTGATGCACGTGCTCGGCCCGAATGCGACGGTGGACGGGTAGATGGTGTGCCCGAACCCTTCGTAGGTCACAAGGGACGCACCGCTCTGCTTGGCGGAGCTCTTGGACCACGCGTACACGCTCATGGGGTCATTGATGTTGCCGATCATGACCAGCGGCAGACCGTCCTTCACCTGCAGAGGCTTCTGGGGGTTGGTGGTCTTGCCTTGCCACCCCACACAGTCCAGTGCGCCGGCGGTGGCGTTGGGGTTCCACTCGATGTTTGGGTACCGCTTGGACAGCCGGGCGATGTAGCTCTTGAGCTCGGAGTAGTTCTTGATCTCGAAGGTCCAATCCTGGCACCACATCGCCTGCCGCGGGTTGGTCATCACCTCGGGCAGCTTGGGCTGCTGCGGCGTGGTCGTCGTCGAAGGCGAGGGTGAAGGTGAAGACGAACTTGTGCCGTCGTACAGCGACTTGAAGATCGTGGCCAGGTCCTTCCAGTACTCCGGTCCGCTGACGGCCGAGGCTCTGCTGGTCAGCATGTCGAAGTCGACCTTCACACCGGTGGTCGGGTCCACCAGTTTCCCGCTCTTGGCACGCTCGCGGAGGACACCGTAGACCTTCCTGGCGTCCATTCCGTACAGGGCGCAGTCGGAGGTCTCGTCGCACCAGTCTGCCCACTGGACGAAGTTCTTCTCCATCGCTGCGGTCTGGCCATCCAAGAAGTCCCACGCGGTTCGCAGGCCGCGATCCACATTGCCGTCAGCGACCAGGGCCCGCACGTGCTGGGGGAACTTCTCGGCGTACTGCTGGATCATGAGGGTTCCGTAGGAGTACCCCACCTGGGTGATCTTGTTCTCGCCCAGGGCGGTCCTGATGGCGTCGATGTCCCGGACGACGTGCAGGTTGTCGACGTGGTCGTACAGGGGGCCGGTGAGCTTGCGGCAGTTCTGGCTGAGCTTCTGGTTGATTCGTCTGAGGGCGGCGAAGTCGGCCGCGCTCCGGCTGGCCTGCCTTTTGGCCTCATCCGCTTGGGTAAGCAACTCCGTGGAGCACTTGACCGGGGTGCTGGTGTTGACACCGCGAGGGTCGAAGCCGATCACGTCGAAGCGTTCGCTGATGGCCGAGGTGAACAGGTCCGGCTTCCGCTTGAGCTCGTCGACACCGGAGACTCCCGGGCCGCCCGGGTCCATGAGGATGGAGCCGATGCGGGCGCCCGGCTTGGTGGCCTTGCGGCGGGCCAGGCCGATCTCGATGGTCTGGCCGCGCGGCTTGGACCAGTCGAGCGGGACCTTGATGGTCGCACACTCGACCGCTCCCTTGGCGTCCTTGCAGGCATGCCAGTCGATCTTGCTCTTCGCGGCGGCGTGGGCCGGGACGGCGGTGCCCGCCGATGCCGCCAGCATCAACGCGGCGGCGAGAAGGGCGGTCAAGGGATCGGTGCGGGGTCTGGTCAAAGAATGACTTTCCCGGATTCGAGGCCACATAGGGCGTCCTTTCGTCGTTTGAGGAGGAGTTCGACGAACAGGGGCGGCATCATGCGCAGGTTGCGGTGGTGCTCACCCGTGATGCTGAGGACGGGGTATGGCGGTGGCGGGCGGCCGGCGTGGCAGGGGTCGTTCGTCATGACCCATGTTTGTAGCGAGCCGGCGGTTTCGGCACGGTATCGTCTGCCGGGATGTTCTACCTGGTCACAGGGCATGCCGATGCCCGGCGCCGCACTGCACGTCGCTCACCTGGTCGGTCTGGGCGCGCACGTACACCGTGGAGGGGTGGCCGTCGAAGTTCAGGTACTTCTGCGCGGCCGACCAGCACCGAGGAGTCGATCTCGGGGGTCAAGGCGGCGGGCTGGAGTATTCCGGCGAGGTAGAACCACTGGCCGCCGACCCAGATGCGGGCGTCCGGGTGGATCCGGGCGATGCCCAGGCGGGCGGCGGCGTCCGAGCCGAGCACCGCGACCGGTTGCGCGGCGGTGGCGGCGTTGAGGTAGCGGCCTTGGGCAACGGTGGTGCGTACGGCCGCGGGCAGGTTCAGGCTGGCGGCGTGGACGGTGATCGAGTTGGTGTTGATGCTGGGGATGTGTAGCGCTTGATCACGGTCGCGATCAGCGAACTCACCATGTCGGGATGGATCGGCTCACCCCACCCGGTCGTGAACACGTGGACGTCGGTCCCTCGCCACTCACCGGCCTACTGCTCCCCGGAATTGGCTCGGGCCCGCAAGTCTCGAGAGGCGGCAGCAGACCGTCAAGCCGCCGCCCGGATTCGGTCGTGCAGTCACGGTCATCGCGTGGGCTCTCGCGATTGAAGCGACGATGGAAAGGCCCAGGCCTGCGCTGTCGGCGCTCAGCGTGCGGTCGGGGGTCATGCGGCGGAAGGGCTCGAACAGCTCGGGTATGCGTTCGACCGGGACCTCGGGGCCGGTATTGGACACGACCAGCCCACCATCTGGTGTCACACGCACTTCGACGTTCCCGTCGGGCACGTTGTGCCGGACCGCGTTGTCAACCAGGTTGGTCACCAACAGGGTCAGCAGTACGGGATCCCCGACCACGGGGGTGGGCTGGGACTGCAGCTTGACCGTGGGGAAGGCGGCGACAACGTCCGCGACGAGCCGGTCGAACCGCACGGCCTCGACGTCGTCGAGGCCGTGCTCGCTGTGCGCCAGCACCAGTAGTCCGTCGATCAGCCGCTCGGTCCGCCGGTTGGCCTCCAGCATTTCCGCTCGAAAGCGGTCGATCCGGTCAGGGGTGGGATCGGCCAGGCCGATCTGGATGGCCGCGCGCTGAATGGCGAGCGGCGTCCGCAGCTCATGCGAGGCGTTCGCGATGAACCTGCTCTGTGCGGTCACCGCGCGTTCGAGCCGGTCGAGCATGGCGTCGAAGGTGTCGGCCAGCTCCTTCAACTCGTCCTTCGGGCCCTTGAGCGCGATCCGTTCGTCCAGGTTCGTCAGCGACAACCGCTGGGCGGTCGCCGTGATCCGCCCCAATGGCCGCAGCGTGCGCCCGGCCAGCCACCACCCGGCCCAGATCGAAACCGCGACCAGCACCACCCCCACGACCAGTGTGATGATCGAAGGTTCGGGGCCGCTGAAGGCCGTATGCCTCACGATGACGGGCTTGCCGTCAGGGACGGGACGGACGGTGGCCGTTTCGATTGTCGTTTGCCCTATAACGGCGTATGTGATGAAGACGTTGACGGCGACCAGCACGGCTATGGACGTGGCGATGAAGAGGACGCTGTAGAGCGCGGCGAGCCGGACCCTGAGCGTCACGACAGGCGGTATCCGCTGCCTGCGACCGTCTCGATGACCGGAGGGTCGCCGAGTTTCGCGCGCAGCTTGCTCATGGTGACCCGCACGACCCCGCTGAACGGGTCAGCATGCTCGTCCCAGGCCCGTTCCAGCAGTTCCTCCGCGCTCACGATCGCGCGGTCCGCCCGCATGAGGACCTCCAGTACGGCGAACTCCTTGCGCGACAGCGCCAGATAGCGGCCGTCCCGGAACGCCTGCATGCGCGGTGTGTCGAGGACGATGTCCCCGTGGGTCAGCAGTGGCGGGACGGGCGCCCGGCTGCGGCGTCCGAGGGCCTGGACACGTGCCACGAGTTCCGCGTAGTCGAACGGCTTGGGCAAGTAGTCGTCGGCACCGAGGCCGAGCCCGGCGACCCGATCGCGTACGGACGCCGCCGCCGTCAGCATCAAGATTCTCGTACGGGCACCCGCTTGCGCGAGGTCACGGCAGATGGCGTCGCCAGGCGTCCCCGGTAGGTCGCGGTCCAGCACGAGCACGTCGTAGTCGTTGACGCTCAGCCGTTCGGCCGCCGCCGTGCCGTCGTAGGCGACGTCGACCGCCATCGCGTACCTGCGCAGCCCCTCGGCGACCAGGTCCGCGAGAGCCTTCTCGTCTTCGGCCACAAGCACACGCATGACCCAAGTCATACCCGGTCAGGGGTTACCTGGGTGTTAACGAGCGCGGAGACCGCCGCGAAACGTCCCCTCCGCGATCGTCTGCCGCATGAAAAGACTCGTTATCGCCCTGGCGTTCCTGGTCGCGGGATGCGGCGCCATCCCGGGCCTCGGTGCCGACGGCAAGAAGCACGACCAGCTCGTCAAGTACGCCCAGTGCCTCCGCCAGCAGGGAGTCAACGCGACCGACCCGCCGGCCGGTGAGGACAGCTTCAACCTCGACGCCCGTGGTGTGCCCAAGGACAAGCTCGAAGCCGCGCTGAAGACCTGCAAGAAATATGCCCCGCAGGAGGAACCTCCGAGCCCGGAGGACCTCGACAAGATGCGCAAGACGGCCGCCTGCCTGCGCAAGAACGGCGTCGACGCGTCCGACCCGACGGCCGCCGAGCCGGGGATCAGAGTCGGCACGCCCCCGCCCGGCAAGGACATCGACGCCATCATGGCCGCCTGCCGGAAAGAGGTGGGGGAGTGAGACGGCTGGTCGCCGTGACGCTCGTGCTGACCGCCTGCACTCCGACGCAGGCGGCCACCCCGTCGTTCCCCACGACACCCGTCGTCCGTACGGACCTGGTCAGCAGGACCAACGTGGACGGCACGCTCGGCTACGCCGGCCGCACAACCGTGGCCGGCGGCTCGGGAATCGTGACGTGGCTGCCCGCGGAAGGCCGGATCATCAGGCTCGGCCAGCGGGTCTATGCAGCCGACGGGCACGCCGTTCCGCTCATCTACGGGCGGACCCCACTGTGGCGAACGCTGTCGGTTGGAGTGCGAGGCCGGGATGTGCGGGTGGTCGAGCGGAATCTCGCCGCCTTGGGCTACTCGCTGGTCGTGGATGACCGGTTTACCTGGGCGACGGCGCAGGCCGTCAAGGCGTGGCAGCGCCACCTCGGCCGGCCCCAGACCGGCACGCTCACCCCGTCGGACACTGTCGTGGAACCCGGCCCGATCAGGGTCGCCTCACGTGCCGCACGGCTCGGCGGGCCCGCCTCGGGCCCGCTGCTCACCGTCACCGGCCTGAAACGTCAGGTCGTCGTCGACATTCCCGTCGACCAGCAGCAACTCGCGGTCAAAGGCGGAAAGGTCACCATCACGCTCCCCGGTGGAAAGACCACGACGGGGCACGTCACCACCATCGGCACCGTCGCGAAGGCGGCGACCACCGGTCAGACCGGGCAGGGCACCGAGACGGCCACCATCGCCGTCACGATCACCCTGGACCACCCGAGGGTCGCGGGACGTCTCGTCGCCGCACCTGTCACCGCCGGGTTCGCCGGCGCCGTTCACAAGGGCGTGCTCGCCGTACCCGTCGAGGCCCTGCTCGGGCAGGCGGACGGCACGTTCGCGGTCAACGTGGCGGGAAGGCTTGTCCCGGTCGAGATCGGACTGTTCGCCGGAGGGCTCGTCGAGGTCACCGGAGTGGCCGAGGGTACGCGGGTCCAGGTGCCCAAACCATGAGCGTGATCGAGCTGGAGCACGCGTCCAAGACGTACCCGGGCGGGGTGCGGGCCCTGTGGGACGCGACGCTGACGATCGGCCCAGGGGAGCTGGTGGCCGTCTGCGGGCCGTCCGGGTCGGGCAAGTCCACCATGCTGCACCTCATGGGGACGCTCGACCGGCCGAGCGAGGGCCGCGTCAGGCTGCTCGGCCACGACACGGCCGCTCTGTCCGACCGGCGGCTGTCGGCGGTGAGAGCGAACTGGATCGGGTTCGTCTTCCAGCAGTTCTTCCTCACCGCCCACCTGACGGCCGCGGAGAACGTGGCCACCAGGCTGCTCTACCTGGGCGTCCCCGCCCGCCGCCGCATCATGGCCGCGCACGAGGCGCTCGAACGCGTCGGGCTCGGCGATCGGCTCACCCACCGCCCGCACGAGCTGTCGGGCGGCGAACGCCAGCGGGTGGCCATCGCCCGCGCCCTGGTCGCCCGGCCGGTGGTGCTGTTCGCCGACGAACCCACCGGCAACCTGGACACGGCCTCCGGCGCGGGCATCGTCGACATCCTGTGGAAACTGCACGAGGAGGGCACCACCGTCGTGGTCATCACCCACAACACCGACCTGGCCGAGGCGCTCCCACGCCGCGTGGACGTCTTGGACGGGAGGCTCCAGTGATTCCCGAACCGGCCCGGCTGAGCGCATGGGACCTGGTCGCCGTCGGGCTGGCCGGGTTGCGGGCACGCCGGGGAAGGGCCGTGCTGTCGGCCCTCGGAGTGGCCATCGGGATCGCGTCGATGGTCGCCGTAATGGGCATCAGCACGGTCAGCGGTGCCGGTCTCCAGGAGCAACTCGCCCGTGTCGGGACGAACGTGCTGACCGTGGCGCCGGGTCATTCGATCAACGGGAAGGAGGCGTCACTGCCGCTCGAATCGGTCGCCCGCGTCTCCCACATCCCCGGTGTGGTCGGCGCCACCGCCATCGCGTACGTGAAAGGGGCGACCGCCCGCCGTACCAAGCTGATCGACCCGGCGGTCACCAATGGAGTGGGAGTCGCCGCCGTGAGGCTCGACCTCCTCGCGACGCTGAAGGGGACGGTCAGGTCGGGCACGTTCCTCAACCCGGCCACCGCCCGGTACCCGGCCGTCGTCCTGGGCACGTACGCCGCCGACCGGTTCGGCATCGACCGACCCGGACGGCAGATCTACATCGCGGGCCGGTGGATGACGGTCATCGGCATACTCGACCCGCTCCCACTCGCCCCCGACCTCGACAACGCCGCGCTCGTCGGCTGGCCGTACGCGGAAAAGGAACTCGGCTTCGACGGCCACCCCACCATCGTGTACGAACGGTCGACCGACGACCGCGTCACCACGATCGCAAAGGCACTCGCCGCAACCGCCAACCCCGAACATCCCGACCAAGTTCAGGTCAGCCGCCCGTCCGACGCTCTCACCGCGGAATTGGCCGCGCGTGCGGCATTCAACGGCCTTTTCCTCGGACTCGGCGCGGTCGCCCTCCTCGTCGGCGGCATCGGCATAGCCAACGTCATGGTCATCTCGGTGCTGGAACGCCGCCAGGAGATCGGCCTGCGCCGCTCCCTCGGGGCGACGCGAGGGCAGATCCGTCTGCAATTCGTGGTCGAAGCGGTGGCCCTGTCCCTGTGCGGGGGCGTCACGGGGACCATCGTCGGCCTGGCCGCGAGTCTGCTCTTCGCTTTAGCCCAAGGCTGGCCTCTCGCCCTCCCCGCCCAGGTCATCACGCTCGGTGTCACCGCAGCCGTACTGGTCGGAATCGTCTCCGGCCTCTACCCGGCCCGCCGCGCCGCCGCCCTCACTCCGACCGAAGCCTTGGCCACGGGATGAACGAACCCTTTTCATCCTGGGTAGCGGTTGGCTTCGATGGCGGGCAGGACGAGGATGGCCTGCACGATCGCGGTGGCGCGGCGCGGGCAATAGCGCAGTTCACCAGGACCTTCCACATCTTGTACCGGTGCCTGATGGAAACCGCATGGGACAACCTCAACTGCGGCACCTCGGCGATCCTGTCGGCACCGTTCATCTCCGAACTGCGCGACGAGGCATGGTTCACCCGGCTGGAGAACCGGTGCGCCGCCAAGGGCATCGACCTTGCCGCGATCTGGGTCCGCTGCGATCCCGAGTCCATGCGCCACGTGCGGGTCGCCCCGCAGGGGGCGGGCGACGGCTTGGATCACAAGGGCGCGGTATCCCAGCTGAGGGACCGCAGCGTTTCGGCCCGGCGGACGCGTTCGGCCAGAGCATGGTCCAAGGATCGCACCGTACGGACCGGGCAGGGCTCGCCCCGCAGTTCGGCGGCGAGGATGCGGTCCACGCGGAAGCCTCGCCCCGCTCGGCGGCTGCGGCACCAGCCGATCAGGTACCACGAGCCCGAGGCGGTGAGCAGGCCGCCCGGCTCGACCTCGCGCTCGCTTTCCCGCCCCGCCGAGTCGGCGTATCGGATCCAGATGACGCGCTGGCGGGCCACCGCCTGCTCGACGATCGGGAGTACGCCGGAGGCGGTGCGGGCGGGCAGCACGTGGATGCGTTCGGTCAGGGCGCGTACTTCCTCCGCGGCGGACTCGCCCAGGACGGCAGCCAACTTGCGCATGGCGGCTGGTCCCGCAGCCGAGAACGGCGTCGTGTGCTCGGCCCCGGCCAGCGCCGCGGCCACTGCCAGTGCCTCTGCCGTAGTGAGGTTGACCGGCGGCAGGGCGGTGTCGCGGTCGATGAACCAGCCCCCGTGCGGCCCGGCCTCCGCACGCACCGGCACCCTCGCCTCCATCAGCGCCTGTAGATCACGCTGCACGGTACGCCGCGACACCCCGAACCTGTCCGCCAGCCAGCCCACGGTGCGCGGCCGGGGCGCGGCCGCGCGCAGCTCGTCTACCAGGGCATAGAGGCGTTCGGTACGGTTCATGGCGTCATCGGGTCACGGGCACGGTCAGACTTCTCAGGTTAGGCCAGCCATCTGCGCAGGAACTCCTCTTGGGCCGCCAGCTCTCGCCTGGCCAGCGCCGTGGGATGCAATGTGAACCCGTGCCAGCCCTCCTCCGCCACCACCAGCTCGGCCGCGTTGCCGGCCGCCGCCCAGCGGGCCGCCATGAACAGCGTGTCGTCGAGCAAGGGATCGGCTGTTCCCACCGTGAACCGCGCGAGGGGCAGACCACGCAGGTCAGCATAGAGAGGGGAGATGTCGGGATCGAGGCGTTTGTCGGGCGACAGTCCCGGAAACTGTTTGCTCCAGAACCATTCCTGGATCGGCCTGTTGATCAGGCGGTTTCGATCGCCCGATGCGCGGCTGCTGGGTGTGCCGTGGCCCAGGTCGTAGCCGCCGAAGGAGAGCTGTGCGGCCAGGAACGCCTCGGCGGGCGCCACGGCGTGCCGGTCACGCAGCCGCAGGAGCGTGGTGACGGCCAGCCGCGCCCCGCCCGACTCCCCGCCGATGAGCAGCCGTTGCGTGCCGAACTCGGCGGCGGCGTTAGCCAGCAGCCAGAGCGCTGCCTGCTCGGCATCGTCGTTCGCAGCAGGGTAAGGGTGTTCCGGGGCGAGCCGGAACTCAACGCTGAGCACCGCCACGCCGCAGTTGGCGGCCACCTCGCGCAAGCGCGGATCCTGCCCGTCTGCCGAGCCGATCACCCCGCCACCGCCGTGGAAGTGCAGGAACACGCCCTCTGGCGCGCGCTCGTCCGGCGGGAGGAAGGCCCGGAGCCAGAGCCGGCCGCCGTCGGAGGTGGTCACGGTGCGCCAGTTCGCCTCGGAGACCGTCGCGAGGGTGGGGAACCCGCCGCCGCCCGCGCGCTGGAACTCACGGGCCGCCACGGGGTCGTCCTGGACGTGCAGCGGCACCTGGCCGTCGAGCAGCTTCTCCATGCGGTCGTTGACGGCGCGGGTCTCGGCCAACTCGTCGGGGTCCGGGCCGATCAGGTGAATGGTGGGTACGTTCATGCGGCCAAGCGTGCCGCCCCGCCGCGACACCCTTGTGTCACGGTTAACGCGTGATGTCGCTCACAGTCGATACGCAGGAGAATGCGCCTCATGATCTGAACCGCCGAATCGCGGAGCAACCTGCGGTTCTTCTGCGCCCGCGGGAGCGGTGGCCGGTGCTGTTCCGCTGACACCGGCCACCGTCCCCTCCCGATCAGGACAGTGCGGGCACCGGGTCCGGCGCGTCGACCGATGCCGGCCGGATGGCGTAAACGCCCATTGTGAACATGGCGATGAAGGCCAGGTAGTCGCTGAGTAGGGCCAGCGCGCCGCTGAGACCGAGGAAGTTGACCAGCGGAGATGCGATGAACAGAATGCCGACCCAGATCGGTACCACACGGGCCCGGATCACCGCGATGCCCAGGCAGATCAGACCTATCAGCAGCCCGAGCAGGGCGATCGTTTCGTAGATGCCGTAGCCGCTCGGTGGGGTGCTGGGGATGCCGCCGTGAGTTACCAGGTACGGCTTGACGAACGCCTCGATGACGCCCTCGCCGATGTTCAGCATCACCAGGGCCAGGAACAGTCCGACGTAGCCGACCAGGGTGAGCTTGGCCGCCCGGCGTCCCTGGACCGCGAGGATCGCCGGAAGACCGAGCACGATCAGGATGTCGCCACCGATGGCGTGCGATCGACCGCGCGATCCACCGTCGTGCTCATGGACGTCCGCATGCCGCGCCTCGACGGGATCGCCGCGACCGCCGAAATCCTCGCCGACCCGCCGTCGCCCTACGTCCTCGTACTCACCACGTTTGACCTCGATGAGTACATCGTCGCGGCGCTGCGGGCCGGCGCCAGCGGGTTCCTGCTCAAGGACGCGCCGCGTGAGCGGATCATCGAAGCCGTCATCCGAGTGGCGTCCGGGGAGGCACAACTGGCTCCCCAGGTGGCGCGCCGGCTGGTGAAAAAGGTGCTCGACGCCTCGCCGACACACCCATCACCTCCTGTGCGCCTGCCCGACCTCAGCCGACGCGAAACCGACGTCCTGCGCCTCCTTGCCCGCGGACTGAGCAACGCCGAGATCGCCGACCGGCTCTACCTGGCCCACAGCACCGTCAAGTCGTACGTGGCCAGCGTCCTGGCCAAGCTCGGCGTGCGGGATCGAGTGCAGGCCACCGTGGCAGCATACGAATCCGGCCTCGTGCGGCCGGGCAGGGATCGCCCTGACTGACCACGCGGACGCAACGACCGTCCAGCCCGACATACTTCACCCGCATGCAATCATTCTAGCGCCGCTAGAGTTCCTGTCGACGTTGTGCTAGTTTCGCTATTGCATCTAGCGCTGCTAGCGAAAGAGAAGATCATGCTCATGACCTCCGCCTACGGACTGGCCATCCTGCTCGACCTCTTCGTCGTCTTCATCGGCCTGCGGTTCCTACTGGCGCCCTACGCCGCGGCCGCCGGCTACGGCGTCCCCGCCAACAAGGACGCAAACGCCGCCTACCTGAGCATCAAGGGCGTGCGCGACCTCAGTTACGGCATCCTCGGCCTGGCCCTGCTCGCCTTCGCGGGCGCCCGCGCCGAGGCCTGGTTCATGCTCATCGTCGCCCTCGCCCCGCTCGGCGACACCCTCATCGTCCTGCGCCACGGCGGCACCAAGGCGGCCGCCTTCGGCATCCACTTCGCCACGGCCGTGGTCGTCCTGATCAGCGCCGCCCTGCTGTTCGCCGTCTGAGAGCCACGGCTCCCTGAGATCCACACCCCCGCACGCCACCCGATCACCCCGAGCAAGGAGTCACCCACATGTCGCTGTTCGTACCGGAGTTCGACCGGTCCGTTATCGTCCGCTCCGCGGAGGCCGAAGTGATCGGCCGGGCCCCGACCACCATCCGGCTGCTGGCCGACAGCGGTTCGACCGGCGGCGCGCTGTCCACCCAGCGGGTCACCCTGACCGGCGGCGCGGACGGCGCCGCGCCGCACCGCCACGCCGGCTCGGCCGAGCTGTTCTACATGCTGGACGGCACCGCCCAGCTGCTGTCCGGCGAGCAGGTCGTGACCGCCGAACGCGGCGACCTGGTGATCGTGCCGCCCGGTCTCGCGCACGCCTTCGCCGCCGCACCGGGACAGGACGCCGACATCCTCATCGTCATCACCCCCGGCGTCGACCGGTTCGAGTACTTCCGCCACCTGGAGCGCGTCGCCTACGGCAAGGTGCCCCCCGAAAGCCTCCTTGAGGTCCAGGAGCTCTACGACACCTACTTCCTCAGCAGCGCGACCTGGAAAAACGCCAGGCCCTGAAACCGCCGTCGAGCGTTCCAGCCGATCACCCCCACTCAACCCCTGCAAATCACCTACTAAGGTCGCAATCATGAAAAAGCTCTATTACGCGGCACACATCTACATGATCCTCGGCGTGGTCAGCGGTCTGTACTATCGCGAGCTCACCAAGTTCAACGACTTCACGGGCGACAACCAACTCGGAGTGGTGCACACGCACCTGCTCGTGCTCGGAATGCTCTTCTACCTCGTCGTGCTGGCGTTGGAGAAGTTGTTCACCTTATCGGCGAGCAATCTCTTCAACTGGTCCTTCTGGGTCTACAACGCGGGTCTCGCGTTGACCGTCCTCATGATGATCATCCACGGCACCCAGACGGTCCTCGGCGCCAAGACCAGTGCGGCGATCTCCGGCATCGCCGGACTGGGGCACATCGTGCTGACCGTGGGCTTGATCCTTTTCTTCATCAACCTCGGCAAGCGGATCCCCGCCAAGAGCGGCACAATCTGATCCTGTGCGGCACTACACGATCATCGCCGGCGGGTCAGATAGCAGGTAGGGACTTTCGCTCGCCGACCGTTAACGTCGCGCCCAGGCGGAAGGATCGGGTGAGCGAATCCGCGCGAGGATCCGCCACAATGACCTCGTGCGCCGATTCGATGCCGCAGGAGCCGACCTCGTTCCTGGTCAACGGGTTCGTGTGCGGGTGACCAAAGAGCACCCATGGGGCGTCGTCGTGACGATCATCGGCCATGAAGACATAGGCGCGTCGATCGATGGCGCCTCGATCGACAGCTCCCACCGGCTCCTGATTCAGTCGAGCCCTAGCCACTGATCCGCCTGCCCAACCAGGTAGGCCAACGGTTCGAGTCGCCCCTCGGACACACGCCGGTACCCCATGAGGCGGCTGCCGGCCTGGCTGATCGATAGCCGTTCCTACCGCAGAGGATCATCAGGTTGTCCGACCGCAGGTGCAAGCTGTCACGGGATCGACGACCAACCCGGTTCGTGGTGCTCGCTACCGTGGTGGCCCAGCCCTCGGGGCGGCGCGGTGTGAGAGGTGTTCACCCAGGCCATGGAGCGATAGGGGTGCTCCTTCGCACGATCTGGAGGTCGTCCGCCGCCGGTGAAAACCGGGTGACGTTTCGCATCACTTGCCGGAATTCTGGGCATGGGCGATGAGTTTTGTCGGTGGTACCGGTCAGTCTTTGCATGACCACAACTTTTTGTGAGACCCACGGCTGGAACGCCAGCAATGACGACGTCATGTCCGACAACTCCGATCGAGGTGCCGTGCCCAGCCCACAGCTCGACTCACCTGCCAAGCCCGCGACCGCCGTTTCAGATCGAACCCCGGCCGTGATCCGACTGCTGGTGCTCGCCACGTTCGTGGTCATCCTCAACGAAACGATCATGATCAATGCGATCCCGCGGCTGATGGGCGCGCTGCACATCACCGAGCAGACCGCGCAGTGGCTCTCGACCGCCTTCATGCTGACCATGGCCGCTGTCATCCCGATCACCGGATGGTTCTTACAGCGGGTGTCCACCCGCCACGCGTACACCACCGCGATGGGTTTGTTCCTGCTCGGCACGGCGTTGGCCACCGTCGCGCCGACGTTCGAGGTGCTGCTGGGCGCCCGCATCATCCAGGGGTCCGGGACGGCGGTGATGATGCCGCTGCTGATGACCACGCTTATGCAGGTGGTGCCCGAGGCAGACCGGGGCCGGGTGATGGGCAACGTCACCCTGGCCATCTCGGTCGCGCCCGCAATGGGCCCGGCGGTCTCGGGGGTGATCCTCCAATTCGGGTCCTGGCGGCTGCTGTTCGCCGTGGTGCTCCCCATCGCCGCCGTGATCACATGGCGCGGACTGAAACAGCTCAAGAACGTCGGGGAGCCCCAGTTCAGCACCATCGACTGGTTGAGCGTGGTGACCGCCGCCGCCGGCTTCGGCGGCCTGGTCTACGGGCTCAGCCGGTTCGAGGGCGGTGACGTCCGCGTTGCCGCCGCGATCGTGGCGGCCGGCCTGGTGGCCATCGCCGTCTTCGTCGTCCGCCAGCTGTCGTTGCAGAAGCGCGGCGTGCCGCTGATGGACCTGCGTACCCTGCGCCGCCGCACCTACACGGTCGCGCTGATCCTGATGTCGGTGGCCTTCATGGCGATGCTCGGCTCGATGATCTTGCTGCCGCTGTACCTGCAGAACGTCCGCGAGCTTAGCCCTCTGCAGACCGGACTCCTCGTGATGCCGGGCGGCCTCGCGATGGGGCTGCTCGGTCCGACCGTTGGCCGCCTGTTCGACCGGTTCGGCGGCCGGGTTCTGGTCATCCCCGGCGCGATCGGAATCACGCTCGCGCTCGCTGGCTTCACCCAGGTCACGATGACCATGCCGTTCTGGCAGCTCCTCGGTCTGCACGCGCTGCTGATGGTGAGTCTGGCCGCGACCTTCACCCCGGTATTCACCCTCGGGCTTGGAGCAGTTCCACCACCGCTCTACTCTCACGCCAGCTCGATCCTGAGCACGCTGCAACAGGTCTCCGCGGCCATCGGCACCGCGCTCGTGATCACCGTGATGAGCGCGCGAGCCGATGTCCTGAGATCCGCGGGGGCCACGGAGGCGCTCGCGAACCTCGAAGGCATGCGGCTGGCCTTCATCATCGGCGCGGTGCTGTCCGTGGTCGTGGTCGTCACCGCCTTGCTCCTACCGGCTCGAGCGGACAGCGTCGGCGAGTTCGAGGGACCCGGCCGATGAAACCGGCGTGACGGCGGTGAAGTGGGACGCCGTAGTCTCTCTTGTCGGGCGGGCTGTGCCTGCCCGACAACAAGCAGATCAAGTTCGCCGCCGCATCTGCCGGGCGGACCGTCACCATCTGGGCCGATGCCCGCAGCATCCACGTACTACTCGAAGGCCACCTGGTCCGGACGCGCCCCTCCCGGTTCTCCTGTGAGACTGGGCCTCTGAGCAGGTCTTTCCGATACCCGTGAACGCCGATGGACGATCTAGAACTGGCTACGGATCAGAAGGTTCGGGGTCGCTGGTCAGCCTGTTCCAGTGACGCCGGGCCGCACCAGCCCGCTCTCGTAGGCGAAGGCGACGGCCTGGACCCGGTCGCGGAGGTCGAGCTTGGTGAGCATCCGGGAGACGTACGTCTTGACGGTCGCCTCGCCGAGGTAAAGCGTGGCGGCGATCTCCGCGTTGGACCGTCCCCGGGCGACCAGGCGCAGGACGTCGACCTCGCGCTCGGTGAGCGTGGCGAGTTGCGCGACGGCCCGAGGGTCGGCGCTGGGTGCCCCGGCGAACGACTCGATGACCCGCAGCGTGACCGCCGGGTCGAGCAGCGCCTTCCCGGCGGCGACGGTGCGTACCGCGTCCACCAGCTGCTCCGGCGGGGCGACCTTCAGCAGGAACCCGCTGACTCCGGCCCGTAGCGCCTGCCGGACCGCCTCGTCCTCGTCGAACGTGGTGAGGATGACGACCTTGGCGGCCGACTCGGCCAGGATGCGCCGCGCCGCCTCGATCCCGTCGCAGCGGGGCATCCGCACGTCCATGAGGACCACGTCGGGCGCGGTCCGGCGGACCTCGTCCTGGGCCTGCTGCCCGTCGGCGGCTTCGCCGACGACCTCGATGTCGGCCTGGTGGTCGAGGAGCATGCGCAGGCCGGCCCGGATCATGGCCTCGTCGTCGGCGATGACGACGCGGATCACGGCCGGCTCCCGGTGGGGAAGACGGCGTGGACGGTGAAGCCGCCGTCGGGGCGCGGTCCGGCCCTGAGGGAGCCGTCGAACACGGCGACCCGTTCGCGCATGCCGGTGAGGCCGTGCCCAGGTGTGGTGGCGGCCCGCTCGCCACCGCGGTCGTTGTCCACCGTGACGGTGACGTTCTCGGCGGTGTTCCGCAGCGTGACGATCGTCGGCACGGTGCCGGCGTGCCGTAGGACGTTGGTCAGCGCCTCCTGGAGCACCCGGTAGGCGGAGATGTCGACCGCGCGGGGCAGGCCGGTGAAGTCGCCGTCGGTCGTCAGCTCCACCGGAAGGCCGGCGGCGCGGACCTCGGCGACAAGGTCCTCGGCCCGGGTGAGCGTCGGCTGCGACGCGGCCACCGACGTGGCGTCGCGGAGCATGCCGACCAGGGTGCGCAGCTCCTGCACCGACTCCCGGCCGAGCCGTTCGACGCCGAGCAGCATCTCGGTCTGCGGGGTGCCCGCCGGCAGGGTGGTGCGCACGGCGCCGAGCTGGAGGACCATCACGCTGATCGAGTGTGCCACCGCGTCGTGCATGTCCCGGGCGATCCTCTGCCGCTCCTCGACCACGACGGCGTGCTCGCGCGCTTCGCGCTCGGCCTCCTGGGCGGCGGCGAGCCGGGCGAGGAGATCGGCCCGGTCCCGAAGCCGCCGCACGAGGAGGCCGACCCCCCAGGCGCCCCAGCACAGCAGGCCGAAGAAGAGGTTCTCCCAGGCCATGGCGGCGAGCCCGCTGACGGTGGATCCGGCCGTCCGCCCGGCGATCCACGTCCCGAGGCTGGCCATCAGCTGCGCCGCCAGCGGCGCCGGCCAGGATCTGCGGGCGGCGGCGAGCGCGTCCCTGCGGGACCCGGAACCACCCGATCCAGGAGTCTCGCCGCGGGCCGTTGCGGTGCCGTAGCCGGCCCAGCCGGGAGCCAGGAAGAAGGCGAGGACGGTGGCGCCGGTGGGGCCGTTCAGGCCGCCGACCACCGCGATCGGGAAGGCCAGCGCGACGATCGCGGTGCCGGTCACGGGGAAGGGGCCGGCGACGACCGCGCCGAGCACGACCGCGGCCAGCGCCGCCGCCGGAGCGGCCGGGGCGCCGGCGGAGGAACCCTCGAGGATGATCTCCGCGACCCCGATGACGGCGAGGACCGCGGCGGCTCCCCAAGGGACGATCAGGCGGGACATTTCCCCAATGTAGGGCGTACGGGGTGATCGCTGGTACGGCCGTACGACGGACAGCGTGATCGTGTCGTGTCCGCCACGCGGCGGACACGGGTCGAGCCCGCAGTCGGCAGAGCCGCCCGGGTTCCCCGCCGTAGCGTTCCGGGCCATGAACAACAACACCAGCCCCGCCAAGCAGGCTCTCCCCATCGCCGGCGGCGTCTCGCTCATCGCCGGCGCCGCGTTCTTCTTCACCGGCCTCGCCACGTCGCCGCCCGCCTCGGGCGATGGCAAGGCCGAGTACCTCCAGTCGCTCGCCGCCGACCCGTTCCAGACCCAGCTGTCGGCGCTGTTCCTGCACTACGGCAACCTGCTGATGGGCGTCGGCCTGCTGGCTCTGCCGTTCCTGGTCCGTGGCCGCAAGGGCAGCATCGTCACGATCGTCGGGGCGCTGCTCGGCGCGCTCGGTCTGCTGGAGACGTCCGGTTCCCTGCTGTCCGACTGGTTCCACATGGAGATCGCCCGCAACCTGCCCATCGACCAGGCCGTCGCCCTGTCGGACAAGGTCCTCGCGCACCCGGCCCAACAGCTGGCGTTCAACCCGGGCCCGCTGGTGTCGCTCGCGCTGCTAATCACCTTCGTCGGGCTGGCCCGCGCCGGCGTGCTCGGCTGGTGGACGGTGCCGAGCATCGTGCTGGGCTACGCAGGGCTGCTGTTCATGCCGTACGACCTCCCCATCCTCCCGGCCGTCGGCACCATCCCGATGCTGGCCGTGCTGGCGGCCGCGGGCCTGCGGCTGATCTCGCGGACCCGCACGACCGCCCGGATGCAGCCGGCGTTGGCCGTCTCGTAGACGTCGGGCCCGTCGTTGGGTTCGGCAATGTCGTGAGCAGCCGATACCGGCACGCACCTTACTATCGACGAGGCTTCTGCCCTTCCCTGCGGATCTGAAGGTTAGGGGCTCGAGTCCTCTCGGCCGCGCATATGAGAAAGGCCCGTCACCAGGGAAAGCCTGGGACGGGCCTTTGTGTTCGTCCTGACAATCTCGGGATCTCGCTAACACCCCAGGACGTCTGAGACCACATGGAGTGGTGTTCCCCGGCATCTATGCCCAGGGCTGGTCGACGACCCAGCTCACGTCGTCGGCCCACGAGGTCGCGCTGTCGAAGGCGTTCGAGCCGCCGTTACTGGCGATGTAGACGGTGTTGCTGTAGTGGCGGATGAACCGGTCCGGGAAGTTGTAGGAGGCGAGCGAGGTGCCCTGGCCGCTCTTGCCGGCAGGATCGTCGTGTTCTGGGATCAGGAGCGGGCGTCGAGGAGCTCGGCCGCCAGGGCGGCGGCGGCTAGGGTGTCGGGGTCGCCCGTCCTGGCAAAGGAGTCGACGGCAGTGTCGGCGAGCTTGATGACGTGCTCGTCGCCGTGCTCGACCGCCCGGTGCAGCGTCTCGGCGGCCGGGTCGCTCGTGTCCGGCGCCTTCGGAAGCAGCTCGCGGGGCACGGCCTCGGCGGGCTCGTACATCGCCACGATCGCGGCGCTCGCCGCCCAGACCGCGGACAGGCTCGGCGCCCACAACGGGCGGGGCAGCGCGGGCAGCGTGTGCAGGACGGCGTTGGGCGCGGTGGCCGTGTGGACCAGCAGCACTGGGCTGCCCTTGCCGTACGCGAGGTAGCGGACGGTGGCGGCGTCGATCAGGTCCTTGAGCCGCGCGGGCACGTCGTCGTCATCGGCCGGCGGGCGCAGCGCGGCCAGTGCCGGCGTCCAGCCAGGCACGCCGGCCAGGCGCGGGACGCGGAAGGCGATCAGGCCCTTCTGTTCCGGCAGATGTGGTATCGCAGCGAGCGCCTGTGCGGCGTCCTGCTCGCCCGCCGGCTCGGTGAGGCCGGGGAGCGTCCGCCATCGTCCCGCCCAGAACGCCAGGCCGTGCGCCAGCTCGTTCCGCGAGACCTCGGTCTCACCTGCCAGCAGCGCCCGCACAGCATGTCCCACCCGGATCACACCGTGCGTGGATCCTGCCGCGATGCCGGGCAGCAGACGCGGCCACCATGCGGCGAGCACCTCCTGCCACGGCCGCTCGGCCAGGCTCCGGGAGAAGAACAGGGTCCAGTCCGCGATTCGCCGCCCGTCGCCGATTGCCTCGCGCCAGTTCTCGTCCCCGATCGGTTCTCCACCGGTCGGCAGCTCCCTGAGCCGGGGTACGTACTCGTCGACCCAGCACGGCACGTCGTCCTCGTGGCCTCGCCGTACCAGCACCTCCGCGACCATCGGGCCGTGGTTGGTCAGCCCGTGGTTGCCTTCCTCGTCCCCACCGAACTCGGGCCCCATGCGGTGCAGCCGGTCATACGCCTCGTTCAGAACATCCCTGTCCATAACGCTCCCTCAGCGTTTGAAGCGCCACTCAGGACCGGCGATCAGAAATCATCCGCACGGTCACCCTGCCGGACCGTTCACCGCCGTGGCAATGCCGGACCTCGCCGCAGCCTATCCCGCTACGATCTCGTGCAGGTGTCGACGCTGCCTCAGACCTCGGTCTGCTCGCTTTCCGTGGTCCCGTCGCTCGGCTATCCCTCGCCTGCGCGGAGCACCTCGCTCAGCCGCCGGCGGCGCCGCAGCGCCGACTCGATGGGCACCACCACAGCGACCGCCGCCAGCAACGCGACGGTCACCAGACCGAGCTGCCACCACGGCAGCACCAGGGCCGGGTCGGCAGGCTGCCCGGTGAGCAGCCGCAGCCCGAGCGAGCCGAGCGTCAGGCGCGCGAGCAGCACCCCGAGCAGCGGTCCGCCCACGGCGGCGACCACCACCGGCGGCAGCAACTCCCCCGCGGCGACCCAGCGGGCGTCCCGCGGCCGCAGGCCGAGGGTACGCAGCCGGGTCAGGGTTTGCCACCTCCCCGGAGCGCTCGCCGCCGCGCCGAGAGCGAGCCCGAGCAGTCCCAGGGCCAGCAGGGCCGCGGCTGAGACCCACGCCAACCGCAGCAGCCCTGAGGTCAGCGGCGCCGCGCGGCGTGCACTCAGCACGTCCGCGCGCAGCACGGTGTCCGCGGCGACGGCGCTCGCGGCGACCGCCCGCGCCGCTCCGGGGCCGGTCACCCACACCGTGTTCGGGACGGCGGGCATACCGGCGGCGGCGACGGTCGAGGCGTCCACGAGGACGACGTCACCGGCGTCGCCGACGGCGGGTGCCGTACCGACGGCGGTGAGCCGGATGTTCGGGGCACCGTCCCGGAGCAGTTCCAGCCGCATGCCGGGCCGCAGGCTGCCGTCGCTCGAGCGCACCAGCGCGGGGACGTCGCCGTGACCGGTTGCCGTGAGCCGGGTAAGCGCCGGCGCGTCCGGCAGCGGGGTGGAGGCCAGCAGCCGCTGGAACGCGGGGGCGTCCACGATCACCAGGCGCGGGGCGACGATCAGCGAGTCGGCGACGACGCCTGCCCTGTCGGTCACCTGTGCGGCGACGGCCTGCCGTACTCCCGGCGCGGCGGCGATGCGCCGGGCGAGCGCGGGCGTGGAGGTCGCGGCGGCGGGGGCGACGTCGAGGCGGGCGTCGGCGCCGACGGTGCGCCACGCGCCGTCCGCCAGGCCCTGGCGGGCGGTGGCGTCGAGGGTGAGCGCGAACGACGCCAGCGCGGCGGAGGTAACCAGGACCAGGAGCGGCAGCACGCGCGCGGACGTGGCGGCCGCCCGCGCGGTGCCGAACACCGCCAGCGGGCGGCGTGAGCGCAGGGCCTGCTTCAGCGCGAGGCGCGTCCCGGCGGGCAGCAGCCGCAGCAGGACGAGCGTGCCGGCGAGAACGCCTAGGGTGGGCGCGCTCGCGGGCAGCGCCGCGCCACCGTCCGGCCCGGACCCCGGACCGGCCGCATCGCCGGAGGGGGCGGCCGGAAGGATCCCGCGCTGGTGCAGCGCGGCGAAGGCGGCGACCGCGGCGATCAGGACCGCCGCCTCGAGCGTGGCGCGGCGCAGTTGGCGGGTGCGGCGGACCGAACGGCGTGCGGTCCGGTTGGCGGGGGCACGCCGGTCGCGGGTGGCACGGGCGGCGGCGAGCGTGCCGAACGCCGGGCCGGCGGCGGCAGCGGCAAGGACGACGGGGACCACCCAGCCCCAGGAGGCGCCCGGCGCGACCACGCGGGCCAGCGCGAGCCCGGCCGCGCCGGCCGACAGCGCCACCCCGGCGGACTCGAGCAGCAGCTCGGCGCCCAGGTCTGGCAGGGCCGCCCCCCGTTGCCGGGCGGCGGCCAGCGCCGGGGTGCGGCGGCGGACCAGCAGGTCGGCGGCGAGCAGCAGGACCAGGACCGCGGCGGCCAGGACGCCGGTGAGCAGGACGGACGCTTGCGCGGATGCGGCGCTGACCTGGGTTCGGACGTCCCGCAGCACGGTGTCGAGCTGCGTCTCCCACTTCAAGGAGCTGTCGAGGACGCTGGAGGAGCCGGAGGTCGCCTTGAGGGCGACCACGGTCGTGGTGATCGCCTGGGCGGAATCCCAGGTGAGCACGCCCGGGTCGGGGGTGAACCAGACGGTGCGCTGCAGCTGGTCCTGGTTGAAGGCGAGGCGGGCGTCGGGAAGGGAGTCGGGTGACAGCAGGCCGGCGAGCCGGGTGGCACCGACGCCGTCCGCGCCGGAGACCGGATGCAGCAGCCAGGGGGCGAGCCGCCAGGCGGGATCGGCGCTGTCCGTCGCCCGGAAGATGCCGCTGACCTGGACATGCTTGACGCGATTCTGGTCGTCCTTGAGCGGGATGCGAGCGCCGGGACGCAGTTTGAGAGCGTCGGCGTCCGCTTCCGACAGGCCGACCTGCACCGGCCAGGGCGCCGCCTCGTAGGGGACTTCGACGTGGCTGTCCGCCGCGGGGACGGCGGGCCGGGGCGGGCCGCCCGCGATCCAGGTCACGCGTGGCCCGGCGCCGTGGTCGTTCGCGAGGTAGGTGAGCTGGAAGGTGCGCAGCACGCTGCCGTCAGTGATCTTGAGGGTGTCGCTGGTGACCGTGGCGACGGGCGGATGCAGCGCGGGGCGCAGGCTGGGGCCGAGCGCGTCGGTGGCCCTGTTGCGGAAGTCGTCGACGTCCTCGGCGAGGCGGGGAGCGCGGACGCGACCGCCGTTGGGCCCGTCGTCGCGTTCCCAGCGGGCGTGGACCGCGATGTCGGCGTCGTCGCCGGCGCGGCGGACCGCGTCTTGGACGGCGTCGTCGGCGGTGGCGCGCAGCAGTGGCGGCACGGCGCCGGCGAGCAGGGTGACGACCGCGACGACGGCGGCGGCCATCAGCAGGGAGCCGGCGTCGGCGAGGGCGCGGCCGCGGATGCTGGGCCAGTGCAGGGCAGGCCGCCGGCGACCAGGCGGCCGCAGGGCAGTGCGCTCGCTCACGATGCCACCCGCAGGTGCGCGACGTCGGCGCGGCGGGCCTGGACGGTGACCACGGCGGCCACCGCAAGCGTGCACCCGGCCAGCAGCAGGGCCAGTAAGGCGGCCTCGGGGGCCCACGGCCAGCTGGCCAGGGCGGCCGGGACGGGCGCCGCGCCGATGTCGGAGCGGACGAGCAGGGGCGCGATGATGCCGGTGGCGAACGCGCCGACGGCCGCGCCTGCCGCGTGCAGGGGCAGCAGGACGCCGACGTGCTGGCCGAGTAGCACGGTACGGATCTCGCGCCGGGACATCCCCAGGCCCCGCAGCCGCGCCACCTCAAGGGCGCGGATCTGCAGGTCGCAGGTCACATGCAGAACGACGCCGGCGAGCAGCAGCAGAGCCGAGGCGGGGACGAGCAGCCGGAGCGCGGCCGGCAGTCCGGCGCGCAGGGGGCCGCCGGTGAGGCGGGCGGTCTCGGCGGCGCGGGTGGTGACGGTGCCGAGGTGGAGGGCGGTGACGCGCACGGCGGCGTCGCCCTGGGCCGGGTGGCCGACCCACCAGGCGTCCACAGGGAACTCCAGGTTGCCGCTGACGACGAGGGCGCGGGAGAGGGTGTCCAGGTCGGTCAGGACGGCGGCGGCGCCGGGGGCGGACGGGACGGTGGGCAGCACCTCGGTGACGCTGATCGGGACGGGCGTGGTGCCGACGGTGAGGCTGAGCCGGGAGCCGCGCTGGGCACCGACCTCGTCGGCGAAGCGGGCGGAGACGGCGGCGGGTACCGGTCCGGGGGCGGGGAAGGCGGTGGCGACGAGGTTTCGGGCGGCGTCCGGGGGGCCCTCGAGCTTGACCGTCGTCGTCATCCTCAGCTGGGTGCCGGCGGGGGTGCTGGTGAGGGCGACGGCCGGATCGACGAGTTGCCCGGGGGCGGGTGCGGCGGAGGTGGCGGTCCAGGGCGACCTGGGCGCCGTGCCGGCGGAGGCGGGGGCTCCCGGCACTGTGAGCGTGACGGCGACGCGGCTGTCGCCGGCCAGGGGCTCGTCGAAGGTGTAGGGGGAGCCGATGCTGACGTTCCCCGGTGCGGTCACGCCGGCCGTGACCGGGAGGGACACCGCCACCAGCCGCAGCCCTTCGGCCGTCGCGCATGCCGGCAGCGGGTGCGCCCTGCCGTCGAGCGGGACGGGCGCGCCGGTGCAGGGGGTCCGCAGGCCTGTGGCGTCCTGCAGCAGGAGCCGGGGGGTCACGGTGAGCGGGCTCGCGCCGGTCGCCGTCCCGGTCAGGGTGAGCGCGGCGCCGACCGGGACGGCGACGCCGGTGGCGCGGGTCGGTGGTGCGAGGGCGGCGCCCACGTCCGTCCAGCTGCGGCCACCGTTCAGCCGTCCGCGTAGCAGGTCCTCGGCGCGGGAGGTGTCGACGGCGACCAGCCGCGGCGGGTCGCCGGCGCTGCCGAGCCACTGACCGACCGCGATGCCGCGGTCGGTCACCGGGCTCACCGCACCCCCGGTGGCCGCGCTGACGGCCGCGCCCTGCCCGGTGACCGGCGGAGTGGTGAGGGTGAGGGCGAGGTCCGTGCCCACGGACAGGTCGGCCTGGTCGTGCTGCGAGCGCTGCCAGGTGGCGTCGAAGCCGATCCCGAACGTGCCGGCCGCGCAGGTCAGGCCGATCAGCAAGCCCGCGGCGACCGCCTGCGGCCGGCGGGCGGCTTCGAACGCGGCCAGCGGGAGCACCAGCCCGCGGGCGCGGCGCGCCAGCCGGTCGGCCCCGCGCAGCGCGGGGAGCACCAGGCGCAGCGCCAGCGCGGAGCCCGCGGTGAGTAGTAGCGCGGGAGCGAGCACGAGGACGGCGTCGGCGCGGGAGCTGGAGCCGGTGGGCTGAGAGTGCAGCTGCCACCAGCCGGCGGCGGCGAACGCCACGAGCAGCAGGTCGGCACCGGAGCGGGCCAGCAGCTCGCGCCGGCGGCGACGATCGCTGACCGCGGGGGCGGGCCGCACCGCGAGGACGACGAGCACCGCCGCGAGCGCCAGCGCGCCACCGGCGACGGCGAGCACCTGGACGCCGGTCACGCCCGGTTGGACGGCGAGCCCGGCGCCCGCCATTGGCGGCAGGTGGGTCAGGCCGGCGTGCAGGGCGGACGAGGCGGGGATCGCGAGCGCGGCGGCGAGGACGGCGAGGGTGCCGGCCTCGACGGTCGCGGCGGCGGCGAGCTGGCCGCGGCTGACGCCCAGAGCGGACAGCAGGGCGGTCTCGTCGGCGCGCACGCCGGCGGTGAGCCGGCCGGCGAGGGCGAGGGCGGTCGCGGTCAGGACGCTGCCGAGGACGGCGACGGCGAGCACGGCGGCGGCGGTGACCCGCTGCTGGTCGTTAGCGGCCAGCAGGGTCAGCGGCAGCCGGGAGGCGACGCGTTCGATCCTCACCCGGTCACCAAGGGTGCGCGCCAGTCGGCGGTCGGCGCCGGGCATGGCCTCGGCGACGGTGTCGAGGCCGCGGCGGGTGGGGGCGGATAGGTCAGGATGGGCGATGATCTCCAGCTGGTCGATGGTGGAGCCACCGGTGAGCAGGTCGGCGAGGTCGACGACGAACGGCCCATAGGCGTGGACCGGCCGCACGGAGCGGCCGTCCTGGTAGGCGAGGTCGTAGCCCGCGGCGGTGAGGGGGTCGCGGTCCCAGCCGGTGCCCGGCAGCGGGCGCACGACGCCGACGACGGTCACGTCGACCGCCGGGGCGGGGTCGCTGGACAGCTCCGAGCCGAGGTGGACGCGGCTGCCGAGGGTGAGGCCGAGCACCTGCGCGGTGGGCTGGAGCACGACGGCCTCCAGCGGCGCGGCGTGTTTCGCGGCGTCGGCCGTGGCGCGCGGCCAGCGTCCGATGGTCAACTGGGCGCGGGCCGGCAGATCCTCCACACTCGACAGGTAGGTCTCAGCCGGGACGCCGTCCCCTCCGGCACGCGTCGCCGGCAGCGACCGCATCACCGACGACGCGCGCGCGGCCGTCGTCGCGGCGAACGGAGCGAGCGCCGAGGTGAGCACGCCGCGGGTGTCGTCGGCGACGGATCGCGCGTCCGGGCCGCGGACGGTCATGGTGTAGGCGGTGACGTCGACGTCGTCGGGGGCGGCGCGGGAGACGGCGGCCTCCAGCGCCTGCTCGGCGGTGCGGGTGACGAGAAGGGCGCAGATGCCCAGCAGGGTGGGGCCGACCATGACGACCGTCAGGAGGGCTGCCAGCAGTGGCCACTGCGCGCGGGCGCGGAGGGCGAGCAGCCTCAGCACGGGCCGCTTCGGACGATCACGAGGTTGCCCGCCCGTCGACCTGTCCGTCGACCTGCCCCTCGAACCGCCCGTCGACCTGCCCGTCGACGATCCGGATGGCCCGGTCCGCCAGCGCGATCATCACCGGGTCGTGCGTGGACACCAGCACCGTGACGCCCTCGGACTCCACCACTCCGCGCAGCAGCGCCATCACCGACAGGCCCGTCTCGGCGTCCAACTGCCCGGTCGGCTCGTCGGCGATCAGCAGCCGGGGCGAGGCGGCCAAGGCCCGGGCGATCGCCACCCGCTGCTGCTGGCCGCCGGACAGCTCGCCCGGACGCTGCTGGGCGTGGTCGGCCAAGCCCACCAGCTCCAGCAACAGCTCGACACGGCGCTCGCGTTCCTCCGGCGGGGTGCGAGCCAGCCGTAACGGGGCGCCGACGTTCTCCGCGGCCGACAGCACCGGGATCAGGCCGAACGTCTGGAACACGTAGGCGACCTTCTCGCGCCGCAGGCGGGACAGGCCGTCCTCGTCGAGGGCGGTGACGTCGGTGCCGTCGACGAGGACGGTGCCGGCGTCCGGGCGGTCCAGGCCGCCGATGATGTTGAGCAGGGTGGTCTTGCCGGAGCCGGATCGGCCAACGAGGGCGACCATGGTGCCGGCGGCGACGTCGAACGACACGTCCCGCAAGGCCTGGACGGCGGTCGGCCCGGTGCCGAAGCGCCGGTGGACGCCGCGCACGGTGAGCAGCGGCCTGACGGTCGGACCGGCGCTCATGCGTGCCCGTCGAGGTCGGGGTGGATCGTGACGTGGTCGGCCTCCAGCGCCAGCCGGACCCGCCTGGTCAGCGCCAGCGCCTCGCGGTAGTCGCGCGGCACCTGGACCCGCCCGGCACGGTCCATCACGGCGTACTCCTCGGCGATCACGTGCGTGCCGCCGTCGGCGCCGGTGGCGGTGCGGCGCAGCACCTCGCTGCTGGTGCGCCCGTCGCGGATCGCCACGGTTCGCTCGACCTGGCCGCTGACCTCAGGGTCGTGGGTCACGACGACGACGGTGACACCGAGCTGCCGGCTGACGTTCCGCAACGCCAGGAAGACCTCCGCAGAGGTGGCGGTGTCCAGCTCGCCGGTCGGCTCGTCGGCCAGCAGGACGCGGGGCTTGTTGGCGAGGGCCACCGCGATGGCGACACGCATCTGCTGCCCGCCGGACAGCTGCGCGGGACGCCGGTCGGCGCAGTCGGCGACTCCGAGGGTGTCCAGCAGCTCGGCGGTGCGGGTGCGGCGGGTGCGGGCCGGCATGCGGGCCGCCGTCATCGGCAGGTCGATCATCTGCCGCGCGGTCAGGTAGGGCACGAGGTTGCCGGCCGTCTGTTGCCGGACGAATCCGACGGTGTGCCGCCGGTAATGCACGCGGTCGGCACGAGACATCGCCAGCAGGTTCCACCGGTCGACGCGCGCCCGCCCGGCGGTGGGGGCGTCGATCCCGGCGAGGATGGACAGCAACGTCGACTTGCCCGACCCGGACGCCCCGACGACGGCGATCATCTCGCCGCTGTCCACGACCAGGTCCAGCCCCTGCAGTGCCTGCACCTCGACCGACCCGGACTGATAGATCCGCACCAGGCTCTCGCAGACGATCAGCGCGTCCCGCCCGAACTCCGGCGCCCTCTGAGGCGGCTGCGGCAGGGACAGCGGCGTGATGGACATCCGCCTCCTCAGGTCCGGCGTCGCGCTGACCTCGGGCCAGACTCTATAGCCCCCATGCGCGCCGGCGCCAACGCCCCTTCAACAGGCTCTGAGGCCGCCGGCTTCGATGGAGGTCCGCGTGGAAGGCCGGCTCGGCCGTACATCTGGCGGCCGATGAGGAGCGGAGCTAGTCGAGCCAGATCACGATGCCGGTCAGGCCGTTGAGCACGGCCGCGACACCGGCCCGGACGGCGCGCGCGGCGCGTTCGGGGGTGAAGGTGGCGGGCTCGTACCTCGAGGACATGCCGAGTCCCTCGCCGCGGAACGACGCACCGGTCCAGTCGGCGGCGGTGACGTTCTCCGTGGGCTCGGCCAGCTCGGCGCCGACCACGAGGAACTGCTGGTCGAGGTGGTTGGGGGTGACCAGGGTCAGGGGGTCGACGAGGTCGTTGCCGGCGCTGATGATGAGGTCGGGCGCCAGGTCGATCGCCGTGCTGATGCGCTGAATGAACTGGTCCGGCGCCGTGGCCGTGACGGTCTTGAGGCTGACGTGCTCCTCCTCGGCCCACTCCGTCACGGCGCTCACCAGCGTCCTGGTCTGGGGGTCTTCCCCCGCGGTGAGCAGCACCACGCGGTAGCCCTTCGACGGGCCGACCCCGCCCCAGGAGCGGGGTCGCGGTGTGATCGTCGCCTCCGGGGCGGGCGGTGCGGCGGGGTTGAAGAACCCCGGGCCGAGGGTGCCGACGGCGGTGGGCTTTGCGTGCGGCCCGGACCAGTCGTCGCCGGAGCTGCATCCGCTGACCAGTACGGCGGTCGCGACCGCCGCGGCCAGCGCGCTCGCGGGCAGAAGTCGAGAGCGCATAGGGATCGTCCTCCGGGGGTGGCGTAAAGTGCGACTACTTCATACCCCATTGCGTGCAATCTTCCGATACGGGCGTTATTTCCGTCATACGTGGTTCATGACTGGTTTGCGCATGAGTTGCCGTTCGTTCATCTGAGCCGAGCAGATTGCGTTCGCCAACCGAAGAGGAGTCACATGTCCCACGTCGCTCGGCGTCGTGCCTGTGCCGTCGTCGCCGCCGTAGCCGTGGCCGTCCTGCTCAGTGCCGTGCCCGCTTTTGCCCACGGGTTCAGCTCGACCGTGTACGTCGACCTCACCTCGCCCGAGACCGGGCACGTCCGCTCCGAGCTCGGACTGGAGTACGACCTGCTCGTCGTCTCGGCTGCCGACTATGAGAAGGATGATCCGCTCTTCCAAGCGGGCAACGGGGCGTTCGAGGCCGGCGACGCGGCGAAGCAGGCCGCCGCGCTCGACGCCCACGCCGCCTCGGTCGTCGCGTACGCGACCCAGCGCTTCGGCGTCACGGCCGGGGGCCAGGCGTGCACCCCGGCCCAGGTCGGCCACTTCACGATCGAGCAACGGGACGGTGTCCCGTACGCGCTGCTGGTTCTCGACTACCGGTGCCCGGAGTCCGCTGAAGCGCACGAGGTGCGCAGCGGGCTGTTCCCGGACTCCGAGGGCTATGTGCGCGACAGCAAGACGGTGGTCACCTACGACCTCGATCTGAAGTCCGGAAGCGCCGCCCTCGACGCCAAGCATCCGTCGTTCTCCACGCAACAGACCTGGACCGAGCGGTTCTGGGAGTTCTTCCGGCTCGGAGCCGAGCACCTGCTCACCGGGCTCGACCACATCCTGTTCCTGCTGGCGCTCATCGCGGGCTCACGCCGCCTGCGCGAGATCGTGCTGGCGGCGACGACGTTCACGCTGGCCCACTCGGTGACCTTCATCTTCGCCGCCCTCGGCCTCGTGCAGGCGCCTGCGTCCTTCGTGGAGCCGGTCATCGCGCTCTCGATCGCGGTCGTCGCGGGCTGGCATCTGCGGCGGATCCGGCGACGCCGGTCGCACGCCACGGATCTCGAGACGGTCGGTCACGGTCACCTCAGCCTGGACCGCGCGGGCTGGACGCGGCTGGCGGTGGTCTTCTGCTTCGGCCTCGTGCACGGACTCGGCTTCGCCGCGGCACTGGGCATCGACCAGGCCTTGTCGTGGTCGCTGCTGTGGTCGCTGCTCGTCTTCAACGTGGGCATCGAGGTCGTCCAGCTGGCGATCATCGTGGCCGTCTTCCCGCTGCTCGCCCTGCTGCGCCACCGCAGACCGGTGGCGGGGCTGTGGACGACCGGGGCGGTCGCAGCGGGTGTGTCCGTGATGGGCCTGGTGTGGTTCGTGCAGCGAGCTCTCGGAATCTGAGACCACATCACAACTTCCGGCAAGCGCAATGGTGCGCCTGTCTCACGTTCACTTCCAGGACACCGACCTCCGAAACCGTAACAAAGCTCGTTAATGCCCCTCAAATGGACGGAAACCCAATGAAGTTCGACAACCGGACACAGGGCCCCGGACCTGTCCGACGCCGGATGGCTGTGGGCGCCACCGCGGCGGTCATGGGCCTTACCGCCGTGTTCGGCAGCGGCCTGGCGACGGCGGCTCACGCCGACGCCGGCTCGACGACGGCCACCGGCATCATCCTCGGCGTGGGCGCGACCGAGTCGCAGCGCGTCGTGTCCTGGTACTCCTCGGTCGGCACCGCGCAGGTGGTCCAGATCACGCCGACCTCCAAGCTCGTCAAGGGCCAGTTCGACAAGCACGCCGTCTCCTTCCCGGCCACGGTCGCCGCGAACAGCGTCAACGGCGGTTACAACGCTCACGCCACGATCGACGGCCTGAAGAAGAACACCTCCTACTCCTACCGCGTCGGCACCGAGGGCAACTGGTCCCCGACGTACTCGTTCAAGACCCAGGACTTCAAGGGCAACTTCGACTTCCTGTTCTTCGGCGACCCGCAGATCGGCTCGTCCGGCGACGTGGCGAAGGACGGCGCCGGGTGGGCGGACACCCTGAACGTCTCCCTCGCCGCCAACCCGAAGGCCGAGCTGCTGGTCTCGGGCGGCGACCAGGTCGAGACCGCCAACACCGAGACGCAGTGGAACGCGTTCCTCGCGTCCGACAAGCTGCGCCAGTACCCGTGGGCCGCCACCATCGGTAACCACGACGTCGGCGGCAAGGCGTACGAACAGCACTTCTGGACCCCGAACACCGACCGTTCCGCGCCGTTCTACAACGGCGACGCGACCATCCGGTCGGGCGGTGACTACTGGTACATCTACAAGGGCGTCCTGTTCATCGACCTCAACAGCAACGCCTACGCCACCGGCGCCGACGCCGCGCACATCAGCTACATCACCAACGTCGTCAAGGCGCACGGCAACGACGCCAAGTACACGGTGCTCGTCTACCACCACTCGATCTACTCGCCTGCCGACCACGCGAACGACACCGACAACAAGCAGCGCCGTCAGGACTTCCCGACCGCGTTCTCGAACCTCGGCGTCGACCTGGTCCTGCAGGGTCACGACCACAGCTACTCCCGCAGCTACGTGATCAAGAACGGCCAGAAGGCGAACAAGAGCGAGCAGCCCGGTGCCGCCCAGGTGGCGCAGGGGCCGGGCGGCGTCATCTACGTGACGGCGAACTCCGCGTCGGGTTCGAAGTACTACGACCTCACCGCTCCGGACACGACCCAGGACCCGAACTACGGTCCCGACCCGCTGAACCCCAACAGCCACTGGGCCAACTCGGTCGAGAACCAGGAGCACGTCCGCACCTACGTGAAGGTCCAGGTGCGCGACAACAAGCTCGTCGTCGAGAACATCCGCAGCGGCACCTGCGTCACCCCCAACGCCGCGGTGGAACTCGGCAAGGTCCCGTGGTGCGGCCCGGACAGCGGCGCCAGCGCTGCTAAGCCGGTCGGCTCCACCGTCGACAAGGTGGTCATCCGCCCGTACGGCGGCAAGGGCAACGGCAATGGCCTCGTCGGCAAGGCCGGCTGGCTTCAGTAGACGACCGAGGGCGGTGCCGGGGATCTCAGGCTCACCACGCTGAGCTGATCCGGCCGCTCCAGGTGGTGGGGTGGGCGCCGTCGGCTGCCCACCCCACCGTACGTTTTTCACCTCGCTCCCAGACCGCCTGAGGATCACCAGATGCACCCGCCCAGACCACGTACGACCACACCAGCCCGAGCCTTCGCCCAGGCCACCGTCGTGGTGATGCTCGCCGCGCTCGGCTTCCTCGAAGTGGTGGCCGGACCTGCTGCGGCGGCGGACGGCGACGCCTCCTGGGCGGTCACGACGGCCTCCAACGACTTCGGGTCCGGCCGGCAGAACTACAGCTACACCATCAACCCGGGGGGGCAGCTCAAGGACGGTCTCGTGGTCGTCAACCACGGCACCACGCCGCTGCACCTTGCCGTGTACGCCGCCGATGGGTTCACCGCCAAGGAGGGCCGGCTCGACCTGGTCACCAAGGACGCGAAGTCGACACGGGTGGGTGCGTGGGTCCACACGGACCGGCCCGACGTGACGGTCCGGCCCGGCGAGTCGGTCGAGGTGCCGTTCACGGTCACTCTTCCGGACAACGCCGCGCCCGGCGAATACTTGGGCGGCATCGTCACCTCGCCGACGCAGGCCGGCGAAACGGACGGGACCAATGTGGACCGGCGGCTCGGCGTCCGGATCCGTCTGCGCGTGGGTGGAGTGCTCAAGCCGAGCCTGTCGGTAGAGGACCTGCACGTGCGCTACTCGGGCACGTCCAATCCTTTCGGTAAGGGTGGCGCGACCGTCACGTACACGATCCACAACACGGGCAACGCCATCCTCGCCGCTCGGCAGGCGGTGTCCGTATCCGGCCCCTTCGGGCGCTTGGGCGTCCGCGCGGGGCAGATCGACGACTCGCCCCAACTACTCCCAGGCGACACCTGGAAGGTCTCCGTGCCGGTACACGGAGTGGCTCCCGCGCTGAGATTGACGGGTACGGTCGGCCTCGTCCCGCTGCTCACCGACGCGTCGAACTCGGTCGCCCCGCTCGCCGTCGTCGAGACCACGGCGCACGCCTGGACCATCCCCTGGGCACTGCTGCTTTTCCTCGTCGTCCTTTGCGGGCTCGTCGTCGCGGGTCTGGCTTCCCGGCGCCGCCGCCGTCAGGCCAAGCTCGGCGAGGATGCTCGCGTCCAGGCGATGCAGATCCCGCACGAGGAGAAGTGATCGGATCCCATTCGGCCTGGCGCCGCCTGTTGTCGGGGTCAGCCCGCGATCACGGCCCGGGTCGACCGGCTTCCGCACGGACGACCTCTTCGTTGAGTGCCGACAGTGGAGGAGGAGCGAACCGGTCGGCGTGCTCCGCGCGGCATCCGGCTCCAGCGCTGGCCGCCGGTCAGGTCGGCGAAGGCGTACGCGCCGTCCTCGCCGGTCGTCGTGGCGCCGACCACGTTCCCGGCCGCGTCCAGCAGCGTCACCCGCGCGTCGTTCGCCGCTCAATCCTGGCTCGCAGGTGAAGACTCAGTCGACGCCATGGGGAGCCGGAGTACGAGGCGCGCGCCCTTGGGGGAATCTTCGATGATGAGGGTGCCGCTGCAGGTTTCGGCGATCTGCCGGGCGATCGGCAGGCCCAGGCCGGTACCCCCGGAGTCCCTCGCGCGGCTCTCGTCCAGGCGCACGAACCGCTGGAAGACGCTGTCGCGCTTTTCAGGTGCGATGCCGGCGCCGTCATCGAGCACCTCCAGGACGGCTGTGCCCGCGGGGAAGCGATGGTCGCCGGCCTGCCCGTCCTCCTCGTGGTACACCTTGATGGTGATCCGGCGGTCGGCGTGCCGTTCGGCGTTGTCGACCAGGTTCGCCAGCAATCGGGCCAACCGCAGCCTGTCGCCCATCACCACCACGCCGTCCTCCAGGTCGCACTCGACCTTCTTCGCCGGGGGACGGTTGGCGAGTTCGGTGGCGGCCAGTTCGGCGAGATCCACCCGCCCGTGAGCGCACGGCACCCCGGCGTCCAGCCGCGCGAGCAGCAGGAGGTCGCAGACGATCGCCTGCAGCCGGTCGAGGCTGCCCAGCAGGACGCTGCCAACCTCGCTCACGCTGGTGTCGTCCGGGGCCAGGAGGGCGTCCTCGACCTGGGCGCGCATCGCGGTGATCGGGGTGCGCAGGTCGTGTGAGGCGTCCGAGGTGAACCGCTGCTGGCGCTCGACCGCGGCCTGCAGCCGATCCAGGGTGTGGTTGACGCTTTCGGCGAGGGCGTGGATCTCGTCTTCGCTCCGCGGGATCGGCACCCTGCTGTCCAGGCAGGTGGTGTTGATCTCGTCCAACTTGGTGCGGATGGCGTCCACCGGTTTCATGGATCCCCTGACGACCCGGTAGGTGCCGTAGGTGATGAGGCCGGTGAGGAGGACCCCGATGCCGAGCATCAGCGTTGCCAACATGGGATGGACCAGGGGCGGAACCACCGGGGCGGCACTGTAGACGATGAACGTCTGGCCAGAGCGGGAAACCCGTTGGGCGACCACGATGTCGCATTCGTCACGAGGAAAGACACGGTCGCATACGACCGCGGTGTCGCTGGAGTCGCGGGGAACGAACGTGGCCATGCGCGGCTTACCCTGCATCTCCTTGCTCGCCACGACGACCCTCCCCTGGGAGTCCACCACCTGGAGGTTGCGGATCTGGCTGTGAGCGATGGGGTTGTGGATCCTTCCTTGTTCGACCAGGTAAGCCACACGCTGGCTCGCGGCCGTGACTTCGTTGGTGAGGTACTCGGTGGCGAGCCGATGGATGGTGACCATGAGCAGCGTGGCGCACAGCGCGCACAGCGCAGCGGCCGCCACGCCTGCGAAGATCGTGAAACGCTTTTTCATCGGCCAGTGCTGCCACGGACGCATAGCCAAGCCCCTTGTACCAGTCGACCACATCGCTAGGAGGTGGCCTGCGGGGGGTGAAGCCTGTTCTTCCTGGCATCGCGAACCGGCGTCCGACCGCGCTCGGATTGCGGCCACCGGCTTCAAAGATCCTCGACGATCCGGTAGGGAGACGAGCGGCACCTGCGAGGTTTCATCCCTTTTCGTCCACATGGGGGCAATTGGCGGGTATTGCGACGTTGGAGTTACCCTGCTTGCGACTCGTGATGAACGCCCGAATATGATCGCCCAGGCGTGACGCACCCAAGGAGGTCGAAGCGAGGCTGATGCCGGTGAGTTCTCCTCGGGTGTCCCTCATCAGCGTGGCGCCGGCGGTCTTCCTGCCCGCGCTGGTCTTCGAGACGGGTATGGGTGCGCTCACACCCATGATCGCACTGAGCGGGCGCGCGCTCGGAGCCTCGATCGGGGAGGCGGGGCTGATCCTGGCGTTGCTGGGCGTGGGGCAGATTCTGGGAGACGTACCTGCGGGAGCCCTCGCGGCCCGGCTCGGCGACCGCAAGGCGATGCTCATCGCGGCCGGGGTCGCGATCGTGACGCTCCTGGGATGCGCCATGGCGCGCACGGTCTGGCAACTGGGGCTGGCCGTCGCGGCCACCGGGGCGACGAACGCCGTGTTCGTACTGGCCCGGCAGGCGTATCTCACCGAGATCATCCCCACGGCGCTCCGGGCCCGGGCGATGTCCACGCTTGGCGGCATGAGCCGGGTGGGAGCTTTCATCGGGCCGTTCATCGGAGCCGCGGTCGTGCACGACCATCCGGTGGGCACCATCTTCTGGCTCAGCCTGGGATGCACGATCGCAGCCGGGCTGATCGTCCTTCTCGTTCCTGACGTGTCCGACCCCACCACGGCCCAAGGGCGCCGTTCGTCATCCATCTCCGTCCGTTCGGTGGTGGTGCGGCACCACAAGGTGTTCCTCACCCTCGGTGTGGCCGTGCTCCTTGTCGGCTCGGTGCGCGCCACCCGGCAGACGGTGCTGCCCTTGTGGGCCGAGCATCTCGGCCTGAACCCCTCCATGACGAGCATCGTCTTCGGGATCGCCGGCCTCGTGGACACCATGACCTTCTATCCCTCAGGAAAGGTCATGGACCGGGCGGGCAGGCTGTGGATCGCCGTCCCATCGATGCTCGTACTCGGGATCACGCAGGGCCTGTTGCCGCTCACCAACGGCCTCGTGTCGCTGACCGTCGTGGCGATGCTCATGGGATTCGGCAACGGGATCGGCGCAGGCATCCTGATGACTCTGGGTGCGGACGTCGCGCCGCCGGAGACCCGTGCGAAGTTCCTCGGCCTGTGGCGGCTGTGCGCCGACTCAGGAAGCGCCGGAGGACCGCTCATCGTCTCCGCCGCCGCCGGGCTGGGGAGCCTGGCCTCCGGCATCACCGCGATGGGTGCGGTAGGGGTGATCGCCGCGGGCGCGCTGCTGCGCTGGGTGCCTCGATACTCTCCCTTCGCCACCCGAGGGACAGCGTGGTCCGCCCACACCAGTGACCGGCAGGACGGCCACGCCGTGGACCGGCAGGGCCCGGGTCGCTAGCTCACGCGATCTGAGCCAGTCATATGACCTGCCGTCCGCGAGGACCTGCACCGCCCTCGCCGACTACTACTACCGTGGCGGACGGTGAAGGTGTACGCGACCACCGGCCTGCACCTCTGGCAGGCCGGTCCCGCTGCCTGACCTAATTGTATTTGTACAGCCTGGTGGCGACCCGGTGGTTGTGATCGAACACCGAGGCGCGGTACTTGCTTATGGCGAGATCGCCGTGTTCGGCCTTCCCGCAGGTGTTGAACCCGGCCAGTTGATGGATCTCGAAACGCGCCGTCGGATCGCCCCCCACGAAGTATTCCGCGCGGGCCTGATTCTGGTCGGCACCTGTGTCACACGCGAAGACGAACGTGTTCTTCTCGGCGAAGCACATGCTGGCGGCGCCCTTGGTCGAGGTGCAGATCTCCGACCGTGCCCGCGCGGTGGACGGGGTGACACGTACATCTCGTTTGACGGGGTACTTGGTGTCGCTGAGAGCCGTCTTCCATCGGCTGACCTTGATCCGATGATTTCCTCTGTACAGCGCCGCTCTGAAGGTCACGATCTTGCCGACTTCGCGACTTCCCCGGATCTCGCCTTCGCCCGCCAGATTGTGAATGACATATTTCGTGCCCAGGTAGCCGTTCAGGTAGTACTCGACCGTGGCATGGAGCTTGTCGGGCTCAGTGTCCTCGATCGAGATCCCCGGCCGGTCGCTCTCGTCCGGTCCCACGCACGCCGCCGCGCCCCTGACGCGGATGCACTTGGGCGCCTCTTCACTGGTAGTGGTAGGCGCAGCAGCCGTGGTGAGCAGGCCACTGGCGGCGGCGGGCGCTTCACCGGAAGCCGGGATCGGCGCGGTCGCGGCGAGCGCGGGTGCCGAGGTCAAGGCCGCCGTGGCGGCGGCGATAGCGGTCACCGAGATCATGACCCGTACAGAGATTCTCTGCTCCATGTTCACTTAGATGCCGACCAGCCCCGTTATGTTGGCCTGGGAATCGACCTCTTCCTCGACGAACGCCACGGGCGCGTCTTCAGGGGGACCATGGCCGTACAGGACACCCCTTCACACGGTCACACGCCACCGCGCCGCATCCGCCATCTGCGCTAAGAGTCACGCATACGCGAGTACGTGAGCTCGAAGTCGAGGTTCCAGGTCACGCCATCTTTCGACATCTCCCATCGCCCCTCCACGGTGTCCCCGTCCGGGCTCAGCGTGCCGGTGAAGCGCTGGTCGAATCCGGGAGCATCCCGCCACATCCGCCACTCGCCCTCGGCGAACGTCATCCGGTACACCCGATGTACGCCGCGGGCATCGGCGTACAGCATCGTGAACTCCTCGCTCGCGTCGTCCAGCCCGATCAGCGCGAGGGTCGGGAACGGCGCGTTCTCCCGCCAGGCCTTTGGTGTCGTGGCCGGAATCGAATCGATGTCGGACTCCTGCCGCAGGAACGCGCCGCCGTCCTGCCAGGCGAACTCTGTCCATGCGCTGCCGACGCCGGGAACCTTCGGCTGTACCGCCCAGCGGCCTACGAGGGCGTCGAGTCGCGCTAGCGCCGGGTGTCTGTCGCCCATCGCCATGTCCCTTCTCGTTGACGTTCTCTGAGCTTGACGTTCTCGGAAGCCTGTCACAGGGGGGAGCGTGGGCCCCTATCAGCGGGAGCCGTCGGCGAGGACTTGCGCCAGTGCGTGCGAGGTCTGGCGGATCATTCCGGGATTGGTGTCCCAGTAGTACGCCAGCCCCGTCACGGCCTGACAGAGCGCCCAGCCGCGGCCACGCGACCACGACGCATCGTCGACCGCGAGTTCGACGCGGAACCGCTCGTGACTGTCACCCGCGAAGACGTTCCACGCAGGCTGCAGGTCACACGCGGGGTCGCCCACGTTGAGGCCACCGAAGTCGATGACCGCCGACAGGCGGCCGTCCACGATGAGCAGGTTGCCCGGCAGCAGATCGCCGTGTACCCAGGCCTCCGGCCCGTCCCATGCCGGGGCGCTCAGGGACTCCTGCCACGAGCGGAGCGTGGCATCGCCGTCGATTCGGTCGCCCAGCTGCGCGATCGACCGGCGAACATGCTCGTCGCCATCCGCAAGCGGTCCACCTCGAGCGCCGGGAGGACGCGGATGTGCACCAGCCGTGTCAACCTGGCGCAGCGCGGTCACGAACGCGGCCAGATCGACTGCCGCCTGATCCAGGTCGCCGATCGTGCCGTTGGCGTTCTCCCCGGGCAACCACTCGTACACCGACCAGGCGAACGGATAGCCCTCGGCCGGATGCCCCATCGCCAGTTGCACGGGAATCGCGAGCGGCAGGTGCGGCGCGAGCTTCGGCAGCCACTCCGCCTCCTTCGCCGCTTGCGCGGTGGCCCATCCGATGCGCGGCAGCCGAGCAGCCAGGCGGTCACCGAGCCGATAGATGTCGTGATCCGTCCCGTACGACGCGACCGGTTCGACCGGCAGACCGGCCCAGTGCGGGAACTGCCCCGCGAGCAGGCGACGCACAAGCCCGACATCGGTCTCGATCTCATCGGCATGCATTTTCGTTGCGCCCATGTGGCGGCATCATCGCGGACCCCGTCACCCGCGGCAACCGAGTTTCGACGCCGGACCGGATGCCGGTGATGATCGAGTCCTTCGCCGACGCTCGCTTGGTGTGACGGCGACACTGATCGCCGACGCCACCGCCTCGAAGGTCATGCGTGCCCTAGAGTCGGGCGGCTCGCTTCGACCTGGTGGTCCGGGGCAATCATCTCCTCGTACGTCTTGGGGCGGCCTTGCGCGAAGTCCACGAAGGTCGGCCGGGTACGGCGGCGCCTGCCGGGTCATTCGCGGAGCCAGAGGCGTTCGCCGTCGTGGAAGTCGCCGGTCGGTTCCAGGCCGGCGTGTCGCGCCACCGCCATGGACGCGTGGTGGTCGGGGTGGACGTGGGCCGTGATCCGCGAGACGCCACGGGCGCCGAGCCAGCCGGCCAGCGCGGTCGCGGCCTCGGAGGCGTACCCCTGCCCCTGCCAGGCCAGGCCCACCACCCAGGCGATCTCGGCGTGCCGTCCGCCGTCGGTGACCGTCGCCTGCACGGTGCCGACCGCCTGCCCGTCCGGCCCGCGGCGGACGATCCAGTTGTACCAGTCCTGCGAGCCGTCGGCCGATCGACTGGCGACGAGCCTGGTGTACCTCGCGCGCAGGGACTCGCGGGTCGGCGGTGAGCCGCCGATGAAGGTGTACAGCTCCTCGCCGCCCAGCACCTCCGCCATTTCGTCGGCGTCCTCCACCGCCAGCGGGACCAGTTCCACCCGTTCGGCGAGGATGCGATGGTCCGTGCCCGTCATGCGTCCCCATTCGTTCGATGCGCTCTTCGAGAGCGAGGCTCGAGCATCGCCTGGTCGTCAGCGTGCCGGGATGTCGTCGGCGGAGAACGACCGCAGCCGCGACGATCTCATGCCGCGATGCTACGAGTCCGGCCGCGACGAGGTCCCGGACGATCGAATGACCGATGGATCTCCGTCCGACAAGGCGTCATCTCCGCGGGCGGATGAGAGGGTGCCACGTCGCTCGTGATCCCCTGATGCCTGGGGGTGCTCGTGGTCGCGCCGCGGTTTCGACTGGCTGGCCGATACCTCCGGACTCCGCCCATAGGCTTGCCTTGGTCTGAGGCGGGGGGATTGGGTTGTCGCAGGTTCCGGTGCCTCGCCTGGCGCGGGGGATCACCATTGTGGTGCTCGCCGGGTTCACGGCCGTCTGACCCCTCGGTCAGGCGGGCGGCCGCGCGCAGGGGACGGTGGACAGACGCCGCGTCGATCTGTCACCATTCCAGACATGATCGTGAGAAAGGACGACGCCACCTTCATCTGGTGAGCGTTCTCGTGCAGCGGGAAGCTGCCGAAATCCGCGAAGAATGGCTGGGCCGGGCGTTGTCGACGCTGCCCGCCGACCGTCCGGCCGCAGAGGCCGCCATCTCCGAGCTGTACCGCCTGGTCGGTCTCGCTCCACCACGTTTCCACTGGGTTCCCTCACCGGTCGCGGCCCTGGCGACCGTCCCGCCGGGTGTGCGGCTACGGCCTCGCGAGGCCGTCGAGCGCATGTCCGAATGGCCGCTGCCGCCTCGCTTCACCTTGCTGGCGCAGCAGATGCGCCTCGAACTCGACGCCCAGGTCAGATGGGTCCATCGGCCGTTGGACCAGCTGATCCACCAGAAGGTTCGCGGCTCGCTCTCGCGATCCAGGAACAGTTCGCTTCTCATGCCGCTCGAGGCGGCGCACGACTCGCCGTTCCACCCGAGGAACGCCTGGTACGAGGTGCAGTGCGTCTCCTGGATCGCCCACTACGACGCCCTCCGCCGGGCGGCCGGCGTGGTCTTCACTCCCGAGCAGACCCGGCGCTTCGATCTCTGGGCGGCCGTGGCCAGGTCGTGCGGCTGGTGGTGGCCACGTGAAGGCGTGTGCGTCATCTCCGAGCGGCCCGTCGCCGTCCACACGGAGGTGTGGGGCGATGACGGCGAAGTGCGGGCGCACTGTGCGAACGGCCCGGCGGTGCGTTACGCGGACGGTTGGGACGTGCACGCCTGGCACGGGACGCGGGTGCCCTCCTGGGTGGTCACCGATCCGAGCGTCCACCGGATCGAGCGCGAGGCCAATGTCGAGGTCAGGCGGTGCGCGATCGAGCACATCGGCTGGTCGGCCTACATCGCCGAGGCCGGGCTGCGGCTGGTCGCCTCCGCGCCGGACCCCGGCAACCCCGGCTCGGAACTGCGGCTCTACGACATGCGGAGGGAGACCAGGGTGCTCCTCGCGGTCAACGGGTCCGTCGAACGGGACGGGCGTCGCCGCCGGTACGGGCTGACCGTGCCGGGCGTCTTCGAAGATCCGATCGCCGCCGCCGGCTGGACCTACGGGCTGTCCGCCGAGCAGTACTCCCTTCTCGTCCGACGAACCTGAGGTGACTTCCATGACCGTGACTCTCGCTTCGCTCTCCCAGCAGACCGGACTCGCCGTGCTCGACCACTCGGTGAGCATCCCCGTCGTCGACGGGCTCCAAGCCCAGGGCGACCTCATCGTCATCCCGCTCCCCGTCGTCGCCTCGTACGTGCGGCCTTGGCCCGCTGCCCACTGGACGGACGTGCCGCCCGAGGGAGTCGAGCTGCTGCGTGGCGTGGCCGGCGGCAACCCGCACACGCTCGTCGCGGGCCTGGACACCTGCCGGTGGACGACCAACGTGTCGGACTCCGACCGGCTGGCGATCGGCATCTTCGAGACCTCGGCCGTCGCCTACCTGCTGCATCCCGAGCATGGGGCGACGGGCTGTACGCCGGGCACCTACGTCGTCCGGCGGCAGCGCGAGCAGGGAGGGGTCAGGTCGCGCCTCGTCGCGGACTGACCTCGGGCGTGTTCGTCCGGGCGCTCATCGGCACAGTTGGGAGGTTGTTTGTAACGTTTGGGGCGCTCGGTCCACTTCCTCATGTCAGAGCGAACACCTGGGACGAAGGGGGCGGGCGGTGACGGGCGAGCAGCTCGGCCGGCCGCTCACGTTCTCGCTCCCGGCCCTGCAAAATCATGGTCGCGCACCTTGCCTGTGCCGATGGTCACGGAAAGACTAAGGCGTTTCCAGGATTCCACCAGGGCGGGCCTCGACCATAGTTCTCATCACGTCCACAGGTCAGGAGCGTGATGTCCATGTCCGAAGCCATACTCGAGCCGGCGGCGCGGGCGTTCGCGGAGGCGACCGCGAACCCGCCGTACCTGTCTGCGCGCGTCGGTCGAGGAACCGGCGGGCCTGCCCCCGGCACTGGTGATCACGGCCGAGCGGCGCAGGACGCCATCGAGCAGGCCATCGCCTTCCTGTCCACCAAGGAGTGACCATGACCAACGCCCACGACATCGCCCAGATCGAGCAGGCCAACGCGTCCGGCCGCATTCCGGTCGTCTTCGTCCACGGACTGTGGCTGCTGCCCAGCAGCTGGGACCGGTGGGCGCAGGTGTTCGCCGAGGCGGGCTTCGCTCCCGTGACCCCCGGCTGGCCGGACGACCCCGAGACCGTGGCCGAGGCCAAGGCCCATCCAGAGGTCTTCGCGGACAAGACCGTCGGGCAGGTGGCCGACCACTTCGCCGAGTTGATCAACAAACTCGAGCGCAAGCCCACCGTGATCGGCCACTCCTTCGGCGGCCTGCTGGCGCAGATCCTGGCCGGCCGGGGCCTGTCCTGCGCCTCGGTGGCCATCGACCCCGCTCCCTTCCAGGGCGTGCTGCCGCTGCCGGTGTCCGCGCTGCGGGCCGCGGCGCCGGTGCTGACCAACCCGGCCAACATCCACCGGGCCATCCCGCTCACCTACGACCAGTTCCGCTTCGCCTTCGCCAACGCGGTCGGCGAGGAGGAGGCCAAGGAGCTGTACGAGACGTTCTCGGTGCCCGCCCCGGGTGCGCCCCTGTTCCAGGCGGCCTTCGGCAACTTCAACCCCTGGAGCGAGACCAAGGTCGACAGCACGAACCCCGAGCGCGGCCCCCTGCTGATCATCTCCGGGGAGAAGGACAACACCGTGCCCTGGGCGATCGCCAACGCCTCCTACAAGAAGCAGAAGCGCAACGCGAACGCCGTCACCGAGATCGTCGAACTGCCCGGCCGCGGCCACTCCCTCACCATCGACAGCGGCTGGCGCGAGGTCGCCGACACCGCCCTCGCCTTCGTCCGGCGCTTCGTCTCCCCCTGAGGACACCGGGGAGCCCGGCGCGCGCTTGGCGTCCGTTCTGAGCGAACGCGTCGAGATCCTCGGCGACGCGCAGTTGCTCGGCTTCTGGCTGAAGCGTGCGCGGGCCTCTGCGGGTTGAGGTGCGTGCAGAGGCCCGGGTGACACGGTCGAGCAGGTTCTGCTCAGGGACGGCAGGGCCGGTTCCCGATCAGGGACGGCCGGGAGGGTGCCGGTACTGGATCAGGAAGAGGTGCAGGTGATGGGGGACGGCGTGCTGGTGTCGGCGTTTCCGTTGGCGAGGAACCCGAACGTGACCGTCGCGTTGGCCGCGACGTTGCCGTTCCAGCTCAGGTTGGTCACCGTGATGTTCCCGCCGCTGCTTGAGACGTTGCCGTTCCACGCCTGAGTGATCGACTGACCGCTCGGGAACGACCACTGGACCTTCCAGCCGCTGATGGCCGCCGTCCCGGCGTTCTTCACCGTGACCTCGCCCTGGAAGCCGCCCTGCCACTTGCTGGTCACCTTGTAGGCCGCGGTGCATCCCGCGCCGTTCGGCGGAGGAGCGGGCGTGGGGGTCGGGGTGGGCGTGGGAGTGGGGGTGGGGGTCGGTGTCGGAGTGGGGGTCGGCGTCGGGGTCGGGTTGCCGGTGGGCGGCGGTGCGGCGATGGCCAGGTCGTAGGCCCGCTGGGGCACGAACTGTCCGGCGGTGGCGATGCAGCCGTCCGACTCGCCCGGAGGCTTGACCCAGAGGAACGCGTCGATTGACGAGTCACCGGTGTTGGTCGTGCTCCAGGTGCCCGTGGCGCGGCCCGCCGGGTCGCACCACTCGCTCCCGGCGGGGCCGTTGCCGTTGCGGCTGGTGTCGATGACGGCGCGCAGCTTGGACACGCCGGTCGCGGAGATGATGCTCTTCGAGTACGAGACCAGGCCTGAAGTGGACCGGTAGTTCGAGGTGTTGACCGCGATGCCGTCGGCGCTGTTGGCGACGTCCGCGCCGTTCAGCCGGGACGCGGCCTCCGAGGCCGGGAGCCAGGCGTCATGGCCGATGTCGAAATAGACCTTGACCTGGGAGGACGTGGCCTTGAACTTCTTGCCGGCGTACGCCATGGAGGCCTTCACCTCCGCCTGCTGGGAGGAGTTCATGCAGTTCGTCATGATCGCCAACGCGTCCGGCTCGAGGATGATCGTCGCCGGGCGGCCGCCGAGGCCGGCCGCGATCTGGTCGATCCAGCTGCGGTAGGAGGCGTGGTCAGGCGCGCCGCCCGCGCTCGCGCCGCCGCAGTCGCGGTTCGGCATCTCGTACACGACCATGATCGGGATCTTGCCTGCCGCGGCGGCGGCGCCGACGTACGTGTCGACCTGGCCGCGCACGGTCGTGGGGTTGTAGCTCGCGAACCACCGGCCCTGGGGGACGGCGGCGATCCGGTCCCTGATCACCGCGGTACGGCTGTCGTTGGGGTTCGCGGCGACCCATTTGGCCGCGTTGGTCTGCGGATCCACATAGAAGGCGGAGTCGGCGGCCTGGGCGGCGGATGAGGGGAAGATGGCCGCCCCCGCCGCGACCATGGCGGCCGCGGCGAGGGTGGCCGCCCATGTGGGCCTTCTACGAGCCATTGCATACTCCAGTCCAGAGGGTGGGAGCGCTCCCACCGGTCCTCGGATCGTAGGTAATCGCCGCCGGTCCCCAGAAGAGCAAGGCCGGTGACGTCTGGTCCGCAACCTCATAGCCGCAGGCAAGGCGTGCCGCCGCCTCATTGAGTGGCTGAAACTTTCAGCACAAGGCGAGCGCGCCCGTTGTGATCGGGGTCCGGTCATCGGGGAGAGAAGCGGGGTCTTGCCTGGTGAGGCCGGGCCGGTCGTGGCACCTCACTCACCTACCGCGATGGCGGTGGGCCGCGCGGGCGTACCGCTCGGCGTACGGCGCCGCAGCGGAACAGGACGGCGGCGCGGTGGAGCAGCGGAGCAGGACGGCGGCGCGGTGGAGCAGGACGGCACTCGACTCCCGGATTTCCGGTGGGGTGCCTTATCCGTCGGTGTACAGGCAGAACGGGTGCCCGGCCGGGTCGAGCAGCACCCTGACGTTGTCCTGGGGCTGATGGTCCGCCTCCCGGGCGCCCAGCTCCAGCGCGTGCGCGACCGCGGCGGGAAGGTCCACCACCTCGAAATCGAGGTGCATCGTCATCCGCTGCGCCCCCTCCTCGGCGGGCCAGACCGGTGGCACGTACCCGGCCGAGGTCTGGAAGGCGATGTACGCGACGCCCTCCGGCGGGCCGATGGCGGCATCCTCCGGGCTCTGCTTGGCTATCTCCCAGCCCAGAAGCCTCGAGTAGAAGAGCGCGAGTTCACGCGCGTCGGGCGCTTCCAGCACGACCCCCCACCAGTCGTGCCTCGCCTCGCGAAGCGTGGATCCATCGTGAGTCACCCGTCCGCGCATCATCACAGACTGCCAGGGGGGGACGGAGGGAGGCCAGGGTTCCTCCATCAGCTCTCCTCGACGCCCAGGTGCGTCCGGTGGTGCTCATGGGTGCCGATCTCGTCGAGCATGGCGATCGCGAAGTCGGCGTAGGAGATACGGGACGCCGCCTCGGCGGGGGCCGTGCGGTATCCGCCGGTACGCGCTCCGCCGTGGTCGAAGTCACCGGAAGGGCTCATGACGAGCCAGTCGAGGGTGGTGGCCGCGCCGCGCAGCACGTCCGTCCCGGCCGCGTGTCCCAGGTAGAACGACCGGTACTCCTGCGGGTAGCCGGGTGTGTCCATGAGCAACGCGCCAGATGCCGTCTCCAGTACCGATGCCAGGCCGACCACGATCAGCCGCTCCACGCCGGCCCGTGGGAGGCCGTCCAGCAACGCGCGTGCGGCCTCGGTGAAGAAGACGTCCGGCTGTACGACAGGGTCGTAGACGGCGCTGATCGCGGCGTCATGCCCCTTGGCGAGCCGGGCGACGCTCGTGCCGTCGGTGACATCACCGGCGACGACCACCACACGGCCCCCGGTCACCTCGCCGCCCCCGGTCACCACGCCGACCGGTGACACCACGCTGTCCGTCGCGGCCGCGCCGCCTGCCGTCGTGCCGCCTGCCGTCACGTCGTCCGCCGCCGCGCCGTCCCATGCGACGTCGCCGTACTTCGCCGGGTCGCGGACGACAGCGGTGACCTGGTGGCCGCGCCGCAAGGCCTCCTGGACGGCCGCCCGCCCGGCCCTGCCGCCCGCGCCGAACACGATGATCTCGCTCATTGAGTACCTCTCCTCCGGGGCCGATCGCGGTCATCGATCGCCGCCTCGAACGGTACTCAGGCACCTGGTTACCAGCCGGATACCGGTTAGCGTGGAGCCGTGACAGAACCGCTTGATCCGGACATGTTCGACCCGCTCTGCCCGTCCGATCTCTCGCCGATCCGCATCGGTGACAAATGGGCTGGAATGATCATCCGCTGTCTCGAACACGGCCCGCGGCGCTTCTCTGAGCTCCGGGTCCCCCTGCGCGGCATCACCGCGAAGGTGCTCACGCAGTCGCTCCGGACCCTCGAGCGCAACGGCCTGGTCGCCCGGACGGCCTACGCCGGGCCCACCCAGCGGGTCGAATACGAGCTGACCCCGCTCGGCCGTAGCCTGCTCGAACCGCTCGACGCCGCATGCGCCTGGGCGTCTGAACACTGGGACGAGCTGATCGACGCGCGCGAGGCACCCTCATCCTTCGCCCAGTGACCACACCTGGCGGGGAACGGGGTTCCCGGGTGGAGGCACGTGGTCATCGTGTTAGCCGGTTATGGCCGATGTTGCGGGTTCGTAGAGCTTGTCTACTTGGGCTTGGATTTCGGGGGAGGACGGTTCGGTGGCGCAGTGGCCGCCCAGTTCTACTTCGGTGTCATCGACGGGTCTGGTCAGGATGATGGAGCCGTGCCGCCCGTGGACGACCTCCATCGGGAAGCCGTCGTGTCCGACCCGGTGGGTCCTGTGCAGGGCGCAACAGGGGTGTAGCGGGCGCGAGTCAGCAATCTAAAGGAAGCCACCGCGGATACGGCGGGTGCAACGTTCTTGTGGCGAGTGTCTCGCCGGGGGGTGCGTTGCGGCGGTTCGGAGGGGGCCGCGCCCCGGACGCGTATCGATTGGGGAACCGATGCTGAACCGGCGACGATTACTGGCACTCGGCGCCACCATGGGCGGGGCGATGCTGCTCCCGTTCACCAAGCTGACCCCGGTCGGGGCCAAGGAGGGGGAGCCGCTGCACCAGGGCTACCACCTGGGGGCCCGTACCGCGGCCACCGGCGTGCGGCCGGCCGTCACCCCGTTCTCCGTGCGGATGCCCGTGCCGCCGGTCCTGCAGCCGGCGCAGTCCGCCTACGGCACCGACATCTACAAGATGGTGATCAAGCCCGCCGAGGTCGAGATCGTGCCCGGCCTGCGCACCCCCGTGCTGACCTACGGCGGCTCCTTCGTCGGCCCGACCATCCGCGCGAAGTCCGGGCGCGCAGTGAAGATCGTGTACGGGAACCGGCTGGACATGCCCGCGAACGTGCACCTGCACGGCGGCCACGTGCCGCCGGGCAGTGACGGGCATCCGATGGACGTCATCCAGCCCGGCGAGGCCCGGCTTTACGACTATCCGAACACCCAGCAGGGCGCGACGCTGTGGTACCACGACCACAGCCATCACATGGAGGCCGAGCACGTCTACCGGGGCATGCACGGCTTCTACCTGATCGACGACGACAGCGAGAGGTCCCTGAGGCTGCCCCAGGGGGCGTACGACGTGCCGATCATGCTGCGCGACTCGGAGTTCGACGAGACCGGCGGGCTGATCTTCTTCGACGACCCGGCCAACCGCACCACGATCCTCGCCAACGGCAAGATCCAGCCCTACTTCCCGGTCGCCGCGCGCAAGTACCGCTTCCGGCTGCTCAACGCCTCCAACGAGCACGTCTTCCGGCTGAACCTCGGCGGCCAGGAGATGATGAAGATCGCCTCGGACGGTGGCCTGCTGCCCGCGCCCGTGCCGGTGACCGAGCTGGTGCTCGCCTCCGCGGAGCGGACCGAGATAGTGGTGGACTTCTCGCGCCACCCCGTCGGCGAGCAGCTGATCCTCTTCAACGGGAGCGACCCGGTGCTGAGGTTCGACGTCACGCGGGAGGCGGCGGACGACAGCTGGCTGCCCGACGTGCTGCGCCCGCTGCCCGCCCTGCCCGTGGCGCCGGTCGAGCGCGAGGTGGCGATGAGCTTCGACCTGTCGGGGACCGACCCGGTAGGGCTGGTGAACGGCAGGCCGTTCGATCCGGGCCGGGTCGACTTCCAGATCAGGCGGGGCACCACCGAGATCTGGCACGTCAGGAACGCCGACACCATCACCATCGACCACACGTTCCACATGCATCTCGCCCAGTTCCAGGTGCTGGACCGCAACGGCGGCCCGCCGCTGCCGCAGGACGCGGGCCTGAAGGACACCGTGCACGTCCCGCCGGGCGGGTCCCTGCGGATCCAGGCCACCTTCGGCGACTACCTCGGGCGGTACGTGTACCACTGCCACTACCTGGAGCATTCCTCGATCGGGATGATGGCCCAGATGGAGATCATCGCTTAACCCCCCTCTCGGTCCGCTCGCTCGCCCGATCCGCCTCGCCACAGTGCCAGGGCGATGAGCAGGTACAGGATGGCCGCGAGCGCGTAGAGCGGTCCGGGGCCGAGCCGGGTGGACCCGAGACCGTAGGCGGCGTACACCGGCACCGTGACCGCGTCCGCGCCGAAGCCGGCCATCGAGGTTACCGTGGCCCTGGCCCGGTCGGCGATGCGGTCCTGCAGGCGGGCCTCGGCCGCGGTCATCGCCCACTGGAAGATCCCGTACGCGACCGCGACCAGGATCATCGCGGCGGGACGGCCGTCGAGGGCCCCGGCGGCCAGGCATCCGGCGGCGAGGGCCAGCGCGGGCGCCGCCCACCGCGTGCCGCGCCCGGCGAACCATCCACCGAGCGTGGTGCCCGCCGTGACGAGCAGGACGAGCAGCGGCACGGCGGACGCGCCGGCGCCGGTGGACTCGGCGAGCAGGGGGATGTACTCGTCCAGCGCGCCCGCGCCCATGAGCACCACGACGAGCACCAGGGCGCTCCTGACGCGGGGGGCGCGCCGTACCTCGCGGACGCCGTCACGCAGCACCGTGCCGAAGCCCTGACCCTCCGGGGACGGGCCGCGGGACTCGGGGAAGGAGCGGCCGGCGAGGGCGCCGAGCAGGGTGACGGCGACGCTGGCACAACCCACCGCCAGGTAGCCGCCCATGGCGAGGACCGGCGCCGCCAGGACGGTCGCCGCCATAATGGCCGCCGTGCTGATCGCCTCGGACCGGCCCATGAGGCGCGCGTAGGCGCTGGACCGGCCCACCCTGGCCAGTTCCTCGTAGACCAGCGCCTGCAGCGTCCCGGAACGGAGCGCGCCGCCCGCGCCCCACAGCACGAAGCCGATCGCGAAGGAGGCGTAGGAGGGGAAGAAGGTCCACGCCGCGTACCCCGACGCGGTCAGCAGGGGCGCGACCACCAGCAGCCGCCTGCGGGAGAAGGCGTCCGCCCACAGGCCTGACGGCACCTCCAGCAGCAGGGAGGTGGCCGCCCAGATGACGAACAGCGAGGAGATCTCGGCGGTGGACAGCCCGGTGCCGGCGAACAGTACGGCATAGACCGGATAGAGCAGCACGAAGTCGTCGAGGAAGGCGTAGGCGTAGAGCCTGCCCGCGAGCCTCGACTCAGGTGAGGATCAATGTCGCCATGTCATGGCCGCACCATACGCCGCCACGGGGGAGCGGCGAAAGGCGTTTTCCGCTGCCGCCAGGCCGTACAGCCATATTTCGCTAATGTCGCCCGTCGCCCCGCCCCTCGGGCCGCCGGATATCCGGGTGCGGGACATCCCCGCAATAGGTAACCTCCGCGAGAAGGCTGGGGAGGATCGTCGTGGCGCACATAGAAGTCGGCCGTCTGACGTACGTACTACCGGACGGACGCCCGTTGCTGAACGAGGTCTCCTTCCGCGTCGGCGAAGGCGTCAAGGCGGCCCTGGTCGGGCCGAACGGCGCGGGGAAGACGACCCTGATGCGTCTCATCGCGGGCGATGTGCGGCCGGTCGAAGGCAGCGTCGCGAGCTCCGGCGGCCTCGGCATCATGCGCCAGTTCATCGGCAGCATCCGCGACGACCGCACGGTCCAGGACCTGCTGCTGTCGGTGGCCCCCGAACGGGTGCGCGAGGCGGCGCACAAGCTCGGCGAGACCGAGCTGGCCATGATGGAGCGCGACGACGAGAAGACGCAGATGCGGTACGCGCAGGCGATCACGGACTTCACCGACGCCGGCGGCTACGACATCGAGGTGCTCTGGGACACCTGCACGATGGCCGCGCTCGGCGCCCCGTACGACAACGTCAAGTACCGCGAGGTCAACACCCTGTCCGGCGGCGAGCAGAAGCGCCTGGTGCTGGAGGCGCTGCTGCGCGGCCCCGACCAGACCCTGCTCCTGGACGAGCCGGACAACTACCTGGACGTGCCGGGCAAGCTCTGGCTCGAGCAGGCGCTCAGGGAGACCCCGAAGACCGTCCTGCTCGTCTCCCACGACCGTCAGCTCCTGGCCAACGCCGCCGACCGCATCGTCACCGTCGAGTCGGGCAACGTGTGGGTGCACGGCGGCGGCTTCGCGACCTACGCCGCCGCGCGCAGGGAGCGCAACGAGCGCCTGGACGAGCTGCGGCGCCGCTGGGACGAGGAGCACGCCAAGATCAAGCGCCTGGTCGTGATGCTGAAGCAGAAGGCCATGTACAACGACGGCATGGCCCCGGCCTACCACGCCGCCCAGACGCGCCTGCGGCGGTTCGAGGAGGCCGGGCCGCCGGAGGAGGCGCCCAAGGACCAGCTGATCAGCATGCGCCTGCGGGGCGGCCGCACCGGCAAGCGGGCGGTGATCTGCGAGGGCCTGGAGCTGACGGGGCTGATGCGGCCCTTCGACCTGGAGATCTGGTACGGCGAGCGGGTCGCGGTGCTCGGCTCCAACGGTTCGGGCAAGTCGCACTTCCTGCGGCTCGTCGCGGGCGAGGAGGTCCGGCACACCGGTGTCGCCCGGCTCGGCGCGCGGGTCGTCCCGGGGCACTTCGCCCAGACGCACGCCCGGCCCGAGCTCCAGGGGCGGACTCCCTGCGAGATCGTCATGAAGGAGCACGCCAGGCTGAAGAACGAGGCGATGAAGGCGCTGGCGCGCTACGAGCTGGCGGGGAGCATCGCCGAGCAGCGCTTCGAGACGCTCTCCGGCGGCCAGCAGGCCCGGCTGCAGATCCTGCTGCTGGAGCTGTCGGGCGCGACGCTCCTGCTGCTGGACGAGCCGACCGACAACCTCGACCTCGCGAGCGCCGAGGCGCTGCAGGACGGGCTCGACCAGTTCGACGGCACGGTCCTGGCCGTGACGCACGACCGCTGGTTCGCGGCCGACTTCGACCGCTACCTGGTCTTCGGCGCGGACGGCCGCGTGTACGAGGCTCCGGAGCCGGTGTGGGACGAGGCGCGGGTGGCCCGCGAGCGCTGAGCGGGCCCCTGCGGCCGTTAAAGGTTTGGTACGGCTTGCGCGTGTCGGAGGAGTCACGCCCGACTAGCCGGGCTATGACGGCCTTGTGACCCACCGTAGTCGAAGCATTACGACAGCACTCGTACTGGCGCTCGGGACGGCGGCGGCGCTGCTCACCGGGTGCGGCGGCGAGCCGGAGCCGAAGCGGCCGCCGCTCAAGCCGCTCGTGATCAAGGAGCAGACGTCGTCGGTCACCCAGGGGACGGGTGGCTACGTGGTGACGTGGGCGGGCGTCATCGGCAATCCCAACCGCTGGTACTTCGGCGAGAACGTCGCCGCGACGGTGGTGGGACGCGACGCGGCCGGCAAGGAGGTCGTCCGCATGGAGCAGCCGCTGGACGCGGTGCCGCCGTCGGGGTCGCTGAAGTTCACCGGCCAGGCGACGGCGTCGGCCAGGCCGGTCGACGTGAAGCTGACCTACAAGCCGGCCCAGTGGCGGCTGGCGTCGCGGATCCCTTCGGCGTTCGTGCCGTTCCCGATCTCGTCGGCCAACACCGAGAAGCTCGGCAACGGCTCCTACCTGGTGACCGGCGCGGTCGGCAACCCGTACCAGAAGGCGGCGACCAGCCTCGTGGTGACCGCGCTGCTGCGCGACGCCGCCGGCCGGCTCGTCGGCGGCGCCAGCACATACGTGGACGACGTGCACGCGGGGTCCCCTCGCCGGTTCGTCCTCACGGTGGACAGCCTCAACGGCACGGGCCCGGTGACGCGCACCGACATCACCGCCCGCACGTGGGGATCGAGCGGCAGGCCGTACGAGGAACTGGCCATGAGCGGCGCGATGCCGCCGAGCACGGCCAGGCCGAAGACGCCGCCGTTCGCGAGGGACCGGGGGTACCAGGCGATGCCGGTCGACCGACGGCCGTGAGCGCCGGGCTGACGGTTCCCATTTCCGGCGGCGACCGGCCCGCCCCACTATGGATCTTGAAATCACCGGCGGGTTACGGTACTTACATGACTTCCCCCCGGATAGTCCTGTTCGGTGCCACCGGGTTCACCGGCCGGCTCACCGTCGACGCGCTTCTGGCGTGCGGCGCCCACCCGGTGCTGGCCGGACGCGACCCGCAGCGGCTGGAGGCGCTCGCCTCATCGTTGCCGGTGGACCTGCCGACCGCCGTGGCCGACGTGAACCGGCCGGCCACGCTCCGGCGGATCATCGAGCCGGGGACCGTGCTGATCTCCACCGTCGGGCCGTTCGCCCGTTGGGGGGAGCCCGCGGTCGAGGCGGCGATCGAGGCGGGCGGCGTCTATCTGGACTCCACGGGCGAGCCGACGTTCATCAGGCGGATCTTCCAGCGGTACGGCCCGGCGGCGGCCGCGTCGGGCGCGACGCTGCTCACCGCCTTCGGATATGACTACGTGCCAGGGAACCTGGCGGCGTCGCTCGCGCTCCAGGAGGCGGGCTCGGAAGCGGTTCGAGTGGATGTCGGGTACTTCGTCCGCGGCAACATGGCGCGCCGGGCCAGCGCGGGCACGCGTGCCTCCGCTCTCGGCATGGTCCTGGACCCGATGTACGGCTTCCGCGACGGCCGCATTCTCCGCGAGCACGGACGCACCCGGGTTTTCACCGTGAACGGCCGCAGCCGGCACGCGCTGTCCGTGGGCGCCTCCGAGCATTTCGCCCTGCCCCGGACGCATTCCGGGCTTCGCGAGGTCAACGTCTACCTGGGCTGGCTCGGCGGGCTGACCAGAGCCGCGGGCGTGCTGGCCAGGGCCACCCCGTTCATCGCGGCGATCCCCGGCGCCAAGCGGGTCACCGAGGCCGTCGCCGACCGCGTGATCAGAACGGCGGGCCGCGACGGCGCGCCGGCCACGGCCGGCGAGGGGATCACCTCCGAGATCGTCGCCGAGGCCTACGACAAGGGTGGCAAGAAGATCGCCACGGTCCAGTTGTACGGCGGTGACCCGTACGACTTCACCGCTCGCGTGCTGGCCTGGGGGGCCGTCACCGCCGCCACCGAGGGCGTGGCCGCCTGTGGAGCGGTGGGACCGGTCGAGGCCTTCGGGCTCGCGTCCCTGGCGCGAGGTTGCGAGCAGGCCGGATTGCACGCCTCCGCCTGATCGGCGGGAGCCCGTTCGGGGCTAATGGCAGGCTTGGCGGAATCAGTCGTCATGCGAAAAGTGGCACCATAAGGTGATGAAAAGGGGCGATGTTCCACCGCCGTTCACCTGCACCTTCGCCCACCGACCCCACTAATGGTGATTTGTCGAATTTGATGGCCATATCGGACGCGGGCCATCCCAAACAATCTTGCCGACTTTCATTACGGTATTAATACAAGGCAGGTCATTGTCCGGGAAGCGGTGGAGCGAGGAGTTACCGAACCTTTACTGTCGGTGACATGAATGACAGCGTCCTGGTCGAGGCACTCCGCGCCCGCGATCCGGGGGCCCTCGCTGCCCTCTACGACACCTACGCCGAGAGCATCTACAGATACGCCTGGGCGCTGCTCGGAAACTCCGACAGCGCGCAGGTCGCCCTGCGCGACACGCTGATCGCGGCAGAGGCCCACGTCCACGCGCTGGCCGCTCCCGAGCGTCTACGGGTCTGGCTCTACGCCCTCGCGCGAGGGGAGTGCCTGCGCAGGAGATCGGCACTCCAGCCGGTGGACGGCGACCAGACGGCGCCCGGCACGGTCCCGCCCGACGCCCCGGACGCCGACCTGCGGCTGGTCGCCATGAACGCCGTCGGAGCGCTGCCCGACGGTGAGCGGGAGATCCTCGATCTGCTCACCCGTCACGCCATCCCCGAGGACGAGTTAGGCGCCGTGCTCGGCATCACGGCCTCGCAGGCCGAGCAGCTCCGCCACGCCGCCTGCGACCGGCTGCAGGACCTCGTCACCACCGAGATCCTCGCCCGTAACGCCTCCCCCGACTGCGCCGGCAGGGCGCACATCCTCACCGGCTTCTCCGGGACGCTCGACACCGAGAGGCGTGAGCGGCTTCTCGCGCACATCGAGCACTGCACCGTCTGCGCCCCCCACCGCGAGCGCCAGGTCTCGGCCGCCAAGGTCTTCAACCTGCTTCCGCTCGCCGGGCTGCCCGAGACGCTGCGCGTGCGCGTGATGAGCTGCTTCATCGACCCCGAGCTGGTTCCCTACCGCCGGTTCGTCGCCCGCCGCACCGGCCTGCTCGGCGCCGACGGCTTCCCGGCCCGCGAGACCAAAGGGTCTCGGCGGCGGCCTCAGATTCTTGCGGGCACTGTGGCGGCGATCGCGATCGTCATCGCCGCTGTAGTCCTCGCCGGCGCCGTACGCCAGGCCGACGCACCCCTCGCTGGGAACGTCTACGGCGCCTTCCCGGCGCCCCGGCCTCCTTCCGCAGGGCAGGCGCCGGCGAGTTCGGCCGCCGCCGAGCCTCCCTCGTCGCTGACCCCCGTCGCCGGGGACACGCCGCCCGAGCCCTCGCCCGCGTCGGCGGTGCCCATCGCGGTCTTCGAGCCCGCCGGCGGGCTCGCCGCCCGGCCGCCGCGCGCGCCGGCCCCGTCGTCGTCCGCGCCGTCCTCGTTCCCGACGGCCAAGCCCTCGGACAAGCCGACGACCAAGCCCACGGACAAACCGACGAACAGGCCCACGGACAAGCCCGCGGACAGGCCGACCGGCGGTCCGACCAGCGTGGACCCGCCGGTGGCCACGCCCCGGCCCCCGGCCACGCCTCCCGGCCCGCCACGGGAGCGGCCGCCGGGCAGGCCCGGCCCGAGGGGCGACCATCAGCACCGTCCCCGGCGCAGCCCCTGCCCCGAGAGCGCCCGGCCCACCCCGACGGCGACGGGCACCTCACCCTCGCCGCCGCCGGCCACGTCGGACGGCGCGTCACCTCCGGCGGACGGCGCGTCCCCTCCGGCGGACAGCCCGGCGTCCCCGCCTCAGGCCGTGGGCCGTGTTCACCCTCAGTGAGGACTCCCCTCTCGGGTGCAGGGTCTTCCCGCGCCCGGTCGCGCCTGAACTGACCCGCCTCGTCCCCCGCGTCCACCGTGTCGACTGGCCGGTCTGGCACGATCCGGGGCCGCGCATGCTGCGCGACCTGCTCGAGCTGTGCCGCCTGCAGACCGCTCGCGGGCTGGCCGTGCTCTCCTGGCTGTCGCACGGCGAGGCTCCCGGGGACGTCGCCTGGCTCTGGCCCGGCCGCCGCCTCACCGGGCCGCGCCAGCACCTCATGTACACCGCGGCCACCGCGATCCCCGACCCTGTGCTCGGCCTGGTGGTCTCCAACTGGACCTGGGTGCTGGACACCCGGTTCGCCGGCCAGGTCACGGCGCCCTACCTCGCCGGCACCGCCTATCCCGACGACGGCTACACCGCCGCCCAGGCGACCGTCACGCTGATGCGCATCTGGGAGCGGCACGCCGACGCGCGGCCCGCCCTGGGCGCCGCGTGGGCGGCGTGCCGCACGGTCGCCGACTGGTGCAAGGCCGCCGAGCTGGGCGCCGCGTACGGACGCGAGGCGCCGGTCTTCACCTACCCTCGCAGCCCTCTGCCCCCACCGGCCGGCGTCCGCCCGTGGATCTCACGCCTGCTCCGCCTCGCCTGACCTCGCCTGACCTCGCCTGGTCACGGAGAGTAGCGAAAGGCGTGTGCGGAGCGTGACCGGTGGGAATCCTGTGGACTGTGTGGCGCGATGTCACTCCGCGCCACGCCTCATCCTCACCTTGGCGAGTCGAGAGGGGTGCGCATGCCACGGGATGTGCGACGCCGTGCGGCCGCTGTGGCGATCGTCCTCGCCTGCGGCCTGGTAGGAACCTCGGAGTGCGCGGCGTGGGCCCTGACCGGCGCCCACCCCGCCGCCACCGCCTACTGGTCGCCAGGGTCATGGGCGGCCTGGTCGGGGCGGCCCGTGACGGGCGGGCGGCTCGGCGACCGGGCGGCCAACTGGGCGCTGACCCAGCTCGGGAAGCCGTACGTCTGGGCCGCCGCCGGCCCGCGCGGGTACGACTGCTCGGGCCTCACCATGCGCGCGTGGCAGCGGGTGGGGGTGCCCCTGCCCCACTGGACCGGGACCCAGTGGACCTCGGGCCGGCGGGTGCCGCTCGCCTCGCTGCGCCGGGGCGACCTGCTGTTCTTCGGGCGTCGCACGCGCGACCCCGGCACCATCGCCCACGTCGGCATCTACATCGGCGGAGGCCAGATGGTCCACGCCCCCAAGAGAGGGGACGTGGTGCGCATCGCCTCCATCTGGCGCCCGAACATGGTCGGCGTGGTCCGGCCGAAGAACCGGGTCGCCACGTGAGCACGGGCGCGTGGTGCTTCGCCTGCCTGGTGTCGGCGGGCCGCGGCGGCCGGTCCTTCGTCATGGCGTGCCGCGCGGCCGTACAGCGCCGGCGCGGACGGGCGCGGACGGCGATCAGTGCTCGTCGATGACCGGATGCTCCTCGCCCGCGGCGGGCTCCTCACCCTCGGCCGGCTCCTCGTGATCGAGAGCGCGCTTGATCGAGCGCTGGATCTCCACCTCGGCCTCGACCCGGCCGACCCAGTTGGCGCCCTCGACCGACTTGCCCGGCTCGAGGTCCTTGTAGACCTCGAAGAAGTGCTGGATCTCCAGCCGGTCGAACTCCGGGACGTGGTGGATGTCGCGGATGTGCTCCATGCGGGGGTCGGTGGCCGGAACGCAAAGGACCTTGTCGTCCCCGCCCTTCTCGTCGGTCATCCGGAACATCCCGACGGCCCGGCAGCTGATCAGGCAGCCGGGGAACGTGGGCTCCTGGAGCAGGACGAGCGCGTCGAGCGGGTCGCCGTCCTCACCCAGGGTGTTCTCGATGAAGCCGTAGTCGGCGGGGTACTGCGTGGAGGTGAAAAGAAGACGGTCCAGCCGGATGCGGCCCGTCTTGTGATCAACCTCGTACTTGTTGCGTTGTCCCTTAGGGATCTCAACGACAACGTCGAACTCCACTGCGGTTCCTCCGCTCAAGCCTCCCGGGCAGTCCGGGGCGGGCGTTAATGTCTCGTAGGCGTATATCCAGGATGACGCATGCGGGAAAGAGGTCGGTGAGGTGGTGCGGCGCGAGCGCTTGGTAGCGGTGGCGACCCTCGCCCTGCTGCAGGCGTTCGTCTGCGCCGCCGGCGCATACGTTCTCGCAGGTGGGCCGGGCGACGATCTCGCCACGAAGGCCCCGGCCAAGACCGTCACGCCGACACCGGCTCCCGTCGCCATCGTGACCGCGGGCCCGGTGCTGCCACCGGCTCCTGACGGACCTCTTCCGGGAAAGGGTACTTTGGCGGCCCGGCTCACCCGCGCGCTGGGCGACTCCGCGCTCGGCGGCAGCGTCGGCGCCGTCGTGATCGACGTCGGCGGGCGGTCCACGTTGTTCGGCAGCGCGGCGAACACGGGTCTGACCCCCGCCTCCACCACCAAGATCGTGACCGCCGTCGCGGCGCTGACCTCCCTGGGCCCCGACACGCGGGTCGCCACGCGCGTCGTCCAGGAGAAGCCCGGCACGATCACGCTGGTCGGCGGGGGCGATCCGACGCTCGCCGGTCCGAAGGCCGCGAGGTCGCCCGGCTATCCCCGCTCCGCCTCGCTGGTCATGCTGGCCTCCCGCACGGCGCGCGCGCTGAAGGCGGCGGGCGTCACCTCTGTGAGCCTGTCCTACGACGATTCGCTGTTCAGCGGGCCGCGCACCGCGCCCGGCTGGAAGCCGGGGTACGTGCCGGAGGGCAGCGTCGCCCCCGTGACCGCGCTCACCATCGACGAGGGCCGCCAGAACCCCGGCGGCTCGGCGCGGTACGCCGACCCGCCGGAGTCGGCCACCGAGGCTTTCGCCTCCTTGCTGCGGCGCTACGGCCTCAAGGTGGGCAAGCAGGTCAAGCGGGACGAGACGGCGTCCACCGCCCGCGAGATCGCGAGGGTCGAGTCCCCGCCGGTGTACGAGCTGGTCGAGCACATGCTGACGCAGAGCGACAACGACCTGGCCGAGGCGCTCGCCCACCTCGTCGCGGTCAAGGAGGGCAGGCCCGGCACGTTCTCGGGCGTCGCGCAGGCCATGCAGAGCACGCTCAAGAGGCTCGGCGTCGCCGACGGCGTCCTGGTCTACGACGGCAGCGGGCTGTCCACCCGCAACCGCATCACCCCGGCCGCGCTCGCCCGGCTGATCGCCCTGGCGGCCTCGCCGGCCAACCCGCACCTGCACGCCGTCATCAGCGGGCTGCCCGTCGCCGGGTTCACCGGCACCCTCGGCCACCGGTACGACAAGCGCGACAGCAAGGCGGCGGCGGGAGTGGTGAGGGCCAAAACGGGCACGTTGAACGGGGTGAACACCCTGACGGGACTCTCCAGGACCGCCGATGGCCGGCTCGTGGCCTTCGCGTTCATGGCGGACAAGGTGACCGATCCCGACGGGGCAGTGGCGGCGCTCGACCGGCTGGCCGCGCTCGTCAGCGGGTGCGGTTGCTCATAACCGCACCGCACGACGTACGGTGGTGAATATGCAGGTGATCGACTGGGATCTGGCCGTTTCTACTGGTGTCCGCCTTGTCCGACCCGGGCCACAGGTGACCCGAGAGGAGGCCAGGCATGCCGTCACCGAGCTCCGGCGGTTGTCGCGCGAGGCCGAGGGGCACGTGCAGGAGTTCGCGCGCATCAACGGGGCGGCGGAGCCCGAGGAGGCCACCGTCGTCGACCGCCCGGGCTGGATCCGCGCCAACGTCGAGGGGTTCCGGGTCGTCCTGGAGCCGCTGACCGAGCGCATGACCTCCCGGCGCACCCAGATCCCGGCCATCGTGGGCGCCGTCGGCTCCCGGGTGACCGGCGTCGAGGTGGGCGCGGTGCTGGCGTTCCTGGCGACGCGCGTGCTCGGGCAGTACGAGCTGTTCCTGCCGCCCGACCCCGGCGGACGCTCCCCCATCGGGCGGCTGACCTTGGTCGCGCCCAACATCGTGCACACCGAGCGGGAGCTCGGCGTCAACCCCCGCGACTTCCGGCTCTGGGTCTGCCTGCACGAGGAGACCCACCGGGTGCAGTTCACCGGCGTGCCGTGGCTGCGCGAGTACGTGCGCGCCCAGATGACCGAGTTCCTCCTCGCCTCCGACATCGACCTCGGCACCATGCTGGAGCGCCTGCGCGCGGCCTCGGACGCCGTCGCCGACGCGCTCAAGGGCGGTGAGGGCAACCTCATCGACGCCATCCAGACGCCGGAGCAGAAGGAGATCCTCGACCGGCTCACCGCGGTGATGACCCTGGTCGAGGGGCACGGCGACTACGTGATGGACGCCGTCGGGCCCACCGTGGTGCCATCGGTGGCCGACATCCGCTCGAAGTTCCAGCACCGCAGGGAGGGCGGCTCCCGGTTCGACAAGACGATCAGGCGCCTGCTCGGTGTCGAGCTCAAGCTGAAGCAGTACGCCGAGGGGTCGGCGTTCGTGCGCAAGGTCGTCGACGAGGTCGGCATCGACGGGTTCAACCGCGTCTGGGGCTCGCCCACGACGCTGCCCGACCACAGCGAGATCAAGAATCCCGAGCAGTGGATCGCCCGCGTGGTGCACGCCCCCGAGCTCCCGTCGGCGAACGGGCACGGGTAGGTCCCGCTCCGCACCAAACTAGGAGCATGGGACCGCATCCCGCCGTCGCGGAGATCCGCCGTGCCGTACGGCTGTCGCTCGCCGATCTGCCGCAGGGCGCCCTCGTCCTGGTCGCGTGCAGCGGCGGCGGCGACTCGCTGGCGCTCGCCGCCTGCCTGGCGTTCACCGCGCCCCGGCAGGGGCTGCGCGCGGGGCTGCTGACCGTCGACCACGGCCTGCAGGAGGGTTCGCGCGAGCGTGCGGAGGAGGTCGTGGGCCTGGCGTCCAGGTTCGGCCTCACGCCGGCGGAGGCGCTCACCGTGACGGTGGGCAAGGCCGGCGGGCCGGAGGCCGCCGCGCGGGAGGCCAGGTACGCGGCGCTGTCGCCGGCCGCGAGACGGCTAGGCGCCTCGGCGGTGCTGCTCGGGCACACGCGCGACGACCAGGCCGAGACCGTGCTGCTGCGGCTGGCGCGGGGGAGCGGCACCCGCTCCCTGGCCGGGATGCCCGCGGCCTGGGGCATCTACCGCAGGCCGCTGCTCGGCGTCGCCAGGGAGACGACCCGGCGCGCGTGCGAGGCCCTGGGCCTGGCTCCCTGGGACGATCCACACAATGCCGACTCCGCGTACGCCCGGGTGCGCGTCAGGCACGACGTCCTCCCGGTGCTCGAGGGGGCGCTCGGGCCCGGCGTGACCGAGGCGCTCGCGCGTACCGCCGGGTTGTGCAGAGACGACGCCGACGCGCTGGACGACTGGGCGGACGAGGTCTACGCCCGGCTCAGGGGCATCGGCGTGGACCTGACGGTCGAGGGGCTGAAGGAACTTCCCGCCGCGGTCCGCCGCAGGGTGATCCAGCGGGCGGCCCTCGCGGCGGGCGCGACGGCCTCGGCTCTGGCGGCCGTCCACATCGAGCAGGTGGACCGCCTGGTCACCGAATGGCGCGGGCAGCGGCTGGTGGAGCTACCCGGGGGGGTGGGAGTGGTCCGGCGGTATGGCACCCTGATATTCGCCAGCACCCTCTCATGAAGGAAAACCCCAGGTGGACGCAGCCGACATGGGCAAGGACCTGGAAAAGGTCCTCATTCCCGAGGAAGAACTTCAGGCGAAGATCAAGGAGCTCGCCGGACAGATCGACGCGGACTACGAGGGCAAGAACCTACTGATCGTCGGGGTGCTCAAGGGTGCGGTCATGATCATGGCCGATCTGGCGCGCGCGCTGCACATCGAAGTCCAGATGGACTGGATGGCCGTCTCGTCGTACGGGGCGGGCACCAAGTCGTCGGGCGTCGTCCGGACGCTCAAGGACCTCGACACCGACATCGCCGGGCGCCACGTCCTCGTGGTGGAGGACATCATCGACTCCGGGCTGACCCTGTCGTGGCTGGTGCACAACCTCCAGTCGCGCAACCCCGCCTCGGTGGCGATCTGCACCCTGCTCCGCAAGCCGGAGGCCGTGAAGGTGCCGATCGATGTGAAATACGTCGGGTTCGACATCCCCAACGAATTCGTGATCGGATACGGGCTCGACTATGCCGAGCGCTTCCGCAATCTGCCGTTCATCGGCACCCTGGCGCGGCACGTATACGGTGCGGAGTAAGCCCTGAGCGAAGTTCTGTGCCGTCAACTGGTGAGATACGTCGTCATTCGGTCTCCTCGTGGGGAACACGGGGCCACCTGACGTACGTTGGTAGGACAAAGCCGGTGTCGCCGGAGCAGTGACCCTGCGCCGCGCCCCGGTGTACCTTCGGATGTCTCCGGAGGTTCGACTGCCTCCGGGCAGTCAGTAGGAGCGGTTCGGGATGCCGCTAACCCCGGGTTCGCCCGGGGCGTCAGGCCGTGTTCAGGAAGGGACGGGCCCGCAGGGGTTCCGCATCGGATGGATCTCAAGCGATTTACACGTGGGCCACTGCTGTGGATCCTGGGCATCGTCGTGCTGCTCCTCCTCGCCTCCACATTCTGGAGCGGCAACAGCAACTATGCCCAGAAGGACACCTCGTTCGTCATCAGCCAGATCGAAAATGGCAATGTCAACAACGCGGTGATCGTTGACAAGGACCAGCGCATAGAGATCAAGACCGCCCAGAAGGTTCAGGGCGAAGATCGCTTCTACGCGTACTGGGTCCAGGGGCAGGGCGTCGAGCTGCAGAAGCAGCTCCAGACGCAGGTTGCGGCCGGCAAGCTGCCCGGCGGGTACAAGGTCACCGTGCCGACCGAGAACTTCCTGGTCGGGCTGCTGGTGAGCTTCCTCCCCATCGTCATCATCGTCCTCATCTTCCTGTTCATCATGAACCAGATGCAGGGCGGCGGTTCCCGGGTCATGAACTTCGGGAAGTCCAAGGCGAAGCTCATCACCAAGGACACCCCCAAGACCACCTTCGCCGACGTCGCGGGCGCCGACGAGGCCATCGAGGAGCTCCAGGAGATCAAGGAGTTCCTGCAGGCCCCGGCCAAGTTCCAGGCGATCGGCGCGAAGATTCCCAAGGGCGTGCTGCTGTACGGCCCGCCCGGCACCGGCAAGACCCTGCTGGCCCGCGCGGTCGCGGGTGAGGCCGGCGTGCCGTTCTACTCCATCTCCGGTTCCGACTTCGTCGAGATGTTCGTCGGCGTCGGCGCCTCCCGGGTCCGCGACCTGTTCGAGCAGGCGAAGGCCAACGCTCCGGCGATCATCTTCATCGACGAGATCGACGCCGTCGGCCGGCACCGCGGCGCGGGCCTCGGCGGCGGCCACGACGAGCGCGAGCAGACGCTGAACCAGCTCCTGGTCGAGATGGACGGCTTCGACGTCAAGGGCGGCGTGATCCTGATCGCGGCGACCAACCGGCCCGACATCCTCGACCCCGCGCTGCTGCGTCCCGGCCGTTTCGACCGTCAGGTCGTCATCGACCGGCCCGACCTGGAGGGCCGCAAGGGCATCCTCCGCGTCCACGGGCGGGGCAAGCCGTTCGCGCCGGACGTCGACCTCGACGTCATCGCCCGCCGCACCCCCGGGTTCACCGGCGCCGACCTGGCCAACGTGATCAACGAGGCGGCGCTGCTGACCGCCCGCCAGGACCAGAAGCTCATCACGATGGGCACCCTCGAGGAGTCCATCGACCGCGTGATGGCGGGTCCGGAGCGCAAGAGCCGGGTCATGTCCGACCAGGAAAAGAAGATCATCGCCTACCACGAGGGTGGGCACGCGCTGGTCGCCCACGCCCTGCCGAACTCCGACCCGGTGCACAAGATCACGATCCTGTCCCGTGGCCGCGCGCTGGGCTACACGATGACGCTCCCCATGGAGGACAAGTTCCTCGCCACCCGGTCCGAGATGCTCGACCAGCTGGCGATGCTGCTCGGCGGGCGCACCGCCGAGGAGCTGGTCTTCCACGAGCCGACCACCGGCGCGGCCAACGACATCGAGAAGGCCACCTCGATCGCCCGGCGCATGGTCACCGAGTACGGCATGAGCGAGCACCTCGGCGCCCGCAAGTTCGGCACCGGCAACAGCGAGGTCTTCCTCGGCCGTGACATGGGCCACGAGCGCGACTACTCCGAGAAGATCGCCTCGACGATCGACGAGGAGGTCCGCCGCCTGATCGAGGCCGGGCACGACCAGGCCTGGGAGATCCTCGTCCAGTACCGCGACGTGCTCGACAACCTCGTGCTCGAGCTCATGGAGAAGGAGACCCTCTCCCGCCAGCAGGTCGTGGAGATCTTCGCCTCCGTGGTCGTCAGGGAGAAGCGCCCGTCCTACTCCGGGTACGGCAAGAGGCTGCCCTCCGACCGGCCGCCCATCCTGACGCCCAAGGAGATCGCGGGCAACGGCAACGGCGCCGCGCTCCCGGCGGGCAACCAGGCCGCTCAGGGGGCGACGCTGACCAACGACCACCACCCGGCGCCCCAGGACGAGGCCTGACGGGTGACCGCCGAACCGTTCAAGGTCGACTCGGCCCGGATCGAGAAGGCCGTTCGCGAGATCCTGCTCGCGATCGGTGAAGATCCGGACCGGGACGGCCTGCTCGACACCCCCGCCCGGGTCGCACGCGCCTACGCCGAGCAGTTCGCCGGGCTGGGGCAGACTCCGCAGGACGTCCTCACCACCGTCTTCGACGCCGACCACGACGAGATGGTCCTGGTGAAGGACATCGAGGTGTTCTCCACCTGCGAGCACCACCTCGTCCCCTTCCACGGGGTCGCCCACGTCGGCTACGTGCCCAACGAGAAGGGGCAGATCACCGGTCTGTCCAAGCTCGCCAGGCTGGTCGACGTCTACGCCAGGCGCCCCCAGGTCCAGGAGCGCATGACCTCGCAGATCGCCGACGCGCTCATGGCCGTGCTGGCGCCGCGGGGGGTCATCGTCGTGATCGAGGCGGAGCACCTCTGCATGACCATGCGAGGGGTGCGCAAGCCGGGCGCCAAGACCATCACCTCGGCGGTGCGCGGCGACTTCCGCGACAGCGACAGGACCCGTGCCGAGGCGATGGCCCTCATCCTCGGCCGCCGCTGACCGCTCTGGGCCGAGTTCGGCACGTGTGGAATATCACGTGCGGGTCGGGCCGATTCGTTATCCACAAGCCGGACCCATGGCACAGATCGTCACCGGGGAGCACCTAGGCTGGACGCCATGACCACATGGAGGGTGCCGGGGTTGCCCCACGAGGGGCGCTGTCTGGTCATGGGCGTGGTCAACGTCACCCCTGACTCCTTCTCCGACGGCGGCCAGTCGTTCGACCCCGACGTCGCGGTGCGCCACGGCCTCGAGCTCGTCGAGCAGGGAGCCGACATCGTCGACGTGGGCGGCGAGTCCACCCGTCCGGGCGCCGCGCGGGTGTCCCTGGAAGAGGAGCTGCGCCGGGTCGAGCCGGTCATCCGCGTCCTGGCACAAGAGGGCGTGACGGTGAGCGTCGACACGATGCGCGCCGAGGTCGCCGAGGCGGCCGTAGGGGCCGGGGCCGCCCTGGTGAACGACGTCAGCGGCGGTCTCGCCGACCCGGTGATGCCCCGCGTGGTGGCCGCCGCGGGCGTGCCCTACGTCGTGATGCACTGGCGCGGCCACAGCCACGAGATGGAGGGCCGCGCCGTCTACTCCGACGTGGTGACCGAGGTCGCCGAGGAGCTGCGCAAGCGGGTCGACTCCGTGCTCGCCGAGGGCGTGGCGGAGCACCAGATCATCGTGGACCCGGGCCTCGGCTTCGCCAAGCGAGCGGAGCACAACTGGCCACTGCTCGCCGGCATCGGCAGGCTCAACGAGCTGGGCTACCCCGTCATCATCGGGGCCTCGCGGAAGCGGTTCCTCGGTCGCCTGCTCGCCGATCCCGACGGCACGCCTAGGCCGTTCAGCCGATCCGACGACGCCACGCTCGCCGTCACCGCGCTGGCCGCCCACGCCGGCGCCTGGTGCGTGCGGGTCCACCGGGTGCGTCCCAACGCCGACGCCGTCCGCGTCGCGGCCGCCTGGCTGGACGGGGAGGGGGTCCGATGAGCACGACCGCTGCGGAGATCGAGAAGCTCAACGAGGCTTTCTACACCGCGATCGAGGGCGGCGACCTCGACCGGATGACCGAGATCTGGGCCGACGACGAAGAGGGCCGGGTCGCGATGTGCGTGCATCCCGGCTGGCCGATGCTGACCGGGCGGTCGGAGGTCCTGCGCTCCTGGGCTCTGATCATGGCCAACACGCCGTACATCCAGTTCGTGCTGACCGACGTGCGCACGACCGTGATCGGCGATGTCGCGGTGCTGACCTGCGCCGAGAACATTTTGACCGCCGCCGACACCGAGGACGCCACCTTCGCGGCGGGCCGGGTCGTGGCGACCAACACCTTCGTCAGGACCATGGGGGGCTGGCGGCTCTGGTCCCACCACGGCTCCCCGGTCCTGCAGGGCGATGACGACGAGGAAGCCGAGGAGTGACCGCGAGGTGGGGGCGATGAGCGCGGACACGGTGAGCCTGGTGGGGCTGCGGGCGCGGGGCAGGCATGGGTGCCTGCCGGCCGAGCGCGAGCTGGGGCAGGAGTTCGTGGTGGACGTCACGCTCCACCTGGACACCGCCCCGGCCGCTGCCGGTGACGACCTGAGCAAGACCGTCGACTACGGCGAGCTGGCCGTCAGGCTGGCGGGCATCGTCGAGGGGGAGCCGGTCAACCTGATAGAGACGCTGGCACAGCGCCTGGCGGACGCCTGCCTTGCCGGCGAGCTGGTCGAGGAGGTCGAGGTGAGGGTGCACAAGCCCGCCGCGCCCATCCCGCTTCCGTTCGACGACGTGGTGGTGACGGTTACAAGGAGGCGGCAATGAAGGTCGTTCTGGCGCTGGGCAGCAACCTCGGCCGCCGGTTCGACACGCTGCAAGGCGCCGTCGACGCGCTTTTCGACGCGCCCGGGCTGGACTTCGTGGCGGTGTCGCCGGTGTACGAGACCGATCCCGTCGGTGGGCCGCCCGACCAGCGCCCCTATCTCAACGCGGTCGTGATCGGCAGCACCATGACGCTCGGGCCCCAGGCGATCCTCGAACGGGCTCTCGGCGTGGAGGCGGCGTTCGGCCGGGTGCGCAAGGAGCACTGGGGGCCACGCACCCTCGACGTCGATCTGATCATGGTGGGTGACCTGATGTCGAGCGATCCCGAGCTCACGCTTCCACACCCCCTCGCTCACGAGCGGGCGTTCGTGCTGGTGCCGTGGTCGCAGGCCGACCCGGGGGCGGTGCTTCCCGGCCGGGGGTCGGTGGCCGGGCTGCTCGCCGATCTCGACCAGAAGGGCGTGCGGCTCCGCCCCGATCTGGCGCTACAGCCACCAGACTGACGTAGGCCGTCACACTGACGTGTGTGCCGGGTCGCTGAAGGGCAAACGAGGAGGATCGCGCGTGAAACCGAGCCGTCCCGGCGTGCTCGTCCTGCTGTTGGCCGTTTTCGCGGTCGTGACGTGGGCCCTGCTGCAGAAGGTCTACTCCGACCTGCCGACCGTCCCGTGGACCGCCATACCCACCGTGCTCCTCCTCGCGGTCGGCGAGGCGTACAGCGGATGGATGACCAAGGCGCGCATCGAGCGCAGGCCCGACACCAAGCCGGTGGAGCCGCTGGCGGTGGCCCGGCTGGCCGCCCTGGCCAAGGCGTCGGCGTACGTGGGCGCCGCCTTCGCCGGGATCTTCGCGGGCTTCGTCTTCCACGTCCTCCAGATGCTCGACCAGGACACTCCCCGGCGTGACTTCTTCCTGGCCGGCGGGTCGCTGCTCGCCTGCGTGATCCTGATCTGCGCGGCCCTCTTCCTGGAGCACTGCTGCAAGGTCCCGAGGGAACCGGACGACGACACCCGCGCGTGAACGTGCCGGGACGCACGAAGCGGGGCCCGGCTTCGCGCCGGGCCCCGCTTCGCACGGAGCCACCCTTGATCCCTATCCCTTTACGCAGGGTCCTTCTTTACGAGATACGGGCGGTTAAACCTCTCTCCCGGAATCGGCCTCGCGGCGGAGGTGAGAGGTCACTTGTCGATGTCGCCGACGACGAAGAACATCGAGCCGAGGATGGCCACCATGTCGGCGATCAGGTGGCCGGGAAGCATCTCCCGCAGCACCTGGATGTTGTTGTAGGACGCGCTGCGCAGCTTGAGCCGCCACGGGGTCTTCTCGCCGCGGGACACCAGGTAGTAGCCGTTGATCCCGAGGGGATTCTCGGTCCAGGCGTAGGTGTGGCCCTCGGGGACCTTCAGCACCTTCGGCAGCCGCTGGTTGATGGGCCCCGGTGGCAGCGACCTGAGCCGGTCCACGCACGCGTCGGCGAGGTCGAGCGAGACCTTGACCTGGTCCAGCAGCACCTCGAACCGCGCGTGGCAGTCGCCGGCCGAGCGCGTGACCACCTTGACCGGCAGCTCGCCGTAGGCCAGGTACGGCTCGTCGCGCCGCAGGTCGAGGTCGACCCCCGAGGCGCGTGCGATCGGGCCGCTGACGCCGTACTGCAAGATCGTCTCACGGTCGAGCATCCCGACTCCGCGGGTGCGCGCGATGAAGATCTCGTTGCCGTAGATGAGGTTCTCGATGTCGGCCAGCCGCTTGCGCACGTCGGCCACCGCCCGCGTCGCCCGGTCGAGCCAGCCGTACGGGAGGTCCTCCTTCAGCCCGCCGACCCGGTTGAACATGTAGTGCATGCGCCCGCCGGAGATCTCCTCCATGACGGCCTGCAGGGTCTCGCGCTCGCGGAAGGCGTAGAAGACCGGGGTGATGGCGCCGAGCTCCAGGGGATAGGAGCCGAGGAACATCAGGTGGTTCAGCACGCGGTTCAGCTCGGCGAGCAGCGTGCGCGCCCAGACGGCGCGCACCGGCACCTCCATGCCGAGCATGCGCTCCACGGCCAGCACCACGCCCAGCTCGTTGGCGAACGCCGAGAGCCAGTCGTGCCGGTTGGCCAGCACGATGATCTGCCGGTAGTCGCGAACCTCGAAGAGCTTCTCCGCGCCGCGGTGCATGTAGCCGATGATCGGCTCGGCGGAGGCGATGCGCTCGCCGTCCACGGTGAGCCGCAGGCGAAGGACACCGTGGGTCGAGGGGTGCTGGGGCCCGATGTTGAGGATCATGTCCTCGGTGGCGAGCTCCTTGGCCCCGGCCCCGACCCCCACGAACCGCTCGGAAGGTTCGGTCATAAGGCCCATGCTGTCACGTCAGCGCCGGGAGACAAGATCTGAGAGGGCGGCGACCAGGCGCTGGACGTGCTCTTCGATGGTGCCGATGCCGATGGACGCCCGCACGGCGCCGGCCGAGCCGTCCTCGCACGTGCCGTCCGCGGCCTTCCCGACGCCGTCCAGCAGGTGGTTGACGAAGGGATGGGCGCAGAACCTGCCGTCGCGCACGCCGATGCCGTACTCGCAGGACAGCGCCTCGGCGACCTCGCGGGCCGTCCAGCCGTCGACGACGAACGACACGATGCCGACCCGCGGGTGGGCGGGCCCCCAGAGGGACAGCTCGTGGACGCCTTCGATGCGGGCGAGCCCGTCGCGCAGCAGCCCGACCAGCCGCTCCTCCTCCTTCACCAGCGGCGTCCAGCCGGTGGCCGACAGGGCGTCGCAGGCGGCGGCCAGCGCGATGGCGCCGAGCACGTTCGGCGTGCCGGCCTCGTGCCGCTGCTCGGGGTCGGCGCTCCACTCGGTGTCCAGCGGGGTGTTCTGTCCCGCGCCCCCGGTGACCGACCTGGAGGCGCCGCCGCCCCGCAGGTACGGCTCGGCCCCGGCGAGCCAGTCGGCCCGGCCGATGAGGGCGCCCGCACCGAAAGGCGCGTACAGCTTGTGCCCGGAGAACGCCACGTAGTCCAGGTCGAGCGCGGTCAGGTTGAGCGGGCGGTGCGGGACGAGCTGGGCGGCGTCGACGAGGATGCGCGCGCCGTGCCGGTGGGCGATGTGCGCGAGCGCGGCGATCGGCCATAGCTCGCCGGTGACGTTGGAGGCCGCGGTGACGACCAGGAGCTTGGGCCCCTCGATGGCCGCGAGGGTCTCGTCGGCGGCGCGCACCGCCTCGCCGGGGAACGCGGGCGGCGCCAGCCGTACGGCATGCGGCCAGGGCAGGAGGGAGGCGTGATGCTCGGTCTCGAAGACGACGACCGTGGTGCCTTCCGGCAGGCAGCGGGCCAGCAGGTTGGAGGCGTCGGTGGTGTTGCGGGTGAACACGACGGCGTCGCCGGGACGGGCGCCGACGAAGGCGCGCACGGTGTGCCTGGCCTGCTCGTAGCGCGCCGTCGTGAGCTGGGAGGCGTACCCGGCGCCCCGGTGCACGCTGGAGTAGGCCGGAAGCGCGGCGGCGACCGCGGCGCTCACCGGCTCGAGACACGGCGCGCTCGCCGCGTAGTCCAGGTTCGCGTACGGCAGGAGCCTGCCGCCCTTGACCGGCACCAGCAGGTCCTCCCCGAGCACGGCCGGGATGGCCCACCGACCGGCGGCGGCGTCGCCGTCGACCCGGGAGGCCGGGACGCCGGCCGCGGCGTGGACGAAGGGCGTCGCGGCGGGGGACGTGCCGGAAACGGCGGGGGAGATGCTGTTAAGGACGGTGAGAGCAGACAACGACGGCCTCCTAGGGTCATGGGACCCCGGCCATGGCGTTGGAACGACGGAGCCCGCGCTTGCCCGGCACACCTCGCGCCGGACCTGGTCTTCACCCGGGGCACCCCGCCGCGAGCGCGAGGGTTGCCGGCCAGCGAGCCGGGGCTTGGCGCTGGCACTCATGACCTACGGGGACTATAACCCAGATCCCCCGCGCCTCCGCAACCTCACGGGCGTGCGGTGGACGCCTCCGGCGTATGGCGAACTTTGCCGGGCCGTCGTGCGTTGACAGGGGACGGACTCCTCCCCGAGGGGCCGTGAACAGCACGGATACCGGCACGGAGGAGGCGCTGTGGAGTGGATCGCCAACCCGGAGATCTGGATCGGGTTCCTGACCCTGGTCGCCCTGGAGATCGTGCTGGGGATCGACAACATCATCTTCATCTCGATCCTCGCCGGGAAGCTTCCACCGGAGCGGCGCGACCTGGCGCGCAAGGTCGGCCTGGGGCTGGCGATGCTGAGCCGCCTGGCGTTGCTGCTCGCGCTGTCGTGGGTCGTACGGCTGACGCAACCGCTGTTCGAGGTGTTCGGGCAGGCGATCTCCGGGCGAGACGTGATCTTGATCCTTGGAGGGTTGTTCCTGCTCGGCAAGAGCGCCTTCGAGATCGGTGACAGCCTGGAGGGGGCGCCAGGCCATTCCAGCGGGAAGGTGGCCGCCTCCTTCACGGCGGTGATCGTGCAGATCATGCTGCTGGACGTGGTGTTCTCCCTGGACTCGGTCATCACCGCCGTCGGCATGGTCGACGAGCTCGGCGTCATGGTGGCCGCGGTCATCGTGTCGGTGGTGATCATGCTCTTCGCGGCGGGACCGATCAGCGCGTTCGTGGAGAGGTACCCGAGCATCAAGATGCTGGCGCTGTCCTTCCTGCTGCTGATCGGCGTCGTGCTCATCGCCGAGGGCTTCGAGCAGCACATCTCCAAGGGGTACATCTACTTCGCCATGGCGTTCTCGCTGGGCGTGGAACTGCTCAACATCAGGGCGCGCAGGAAGGCGGGCGTCCAGCGGCCCGTGGAGCTGCGGGAGCGTTACGACGAGCCGTCCCGGCCCGACGGCACTCCGGCGTCGTGACCTCGCCCGGCTGACCTGGCCGGGCGGCGGGTGTCGCCCGGTAAGAAATCCCATTTACGATAACTTTGTGCGATTTGATCCGTGGAATCCCGACTTCGTCGCTCATCCGTACGACGTGTACCGGTGGCTCCGCGACGACGAGCCGGTCAGCTACTTCGAGCCGACCGGCCAGTGGCTCGTCGCCAGGCACCAGGACGTCAACGCGGCGCTGCGGGACCGCAGGCTCGGCCGCTCCTACCTGCACGTGGCCTCGCACGAGGAGTTCGGCCGGGAGCCCGAGCCGGACTTCCAGGAGCCGTTCTGGCGGGTGATCCGCGCGGGCATGCTCGACGTCGAGCCGCCCGTGCACACCCGGCTGCGCCGGCTGGTCTCCAAGGCGTTCACGCCGCGCATGGTCGAGGAACTGCGCCCCCGGGTGCGCCGCATCGCCGGAGAGCTGGTCGACGGCTTCGTCGAGCGCGGGGGCGGCGACCTGCTGGCCGAGGTGGCCGAGCCGCTGCCCGTGACCGTCATCGCCGAGATGCTCGGCGTGCCCGAGGCCGACCGGCACCTCCTGCGGCCCTGGTCGGCGGACATCTGCGGCATGTACGAGCTCGCGCCGTCCGCCGAGGCGCAGCACACGGCGGTGCGCGCGGCGTCGGAATTCGCGGAGTACCTGCGCGGGCTGGCGGCCGAGCGTCGCGTGAACCCCGGAGACGACCTGATCAGCGCGCTGGCGCAGGTCATGGACGAAGGCGACGCGCTCACCGAGGACGAGCTCGTCGGCACGTGCGTGCTGCTGCTCAACGCCGGCCACGAAGCCACCGTGAACGTCACGGGCAACGGCTGGTGGTCGCTGCTGCGCAACCCCGGAGAGCTGGAACGGCTGCGCGGCGACCTCTCGCTGCTGCCCACCGCCGTCGAGGAGCTGATGCGCTGGGACACCCCGCTGCAGATGTTCGAGCGCTGGGTGCTGGAGGACATCACCATCGGAGGCGTGGACATCCCGAAGGGCGTCGAGGTGGCCCTGCTCTTCGGCTCGGCCAACCGCGACCCGGAGGTCTTCGACGACCCCGACCGGCTGGACGTCGGCCGGAAGGACAACCCGCACATCTCCTTCGGCGCCGGCATCCACTTCTGCCTGGGCGCTCCGCTGGCGCGCATCGAACTCGTGGAGTCCTTCGGCGCCCTGCTGAAGGCGGCCCGCAAGATCGAGCTCGTCGAGCAGCCGGCGTGGAAGCCGAACTACGTCATCCGCGGCCTGGAGTCGCTCAAGATCTCCACAGGCTGACGCGGTCGTCCGGCGCGTGGAGCGACGGGGCGGCAGCGGAAGGTCAGGCCGTCAGCGTTTCCATTGAGCGAGCCAGCCGAAGCCGCCGAGACCCTCGGGGTCGATCAGCTCGGCCTCCTCGGAGGCGCGGACGAGAGCGCGCAGGTAGACCCCAGGGTCGGTGGCGGCGAGGCTCAACGGCGGCCGGGCACCGCTGACCCCGAGCTCGCCCAGCGCATGTCGTTGCGTGGTCAACGTTGTGGATATCGCCCCGGCCCGCTCGCCGGCCGCCGCACACGCGTCCAGCGCCACGTGTGCGGTGATATCGCAGGAACCGTCGGGTATGGCGGCCACGCAGGCGCCGTCCCGGTATCCCGTCAGGGTGCCGAAGGGCGGCCGGTTATCCACAGGGTGTGCATAATCGACGGCCACCGCCAGGCCCCGCCTCAGCCGGGTGACGACCAACGCCCAGGCCTCGTCGCGCGGCCGGCCGATCTCGGCGCGCAGGCCTGTCGAGCGCAGTGGCCACCAGCGCTCCAGCCATCGCCTGTCCTGCTCGCCCGGCGGGTCTCCGAGCCGCTCCCGCCCCGTCTCGGGATCGACGAGCACCAGGCGGGGCCCCTGCGGCGTCTGCTCGACCACGTCCAAGGGGATGTTGTCCAGCCACTCGTTGGCGATCACCAGGCCGGTCACCGCCTCGGGGAGGGAGCCGGTCCAGGTGATCTCCTTGTCGAGGTCGCCGGGAGGCGGGGAGAGATCGACGGCCGTGACGCGCAGCCGCTCGGCCAGCCAGGGCTCCGCCGTGTGGTGCACCTGGGTGACCAGCAGGCCGTCACCGGAGCCGACGTCCACGAGATCGAGTTCGGCGGGACGGCCGACGGCCTCGTCGGCCACGCCGAGCAGGCGGAGCACAGCCTGGGCGAAAGCGGGCGAGGCCCCGACCGACGTGCGGAAATGGCCCGACGGGCGCTCGCGGATGTAGAACCCACCCTCACCGTAGAGGGCTCGTTGCATGGCCTCGCGCCAGGTGACCCACACGACATCGGACGTTACCAACAACGGTCCCGGCGCATGGCGGTCTCGCCCACAGGCTGTGGACAACCATCGGCCCTCGTGAAACGGTCATCGCACCTGTCGCCTATGCACCATAAGCCGGTATGAATAGAAGTTCATCCCGGTCGGCGGCCGGTGCGGGCGGTGGCGACCCGCCGATGGCGCCGGACACCGGCCGGCCGCGGGCCGACCGTTACGCTGGCAACGGGCCTGGTCCGTCGAAGCTGAACAGGAACGTGATGGAGACAAGCGACCGCCCCGGGCGTCTCGCGGTCGGAGTGCTCGGAGCCGGACGGGTCGGTTCCGTCCTCGGCGCGGCGCTCGCGCAGGCAGGGCATTACCTCGTGGCCGCCGCCGGGGTCTCCGACGCCTCGCGGCGCAGGGCTCTCGACCGGCTCGGCGTCGACATCTTCCAGCCGGACGAGGTCATCCGCATGGCCGACCTCGTCCTGCTCACCGTGCCCGACGACGTCCTGGCCGACCTGGTCTCCGGGCTGGCGGCCGCGGGTGTGGACCTGCGGGGCAAGATGCTCGTGCACGCCAGCGGCGCGTACGGTCTGGGCGTCCTGAACCCCGCGACGGCCGCGGGGGCGCTGCCGTTCGCGCTGCACCCCGTCATGACCTTCACCGGCAGGGACGACGACATGCGCCGCCTCGTCGGCTGCTCGTTCGGCGTCACCGCGCCCGACCCGCTCCGTCCGGTGGCCGAGGCCCTGGTGATCGAGATGGGGGGAGAGCCGGTCTGGATCGCCGACGAGGACCGGGCGCTGTACCACGCCGCCCTCGCCGGGGCGGCCAACCACATGGTCACCCTGATCGCCGAGTCCCAGGAGCTGCTCAAGAAGATCGGCGTCGAGCACCCGGGCCGCATGCTCGGCCCGCTGCTCGGCGCCGCGCTGGACAACGCGTTGCGCCTCGGCCTCTCCGGCCTGACCGGGCCGGTCGTCCGCGGGGACGCGGTCACCGTGCGCAAGCACGTGGACGCGCTCATCCTCGCCGCGCCCGAGGCCGCGGACGCGTACGTGGCCCTGGCGCGGCTCACCGCCGACCGGGCCCTGGCCGCGGGCCTGCTGAAGCCGGAGGCGGCGGAACGCCTGCTGGACGCCCTCGGGGGCAACTCCTGGACCTGACGGCGCGCCGGCGCGGGGCCCCGGGGATACTCGTGGACTGACGGCGCACCCGCGCTCGGCGCCTTTGGCCGGGATGCGACCGGGCACCTGCTCGACCCACAAGGAGGCAACTCGTGGACGTGATCGTCGCCGGGGACCGGTCCGAGCTGCTCGCGGCGCGTGCCGCGCTGGGCGTCGGCGGCGGGTACGCCGCGGCGGCGGCCGGAGAGGGCGGCGGGAGGAGCACGCTGGCGCTGGTCCCCACGATGGGGGCGCTGCACGAGGGCCATCGCGCGCTGATCCGGCTCGCCCGCGAGCGCGCCGACCACGTGGCGGTCAGCATCTTCGTCAACCCCCTGCAGTTCGGCCCGCAGGAGGACTACTCGCGGTACCCCCGCACGTTCGGCACCGACCTCGCGGTGTGCGCGGCCGAGGGCGCCGGGCTGGTCTTCGCTCCGGCGGTCGAGGAGATGTACCTCCCGGACCGCCAGGTCGGCGTCTCCTCCGGGCAGATGGGCACGATCGTCGAGGGCGCGTTCCGGCCGGGGCACTTCGACGGCATGCTGACCGTCGTGCTCAAGCTGTTCAACCTGGTGCAGCCGGACATCGCCGTCTTCGGCCAGAAGGACGCCCAGCAGCTCGCGATGATCCGCCGCATGGTCGCCGACCTGAACCTTCCGGTCGCCGTCGTCGGCGCGCCCACGGTGCGGGAGCCGGACGGGCTGGCGTTGTCCAGCCGCAACCGCTACCTGTCCGTGGCCGACCGGGTCACGGCTCTGGCGCTGTCGACCGCGCTGCGCGAGGGCGCGCGGCACACGCGGCCGAAGGACATCCTGCACGCCGCGCACGCCGTCCTTGACCAGGCCGCCCAGGCGGATCCGCCGCTGGCGCTCGACTACCTGAGCCTGGTCGACCCGGCGACGTTCACCGCCGTCGCGGACGACCACCGCGGTGAGGCCGTCCTCGCGGTCGCCGCCAGGGTCGGCACCACCCGGTTGATCGACAACGTCGTCCTGACCTTGCCGGCCTGAGCCGGCCCCGGGTCCGCCGGCTGACCCGGCCAGGAGGAGGGGCCCTGGCGCATAGGGCTCACTGGGGATGCATTATCGTCATATTGACGAAATAAGGGAGCCCCCATGACCCACCCACCCATTCCTCGTCGGCTCACCGCGCCCGAACCCGGCTGGACGGTGCACGCCGATCTCGTCGTCGTCGGCTCCGGCATCGCCGGACTCACCGTCGCCCTCCGCTACGCCGAGCTCGTCCCCGGCGCGCGCGTGCTCGTCGTCACCAAGGACGTCCTGTCGGCCGGGTCCACCCGCTGGGCGCAGGGCGGCATCGCCGCCGTGCTCGACCCCGCCGACTCCCCCGCCGACCACCTCAGCGACACGCTCATCGCCGGCGTCGGACTGTGCGACGTCCCGGCCGTGCGGGCACTGGTGACGGAGGGACCGGGGGCGCTGCGGCGGCTCATGGACCACGGGGCCCGGTTCGACCGGCAGCCGGACGGCGGCCTCCAGCTCACCCGCGAGGGCGGCCACCGCCGTGACCGCATCGTCCACGCCGGCGGGGACGCCACCGGCGCCGAGGTCCAGCGCGCCCTGGTCGAGGCCGTCCACGCGAGCGGGCGCATCGAGGTCATCGAGCACGCGCTGGTGCTCGATCTGCTGCAGGACGCCACCGGGGCCACGTGCGGGATCACGCTGCACGTCATGGGCGAGGGCGCGAGGGACGGGGTGGGCGCGGTGCGCGCCGGCGCCGTCGTGCTCGCCACCGGAGGCATGGGCCAGGTGTACGCGGCCACGACCAATCCCCTGGTCTCCACCGGAGACGGGGTGGCCCTGGCGCTCCGGGCCGGCGCCGCCGTGCGGGACCTGGAGTTCGTGCAGTTCCACCCGACGGTCCTGTGGCTCGGAGAGGGCTCGACCGGCCAGCAGCCGCTCATCTCTGAGGCCGTGCGCGGCGAGGGCGCGGTGCTCCTCGACGGCGCCGGCGAGCGGTTCATGGTCGGCGCGCACGAGCTCGCCGAGCTGGCCCCGCGCGACGTGGTGGCCAAGGCGATCATGCGCCGGATGCTGGAGACCGGCGCGAGCCACGTGGACCTCGACGCGCGGCACTTCGGCGAGGAGAAGTGGCGCTCCCGCTTCCCGACGATCTACGCGGTGTGCCGGGAACACGGCATCGACCCGGCCCGCGAGCCCATTCCCGTCGCCCCGGCCGCGCACTACGCCAGCGGCGGGGTCCGTACCGACCTGCACGGGCGCACGAGCGTCCCGGGCCTGTACGCCTGCGGCGAGGCGGCCTGCACAGGGGTGCACGGGGCGAACCGGCTCGCCTCCAACTCCCTGCTGGAAGGGCTCGTCTTCGCCGAGCGCATCGCCGCCGACCTCGCCTCCGTCCGGTATGCCGCGGGCTCGCCGGGCGAACCGGTCGACGACGGCCGTGCCACAGGGCTGGTCGACCCCCGGGTGCGTCCGCGCGTCCAGGCCCGCATGAGCGCCGGCGCGGGCGTGCTGAGAAGCGGGCGGAGCCTGGCGGAGGTGAGCAACGGCCTCCTCGACGCCCGCTGGACCCCGGTGGCCGTGGAGCCGTGCACGGAGTCCTGGGAGGCCACGAACCTGCTCACGGTGGCGACCGCCATCGTCACGGCGGCCCGGGCGCGCGAGGAGACGCGCGGATCTCACTGGCGTGAGGATTTCCCCGAACGAAATGATGCCTGGTGGCTGGGGCACCTCGACGTGACCCTGGCCGAGGATGGACTGACCCTGGCCGAGGAGGGACTGACCATGACCTACGCCCAGCACGACGACGACCGGACGGCCGGCCTTCCGAACCAGGTCGGGGCCGACCTGGCGGAGGCGGGCCTGGACCCGGCGGCGGTCGTGGCGCTGGTCGGCACCGCCCTCGCCGAGGACCTCACCGAGGACGGCGACGTCACCACCATCGCCACGGTGCCCGCAGATCAGCGGGCCGTAGGTGATGTCGTGGCACGTGCCGGCGGCGTGGTCGCGGGGCTCGCGGTCGCCGAGGCGGTGTTCCACGCTTCCTCCGGTGGACGGCTGACGCTGGAACGCCACGTGAAGGACGGCGAGCGCGTCTCGAGCGGCGACATCCTCATGACGGTCGTCGGACCGGTGCGCGACCTGCTCACCGCCGAGCGCACCGCGCTCAACCTGCTCACCCACCTGTCCGGCATCGCGACCCTGACCAGCCGCTGGGTCGAGGCGGTGAGCGGTACCGCCGCCCGCGTCCGCGACAGCCGCAAGACGCTTCCGGGCCTGCGAGCGCTCGAGAAGTACGCCGTGCGGTGCGGCGGAGGGGTCAATCATCGGATGTCGCTTTCCGACGCGGCCTTGATCAAGGACAATCACGTGGTGGCGGCCGGTGGGGTCGCCGAGGCGTTCCGCGCGGTACGACAGGCCTACCCGGAGCTGCCGATCGAGGTGGAGGTGGACCGCATCGACCAGCTCGAACCGGTGCTCGCGGAAGGGGCGGAGGAGATCCTGCTGGACAACTTCACCGTGGACGAGCTGGCTCGCGCGGTGCGCCTGGTGGACGGCAGGGCACGGCTGGAGTCCAGCGGAGGACTCACCTTGGAATCGGCCCGTGAGGTGGCCGAAACCGGTGTTGACTACCTTGCTGTGGGGTCGCTGACCCACTCGGCGCCCGCACTCGACATCGCTCTGGACCTTCGGGGGGCTTGATGCTGCTCACGATCGACGTCGGCAACACCCATACCGTGCTCGGCCTGTTCGAAGGCGAGGAGGTCATCGAGCACTGGCGCCTCGCCACCGACGCGCGGCGCACCGCCGACGAGATCGCGGTCGTCCTGCAGGGGCTGCTCGGCCAGAGCCCCCTGCTCAAGGGCGCCGACATCAGCGGCATCGCCATCTGCTCGACGGTCCCCTCGGTCCTCAACGAGATGCGCGAGATGTGCCGGCGTTACTACGGCGACGTGACCGCCGTGATCGTCGAGCCGGGCGTCCGCACCGGGGTGCCGGTGCGGATGGACAACCCCAAGGAGGTGGGCAGCGACCGCATCGTCAACGCGCTCGCCGCCATCACCCTGTACGGGGGGCCGTGCGTGATCGTCGACTTCGGCACCGCGACGTCGTTCGACGCGGTCTCGGCCAAGGGCGAGTACGTCGGAGCGGTGACCGCTCCGGGCATCGAGATCTCGGTGGACGCCCTGGCGGCGGCCGGAGCCCAGCTCCACAAGGTCCAGCTCGTGCGCCCGCGCTCGGTGATCGCCAAGAACACCGTCGAAGCGCTGCAGGCGGGCATCATCTACGGCTTCGCAGGCCAGGTCGACGGCATCGTCGAGCGCATGGCCCCCGAACTCGCCGCCGACCCCGACGACGTCACCGTCGTGGCCACCGGTTCCCTGGCGTCGCTGGTGGTGGACGAGGCCCGCTCCATCGACGTGCACGAGCCCTGGCTCACGCTGATCGGGCTGCGCCTCATCTACAACCGCAACACCAGCTGAGACCGCGTCCGGCCCGCGGACGCGGCCCCCGGTCGGTCAGGGGATCAGTACGAGGCGCCCCGCCTCCGCCGATCGGGTCCGGCGGGCTCCGAGGACGCGCGAGAGGGCTTCGGCCTCGACCACCGCCCCCGAAGTCCCCGGGCGGTGGTCAGGCCGTTGAGAGGCGGTGTGGGGGCCTGTACGGCCGGACTCCGCGCGGGGCCGGGGCGACCGCCTCCGCGTCGAGCACCACCTAGCCTGCCCGTCGAGCACCACATGGCTGCCCGCGCCGTGGAGGCGCGCTCCATGCCCGTCAGGCTCACGATCAAGCGGTGGGCGGAGATCCATATCGAGGGCGTCGAGGCGGCGCGCGCCGATTACGACGCGGGGGTGTGATCCACACCGCAAATTACGGCCATGTTACGCATCCGCCCGCGACCGGTGGAAAGGGGTCAGAAACCGCTGTCGTTTCGCGGGCTAATTAGGCCTATAGGCGGCCCGTCATATATCGGGGACCGAGGCGGCTCCAAGCGCGGCTCCCGCGGAACCCCGCCTCGACCAGTGCCGCGGCCGGGTCTCGTCTCGGCTCCGGCGGCCGGCGTGCCCGATCTCCGTCGGCGTCAGCCCCGTTCGGCAGGTACCGAGACATGTCATGAGTAGTTCACATATGCGCTGGTATGTCAATCACAAACGTAACGAGTATCGAGGCCAGCGCTTGACGACCTTTCAGCGCGGCGTTTAACGTTCCTGACGGGCGGGCTGAAGCATTCAGTATGTTGCCGAGTTCGTCGTGGGGGAGGACACCCGATGGCGTATCCGGATCTGGTTTCCCGAGGGAATGGCTTTCCTCCGGGATCAGACGGCGTGGGACTGAGCGATGACGATCTTCTCTTGCTCGCCGAGTTGGCCAAGGGCGTGACCGTCGACAGGGTGGGCCGGCGGCTCGACGTGAGCGGCCGCACCGTGCGACGCCGCCTGCGCGGCATCTGTGACCGCATCGGCGTGGCCACCGCCATAGAGGCGGTGGCGTGGGCGGCCCGCCGCCGGCTCATCTAGCCGGCGGCGCCGATCGTCTGGACACAGGCGGGAGGATCAGACAGCGGGCAGGGCCGGCACACGGCTCCTAAGAACACCCCAGGCGCTCCGTGACCTCGATGGCCGAACCCGCGGACCTGGACGGCCGAACCCGGCGGCCGGTCGGCGATCAGTCGGCGATGCGCACGCCGCCGGCGAACGGCCGGTTGCCCAGCGGGGCCACCCGGACGACATCGCCGGTGTGAGGCGCGTGCACCATCATGCCGCCGCCGATGTAGATGCCCACGTGGTGCAGATCGCTGTAGAAGAAGACCAGGTCGCCGGGGCGCAGATCCTGCCGGGACACGTGCGTGCCGGCGGTCCACTGGTCGCCGGTGTAGTGCGGCAGGCTGATCCCGACCTTCTGGTAGGCCCACATGACCAGGCCGGAGCAGTCGAAGGTGCTCGGACCCGCGGCTCCCCAGACGTACGGCTTGAGCTGCTGCGTCAGGGCCCACTTGGCGGCCTCGGCGGCCTTGCCCGTGCCGGGGATCGGAATCGCGATCTTGGTCGCCCTGCCGTACGACTGGCCGCTCTGGGAGAGCGCGCGCTTGAACAGGTTGCTCTCGGTCTTGGAGACCAGGTTGCGGATCTTGTCCCGCTGCGACGACAGGTCGGTGACGAGCTTCTTGACCTCGGTCTCGCGGGCCTTGGCGCTCGCCTTCGCGCGCTCGGCGATGGCCATCGCCTTGGCGATCTGGGAGACCTCCTCGCCCTGCTCCAGCTGGAGGGCGTAGGTCGTGGCCGCCCGGTCGAGGTAGCCGTCCGGGTCGCCGGACATGGCTAGCGCGAGGGGGGAGCCGAGGTCGCCGGTCATGTACGCGTCCTGGGCGTACAGCCCGGCCTTGCGGCGCTTCTCCTCGAGGTCGACCTGGCTCTTGACGAGCGTCTTCTTGGCCAGGTCGGCCGAGCGCTGCGCCTGCTTGAGGCGCTCCTTCTGGCCGTTGTACTGCTCGGTGAGCGACTCGATCTGGTTGTACAGGTGCTCGACCTGGGTCTTGAGCTCGTTCAGGGTGGGCTTGGGTTCGGCCGTCGCCGCCATCAGCGGCGAACCGAACGTCATGGCCGTCAGGGTGGCGGTGACGAGCGCGATGCGGCGGGGAAGGCGCCAGGCCGTCCCCGAGGCTCCGCCGAACCAGGCGCGCGGGTTGCGCTCTCGGGCGCGGGCATGCTTGCCCGCGCTCTTTCCAGGCGTGCGCCTAGGCTCCACCAACGAGCTCCTCTCCTCGGCCGCCTACCGGGTTAGCTGACGGGTTCGGGCCGGAGTAGCCCTACCGAGCACCTGATCATGGAGGATCGCGATGCCTCTTTCTCGGATTCACCCCAGGGGGTGGTGGGGCGCCGGGGGTGACCCCCGTTTCCCCATCATTGGGTCCCCGGTTTCCCGCCCTTCGGGACGTGGCGGGAATTAGGCGGTGTGGCCATCGCGATGCGAAGACCGACATTGACGCTGGACACTAGTGCAGTCGAGGTTCCTGCTCAACCAGAACTGCGAATTCTGTAGAGGTTGCACAACCGCCGCATCACGGAAAGATCACGCTGGGTGGGAGGCGCCACCCGTGCCGAGCTGCGATTACGTGGCCATCGGGCATTCCCGTCACGGGAAATCGCAGGTCCGGGACCATGTGGACTCTTTGGCCGCACCGACGGTGATCGTCCCTACTGTGCGCGTTCGACGCATCACCGGCAGCTACGGTGGCCGTGGGGGTGTGGGGTTTCGGGTGGACCGTTACCGGGTGCGCGCCTCCCTCGGGCCACGTATCCTCCGGCCGCCGGCGGGCGGATACGCTGGCCGGTCATGGAGCAGGTCGCGGAGCTCGTGCCCGCCGGAAGCGCGCCCGTCGTCAGGCGAGCCCGCACTTCCGACGTCCGGGACATCAGGAAACTGGTCGACACCTACTCCGGCGACGGGCCGCGCCTCCTGCGCAAGTCGACCGTGACCCTCTATGAGGACGTCCAGGAGTTCTGGGTGGCCGAGCGGGACGGCCAGGTTGTGGGCTGCGGAGCGCTCCATGTGCTGTGGGAGGACCTCGCGGAGATCCGCACGGTGGCCGTCGACGCCGCCTGCCGCGGCCTCGGCATCGGCCACAAGATCGTCGCGGCGCTCATCGACGCCGCCCGTGAGCTGGAGGTACAGCGGGTCTTCTGCCTGACCTTCGAAGTCGACTTCTTCGCCAGGCACGGATTCGTCCCGATCCAGGGGACCCCGGTGGCGCCCGAGGTGTACGCCGAGCTGCTGGACTCCTACGACGAAGGCGTCGCCGAGTTCCTGGACCTGGAGCACGTCAAACCGAACACGCTGGGTAACACGCGCATGCTCCTCCATTTGAGCCCGCGATCTTGACCGGCCCGGTGACGGGATGGAAAGGTGACTGTTGATGCCGCTGTCGCTACCTTGGGCAACACCAGAGCATGTGTGACTGACCTAGGCCGCATGCGAACCCGAAGTGAGGTGACACGGTGAGCACCGGACAGCCGCCGTACCCACGGGATGAGCCGGACGACAATCATTCGTCATCCGGCTCACCGCAATATGGGCAGCAGAACCCCCCGGGAGCCGATCCCGAGATGACCGTCGTCCACCGTCCCCAGCCGACGTCGGAGCACGCCGCATACCCACAGCAGCAGGCCTACGGCCAGCAGCAGGGGTATGGCCAGCAGGGCGGGACGGGAGCATACGGGCAGAGCTATCCCCAGCAGCCTCAGGCGGCGGGCCAGCAGCAGTACGGCCAGCAGGCGCAGCAGTACGGCCAGCAGGGCTATGGCCAGCAGCCGCAGTACGGGCAGCAGGGTTACGGCCAGCAGGCTCAGTACGGCCAGCAGGAGGCCCAGCAGGGCTACGGCCAGCAGGCGGCGCAGGGCCAGCCGCAGTACGGTCAGCAGCCCGCATACGACCAGCAGGCTCAGTACGGCCAGCAGCAGTACGGTCAGCAGGGCGCGCAGGCCGGTTACGGCCAGCAGCAGCAGTACGGGCAGCAGCCCCAGCAGGGGCAGGCGTACGGCCAGCAGGAGGCCCAGCAGGGCTACGGCCAGCAGCAGGCGTACGGGCAGCAGCCGCAGTACGGCCAGCAGCCCGCATACGACCAGCAGGCTCAGTACGGCCAGCAGCAGTACGGTCAGCAGGGCTATGGCGAGCAGCAGTACGGCCAGCAGCCCCAGCAGTACGGCCAGCAGGGCTATGGCCAGCCGCAGGGGTACGGGCAGCAGCAGTACGGCCAGCCGGGCTACGGCCAGGCCGGCTACCAGCAGCCGTACGGCGCGACCGGCGCGCAGCCTCCGGGTGCGCCCGCGCCGCTGGCCGAGTGGTGGCAGCGCCTCGTCGCCCGCCTCATCGACATCGTGATCCTCGTGGTCCCGTACGTGATCCTCTCGATCGTGCTGACGGCGATCATCGTGACGGCGCCGAGCTTCGACCCGGCCACGGGAGCGGTCAACGCGGGCGGCGGGGTCTTCCTGGCGTCCCTGCTGATCGCGATCCTCGCCGGCCTGACGTGGATCGGCTACGAGTTCCTGATGACCAAGCAGCGCGGCCAGACCGTGGGCAAGATCGTCATGGGCATCAAGGTCGTTCCGGTCGGGGGCGCCATCGAGGGCGGGCTGGGCTCGGACCTGGCGGTCAAGCGCGCCGGGGTCCTGTGGGGTCCGCAGCTGCTGAACTGGATCCCCGTCGTCGGGCTCGTCACCTGGGTCTTCTACCTGGTCAACGTTCTCTGGCAGTTCTGGGACAAGCCGCTCCAGCAGTGCCTGCACGACAAGGTCGCCGGCACCGTCGTCGTGAAGGTCAAGTAAGCGCATGCCACGCGGGCCGGGGGATCCGTCCTCCGGCCTCGTTTGCTATATAGGGCCGACGAGCTTGGCGAATCGGTAACGGACATACCTCTACATGCGATAGGACCTTGCATCAACCGCAGCTTCCTTCGCCTGTCGCGAAAGGTGATCAAATGACGGCAGAACCACCCCCCGGCAATCCCTACGAGCCGCCGCCGAATCCCGGCCAGCCTTACGGAAGCCCTCAGGGCGGCGGGTACGGCACCCCCTACGGCGGTTCCGCCCCGTACGGAGCCCCGCAAGGGGCGCCGCTTCCCCCCGGAGTCCCGGCCCCGCTGGCCGAGTGGTGGGAGCGCCTGGTCGCCCGGATCATCGACGGCATCATCTTCGGCGTCGTCTACTTCATCGTGGCCGCCATCCTCACGCCGATCTTCACGCCGTCGGTGGCCGACATCCTCTCCAATCCGAGCCTGTCGACCGGTACGGTCGTGCTTCCGGGCCTGCTGGCGGGGATCATCGCCTACGGCGCCTACGCCGCCTACGACTACGTGATGCATTCCAAGGGCGGTCAGACCATCGGCAAGAAGGTCATGAAGATCCGTCTCGCCGCGCTCGGCGGCGCCCCGCTCGATTCCTCCGCCGTGATGAAGCGCTCCGCTATCTTCCCGGGCGTGATGGTTCTCTACGGGATTCCCTTCCTCGGATGGATCTCCTCCATCTTCGTCATCGTGCTGGGCGTGCTTATCCTGACGGACAAGCCGCTACAGCAGGGGCTGCACGACAAGCTCGCCGGCACGGTTGTCGTCAAGGCGCCGCGCTGAGATCAGGTTTATTGGCGGGGCGGTCGCGCTGCGACCGCCCCGTCGGTGTTTTCGGCGGCAAGCACCTTTCCCGGGCCATCCGGTAAGCCGTCTGGAGAGACGGAGAATGCCGTGGAACGGTCCTTCGGCCGCTTTGGCGCCCGCCCCCCGCACCCCCACTGACCTCCCGTGGGGATAGAGTCGGATCGTGACTCCCGGATCAGCCGGTCATGGTACAGAGCCGAGCGGTCTCGTGTGACAATTAACGTGGGCGGGTGGTGGAATGCCACCCCCCGCGTGGAGCGAGGATCAATGAACGATGTATTGTCCGCGTTGATACCACCCTTGGTGGTCGCCGCGGTGGTCATCATCGCGGTCGTCAAGCTGGTGCGTTCCGAAGCGGCGGGGCGGCGACAGGAGGCGGAGGCCTCGGAGAAGTCATCTGAGGCTTCTTCCGGCGACCGGCAGGGCCCGCGGCCCAGTTCCCCTTGAACCCGCAGGTTCCTTGAATTGTCAGCCAGGGTTACCGGGTATATGTTTAGCTGGCGAATCGAACAATGCTCTGCGAAAGGATTGCCAGATGGCCACGCAGATCCAGAAGATACTCATCGACGACCTCGATGGTGGCGAGGCCAATGAGACTGTCACCTTCGCGATTGATGGCTCCGCTTACGAGATTGACCTGAGCGGCGAAAACGCCAAGAAGCTGCGCGAGGCGCTGTCCTCTTTCGTGTCCAATGCCCGCCGGGCCGAGGGCGCCCCCGCCCGGGGCCGTAAGCGCGGGGGCGGCCAGCGGCCGTCCCGGGAAAAGAGCTCGGAGATCCGTGCGTGGGCCAAGGCTCACGGGATCTCCGTGAGTGAGCGCGGCCGTATTGCCTCCTCCGTGGTCGAGCAGTACGAAGCGGCACACTGACGAGCTCATTGTGGATCATCGGCTATGGCGGTGACCGGCATCAATCGCCGTCATAGCCGCATGATCGTGTTATCCGAGCGTGATCGTCCGGCGCGCGGCCGGGGGGTTCACGTATATCGGCGACGCTAAACGTCGTTCGCTTGCGGCGTAGCGGGAACATGTGACCCCCCAACAGTAGTTGGATGGAGCGTGAACGCCCTGCTCTCGGGGAACGTCTCCTGTATAGAGCGGTCACCGGTCGGGGCTAGCATGCGGATGCGGCGGGCCCGGATATCCCGAGCTGCCTGACCGCTCTGTGAGGAGCGACGAGATGTTCGAAAGGTTCACTGACCGCGCACGGCGGGTTGTCGTCCTGGCCCAAGAAGAGGCCCGGATGCTCAACCACAACTACATCGGCACTGAGCACATTCTTCTTGGCTTGATCCATGAGGGTGAAGGCGTTGCCGCCAAGGCTCTTGAGAGCCTGGGCATCAGTCTTGAGGGTGTGCGCCAGCAGGTCGAGGAGATCATCGGCCAGGGGCAGTCGGCGCCGTCGGGGCACATTCCGTTCACCCCGCGCGCCAAGAAGGTCCTTGAGCTGTCGCTCCGCGAGGCCTTGCAGCTGGGTCACAACTACATCGGCACCGAGCACATCCTCTTGGGCCTCATCCGTGAGGGCGAGGGCGTGGCCGCTCAGGTGCTGGTGAAGCTTGGCGCCGACCTCAACAGGGTGCGCCAGCAGGTCATCCAGTTGCTCCATGGCTACCAGGGCAAGGAGCCCGCGGCGGCGGGAGGCCCCCAGGAGTCGGCCCCGTCGACCTCACTTGTGCTGGACCAGTTTGGCCGCAACCTGACCCAGGCCGCCCGCGAGGGCAAGCTGGACCCCGTGATCGGGCGCGACAAGGAGATCGAGCGGGTCATGCAGGTCCTGTCCCGCAGGACCAAGAACAACCCCGTTCTGGTCGGCGAGCCCGGTGTCGGCAAGACCGCCGTGGTGGAGGGCCTGTCCCAGAAGATCGTCAAGGGCGAGGTGCCCGAGACTCTGAAGGACAAGCAGCTCTACACCCTCGACCTCGGTGCGCTGGTCGCCGGCTCCCGCTACCGCGGTGACTTCGAAGAGCGCCTGAAGAAGGTCCTCAAGGAGATCCGCACGCGCGGCGACATCATCCTGTTCATCGACGAGCTGCACACGCTCGTCGGCGCGGGCGCCGCCGAGGGCGCGATCGACGCCGCCAGCATCCTCAAGCCGATGCTGGCCCGCGGCGAGCTGCAGACCATCGGTGCGACCACGCTGGACGAGTACCGCAAGCACCTCGAGAAGGACGCCGCGCTGGAGCGCCGGTTCCAGCCGATCCAGGTCGCCGAGCCCTCGCTCAGCCACACGATCGAGATCCTCAAGGGTCTGCGCGACCGCTACGAGGCCCACCACCGCGTGACGATCACCGACGCCGCGCTCGTGGCCGCCGCCCAGCTGGCCGACCGCTACATCAGCGACCGGTTCCTGCCGGACAAGGCGATCGACCTCATCGACGAGGCCGGCTCGCGCATGCGCATCCGCCGCATGACCGCCCCGCCGGACCTCCGCGAGTTCGACGAGAAGATCGCGCAGGTGCGCCGCGACAAGGAGTCCGCGATCGACGCGCAGGACTTCGAGAAGGCCGCCGCCCTCCGTGACCAGGAGAAGCAGCTCCAGCTCAAGCGCGACCGGCGCGAGAAGGAGTGGAAGGCCGGCGACATGGACGTCGTCGCCGAGGTCACCGAGGAGCTCATTGCCGAGGTCCTGGCCACGGCGACCGGCATCCCGGTCTTCAAGCTCACCGAGGAGGAGTCGCAGCGGCTGCTCCGCATGGAGGACGAGCTGCACAAGCGGATCATCGGCCAGGACGACGCCATCAAGGGTCTGTCCCGGGCGATCCGCCGCACGCGTGCGGGTCTGAAGGACCCCCGCCGTCCCGGTGGCTCGTTCATCTTCGCCGGCCCGTCCGGCGTCGGTAAGACCGAGCTGTCCAAGGCGCTCGCCGAGTTCCTCTTCGGGGACGAGGACGCGCTGATCATGTTGGACATGTCCGAGTTCATGGAGAAGCACACCGTCTCGCGGCTGTTCGGCTCCCCGCCCGGCTACGTCGGGTACGAAGAGGGCGGCCAGCTGACCGAGAAGGTGCGGCGCAAGCCGTTCTCCGTGGTCCTGTTCGACGAGATCGAGAAGGCCCACCCGGACATCTTCAACTCGCTGCTGCAGATCCTGGAGGACGGTCGCCTGACCGACGCCCAGGGCCGCGTCGTCGACTTCAAGAACACCGTCATCATCATGACGACCAACCTCGGCACCCGTGACATCTCCAAGGGCATCGGGGTCGGGTTCGCGAAGTCCAACGACGTCGAGGGCAACTACGACCGGATGAAGTCGAAGGTCCAGGAGGAGCTCAAGCAGCACTTCCGGCCCGAGTTCCTCAACCGTGTCGATGACACCGTGGTCTTCCACCAGCTGACGCCGGCCGAGATCATCAAGATCGTCGATCTGATGCTCGCCCAGGTGGACGCCCGGCTGAAGGACCGCGACATGAGCATGGAGCTCACCCAGGATGCCAAGCAGCTGCTGGCCGACCGTGGTTACGACCCGGTTCTGGGCGCGCGTCCGCTCCGCCGCACGATCCAGCGCGAACTGGAGGACTCGCTGTCGGAGAAGATCCTGTACGGCGACCTCCGTCCCGGCCAGGTCGTCAAGATCGCGATCGAGGGCGAGGGCGACGAGGCCAAGTTCACCTTCACCGGTGAGCAGAAGGCGCAGCCGGAGATCCCCGACTCGGCGGCGGCCATCGTCGACGAGCCGGCGAGCAGCCGCGCCGCCGCGTCCGCCGGTCCGTCCGACCGCACGCGGCCGTAACGATCGCGCCTTCCGGCGCACAGGTTCGGCGGGACCCCTCGTGAGGAGCACCTCACGAGGGGTCCTCCGTTTTTCATGAGATCAGTTTGACCGTATTCGCTATGACGCCACCGAAGGTAGTACTACACTGCGTAGAGCGAATCAGGTCGAGCCATGCCATGTGGCTCACACCATCCGCCGAGTACGGTGAACACCGCTGAGATCCCCCCTCCGATGTAGCGGGGGATCCGCTGCCGGGAGGACGCGGCAACAGGTGTGCGCCGGGCAGACTCGGGCGGCCAGGCCGGATTCCCGGCAGAGAGGACTCCGTCTCATACGCCCCACGGGCGGTGTGCGGCGCCGAGTTCGCACCAGAGTACGCCTGGGAGGCACCCTATGCGCCTGTGTCATGAGGACGGCACGCTCGTTCACCTGTCCTACAACGCGGGCGTGCACCCCGCGGAGGACCTGGAGAACCTGATCGCCCACCTGACCCGCTACGCCGTCCCTGTGCGCAGGCGGCTCGGGGTGGACCGGCTCGGCATCGGCCTGTGGCTGGCTCCCGCCGTCGCCGACCACCTCATCGCCGACCGCATCGAGCTCGTACGGCTCCGCCGCTCCCTGGAGGAGCGGGGCCTGGAGGTCGTCAGCCTGAACGGCGCGGGCGGCCGCGGCATGGGGCAGGACAGCCCCGGCCCCGACTGGGCCAAGCCCGAGCGCTACCGCTACACGATGTCCCTGGCGAAGATCCTCGCCTTCCTGCTGCCGGAGGACGTCCGCTTCGGCAGCATCTCCACCATTCCCATCGGCTGGCGGCGCGACTGGCCGGCCGACCTGCACGCCATCGCGTCCCGGCGGCTCGACCGGCTGTCGCGGGAACTGCGCGGCCTGCACAGCGTGACCGGGAAGACGATCAGGGTGGGGTTCCAGCCGTGGCCCGGCTGCGTGCTGGAGACCACCGAGCAGGCGGTCGAGCGCGTGTGCGGCATCGACTCCGAGTACCTCGGCGTCTGCCTGGACGCCTGCCATCTGACCTGCGGCGTCGAGGAGCCGGGCGCGGCTCTGCGCGGGGTCGCCGCCGCCGGCGCCTCCGTGATCAAGCTGGGCCACGTGCACAACCACAGCGGCGAGGCGCCGGCCACCGAGTCCATCCTGGAGAACGCCCTGGCCGCCATCCTGGCCGGTCCGGCGATCGGCGGCGCCCACATCGAGGTCGAGGCCCACGGGCTGGCGGCCCCGGCCAAGGGCAAGGGGCCGGCCGCGCTGGTGGCCACGCTGGCCGACGAGCTCGACTGGACCCGCCGCAACCTCACCGCCCTCGGCCTCAAACTCGCCGCCTGACAGCTCCGCCAGGCCCTGGCCTGCCTGTCGTGAGTGGTGGTTCCGAACCAGCGCGCCGTGGTCGCCGGGCGCCATGGCGGTGCGAGGGCGAGGGCGAGGCTCAGGTGGGCAGGCGGTAGGCGCCCTCGTCCACGACCTCGGCGAGGCCGTCGGCCACCAGGCCGTCCAGGGCGCGCTCGCGCTGCACCGCGTCGTCCCAGACGGCGTCGAGCGCGGCCTTGGGGACCGCGCCGTGGGCGTCCCTGAGCACCGCCAGCAGCCGGCCCCGGCACTGCCGGTCGGTGCCGGCGTACGTCTGGCCGCGCCGCTCGGGACCTTCGTAGGCCGGACGGCCCGCCAGGCGCCACGCGCAGGCGGCGGCGACCGGGCAGTCCGCGCAGCGGGGTGTGCGAGCCGTGCAGACCAGCGCCCCGAGCTCCATGACGGCGACCGCCCAGCGCGGGGCGTCCAGGGCGGGCAGCAGGGACTCGGCGAGCCTGCGTTCGGCCGTCGTGGTGGCCTTCGGCGGGTACTCCTCGCCGCGTACGGCCCGGGCCAGCACCCGCCGCACGTTGGTGTCCAGCACGGCGTGGCTGCGGCCGAACGCGAAGCTCGCCACCGCCGCGGCGGTGTAGTCGCCGATGCCGGGCAGCCGGCGCAGCTCCTCGTAGGACGACGGCACCTGCCCGGCGTGCTCGGCGGTGATCGCGCGGGCACAGGCGTGCAGGTTGAGGGCGCGGCGGGGGTAGCCGAGGCGTCCCCAGTGGCGTACGGCCTCGCCGGGAGGCTCGGCGGCGAGCGCGGCGGGCGTGGGCCAGCGCTCCATCCATTCGGTCCAGACGGGCAGGACGCGCACCACGGGGGTCTGCTGCAGCATGATCTCGCTGACCAGGATCGCCCAGGGGCCGGCGCCGGGTCGCCGCCAGGGAAGGTCGCGCGCGTTCTCGGCGTACCAGTCGAGGATCGGGGCGTGCAGTCCGGTGGCCACGGGATCGAGCCTAACCGGATCACGGTGGCGGCCGCCCGAGTGGGGAATGAGATCAGGAGTTTGATGGGATCGCCGTTTCCCATCGATGGGGTGGCTTCTGTCATGGTCTGTCGGCCGGGATCGGCCAGGACGTTATCCGCTGATCGGCGGGTCGACACCCTAGGAGGGCTAGAACTCTCCATACTGACAGTATGGATCCGGACACGTTCCGTGGCGACGTCGGCGTAGAGGGGCCCGACGTCTACTGGCGTCGCAGGGTGTCGGTGCTCACCGGTGCCCTTGTCGTCGTCGCCGTCGTCGCGTGGGCCTGCACGAGCGCGTCCGGAGGGTCCGAGCGGGGCCCCGCGGGGCGGCCGGTGACGGCGGGCTCCAAGGAGCCGAGCCCGTCCCCGAGCGTGACGGCCGCCGTGACCCCCTCTCCGACCCCGACCGCCAAAACGATGGGTTCCGGGCACGCCACGACGCCGCGCACCCCCTCGCCGTCCCCGCATCGACCCCGCCGGCCCGGCGATCGGTGTGACAACGACGATCTCGTCATCAGCCTGCGCGGCCAGGCGGAGGTCTACTCCGGCAAGCGGAGCCCGAGGTTCCTGCTCACCGTCGTCAACACCGGACGCGTCGACTGCACCGTGGACGTCGGGCCTCGCGCCGTCGAGATACGCATCACCTCGGGGACCGACCGCGTCTGGTCGACCGCCGACTGCGTGAGCGGAGTCGGGGCCGACCTGCGGCGCCTCGAGCGCGGGGTCCCCCACGTGCGGATGGTCGATTGGGACCGGCACCGGTCGGCGCCCGACTGCCGGTCGAGCCGCCCCAAGGCCCGCGAGGGCACCTACGTCGCGATGGCCCGCCTGGGCGAGCTGAGGAGCCCGAAGGTCGTGTTCCACCTCCACTGACGGCCGGGCGGCCCGCACGTGCGGACGCGGGGCTCAGACGTAGCGTTCGAGGATGGACGCCTCGGCGAGGCGTGACAGGCCCTCGCGGACGCTGCGCGCGCGTGACTCGCCGACCCCGCCCACGGACTGCAGGTCGTCGGTGCTGGCCGCCAGGAGCTTCTGGAGGCCGCCGAAGTGGTCCACGAGCCGGTCCACGACGCTGACGGGCAGCCGGGGCACCTTCGCCAGCAGGCGGAACCCTCGAGGGCTCACCGGCCCTTCCAGGGGCTCGGAGCCCGTGTGCCCGAGGACGTGGGCGACGGCCGTGAGGTCGAGCAGGTCGCCCGACGACAGCCGGTCGAGCTCGGCGAGCGCCTCCCCCACCGTGCGCGGGCGGCGCTCGGACGCGGGGGGCAGGTAGTCGCGCATGATCAGGTCGCGGTCCTCCTCGACGCCGCCGACCAGCTCGGTGAGCTGGAGGGAGAGCAGGCGGCCGTCGGTGCCCAGCTCGACGACGTAGTCCTCGATCTCGCCGGCGATGCGGCGCACCATCTCGAGCCGCTGCACGACCGCGGCGACGTCCCGCACGGTGACCAGGTCTTCGATCTCGAGGGCGGACAGCGTGCCGGACACCTCGTCGAGGCGCATCTTGTAGCGTTCGAGGGTCGCCAGCGCCTGGTTGGCCTTCGACAGGATCGCCGCGGACTCCTCCATGACGTAGCGCACGCCGTCGAGGTACAGGGCGATGATGCGCATGGACTTGCTGATGGTGACCACGGGATGGCCGGTCTGCCGCGCCACCCGCTGGGCGGTGCGGTGGCGGGTGCCGGACTCGTTGGTGGGGATGGAGGAGTCGGGGACCAGATGGACCGCCGCCCGCACGATCTTCTTGCCGGCCTGGTCGAGCACGATGGCGCCGTCCATCTTGGCCAGCTCGCGCAGGCGCGTGGCCGAGAACTCCACGTCGAGGGTGAAGCCGCCCGTGCAGACGTCCTCGACCTTCGCGTCGTAGCCCAGGACGATCAGGGCCCCGGTGTGCCCACGGAGAATCCGCTCCAGGCCGTCACGCAGCTCGGTGCCTGGAGCGAGCGCGGCAAGGGTGGATCTTCGACGCTCGTCGATCCCTTTGCTGGTGTGTGCCACATGGCCCCCGCTGGTCGCTGACGTCGCCCAGTTTACCGGCGAAGTGAAGGCCGGACCCGGACACCGCTCACGTCACGTGGGTCAGCGCGTCCCAGACGTTCTCGGCCTCGGTGACGTCGAACCCTTGAGAGAAGGTCGTCGTGCGGATGGGGGACCTGGAGACGGGCACCGGGCGGAGCGCCTCGCGGCCCTCGGGGCCGGGAAGGGCGGAGGGATCCTGGTCGAGCGAGCCGGCGGGCACCAGGGCGTGGGTGAACCCCAGCCGGGCGGCCTCGGCGACCCGCCGCCGGATGTCCCTCACCCGGCGCAGCTCGCCGGCCAGGCCCACCTCGCCGAGCACGATGAGGCCGGGAGGCAGCGGCCGGTCGCCGGCCGCGCTCGCCACGGCGAGCATCACGGCGAGGTCGACCGCCGGGTCGTTGAGCCGGATGCCGCCGACGGTCGCGGTGAAGACGTCGCAGCCGCTCAGCCGGGCGTTCAGCCGGCGCTCCAGCACGGCGAGGATCATCGTGACGCGGAACGGATCGAGGCCGGAGGACGACCGGCGCGGCTGCTGGGCCTCGGTGGGGCCGACGAGCGCCTGCACCTCGGCGGGCAGGGGACGGGTGCCCTCCACCGTCACGGTGACGCACGTGCCGGGCACCGGCTCGGAGCGCCGGGACACGAAGAGCCCGCTCGGGTCGGGCAGCCCCCGGATGCCGCTCTCGTTGAGGTCGAAGCAGCCGACCTCGTCGGTGGGGCCGTAGCGGTTCTTGATGGACCTGACCATGCGCAGCCGGGAGTGGCGGTCGCCCTCGAAGTGCAGCACGACGTCGACCAGGTGCTCGAGCACCCGGGGGCCGGCGATCGAGCCGTCCTTGGTGACGTGACCCACCAGGATCGTGGACATGCCGCGCTCCTTGGCCAGCCGGACGAGGTTGCCGGTGACCTCCCGGACCTGGGTGACCCCGCCGGGCACGCCGGTGGCCTGGGCGGAGCCTATGGTCTGCACCGAGTCGACGATGAGCAGCCGGGGCTGGACCTTCTCTACGTGGCTGACCAGCGCGGACAGGTCGGTCTCGGCGGCGAGGTAGAGCTGGTCCTGGATGGCGCCGATGCGGTCGGCGCGCATCCGCACCTGGGCCGAGGACTCCTCGCCGGTGACGTAGAGCACCGTGTCGTGGCGGGCCGTGCTGGCGGCCGCCTCCAGCAGCAGGGTGGACTTGCCGATGCCGGGCTCCCCGGCGAGCAGGACCACGGCGCCGGGGACCAGGCCGCCGCCGAGCACCCGGTCGAGCTCGCCCACGCCGGTGGTGCGCGCGCGGGCGAACTCGGCCTTGACCTGGCCGATCGGCAGAGCGGGCGCGGACACCGCGCCGCCCTGGACGACGTGGACGCCCGTGCGGGTGCCCTCCTCGTCGACCGTGCCCCACGCCTGGCACTCGCCGCAGCGGCCCACCCATTTGGCGGTGCGCCAGCCGCACTCTGCGCAGCGGTAACCGGCCTTCTGCGTCTTGGTCATGCGGGGCACGTTATCGGCTTGGGCCGACAATCCTCACCGCCTGCGTCCGGGGGGCGGAACGCGGCCGGTAAGGACGGCCGGTCGGGGCGGCCAGGGGGAGGCCGGCGGGGCGGGCCGGGGGAGGCCGGTTCAAGCGGCCCGGGGGAGCGGCCGGTCAGAACTGGCCTTCCAGGTCGGCGAGGAGCATGCGCTTGGGCTTGGCGCCGATCACCTGGCGGACCACCTCGCCGTCACGGTAGAGGTTCAGGGTGGGGAAGCCCATCACCCCGTAGCGCGCGGCGATCTCGGGGTAGTCCTCGGCGTTCAGCTTGGCCACGGTCAGGCGCTCGCCGTACTCCTTCGCGATCTCCTCGAGAATCGGCGCCACCATGCGGCACGGGGGGCACCACTCCGTCCAGAAGTCCACCAGGACGGGTTTGTCGCTCGCCAGCACCTGCTCGTGGAAGTTCTCGGCGGTCAGCGTGATCATTCGTTCCTCCGGTTCTCAGCGCGCATCCCGGGCATGCCTCGGCGAACTGCGCGGCCACCTCGGCGCGGCGTTCGCGCAGGGTGCGGATCTGATCGTCTATCTCGGCGAGCTTGCGCCGGTAGACCTCGACGGATTCGGGACAGGCGTTGCCGGAGTGGTTGCCTGCCCGCAGGCACTCCACGAACGGGCGGGCGTCCTCCAGCGTGAACCCCACGGTGAGCAGGGCGCGGATCTCGCTGACGAGCTTCAGGTCCGACTCGTCGTACTCGCGGTAGCCGTTGGTCGACCGCCGCGCCGGGAGCAGCCCTTGCTGCTCGTAGTAGCGCAGCGCCCGGGTGCTCACCCCCGCCTGCCTCGCCAGCTCTCCGATCCGCATCGGGCCCTCCCTGATCCGCGCTCACGCTAACCCTTGACGTCAACGTCAAGGTCAAGCCCCTGCGTCCCGGATCGCGCGACCGGCCGCCGTCCGCCCGGCCGTCAGCGGGTCAGTAGTGGCGCCAGCGCAGGACGTTCGGGTAGTCCAGCTCCAGCCCGGGCGTCCGGGCGATCGCCTCCTCGGCCACGGCGGGGGCGAACTCGATGCGCAGGACGGACTCCAGGTCGGCCCGGGAGGTGAACGCCATGCGCAGGTCGAGCTCCCGCCGCTGCCAGCCCTGGCGGGACCAGAACGCCTCCACGGCCGGCGCGGAGTAGGACGGGACCGTGCGGCTGAACCAGTCGCCGAACGCGCCGCGCGTCGCGTCCAGGTCGACCACGAAGGCGGCGCCGCCCCGCCGTACGACCCGGGACAGCTCGCGGAGCCCGGGCTCGCAGCCGGGGCCGAAGAAGTAGGCCCACCGTGCCACCGCCACGTCGATGGAGGCGTCCGGCACCGGGAGTGCCTGGGCGGTGGCGGTGCGGACCGTGACGCGCGAGAGCCCCCGGCAGCGCTCGGCGGCCAGCGCCGCGAGGCCCGAGTGCGGCTCGACGCCGATGACCTTGCTCGCGGTGGCGGCGAAGGCGGGCAGGTGGTAGCCGGTGCCGCAGCCGATGTCCAGGACGACGCCGCCGGTCCAGGGCCGGATGGCGGCGATCGCCTCGTCCACGACGCCCTCGGGGTCGACGGCGCGGTTCTCGAGCTCGTAGGTCCGGGGGGAGTTCCAGATGTTCGGACTGGGGATGGCCCCCTCCGCGATCCGCGCCATGGGAGACACGGTAGACCAGCCACGACGCCGATCCGGCCGATGTGATACTCGTTTCATCCCGGGTTGCGGAGCGCGACCTGGCCGTGACCCGGCTTAGGCTGGCAGATGTGACCGACGTCATCCGAGTCCCGAACGCCAAGATCGCTTTGTCCACCGCGTCGGTGTATCCAGAGCGCACTCCGGACGCCTTCGAGCTGGCCTCGCGCCTGGGCTACGACGGCATCGAGGTCATGGTGGGCGCCGACCCGGTCAGCCAGGACATCGACGTGCTGGAGCGGCTCATCGACCACTACCAGCTCCCCGTGCTGGCGGTGCACGCCCCCTGCCTCCTCGTCACCCAGCGGGTGTGGGGCCGCGACCCGTGGGCCAAGCTGGTGAGGGCGCAGAAGGCCGCCGAGCGGCTCGGCGCGAGCACCGTCGTGGTCCACCCGCCCTTCCGCTGGCAGCGTGATTACGCCCGCGACTTCGAGGTCGGCCTCGCCCGCATCCGGGAGGAGACCGACGTGGTGTTCGCGGTGGAGAACATGTTCCCGCTGCGCGCCCGCGGCGCCGAGGTCGTCCCCTACTCCCCCGGGTGGGACCCGGTGGACCAGGACTACCCGCAGGTCACGCTCGACCTGTCCCACACGGCGGTCTCCGGCTCCGACGCGCTCGAGATGACCGAGAAGCTCGGCGACCGGCTGGCGCACCTTCACCTGGCCGACGGCATCGGCACCACCAACAAGGACGAGCATCTGGTGCCGGGCAGGGGCAACCAGCCCTGTGCGCGCATCCTCGAGCGGCTGGCCACGGCGGGGTACGGCGGCCTGATCGTGCTGGAGATCAACACGAGGAAGGCCGCCGGGCGCACCGAGCGCATCGACGACCTGGCGGAGGGCCTGGCCTTCGCCCGCCTGCACTTCGCCGCCTCACCGGCGACGTGAGCACCGCGGGCGAGGACGTGAGCGCCACGGGCGAGGACATGAGCGCCACGGGCGGCGACGTGGGCGCCACGGGCGGCGACGTGAGCGCCACGGAGGAGGCGGCCGGGAGGCGGCGCCCGGGCCGGCGGCGCGGGTCGGCGGACACGCGTGGCCAGATCATCGCCGCGGCGCGCAAGATCTTCGCGGAGAAGGGCTTCGACAAGGCCACGATCAGGGGCATCGCGCGCGAGGCGGAGGTCGATCCGGCCCTCGTGCACCACTACTTCGACACCAAGGACGGCATCTTCGTCGCGGCGATGCAGTTGCCGGTCGATCCGGCCAAGGTGATCCCCCTGATCCTGCAGGGGCCGCGGGCGGAGATCGGCGAGCGCCTGGTCCGGTTCCTGCTGACCATGACGGCCGATCCGGCCGCTCGGGAGCCGATCATCGCGCTGATGCGCAGTGCGATGACCAACGAGCAGGTCGTCGTGATGATCCGCGAGTTCCTGACCATGGCCGTCTTCAACCGGGTGGTGGAGGGTCTCGGCATCTCCCCGGTACGCATGGAGGTCGCGTTCGCGCAGATGTTCGGCGTGGTCCTGATGCGGTACGTCCTGCGCCTGGAGCCGCTGGCGTCCGCCGAGGTGGAGGAGCTGGTGGGGATCCTCGCTCCGACGATCCAGCGTTACCTCGGTGACGACTGACCGGGACGCCGGCGTCACCCCGGCCGACGACTGAGTGGGACCTTGCTGAGCGCTCGCTCAGGGCATTGTTCTAGCATCGGGGTCTACCAAAGGTGTGGACGCCCCGGCGTACGACCCATAAGTTACCGGCGCGTACCATTCGGGGTGGTCGTGCCGTCACTGTGGATGACCGGTGTGTCTACGCTGGGCAGCCAACGCCGTACTTTGGAGGACCCGTGCTCCTTGTAGCGATCATCGGGCTGGTGATGACCGCCATTGCGGTCACGCTCGCAGGTCGCCGCGTGCTCTGGCTCAAAAGCCTCGCCACCAGCGGCCAGCCCGCTCCTGAACGGGTGCAATACGCCAAGGACAATATCGGCGCCGAACTCAAGGCGCAGCTCGTCGAGGTGTTCGCCCAGAAGAAGCTGCTGAAATGGACACCGTCGGGCGTCGCCCACTTCATGGTGTTCTGGGCTTTCGTGATCCTGGCCACGGTCTACCTGGAGGCGTACGGGGCGCTCATCCAGGGCGCGGTCACGGGCACGCCCGACTTCCACATCCCACTGGTGGGCACCTGGCCCATCCTGGGGTTCCTGCAGGACTTCATCGCCCTGGCCTGTCTGGTCGGCCTGGCGTCGTTCGCGGTCATCCGCGTCAAGAACTCGCCGAAGAAGCTCGGGCGCGACTCGCGCTTCGCCGGCTCGCATCTCGGCGGCGCGTGGCTGATCCTGTTCATGATCTTCAACGTGATCTGGTCGCTGTTCCTGTTCCGCGGCGCGGCGATCAACACCGGGAACTTCCCCTACAGCTCCGGGGCGTTCGGCTCCGACGCCGCGGCCGCGCTGCTGCGTCCCCTCGGCCACTCCGCCAACGAGGTGCTCGAGAAGGTCGGCCTGCTCCTGCACATCGGTGTCATGCTGGTGTTCCTCGTGATCGTGGTGAACTCCAAGCACCTGCACATCTTCACGGCGCCGCTGAACGTCATGTTCTCCCGCCGCCCGGACGGCCTCGGCGCCGTGCCGGAGATGCGCAGTAACGGCAAGGCGCTCGACTTCGAGGAGGCCGACCCCGACACCGACGTGTTCGGCCGGGGCAAGATCGAGGACACCACCTGGAAGGGCTTCCTCGACTTCTACACCTGCACGGAGTGCGGCCGGTGCCAGTCGCAGTGCCCGGCGTGGAACACCGACAAGCCGCTGTCGCCGAAGATGCTCATCCTCGACCAGCGCGACCACGCCTTCGCCATCGCGCCCTACCTGCTCGCGAGCGAGGAGGAGCGGGCCAACCTGCCCGAGGACGTCCTCGCGCTGGCCGGCAAGCCGCTGGTCGGCGAGGACGGCGTCATCCACCCCGACGTGCTGTGGTCGTGCACCAACTGTGGCGCGTGCGTCGAGCAGTGCCCGGTGGACATCGAGCACATCGACCACATCATCGACATGCGCCGCTACCAGGTCATGATCGAGTCGAACTTCCCCTCCGAGGCGGGCGTCATGCTCAAGAACCTCGAGAACAAGGGGAACCCGTGGGGCGTCTCCGAGATGAAGCGGGCCGAGTGGATCGAGGAGCTGGCCTCGCGCGAGGTCGACCCGATCGAGGTCCTGGTCATCGACGAGAAGGCTCCCGACGACCTGGAGTACCTCTTCTGGGTCGGCTGTGCCGGAGCCCTGGAGGACCGCGCCAAGAAGACCACCAAGGCGGTCGCCGAGCTGCTGCACATCGCCGGCGTGAAGTTCGGGGTGCTCGGCCCGATGGAGGCCTGTACCGGTGACCCGGCGCGCCGCCTGGGCATGGAGTTCCTGTTCAACATGCTCGCCCAGCAGAACATCGAGACGCTGAAAGAGGCGGGGATCAAGAAGATCGTCGCCACCTGCCCGCACTGCTTCAACACCCTCGCCAACGAGTATCCGCAGCTCGGCGGCATGTTCGAGGTGGTACACCACACCCAGCTGCTGGCGCACCTGGTCGAGGAGGGCAAGCTCACCCCGATTACGCCGATCGAGGAGAAGATCACCTACCACGACCCGTGCTTCCTCGGCCGCCACAACAAGGTGTACGCCCAGCCGCGCGACATCATGGCGAAGGTCCCCGGGGTCCAGACCCAGGAGATGCACCGCTGCAAGGACCGCGGTTTCTGCTGCGGCGCGGGCGGCGCGCGCATGTGGATGGAGGAGCGCATCGGCAAGCGCATCAACACCGAGCGGGTGGACGAGGCGCTGACCACCGATCCCGACACCGTCTCGACCGCGTGCCCGTTCTGTCTGGTCATGCTCGGTGACGCGATCAACGAGAAGAAGAACAGCGGCGAGGCCAAGGAGTCCCTGGAGGTCGTGGACGTGGCCCAGCTCCTGGTCACCTCGGTGAAGGGCCTGCCGGCGAAGGTCTGATCCCTGTTGTCCGCCTCGCTGCGCTCGGGGGTTCGGGGCGACCTTGAGGCGGCGGTCTTCCTCGTCGTCCGGGTTCGTTCCTCACCTTCCCTCCTCGTCAGACCACCGCCGCGCCCCGAGCGCGTATAGGCCCTGCCCGGGTGAGCACCGGGCAGGGCCCGAAAACCTTTCTCCACATAACGGAGAAATCACGGTAACCTCAACGCGCGGGGCTCATTCGACGGGGAGGGGGCGCGGTGCGCGTTGTCGTTACCGATGCCGAGGTCACCTTGGCCGACGTCCTCTCGCTCCGCCTGTCCATCGACGAGCCCTTGGCGGAGGGCACGCGGCTGGTCCTGCGCCAGCGGGGCACCGGCACCGAGAGCAAGGTGGTGCTGGGCACGCCGGGAGCCGAGGCGCGCGACGCCTCCGTCGCGGTGTCGCTGGCGCCGCTGGACCTCGGTCCGGGCCGCTGGGACATCTACCTCGAGCAGGGTTCCGGCCAGGACCCGTCCGGCACGCGCACCCGCGTGCAGTCCGTCGACCCCGGCTTCTCCCTCGACCGGCTGGACGCCTACGCGCTGAGCCGCCGCACCCTCGCCTATCGCGCGTATCGCACCCTGAACGGCTACCTCGCCCTGAGGATCTCCGAGGCCGGGCCGGTGGCCGACGTGCGCGCGGTGTGGTTCCGCGAGGGCCGTTTCGAGGTCACGGGGGTGCTGGCCTACACCGGCTTCGAGGACGACGACGCCCACCACACGGCCCGCCTCGCCCTGCGCAGCACGTCAGGTCCCGAGGCCGCGGTGACGGCCGCGGCCACCGTCAAGGGCGTGCGCTTCCACGCGGCGCTCTCCCTGTGCGACGTGATCGCCGCGACGCCCGAGTACGAAGGGCTGTGGGAGCCGTCCCTGGAGGTGGACGGGCTCGAGGTGCCCCTGCCCTTGGGGGCGCGCATCGACGACGTGGACGGCAAGCGCCGCCGCGTGCACTATCCCGATACCAGGGTCGACGGCGTGCCGGTCCGGCCGTGCTACACCGTGGACGACGAGCTCCGTCTCGAGGTGGGCGGATGAAGATCTGCTTTCTGGTCCCCTCGGCGTTCGGCATGCGGGGCGACACCCGGGCGGTGCTCAATCTCGCGACGGAGCTGGCTACACGGCATGACGTCGAGATCATCAGCGTCAGGAGGGTGCGCGAGGCGCCCTTCTTCACCGTGGACCCGCGCATCACGCTGCGCTGGCTGATCGACGCGCGCCCCGGGGTCCGTCACCTGCTGCCGCGCGGCCAGATGCGCACCGAGATGGCGCTCTGGCGGACGCTGCGAGGTCTGCGCTGCGACGTTCTGGTCACGACCAGGCCGGGGCTCAGTGTGCAGGCGGCCCGGCACGTGCCGCGCGAGACGGTGCGCATCGCCCGCGAGTGGAGCCGCCCGTCCGTGCCCGGCCCCGTCCGGCGTTTCTATCCCAAGCTGGACGCGGTCGTCACCTCCACCGAGACGACCAGGGAAGAGATGGTCCGTCTCCTGGACGGCGCCGCCACCCCTCCGGTCGTCATCGTGCCGGACGCGCTCCCGCCGGGGCCCTGGCCGCGTTCCCGCATGGACAACCGCATCGTCTCGGCCGGCGGGCGGTGGCTGCCCGGCAAGGCGTTCGACCGGCTCATCCGGGCCTTCGCGATCGTGGCGGACAAGCGCCCCGACTGGCGGTTGCGCCTGTACGGCGGCGGGCCGGAGGAGAAGCGGCTGCGGGCGCTGGTGGGCGAGCTGAACCTGCACAACAACGTGTACTTCATGGGCACCACGCCCGACCTGCAGGGGGAGTTCGCCAAGGCGTCGATCGTGGCCGTCACCTCGCACACCGAGACGCCGGGCATGACGGTGATCGAGGCGCTCGGGTGCGGCGTGCCGGTGGTCGGGTTCGAGGGCGCGCGGGGCGTGGAGGAGTTCGTGACGCCCGGCCGCGACAGCGTGCTGGTGCCGGTGGGCGAGGGGGAGATCGGGGCGTACGCCTCGGCGCTGCTGGCGCTGATCGACGACGAGCGCCGCCGCATGGTGCTGGCGGCCGGTGCCCTGGTGTCGGCGGCGGAGCACGCCCCGCCGGCCATCGCCGCCCGCTGGGAGGCGCTCGTCGAAGGCCTGCGGGCCCGGAGCTGAGCGCCCTCGGAGGAGATACCCCGAACAGGTATCGTAGACATTATGCATGGGTACAGCGGTGACAAGCAGGCCTATCTAACCAGGCTTCGGCGGATCGAGGGGCAGATCCGCGGGCTGCAGCGCATGGTCGAGGAGGAGTCGTACTGCATCGACATCCTCACCCAGGTGTCGGCCGCCACGCGCGCCCTGCAGGCGGTGGCGCTGGGGCTCCTGGAGGACCACATCGGCCACTGCGTGACGGACGCCATCAACGCGGGCGGTCCCGAGGCCGAGGAGAAGGTCAAGGAGGCCTCCGCGGCGATAGCGAGGCTAGTGCGCTCGTAGCGCTCGTCGCGGATTTCCCGGCCCCGCCGGACTAGTCACGAGGAGTGGTCAGGGGACGTTGTTTCGCAAAACCGTCCCGAACCCCCGAGGAGTCCGGGACCAGTTCTACGAGCTACTTCAGTGGCTCACCGAAGTGCGCAATCCGAGCGCGTTGTCGAGCTCATCCAACGTCAGCTCTCGCTCGCTGACAGCGACGGCGCTGAGCACCTCCGCGTAGAGCGCGATCTCGTCCAACGCGACACGGTCATGGACCCGTGAGTCCAGGTAGTCGTGCCCCACCGCGTCGTCCTTCCTTCCGCAGCCCACACCCACTTCGAGGTTACGACCGGGTGGCTTTCGATGACATGGCCCATCGGGACCATTCGTCAGACCCTCCAGTGTCCCCGTGGAACCATTTCCCGGATCCGAGATCACAATTCAGCCAAATCCCCAGATGGGAGGACGGGGAATGATATACGCGAGGTAAGCAGGAAATAACCTCATAAAGCGTTTAGATCATGGTCGCGCGGTCAGGTGTGGCCAATCCATTCTGATGAGGTTCCTGTGACTCCTGGGCGCGGGTCATCCCGCTCATGGATCAAGCAGGTCACCGTGGCCGAGGACGTGGGGAAGCCGCGCGCCGGAGGCGCCGTGCCCGTCAGGCGGCACCAGGCGAGCCCCGTCGCGTAGCCCGCTCCCAGCAGGGCCGCCGCGGACCCCCGGTCCGGCGGCCGGAGGGCGGCCGGCGGCTCACCGTCCCTGGGCCAGCAGCCCCGCAGCGGGTGGACCGGATCCGCGAGCGCCACGTAGTACGCGCGCCGCAACTCGGCGTCCAGCCACGGGTAGAGCTGTGGCGCGACCGCGGGCGCCACAGCGTGAACGTCGGCCGCGAGCAGCGAGGCGGCCACCGCCCGGGGATCGGCGCCGTGGGCGCGCACGAACGACAGCGCCCCCACCATGTCGTACAGCGCGTGGCGGAAGTGCTCGCCGGGCGAGGTCTCGGCCAGGACGGCGCCCCTGAGGTGGGCGGGGCAGCGCGCGAGCCACGCCCGCCGGACCGCCTCGGCGTCCCCGGCCGGGTGATCGTGCCACGGGCGGGTCCGCAGGGGCTCCACCATCGCCAGCAGCGCGGCGGCGCGGGGCGCGAACCGCGGATCGGCGAGCAGCACGCGCGCCGTGTCGGCCACCTGCCCCGCCACGCGCACCGCCGGGCCCACGCCGCGTGCCAGCCGCCCGGTGTACAGGGCCGTCAGGGCGTCCAGCGGGGTGGGAGGCAGCCACCGCACCCAGTCGTCCCCGGGGAGCGGCCGCGCGAGGAACTCGCCGAACATGGACAGCAGGACCTCGTTGCCGTCGAACGCCGGGGCGTAGGCGCACCACATGACCGTGCCCCACATCGCGGCCACCGGCGCGGTGACGTCCGGGTGGAACATCTCGCCGAGCGGGCCGGTGACGAACGGGTACCCCTCCTCCCCGCCCGCCCGGGCGACGTCGAGCAGCACGCGCATCCGGTCGGTGAGCCCGCGGGGCACGTCCGGCCCGACGAAGGCCTGGGTGGAGCCCCGGTCGAAGGCGAAGTCGGCGGCGGCCGGCAGCAGGTGCTCGGGGATCGCCGGCGCGGGGTGGAGGGGCCGGGCGCCGGCACGGACCAGCGGATCGGCGGGCGGCGCCGACAGGTGCCACAGCCCCTCTGTCCGATCGTGGCGGTACCAGCGGGCGTGCGCGCCGAACAGCCAGCATCCGCCGTCGGCGGTGAGCAGGAGGCGGGCCGCCATCGCCTGGGCCTGGGTGGGTGCGGGGACGTCGGCCCAGCGCGGGTCGACGACCATGGCGCGGACATCCCGCTCGATCTCCTCGAAAGGGTCCCACTGCACGGCCGCCATGCTACTGCCGGGATCGCCGGGTCAGCCTCCGGACGGCGGGGACAGGGGCGAGGCGGCGCGGTGGCGGGCGGCCTTGGCCATGTAGTTGTCGGGTGTGCGGGCGAACGACGCGCGGTCGGCCTCGGTCAGCTCCCGCACGATCGTGCCCGGGACCCCCGCGACCAGCACACCGGCGGGGATCTTCTTGCCCGGGGTGACGACGCATCCCGCCGCGACGAGCGAGCCCGCGCCGATCCTGGCGCCGTTCAGCACGACCGCGCCGATGCCGACCAGCGCGCCGCTCTCCACGTGCGCGCCGTGGACGACGGCGCGGTGGCCGAGGCTCACCCGGCTCTCCAGCACGGCGGGCAGGCCCGGGTCGGCGTGCAGGCAGCACAGGTCCTGGATGTTGCACTCCTCGCCGACCTCGATCGCCTCGTCGTCGCCGCGCAGGACCGAGCCGTACCACACGCTCGTGCCGCGCCCGAGCGTCACACGGCCCACCACGACGGCGGTCGGCGCCACGTAGGCTTCGGGGTGGACGGAGGGCACGGCGCCGCCGAGCGCGGCGATGTAGGGCCGCGCCGGGGACGCCCCGGGGCCGGAAGGGGTCGGCTTGCTCATGCCTTCGATGATCTCACGAGGCACTTCACCGGTTTCCGGCCTTACTGCCGGTAGAGGCTCATTCGACCGGAAGAGGTCAGGCGTTCGGGTTGCGGACTTGGGCAGATGGCAGGAAAGTCGTGTCCTGACGTGTCGTTACCGAAGCACGACCCCCACTCGTTTCAAGACCCCCAGGGCTCAGCCATGACGAACCAGCACGACAGCTTTCCGGACATGATGCACGAGGACCTCGGCTTCGAGGTCGTCATGCGTGGATACAGCCGCCGCCAGGTCCACGACCACATGGTCCGGACGCGGAACCAGATCCGTGACCTGGAGGAACGCCTGGCGCGGGCCATCGATCAGACCGAGCAGGGCCGGGTCGAGCTCGCGGAGGCCCGCCGCCGCCTGGCCGAGGCCCCCCAGGACTACGACGAGCTCGGCCAGCGGCTGAGCCAGATACTCAAGCTCGCCGAGGAGGAGGCGATCTCCAAGCGCGAGACCGCCGACACCGAGGCCGCCAAGGTGCGCGAGGACGCCGCGGCCGATTCCGAACGCATCCTCGCGGCCGCACAGGCCGAGGCCGAGCGCCGGGTCGCCGACGCCACCAACGCCGCCGAGCGCCTGCTGGCGCAGGCGGGCTCGGACGCCGAGGAGACGCTGGGGGCCGCGCGCGCCGAGTCGGAGGAGACGCTGCGCAACGCGCGGGCCGAGGCCGACAGGACGCTCACCGCCGCGCAGCGCGAGGCCGAGCGGGTGGTGGCCGAGGCGAACGCCCTGGCCGAGGCGACGCTCGCCTCCGCCAAGGCCGAGTCGGAGGCCACGCTCAAGGCCGCGAGTGCCGAGGCGAACGACACGCTCGCCGCCGCGCGGCAGCGGGCCGCGTCGCTGGACGAGCACACCGGCCAGAGAGTGACATTTCTCACCGACACCCACACCGAGGTGGTCCGCCGGCTCAGCGAGATGGGGTCCGTCCTCACCGATCTGCTGCGGCGTGAGGGGACGGCCGGGCCGCTGATCGACGAGTCCGCCGTGCTGCCTCCCCCGCCCTCGATCGGATCGGTCGACGACCTGCGTCCGGGCGGGGCGCCGGCGGCCGAGGAGCTGGAGTCGGTACGGGTCGTGCTGGACGACACCGACGCCGGCGCCGACGGCGACGCTCGCCACACCGACGACGCGCACGCGGCCGGTGACGGACAGGCGGCCGGCGACGGGCGCGGCCAGGGTGACGGCCCTGAGGCGCAGGGTCTTCCGGACGACCACGGCCTCCAAGGTGACCACGGCTTCCAAAGGCCGCAGGGCGAGCGCGACCCGCGCGACGGCGAGGGCCCGGTGGGCGCGCACGGGACGGGCGCCGAGCACGACCCGTACGGCGAGCACGACGCGCGTGCCGACCAGGACGGTCCCCCCACGGGGCCCGGGCACGACGCCTATGACGGCGGGTACGTCCGCTCGGTCTTCGACACCCGCGACCCGCAGGACACCGTCCAGGTGGTGAGTCGGCGGAACGACGGGCACGGCGCCGACGGCGGCCGGCACGCGAATGATCACGAGGATCCCGCCAAAGGTCGTATCCGGGATTTTTTCGAGGCCACCGACGACGTCCAGGCGGCTCGGACGCCGGACCACGGTGACGGGCTGCCGGCTCACCGGCAGTAGCGCCTCATCCCTGTGCGGAAACCTCCGCCCCCGATCGGGTCGGAGGTTTCCGCGCCCCCCTCGCACCGGCGTGGACGTGACCGGTGATCAGGTCTCGCGATCGATCGAGGTGATGCGCTCCTGCTGCTCGAGCAGCCGTTCGCGCAACCCCTCCGGATCATCGGCGTCGATCGTCATCGCACAACCCGCGTCACGTTCCCGCTCGGTCAGCAGGTGGTGCCGGGTGGCCCACCACCGTCCCGCGTCGCTCCTCCAGATGGTCCAGTCGGGGAACTCCCGGGCGATTTCGGCGAGGTGCCGGTCAAACGACATCCCGTCCACCCTTCCCGCGGCGAGGGCCAGGTTTGTACCGTTCTCACTCACACGTTGAGGGACATCTCTAGAGAAATCAATGTTCTAGCGGGACAGGTCAACCTAACGCTTGACATGTCGCCTTGACTCACACGTCGAAGTCGTACTGAAGTACATACGAGGCGGCGTCCATGATCATCGTGTTGAGCTCCACCGCCCCGCCTCCGGCCGCGTAGGCCGTCCGGCACACCACGATGACCGGCGTTCCGGCGGACAGGCCCAGCCGGGAGGCCTCGTCGGGCGCGGGCATCCGGGCGCGGACCTCCTCGGTGAAGTGGACGGGCGCGTGCCCGAGGTCGCGCAGCCGCGCGTAGACGCCGCCGGGGCCGGGGTCCGGCACGGTGATCGGCGATCCGGTGACCAGCTCGACCGGAAAGTGGGAGGTCGCGAGCTGCACCGGCCGCCCGTCGACCGAGTAGCGCCGCCGCCGCACCCAGACCTCCTCGCAGCCGAGCACCCGGGCGGCGTCCTCGGCCGCCTGCTCGCGCGTGACGGCGATCTCGTCGACCGCGTACGGCCGGCCGGCGGTGTCGCCGTCCCAGATGGCCCTGCCGGTCCCCCATTGCTCGCGTGACAGGCGGCGGGAGCCGTGCCGGCGGATCGGCCGGAACTGCCGGACGTAGACACCCGATCCTCTGCGGGGAACGGCCATGCCCTCGTTGATGAGGACGGCGAGGGCCTGTCTCGCCGTGGCGCGGGCGATGCCGTATTCGGCCATGAGGGCGTTCTCGCCCGGTAGGCGATCCCCATCGCGGAACTCGCCCGCCTTGATCGCCTGGCGCAGGCGATCGGCGATGCGGCGATAGATCGGGGGTTCGTGAGGTACCGGGGATTGCATCACGCTCTATCACCCTCAGTCACCAACGCGGTCCGCGTCTCCAGAGAACTTGCCCCGCCTTGTCCACGATCGCACAGATACGGACGTTGGTCCCGTGCTTCTTTTGAGCGGATCGTGCCCGTGTGGTGATCTTCGGGGTCTTTCGTGCTCCGTTTACTGTGGACCGGTCCCAACCGGTGCCGTGCGCGCCCGCCAGGGGCGGGTCACGAGGGCCCCTAGCAGGGCTCCAGCGGTGTTCAGCAGGACGTCGTCGACCGAGGACACCCGGCCGAGGCGCAGGCCGTACTGCAGCACCTCCACCGTGACCGAGAGCGAGGCGGCGATCAGGGCGACCCGCCAGAGGGAGGCCATGCGCGCGGACCGGACCGGGAGCAGGGCGCCGAGCGCGGCGAAGACCAGCAGATTCCCTCCCACCTGAGCGAACGCCGCCCCAGGTGGGCCGCCGGCCAGCTCCGCCAGGTCACGCAGGGGGACGAGGCTGACGCCCGAGGCGCTTCCCGGCGTGAGGATCATCCACAGCCACGGAAGCGTCCCCGCGGCGATGAAGACGTCCGCGTACGCCGTGCGGGCGGCATGGGCGCGGCCACGGCCGGCCCGCCACGCGGCCAGCAGGTGCGCGAGGGCCACGGCGACGGGCAGCAACAACAATGTGGCTAAGACGACATGTCCCCAGAGGTGCCATTCAAGCCGCATAGCGGACATCTTTCCGCATGGCGGGCCGGTGCCGGTGAGTGATCGGCGGCCCGGTCGGCGACCCTCGCCGACGTATTGACAGGTGCCTCACCTGGACCGCAATCTGTTGCGCATAGCGAGTCCCGTTCCGCCATCACCAACTGAGGGGTATTCGCGGTGATTCCCGCCTGTCCCCTCGCGGCACTGCCGCGGGGCGAGGCCCACCGGCTCGACATCGATCCGCCCGTCGCCGTCTTCCACACCGAGGACGGCGAGATCTACGCCATCGACGACACCTGCACCCACCAGGACGCCTCGCTGTCCGACGGATGGCTGGAAGGCTGCCAGATCGAGTGCCCGCTCCACTCCAGCAGGTTCGACCTGCGGACCGGTGAGGTGGACAGTCCGCCGGCCAAGCTCCCCGTGCGCACCCACGGCGTCGTGGTGGAGGACGGCATGATCTACGTCGTGCCGTCCGGCGCGCCCCCCAACCTCCCGCCGGGCGTGACGGCGGGGCGACCGAGGAGTGACTCGTGACGTCCAGCCTGCTCGCCACCCTTTCCGGCCACCTCTACACCGACGAGGACGTCTTCGCCCTCGAACAGCGGCAGATCTTCGAGTCGATGTGGTTCTGCGTGGCCAGGGCCGACGATCTGGCCGGCCCGGGCGCGTTCCGCACCGTCCAGGTCGGGCGCGAGAGCGTCATCGTGAGCCGGGCCAAGGACGGCGCGACCCGCGCCTTCCTGAACGTCTGCCGCCACCGCGGCGCCCGCCTGTGCACGGAGGAGTCCGGCCAGGTGCGGCGGGCCTTCCAGTGCGCATACCACGCCTGGACCTACGACCTGGACGGCAAGCTGATCGCGGCGCCGAACCTCACCAAGATGCCCGACATCGACCGGGTGGAGCACGGCCTGGTCAAGGTGCACGTGCGCGAGTGGATCGGGTACGTCTGGGTGTGCCTGGCCGACGAGCCCCCCTCCTTCGAGGAGGACGTGCTCGGCGCGGTCGTGACCCGGCTCGGCGACCTGGCCTCGATCGAGAACTACGGCATCGAGGACCTGAAGGTCGGCCGCAGGATCGTCTACGACGTGAAGGCCAACTGGAAGCTGATCGTCGAGAACTTCATGGAGTGCTACCACTGCGCGACGATCCACCCCGAGCTGACCGAGGTGCTGCCGGAGTTCGCCGACGGGTACGCCGCCCAGTACTTCGTCGGGCACGGCGCCGCCTTCGGCAGCGGCATCCAGGGGTTCACGGTCGACGGCTCGCCGGGGGTCGACCGCATCCCGACGGTCGCCGAGGAGCAGGACCGGCGCTACTACGCGATCACCATCAGGCCGCAGGTCTTCGTCAACCTCGTGCCCGACCACGCCATCGTCCACCGGATGTTCCCGCTGGCGGCCGACCGCACGATCGTGGAGTGCGACTGGCTGTTCCTGCCGGAGGTCGTGGAGAGCGGCAGGGACATCGGCCCGTCCGTGGAGCTGTTCCACAAGGTCAACGTGCAGGACTTCGACGCCTGCGAGCGCTGCCAGCCGGCGATGTCCTCCCGGGCGTACGCCCGCGGGGGCGTGCTCGTGCCCAGCGAGCACCACATCGCGGGCTTCCACGACTGGGTCCTCGAGCGGCTCGGCCTGCCCCGCTGACGCCGGCGCGTGACCGCCTTCCCGGGGTGGTCCGCCTGCTCGTCAGCGAGCTCAGCCGGAGTAGCCGAGGCGGTGGCTGATGTCGGCCGCTCCGCCGATCAGGACGGGGGCGAGCCGGTGCATGCGCTCCGCGCTGAACCGGTAGGCGGGCCCGGAGGCGCTGACGGCCGCCACCACCTCGCCCTCGTAGGAGCGGATGGCGGCGGCCATGGCGTTGAGCCCGATCTCGTACTCCTCCAGCGTCACGGCGTACCCGCGTTCCTTGGCCTCGTCGAGCTGGGGCGCCAGCTCGGCGGCCGAGGTGATGGTGGCGGGGGTGTAGCGGTCGAGGCCGGCGGTCGACAGCAGCCGGTCGCGATGGCGGTCGTCGAGGTGGGCGAGCAGGACCTTGCCGCTGGAGGTCGCGTGGAGCGGGGTGAGCTGCCCGACCCAGTTGTACGCCGTGACCGCCGACGGGCCGCGCACCTGGTCGAGGTTGACCGCGTAGTGGGAACGCACGACGGCGATGTTGACGGTCTCGCCGATCTCCTCGGCGAGGCGGCGGCAGACCGGGCGTCCCTGCTGGATGAGGTCGAGGCGGGAGGCGACGCCGCCGGCGAGCCGGATGACGCCGAAGCTGAGGCGGTACTTGCCGCGGTCCTCCGCCTGCTCGACGAGGTTCCTGGCTTCGAGGGCGCCGAGGAGCCGGAAGGCCGTCGACTTGTGGACACCGATCTCGGCCGCGATCTCGCTGACGCCGGCCTCGCCGCGCTGGGAGAGGATCTCCAGCACGCTGATGGCCCGGTCGACCGACTGCACGCCGGCCGATGATTCGTTGCCCATAGCTCGGGACTGTAAGGCGTCGGCGTACCGGCGTCCATTTCTTCCGGTGCCCCCCGAATGGTTGCGGATGCCGCAACCATGTGCGTCAATCGCTACCAAGCAATGCACGTCATTTCTCCGCATATGCGAGATGAGAGCGGGACGGGGCTGGTATGTACGACTTCGTCATCGTCGGTGGTGGATCGGCCGGATGCGCCCTCGCGAACCGGCTGTCCGCCGACCCTTCCGTCCGGGTGCTGGTGCTGGAGGCGGGCCGTTCGGACTATCCGTGGGACGTCTTCATCCACATGCCCGCCGCGCTGATGTTCCCGATCGGCAGCCGGTTCTACGACTGGAAGTACGAGTCCGAGCCCGAGCCCCACATGAACGGCCGCCGCATCTACCACGCGCGCGGCAAGGTGCTCGGCGGGTCCAGCAGCATCAACGGCATGATCTTCCAGCGCGGCAACCCGCTGGACTACGAGCGCTGGGCCGCCGACCCCGGCATGGAGACCTGGGACTACGCGCACTGCCTGCCGTACTTCAAGCGCATGGAGAACTGCACGGCCGACCCGGGGACCGCCTTCCGCGGCCACGACGGGCCCTTGGTCCTGGAACGCGGGCCGGCGCAGAGCCCGCTGTTCACCGCCTTCTTCGAGGCCGTGCGGCAGGCGGGGTACCCGCTGACCGACGACGTGAACGGCTACCGCCAGGAGGGCTTCGCGCCCTTCGACCGCAACATCCGCCGCGGACGCCGCCTGTCGGCCGCCCGGGCGTACCTGCATCCCGTGAAGCGGCGCCCGAACCTCGAGGTCAGGACGCGGGCGCTGGTGACGCGGATCCTGTTCGAGGGCAGGCGCGCGGTCGGGGTGGAGTACGACGGCCGGACCGTGCGGGCGGGCGAGGTGATCCTGTGCGGCGGCGCGATCAACTCGCCGCAGCTCCTCCAGCTCTCCGGCGTGGGCAACGCGGCCGAGCTGTCCGCCCTGGGCGTCGAGCCCGTCCACGACCTGCCCGGCGTGGGGGAGAACCTCCAGGACCACCTGGAGGTCTACGTGCAGTACGGCTGCAAGCAGCCCGTGTCGATGCAGCCGGCGATGAAGTGGCGCAACCGCCCGTGGGTCGGGGCACGGTGGCTGTTCCTGCGCAAGGGGCCGGGGGCGACCAACCACTTCGAGGCGGGCGGCTTCGTCCGGGGCAACGACGAGGTGGCCTATCCGAACCTGATGTTCCACTTCCTGCCGGTCGCGGTCCGCTACGACGGCTCGGCCCCGGCCGGTGGGCACGGCTACCAGGTGCACATCGGCCCGATGTACTCCGACGCCCGGGGTTCGGTGAAGATCCGCAGCACCGACCCGCGGGAGCGTCCGGCGCTGCGCTTCAACTACCTGTCCACCGACCAGGACCGGCGGGAGTGGGTGGAGGCCGTCCGGGTGGCGCGGGGCATCCTCAACCAGCCCGCCATGGACGGCTTCAACGCGGGCGAGCTGTCGCCGGGGCCGTCGGTCGAGAGCGACCAGGAGATCCTGGACTGGGTCGCGCGTGACGCCGAGACCGCCCTGCACCCGTCGTGCACGGCTCGCATGGGCGTCGGCGAGGGCGCCGTGGTCGATCCGCTCACCATGCGGGTGCACGGACTGGACGGGCTGCGCGTGGTGGACGCCTCGGTCATGCCGTACGTCACCAACGGCAACATCTACGCGCCGGTCATGATGGTCGCGGAGAAGGCCGCCGACCTCATCCTCGGCGACACGCCGCTCCCGCCGGAGCCGGTGGAGTTCTACCGGCATCCCGGCCGCGCCTCCGCGCCGTCCCGCTGATCCCGGGCTCGGCGACCGATCAGCGCCGGAAATGACCAGATATAGGGCTGGAAACACCGCTTCTAGGTATGTCCGACGGATGCCACGCGGTTTTCATCACCTCTATGGTGGTACGGCAGTGCGCGTTTCGGTCGCGAAGGGAAACGCGGCAAGCCTTGACGGGGCTGACCAGAGGGTCGATTCTGTTCCTCGTTAAGCATTCTGATGCGTCATACGCAACCAGATCGCGAACGGAGAGGTCCGTGGCAGAGTTCTGCCACGGTGGCCGCCGGAGGTGACCGGCCTCCATCCCTCGAACCGCGAGGTGACCATGACCGCGACGTCGCCGGCCGAGCTTCCGAAGGCCCTTACCGAGGCCGAGGAGTCGGTGACCCTCGACGTGCGCGGCCTGTGGAAGGTGTTCGGGCCCCGGGCCGACCGGGTGGCCGGCACTCCGCTCGCCGAGCTGTCACGCGCCGAGCTCAGGGAGCGCACCGGCTGCGTCGCCGCCGTGCGCGACGTCTCCTTCGCCGTACGGCGCGGCGAGGTCTTCGTCGTCATGGGCCTCTCCGGTTCCGGCAAGTCGACGCTCGTGCGCTGCCTCACCCGGCTGGTCGAGCCGACCGCCGGCGAGGTGCTGCTGGACGGCGTGGACATCCGCAAGGCCGGCGACAAGCAGCTGCGCGAGCTGCGCCGCCACCGGTTCGCGATGGTCTTCCAGCACTTCGGCCTGCTCCCGCACCGGCGGGTGCTGGACAACATCGCCTACGGCCTTGAGATCCAGGGGCAGAAGAAGGACTCCCGATACGCGCGGGCCGGCGAGATGCTCGACCTCGTCGGGCTCACCGGGTACGGCGAGTCCTACCCCGACCAGCTCTCCGGCGGCATGCAGCAGCGGGTGGGCCTCGCCCGCGCCCTGGCCGTCGACCCCGAGGTGCTGTTCTTCGACGAGCCGTTCTCGGCCCTGGACCCGCTGATCCGCAGGGACATGCAGAACGAGGTCATCCGGCTGCACCATGAGGTCGGCAAGACGATGATCTTCATCACGCACGACCTGAGCGAGGCGCTGAAGCTCGGCGACCGCATCCTGGTCATGCGCGACGGCGAGATCGTCCAGATCGGCACCCCGGACGAGGTGGTGGGCGCGCCCGCCGACGACTACGTGCGGGAGTTCGTGCGCGACGTGTCCCGCTCGCAGGTGCTGACCCTGCGCTGGATCATGCGGCCGCCCGGCGACGGCGACGCGCTGGACGGCCCCGAGCTCGGTCCCGACGTCGTCATCAAGGACGCCGTGCGCACCGTCCTGCACGCGGACCGCCCGGTGCGGGTCGTGGCGGACGGCGAGCTGCTCGGCGTGGTTAGCAGCGCCGAGATCCTCGAGGTGATCGCGGATTGAGCGGCGACGGGATCGCCCGCGCGGCGGGTGGACGTGGTGAGGTGAGGCCGCGATGACGGCGGCCGTGGCGGCCCGCCGGCCGGTGTGGTCGCGCCCGTACCTGCTCGTGGGCATCCTGGCCGCCTGGATCGCGCTGTGGATCGCCTTCCGGGGCCAGGCCACCCTCCCGCTGGACGGCGCCGAGCTGACCCCGCTGCACGCACGGATCGGCGAGGCCGCCGACGTCGTGGACAACAACCGCGACTCCAACCCGATCTTCCTGTACTTCTTCAACTACGTGCGGCTCTTCATCGACGAGTTCGTCACGTTCGTCCAGGCGCTGATCAGCCGGCCGTCGTTCGGCCGTCCCGTCCCGGTGGTCGGCTGGCTCGGCGTGGTGGGACTCGCCGCCGCCGTCGCCCTGCTGTACGGGAACCTCAGGGTCGCGCTGCTGACCGTGGCCGGATTCGTGTCCTTCGGGCTGCTCGGCCTGTGGGAGGAGAGCATGGACACGCTGGCGCTGACGCTGGCCGCCGTCCTGCTCTCGCTCGCCGCCGGCATCCCGCTCGGCATCTGGGCCGGGCTGAACGACCGGTTCGACCGCCTGGTCACCCCGGTGCTCGACTTCATGCAGACCATGCCGACGTTCGTGTACCTGGCGCCGCTCACGCTGGTCTTCCTGATCGGGCCCGCCAGCGCCACCGTGGCCACGATGATCTACGCCATCCCGCCGGCGATCCGCATCACCTCGCACGCGATCAGGCAGGTGCCCAAGGAGACCGTGGAGGCGGGCGCCTCACTCGGGTCGACGCCCTGGCAGCTGCTCGCGAAGGTACGGCTCCCGCTGGCCAAGCGGACCATCGTCGTCGGCGTCAACCAGACGATCATGGCCGCGCTGTCCATGGTGACGATCGCCGCGCTCATCGACGCGCCCGGGCTCGGCAAGACCGTGCTCAAGGCCCTGGAGACCCTCGACGTCGGCACGTCCTTCAACGCCGGCCTGGCCATCGTCATCATGGCGATCGTGCTCGACCGGGTGACCTCGGCGGCCGGACGCCGCGTCGAGGACGCCCGCCGCGCCGGACGCGCCCACCGGCCGCTCCGGCGCCGGATCCAGGTGGGCGCCGTCCTCGCGGTCGCCGCCGTGCTCGTCTACCTGTCGCACGTCTACGTGTGGGCCGCGGAGTTCCCGGGCGAGGCCGACGTGGGCTCCTTCGTCCGCAAGGGCGCCGACGCGGCGAGCCAGTGGGCGCAGACGAACCTGTTCGCCACCACCAACGGGCTGAAGAACCTCATCACCTACGGGCTGCTCAACCCGTTCGAGGCCGTGCTGACCGACTCGCCCTGGTGGCTGGTGCTCGCCGTGGTCACCGCGACCGCGCTGGTGGTCGCCGGCGTGCGGGTCGCGGCCGTGTGCGCGGTGTGCGTGGCCCTGCTGGTCGCGCTCGGGCTGTGGCAGGACAGCATGGTGACGCTGGCCGCGACGCTCGTCGCCACGGTGCTGGTGATGGCGCTGGGCATCGTGATCGGGGTCTGGATCGGCCGGGACGACCGCGCCGACCGGGTGATCCGCCCGGTGCTGGACGCCGGCCAGACCATGCCCGCGTTCGTGTACCTGGTGCCCATCCTCGGCCTGTTCGGCGCCACCCGGTTCACCGCGATCATCGCGGCGGTCGTCTACGCCGCCCCCGTGGCCATCAAGCTCGTCGCGGACGGCATCAGGGGCGTGTCCACCGCGGCAGTGGAGGCCGCCACCGCCGCCGGGTCGAGCACGTGGCAGATCATCTCCAGGGTGCAGGTGCCGATGGCGCGCGGCGCGGTCACCCTCGCCGCGGGCCAGGGGCTGTGCTACGTGCTGGCCATGGTCGTGGTCGGCGGGCTGGTCGGCGCGGGAGCGCTGGGATACGACGTGGTGTCGGGGTTCTCCCAGCTCCAGCTGCGCGGCAAGGGCTTGGCCGCCGGCCTCGCGATCGTGGTCCTCGGCACCATGCTGGCCGCGATCACCAAGGCCCTACAGCGTCGGGGAGTTCGGAAATCGCCCGTCACGGGTGTGTAACGGCCGCCTCCGGCGGCCTTCGATCAGGAGGACTTTGGTGAGAGTTTCGAGGATCGCGCGGCCGAGGACGGCCGTACTCGTGGCGGCCGTCGGCCTCCTCGCCTCAGCGTGCGCGGGTGCGAAGGTGGGAGAGAGCCCGTCCGCCTCTGGAACGGCCGATCCGGCGAAGAAGGCGTGCGGCGCCGTCAACCTCGCGATCAACCCCTGGGTCGGATACGAGGCGAACGCCGCGGTGATCGCGTACGTGGCCGAGAAGGAGCTCGGCTGCCAGGTCACGAAGAAGGACCTCAAGGAGGAGGTGGCCTGGCAGGGATTCGCCACCGGCGAGGTCGACGCGATCGTGGAGAACTGGGGCCACGACGACCTCAAGAAGAAGTACATCGAGCAGCAGCAGGTCGCCGTCGAGACCGGCTCGACCGGCAACAAAGGCGTCATCGGCTGGTACGTGCCGCCGTGGATGGCCGAGAAGTACCCCGACATCACCGACTGGAAGAACCTCGACAAGTACGCCGACCTGTTCAAGAGCTCCGAGTCCGGCGGCAAGGGGCAGCTGCTCGACGGCGACCCCTCGTTCGTCACCAACGACGCGGCCCTGGTCAAGAACCTGAAGCTGAACTACAAGGTGGTGTACGCCGGCAGCGAGGCGGCGCTGATCACCGGGTTCCGGCAGGCCGAGGCCCAGAAGAAGCCGATGATCGGCTACTTCTACGAGCCGCAGTGGTTCCTCGCGGAGGTCAAGCTCGTCAAGGTGAATTTGCCCGCCTACACCGAGGGGTGCGACGCGGACGCGGCCAAGGTGGCCTGCGACTACCCGCCGTACGAGCTCGACAAGATCGTGAGCAAGAAGTTCGCCGACTCCGGCAGCCCGGCCTACCAGCTGGTGAAGAACTTCACCTGGACCAACGACGACCAGAACCTGGTGGCCAAGTACATCTCCGAGGACAAGATGTCGGCCGAGGATGCCGCCAAGAAGTGGGTCGAGGCCAACCCCGACAAGGTGAAGGCCTGGCTGCCCACGGGCTGACCTGCTCTTGACACCCCCCGGGCGGCCGGTCACGCTTGTTGCGGAAGGCGCATCATTGTTCATCATGCGCAACGGAGGTGGCGGTATGACGGGCCCCCGGGTCGTCGTCATCGGAGCGGGCGTGGTGGGCGCGGCACTCGCCGAGGAGCTCTCCGCCCGAGGCTGGGACGACATCACCGTGGTCGACCAGGGCACGGTCCCGGCGGCGGGCGGCTCGTCCTCCCACGCGCCCGGCCTGGTCTTCCAGACCAACCCCTCCAAGACCATGACGGAGCTGGCGCGCTACACCGTCGAGAAGCTCCTGGCGCTCGGCTGCTTCCTCCAGGTCGGCGGTCTGGAGGTCGCCACGACCCCCGAACGGCTCGCCGAGCTGCACAGGCGGCACGGCTGGGCCACCGCCTGGGGCGTCGAGGCGCACCTGCTCACCACCGAGGAGTGCCTCCGGCGCCACTCGCTGCTCGACCCCGACCGGGTGCTCGGCGGCCTGTACGTGCCGACCGACGGCATCGCCAAGGCCGTGCGCGCCGTCGAGGCGCAGCTCCGGCTCGCCCGCGAGCGCGGCGTACGCGTCCTCGACCGGCACGAGGTGCTGGACATCCGGGTCGAGGACGACCACGTGACCGGCGTCCTCACCGACCAGGGCGAGATCCCCGCCGACGTCGTCGTCTGCTGCGCCGGCATCTGGGGCCCGAAGGTCGCGGGCATGGTCGGCATGGCGCTGCCCCTTACCCCCCTCGCCCACCAGCTCGCCTGGACCGGCCCGGTGCCTGCTCTGAGCGGCCAGGCCGAGGAGGCGCCCACGGACGGCGGCAGGCCACAGGAGGCGACCCGCCCGATCCTGCGCCACCAGGACGCCGACCTGTACTACCGGGAGCGGTACGACCGGCTGGCCGTCGGCTATTACGGCCACCGACCGATGCCCGTGCGCCCCGAGGCCATCGCGTCCGTCGACGACGCTGAGGTGATGCCGTCGGTGACGCCGTTCACGCCCGGCGACTTCGCCGACGCCTGGACCGAGACGCAATCGCTGCTGCCCTCGACGCGCGACACCAAGATCGAAGAGGGCATCAACGGGCTGTTCTCCTTCACCACCGACAACATGCCCCTGCTCGGCGAGTCCACCGAGGTCAAGGGGTTCTGGGTGGCCGAGGCCGTCTGGGTCACCCACTCGGCGGGCGTGGCGCGAGCCCTGGCCGAGTGGCTGGTCGACGGGCACTGCTCGTCGTTCGACCTGCACGAGTGCGACGTCAACCGCTTCGAGCCGCACCAGCTCGCCCCCGAGTACGTCCTGACCCGCGACTGCCAGAACTTCGTCGAGGTCTACGACATCATCCACCCGCTCCAGCCGCCGGAGAACCTGCGCCCGCTACGGGTGAGCCCCTTCCACGCGCGGCAGCGCGAGCTCGGCGCCTTGTTCCTCGAGGCGTCTGGATGGGAGCGCCCCCAGTGGTACGGCGCGAACGCCGCCCTGGCCGAGGGCGGGGGCATCCCCGTGCCCGGCGACTGGGCGGCGCGCTACTGGTCGCCGATCGTGGGCGCCGAGGCACGGGCGTCCCGGGAGGGCGTCGCCCTGTACGACATGACCGCGCTCAAGCGGCTGGAGGTCGCCGGGCCCGGCGCGGCGGCCTTCCTGGACCGGATGTCCACTGGCGCCGTCGACAAGCCGGTCGGATCGGTGACCTACTGCCTGCTGCTCGACCACGACGGCGGCATCCGCAGCGACATCACGGTCGCCCGGCTCGGCCGCGAGCTGTTCCAGGTCGGCGCCAACGGCAACCTCGACCTCGACTGGCTCGCCCGCCACCGTCCTGCCGACGGGTCGGTGTCCATCAGGGACATCACCCCCGGCACATGCTGCGTCGGGATCTGGGGCCCGCGCGCACGCGACGTGGTGGCGCCGCTCACCGAGGGCGACTTCTCCGCCGAGGGCTTCCGCTACTTCCGTGCCAAGCGGGCGTACATCGGGTCGGTGCCGGTCACCGCGCTACGCCTGTCCTACATCGGCGAGCTGGGCTGGGAGCTCTACACGACCGCCGACATGGGCGTGAAGCTGTGGGACACGCTCTGGGAGGCCGGACGGCCGCACGGCATCATCGCGGGCGGGCGCGGCGCGTTCAACAGCCTGCGCCTGGAAAAGGGCTACCGCTCCTTCGGCGCCGACATGACCTACGAGCACGATCCGTTCGAGGCCGGCCTGGGGTTCGCCGTCAAGATGGACAAGGGCGACTTCATCGGCAGGTCCGCCTTGGAGGAGCGCCGCGCCTCGGTCGCCCGCCGCCTGGCCTGCCTGACGATCGACGACCCCTCCGGCGTGGTGATGGGCAAGGAGCCCGTCTACGACGGCGACACCTGCGTGGGGTACGTCACCAGCGCGGCGTACGGGTACACCATCGGCAAGGCCATCGCCTACGCCTGGCTGCCCCGCCCGCTGTCGGAGCCCGGGCGGCAGGTCCACATCGGTTACTTCGGCAGGCGGATCCCGGCCGTCGTGGCGGAGGAACCGCTCTTCGACCCGGCCATGAAGCGGCTGCGCGCGTGACCGGGCGGCCGCGTGGCTGCGGACGGGGCAAGGCCGTGACGGGCGGCACGAAGGCGGGAGAGGCATGACCGGACGCGAGCGGGCCAGGCCCGGGGACGGCACCGCGCTGTGGGACAGCCCCGAGCCGGCCGCCTCCTACGACGTCGTGATCGTCGGCGGCGGCGGGCACGGCATCGCCACCGCCTACTACCTGGCGAAGAACCACGGCATCACCAACGTGGCCGTCCTGGAGAAGGGCTGGCTGGCCGGCGGCAACATGGCCCGCAACACGACGATCATCCGCTCCAACTACCTGTGGGACCAGAGCGCCGGCATCTACGAGCACGCGTTGAAGCTGTGGGAAGGGCTGGAGGACGACCTCGGCTACGAGGTGCTGTTCAGCCAGCGCGGGGTGCTCAACCTCGCCCACAGCCTGCAGGACGTGCGCGACAGCGTGCGCCGCGTCAACGCCAACCGGCTCAACGGCGTCGACGCCGAATGGCTCGGCCCCGAGCGGGTCAAGGAGGTCTGCCCGATCGTCGACGTCAGACCCGACGCGCGCTACCCGGTGCTCGGCGCCACCTACCAGCCGCGCGCGGGCATCGCCAAGCACGACCACGTCGCCTGGGGGTACGCCAGGGCCGCCTCCGCGATGGGCGTCCACTTCATCGAGCACTGCGAGGTCACCGGCATCGAGGTGACCGACGGCCGGGTGCGGGCCGTACAGACCACACGCGGGCGCATCGCGGCGGGGCGCGTGGCACTGTCCGCGGCCGGGCACTCCTCGGTCGTGGCCGGCATGGCCGGGCTGCGGCTGCCGGTGCAGAGCCACACCCTCCAGGCGCTGGTCTCCGAACTGCTCGAACCGGTCCACCCGACGGTCGTCATGTCCAACGCGGTCCACGTCTACGTCAGCCAGGCGCACAAGGGCGAGCTGGTCATGGGCGCCGGCATTGACGCCGCCAACTCCTACCGCAGGCGGGGAGCCTTCCACATCATCGAACGGCAGATGGCCGCGGCGCTGGAGCTGTTCCCGATCTTCGCCAGGGCGCACGTCCTGCGCACCTGGGGCGGGGTGGTCGACGTCACTCCTGACGCCTCGCCGATCGTCGGACTCACCCCGGTCGGCGACCTGTACGTCAACTGCGGCTGGGGAACGGGCGGGTTCAAGGCGACGCCCGGCGTCGGCTGGTGCTACGCGCACACGATCGCCACCGGGGAGCCGCACCCGCTCAACGCGCCCTTCACCCTCGAACGATTCACCACCGGCGCGCTCGTGGACGAGCACGGCGCCGCCGCCGTGGCGCACTGAAGGAGCGCGAGCGATGTTGCTGATCCCCTGCCCGTGGTGCGGGCCGCGCGACGAGGCCGAGTTCGGGTACGGCGGGCAGGCCGGCGTCGCCTACCCCCGCGACCCCGGCGCGCTCACCGACGAGGAGTGGGCACGCTACCTCTTCTTCCGCGACAACCCCGAGGGCCCGTTCGAGGAACGGTGGAACCACTCGGCCGGCTGCCGCCGCTGGTTCAACCTGACCAGGAACACCGCCACCAACGAGATCACCCCCATATCCCCGTCCGGGGACGCCTCCCCGCCCGGGAACGTCGCCACCGGCGAGGTCGGCACCGCGAGCGCGTCCTGGGACGCCGCCACCGGAGGCCCGCGATGACGCGGCGGCGTGCCGGGCACGAGGGTCAGGTGCTGCGGTTCACGTTCGACGGCCGCGCCTACGAGGGCCGCCGAGGTGACACCCTCGCCTCGGCGCTGCTGGCGGCAGGCGTGCGCCGGGTGGCCACCAGCGTCACGCTCGGCCGCCCGCGCGGCATCTTCGGCGCGTGGACCGAGGAGCCGAACGCCGTCGTCCAGATCGAACGGCCGTTCCCCGAGCCCATGGTCCAGGCGACCACGATCCCGCTGTACGACGGCCTGGTCGCATCCAGCCTGTCCGGGCAGGGAAGGCTGTCGCCCGGCCCGGACCCGGCGCGCTACGACGCCACGCACGCGCACTGCGACGTGCTCGTGGTGGGTGCCGGACCGGCGGGGCTGGCGGCGGCGCGGGCCGCCGCGCGCACCGGAGCCCGGGTCGTCCTCGCCGACGACCGCCCCGAGCCCGGAGGCACCCTGCCGGACACCGCCGAGACGGTGGAGGGCCGGCCCGGCGCCGAGTGGGCGCTCGCCGTCGCGGCCGAGCTGCGAGCCCTGCCCGACGTGCGTGTCCTGTCCCGGACGAGCGTCATCGGGTACTACGACCACAACTACCTCGTCGCCGTCGAGCGCCGGGGCGAGGACGCCGTGACGCGGGAGCGGGTCTGGCGGATCCGCGCCCGCAGGGTCGTCCTGGCGACCGGGGCGCACGAGCGGCCCATCGTGTTCAGCGGCAACGACCTCCCCGGTGTCATGCTGGCCTCCGCCGCGCGCGCGTACGCCAACCGGTACGGCGTGCCGGCCGGCCGCCGGGCGGTGGTCTTCACCACCGGCATGGACGACACCGCCTACGACGCGGCCCGCGACCTCGCCGAGGCGGGCGTCGAGATCGTGGACATCGCCGACGCCCGCGAGGGCCGGCTGGTCACCGCCGCGATCGGCGACGGCGACGAAGGCCTGCGCACCGTCGTGATCGGCGAGCGCGGCGAGGGCCTGGGCGCCATGACGGGATCACGCGAGGTCGAGGCCGACCTGCTGCTCGTCGCCGGCGGGTGGAATCCCGTGGTCCACCTGTTCGGCCAGGCCGGAGGGGAGCTGCGCTACGACGAGCGGCTCGGCGCCTTCGTCCCGGGGGATGCCGCGCGAGCCGTCCAGGCGGGCCGGAACGTGGTGGTGGCCGGGGCGGCGCGAGGGGCGACCACCCTCGCCGAATGCCTCGCCGACGGCGAAACCGCCGCCGCCTCCACTCCGCCGACCTCGCTCGCCACTCCGCCGTCTCCGTCCGGCGGGTGGGGGGAGCACGTGTGGCTGGTGCCCGCCGACGACGAGACCCACCACTTCGTGGACCTCCAGCGGGACGTGACCGTGGCCGACCTGCGGCGGGCCACCGGCGCGGGGCTGCGCTCCGTCGAGCACGTCAAGCGTTACACCACGGCGGGCACCGCACACGACCAGGGCAAGACCTCCGGCACGCTCACCAGCGCGATCGTCGCCCAGGTGCTGGGAACCGGGATCGCCGGCCTCGGCACCACCACCTTCCGCGCGCCCTACGTCCCGGTGTCCTTCGCGACCCTCGCCGGACGCGACCGGGGCGCCCTGCACGATCCCGTGCGCGTCACCGCGATGCACGACTGGCACGCCGAGCACGGCGCGCTGTTCGAGAACGTCGGGCAGTGGAAGAGACCCTGGTACTACCCGGGGCCGGGGGAGGACATGGAGGCCGCGGTCCTGCGCGAGTGCCGCGCCGTCCGCGAGGCCACAGGCGCCATGGACGCCTCCACCCTCGGGAAGATCGACGTTCAGGGCCCGGACGCGGCCGAGCTGCTCGACCGCCTCTACACCAACCTGATGAGCAGCCTGAAGGTCGGCGCCATCCGGTACGGCGTCATGTGCCGCGCCGACGGCATGGTGTTCGACGACGGCACCGTCATCCGGCTGGCGCCCGACCGCTTCCTCGTCACCACGACCACGGGCAACGCGGCCGCCGTGCTCGACTGGATGGAGGAGTGGCTGCAGACCGAATGGCCCGGCCTGCGGGTCCGATGCACCTCGGTGACCGAGCAGTGGGCGACGGTCGCCCTGGCCGGACCGGGTTCACGCGCCGTGCTCGCGAGCCTCGCCCCCGACCTGGCGGTGGACGCCGAGAGCTTCCCGTTCATGACCTGGCGCGACGCCGAGGTGGCGGGCATCGAGGCGCGGGTCTGCCGGATCAGCTTCTCCGGCGAGCTGGCCTACGAGATCAACGTCAGCTGGTGGCACGGGCTCGCGCTGTGGAAGGCCGTCCAGGCGACCGGCGCGGTCACCCCGTACGGGACCGAGACCATGCACGTGCTGCGCGCCGAGAAGGGATACCCCATCATCGGCCAGGACACCGACGGCACGGTCACGCCTGCGGACCTCGGCATGGGCTGGGTCGTCTCCAAGAGCAAGCCCGACTTCGTCGGCAAGCGGTCCTTCGCCCGCGCCGACACCGCCAGGCCCGACCGCCGGCACCTGGTGGGCCTGCTCCCCGAGGACCCGGACGCGCTGCTGCCGGAAGGCGCCCAGCTCGTCGCCTGCGAACGGCTCCCGGAGCCTCCCGTGCCCATGCTCGGCCACGTGACCTCCTCCTACCGCAGCGCGGCCCTCGGCCGTACGTTCGCCCTCGCGCTCGTGAGCGGCGGCAGGGACCGCGTCGGGGAGCGCCTGCACGCCTACACGGGCGAGACCCTGATCCCGGTGACGGTCACCCACCACGTCCTCTACGACCCAGAAGGAACCCGCCGCGATGGCCGACCCGACACCTCCGAGGGAGCCCGCCACGATGGTTGAGCGGATCAGCCCGCTGGCGGGGTTCGCGGGGGTTTCTGACACACGATTGCGCGTGCGGGAGATCCCCTTCCTGCGGCAGACGAACCTCCGGGCCGATCCCGGCAAGGTGCCACCGTCGCTCGGGTTGCGGCTGCCGATGGAACCGGGCACCTGGCTGCGCTCCGGCGGGGCCGACGTGCTGTGGCTGGGCCCCGACGAGTGGCTGGTCATCGGCGATGTGGACCTTCCGCGCTCCGAGGACGTCGCGGTGACCGACGTGTCGGCGCAGCGGACCACGATCCTGGTGGCCGGGCCGGGCGCACGTGACCTGCTCGCACATGGATGCGCCATCGACCTGCACCCATCGGTGTTCGGCCCCGGCCGCTGCGCGCAGACCACGCTGGCGAGGGCGCAGGTCGTGCTGGTCGCGGGTGAGGACGAGGAGTTCCGGGTGCTGGTCCGAGCCTCCTTCGCCCGCTACCTCGCCGACTGGATCACCGACGCGGCCGTCGACTACTGAGCGTAATCGGTTCCAGCATGGTCGTTCACGGCTGGGGGGCTTCCCGCTTGGCGGAGAGGCGTTTGGGGGCGACAATGCGGTAGCTCTCCTCGACCCATTCGCACAGGAGGTCGGTGTCGGCCGTTTCGTCGGAGTAGGGAATGGTCACCCACCCCGCCTTGCCCAGCCCATAGCCCGTCGGAGCCGCGCCGGGCAGGTTGAGGGCATGGCCGTTCGACTCGCGCAGCTTTACGGAGAAGCCGGGCTTCCATTTCTCGGACTCCTCCTCCATTCCGAGGAAGACGAAGACCTTCTTGCTGACCTTGACGACGGTCTCTCCCCAGGGGAAGTCCTCGTAGGCCTCGGGGAGGCCGAGGGCGAACGCGCGCAGCCGTTCTCGCGTCTCCTGCCATTGGTTCATGCCCCAATTGTGCTGCCATTCCTTCCGGGAGGAGGCCACAAGAGCCCTCAGGGGGAGGTCGCCCGGTCGCGGCCCCGGTCCGCGACACCGGGGTCGCGGCGCCGAGTGCGATCTTCGTGGCCGATGTCGGCCAACTTCTGATCGACTACTGTGTGTGATTGCTTGAATACGAAGCGGTCACTAGCCTTGGCGCATGGCCTCCCCCACTTTGCCCGCCCGCGGCTCTTCCCTGGGTCCCGCGCCGGTTCGCCGGCCGCGCGACACCGCCTTCCCGCCATCGGCGCGTCCGTCCGCCACGGGCAGGAGGCCGGCCATGCCGGTGACGATCGATGAGCTCAAGGCCAAGTACAGCCGGAACTGGCTCGTGTCCGACGCGGTCGGAGGCGGGTGGTACGCCGTGCGCCGTCATGGCGTCTCGCGGAGCCTCGTCCAGCGCGGCCTGTCGAACGTGCGCTGCGCCGCCACGCTCGACGAGCTCGCGGCGCATCTCGCCGCCGAAGCGCACCTCGAAGAGCGCCTTCTCCGTGGCTACGAGCCGGCGGCGAGCGGGTGACAACCGGCGGAGCGCCGTCACGAAGGCCGAGGTGCGCCAAAGGGCACCATTCGCCTCGCCCCTAAGACGCGGCGCGTGCCCCATGAACCTGGCCGCTGGCATGACCGATGCGGGGGTTCGATACTGGATCGATGACACGGCCCGTACTCCTTCTCGACGTGGACGGCGTTCTCAATCCCTTTGCCGCGACTCGCTGCCCTCCGGGATTCGCCGAGTACGAGATGTTCGACGATGAGGAGCCGATACGCCTCTGTCCTGCGCATGGACAGTGGATCACCGAACTCGGCCGGCTGTTCGACGTGGCGTGGGCGACCGGCTGGAACGAGGAGGCGAACCGTCTCCTCGCCCCTGTCCTGGAGATTCCGCCCATGCCGGTGCTGGCCATGCCCCGGGTGCCGTTCCAGCCCCGGGACAAGGTGCCGGTCATCGCGGCGTTCGCGGCCGAGCGGCCCGCTGTGTGGATCGACGACGCCCATACTCCTGAAGCGTTGGACTGGGCCGAAGACCGCCACGAACCGACTCTTTTGATCACGATCGACCCGGAGATCGGACTGGACCGGGCGTCCGTCGACGTAGCGTTGCGATGGGTCCAGGGGCTTGAACGCGCACCGCGCCCAGCTTGGTGACGGTGACCTTGTCGCCTGCCCGCTCGATGATCATTCCGATGAGGGCGTAGTGGCGAAGCCTCGTTCGAGCGCGAGTTCGGCCGATGCCCCCATCTGCGTCGGAAGGTTGCCGGTGCTGCTCGGCCGGGGGAGGTCGAAGGTGGCCAGGGACACTCCGGCCGCGCTCAGGCTGTGCTCGTACTCGCGATCGAGCGCGTCACGGAGCGCCGAGTGGTCGAGCCCGGCCGTGGTCAAGACCTGATGAGTGGTGCTTTCCTCTTCAGTGGCGATCGCGAGCAGGAGATGGTGTGCCTCGATCGTCGCCGATCCGTCGTGCTGCGCATCGTGCCGTCCCTGCTCGATGATCGTGTTGATGTACTCGTCGATGGCGGTCATGGTCAGCGCCTCCTCAGCGTGACGCCCGCGGCGATGAGCCGCTTGGCGTGCTTCTTGGGGACCGCTTGGCGCGTCACGCCGAGCGCCTCGGCGACCTGCGGCCAGCTCCAGCCTGCTCGCATCGCCTGCTCGACGGCGGCGTCCTCTATCTGGTCGGCCAGGCGTCTCAACGCCGCCACCGCCGCCAGCGCGTCGGCGGGCTCCTGGGGAACGGGATTCTCAACACCGGACATGTAAGCAACTGTGGTTGACTACTTCGAGATTAGTCAACCACAGTTGCTAAAGCGCCGCACGCCTCGGGCACGTCTCGGACTCGCGTTCCGTCAGGCGAGGCAGCTGTGTATCACCCGGACGTAGTCTTCCGAGCGGTCGGATCCGATGATGCCCGGGGCCATCTTGTTCATCACGTAGCTGATGGTGGTCCGGGTGTCGAGGTCCATCAGGATGAGCGAGCCACCCCAGCCGCCCCAGTAGCAGGCGCGCCCCTGAGGCACGTATGGCACCGTTTCCGTCTCCGGCAGCGCGTAGCCGATCCCGAAGCGCAGAGGCACGCCCAGGACGAGGTCGGGCCCGTGACTCTGCTCGTCGAAGATGACGTCGATCGTGTCCGGGGAAAGCAGGCGCACCCCGTCGACGGTGCCGCCCAGGGCGAGCGATTTGAGGATGCGAGCGACCGATCGGGCGTTGCCGTGGCCGTTGAGCGCGCCCATGTCGGCACGACGCCAGCCCGGTGTGTTCGCCGCCGCCGCGTCGGCCGGCGGCCCGGTGAAGGTCTTGTAGACGGGACTGTCCTGATCGAGAGCGTTCAGGTCGAACGGAAGCGGAGGCGGCGGGACGACCGGCGCGATCCGCTCCCAATCGGTTTCCACGGCGCCGATCTGGAAGTCGGCGGCGAGCGGACCCGCGATCTCCTCCGCGACGAATGTCTTGAGGTGTCGCCCGGTCACGCGGCGCACAAGCTCGCCGACGAGGTGGCCTTGGTTGCTAGCGTGGTACCCGGACGCGGTGCCGGGCTCCCACCACGGCTTCTGGGCGGCGAGCCTCTTGGTCGAGAAGTCCCAGTCGTACATGTCCGTGAGGGCGAACGGCGCTTCCCAGCCGGACACACCCGAGGTGTGGCTCAGGATGTGCCGTACCTCGATGTGCTCCTTGCCGTTCTCGGCGAACTCCGGCCAATACCGCGCGACGGGCGCGTAGGGATCGAGCCGTCCCCGGTCGACGAGCATCAGGGCCGCGAGACTGGTGACGGTCTTCGTGGTCGACCAGACATTGGCGATGGTGTTCTCGGCCCATGGTGAGCGGCGATCGGCGTCGCGCCACCCACCCCAGATGTCGACAACGGTGTCGCCGTCGATGTCCACGACGATGCTCGCGCCCAACTCGTTGCCGGACGCAAGTTGCTCGGCGAGGGCGTCCTTCACCGCCTCGAACCGTGCGTCGCAGCTCCCGGACACATCGACCATGACGTCATGCCCTTCTGTCGGCGGGGCTGGGCAGATCGCATCGTCGGCAGGGCGGGTATCCGCTCGGCTCCCACTGCAACGTTAGGCGAGGATGATGCGTTCTGCAACGTATCCTTAACCTCGTTGCATCTTGCCGTGACGGATCCCGGGGGTGCGAGGGTGGTACATGTGGCGGCGAGGGGAGCACATGCGGTGAGCGGGGAACGCCAGGTGACACCGTCCACGTCCACGGCGCTGCAGCGGGCACTGAGCGGGGGCGACGTGACCCGACGCCCCGCGGTACTCGACGCCTTCGCCGCCGCCCGCCGCCGCTTCGCGGCCGGGGAGCGCATTGACATGCAAGGTTTGGCCGACGAACTGGGCATCAACCGAGTCACCCTGTACCGATGGGTGGGCTCCCGCGAACAACTGATCACCGAAGTGCTCTGGTCGGCCACCCAGAAGAGCTTCAGCCGCTACCGCCGAGCCAAGCCCGAAGGACCACGCGCCGCCGCCGCCCTCACCGCTTTCGTCCGCGACGTGAACGATCACCCAGGCATGCGGCAACTGCTACGCGACGAGCCCGACTTCGCGCTGAGCCTGCTGACCAGCACCTCCGGTGAGTACCAGCGGCGCTACCTGCGACTGATCCGCGAGCTCATCGACGAAGACCGCGACGCAGGACTGATCTCGGCCGAAATCCCTCTCGACGACCTCGCCTACACGGCCGCCCGCATCACCGAGTCCTACATCCACACCCGCATGATCACCGGCGAGGAACCCGACGCCCGGCGCGCGGAAGCAGTACTTCGCGTCCTGCTGCGCTGAAGAGCGCGGTCCTGATGCCCAACTAGATCGCATCGCGTCAACAAGAACTCGCGCCGTGCCGGCCAACGGCGGAGCTAATCGAGTCGCACGTCTGCCCTGCGCTCTGATAGGGAATTCTGCATGGTTACTGGAGATCGCGTACGGCTGCGCGCCGTCGAACCGCCGGACGCCGAGACGCTGTGGCGCTGGCACGGCGACCCTGAGGTCATGCGGTGGATGGACGCCCCCTATCCGCCGTCGCTGGCTCAGACAAGGAAGCAACTTGAGGAGCGCCGCACCGACTCCTACGGCGACCTGAACCTGATGATCGACACACTCGACGGCCGGACGATCGGCATCGTCGCGCTGCGGGAGGCCGAACCCGAGACGGGTGACGCCAAGCTCGACATCTATCTCGGTGAGAAGGACACCTGGGGTCAGGGGTACGCCACCGACGCGATGCGGGTGATCTGCCGGTACGGCTTCGACAGGATGCGGCTGCACCGGATCTCCCTGACCACCATCGCCGAGAACACCGCGGCCCGCCGGGTCTACGAGAAGGTGGGATTCGTCGACGAGGGACGCATGCGCGAGGCGTTCCGGCGCGACGGAAAATGGCACGACAAGATCATCATGGGTCTGCTGGAAGGCGAGCTGCGCTGAACCGGGCCCACCGGCTGGAATGGACTCCCGCTCGTACTATGGCCGGCCACCGCGTCGCGATCGTAGATTCGGGCGGCGGCATTACGCTCAGGCAATGGATACGATCTTCCCGGCCAAGTTGAACCGAGGCGACACCGTACGCGTGGTGGCACCCGCCAGATCCCGCGCGATGGTGATGGAGCATGACCACACTGACATCATCGAAGGCCGATTCGCCGAACTCGGCCTGACTCTGTCCTATGGCGACCACGTTGATGAGCGGGACTCCTTCGACTCTTCCAGCATCGCCTCCCGAGTCGCCGATCTCCATGACGCTTTCGCGGACCCTTCGGTGTCGGCGATCCTGACGGTGATCGGCGGCTACAACTGCAACGAACTCCTGCCCTTTCTGGACTGGAGGCTCATTCGCGACAACCCAAAGATCTTGTGTGGCTACTCCGACATCACGGCCTTGCAGAATGCCATCCTCGCCCGAACCGGTCTGGTCACCTACTCGGGACCACACTGGTCGACGTTCGGGATGCGCGACCACTTTGAGCAGATCCTGCGTTGGTTCACCGCTGTGATGTTCGAGAGCGCCCCAGTCGCCCTTACCCCGTCGGCGACCTGGAGCGATGATCTTTGGTTCCTCGACCAGGACAAGCGCGATCTGATCCCCAACGAAGGATGGTGGGCGATCCGGCCCGGCACCGCCGAGGGACGAATCGTGGGCGGCAATCTATGCACGCTGAACCTGCTGCAAGGCACCCCTTACATGCCATCTCTCGACGGCGCGATACTGATCGTGGAAGACGACTTCGAATCGCACCCGGCGACCTTCGCGCGGGACCTGACGTCACTGCTTCAGCTTCCCGGCGCCTCCGACATCCGAGGATTGGCGATCGGCCGCTTCCAGGAGGCGAGCCACATGACCCGCCCGCTGCTGGAACAGATAATCGACACTCAGCCGTCTCTGGCCGGCACCCCGGTACTCGCCAACATCGACATCGGCCACACCTCCCCCTTGGCCACCTTCCCGATCGGCGGCCAAGCTCAACTCACCATCGCCGCCGACAAGACGAGCCTGACACTGCAGCACCACTGACGTTCCATGTATCGGTGTGATGGCTCGCTGTACCTGAGCCATCTACGAACTCGGCTCTTGTTTCTGGTGATCAGCTGGGAGTTGAGGCGGCCCCACCGGAGCAGGTTTTCCACGGGATGCGATCGCGCACGCGATGCTGCCGAGCATCATGCCGATGCCTGCCACGGCGAATCCAGCCATTTTGGCCAACGACCCGACGAGGGTTTCCCACCCAAGGAAATATCCGTAGTCGGAATCCCACCAGTCTTGGGGCGGCAACACCGCGCTTACGCTGACGGCGAGGGAGATGCTTCCGGAAACGAGAAACGTGATCGTATAGAGGCACGTTGTCATCAGCGTTGTCGTCAAACCCCAAAACGAACGCCCCGGGCACGATGTGCTCGGGGCGTTTTGGCAGGGATGAGCGGTCTACCAGGCGTAGTCCTCCGGGGCTGTCTGGTGGCCGGGGAAGATCTCGTCCAGGCGGGCCAGGACCTTATCGTCGAGATGGACGTTCAGCGAGTCCAGGGCACTCTCCAGGTGCGCCAGGGTGCGGGGCCCGATGATGGGAGCCGTGACCTGGGGCCGGGTGAGCAGCCAGCCCAGGGCGACCGAGGCAGGCTCTGCGCCGAGTTCCGCGCAGAACGCCTCGTAGGCCTCGATCTGCGGCCGCTTACTTTCCAGGAGTTCCCTGTTCTGGTCCTGAAACCGGCGCTGGCCTTCGCTTTCCTTCTTCAGCACGCCGCCGAGCAGGCCGACCTGCAGCGGCGACCATGTCATCACGCCGAGGCCATAGTCCTCCGCTGCCGGGAGGACCTCAAGCTCGATGGTGCGTTCAAGGAGGTTGTAGAGCGACTGCTCACTGACCAGGCCGAGGAAGTGACGGGCCTTCGCGGTCTCTTGTGCCTTGGCGATGTGCCATCCGGCGAAGTTGGAAGATCCCACATAGAGAATCTTTCCCTGTGCCCGCAGGGTCTCCATGCTCTCCCAGATCTCATCCCATGGGGCATCCCGGTCCACGTGATGCATCTGGTAAAGGTCGATGTAGTCGGTCTGCAGCCGGCGCAGCGAGGCCTCACACGCCCGCCGGATGCTGAGAGCCGACAGTCGCCCCTCATTCGGCCAGTCACCCATATCGTGGTACACCTTCGTCGCCAACACGGTCCGCTCCCGGCGACCACCGCCCTGGGCGAACCAGTTGCCGATGATCGTCTCAGTCACGCCCTTCCCCGCGGCCCCGCCGTAAACGTTGGCCGTGTCGAAGAAGTTGACGCCGAGCTCATGGGCCCGATCCATGATCGCAAACGAGTCGGCCTCGCTGGTGTACGGGCCGAAATTCACCGTCCCCAGGCACAGCCGGCTTACCTGCAAGCCGGTACGGCCTAGGCGTGTGTACTCCATGATTTCTCTCCTTTATGTGTGGGTGGGCCCGTATGTGTGGGTGGGCCTGCGCCCGGACCGGCGCGCCACGCTGGCACGCCGATCCGGGCGCGGTGGTTCGGACCACGTCATCCGCTCAGCTTGCCCCCTTGATGCGGTAGATGAAGACGGCACCGAGAACTGCGACCACCGCGCCGACGAGGTAGAGCAGGGAGTAGCCGCTGATCGCCGAGGTGCCCAGAGCGATGATTCCCGGCGCGATGGCGGGCGCGACGGACTGCGGGAGCGCGTTGGTGACCGCCCACACTCCGAGGTCTTTGCCGGTGTCGCTGCTCTGCGGGAGAAGTTCGGTGGCCAGCGCGAAGTCGACCGCGAAGAAGCCCCCGCCGCCGAAGCCGAGGATGGTGCTCGCGACGATGACCATCGAAGCGCTGGGAGCGAAGGCGATCATCGCGAGGGCCAGCGCCATGATGAGGGAGCCGGCGGCCGCGAACACCTTCCGGCGATGGAAGCGGTCGGACAGCGCGCCGATGAGAAAGCTGGAGGCGATCATGGCGATCGCGGAGCCGAGGTTGGCGAGCACGATCGTGCCGGTGAGCTCGCCGCCCTTCAGGCCGAGTCGGCTGCCGAGCAGGTAGACCAGGTAGACCTGGATCCCGCTGTAGCTGAACATGATCGCGAACCGGCCGATCCACAGCCAGCCGAAGTCGGGGTGCTTGCGCGGGTTGAACACGAAGGTGAGCGCGAATTCCTTCAGACTCAACCTCGCCGGGCGCTGGTCCAGTCTGCGGTCCCGCAGGGTCAGGGCGAAGAACGTCGCGAAGATGACCAGGATCAGGGCGGGGACGCCGAACCGGTAGGTGTAGCCGTCGAACGCGTTGACGACGACCGATCCGGTCAGCAGCGCCAGCGGCAGGCCGATCCCGATGAGCCCGGACACGAGTCCCCGCTGTCCGGGCGGGACCTGGTCCGCCACTGTCGCGTTGGCGGCCGACCACGCGGTGTTGAAGAAGATCTCGGTGAGGATCCAGCCCACTATCACCATCCACAGCGAGGTCGCCACGGCGATCAGCAGCAGGCTCAGCATGCCGCCGATCGCCCCCACGATGATCCAGGGCCGCCGCATGCCGAACCGGGAGGTGGTGCGGTCCGACAGGCGTCCCCCGAGCGGGGTGCAGATCATCGCGACGACGGCGCCGATCGCGGTGACCAGCCCGAAGGCACCCGCCGCGTGTTCGCTGCCGACCAGGGCTTGGACCTTCAGCGGCAGCGTGAGCATGACGGGCGTGAGGATCGCCATGCACCAGCCGAAGTAGTACAGGGCCATGCCGGGGGCGTAGAGCTTACCTGGACCCTCCAGCAAGCGGGCACTCGTGCTTCCCCCCGGGGTTCCGGCACCCTGACGGAGGGGGTTCTCAGTGGTCATATGGCGACCTCCTTGTCGTTCTACCCGGGTAGATCCCGGAGCCGCTTGAATCGCGGTGAATCAGGCTGGTTACGGATGGATCGGCCAGGTGCTAGGTCGTGTGAGCCTCGGCGATCGCGACCGTCCGCTCGGCGAGCGAGGAGATCGAGAGGTCCCAGAACCCGAAGACGCCGCTACGGCAGCGATCCTCGAGGGGGTCTACCAAAGACTCGGGAAGCCCGGAGGCGCCAAGGAACGCTCCAGCCCACGCCCCCGCGGTGGCGCCGATCGAGTCGGTGTCGAGCCCGGCCTGTACGGCCAGTCCGACTGTCTCGCCGAACCGCCCACCGCCCCAGAGAAGAGCCGCTGTGAGCGCGCCAGCGTTGTTGATCGTGTGTACCCAGCTCATCTCGCTGTGCCGCGCATGCAGCTTGTCCAGGCATTTCTCCCAGTCCATGCCTGCCCGGAAATCCCCCAGCACGGTCCCGATCTCGATTGCGAGCCGCGAGGACGCGGGCACGTGCCGGAGTGACTCCGCAACCGACTCCTCTGGTGTGGCGGCGGTGAACGCCGACGAGACCAGCGCCGCTGCCCACATCTCGCCGTAGATCCCGTTGGCCCGGTGGCTCAGCGAGGCGTCCTCATAGGACAGCAGCGCGGCCTGCCTGGGATGCCCGGGGGCGACGAAACCGAAGATGTCCGCGCGGATGAGCGCGCCGATCCACTCCCGGTACGGGTTGTGGTATTCCCCTGCCTCGGCGAGCGGCACCTCGCGGACGAGGTTCTGGTAGGTGGCCCGCTCGGCGGTGAAGACTTCGTACACGGGCAAGCGGGAGAGCCACTCGCCCGCCACGTCGCGTGCCGTGTACGCGCTGCCGTAGGTCTCGAGGAGGTGCAGGCCCAGCACCGTGTAGTCGATGTCGTCGTCCCGGGCCGATCCGTGGACACGCCCCGCCGTCACGCCCTCGAAGCCCCACCTGCCGAGCTGCTCGCGCTCGGCGATGTCGTCGAAGGGCACATAGCCCGTGAGTGGATAGGCCTTCTTGGCCAGCAGGTACGCGCGGATCGACTCCCGGGTGGGGCCGATCTCGAAGGGTTTCCCCATCATGTTGCCGATGATCCGGCCGCTCCAGGCGCCCAGGATCCGGTCGTGAAGGCGGTCGGCGGGTACCGTCCGCGGCCCCTGATCCTGCGGGAGCCCCGCCACGATCTCCTTGAGTGCCGAGGTCTCGGTGTACGGCCAGTCCGCGACCCGTGGCCGCGCGAGGATCTCCCGGTGAAGCTCCAGCAGCCCCATCTCGTCGTCAGGCGACAACGACTCCAGGCGTGGCCGCAGACCGGTCACGTCGTGGCCCGACTCGGCGGCCTGCTGCAGCTCGTTCCTGGCCAGAGCCCACGGTTCCTGTGTGAGGGCTGAGGACCTCTCGGCATCGGATATGTATTCCATACCGCTCCTCGTTGAGTTCACGGACGTCCGAGCCATTCCGGACGGCCCTGGTTCCATGTCGTTCCCGCCTACATATGCGGGGCGGAACCGGGCTAGAGCGCTGCGTAAAGCGCCGTCTCGTAGTCCAGGTAAAGCTGGAGCGCCTCCGGGGTGATGAAGGGCAGCGAGTTGCTGTAGATCGAGGCGCAGATTCCGCTGGCGCGGTCAATCCAGAAGTGCGTGTTGAACAGCCCGGCCCACGCACCGGTGCCGGCCCGGCGGCGCCCGGGCAGGTCGGCGGTGTTGAGCAGGAGCCCGTAGCCCCATTTGTAGCCGGGGCCGAGGTTGAGCGGGCCGCTGGAAGCCGGGTCGGCGGCCGGGATTTCGGCCGGGAAGTCGAGCTCGCCGATCTGGTTGCGGAACGCCTCGTCGACCGTCTTGCCGCTGAGGATCCGGGCGCCATTCAACTCGCCGCCGCGCAGCAGGGCCTGCTCGAACCTGGCGAAGTCGCGCGGCGTCGAGTACAGGCCGTGGCCGTCGACCCACCAGTCCGGGTCGGTGCGGTTGATGATGTCGCCGGCGTCGGACCAGTCGCCGCTGCCGTCCTTGACGTGCACGGCGGCGAAGGTGGCCATCTGGTCGGCTGTCAGCGCGACCGACGTGTTGTCCATGCCGAGCGGCCCGGTGACGCCTTCCTTGACCACAGCGTCGAGCCCCTTGCCGGTGACCGCCTCGACCACCCGTCCGAGCCAGTCGGTGTTGACGCCGTAGACGAACCTGCTGCCGGGGTCGGCGACCATCGGCACCTTGAACGCATCGAGCCGGCCGGGCACGACGTCGGGCCGGCCGGTGACCTTCTCATACGTGGCGATGTCCTCGTTCCAGAACCAGTAGGCGAGACCGGAGGTGTGGGTGACCAGGTGCCGGACAGTGGCCCGGCTTGCCGGCGCGCGCAGCCGCGGTGTGTCCCCGTCGAACCCCTCCAGCACCTTGACCTCGGCGAACTCGGGACAGTAGCTGTCGACCGTAGCGTCAAGGTCGAGGCTGCCCTGTTCCACCAGCTGCAACGCGGCCACGGTGACGATCATCTTGGTCATCGACATGAGGGCGAACTCGGTGCCGGCCGTGACCTCACCGTCTTGACCGGCCACGCGCGGCCCGAAGCCGGCCTCGTAAAAGACGCCATCGGCGTCCGCAGCGATCGCGGCTACGTGCGGTACCACGCCGGCATCCACAGCGCCCTTGAGCACCCGATCAATCGCTGCACGGTTTATGGACCGGTTCACCGGCCCACCTCCCTCGCATCATCGGCTAGGTATATCCAGGACGCGCCCCGCGCGTCGCACCGGCGGTCGGCCGGTTCAGACTCCCGGCAGGTGGGCGGCGACCACCGCGGAGCGGCTGGTGCACGAGCCTCCGCCGCTGCCGATCAGCGACCCGGGGCGGTTGGCCCGCAGGTGCTCGGCGACGACCGGGAAGTTGGTGATGGCCTTGGTCAGGAACAGAGCGTCCTCACCGGCGAGTGCGTCGCGCACGCAGGCGGTCAGGTACTGCGGCGTGATCACGCCGTTGTCCGGCCGCTCGCGGATGCCGGCTTCGGCCAGTGCTTCGAGGAATGCCGCGCTCGTGCTGTAGTAGCGGTCCCCCATGGGTCGGACCCCTCCGTTCCAGGTGTACGTGCCAGCGGCACCTGGCTAGCCGATGCCGCGGCTGCCCCGGGCCGGGGGCTGATGCACCGCAGCGAGCTGCGGCGGATCCGTTTTGAGCACCGTATATGATTTGGTATACATGTCAATACCTTGCCGTGTCCGCCTCAAGGCCTCGCCGCCGACGGCCAGGAAGACCCGGCGGGCCCGGCTCGCCACAACGGGAACGTGGCAAGCCTTGGGTCGTCGCGCTCGCATGCCCTGTGCGGGGACACCGAAGCCGGGCTTGTGAGGGGCGCGAATCTCGTGGCCGGGAACGTCCGCCACTACGCCTCACCGGCAAGGAGGCGGATGTCCTTGCATACGCCGGGTCACGCTATGGCTGGTGCCGGATGAACGCGTCGAGCGTGGCGAGCTTGTGGGCGCGCGCCGCCTGCTCGATCTTCTGCTCCGAAGCGCGGGACTCGATGAGGTCAAGGAGCTGGTCATGCTCGGCCACGGACGCGCGTGCCCGTCCGGGGACGAAGACGAACGAGGACCGGCGGATCAGCGCCATCTGGCTCCATTCCCGCTTCACCAGCCCGCACAGGCGCGGGTTGGGGCAGGCGCTGCACAGCAACCGGTGGAACTCCTCGTTGAGCTGCGTGAACGCGACGGGATCGAACGCCGCGATGCTGGCCCGCATCCGCTCGTTGACCTCGCGCGCCTCGCGCAGCGTCCGCGCCGCCAGGTGCGGCGCGGCAAGCGCGGTCGCGGCTGCCTCGACGATCGCCAGCACCTGCATGGTGTGCCAGTACTGGTCCGGGTCGATGCTGGCCACGCTGGCGCCGAGGTTGCGGGTGAAGACGACGTATCCCTCAGACTCCAAGCGGCGGATCGCCTCGCGCACCGGCACCGCGCTGACCGACAGCTCACGGGCGAGTTGGTCGAGGACGAGACGGAACCCGGGCCCGTAAGTGCCGTCCTCGATGCGGTCCTTGATGATCCGGTACGCCCGCTCGGCCTTCGACGAGGCGGCCGGGCTCGCTGCTTCGCCGGTCGTCGTGAGAGTGTCACGGGACCGGGCTGCCTGCTGTCGTGCCACACATCTATCGTATATGTTGCCGTTGACGTTACGACCCCGCTTCGGGTCCTGCCGAACCATCGCGCCGTCCCTCGGCTGAACGGCGGCTACCCCGGCGAGGGCGGGCCGGCCCGACACCGCATGTCACCCTTCCCGCCACAATGGTGCAGACATCGTATATGATGTCATCTATGACCATGCCTCTGCCCGCGGTGCCGAGCAAGATCATCGCAGTTCATCTCAACTACCGGTCCCGTGCCGAGCAGCGCGGGCGCGTGCCTAAGTTCCCGTCGTACTTCCTTAAGCCGCCGTCGTCGTTGGCGGGGCCCGGCGATCGAGTGGTCCGGCCGGCGGGGTGCGAGCTGCTGGCGTTCGAGGGAGAGATCGCCCTGGTGATCGGCGAGCGAACCCGGAGTGTCTCGCCGGAGCAGGGCTGGGCCCAGGTCCGCTGGGTGACGGCAGCCAACGATCTCGGCGTCTACGATCTGCGGTATGCCGACCGCGGCTCCAATCTGCGGTCCAAGGGGGCGGACGGCTTCACCCCGGTCGGTCCAGAACTGATCGATGCGCGTGACCTTGACCCGGCGGCGCTGCGGCTGCGCACCTGGGTGAACGGCGAGCTGGTCCAGCAGGATGACACCGCCAACCTGCTGTTCCCCTTCGGGCAGCTCGTGGCCGACCTGTCCCGGATGATGACGCTGTACCCCGGGGACCTCATCCTCACCGGAACGCCGGCGGGCTCGTCGGTGCTGCAGCCCGGCGACATCGTCGAGGTAGAGGTGGACGGCAGTGGCCGGTCGACCGGCCGGCTGCGCACCGCCGTGGCCGCCGCCGATGATGAGCTGCCTGGCTACGGCGCGATGCCGCGGGCTGACGAGCGGACCGTCGCCGAGGCGTACGGCCGGCCAACGACGCCCGCGGTCGGTCTGCTGACCGAGGAGCTGCGCAGCGTCGCGACCGCGACGCTGGCCAGCCAGCTCCGCTCCCGCGGCCTGCAGGGCACAGTGATCGACGGGGTGCACCCGGTGCGGCCAGGCGCGCGGCTCGCGGGGGTGGCCCGCACCCTGCGGTACGTCCCGCTGCGCGAGGACCTGTTCGCCGCCCACGGCACCGGGATGAACGCGCAGAAGCGCGCGATCGAGCAGATCGGCCCGGACGAGGTGCTGATCATGGAGGCGCGCGGCGCCCGCGACGCGGGCACGATCGGCGACATCTTGGCGCTGCGCGCTCAGGTCCGCGGCGCAGCCGGGATCGTCACCGACGGCGCTGCACGGGACAGCGCCGCCCTGCGGGAACTGGACATCCCCGTCTTCTGCGCGGCCAGCCACCCGGCCGTGCTCGGCCGACGGCACGTGCCATGGGAGATCGACGCGGTGGTCGCGTGCGGCGGCGCGACCGTGGTTCCAGGCGACCTGGTGATCGGCGACGACGATGGGGTGGTTGTGCTGCCGGCCGACATCGCCGCGGAGGTAGTCGCCGCGGCGGTGGAGCAGGAGCGCCAGGAAAGGTTCATCACCGAGCAGGTCAAGGCCGGCGAATCCATTGACGGACTGTACCCGCTCGGAGACCGGTGGCGGGCCGCGTACCAGCGCTGGCTCGCAGGTCAGGGAACGCAAGGAACGCGGACATCAGAAGGCAGCGGGAACCAGTGATCGGACGGAAGGAGCAGCACGGATGAGGTACCGATCGGATCCGGCCCAGATCAGGGGGTCAATCGCCCCTGTCATCACGCCGTTCACCGCTGACGGCGCGGTCGACCATGACTCGCTGCGCGGCCTTATCCGGTTTCAGCTGGAGTCTGGGTCGCACGGAATCTCTCTCGGCGGCTCCACCGGCGAACCCAGCGCGCAGTCGGCCGCCGAACGCATAGCCGCGATGCGCACAGTCGCCGCCGAGATCGCCGACCGGGTGCCGTTCCTGCCCGGCACCGGTTCGCACAAGCTGGACGAGACGCTGGAGATCACCGCTGCCGCGCGGGAACTAGGCGCGGACGCCGCGCTGGTGATCACCCCGTACTACGCGCGGCCGACGCAGGAGGCTCTGTACCGCTGGTACGCGACGGTCGCCAGGGAGTTCCCCGACCTGCCGATCGTCGCCTACAACGTCCCCTCGCGCACCGCCGTCGACCTTGACCCCCACACCGTCCAGCGGCTGTTCGCCGACTTCGACAACTTCGTGGGCGTCAAGGAGACCACCAGGGACTTCGAGCACTTCTCCCGCGTGCTGCACGCCTGCGGGCGCGACCTACTGGTGTGGTCCGGGATCGAGCTGCTGTGCCTGCCGCTGCTGGCGCTGGGCGGAGCCGGGTTCGTCTCCGCGGTGGCGAACCTCGCGCCTGCCGCGGTGGCCCGGATGTATGACTTGTGGCAAGCGGGCGAGTTCGACGCGGCCCGCGACATTCATTACGCGCTCCACCCACTGGTGGACCTGCTGTTCGTGGAGACCAACCCAGCGCCCGTCAAGTGGGTCCTCGCCCAGCAGGGCCGGATCTCGTCGCCTTACGTGAGACCGCCGCTCGTCGAGCCGACCCCGGCCGGGCTGGACCGCATCCGCCAGTTGCTCAGCCTGGGCGGCGAACTGACCGAGCAGATAGGAGCCGCTAAGTGAGCACGCCGGAAACCGCTGTCGCCTCGACTGCACCGGAGGGCCTGCCGGATCGCATCCCGCACTGGATCGGGGGAGAGTACGCCGACGCCTCCGACGGCCACACCTTCGACGTCGCGGACCCGGTCAGCAACATCCCTTACACGCGCGCCGCGCGTGGCAACGCGGCCGACATCGACCGTGCCGTCGCCGCGGCGGCCGCTGCCTTCCCTGCCTGGGCGGCGGTCGGCAACCGGGCCCGCGCCACCATCCTGAACCGCGTCGCCGACGCCATTGAGACGCGGCATGATCGCCTCGCCGCGTTCGAAACCTTCGACACTGGCCTCCCGATCACGCAGGCGCGCGGCCAGGCCCGCCGCGCGGCGGAGAACTTCCGCTACTTTGCCGATGTGATCGTCACGTTGGGCGAGGAGGCCTTCCGGCAGGGCAGTGAGCAGATCAGCTACGTTGTCCGCCAGCCCGTCGGGGTCGCCGGGCTCATCACCCCGTGGAACACTCCGTTCATGCTGGAAAGCTGGAAACTGGCTCCGGCCATAGCGGCCGGCTGCACCGTTGTCCTCAAGCCCGCGGAGTGGACGCCGCTATCAGCGTCGCTGTGGCCGGAGATCTTCACAGAAGCCGGGGTGCCCGCCGGAGTCGTCAACATCGTGCACGGGATCGGCGAGGAGGCCGGGCAGGCGCTGGTCGAGCACCCGAACGCGCCGCTGATCTCCTTCACCGGCTCCACCGAAACCGGCAGTCACATCATCCGTTCCTCCGCATCGAACCTGAAGATCACCTCGATGGAACTGGGAGGCAAGTCTCCCGTCGTCGTCTTCGCCGACGCCGACCTGGATGCGGCGCTGGACTCCGTCGTCTTCGGCGTCTTCTCTCTCAACGGCGAACGCTGCACCGCAGGCTCTCGCGTCCTGGTCGAGCGTCCCGTCTACGAGGAGTTCGCCGCCCGGCTGGCGCAGCGCGCTGCCGCTACCGTGGTCGGGCCGCCCGCCGACCCCGCTACCGAGGTCGGCGCGCTGGTCCATCCCGAGCACTACGCCCGCGTCCTGAACTACGTGGAGACCGGCCGCAAGGAGGCAACGCTGCTCGCCGGCGGGTGCGCACCTGCCCACCTGCCTGAGGGCAATTACCTGCAGCCCACGGTGTTCGCCGACGTGCCGCGCGACGCCCGCATCTTCCAGGAAGAGATCTTCGGCCCGGTCGTCGCGGTCGCCCCTTTCGACAGCGAGCAGGAAGCAGTGGAGCTCGCGAACGCTACCCGGTACGGCCTGGCAGCCTACATCTGGACCAGCAACCTGACCCGCGGCCACCGCATCGCGCACGCCGTCCAGTCGGGCATGGTCTGGATCAATTCCCACAACGTCCGTGACCTGCGCACCCCGTTCGGCGGCGTGAAAGCCTCAGGGATCGGCCGGGAGGGCGGTGCCCGCAGCATCGACTTCTACACCGAATCCAAGATCGTCCATCTTGCCCTCGGCCCGGTTCACACCCCGGCGTTCGGGAAGGACGGGCAGAAGTGAACCGCGCCGTCAGCCCCGAGCCGCCCGATGTCGTCCGGTCCGCCTACACCCAGCTAGTCGTCACCGACCTGGCGCGTGCCCGCGAGTTCTGGGTGGACCTGCTAGGCCTGCACGTTGAGCACGAGGATGCCGGAACCCTCTGCCTGCGCGGCCACGACGAGCTCACCCACCACAACCTGGTCCTGGTGCAGGGCCGAGAGGCGGCCCTGCACCATCTCGCCTACCGGGTGCGCACCCCGGCGGACGTTGACAAGGCGGAGGCGTACTTCAGGTTCCACGGCCGCCCGGTCCGGCGCGTCACGGCCGGTAAGGGCACCCCCGGCGTGGGTGACGCCGTGCGGGTGCTGGACCCGCTCGGCTTCCCCGTCGAGTTCTTCCACTCCATCGAGCGCGGCGAGCGGCTCATCCAGCGCTACGACCTGCACCGCGGCGCGCACATAACGCGGCTCGACCACTTCAACATCTGCACCCCCGACATCCCCGCTGCCTACGCCTACTACACCGCGCTCGGCTTCGGCTGTTCGGAGACCATCGAGGGCGACGAGCACGAGCTGTACGCGGCCTGGATGTACCGCAAGCAGACCGTCCACGACGTCGCCTTCACCAGCGGCGCCGGTCCCCGGCTACACCACCTCGGCATGGCGGCCCACGAATCCCACCAGGTGCTCCGCATCGCCGATGTCATCGGCTCGCTTAACCTCGAGCACCACATCGAGCGCGGTCCGGGCCGCCACGGCGTCTCCAACGCCTTCTACGTCTACCTCCGTGACCCCGACGGGCACCGCGTCGAGATCTACACCTCCGATTACTACACCGGCGACCCCGACCACCAGACCTACCGCTGGAACGTCCACGACGACCGGCGCCGCGACTTCTGGGGAAACGCCGTCATCGAGTCCTGGTACAAGGAAGCCACCCCTGTCCTCGACCTCGACGGGGCCGTGCAGCCCACCACCGATACCTTGCTCGATGAGTCGGACGTCACGGTGGTCCCCACGGTCGGCGCCGACGGCCTGGGCTGACGCGTGCGGGTCTAAGGTCGGGTGGCCCGGGGGAATCGCACCCCCGGGCCATGAACCAGGGTGCGACCTTGTGGAGCAGCCAGTTCTGCTTGATGCCGTTGCGCTGGACAGGTCCTGCAGGATCAGCAGGTGCCACTGCTCGTTGTCCTGATCGGATCTCGCTTCCACGATGCGCTCGAACACTCGCTTGGCCAGCGCGGAAACGGGGAACCGCGGAAGAAGGTCTGCCTTGGCCCTCCGACAGGCGTCGACTGGGCCAGGGCGATGTCTACCGCGTGTCGACCGCGTACTCGGAGAGGCAGCGGACCAGGGCACTGCGTGTCAGGCGAGTTCCGAGCACCGCAGTACCGGTGCCACCGGCAGCGGTACGCGTCGCGATGCCCATCGCCAATGGCGTCGGGCCGGCCTGGATCGACAGGAAGCGGATCCGCGGAAAGCGCTCCCGGACTGCGCCGGTCACGAGGAGGGCCGGAACGAGGGCGAGGCCGAGTCCGGCCTGCACCAGTCCGAGGATCGTCCCTGTACTTCCACTCTCGAACGCGATATGAGGGGCGGCCGGCCAGGACCGTAGGAAGGGGTCGAGATGATGTCGAACGCCGCCTGCCTTGGGAAGCAACAGCGGGAACCCGAACAGCTGCTCGACTTCGATGGAGGAAGCGAGGACCGCCGGCGACGTCGAGCCCACGGCGGCGAGGATCTCGCTGCGAAGCACGGGCTCGAAGGGCGTCCCCTCAGGCACCGCGGACTCCGCCATCACCGCGACGTCGACGATGCCGCGTGACATGAGGGCCAGCAGCTCACCGGAGCTCGCCTCGACCAGCTGGATCTCGGTGTGAGGGGTGACTGTACCTCTCTCGACGAGAAGCTCGGCGAAGAGCGAAGCGGCGATCATCGGCGTCGCACCGATCGCGACGACCCTGCGCCGACCGGCGCTTCGCGCAACGGCGACGGCGTCGGCATACATGGCCAACAGGCCACGGGCCTGGGGCAGGAACTCCCGGCCCGCCGCAGTCAGGGCCAACGGCGAGGACGACCTGTCGAACAGTTCGAGCCCCAGCTCGGTCTCGATGCGTTTCACCAGTTGACTCAGGGCCGGCTGCGAGACATGCAGCCTGCGCGCAGCGGCGCTGATCGTCCGTTCGTCCGACACGGTCACCAGCACCTCGAGATGCCGAAGATCCATTCCCGCTCCTCCCATTCAACCGATCGAATGGGACCTATTCAAGTATTGGACCTTCCCTATGTTCAAGGTCGTGGGGCACCGTTGACCGACCAGCCCACAGCTCACAACGAGGTCACCGTGACGGACACAGCCACCAAGCCACCAGGGATCGCACGACGACGCTGGGCCATGCCCAACCTCCTGACTCTCCTGCTCTGGATCCTGCTCGCGTGCGCCATCGCGACGTACATCGTCCCAGCAGGCGCGTTCGAGGTCGGCGAGCGGAACACGATCATCCCCGGGACGTACGGGTCTCTGCCGAAGTCCCCGGTCTCGCCCATCGCACTGCTCGCGTCACTGCACATCGGGCTCGTCGATTCCGCATCGATCATCTTCGGCGTGCTCGTCACGGGCGGTGCGCTCGCCGTGCTGGGCGCCACCGGTACGGTGTCCGGGGCCATCGGGAGGCTCGCCGCGCGCACCTCGCTCAACCGGTACGTGCTGGCCACCGCGGTGATGGTGTTCTTCGGTGTCACCGCGGCAACGGGCACGATCACCTCAGAGGTGGTGGCCTTCATCCCCGTGGGTCTGATGATCGCCCGGGCCCTCGGCCTCAAGCCCGTCACCGGCCTCATGATCGTGCTCTTGCCGAACACCGCGGGATACTCCGCCTCGTTCCTCAACCCTTCCTCGCTCGCCCTCGCTCAGCGGATCTCCGGCCTGCCCGTTTTCTCAGGCATCGGCTACCGAGTAGCGCTTTTCCTGGTGTTCCTCGCGGTCACCGTCATCTTCGTGCTGCTCGACATCCGCCGGACGTTGCGTACGGCCGACCCGAACAGTGATCGACAGGAACTGGTCGACGACGACGGCGACACGGAGCGGCCGGAGTTCGGACGGCGCCACAAGCTCGCGTTGGCCGCATTCGCCGCCGTCCTGGCCCTGTTCGTTGTCGGCACCGCCACGCTCTCGTGGGGCGTCGAGGAGATGGCCGGCTGCTTCTTCCTGATCGCACTGATCACGGCCGTGATCTTCCGGATGACTCCCTCGAAGACGTTCGAACACTTCGTCGACGGCATGAAGTCGCTCGTGTTCGTCACGCTGGTCATCGGGGTGGCTCGTGCGATCACAGTCGTCCTGCAGGAGGGCCGGATCCTCGACACCCTCGTCTACGCGTTGGGCAACCTCGTCTCGCCGCTGCCCGCCGGGGGCGGCGCGCTCGCATTGCTCGCGACCGGCGGCATCGTCAACTTCTTCGTGGGGTCCGGCACCGGTCAGGCCGCCTTGACCATTCCCATCATCGCTCCTCTGACCGACCTTATGGGGTTGTCCCGTCAGCTCGGGGTGCTCAGCTTCCAGCTCAGTGACGGCATCACCAACATGCTCTTCCCGACCTCGTCCGTCCTGATGGCGGGCCTCGCCCTGGCAGGAGTGTCCTTTGGCAGATGGGTCCGCGTCGTCGCCCCTTACCTCGCGGTCATGGCCATGCTCGCCGCAGCCGCGATGATCGTCGGCATCATGATTGGATACCGGTGAAGTGACCCGCTTCCGTTACCGGCAACTGGAGCTCCGGGACAGCCCGGCCGAGCAGTTCGTCGAGCTGTACACGAATCTCGTCTACCGTCAGACCGACGGAGGCTCGCTGCTCCCGGGGGGTCGCCAGCTCCGCTACGACTTCCTGAAACCGCAATCTGACGTGCCCACACCGCTCGTGGTCTTCTTCAAGGGCGGCGGGTTCCGCACGGTGCATCGCGCCCGATACCTTCCGGCCCTGATGGCCCTTGCGCGAACCGGAACCGCCGTCGCCAGCGTCGAGTACCGCACTAGCAACGAGTGCCGCTTCCCCGGGCAGGTCGAGGACGCCAAGGCTGCCGTCCGCTACTTCCGCCGTAATGCCGCCCAGCTGAATCTCGCGCCGCAGGCGATCGCCGCGTGGGGCAACTCGGCGGGCGGCACCGTGGCAACCGTCCTCGGCGCGACCAACGGCCAGGACCCCGCCGACGACGGGCACCACGGTCCGTCCATCGACTCGAGTGTGTGCGCAGTGGCCGACTGGTACGGCGTCGTCGATGCCCGGCGTGTCGCCGAGGGCACGGATGCGGATGCGGAGACGGTGCTTCGCACCCTCCTCGGGCCACACGACCCGGACGACAACCCGTGGTTCGAGCCGGCGACCTACCTCGGCCCATGTACCCCACCGATGCTGCTCGTGCACGGCGACGACGACAAGGTCGTCGACATCTCGCAGAGTGACTCGCTTGCTCGGGAACTCGAGCGTCGAGCGCTGCCGTACGAGTACCTCGTGGTGCGGGGTGCCGGTCACAGTTTCCGCGACATCAGCACGAGGAGCGATGCGCTGCAAGCGACGTGTGACTTCTTGCGCCGCAATCTCGACGACGCGATGGGACCAGATGACGACCCTGAACCTACGGATTAAAGAAGACGATTTGATCGAGGTCCAGGGTTTCGACCTGGAGATGCTGTGTCCGTAGACGTTCACCGAGGTCCGCCGTCGTGGGCACCCTTGGCTGTACTGATCGCTGTACAGCCAAGGCACTATCAGTCACCGCGTTTCCGTTGACCGCTTGAATCCGGAAGCAAAGAGCGCCCATTACGTTACCCTCGGCTCTTTTCCACATACTTGACCGTTGCTTAGCCGCTCGACTCGGGTAATGCACCGCTCGCGCGGATAATGCGTACATATGACTTTCGCAGCGTACCAAGATGAGCTGTACGCCCAGGGACAGACCGGCCACCAGCCGCCGTATCCCATGACATTTGCGGAGCTAGAGGAGAAGGCGTCGGCCGCGATGAGGCCGAAGGTCTGGGGGTATGTGGCCGGCGGCGCCGGTGATGAGCACACCCAGCGGGCCAACTGCGAGGCGTTCAAGCGCTGGGGCTTGTATCCGCGCATGCTGGTCGCCCCTACCGAACGTGACATGTCGATCGAGTTGTTCGGGATGAAGTTGCCCACGCCGGTGTTTATGGCGCCCATCGGGGTGATCGGGGTGTGTGCCCAAGATGAACACGGCGACCTTGCATGCGCGCGAGCCTCCGTTCGGACGGGCGTTCCGTTTTTCGCGGCGACCCTTTCAGCGGATCCGATGGAAGACGTGGCTGCGGCGCTCGGCGATACGCCCGGCTTCTTCCAGCTCTACACACCGCCGGATCGGGACCTGGCCGCGAGCCTGGTGCACCGCGCCGAGGCGGCGGGTTTCAAGGGCATCGCCGTCACCCTCGACACCTGGGTCACCGGCTGGCGGCCCCGAGACCTGCGCGGCTCGAACTACCCACAGGTGCCCAGCGGATGCCTGACCAACTACACCAGCGACCCGGTGTTCCGGAAGAGACTGCAGCCCGGCGAGGATGCCACCGAGGTGGCGGTGCGCACGTTGCCGATCTTCGGTGGACCGTTCAGGTGGGACGACCTGGACTGGCTACGGTCGCAGACCAGGCTGCCGCTGATGCTCAAAGGCATCTGCCACCCCGACGACGTTCGTCGCGCCAAAGACCACGGCGCAGACGCCATCTACTGTTCCAACCACGGCGGACGGCAAGCCAACGGAGGACTGACCACCTTGGAGTGCCTGCCCGACGTGCTCGAAGCCGCTGACGGGCTGCCGGTCCTGTTCGACTCGGGTGTGCGCAGCGGCGCCGACATCATCAAGGCGCTAGCGTTGGGTGCCACCGCGGTGGGGATCGGTCGCCCGTACGCATACGCGCTGGCAGTAGGCGGCGTCGACGCTGTCGTGCACGTGCTGCGCTCCATGCTCGCTGAAGCGGACCTGATCATGGCGGTCGACGGGTATCCCACCCTCAAGGACCTCACGCCTGAGGCGCTGCGCCTCGTGGGATGACCGGTCCCGCGCCTAGCCTGGCCCCCGTCGGTGTTGTCCAGGTCAAAGAGCGCAAGCCGTTGCACAGAGCGATCTTATGAGGCTGTACCTCCGAGACTGCCAGCCTCCGCGGCAGCTGCCCGAGGATCGGCGAGGATCCCTGCAGGAGAGCGCTTCGGCCGCGCAACGGCGGATCGTGATCCATACCTGGGCCACGTCTTTGCCCCTGAGCGCGCTGGAGGACGCCCGTAGCCGGCCCGCCCGGGGTCAGCGGGCGGATTGGAAGGCGCGGCCGGTCCGGGTGGGCCGGCCGTTCTCGTGGAAGAGGCCGCTGTTGGGTTTGGGGCCGGAGGCGGAGATGCCGAACCAGGCGTAGCGGCGGACGTACGGCAGGGTGGCGAGCATCTGGGTCGAGGCGGTGAGGAAGGCGGCCTGCTGGGCGTCGGTGGCGTAGCGGGACTTGCCTGAGGAGAAGTCGATCAGCGCGTACTCGGTGAGCCAGATGGGCTTGTGGTAGCGCTTGTAGACCCGCTGGATGTACGACTTGAGCTGGTCGACGGCGGCCTGCGTCTGGAACTCGGCGCCGTACCAGTGGAGGGCGACGAAGTCGACGCGGTAGCCGCGCTCGGCCGCGCCGGACATGAACCGGTCGAACCACCCCCCGGGGGTGTCGGCGCCGAAGGCGACCGAGGGGCTGCCGAGGACGCGCCCGGTCGCCATGAGCTTGGGCCAGAGCTCCAGCGCCTTCTCCACGGTCACGTTGGCCTGCGCGGGCATGTCCGGTTCGTTGAAGCCGAGCAGGTAGGGTCCCGCACGCCGGGCCTCGGCGAGCTTCGCGGCGGTGACGCTGGTGGCGCCCCACACCATGGGGACGAACTTCGCCCGGGGCGCGCTGATCCCCTCGTCGCGCGTGGACCAGGTGTAGTACCAGCTCGCCCCTGACTTGGCGAGGGCCGTGCTGACGCCGGCCGCCTTCCACGCCCCGACACCCTTGCGTACTGAGGTGGCCACGACGGGGCCCCGGGACGGACGCGGAGTCTCCGGGGTACGCGTCGGCGTCGGGGTCGGCTCCGGCGACGCGCTGTCCGAGGGGGGCGGCGACGCCTTGAGCGCGAGGGTGGGCGAGGGGGCGGGGACGACGGACGGGGCAGTGATGTGCCGGGTCAGCAGAGCGGCGCCGACGACGATGGCGGTGCCGGCGACCGCGGTGCCGGCCACGTGCCCGTGGGAGAGCGAGGAGAGCAGGCCGCGCGGCCGTGCCTGTGTCGCGTGGGCCCCCCGAGGCGCGCCGCCCCTCCCGAGGAGGGGAAGGTGTGAGGCTGCGCGCCCGGCAGCGTCCACCGCGGCGGGGATGGCATTGATCTTGTCCAGGAGGAATCCGGCGGGGATGGGCAGCAACGGCAGCCCGCTGAGCAGCCGGTCGATGGGAAGGAGCCCCGCCGCTCGCCGCCCGCAGATCGGGCAGCCGCGGACGTGCCGGGCGAAGCGCTTGCGCCACAGCGGGCTCGGCACTCCGTCCCAGTTCCAGGTGAGCCTGCGAAGTTCGGGGCAGCTGGAGTCGCCGTGCAGGGCGCGGACGACCATCCGCGCCGTCTGCACCTGCTCCTTCATTCGCTGCACCCGAACGGCGGCATGCCGTCCGGACAGGCCGAGCGCGCCCGCGAGGTCGGTGCGGCCGAGTTCACCGGTCTCCTCCAGCCACCACAGGGCGAGCAGAGCGCGGTCGTCCTTGTCCAGCCAGCGGGTGGCCTCGGCGACCTCGCGGCGCTGGTCGGTGAGCCCCAGCCGCAGGATCGTCACCGCCGCGAAGTCGGAGGCGGGGTCGGGGATCTCCTGGGCGGTGTCGAGGTCGGCCCGGCGGTTCTGGGTGGTGCGGCGGTCGTGCTGGTGGTCGCGCACCTGGCGGACGGCGATGGCGACCATCCAGGACCGGTACGCGCCGAGTTCGCGCAGGTCGGGCAGGCCGCGGACGACCTTGAGCATGGTTTCCTGGACCACGTCGTCGACGTCGGTGTGCCCGTCGAGCGCCCGGCCGACGATGTTGTAGAGCAGCGGGAGCGACTCGGCGACCAGGGCGTCCAGCGCGTCCTGGTCGCCGTCGCGCGCGGCGGCCACCATCGCCGTGTTGGGTCCGCCCCTACCGGTTCCGAGCATCGCACTCCGCTCCCTGTCGGTCGTCCGCTCCGTCGCCGCCGGCAGGCGACGGACCTGGAGCATTCTCCCCAAAATCGGCGTGTTGGCCTTCTGGTCAGGAGACGGGCCGGGCGCCGGGCGGACAACAAAAAGTTCCGAGATTCTCCGAAGTTTTCGTTATCCACGCGCTACCTGCGGATCTCCTATGTGGCGGCGCGTGCGAGCGCCACCGGACGTCCCGACCGCTCTACAAGCTCTACGAAGGGCACCAGAAGACATGACCGAGACACTTCCGCCGGACATCGCACCCCGGGGCGCGGGCCGCAGGCTCCGCCGCGTCGCGGTCGCGAGCGCCTTCGCGGCCGTCCTGGGCGCCTCGCTGGTGAACGGCACCGTCCCGGCCGGCGCGGCCGAGATTCCGCTCTCGCAAGGCCGGCCGGCGGTGGCCTCCTCGTCCGAGCGGGGTGACCTGTCTGCGGCGGCGGCGGTGGACGGCAAGATGGGCACGCGCTGGTCCAGCAAGTTCAGCGACCCGCAGTGGCTCCAGGTGGACCTGGGCAGGTCCGCCGCCATCTCCCGGATCGTCCTGAACTGGGAGCGGGCCTACGCCACCCAGTTCAAAATCCAGAGCTCCGCCGACGGCGGCGCCTGGAAGACGCTGTACTCGACCAGCTCGGGCAAGGGCGGCACGCAGAGCATCAACGTGTCGGCCACCGGCCGGTACGTGCGGCTCTACACCACCAAGCGGTCCAGCCAGTACGGCGTCTCGATCTGGGAGTTCCAGGTCTTCGGCACCGGCTCGGGAACCCCGACGGCGAAGCCGTCCCCGAGTGCCACACCCACCAAGCCCAGCCCCACCTCCAGCCCCAGCAAGACGTCCGAGCCGCCCGCCACGATCGGCAAGAAGGGCGTCGGCGTCTGGAAGATGGCCAACGTCAGCGACGCACTGGCCAAGTCCGGCGCGCACTGGTACTACACCTGGTCCTCGCGCCATGACGGGATCACCACGCCCAAGGGTGTCCAGTTCGTCCCCATGGTGTGGGGCGCGGCGAGCGTGAACGACCAGACCCTCGCCGAGGCCAACGCCGCCGGGCCGTACCTGCTCGGCTTCAACGAACCCGACATGTCCGCCCAGTCGAACATGACCGTGGACAAGGCCCTGTCCCTGTGGCCCAAGCTCCAGTCCGCCGGGCAGATCCTCGGCAGCCCCGCCGTCGCCTACGGAGGTGACACCCCGGGCGGCTGGCTCGACCGCTTCATGACCGGGGCGGCCCAGCGCGGCTACCGCGTCGACTTCATCACTCTGCACTGGTACGGCGGCGACTTCCGCACCGACGCGGCGACGCAGCAGCTCAAGTCGTACATCCAGGCCGTGTACGAGCGGTACCACAAGCCGATCTGGCTCACCGAGTACGCCCTGATCGACTTCTCGCACGGCACCCGGTACCCGACCGAGGCGCAGACGGCCGCGTTCGTCACCGCCTCCACCAAAATGCTCAACTCGCTGTCCTACGTGCACCGGTACGCCTGGTTCGGGCTGCCCGCCTCCGACAGCGGCCCCAGCAGCGGGCTGTTCCACGGCAACGGCGTCGCGACCCCGGCCGGCAAGGCCTTCCACGACGCCCCCTGACGAATCCCACCCACCACTCCCCAACAAGACAAAGGACTCATTCGTATGAGCACAACCGCCTCGCGCGGCATCCGATCCGGACGCGCATCCGTCGTACGTCAGGTCCGCCGCCTGGCGCTGGCCGGTGTTCTGGGCGGCCTTCTGGGCACCTCCGCGGTGAGCCTCACCTCTCCGGCAGCCGCGGCCGAGGTGCCCCTCTCGCAGGGCCGTAACGTGATCGCCTCCTCGGCGGAGCGCGGTGACCTGTCGGCGTCGGCCGCCGTCGACGGCAAGATGGGCACCCGCTGGTCCAGCAAGTTCAGCGACCCGCAGTGGCTCGCGGTCGACCTCGGCAAGTCCACCGCCATCAAGAAGATCGTCATCAACTGGGAGAACGCCTACGCCACCGCGTTCCAGATCCAGACCGCCGCCACCAGCGACGGCCCCTGGACGACGGAGTACAGCACCACGACGGGCAAGGGCGGCGTCCAGACCATCAACGTGTCGGCCACCGGCCGGTACGTCCGGCTCTACGCCACCAAGCGGTCCAGCCAGTACGGCGTCTCGATCTGGGAGTTCCAGGTCTTCGGCACCGGCTCGGGCACCCCGACCCCGACCCCGACCAATACGGCCCAGCCGACGCCCAGCGCCACCCCGACCACTGCGACGCCTCCCGGCGGCTGGGTGCCGGTGAACCAGGCCGCATGGAAGAACGCCCTGGACGCATTCCACAAGGTCGCACCCGAACGGGTCCCCGCGGGAACCACGAGAGTCCCCGAGTTCCACACCGATTGCATGGTGTCCAACCAGGCCAAGGACGACCCGATCGTGCTGCCCGGCTTGCCTGGCGCCTCCCACATGCACACCTTCTTCGGCCCGAAGGTGAAGGCGACCACCACGACGACAGACCTGCTCGCGAGTTCCACGACCTGCAACGCGCCTGGGGACAACAGCGCCTACTGGGTGCCGCAACTCATGCGTAACGGTCAGCCGGTCCCGATCAAGAGCTTCCGCGTGTACTACGGCGCCCGACTCAAGGACCCATCGGAGGTCGTGCCGTTCCCGCCGGGTCTGGTCCTGGTGCAAGGCGATGCAAAGCGGCAGGTAGCGACGCCGAAGAACGCCGGCGGCCAATTCTGGTGCGCCGGCAGCGCGGAGACCGGACGCAGCGCCGACGGCAACTGGCCTGTCTGCGCACAAGGCGGCAACCTGATCTACCAACTGACGTTCCAGGACTGCTGGGACGGCAAGCACATCGATTCGCCTGACCACAAGTCGCACATGGGGCCAATGAAGGACGGCCAGTGCTCCGGTGCCTATCCGGTCGCGGTCCCCAACATCTCGCTCATGGTCAACTACAACTCCCTCGGCGGTGACGGCCTGTCGCTGTCGTCGGGCATGGCGTCCTCGATGCACGGGGATTTCATGAACGCATGGAAGCCGGAGACGCTCGGCGCGCTCGTGAAGGTCTGCATCAACGCACGCGCCAAGTGCGGCACCACGCCAAGCTTCGTCGGCGGCTGACCAATCCCCGCCGCTACCTCCGCATTGCGCGTTCCGTGCCGGTGATCCCGCGTTCGCGGGGCTACCGGCACGGTACGCCTGGCCGTGATCATCAACGGCTGCGCCGCCCACGCCACGTTGGTGCAGTCGCATGTCGCCGACTACTTGGCGGAGCGATCATGATCCAATGCCGTTCGTGAGGCGTTCGCCGTGGTCGGTTTGCTGGCTGAGGTGCGACGGTTCGGCCGGTACGGCGCCTCGGCGTGAGCGGGGCTGCGGGACAGTCTGATGTGGAGTTCCGGCCATCGAGTCGGTTGACCGACCATGTCGAGCTGGGGGTCTTGTCGCCCGGTTCCACGGGAATGATGTCGCGCTCCAGGGAATCTTTGCGGATCGTCCCCAGGGCGTGTGGTTCGTTTGCCACATCACATTCGGCCCGATTTTTCGGTGATTCAGCGACTCTCCATAGCGTCTCCATACAGAAGGACTCTCTGCACACGGTCTGAGACCGAGCACGGCTTGTCGCCTGCTTGTAAGGAGATCTCATGCGTTCGCTCGCCGTACCCGCCCGTCGTCGATCGACTCCGCCACCGGTGAGCCGGGCGCGCTGACCATGCCTCCCTCCGCTCGTGCACGGGGGCCGGGCCGGCCGTCCATGCCGCACGATCGCTTCCGCCAGGACGCACGCTAGCTGACCGGCCCGTTCGATCCGGCCGGAGACATCGTTCAGAACGGTCTGTCCGCGACCCTCCCCCACCAAGGACCCCATCCCTCATGAGTGAGACTGTCCCGCGCGCCGTCGCATCCCGCAGCAAAGCACACCGAGCCGGCCATGTCATGGCCGTCGGCGCCCTCGCCGCAGTACCGGGCGCCAGCCTGCGGTCCGTGACCGGCTCAGCCAGCGCATCTGGGTCCCGCTTCTCGCTAGACCCGGCCGGCCCTAGCGAGAGGGGCTGACATGCGAGCGGGCACGATCGGTGCGCCGATCCTCGCAGCGGTCACGGCTCTGCTCGTCACGCGGTGCGTCGCTGCCGGGTCGGCCGCCCATTCGAGCCATCTGGCGGTGCAGGCGCAGGCCGTGCAGCCGATTCCGGGCGGCGCGCCAGCACCGGCGATCGCCCCGCCGGACTCCTTCAACGCGACCGACATCGCGTGGCTGCACCTGATGATCCCGATGACCGAGCAGGCCGTGCGGCTCTTCGATCTGGCCCTGAACAAGACCTCCAACCCGGAGATCGTGTCGTTGTCCAAGACCTTCGGCGCCGCACATCGTGCCGAACTGAGGCGCCTGCACAGCCTGGTCGACCGGTCAGGCGTGCCGTATGTGAACATCCACGAGGGACACAACATGCCGGGCATGGTGACGGCGGCCGATCTCGAAGCGATCAACGCGGCCGACGGCGCGGCGTTCGACCGGCTCTTCGCCGAGCACGCGCGCGACTTCCTCAGGCAGTCCGTGCTGGTGGTGCAGGGAGAGCAGGACGAGGGGGGCGACGCGGACACCAAGGCGTTCGCCGCGACGATGGCTGAGGCGCACGCGGGTGAGCTCACCAGGCTCAAAGGCGTCGGGCAGTGAGGAACGCCGCGACCGTGCGACCCGTACAGGACGGCAACGCCAGTTCCAGCGCGCCCAGGCGACGCAGGATGCCTGGACCGGCACCGGTGCCGCACGCGCATCCGTTGGTCGTGGCTATTCTGATCGCCGGAGGCGCTGTCGCTGCGACCTCCGGATGCTGGCCGGGGCTGGGCTCGGTGAACGGGCTGGACGGTTGGCTCGCCTGGGCGGGCCGGCTCACCGGCCTGCTCGCCGGATATGCCTGCGCGATCCTGGTGGCGCTGGTGTCGCGGACGCCGCTGCTGGACCGGGGGATCGGCTCTGACCGCCTGGCCCGCTGGCACGCCGTGATCGCCCGGCACACGATCGTGCTCTCGCTCGCGCACATGGTTTGGCCACGGGTGCCCGGGTCGGCGACTCCACAGCCGGCCTGCTGGACGGCTCCGTGAGACTGATTGTGAACGGGCCCGAGCTGCCGAAGGCGACGATCGGCCTGGTGCTCTTCGTCGGCGTCGGGATCGTCTCGGTCCGGAAGGTGCGGCGCCGGCTGCCCTACGAGCTCTGGCATTACCTGCATTTCGTCACGTACGCCGGGATCTTTCTGGCGTTCGGCCACCAGTTGCTCGGACCGGACTTCCTCGACGACCCGCTGGCCACAGCCCTGTGGCTGGCGCTCTATGTGTCTGTCACCTTCCTGCTGATCTGGTATCGCTTCCTCACGCCCGTGCGCCGGGGTCTGCGCCACCGTCTCACGGTGGCCGAGATCCGCAGGGAGTCGCCCGGCGTGGTGTCGGTCTATCTGATCGGAGAGCACCTCCACGAGCTGGGCGCCGAGCCGGGGCAGTTCTTCCGCTGGCGTTTCCTGACCCGGGGCTTGTGGTGGACCGCCAATCCTTACTCGTTGTCGGCGCGGTACAGCTCCGTGTCGCGCATACCCCGATCCTGCGCCCCGGCGCTTGATCACCCCCACCGGACCCACACGAAGCCCGGAAGCGCCATTCGGAAGATGACCATCTTGTGCGCTTGATCGCCGGCCAGCAGGTTGGTCCGGTCAGCCTTCCGCCTTGGTGAGCTCTTGAAGAATTCACGATCAAGCTGTTACCGTCACCAACCAACTCTAAAGGCTGGATTCGGGGCGATTTCGGGCTTTCGGAATCGGGGCCAGCCGGACCGCGGCGATGGGTGCCGCGGCCTCACCGTTCAAGGAGCAACGCATGCAGCATGCCCTGCCCAAGCGACGCCTCGCGGCCACCGTCGCGGCGTTTGCCATGGTGGGTGCCGCCTTCCTTGGAGGCGCGACCGACTCGGCCAGCGCGGCCACCACCGACGAGCCGACGTCGACACCGGTCAACGTGGACATCCCCGACGGGATGCTCATGAGCTACGTCGTCAACGCCCGGATCGCCAACCCCGGCCAAACTCGTCTCGTTGAGCGCGCGGTCGAGGCCGCCGGAGGTGTTGTCGTCCAGTCCTGGCCCGAGATTGGCGTGGTCGTCGCCCACTCCGACCGCGCGGCCTTCCGCGTGAACGTCACCGCCAAGGGTGGCAACGCGGTCGCCTCCGTCGGCGCCACCCGCACGGCCGGGGTCTCCGAGGGGACGCCGGCCGACCTGGCCCCGCCGTGGGGTCCCGGCGCCAGCGGGTACAAGAAGGGTGCCAAGAAGCCGGACAACGGCGACATCCCGTCCGACCCGCAGCCTGGCGAGAGCCTCGACCCCAACGAGGGCGTCCAGTGGGACATGCAAATGATCAAGGCCCCGCAGGCGCAGACGGTCTCCGACGGCAACCGCAACGTCCTCGTCGGGGTGCTCGACAGCGGCATCTCGCCGACACACCCGGACCTCAAGGCCAACATCGACGTCGCGAACTCGGTCAACTGCACTGACGTCGGCCGTCCGGATCAGACGCCGTTGGCTTGGGGCCCGACGACGAGCGACCACGGTACGCACGTCGCCGGCACCATCGCCGCCGCCCGCAACAACATCGGCATCGTCGGTGTCGCGCCGAACGTGCGCATGGCGTCCGTCAAGGTCGTCAACAACGACGGCTACATCTACCCGGAGTACGCCATCTGTGGCTTCATGTGGGCGGGCCTGAAGCACATGGACGTCACGAACAACTCCTACTACATCGACCCGTTCGAGTTCTGGTGTGACGACCAGCCCGACCAGGCCGCCAGCAAGGAGGCCGTCCGGCGCGCCGTGGAGTGGTCCACCAACCAGGGCGTCGTCAACGTCGCTGCGGCGGGCAACTCCAACTACGACATGGCCAACAAGACCGTGGACAAGGGCAGCCCCAACGACGCGCCAAAGCCGACCGTGCGCACGATCAACAACCGCTGCAACGACATCCCGGCTGAGCTCGACGGTGTCGTGACGGTCGCATCCCTACAGCGCGTGGGCACCACGCTGGACAGCGTCCGGTCGTCCTTCTCCAACTACGGCCTCGGCAAGATCGACGTCGCGGCTCCCGGCTCGTCGATCTACTCGACGACGTGGAACACCCGGACGGGGGCCGACGGCTACGGCACCAAGAGCGGTACGTCGATGGCGAGCCCGCACGTCGCCGGCGTCATGGCGCAGATGAAGTCGGCGCACCCGTCCTGGTCGCCGGCCGAGATGATCAGCGAGCTCAAGGCGCGGGCCGAATCCAAGCCGTGCCCGCAGAACACCGCGGCCTGCACCGGCACCGTCGACGACAACAGCTTCTTCGGCGCTGGTGTCGTCGACGCCCTCACAGTCATCAAGTGAACTGACCCTGGTATCACCTAAGTGACACCACCGCGTTGGGCCTGCACCGTCATGAGGGTGCAGGCCCAGCGCCATACGGCGACCAGGAGTTGGACTGGTGTCCTCCCCACGCCCGCGGGGATGGTCCCACGCGGAAGGTCGGGGAGAAGGTCAAGGCGGCGTGCTCCCCGCGCACGCGGGGATGGTCCCCACCCGGCCTCGTACAGTTCGGGCACGGTCATGTGCTCCCCGCGCGCGGGGATGGTCCCGGTCCGCTATCACCCGTTACCGGGTGCGCTGAGTGCTCCCCGCGCATGCAGAGATGGTCCACCTCGTCGCGGTTCTCCGCCGCCTTGCACTGCACACTCCTCCTCGCGCACGGTCCTCGGCGAAGATGAGGGCGCCTCGACTGCGACGGATGGGCCGACCGCGTCATCGTGCGCATGCTGAACGGGCAGGCCGTCAAGGACTGGGCCGACCGCACCGATCACCTCGCGCACGGCTTCGGCTCCCGCTCCTGCCGAGTGTCGATCGCCCGCGCCGGTCGGCTGGTGCTCACCTTCCCTCGACATGATCGCCTGGCGCGGCCAGCTCGAGTTCGCCGAAAAGGTCATGCACCTCGGCATCCTGGCCCCCGCGCTGCCGATCGCCTGGAAGGCGCGGCCTGGTACCTCGCCTTCCTCATTCACAGGGCGATCAAGGCCAACATGCCGGCTGGCGGCTACCGGGTGTGGACATGGGGTCTGGCCTCGCTCGCTGCTGGCATGAACCTCTGGCACGGCTGGAAGGCGTACGGCCCGCAGGCCGGTGTGGTGCTCGCTCTGGCTTCCTTGCTGGGCATCCTGCTGTGGGAGCTCACGGCGAGCCTGGCCGCAAAAGCTGCGTCCAAGCGGTCGGCTGCCGAGATCCGCCGCGCCGCCTGGCGCCGAGTCCGCTACCCGCGCCTGTCGTGGGCGGCCGCCTCGATCCGGGCCGCCCGCGGCGAGGACTGCACGACCGATCAGGCGTGGGCGGCCGCGTGGATCGACCGCTACGGCATCGGCCCCGAGGCGTCCAAGCGTGACCGCAAGCTCGCTCGGTCGATCCTCCGGCACCAGGGCAAGGCGGATCGTCGCACAGCCAAGGACGGCCGGCTGTCGGTGGTCGATGGGGCGATCGTCGGGCGGCCGCAGGACGCTCCCGTACCTGAGGTGGAGCGCGTACCCGAGCCGGAACCCGACCCGGTCGCCGAGCGTGCGATCGCCAACCTGAAGGCGTTCAGCGCCCGCGTCAACGGCGGCACGGCATCCTCCCTCGTACCCGCCCGGATACGTCCACAGGGCCGCGTACGCGTGCCCGTGAGCCGCGAGGTCTACGACTGGGCCGCCGAGCGCAACCTGTTCGACTCCGCCGCCCCGAAGGTGGTCCAGCCCCCGGCGGACGTACCCGCCATACTCCCGGCCCAGCCTGCGGAGACGCCGATTCTCGGACCCGTCCCCGACGAGCTGTGCCCGGTGGCCGCGGAGAGGTACGCCGACGAACTCGCCGAGGGGCAGACGCCGGCCCTCACGCGGATCAAGAAGGACCTGCGGATCGGCCAGCGCCGCGCCACGCGCATCCAGACGTACCTGACCCAACTCGCCCGCTGATCTGGTCCGGCCCGGGTTCACTGTCGAGGTCCACCCGGGCCGGATCTCCCAACCCACAGGAGATCACCATCATGACGCAGACCTTCGAGCGGCCACAGACCCCACCCGAGTTCTGGGCCAAACCCACCCCGATCCGTGACCGGGTACGCCTCGCGGCCCACCGGGTACGGCAAGGCAAGTACGGCCGCCGCGGCGCACGACTCGCGTTCCGGTCCGCCACCGCACCCCTGTCCGGCACCGGCCTGCTCGCCCGCCGCTACTGGCAGTGGATCCGCGCCGACGACTACGCCGGGACCGACGACCACATCTTCCGCGAGGCGGTCAGGACGCGCCGGCGCCGCACCGCGTGGTTGGCGGGTAGCGGCTACCTCACGGCGACGGCGTGCTCGACGCTGTGGGACACCTCGGCGCCGTTGCTGTCGCTCGGCCTGGTCGTCTCGGTCGGCACCACCGTGGAGATCCGCAAGCGGATCATTCAGCGGCCCACGCCGCTCAGACTTCCCGGCTTCGGCAAGCGGACCCCCGCGGAGAACACGGTCACCCGGGCGGCCATCGACGCCAAGCTCGGCCGTGCCGAGGGCATGCGCCTGGCCTCCCCGGTGCTCAACGAGCCCGGCGGCTGGTCGACGGTGCTCCAGCTGCCTCCCGGGCAGCGGGCCCGGCAGGCTCTCGGCAAGGAAGCCGACTTCGCCTCGGCGCTCGGCGTCGGAGAGACGCAAGTCGTCTTCGAGCTGCTGTCCGAGCACGCCGGGCGGCTCGCGGTGTACGTCGCCGGGTCCGACCCGTTCCTGAAGGTGTATCCCTCGCCGCTGATCGGGCGCACCGAGCCGCTCGACTTCTGGGCGGGCGTGCCCGCGGGGGTCAACGGGCGCGGCAGGCCGGAGACGCTACGCCTGGTCGACGCGTCCCTGCTCGTCGCTGGCGAGCCACGGGCGGGGAAGTCCGCCGCGGTGAACGGATCATCGGCGCCGCGGCGCTCGCGGTCACCCCGAAGATCCACCTGTCGGACGGCAAGGGCGCCGGCGACCATCGGCCGTGGCGGAAGATCGCGCACACCGCCGAGAAGCGCAACGCCCCGGGTCTGCTCGCCCACCTGAAGCGGATGCAGGCGCGGATGGAGGAGGTGTTCGACCTGCTCGACGAGGCGGGCGGGTCGACGAAGCTCACGAGTTGTGCCGCCGGTTCGGGGTCGATGTTGAGCTGACCGTGGTGGACGAGACCCGGTACTACGTGACGTCGCCGCAGGGGGAGGAGATCGTCGAGGCGATGGTCGACATCGCCTCGCGCGGCCCGGCCGCCGGTGTGCTCCTGGTGCTGGCCTCGCAGCGGATGACCACCGACGCAATCCCGGGGCCGCTGAAGGGGGTGTGCTCGCTGCGGTGGGCGATGCGCTGTCCGGACACCACAGCGTCCAACGCCGTGCTCGGCCAGGGCGCGGCCGGCGCCGGATACAACGCCTCCGACATTCCGCGCTCTCACCGCGGCGTCGGCATCCTCGACGCCGACGGCTCCGACCCGGTGAAGGTCCGCAGCTACTTCCTCGACGACCAGGGCCCCGACCTGATGGCCGTCGCCGATGCGGCGTACGCGCTCCGCCTGGCGGCTGGCACGCTGCCCTCGCGGACCCGGGACGAGCCTGTTGAGGACCCGGCGGTGAAGGTCCTGGAGGCGTTCGGCGACGACGAGCGGTTGCACACCGCGGAGCTGGCGGAGCGGCTTGGTGACGGGTGGAATCCCTCCCGGATCGCCGAGGCGCTGCGGCCGTACGGCATCGCCCCGGGCGACGTGAAGATCAGCGGAACGAACCGGAACGGCTACCGCAGGCAAGACCTCGAATCGGCTCTCAACGGGGCCTGATCCCGCCTCTACCGCGGGTCTACCGCCGTCACTGGGTCTACCCGGCCTCTACCGTCGCTGAGCTGCGAGGTAGGGCCGGTAGACCGTATCCCGCTTCGGTCGCTCCGCGGGCTGCTCAGCCCTTCAGGACGCGGGTGGGTCGCTATGCGGTCAGCAGCACGGGAGATCACTGGAGGCTACGGCCGCCGGCGCTGTGACGATGGCGGCTGTGACGCCGATGGACATGAGAGCGGCGAGAATGGCGGCGGCGACACGACGGCGCATGAAGCTGCTCCTTCATGGAGGGGGTAGTGCTTTCAGGCTCTCTTGCTGGACGGGAAAGTTCAAGGCCTAGCCTGGCAGCAAGATCGATGAGTGATTCGAGGCGATCGCCTTCTCCCTTCTGTTCGCGATCCCTCTCGACGAGCTCGCGCTTCCACTGGAGACGGCGCAAGGACGCGAGATCAACCAGCTCGGCCAAGCCGTCACGCGAGACGCTCGAGCGGCGGTAGATGCCGTGGCGGAACTGATGCTCACCTGGTCGATGCTCAAGCACCGCCTGAAGAGTGGCGAGACCCGCGACATGTACAGGGCATGGCTCCAGCGAATGAGATTCAGCGAAGGGAGAGTCCGCGACATCATCGCGACCTGGGGGGACGAAAAGACCTGGGGACTCTTGGAATCGGTTTTCGCCGACATGTATGGGATATCCCAGACGGTTGGAGGCGCCGGGGAAGACTTTGTCAAGTTGGGGATATATGGCAAGAATTTCCCGGCTAGCGAGATAAGCGATCTGTTCCAGATCCGCAAGTTCTTCACCGAACTGTCGACGATCGTCGATCGCCAGCAGGTCGCGTCAGACGCCACTGCGCTTGCTGCCAAGCTGGTCCGATGTCAGCTTCTCGATCTCGCCCTGCCGACGCTCGACGCTCGCCTGCAAGGGAAGTATGAGGAAGCGGATCCAAGCCCCATCCTCGAGGCGATTGAGGCAAGGTTGCTGGCTATCGAGTCAAAACCTGCAGTTACCGCAGCCGACCGGAACGAGAAGTTGGCGGCTCGCATCGCACGAATATGGGGCGAGCAACCGGCCAACATGGGAAAACTTGTCGAGCTGACCGGAGAATCGCAAGATGCGATCACGAAGGCTGTTCAGATTATAGGACGAGCAAATTCCCGCGGACGGATCTAGGGGAGCGTTGTGACCAGCAACGGCTTCAAGCGCTGTAAGTGCCGCGATGATGGCGGCCGCGAGCTCGGTGCCAAGTGCCCCAAGCTGCGCCGCGCCAATGGATCATGGAATCCCAATCACGGCAGCTACTACGGCAAGAAGGAGTACACGCCAGGACCTGGCGGCGCTCGGGTACGGCTCGCTGTCGGCGGGTTCCGCACAGAGTCCGACCTTGACGACTTCTTCGACAGGGCCGACCGGCTCATGGACATTCCCGATGGCGGTCCGGATGGTCACGAGGCGCGGCTGGAGATCCTCGGGCTGATCCGCGAGGCCCGCAAGACGGACGCGGACCTACCGGACTACGACGAGCTGCGCCGCAAGTACAAGGCCGGCCAGGCGTTCCACTCCGAGACGTTCGGCGAGTTCTGGGCGCGGTGGGTCGCACGGCGGCGGCGGGCTGGCGATATCCGCAAGACCACGCTGCTCGCCTACGAGTCGCACCACCGCATCCACCTGCATGTACTCGACCCCCACCGGCTCGACCGGCTGCGCGTGTCTCATGTCGAGGAGATGTTCGCCGAGATCGACGCGAAGAACGAGGCCATCCTCAAGGCCCGCGCCTCGGAGGACCCAGCCGTGCGAGCGTCGGTGAAGGGGCAGCGCATCACCGGTCCGGCGACCAAGCAGCGGATCCGGGCCACGCTCCGCTCCGCGCTGAGCGACGCCAAGCGCGAGGGTGCGGTGACGGACAACGTCGCCAAGCTGGTGAAGCTGGAGTCCGGGAAGCGGCCGAAGGCCCTGGCGTGGACCAAGGCCCGCGTGGCCGCCTGGTCGGCCGAGTACGAGCGGCGCCTCGAAGAGGCCCGGGCGGCTGCCGGCGGGAAGGCGGTGAACGTCTTCGGTGTCTGGGAGTCGACGCCGCGGCCGAGCCCGGTCATGGTGTGGACGCCGGCGCAGCTCGGCGTGTTCCTCGACGTCGCCACCCAGCACCGGCTGTATGCGCAGTTTCATCTCATCGCGTTCCGAGGCCTGCGCCGCGGCGAGTCGTGCGGAGTCCGGTGGGTTGACCTCGACCTGGACGCCGGGCTTTACACCGTGGCCAAGCAGATCGTGCAGCTCGGCTGGAAGTTCGAGGAAGGCGACCCCAAGACGGAGGCCAGCGACGCCACGATCGTGCTCGACAAGGGCACCGTGAAGGTCCTGCGGGCGCGCAAGGCCCGGCAGAACGAGGAGCGGCTCGCGTGGGGTGAGGCGTGGCAGGAGACGGGTCACGTCTTCACCCGGGAAGACGGGAGCGCGATCCACCCGGCGTCCGTCAGCGAGCTGTTCGCGCGACTCAGCTTCCAGGCCGGCCTCCCGCCGATCCGGCTGCACGACCTCCGGCATGGCGCGGCGACCCTGGCCCTGTCCGCCGGCGTCGACATGAAGATCGTGAGCGCCATGCTGCGGCACAGCTCGTTGTCGATCACGGCGGACACCTACACCACTGTCATGCCCGAGGTGGCCCACGAGGCGGCCGAGGCGATCGCCGCTCTGGTCCCCCGGAAGGTGGCTGTGGGGGAGGCGTCTGAGACTGCCGGTCCCCCTTCGGTCTCCCCTGTCAGCTTCCCTGTACCTACGGATTCCGGGGGGAAGAAGAACCCCCAGGTGGCGGGGGAGTTCGCTGGTGGGCCGCCAGGGACTCGAACCCTGAACCTACGGATTAAAAGTCCGCAGCTCTGCCATTGAGCTAGCGGCCCAGATGGATTGCAGGGTACTGAGCGTACCGCGCCTTGCGCGACTGGCTTCCACTGTGGAGGGGCGCGCGTCGGGCGGCTCTGCCGTCACTTCCGTGTGGTGCCCTGTCAGGGTAGGGCTCAAGCGACAGGTTGAGCACCGGCGGGCTTCAGGGCGTCACCAGGGTTCGGCCAGGGGGAATCCCGATGTGCGAAGGGAGGGCGTGAGGGCAGTCTGAAGACATGAACGAGATGGACCTCCAAGGCCACCCCACCAAGGAACTCCGCCGCACCCGCGAGGGCAGGATCGTCGCCGGCGTGTGCTCCGGCGCAGCCGAGTTCATCGGCATCGACGCCAACATCCTGCGCCTCGCGCTCGCCGTCGCCACCTTCTTCGGCGGCCTCGGCGTCGGCATCTACGCCGTCGCCTGGCTGCTGATCCCCGAAGAGGGCAAGGCCGGCTCGATCGTCCAGGACCTGATCAACAAGCAGAAGAGCGGGAACGGGTCCGCCTGGCAGCAGGTCTCCTCCTACTGGCAGCAGCCGTCGCAGGGCGACCAGCGGCCGTACGGCGCCCCGCAGTACGGTGACCAGCCCTCGTGGCAGGGCCCGCAGACCGGTCAGTCCTCCTACAACGACGCGCCCGCCGACGCGGGAAGCACGCCGGGCACCGGGCAGTCGTCCTACGCGGCTCCCGCGCCGCAGCCCCAGTCGCCCACGAGCCGGCCGCAGCCGCCGGTGGACGAGCCGCCCGCGACCGCCTAAGTCACCTGGGTGCGGACCCTGGTGATGATCTCGGCACGACTCTCGGTCCAGAGCATGGCCAGCAGTGCGGCCACGCAAAGCCCGGCCGCCCCCGCGAGGGCGACCACCGGCTCTGGGCCGAGTGCTTGTGCGGCGGCGCCTCCGATGAGGATGCCGACGCCCTGAGCGGCGAGCAACCCTGACTGCACCAGCCCGAAGGCCTGCCCTCGACGGCCGGCCGGCACACACTGTACGAAAGCGGCATTGGCCGCGAGCTGGTACGCCCCTCCGACCCCCGCGAGCATCCACAGGCCAAGTACGACGGCCAGCGGGGGCCGCATCACGCAGCCGATGAGCGGGGCGCAGCTGAGCATCGCCATCCAGCCCATGGATCGCAGGCGCCCGGTCGGCGTCACGAACCGGCTGAACAGGAAGGCCCCGATGACCGTCCCGGTCGGCATGGCGGCCATGAGCAGCCCCGTGATCAGCGTGATCTCCCGCGGATCGTTCCCCAGCGTCACGGCGTACGGCACGGCGATGCCCTCGGGGAGCACGTAGAAGCCGCAGAGCCAGGCGAACAGCACCAGAGTGCGCAAGCGCCGATCGCCGAAGACCAGGCAGGCACCCGCCTTGGTCATCGCCCACATCGAGGCGTGGACGCCGTCCTCCGGATCCGGCGAGGGACGCCTGCGCACCCCGGCCGCGAGGATCAGCGCGGACGCCAGGAAGGTCACCGCGTCCAGCGCGAGGCCGCGATAGGCCCCGATGGTCGCGATCACTCCGGCCCCCGCGGCGAAGCCGAGCATCTGCACGGCCTGGTTCGTCATGTTCTGCAGCGCCGAGCCGGCGACGTACTGGTCGCCTTCGAGGATCTCGGGCAGCAGCGCCGCCCGCGCGGCCGTGAAGGGGGAGCTGAGCAGCACCACGCAGAACACCAGGGCGCACAGCACGGGGAAGGGCATGCTCGGCACGGCCATCAGAGCCACCAGCAGCGCCCGCGCCACATCGCAGACGATCATGACGCGGCGTCGCGCGAACCGGTCGGCCAGCCCGGCGAGCAGCGGACCTCCGAGGATCGGCGGGAGGTACGTCAGGGCGTAGACGGCGGCGGTGGCGAGGGGGGAGCCGGTCGCGTCGAAGACGAGCAGTGCCAGCGCGACCTGGGCAAGTTGGTCGCCGAGTAAGGAAAGGCATTGCCCGACCCACAGCGCACGGAATTCGCCGATGGCGATGACCTCGCTGTACGTCGCTTGGCTTTCGGGCGAGCGGCGGTGCCGCCCGGGCAGCCGTCCTGGCCTCGTGGCCGCCATATGTCTCCGGTGGGCTCGCAGGGCCTTTCCTGACAGACCGTGTTCAGTATGTCACCTACGGTGCCCAGTCCATCGCGGGTTGCGCAACCCCAATGGCAGCAAGGATCCCGTCACCGGTCCGTTACTGTGCGCTACGTCCCGATGAAATCCGGGCGTGGCCGGCGGCCGACGCGCACCTGGAGTCCCAGGGCGGGGCAGGCGGGCTAGGGGTTACCAGCCCAGCTCGTGCAGGCGGTCATCATCGATCCCGAAATGGTGGGCTATTTCATGGACCACGGTGATCTGTACTTCCTCGACGACCTCGTCCTCGGTCTCGCAGATCTCGCAGATCGAGTTCCGGTAGATCTCGATCCGGTCCGGGAGGACGCCCGCGTACCAGTCGCCCCGCTCCGTCAGCGGAATGCCGGTGTAGAGCCCTAGAAGCCCTGGCTCGGGTGGATCGTCCACGACGACCATGACGACATTCTCCATGACCTGGGCCAGCTCAGGCGGGATCGTGTCCAGCGCCTCGGCCACGAGCTCCTCGAACTTCTTCCGCGAAACCTCCACCACCGGTCAATCGTGTCATCCGTACGCGATGGCCCGTACCACTATCGCCGCGGTGACAGCCGGACCGAAAACGTCAGGAACCGTCTTGACTGGCGTCGACACGCGGGCTGACTCCGCCAGCTATGAGTTGGACGGGGTTTTCGGGTAGGCAAGACGACGATGAATCTCATGCGCTGGAAGGAGACCGCTCGCCGGCTGAAGGAGCGGCGCGCCGTACGCCGGACCGCGAACGTCCTGCTGATCGGCGTCGTCGCACTCGCCGGTGCCTGGCTCGGGATCGCCATGGGCGCCCACGTGAGCACCGCCGTGGGTCCGGCGGAGATCGGAATGAGCCTGCGGCCCTCCTGGGGCGGCCAGACGGTCATGGACATACGGCCTCTGGGGACGCTGAGGTTCGACTCCCATCACGGACCCATCCAGCTCGGTCTCAGCCTCGACGGCATTCACGCGGACGTCGCGCAGCAGCTCCTGGAGAGCCCACGCTGGGCCGAGACCCTCCCCGGCCTGATCGAAGCCGACCTGCAGGCCGGTCTGCGCGACCTCCTGATCAGGGCCACGCTGTTCGCTGTGGCCGGTGGGCTACTGGCCGGCCTGATCGTCTTCCGGTCGTGGCGGAGGGCGCTGTGGACGGGCCTGGGGAGCCTCGTGGCGGTGGCTCTCGTCGCCGCGCTGTCGGTCCTGACCTTCAACCCGCGGTCCATCGCCGAACCGCGGTACACCGGCCTGCTCACCGGTGTGCCCTCGCTCATCGGCAGCGCCGAGTCGATCGTCACGAAATTCTCGGAGTACCGCGGGCAGCTGGCCAAGCTGGTCACCAACGTCTCGCAGCTCTACCACGCGGGCACCACCCTGCCCGTGTACTCACCCGATCCGAACACCTTGCGGGTCCTGCACGTGTCGGACATCCATCTGAACCCGGTCGCCTGGAACATGATCCGCTCGCTGAAGGACCAGTTCAAGATCAACGTGGTGCTGGACACCGGCGACATCGCCGACCACGGGACCAAGGCCGAGAACAAGTTCGTCGAAGAGATCGGCAAACTCGGCGTCCCGTACGTCTACGTCCGCGGCAACCACGACTCGCTCGCCACGCAGCGGGCCGTGGCCCTGCAGAAGAACGCCATCGTGCTCGACGGCGTGGAAAAGACCGTGGAGGGGCTGCGCATCTATGGGGTGGGCGACCCGAGGTTCACCCCCGACAAGACCGTCGACGTCAAGTCCGACGCCCAGCCGCTGGTCGACCTGGGGCACGCACACGCCGAGCGGCTCACTCCCGCGGCGAACAGCGGCAAACCGGCCACCCGGAAGCCCGCGCACGCGGCGGCCAAGCCCTCCTCTTCCCCATCTTCGCGATCAGCGTCGGCCTCACCGTCACCCTCGTCCTCCTCGCCGTCCCCGCGCTCCTCCACGCTGACGACCACCACGACGAGCACGGCCGACAAGCCGGCCAAGAAGATCCCCGTCGACGTCGTCGCCGTTCACGACCCCACGGTGGGCCGGGCCTTCAGCGGAGCGGCCCCGCTGGTCCTGGCGGGTCACGTCCATGAACGCTCCACGGAAATGCTCAAGTCCGGCACCCGGCTGATGATCCAGGGATCCACCGGAGGCGCGGGCCTGCGGGGCCTGGAACACGACGAGCCCACGCCGATCCAGGCCTCCGTGCTCTACTTCGACAGGACCACCCACCGCCTCCAGGCCTGGGACGACGTCACGCTGGGCGGCCTCGGCGAGCAGTGGGTGCAGATCCAGCGTCACATCGAGGCCGAGCCTGGTCGTACAATTTCTCAGGAGCCGCTTGCCACCTCGTCGCCAACGAGGCAGGACGACGGCACCGCGACACCCTTCAAGCGGTAACCACTTTGGCATCAGGGGGCGGCGTCCCCTATGCTTCAGGAGTCCCCGACGGAAGGCGTCACGGATCCAGGGCGAGAGTCCTGAGCCCCCATCGTCTAGCGGCCTAGGACACCGCCCTTTCAAGGCGGCGGCACGGGTTCGAATCCCGTTGGGGGCACGCGTGAGCTGACGCTCGCCAGTAAGACCGGAGGTCGAAGATCTCCGGAGAGCTGGTAGGCTAAGCGAGCGCAAAGGTCGAGAGTCACAAGCTCCCGGCGACAAGCAAGGTCCTGTAGAGCAGTTTGGAGTGCTCGCCACCCTGTCAAGGTGGAGGTCGCGGGTTCAAGTCCCGTCAGGACCGCTCTGGTCGGTGTTACATCACCACCGGGTCAGGTAGCTCAGTCGGTACGAGCGTCCGCCTGAAAAGCGGAAGGTCGGCGGTTCGACCCCGCCCCTGACCACAACACCTGAACAGCCAAAACGCCCCGAGCCATCCGGCTACGGGGCGTTTTTGATCTCCAATGACAGCAACGCTGACAGCAACAGGAACTACAACTGGGCGGTGCATGCTGTGAACGTGGACCCCACCCCCTACCTGAACCGGACGAACCTCACGTTCTACATTGACAGTCACATCGTGGACGCCGAAGACGAGGCAGTTGTCTACTTGCGGAGGCTTCGAACCGAGGGGTGGATCAGCCTTCAGCGTACGGACACCATGGATATGGAGTTCGGTAAGGCAACCGGTGAGAAATGGGCCAGCCTGACGAACGCCAGCTCCGGCTATCCGGAAGCGCTCGGACCGATGGTGCTCGATCATTCTCGGCTGGATGCATCCGTACAGGGGGATGCCGAGGATAAGCGTCGTCTGCATGACGTCTTCTCGATCTTGTTCCCCGCGGTTCAGTGGGAACAAGCACGAGACAACCACATCCACGATGCGATGCACGTTGCCACCTCGATCCGGTACTGCGGAGATGGTTTCGTCACCCGAGAGAAGCGCCTGCTTAACAAGCACGATGCGGTCTCGGCGGCGTTCGAGGGCTTCCATGTCTGGTGTCCTGAGCAGGCTATAGAAGAGGCGAACGGCCGCATCGCCAGTATGCGGGAGTTGTATCGACGTGAGCCCGAACGGGGAGAGCTGCCTGCCTGGCCTTGAGCCGAAAGGAAGGGCTTAGCCGGTGGCCAAGCCCTTCCCATGGTTTCTGCGGGTCACGACAAGGCATCGCCCAGCTTGCCGAGAGCACGCCGCTTATCGTCGAGGGAGGCGTGGGCGTAGATGGTCATGGTGACTTCGATGTCGCTGTGGCCGACTATGTCGCGGACGACCTGTGGCGGTACGCCAAGGTTGAGTAGCAGCGTCACGCAGGTGTGCCGGAGGTCGTGAAAGCGCATGTCGCCGAGGCCGGCCGCCGTACGGATTGCTCCCCAGCTTCGTCGAAGGTTGTCCGGTTCCATGGGCGTCCCGCGGCGGGAGGGGAAGACGAGGCCGTGTTCCTCCCACTCTTGCCAGCGGTCGGACCGTTCGGCGAACTGGCGCTTGCGGTGTTCGCGGAGCGCTCCGACGCAGATCGAGGGCAACGGGACGGTCCGCGCTGAGTCCTCCGTCTTGGGCCGGACGAACTGAAGCTTGCCGGCGACCCGCTGGAGAGTTTGAACCACTTCCAGTTTCTCGCCGTCGAGGTCGACGTCTTCCCATCGGAGACCGAGGAGCTCGCCGCGCCGCAGGCCGAGGCAGAGCGCCAGGACGTACAGCGCGAAGAGGCGTTGTTCACGAGCGGCCTTGAGGACTGCGCGGGACTGCGGAGCGGTCAGGCCGCGGTTGACCTTGTACTTGGGAACCGGGACCTTGACGAGCTTGGCCGCGTTGCGCGGAAGGATCTCCTCGCGGACCGCGCACTCCAAGGCGTTCCGGAGTACGGCATGCACCGACTGAACCATCCGGGTCGACAATCGCGAGGCGCAGCACTCGCCGTTCTTAGCCGCACAGCAGACGGGTAGCTCGCGGGAGGCGTCCCATCCGTGCTTGCAGCACTGGCACTCCGTACGAGTGCGGGTGATGAAGAGCCGGACGTCCTGAGCGTTGAGCTTGTTCAGCCGCCGGCTGCCGAGGCCGGGCACCAGGTGGAGCCGGACGACGCCCTCATAGCCCTGGTAGGTCTTCGGCCGCCGCTCCTCTTTGACGATGTGCTTGAGCCAGTAGTTCAGGTAGTCGCTAACCGTCCAGTTCTCCGAGGAGACGGGGATGCCCTCGTCGGCGTTCTTGAGAAGCTCCGTCAGCTTCTTGCGGGCTTCCTCCTGAGACCGGGCGGACCCTTGTACCCGCTTGACGGCGCCGCCGGTCGTGGGGACGAAGGCCGCATAGCCATAGCGGCCATCCTTCCGCGGCCAGATGCTGCCCTCCCCGTTCGACCGCTTCCGCATGCGCCGGTTTGAACGGCGCTTGGGCTCTTCCTCCGGGGTTCCGGGCGTGGTCTTCGTCATCACGCCACCGCCTTGAGAGAGTCGATGCATTCGGCCAGCGAGTCGACGGGGACGAGGCGACGGCGGCCGATCTTGATGGTCTTGAGCTGGTTGGAGTGGATCAGGGTGTAGAGGGTCCACCGGCTGATGCGAAGCCGCTCGGCGGCCTCTTCGACGGTGAGCACGAGGTCATCCATGCGAGGGCTCCAAACGGGATGAGTGATCCGACACCGGCATTTCGGTTAGGGCGGCGGCTAGGACGGCGTCGCCAGCGGATAGGCCCTTTCCGGCGTAGGCCCAGTGGGAGATGACGAGGACGGTGTCTTCCTCGAAGAGGGGCAGCCGTCCGGTTGAGACGGCCTCGTCGCGCCGGTGGTCGACCCGTTCGGCGCGCATCTTGCCGAGGGTGGTGGAGTAGTGGCGGGATTTGGTGGAGAAGTGGCCGCGAAAGCCGAGCATGTGCGCCCACTCGGCGAGCCGCAGGTCGCCCAGGCCGTCGAGGGCACCCAGGCGGAAGCATTCGGCGATCAGCCGCCGGGGGTGCTCGCGGATGGGGAGGGTGGCCAGGTCTTCGGTGGGGTTGATGCGCCGGTCGAGGGTGCCGACGCATTCGGCAGCCTTGGTCGCGTATTTGGCGATGTAGCCGGCCACGGCCTGATCGGTGAGGTCACCGCCGAGGGTGATGGGCCGGACGTCGAGCTGAGCGCCCCAGCGCAGGACAGCGGACGGCTTGCCGTCGACGGCGGGGGCTTTCACGGTGACGGCCTGGTGTGCGTGCTGTACGGCTTGCGCCAGCACATCGGCGGTTGCCCAGGCCGGGGGCGGGGAGTCGGGGCCTTCGGGTCCGTCGAGGCGGATCACGGCGTGGAAGTGGACGGCGCCACGCCGCTGGTATTCGGCGACCTTGGCGAAGGCGATGGTGAGCTCTTCGCGCAGGGCTTTGACGCTGTGTCCGGTGAGCTTGGCGACGTGACGGCGTAGGGCGAGGGTGAAGCGCCGCCACAGTTCCGGGGCCAGGCCGTTGAAGAACACCGCGCCCGTGTAGTCGTAGCAGTCCGGGCACAGTGGTTCGCCAAGGCATTCGTCGTCGGTGCCGTGCCGGGAGGTGCAGGACTCGACCCGTCCGTGCGGGCAGGTCTCGGCGTCCCGCCGGGGGTGGCAGGGCAGCAGCTTGCCGTCTCGTTCTCGCCGGGTGTGGACGGTGCCGAACGAGGGGGCGGTGAGGGTGACGAACAGGCACGGGTGCGCGCTGACCGTCTCGGGGACGCCTTTGCCGCCGGCCAGTCCGGCGCGGATCAGGTGGTAGGTGTCGGCCCGGTAGGTCTCGGCGCAGGAGGGGCAGCGGGAGGCCCGCCGGGTCTTGCACGGCACGCGAAGCACGCCGTCCGGTTCGGTGGCAGTGGAGTACCGGTGCAGTAGCGCGCCGGTGGCCTGGTCGATGTGCAGGACGTGGCCGCGTAGGTGGATCGGCTGGCGGCATCCGCCGGTCGCTTTGATCTGTGCGGCCCACCGGCCGTATTGGGGGTCGTGGAGTCGGGCGATCATCCCGGCTACCGCGTTTGTGTTCGTTGGGTTGGGCATGATGGGGCGTGTCCCTTCCGGGTCTTCGAGGTTCGGTGTGGGGATGGCCCCCGACGTGGCGTGTGACTTGGCGGTTGTGCGGTCACGCCGGGGGCGCCGGGGCTATGCCCCGTGGTTGTCTGCTCCGGTTCCGTCGCAGTCGGCGCAGGTGCCGGCCAGGCTGTCGACGCCGGTCCCGCCGCAGGTGGCGCAGCGGTAGCGGATCACGGTGATGTCCTCGTCCATGCCGGTCACCTGTTCCGGGTGTCGCGCGGGGCGATCTGGGCGTAGAGCCGGAAGTCGGCCCGCCGGCCGCGGTTAGGGTGCGGCGTGGAGACGGAGGTGATCCGGAACTTCCTGCGGAGCTGGTAGAGGATGTGAGCGATCTCGGGACGGGTGCCGTCGAGTCGGATGCGCATGGGGGTTCTCCGTTCAGGTGCCGGGCGCGTCGTTGGTGGGGTCGGTGTCGAGGTTGATGGAGTCCTCGTAGCTGGTTCGGGCGGCCCAGCGGGCGCGGGAGGAGGTGAGAATGCCCACCGCCTTGTACTCGGCGATGCCGAAGGTGATCGCGGTGGAGTAGTGGCCCAGCGCCAGCTCTTCGGCGTCGACGTCGGAGCCGAGCAGCCGGGCGACGTGGTCCACTTGGGCGCGGATCTCCTCGTCGGTGCCGAGCGGGTAGAAGTAGATGCTGATCGGCCCCCAGGGTGCGGGGACGTCGGGGTTGGTGTCGAGGAAATCGGCCAGGTCGCGAAGGCCGTTGATGACGGCCAGGCGGTCAGGGGCGGGAGCCATCGCGAGAGGTCCTTTCTTGGTCAGGCGGGATCGGGGACGTTGCGCAGTTGCCGCAGTAGATCGGTGGCGAGCTGGTTGGAGACGCCGAGCCGGGCGCGCAGCGTGTCGCGGGTGATCGGTTTGCCGTGCCTGGCGTGGTGTTCGGCCGCTACGCGCCGGGCGTAGTCGAGGAGCCCGCCGGAGGCCGGCGACGTTTCGTCCTGGCCGCCGATCGCGTCGTCCCGATCGGGGACGGACGGCACGGCCACGGGGACGAGCGCTGTTGAGGGAACCGGTTCGGGGACGGGGCGCGGGGACGAGCCGGGGACGGGGACGGGCGCCGGTACCGGCGCGGGGACGGCCGCCGGGGACGAGGATCGGCCCAGGACGGCGCGGCGTTCGAGCATGGAGACCGCGACGAGGAACGCCACGGCCGGGGTCGCCGCGGTGACCCAGCCCCACACCGAGGGGTGTGCTTGGGCGAGGTTGGCGGCGAGGGAAAGGACGACGCCGCCGGCCAGGACGAGGGTGGGCCAGGACACCAGGCCGGTCCGGGTACGGCCGGTCTTCTTGTCGCGTTGCCGTTCCCGGGCGGCCATGACGCAGGTCAGGTCGACGCAGACGGCGATGGCCCAGGCCATCCAGCCGGTTTGCCCGTGCTGGGTAGCGGTGTCGCGGATGTGGGTGAAGGAACCCGCGCCAGCGATCAGGGCGACCACGGCCACCGGTCCGGAGTCCAGCAGCCACCCACCCAGACGGGCCAGGCGTCCGCGAGGTGCGCTCATCGTTGGGAACCTCCCTTCAGGCCGCGATCTCGGGCTGAGTGGCGCTGTCCAGTTCGTGGCCCAGGCCGCTTGCCTTGACCTGCTCCCAGGCCGGCGCCCGATCGGCGAAGGCGTGCGCCGCTTCCTCAGCCGCGGAGGTGGAGACGTAGCCGGATCGGGCGCGGCACCAGCGGCCATCAGCGCCGGTCACCACCGCCACACCGGGCATGCCGGGCGGGATCGACCGGGCTGCGACCAGGGCGTCCGGGTCCAGGTCGCCCAGGGTCATCACGGCGGTTTCGGGATCGTTGACCCGGTGGCAGACCCTTCCGCCGATCTGAGCGCGCAGCGCGGTCACGCCGGGGCCGAGGTCGGAGCCGATCCGCTGCCCCGACAGCAGCAGATGGATACCGAAGGCCCGCCCGAGCTGAGCGATCCGCAGCAGCGCGGTAGCGGTCTTGGTGACCTCGTCCTTTTCGGCCTTGTCGGCGGTCAGGAACAACTCGGCCAGCTCATCGACCAGGATCACGACGGGGATCGGCCGCAGCGCGTCGGGAAGCTGCCAGATATCGCGGGTACCGTGCCGGCGACAGGCCAGCATCCGGGCGCCCATCATGCCGATCAGCTCAGCCAGCAGCTTGACCGCATCCGCCCTTGTCGTCACCAGGGCCGACAGCCGCGGAGCGTACGGGGACAGCTCGACCCCGCCCTTGAGGTCAAACCCGATGATCGCGACCGGTTGACGGGCAAGCGCCACGATCAGCGCGTTGATCAGGTTGGACTTGCCCGATTGGGTCGCGCCCACGTTCATCCAGTGCGGGATGAGCCTAAAGTCCAGCATCCACGGGGCGCCGGTCTCCAGGACGCCCACCACCGGCCGCAGCAGGTCGGCAGCCGTCCAGCCGGCTTGCGGCTCATCGGGAGGCATGGCGGGCACGACGTGCGCTAAAGGGTCGCGGGTGGTCGCCTGCAAGGTGACGCGGCCAGGACGGGAGCCGACGACCCGCACCGCTTCCACCCGCCAGGCATGCGCGAGCCGATCGCACACCTTGACGTAGTCATCAGGGATCTGGCCGTCCAGGAGATGGAAGGTGACGCGCCAGCCGTGCCGCACCGGCCGGGGCAGCTTCATCCACGGTTTGGTGTCGACCGCGACCCGCTGGAACCGCCGCTTGACCCGCACGACGCCGGTCGAGGCGACCAGACCGGGAACGGTGGTGAACCACCAACGGTGACGCTTCTTGGTCAGAGCGCAGCCGGAGGCGACGTGCCGCCAGCTCCAGCGCAGCCGCAGCGCCTTGAGGGGGAACCCGATCAGGTACCAGAAGGAGACCGGGGCCAAGCGCCGCCACACACGCAAGGCGACCAGGACGCCGAGCAGGATCAGCAGCGGACGGGGGATGACGTCGAGGACGGCCATCACGCCACCGCCGCCGGCATGTCGAAGTCGGTCCGGACGAACGATGCGGCTTTGTAGGCGATGCCCCAGCGGTTCGCGCCCTGGATGGTCTGCTCCCAGACGTAGCCGATCAGGCCGACCGGGGTGATCTCGTCGCCGGGGGAGATGTCCGGCTCGACCGAGGTGCCGATCTTGAGGAGTTCGAGGCGGCCGAAGTCGTCTTCGACCGTCACCGTGACCTCGTAAACGATGTTGCCGTTCTTGTCGCGCTTGATCTCGCCGGTCTCCTTGTTGACCAGACGGGGCCGCGCGGCCTTGACGCAGGTGAACTGAAGCTTGTTGGTGTCGACGGGGATCGGGATGGTGCGCATGGCGACGTTCCTTCCGAGTCGGGATGCCTAGACCTCATGGAACACTTGGGATTCTAAGTTGTCAAGGACTGCTATGAGCGCTTGGTTGGCGAGAAGGCCGGACCGTGATGAACTTGAGGGGAGCGAAGGAGACAGATGGTCCAGAACACCGGCCGGCCCGGCTACCTGCAGATAGCCGACGAGCTACGCGGGCAGATCAAGTCCGGCGCCCTACCCGCGGGCCAGGCGTTGCCGTCGATCGCCCAGCTCTGCCAGCGCTACGAGGTATCGGCGAGCGTGGTGAAGTCAGCCATCAGCGTGCTGAGGACCGAGGGGTTCGTGATCGGCCAGCAAGGCAAGGGCGTCTTCGTCCGCGAACGGCCTGAGGGCGACCAACAACCGGCGACCGGCAACGGCGAGATCTTGGATCAACTGGCCGAGATCAGGGCGGCCCTCGGCGATCTCGGCAAGCGCCTGACTGATCTTGAGTCGGCTGTCTTCCAAGAGCCGAAGCGATCTGACCGACGCGACACCTGAGCTCCTCCAGCTCCGCGCGGATCGCGGCCAGCTCGTCGGCGACCTTCTGCTCTGCGCTGCTGTTCACGGTGGCCTCCCTGCCCGGGGTTTGCGTCCCTGTGGGATGGCTCAAGTTCACCGTGAACAGCGGCTTTTCTGTATCACGCCGGTATAGCTAAGCTTCTTCACGCCGTCTCATCAGCGGTTTACACGAGCGTTTTCACATGCACCACCCAAACAGCCCGCTACCCCCAAGCGTGAACGTGAAGGAATGCACTTGAAGACGACCCAGCGCCAAGGCTGGACCCCCGCCAAGCTACGGGAACACCGCGAAGCCCACGGCCTCACCCTCGAAGGCGCCGGGGATAAGCTACGCCAGACCGCCCAGCGCCACGGCCTGGCCGTCCCCGCGGCCAACTTCCAGACCATATGGGGACACGAGAACGGGTCGATTTACCCCGGTCCGCACTACCGCCGCGCCTACTGCCTGCTGTACCAGGCCAGCGAGCCCGAGCTTGGATTTCGTCTACCGTTGCCCGGTGAATCACAGAAAGCGGAAATTGTGATTTCCGAATTGCCCGCACCTGCCGACCCCGTCGCCGACAACGCCGCGGCCCTGGTCATCGAGGAAGCATTCACCAAGGTGTCGGTCGACGGCATCCAGGACAACACATCTCCCCAGGCCGCGCTACGCGCCCGGGTGGTCGACGCCTGGCGCCGGCGCCACGCCGGAGGAGACCCCAAGCCGATCCTCGTCCTGGTCGGCGGGTACGCCGGATCGGGCAAGACCGAGTTCTCCCGGTTCCTGTCCGACGTCACCGGCTGGGCGTTCCTGGACAAGGACTCCCTTACCCGCTCGATGGCCGAGCGGCTGCTGGTCTCGCTGGGCAGCGATGCCAACGACCGGCACACCGAGCTGTACCTGGCCGAGGTACGGCCGCTTGAGTACCGGTGCCTGATGGAAGCCGCATGGGACAACCTCAACTGCGGGACCTCGGCGATCCTGTCGGCGCCGTTCATCTCCGAGCTACGCGACGAGGCATGGTTCACCCGGCTGGAGAACCGGTGCGCCGCCAAGGGCATCGACGTCGCCGCGATCTGGGTACGCTGCGATCCCGAGTCCATGCGCGAGTACATCGAGTTCCGCGCCGCCGCGCGGGACGGGTGGAAGCTGGCCAACTGGGACCAGTACGTCGCCGGCCTGGACACCGACAACCCGCCACCCACCGCACACCTGACCGTGGACAATCGGCTAGGGGCGGCGATCAGCCTTGCCGACCAGACCCGCGACGCGCTCAAGCGCATCCTGACGTGAGGCCACCCGCGGGGGTCGTTCTCTACGGGCCGCCCACCAGCGGCAAGAGCACCACCACCGAAGCCCTTCACCGGCTCGACCCCCGGTTTCGGCTGATCGGTTTGTTCACGGGCACTAAGAGGCTACGGTCCTGACATGTCACTCACGTCTCAACTCGATGATCGCCATAGCCCGTTAAGCGAGTTCATGGCCGCGGAGCTACCGGCCCTGCGAGACCTCTCGGCAACTTACCGGGCGGTACGTCCTCCGGACAGCAGCGCTCTGCGCCCCGCTACTGAACCAGGCGTCAGGCCGGCATGGGGAACCTTGGGGGCTGCGATTGATCACCGGATCCGCTATGCGCTTGCCGATCACGTCACCCCATCCGGGGCCGTCATGGAAGGCATGGATCTCGCGGCCTCTCTGACCAATCGGGCTACTCGTGACGCCATGTACGAGACCGGCACGGCGCTGTGCAAGGCGATGGCCGACCTGATCAGCGAGGAACGCCCCTACGATCGCTCGCAGACTGGTTCGCTCACAGAACACGTCGAGGATCAGCTGAACCGTCTCTGCTATGCCATGGCCTGGTTCGAAGAGGTATACCGCACAGGGCGCCTATGGCCAGGTACGCCGTTGGGAGATGCCAGCCCAGACTTAACCATCGGCCGACTGTTGGCAGCAGTACCGACGTACGCCACCGATGACTTAGCCGCGCAATCACGAGCAGCGGCCTCGGCCCTAGCTCACCTCCGCACCGCTTACGCTCCCGAGGATGTGCATCCCGGACCGACATTCGTCGGCTCAGCTGACGTCGGAGGCGCCGACGCAGACATGATCATTGGTGATCTGCTGCTAGACGTAAAGGCCAAAGCCAAAGCGACGCTCAGACGGGAGGAGTTCTACCAGCTGATTGGCTACGCCCTTCTGGACTATGACGACCGCTACCGGATCGAGCGGGTAGGCATCTATCTGTCCCGCTTCGGGCATCTGATCACCTGGACAGTAGCCGACTACCTCGGCTTGCTGGGATGCCAACGGCCAATCGCTGAGCTGCGAGAAAGGTGCGCAGCCGCACTCTCGATCCACTGATCCCGCGTAAGCGTCACTCTCTACGGACCAGCCGGCTGCAACACCTGGATGAGAACTTTCTCTACGTCTTTTAAAGGCGGCCCGCTACGCGGCCCGCCGGGCGCGCCGGTCGGTCTGCGTGCCCGGCTGCGGCTCTTCGGCCGGTCCGGGCACGCACCGCCCGCGCGCCCGAGAGGGCTGGCAGAAGTCGCCACCTAACGCGTGACGATTCGCTCACTTCGGTTTCTCCTCATACGTGGTTGGGGCACAGAGGGATCGGCTGTTGGGTCGGACCGGGGCGCGGTGTCAGCCTTGCGTGAGACATCAGGCTACTTGTGTGGTTTGTGGTGAAAGCTCGACCCATTGGGTCGTGGATGGTTTGTTGATCCAAACTCGTGAGGGCAGCGGCGGCGGACAGGGCCGCCGACCGCGGAACCGCTCGGGGTGGGCCAGGAACGCCGCGTTCAGCGTGGCGGCCCGCCTGGCGTGGATCTCAGCCACAGAGCCGTCATGCACCGATGCCGGGGTGTGCATTCCGATACCGGAAGCCTTTCGGGTACGTGGATGGGCATCCACTTCTCGGACTCGCCGATGTCGCGGATCTGCCGGGCCTGCTCGATCCAGTGCTCCATCTGGTGGCGCACCCCGCGGGCGACGTCCTCGGGGAGCCCGTGCACGAGCCGGGTGATCGAGTAGGTCGGCGATGGTGTTGGCGTCCGAGCCGGCCCGGTCAGCCTCCCCCTTGATGATCCGCCGCACCTGCTTGCCGTTGCGGCGCCCCACCGTTTCGTAGTGAACCCGGAGAGGGCTGTGCCCAGTCACCTGGTACCGCAGATCGGCCTCGAGGTCGCGCACGTGGACGTGGATCGTTATGAACATGGGGCTGGCCTCGGCGTGTCAGGGCGCTGGCGACCCGGTCACCTTGTGGTGCTGCAGGGGGGCTCCTGGTGGCGTCGGCCACAGGCTCGGCCAGCAGGGCAGCGCAATGCGAAGCACCCCGTAGGAGCCGCGTAGCGGTTGGGCCAGCAGGGGCGGCCGGGTGGTGCGGCGGGGTCCGGCCAGGCGCGGTAGGCGGGCACGGAACGGGACCGGCCTCCAGGCCGCATGCCCCCGGTCCCGATGTCCGTCCGGCGCGGGCGGCCGCGCCGTGCGACGGCGGCGGCCGAGCCGCCGCTGTTTCTGCCGGTGTTCTGCCGGTGTTCTGCCGGTCCCTGCGAGCGACCACGAAGTCGAGTGTCGCCTCGCGGCATCGGTCCAGGTCACAGCGGTAGTGACCAGGCAGTCATTGTTGCCGGTATGAGCCGCGTGGATTCGTTGCCGCCACCACGGCGCCTCCGACGTGACCCTCTCTTATTGTTTCCTCAGTACGCGGCCCAACCACGCTCATCGTCGTCTCCAACAGTTTGTTCGGGGCCGGTGCAACATCCTTACGAAAGGGTCGCCTCCCGCCGACGATGAGGACGATTGCAATACGCCCGTACTGGACCAAGCGAGGGGCCGGGCTTCACCTTGCCACCCCAACTCATGAAAGGCACTTTGGATGCGCATCTCGAAAATCCTCGCCATCTCCGCCGCAGTCATGGCGATAGCAGCTTCTCCGACCGCCGCTACTGCGGCAACTGGGCAGAGCGGCGATATCAGCGTCCTGTGCAATAATGCTGTCGACATCGGCTATACCATTTGGAATCCTCCTGGTGACACGACCGTCAGGGGATCCGGCAGTTGGACGCGATGCGACGGCACCTTCAGCAAAATCGAAATCGTCCTTTGGAAGCAGATTGTTGGGTCGTGGTACACGAGCGCGCAAATCCTCACCTTCGATCCGGCCGACTTCGGTGCCCACAAGGCGGACGTGGGGAAGCCATGCGACGGCAACCGCCGCTGGTACACCACGATCAAGGCGTACAACACAGCAGGTGACGTTATAATATCCAAGCAGTCCAACCAAATTCTGGCGAACTGCGCTTGATCAGGCGCTCGGCTGGATTACTTCCGCTGCGCGCGTAGGAGGCGATCCAGCCGAGTCCGGTCATCGAGACCCGGCGATGGTCGGCATGCCGAGACTGACCTGACGAGTGACGCGGGTGAGGCGCCGTGCGTCGGCACGTTTATCGTGCAGGCATTGCAGAGTCCGGTCGATCACCTTTCGAGATTATGAAGCAACTTGATCACTGGCCGCTTCCGCCGTACCTCGGCACGGCGGAAGCGGATCCGCTGCCACCAAGAGGCGGGCCGCCAGGCGTGACCGACGGCATGCCCACCGAGGTGGGGGCGGATGTCGCTGTGCCGGTCGCAGATGCTACAGGCGTCGCCGATGCGCCACAGCGCATGACACTCGTCGCACCGCCACAGGTCGCCGTACTCGCCGGCGGGTCTGTTGAAGGAGCCGCTGCGGGGCGCTGGACAGCGGTGCGTGGATCGCGGGTCGGTGTGCTGTACCTAGGTCACAAATCGAAGGTTACGGCCGGGCCCGTAACCCCAACCACTCCTCCACCGACATCTTCATCACGTGCGCGGGGACGTGCACGGGCAGCTTCGAAGGCACCGACAGCACGCCGCCGTCCGGGTGCGGGAACACGGCGGGCGCGTCAAGGAGGTCGGGGGTCGTCATGGTGTGCCCATTGTTTCAGCCTGACCGGCCGAGTGGTGTTCCAATGACTGTCTGCGTCCAGTCGGTATGCCCGGCGTGTCGAGAAATGGGACGCTTGTACACGGCTAGTCCTCCGCCACGGCCTCGGCCGCCCCGCCGGTCCCCGAGCACGGCGTCCTAGCTGATGAAATTCATAAGGATCCCGATCGGGATGGATGCAGCGAGGCCCATGAGGAGAAAGCTCAAGTCACGGCGACGTTCGGTGCGGATGGTGCTCGTGGTCTCGCTCACGAGAATCTGCCGGATCTTCTCCGCCTGATCCTGGTTCAGCTTTAGAAGCTGCTGCTGTTCGCCGGCCTGGGCAACTAACACCATCGGCGATAACCCTCGCCGCCCATCAGCGGGAAACCAGCCGTCCAAATTCTCCTCGCCGAACACCCCCGCGAACCGGTCCCGGATCCACATCGCCTGAGTTCCAGAAGGATTGGCCGCCCAGGTGGCGCGGACGGTCTCCGCCGGTATTACCCGGCCGATATCCCCGCCCATCGACACCTGTCCACCTCCACAGAAGCAGCAGCAGAGTGCGGCGCGGTGAAATCTCCCTCAGACAACCACGGACTCAACAAGAACGCCAGACACAACAAAGATCACCAACAGCATCCTTTCCGGAAAGTGGGCCAGACCCAGTTTCTCGTGGCCGCTCACAGCCCTCAAGGGAAGCAATCAGTTAAGCTCTCCAGCCGAACCCATACTCTTGATCCGTCGACCCCATCTCGCGCTGCGAGAGAACTGCACGGCTATGGCCTTGCCCGAAGGAAGCACACCATCCGGACGGCGGTTGGCCTGAGCCCATTGCCAAGCCATCCGATGGAGGTTCTCCGCATGATTGCCTATCGTCCCGTCTTCATCCGGCATGTTCTGCGTTTCATGAACCGCCGAGATGCCGGGAAGTGACGCTTCCCTGATCTTCTGCGTGGTCTCCACCAGGGCGCAGGTGTGCCTGATCTGGCCCATGAGCATCTCGTAGGCGCCGATCAAGGCGAAGGACGGCCAGGCCGCGACGATGCGAGCGATCAACGTGGGATCGGCGACGGCGACGTTGGCGCCAAGGCTTGCCAGGCTGCTGATGATCAACAGGGTCCAGGGCAGGATGCCTCCACGCCGACCGTATCGGCTGGCAAGGAGAATCGACATGGACGACGCGACGATCATGCCGTCCACCGCGAGCGGGACAAGCGTCGCCCCCGGCTCGCTCCGGTACCTGTCAATTTGATCAAGGCAGCTGAACTGGGTTAATTCTGTGTCGTCTTGTCTGCGTCGGCTTTCTCCTGGAGTGGCTTGTTGATCCAGGCAGGTCCGGGCAGGCTCGGTGGCGTGGGGATGCCGCGGACGAACCGGTCGGGGTTGGCGGCGTGGGCGGCGGCCAGGACCTGGGCGCGGCGGTCACGGACGGTGGCGGCGCGGCCGTGGTGCACGTCGGCGGGATGCTGGAAGTTGATCCCGGAGTGGTAGTGCTCGTCGTTGTACCAGCGGTAGAAACTTCGGCAGAACAGGCGGGCGTCCTCGATTGAGCCGAACCGCTCGGGAAAGGCCGGGCAGTACTTCAGGGTTTTGAAGCTCGCCTCGATGTGCGGATTGTCGTTGCTCACACGCGGGCGGCTGTGGGACTTGACCACCCCGAGTTCGACCAGGAGCTGCGCGACGGTCTTGGAGATCATCGGTGAGCCGCGGTCGGAGTGGATGGTCAGCTGGTCGGCCTGTACGGCCTGCTTGGCGACTGTCGCCGAGATGAGCGTGCGGGCCAGCTCGGCCGACTCGCGGGCGGCGATCATCCAGCCGACCACATACCTGCTGTACAGGTCGATGATCGTGTAGAGGTAGAAGTAGCGGCCCTTGGTCGGGCCCTTCAGCCGGGTGATATCCCAGGCCCACACGATGTTCGGCGCGTCGGCGCAGGCCTCGGGGACAGCCCGCGGCGGGTGGGTCGCCTGACGGCGCCGGTCACCTCCGGCCTCGCTGTGGCGGCGCAGGATCCGGTACATCGTGGACTCGCTGGCAAGGTAGATGCCTTCGTCCAGCAGCGTGTAGTAGACCGACGTCGGCGAGGAGTCCCAGAACCGCTCGCTGTTGAGCGTGGCCCGAACGCGTTCGCACTCCTGGTCAGACAGGGCCCGTGGGTGCGGCTTGCGCGGCGTGCTGGGACGCTCGGGCTGGGGCGAGATGCGGTTCTTGCGGTACCAGTTGGCCTGTGGAACCCCGGCCGCCTCGCACGCCCGGCGCCTGCCGATCAGCGGGGTGAGCTGGGCGATCGCGTGTTCTTGTGCGTGTTCGATCACACGGGTCACTTCTCGCCCCGAGGCGTCTCGCTGCTGGTGGCGAGCTGATCCAGCAACGCGAAGAGCTTTCCCTGCACCTCGATCACCTGGCGGGTCTTGTCCAGCTCCGCCGCCAGCCGCTGGTTCTCCGCCGCCAGCCTGGCGAGCTCCTTGTCACGCGGATCGGCTTTCGGCCGGCCGACCGGACGGGCCAGCGCCTGCTCCGCCCCGAAGTCCCGTTGGGTCCGCCAACTGGAGATCAGCGAGGAGTACAGGCCCTCGCGTCGCATCAGCGCACCCTTACCGGCCTTGTCCAGCCGGTCGTACTCCTCCAAGATCCGCGCCTTGTAGGCCGCCGTGTACCGGCGGGTCCTCGGCCTGTCCGCAACCTCCGGATCAAGGATCTCCCGATCCTGTCTTCCTGCTCCCACGAAGGGATGTCTCCTTCCCCGCCCTCAGTACAGAGATTCATGCCTGTTTGCTACCTCTGTCTAGTTTGGCAGGGAGGGTCTCGACCAGGCCCGCGATGACATCCTCGCCTTCACCGCCTTTCCCAAGGCGATCTGGCGCCAGGTGTGGTCCAACAATCCTCAGGAGCGCCTGAACAAGGAGATCAGGAGGCGAACCGACGTGGTCGGAATCTTCCCCAGCCGGGAAGCGATCATCCGGCTGGTCGGCGCGGTACTGGCCGAGCAAAACGACGAGTGGACCGAACAGCGCCGCTACATGGGACGAGAGATCCTCGCCGAGTGCCGCAAGAAGCCAGACTCAGCGAATGAGACAAACGATGCTAAGTGAACATTGAGGCTATTGCCTCCTAATAGCCCACCGGATTACGAGTGGCCTTCTCAAACACCATCTCCCCGGACGCGGCCCGTTGCTTCTGGCCAGCAGGGACGGCCAGCCGACCACCCTGCAGAAGATCAGATAGACAAGACGGACACCACAGGCGAGAATGCCCGACGCCAGTCACTGCATCAGCCCAGGTGACGAAGCGGAGCCGAGTAATGACGCCCTTCAGGCTCTTTGGCCGGTCGCGACCCGGGCCGCCCGCGCGCTCAGACACGCAGGTGAGCGATCCGCAGAACACAGCACCAAGAACAGCGCAACCCGCGTGGGGTACGTCACGGGATTTTCAGTGATTGGTTAGGTGTGCTCTGCACACACTGGTCTGAAGGCTTCATCAATCCCGATATACCTAGTCCATTCCTCTGAGGTGAGAGCGCGAGAAGTCTGAGCACACACATTGCCGAGGAGATCAGCAGGCAATGATGTGTCCCAGACCTCCACCTTGCCGCCGACGTTGTTGCTGCTGCCGGAGATGATCGCGGGCTTGCCGTTGAACTGCCCCATCGCCAGCGCGGACACCGGGCCAGCGGTATCCATCGCTTGCAGACGTCTACCCCCGGCAGGATCCCAGACCTCCACCTTGCCGCTGCCGCCGTTGCCGGCGTCGTTGCTGCTGCCGGAGATGATCGCGGGCTTGCCGTTGAACTGCCCCATCACCAGCGCGGACACCGCGCCAGCGGCATCCATCACGTGCAGACGTCTGCCCCCGGCAAGGTCCCAGACCTCCACCTTGCCGCTGCCGCCGTTGCCGGCGTCGTTGCTGCTGCCGGAGATGATCGCGGGCTTGCCGTTGAACTGCCCCATCACCAGCGCGGACACCGCGCCAGCGGCATCCATCACGTGCAGACGTCTGCCCCCGGCAAGGTCCCAGACCTCCACCTTGCCGCTGCCGCCGTTGCCGGCGTCGTTGCTGCTGCCGGAGATGATCGCGGGCTTGCCGTTGAACTGCCCCATCACCAGCGCGGACACCGCGCCAGCGGCATCCATCACGTGCAGACGTCTGCCCCCGGCAAGGTCCCAGACCTCCACCTTGCCGCTGTAGTTGTCGGCGTCGTTGCTGCTGCCGGAGATGATCGCGGGCTTGCCGTTGAACTGCCCCATCGCCAGCGCGGACACCGCGCCAGCGGCATCCATCACGTGCAGACGTCTACCCCCGGCAGGATCCCAGACCTCCACATTGCCGCTGCTGCTGCTTCTGCTGCCGGAGATGATCGCGGGCTTGCCGTTGAACTGCCCCATCGCCAGCGCGGACACCTCGCCAGCGGCATCCATCACATGCAGGCGTCCACCCCCGGCAGGGTCCCAGACCTCCACCTTGCCGCTGCTGCCGGAGATGATCGCGGGCTTGCCGTTGAACTGCCCCATCGCCAGCGCGGACACCGGGCCAGCGGTATCCATCACGTGCAGACGTCTACCCCCGGCAGGGTCCCAGACCTCCACCTTGCCGCTGTAGTTGCCGTCGTCGTTGCTGCTGCTGCTGCCGGAGATGATCGCGGGCTTGCCGTTGAACTGCCCCATCGCCAGCGCGGACACCCAGCCAGCGGCATCCATCACATGCAGGCGTCCACCCCCGGCAGGATCCCAGACCTCCACCTTGCCGCCGACGTTGTTGCTGCTGCTGCCGGAGATGATCGCGGGCTTGCCGTTGAACTGCCCCATCGCCAGCGCGGACACCGCGCCAGCGGTATCCATCACGCGCAGGCGTCTACCCCCGGCAGGATCCCAGACCTCCACATTGCCGCTGCTGCTGCTTCTGCTGCCGGAGATGATCGCGGGCTTGCCGTTGAACTGCCCCATCACCAGCGCGGACACCGCGCCAGCGGCATCCATCACGTGCAGACGTCTACCCCCGGCAGGATCCCAGACCTCCACCTTGCCGCTGCCGCCACTGCCGCCACTGCCGCCACTGCCGCCGCTGCCGCCGTTGCCGGCGTTGCTGCTGCTGCCGGAGATGATCGCGGGCTTGCCGTTGAACTGCCCCATCGCCAGCGCGGACACCTCGCCAGCGGTATCCATCACGTGCAGGCGTCTACCCCCGGCAGGGTCCCAGACCTCCACCTTGCCGCTGCCGCCGCTGCCGCCGCTGCCGCCGCTGCCGCCGCTGCCGCCGTTGCCGGCGTTGCTGCTGCTGCCGGAGATGATCGCGGGCTTGCCGTTGAACTGCCCCATCGCCAGCGCGGACACCGGGCCAGCGGCATCCATCACATGCAGGCGTCCACCCCCGGCAGGGTCCCAGACCTCCACCTTGCCGCTGCTGCCGGAGATGATCGCGGGCTTGCCGTTGAACTGCCCCATCACCAGCTCGGACACCGCGCCAGCGGCATCCATCACATGCAGACGTCTACCCCCGGCAGGATCCCAGACCTCCACCTTGCCGCCGACGTTGTCGGCGTCGTTGCTGCTGCCGGAGATGATCGCGGGCTTGCCGTTGAACTGCCCCATCACCAGCGCGGACACCTCTCTGGCGGTAGGCAGAATGTTTCGGCGAGGATCGGCCCATGCTCTGGCCAAACTATATTTAGCCTCAGAGGTCTCGCTCATGGTGAATGCTGTTGCCGCGAGCAGCCTAGATAACTCAGGATCGGTATCGGCTACTTCCAGGCTTTGCGTCGCGACTGTCTGCGAAAGAGCGGCCAGTCGCTGACGTTCGGCATCGCTAGCAGCACGAAACGCGGTCACGGCAACACCGATAGAGATCAATAACACCAAGGCCAAGGACGCGGCCACGACACTGATCCCCTGGCGCCTGTGAGCCGCCCCGAGCCTTCCGGACAGTGCCCCCACTAAGATTGGGGTCGTCTGGAAAGGAAGATGGTTGTCGCGGAATCGTAGGAACTTCTCGCCTGAGTTCAAGGAAGAGGCCGTGAAACTGGTGATCGAGACATCTCGTCCGGTTGCTCAGGTCGCGAAGGAACTCGGGGTACACGAGGCGACCCTTGGCAATTGGGTCAATGCTTATCGGCGCGAGCACGCGACCGACGAGCCGCCGTTGAGCGTCAGCGAGCGCGCCCGGCTCCGCGAGC
>NZ_JALLPO010000070.1 GCF_023276435.1 Sphaerisporangium perillae
GCCATGGCCGAGCCGAGCCTTTCGGGCGGCAGCTCATCCCGCATGATGCTGATCCCGAGCGGGATAACGCCGATCCCGCATCCCTGCAGAACCCGCCCGGCGACCACCGGGACCAGGCCGTCGGACAGGGCGCAGACCGCCGACCCGATCACCATGAGCCCGAGGCTCCCGAGCAGCACCCGCCGCTTGCCGTACAGGTCGCCGAGCCTGCCGCTGACCGGGTTGCAGACGGCGGCGGCCAGCAACGTGGAGGTGATCACCCACGACGCGTTCGAGGCGGAGGTGTGCAGCAGGCGCGGCAGGTCGGGGATGATCGGAACGACGATGGTCTGCATCAGCGACACGACGATGCCGCACAGCGCCAGCACGGTCACCACACTCCCCGGCGCCCGCACCCGGCCGGACGCCCGCCCCTCCCCCGGCGGCGCGGACGCCCGCTGCCCGGCCGGCGCCCGCGACCCCGTCCTGCCCGGCGCCCGGGAGTCCCCCTCGACGCCGGACTCATCCCCGCCACCGGGAGCGCCGACTCCCGAAACCGAACCGCTCACAGACAGCCCCCGATCGGCGATCACCAAGTTGCAGGCATTAGCACGATACATACCCATTGATCACGACTCCCCGTATGAAGCGGGGCCGCGCATGAACGGGGGCTTCATCAAAGCAGCGGGCTGAGTGGGCCGGTATGGGACACGTACAACGCGTCACGGGCACGGGTGCAGGCCACGAATAGAAGGCACCGCTCACGCTGCAGGTCTTGCAGGTGCGTGACCGAGTCCTCTTCCAGTGGGGACTCCGCTGGCCCGAGACCGGCGGCAAGGTCGTCTGGGCCGAGATCGAACGCTGATGGCCGCCGGAGGAGGAAGCGACCGTTTCCGCACGAGCTCGGGTGTCAACTGATGACGTTCGATGCCGATCTCCGCCGTGCTGCTGAGAGCATTGAGCGGGACAACCCCGGCTGGGCGGTCATCTGGGCCCCTGGCGGCGGCGGTTCTGCGCGTTCTCCCGTGAGGCGAGGACAGCCGACCTGATCATGGAGGCCACCGCGCCGCAGCAGCGGGACGCCATCAAGCGCCCCCGCCGCCCGCCCCCACCCGCGCCGCAAGTAACGCGGAGAGTTCCTACCTTCGCCGTCAAAGAGGCCGCCTACGTATGGCAGATTGAGCACGTCGACGAGTGCGCCGACGCCGGTCGGCGTTCCACGTGCGGCCGGCCATCGCCGTGGTGAGTGACTCGGCCGAGAGCTCCGCCGCGCCTGGCCGCGGGACATGCGCCGCCCGGCGCCGTGCGAGCAGGAGTTGTACGGGGCCGTGTTCTTCAACTCGGTCACGATGTAGGACCGGGTGCCCATCGATCCTGGGATGACTCCCTCGTCGCCGGTGGAGACGGTGGCGTATCCGTACCGGGTGGAGCCGACCTCTCGTCCTGGCCGGCCGACACCGTTGAGGAGTGGTTCTCCCCCGGCACTATGACCGACCGATACCTGGACCTCTCCCACCGCACCGGGCTCGTCGTCATCGCTTCACCCGCGAAGCCACACGGTCAGCCATGCGTGAACGCGCGTCATTTGTACTGCCCGGTGATCGTCCACCAGCACTGTTCCAGCCACCAGCGCAGCGCACGGATCGTCGCCCGGGCACGCAACCAGATCGGAAGGCGGGAATGCGGGGTGAAGATCCACACATCTGCGGCGACGCTGTCGGCGTGTTCCTTGATCTCCTGGTCGGGGCTTCGCAGCAGCGCGCGAAGCACCTCCAGCGTCGGCCGGTCGACCTCACCCGTCAGCCGCACCATGTGGCTCAGTGCGGTCAATCCTTGCAGGCGGGTCTCCTTGCTGCCCGAGTGCAGGGCACGCAGGACCAGCGGGCCGACCCTGCCCGCGTCGGGCACCGACAAGGACACCCCTATGAGCGCGATCCCGACGAAGCGCTCTCCCCGCTCGAACGCGTCCTCGACCTCCGCCGGATCGTCACACCCGCTGAGATCGCTGCCGTTCTCCCAATCCAAGCGCCTCATCTCCTACGTTAATGCCCATGTGCGCTTAGCACTTCGCAGGTAGATCTTTATTGCGGCCACAGAAATAATACTCCATGGCTATTCGCAATGCCCTTGCCCGTCCGTCGCTGACATAGTCGACAAGGAAGGCCGAAGTGTAGCCGCTGGCGTCGCCCGGGTAGTAGGAAAGCTGTAATACTAACTCGGTGCGTGGCTGCACCGGCGTTTCACCGTGCGCACATTTCTGTGTGACTTCACGGTTATCTTTGGACAGACCCTTGCGCTGGATGGTTGTAGATAGTCTCCATTTCCAGCAACATCCTTGTTGGATGAACCGTCGAGAGGGAGGAGCACGAAACCTTCGAGGCGTATCCCTCCCCGCGGATTCTCTAACCGCACATTTCTTACGGTAACCGATCCGCGCCGATCCAAGCATAGACGTAGGCCACCGTACACATAGGGTTGACCGGGTACGCTTTCGCTCATGCCCTCGCCAGTAATAACACCTCCGCCGCCCAGCCATTCCAGCGTAGGCCCTGCGTGGGCAACGTCCGCGCAGCCTGGTGCCACGATCAGCGCGAGGCATGCGAGGACCACGCGGACGTTTCCCATGTCTGGCAGCTCCTATAGTCGTACCTTGTGAGAATGGAGGTTATCTGCGTAAACGATATCAAGAGGATCGGCCTTCTCGAGCTCTTCTGCGAGAACCGCGAAAGTCTTCGAGAATCGCCGTCGTAGTATGTCAATGACCATTCGCCCCTCGGACACCGTATCGATATTCCAAAATGGCTCTCTGTACGGCCCCTCATTTCGATCTTGATCGTCCACTTAATCTCTCTTCCTCAGGATCGTTTTGAAGATACCGTTGGGCTTGATTTGATACACCTCCCCCGAGCGATCCCGGCCCGGACTCCTTCAACTCGGCCACCAGCGGTACCGAGGTGGAACCGGAGCGGGAGCAAGTCTTCGACGACGGGCTGTTCCCCCAGATGGTGCGCTGTTCTAGGACAACCGTTAGGTAGGGAGGTGTGGCTGCACGTCCCCGGCGCCCTCCGCCGCCGGGCCCTCGTAGCATCCATCCGTGATCGCTGGGAACCAACCGATAGAGTGGCACTCATTGCTTACTACTATGCCACCTAAGCCACTTCGGAGTTGATCTCTATGGGCACTCTCGGCGAGTGGATCGGCAGTTCTACAAGCTATCTGTCGCCACGCGCTCCAGGACAGAGGGACGCCTGGTCGGAGGAACTTATCGAAACTGGCAGGTCCGGCTCTCAGCACCTTCGAGAGGTGGCCGAGATCGCACCACCCGCTCAGGTGGCTCAAGCTTTGGGGATGGAGGCAGGTGGCACTGTCGTCGTTCGACGTCGGATGATGCTTGTCGACGAGCGGCCTGTAGAACTGACCGATTCGTACTACCCTGCAACGGTCGCGGCAGGCACGCCCCTCGCGGAGGCAAAGAAGATCCCTGGTGGGGCTCCAACTCTCCTTGCGGAAATCGGCTATTCCCCTGATGAGGTGTACGAAGACATCTCCATCAGGGCCCCCACAAGGGAGGAAGCCGACCTTCTCCACGTGCAGGACGAATCCCTGGTCGTTGTGCTTTTCAGGGTCGTCATGGCGGCGGGGCGCATACCGTTCGAGGCTTCGGTGATGACGATGCTTCCCGAAGGACGCCACTTCCGCTACCGGTTCAAGGCGAGATGATCCATGACGAAGAAGACCGATGTCCGTCCCCGCCACCAGCAGATCGCAGCGGAGATCCGTGCGTTGATCATGTCAGGAGACCTGGCTCCAGGTACGCGTCTGCCAACGACCCAACAACTGATGGCCCAGTACAGCGTGACCAGTCAGACCGTACAACGGACCCTCAACGTGCTGAAGGACGAAGGTTTCGTCGTCGGACGAGCCGGCGTGGGAGTCTACGTGCGCGACGAGCCCGCGTTGGCCATCGTTCCCGCTTCCTACATGCCTCCGCCGCCTGAAGGCCAGGCCTATCCGTGGGCGACCGAGGCGGCCAAGCAGTCGCGGCAGGGAACCATAAAGCTTCTCGATGTAAGTGAGGTTGAGCCACCCGCGGCCGTTGCTCATGCATTCGGCCTGGCTGAGGGCGAAAGAGTGTCGGTGCGGCATCAACTTCTGACGCTCAACGACGCGCCCACCGAGTTGGCGTGGATCTATCATCCGCTTTCCATCTCCACAGGTACTCGGCTCATAGAACGCCGAAGGATCCTTGGTGGCTCCGCACGGCTGCTCACCGGGTTGGGGTACCCACCACGCCACTCAGTGGACAGGCTCTCTGTACGGCTCCCCACCTCCGAAGAGCTGGAGGTCTTGGAACTACCTGACGATGTGCCGGTATTGCGTACATTCCGAACGGTCTATACGGATGATAATCGGCCGATCGAGGCTCAAATACTGATTAAGGGCGGCCATCTCTACGAACTGGTCTACCAGCAGGATCTGCCTCGTACCTGACTCTTACCTGCGATCACCTCTTTCCAGGTAGTGGCACACAGCCGCCTGACGCCTTGCTACATTAGCGGCTAAGGCAATAAACAGTTCGGATCATAAAGAAGCCTCGGCGGTACCACCGAGAGGTGCGCTAACACCGCTCTCCGCCGAGGCCTGAGCATCAGCCCAACCTCGCCAAAGGAGTTCTGATGCAAGACCAGGCTATCCCGCATGAGGTGCCACAGAGCACCGGAGCCATCGGTGCCGCCCTTGACTTCCGGGGTGACGCCAAAGCGTTCGAGAGCTCCCCCGTGACGGTCAAGGACGCAAGAGACTTCGTGTCCGGCACCTTGAGCGCCTGGGGGCTGACCACGCGCCTCGATGACGTACGCCTATGCGTCTCGGAACTTGCCACAAACGCCCTCGTCCACGGCGACATCGACGGGCACGGCTACACGGTCGACGTAACCGCCACACACGAACTCGTCCGGGTGGAGGTACGCGACCGTAGCAAGCACCACCCCCGCGCTCGCACCCCCGACGACACCGATACTTCCGGGCGGGGGCTGCTGCTGGTCAGCGTACTGTCCGACGCCTGGGGCGTCGAAGAGCGGGAAGCGGCAGGCAAGGTCGTTTGGTCGGAGTTCAAGCTGGGCGGATCAGCAAGGACGTCCGGCAGTCAGCCGCTCGAAGGTTCGCATTATGCGATTTGACGACGACCTATCGCAGATCGCCTCCGCTCTCCAGCAGGAGAACCCAGGCTGGGTCGTCATGTGGGCCTCTTGGCGGCGGAAGTTCTGCGCCTTCTCCCGCGAAGCCCTGACGGCGAGTCTGATCGTCGAAGCCGCCAGTCCGGAACGGCTCGGCGTTCTCATGCGCCAGGTGGAAGCCGAGATCCACAACGCACGCATTCGGGGAGCGCAGGAGACGGGTCAGCAGTCATGCTGAGCTGCCGGGACGGTCGCGCCCGGACAGGAGGCGGCGAAGGATCCCGGTCAACACGGCACCGGCCAGCAGGGCGACGACAGGCCACATCGGCCACACGCGGGGAGCAGATCGGGAGCGTGATTCCGGCGCGGGAGGGGGGACGTAAGACGTTCTAGCGCGCCGGTACTCCTCGTCGAGGAGTTCGTGGAAGTGACGCTCGCGCCGCGTGGAGGTGCTGCTGATCCGCAGAAGCATCCTGAGTGCCTGCTCGCGGGTTGCCTTGGCCTCACGGGCCTGCAGGAGCAGCGACACTGAGACACCGATGAGGGCCAGTACCGACAGGATCGCCGAGGCCGCCCTGTACGTCTGACCGATGAAGCTGAGCCTTTCCCAATCCTGCGCTTGCCCGTCCAGCCGTTCGAGCATGAGCGGGGACAGTGCGACCAGGGAGGACATCAGGAAGATCACGATCAGTAGCAGGGTGGTGATGAGCGCGCGCCGAGGAAGGCCCCGAGCGGGTAGCCGAGCGTAGAGGCGGGATAACGGCACGGCGGACGCTTCTACGATCAGCCGGCGATCGCCGGGGGCGGCAGCGGCGCGATCTCCCGGTCGAAGTAGCTCAGCAGCGCCTCCCCCTTGCCGTACAGTTCCGCGAGCTCCGCGCGGCAGGCCTCGAACACCTTCGGATCTTCGATTCTCCGGGCCCCTTCGAGGATCCCGGTCTCGTCGTACAGGACCTCGTACATCACCAGCGAGCCCACCAGCACCACCTCTGGCAGCTCGGCGGTGGTCTCAGGTGGGCGACGGCGTCGGCGGGAAGGACGCGGATCTTCGCGCCCGCCTCCACGCGGAGCTTGAGGATCTGCATCTCCCACTGAAGATAGGGGGTCACCGGATGGTGCACGATGCGAAGCCGGCGCAGCTCCGGACCGGAACCTGAGCCCATCGCCTCGCGCATCTCTTCCACCAGGGCCAGCGCACGCTTCCAGTCGCCCTCGATCATGGCCACCCAGCTGGGAACATCCGGCTCCTGGAAGTGCTGTGCGCGCTCCAGCTTCCACAGCGCCTCATCGCCGAGCCTGTCGAAGTAGCGCCAGAACTCGTCGAGATAGGCAGGAGCGTCCAGACGATGGCCGGGGATGTCACGAACCTGGTCAAGCATGAGGGATTTCCGGCCTGGCGGCGACGAGCATGTTGCGTGGAATGACCACGATGCGCTCGTCGGTGGCCACGGAGACGTCGGAGGACGTTGGGGCCGCTGTAGTTGCCGACGAAGCCGACAGTGGTGGAGCCCCCGGTGGGCAGCGAGCCGCTGGAGGCCTCGTTGACGACCTTGACGTCCGAGCCGGTCTGCGTCCAGACGGCGCTCCAGCCGCCGCCCAGGCTCTGCCAGGTCCTGGGCCAGCCGAAGTTCAGGGTCCAGCCGAGGGTGGCGCTCATCAGCGCCATGGCCGAGCCGAGCCTTTCGGGCGGCAGCTCATCCCGCATGATGCTGATCCCGAGCGGGATAACGCCGATCCCGCATCCCTGCAGAACCCGCCCGGCGACCACCGGGACCAGGCCGTCGGACAGGGCGCAGACCGCCGACCCGATCACCATGAGCCCGAGGCTCCCGAGCAGCACCCGCCGCTTGCCGTACAGGTCGCCGAGCCTGCCGCTGACCGGGTTGCAGACGGCGGCGGCCAGCAGCGTCGAAGTGATCACCCTGGCGGGCCTCCGATGGTCGATCACCGTGATGGATCGAACGATACAGAGCCCCTCGATCGCGACCGGACCCGAGGGGGCGCCCGTGCCGGGCGGATCGTGCCCGCGTCATGCGCCTGACGGAGCCGGTGCGATGGGCGCCGGTGGAAGCCGGGCCCCGTCCCCCGCACCGTTCACCCGCCGGGCCCCGTCCCCCGCACCGTTCACCCGCCGGGCCCCGTCCCCCGCACCGTTCACCCGCCGGACCGGTTCCACCCGTGCAGGTGCCGGTGTCCGCCCCGACTTCGGTCACCCTTGTGAGGTCATGCCGCGCTGCAGTTCGGCGTTGATGCGCAACGCCTCGGCGAGCTGGTCCTCCAGGATGATGATGCGGCAGGCGGCCTCCAGGGGAGTGCCCTGGTCGACCAGCTCTCTGGCTCTGGCCGCGAGGCGGAGCTGGTAGCGGGAGTAGCGCCGATGCCCGCCGCCGGAGCGTTGTGGCTCGATCAGTTTGGCGAGGCCCAGGCTGCGCAGGAAGGCCGGCGTCACTCCGAGCATCTCCGCGGCCCGCCCCATGCTGTAGGCGGGGTAGTCCTCGTCGTCGAACTTGTCATCTGGGCCGCCGGACGTGGAGCCGACCGCGGCGAACTGCGTTTGATCCATAAAGCCTTCCGGAACGCCGACAGGGGCCCCGGTGCCGTAGCACCGGGGCCCGAAGATGTTCAACACCATCTACCGGCCATCTGGCCGATCTACTGTTCTCCGCGTCGACCGCCCACGAGGGCGGAGGTGCGGGGATCGCTTATGCGTGACCGGAAACCACCTTCCTATCTGTGGAACCGCGGCACCCGGGCGGCCTGGCTCGGCCGGCGTCGGGCGATCCTGATGGCGTTCAACACTCCTTTCTATTCCTGATCTTCGAACTCGTTCGCACTTCGACGACGGCCGTCGCGGCCGTCCCGGCAGCGCGTCCACGGTCAGGGCCCTTGCAACCACATCGGCCCCGGCACGTCCGACCTTCTGCCGTCCACCTCGGTCAATCAGTCCATCCGGGCAGTTCGTCGTGAAACCGGTAGTCGTGCTCTGCCCTTGCTTCGTCCTTGCGATGTGAGAAACTCTAGCCCCATCACGCTCAAAAGTCTACGTCGGCTGCTATAGATTTCCGATCGCGAAGGAAGCAGGTTGACGCCCCTGGATGGTCACCGGCATGCCGCACCGTCCGGCCGCCGCCCGTGCAGGGCAAAGGAACGGGGTGCCCGGAGAGACGGACCCCGTTGGGAAGCGGAGGTCGGGACGGCGCCGGGCCGGGTCAGGTGGTTTGGCAGACGGTGCCGTTGAGGGTGAAGACGGCGGGGAGGATGTTGGGGCCGTTGTAGTTGCCGACGAAGCCGATCGTGGTGGAGCCCCCGGTTGCCAGCGAGCCGTTTGAGGACTCGTTGACGACCTTGACGTCCGGGCCGGTCTGCGTCCAGACGGCGCTCCAGCCGCCGCTCAGGCTCTGCCAGGTCCTGGGCCAGCCGAAGTTCAGGGTCCAGCCGTTGATCGGCGCGCCGTTGTTGGTGATGTCGATGGCGCCGACGTAGCCGCTGCCCCAGTCGGTCTGGTCGGTGAGCCGTACCGTGCAGGAGCTGGAAGCGGGCGTGCCGGTCGTGAAGGTCAGCGGCGGAGAGGCCCACGAGACGCCGCCGCCGCTGTCCCGCGCGATCACGTTGACCGTGTAGCGCGTACCCGGCCGGAGGTTGCCGACGGTGAAGGACGTGCCGGCGGTCTCGCCGAGCTGCTCGCTGACGGCTCCCTCTTGGCGGTGGACCTCGTACTTCACGATCGGGCGCGCACCGGCGGAGGCGGCCGGCCAGGAGATCGTGGCGGTCCGGTCGGTCACGTTCGAGGCCGTCGGCCGGCCGGGCGCGCCCGGCAGCCCGGTCTGCGCGGAGGCGGGACGCAGGACGATCGTGGTCAGCGACAGCGGCGGCAGCGTCTGGCTCACCGCGCTTCCCGCGGTCGAGCCGGTGATGCTCGTGGCGCCGTTGGTGTGGGTCAGCACGGTGGGCGCCCCGGAGGCCGGGGTGAAGCCGGAGTAGCCGATCGTCACCGGATAGGACGTGCCGGACGACCTGTTGATCAGCATGACCGCCAGATCGCCGTTGGGGCGGCGGACGGCGTGCGCGCCGACGGCCGCCTGGTCGGTGGCGGCGCCGATGAACTGGTCGCCGGAACGGGCGAACCTGCTCATCATCTGCAGCGCGAAGTACGGCGCGAAGGGCGTGTTGAGCGGCGGCTCGCACACGCCCCCGTCGGAGGTGCAGGTCGCGCTGGACAGCAGGCCGAAGTCGCCGTAGTCCGTCTGCCCCTCGACCTGCGTGACGGTGCCGATGCCGTTGTGCGCGTTCCACCAGTCGACCGTGAACACCCCGTTCGCGAGCAGCGTCGCGTAGGCGTCGGCGGCGGCCAGCGCGCCGGGCTGGGTGTTGGTGCCACCGCTGCTGGTCCCGGTGTTGAACTCGGTCATCGCGATGCCGATGCGCTCCGACCCGTGCCCCGCGTACGCGGCGATCTGCCGGCGGGTGAGCTGGATCATGTCGGGTACGTGGGCGGCCTTGTCCAGGGCGCCGGGGTACCAGTGCAGGATCACGAAGTCGATCTTCGATCCGGCGATCGACAGGACGACCTTGTTCCAGGTTCCGTCGTCGCCGGCGGCTACCAGCCCGTCCGGCCAGTTGGCAGGCGTGGTGAGCACCGCGCCGATCTTGATGGACGGGTCGGCCGCCTTCATCGCGTCGGCGTAGGCGACGACGTTGCGCGCGTATTCGGCCGGGCTCTTGTCGGCGTGGTCGTCCGCCTCCCAGGCGGAGCCGTAGCGGCCGTTGCCGTAGTTCTCGTTGCCGATCTCCCAGTATTTGATGCCGTAGCCCTTGGTGACGTTGGCGCTGCGGACCCAGGCCGCGGCCTCCTCGGCGGTGCCGGTGCCGTAGTTGGCGGTCACCATCGCCTGCGCTCCGGTGCGCCGCACGCCGCGCATGAAGGTGTCGAAGTCGGTGGCGGGGGCGACATAGCCGCCGGGAGCGGTGTGGTCGGCCCAGTGGTAGATGTCGGAGTACGAGCCGCCGGGATAGCGCAGCATCTTCACGCCGGCGTCCTTGAGCCGGTCGGCGGTCTGGTCGGTGCCCAGATTGGTGTCCCAGATGGCGTGATTGGTGCCGATGCCGGTTTCGGGGACGGTGGCGAGCGCGGCGCGGGCGTTGACGGTCACCGCGACGGGGGTGACGTCGTCGGCGTGCGCCGCGGGAACGGTCAGGACGGCCAGCGCCAGCACGACGGCGGACGCGACTCGTAACGGGGCCTTCGGCATCGGCAACCTCGCCATGGACAGCGGCATGGCCCCCGGACGGGAGGCTCCATGATCATGCGTGCTGTGCGTCACGCCCGTCAACCGTGCGTGAAACTTTCACTCCGCACGGTCAGCTCGGCGCTCGCCGACCGTGCGCGACCTGCCGTTTCTCCGTGTCGAGGCCAGCAGGGTGCCAGGTGGGGCGGGCACCCATGCCCGGATCCGGCTCGCCGTTTCCCCGCGCCGAGGCCGCGGGGTTCCCGGGAGCGCCGAGCGCCCACGCCTCGGATCCGGCTCGCCGTTTCCCCCGCGCCGAGGCCGCGGGGTGCCCGGGAGGGGCAGGCACCCCACGGCGTGGGTCAGCGGAGGAAGGCGGCGGCCACGCCGGCGTCCACGGGGATGTGGAGGCCGGTGGTGAGAGCGAGGTCTCCGCCGGTGAGCGCGAAGACCGCGGCCGCGATGTGCTCGGGCAGCACCTCGCGCTTGAGCAGGGTGCGCTGGGCGTAGAACTCGCCGAGCCGCTCCTCGGGCACGCCGTACACAGCTGCCCGGTTGGCGCCCCAGCCGGACGCGAAGATGCCCGAGCCGCGGACCACGCCGTCGGGATTCACCCCGTTGACCCGGATGCCGTACGCGCCGAGCTCCGCGGCCAGCAGGCGGACCTGGTGGGCCTGGTCGGCCTTCGCCGCGCCGTAGGCGACGTTGTTCGGACCGGCGAAGACGGAGTTCTTGGAGGAGATGTAGACCAGGTCGCCGCCCATCGCCTGGTCGATCATCACTCGCGCGGTCTCCCGGGAGACCAGGAACGACCCCCTGGCCATGACGTCGTGCTGCAGGTCCCAGTCGGCGATCGTGGTCTCCAGCAGGGAGCGCGACAGCGAGAGCCCGGCGTTGTTGACGACCAGGTCGACCCCGCCGAAGGCGAGGACCGCGCGGCGCACCGCCGCCTGGACCTGCTCCTCGGAGGTCACGTCCACCTCGACGGCGACCGCCGTGTCGGCCGTGCCGATCTCGGCGGCGACCTTCTCGGCCGCGCCGAGGTCGCGGTCGGCCACCACGACGCACGCGCCCTCGGCGGCGAGCCTGCGGGCGGTGGCCGCGCCGATGCCAGAACCGCCGCCGGTGACCAGGGCGACGCGGGTGGCCAGCGGCTTGGGCTTCGGCAGCCGCCGGAGCTTGGCCTCCTCCAGCTCCCAGTATTCGATGCGGAACTTCTCGGACTCCTCGATCGGCCGGTAGCTCGACAGCGCCTCGGCGCCGCGCATCACGTTGATCGCGTTGACGTAGAACTCGCCCGCCACCCGGGCCGTCTGCTTGTCCTTGCCGAAGCTGAACATGCCGACCCCCGGCACCAGCACGATCGCCGGGTCGGCGCCGCGCATCGCCGGCGAGCCCGGGACGGCGTGCCGCTCGTAGTAGGCGCGGTAGTCCTCCCGGTAGGCGGCGTGCAGCTCGCCCAGCCGGCCGATCACCTCCTCGAGCGGGGCGTCCGGCGGCAGGTCGACGACCAGGGGCGCGACCTTGGTGCGCAGGAAGTGGTCCGGGCAGGAGGTGCCGAGGGCGGCCAGGCGGGGATGCTCGGCCCGGGACAGGAAGCCGAGCACCTCCGGGGTGGCGGTGTAGTGGCCGACCTGGCGGGCGTCGGTCGAGCACAGCCCTCTGACCACGGGGAACAGCGCCGCGGCGCGCTCGGCCCGCTCGGCGTCGGAGAGCGGCTGGTGGATCACGGGACCGAACGGCTCGGCCCTGCCGTGCTCGGCGATGTGCCGCTCGGCCGTGCGGATGATCTCCAGGGAGCGGGCCTCGCACTCGGCGCTGGTGTCGCCCCAGGCGGTGATGCCGTGGCCACCGAGGACGACGCCGATGGCTTCGGGGTTCGCGTCCTTGAGGGCGGCGATGTCCAGGCCGAGCTGGAACCCCGGGCGCCGCCAGGGCACCCACAGCACGCGGTCGCCGAAGATCTCGCGGGTCAGCCGCTCGCCATCGGCCGCCGTGGCGATCGCGATGCCGGCGTCCGGGTGGAGGTGGTCGACGTGGACGGCGTCGACCAGGCCGTGCATGGCCGTGTCGATGCTCGGGGCCGCGCCTCCCTTGCCGAACGCGCAGTGGTCGAAGGCCGCCACCATGTCGTCCTCGCGCTCCACTCCCGGATAGACCCGGGTGAGCGAGCGCAGGCGGTCGAGCCGCAGGACGGCGAGGCCCGCCTCGGTGAGCGTGCCGAGGTCGCCGCCCGAGCCCTTCACCCACATCAGCTCGACGTCGGCGCCGGTGACCGGATCGGTAGCGGTACCCGTGGCGGAGGCGTTGCCGCCGGCGTAGTTGGTGTTGCGCGGGTCGGCGCCGAGCGCGTGCGCCCTGCGCAGCAGCTCACCGATGACCGGCTGAGTCTCTGAGGTCATGGTCAGGCCCCCCATCCGGCCTGGGGGCCGCCGACACGTTCGGCGACGATCTTCTCGGCGTAGCCGGAGCGCCGGTAGGCGGACATCGGGTCGGGGTCGAGGCCGGCCTCCTCGCGCAGCTCGGCGAGGAGCGGGCGCACGTCGGTGTTGAAGGCGTCCATGAACACGGCGTTGGCGCCGAGCACGTCGCCTTCGGACTGCGCCCTCGCCAGCGCGTCACCGTCGACGAGCAGCGCCTTGGCCGTCGCCTCCTGGACGTTCATCACCGACCGGATCTGGCCGGGGATCTTGGGCTCGATGTTGTGGCACTGGTCGAGCATGAACGCGGTGCGCTCGTTGTAGCCGCCACCGCGGATCACCTCGTACATGATGCGGAAGAGCTGGAAGGGGTCCGCCGCCCCGACCATCAGGTCGTCGTCGGCGTAGAAGCGGGAGTTGAAGTCGAACCCGCCGAGCATGCCCTCGCGGAGCAGGAACGCCACGATGAACTCGATGTTGGTGCCCGGCGCGTGGTGGCCGGTGTCCACGACCACCTGGGCCTTCGGCCCGAGCTTGAGGCAGTGCGCGTAGGCGGTGCCCCAGTCGGGCACGTCGGTGGCGTAGAAGGCCGGCTCGAACAGCTTGTACTCCAGCAGGAAGCGCTGCCCCTCGCCCAGCCGGTCGTACACCGCGGCCAGCGCCTCGGCGAGCCGGTCCTGGCGGGAGCGCAGGTCGTCCTGCCCGGGGTAGTTCGTGCCGTCGGAGAACCACAGCTTCAGCGTGTCGGAGCCGGTGAGGTCCATGATGTCGACGCACTCGAGCAGGTGGTCCAGCGCCTTGCGCCGCACGGCCGGGTCGGGGTTGGTGACGCTGCCCAGCATGTAGTCGTCGTCCTGGAAGACGTTGGAGTTGATGGCGCCGATGGCGATGCCGAGGTCGCAGGCGTGCCGGGCGAGGGCGGCGTAGTCGTCCACCTTGTCCCACGGGATGTGCAGGGCCACGGTCGGGGCGACGCCGGTGTGGCGGTGCACCTGGGCGGCGTCGGCCAGCTTCTCGTACGGATCTCGTGGCACGCCCCGCTGGGCGAACACCTTGAACCTGGTGCCCGAGTTGCCGAACGCCCAGGAGGGCGTCTCGATGCGCTGGCGCCCCAGCGCCGCTTTGATGTCCGTTGCCATGGGACTCCCCGATCAGTCGAGATGGAAGACTTCGTCGAGCGTGAACATGCCTTCGTCCGGGGGGCGCCCGTCGAGCTCCTCGAAGAACGGCGCCATCTCCGCCTGCCAGCGGGCGTTGACGTCCGTCTCGGCCATGGCGGCGCGGGCCGCTTCGAAGTCGGGAGTCTCCAGGTAGCCGACGAGCAGGCCGTCCGCGCGCAGGAAAAGCGAGTAGTTGTGCCAGCCGGTGGCGTGCAGCGCGTCGAGCATCTCCGGCCAGACGGCCTCGTGGCGGCGGCGGTACTCCTCCAGCCGCTCGGGCCTGACCTTCAGCAGGAAGCACACACGCTTCAAGATCTATAGCTCCTCACCTGTGGCTCGCGCGGGCGGCGGCCGGGGGGATCGCCCCGGCCGCGCGGGCGGGCGCTCCCGCGCGAGCCGTACACGATGGGACTGGACCGCCAGGGGCGCGGGCCGCGTCTAGAAGTCGAACTGGTCGATGTTGGAGGCGTCGAAGGTGAAAGGCGGCCCGAGGATGATCTCGCCGTCCTTGCCGATCGTCTTCTCGCCGAGCTTGCCGGCCTTGAACGTCTCGCCCTCGGCGCCGGTGATCTGCCCGGAGGACAGCGCGGCGGCGGCGTAGGCGGCGAGGTAGCCGAGGTCCTTGGGGTTCCACAGGGCGAACTTCTGGACGGTGCCGTCCTTGACGAACTGGCGCATCTGGTTCGGCGTGCCGAGGCCGGTCAGCACGACCTTGCCCTTGTACTTGGAGCCGGAGATGTAGCGGGCGCCCGCCGAGATGCCGACCGTGGTCGGGGAGATGATGCCCTTGAGGTTGGGATACGCCTGCAGGAGACCCTGGGTCTGCTGGAAGGACTTCTGGTCCTCGTCGTCACCGTAGGCGACCTTGACGAGCTTCATGTCCTTGTACTCAGGCTTGGTGAGCTCGTCCTTCATGAACTCGATCCAGGTGTTCTGGTTCGTGGCGTTCGCTGTGGCCGAGAGGATGGCGATGTCGCCCTTGTGGCCGATCATGTCGGCGAGCAGCTTGACCTCGCTGCGGCCGACCTCCTCGGAGCTGGCCTGGTTGATGAAGATGTCGCGGCACTCCTTGGCGGCGTCGGAGTCGTAGGCCACGATCTTGATGCCCTTGGCCATGGCCTGCTTCAGCGGGCCGCAGACGGCGTTGGCGTCGTTGGCGGCGATGAGGATGGCGTCCTGGCCCTGCTGCGTGAGCGTGTTGATGTAGGAGATCTGGGACGACGCCGACGCGTCGGAGGGGCCCACCTCTTTGGCCGTGCCGGAGAACTCCTTGGCGGCCTCGATGCCCGCGTTGTCGACGATCGTCTCGTACGGGTTGTTGATCGCCTTGGGGAGAAAGGCCAGCTTCAGCCCCTGCTTCATGGGCGCGTTCGGGTCGGCCTTGGCGGGCGCCGAGGACGTCGGCTGGGCCGGCGCCGACGACGCCTCGGTGGAGCCCTTGGTGGTGCCGCCGCAGGCCGCGAGCCCTAGCGCGAGGACGCTCGAGGCCAGGACCGCGGAGCCGAAGCGCCGCGCAGAATGCGTCATCATCGATTTCTTTCTTCCGTGGACCGGGGGGTGGGTGAAGACGGGGCGCGGCGCCGCTGCCGGAGGACGGCGGCGAGACGCGGGGTGAGCACCGAGACGATGAGGAGGAGGCCGGTGACGATCGACTGGATCTCGGTCGCCACGTCGTTGAGCATGAGCAGGTTGCGCAGCAGCCCGATGAGCAGCACGCCGGCGATGACCCCGCCGAGCGTGCCCTTGCCGCCGTCGAAGTCGACGCCGCCCAGCAGGACGGCGGCGATGACGGCCAGCTCGACGCCGAACCCGTTGTCGGCCCGGGCACTGCCGTATCTGAGGGTGTAGACGACGCCGGCGAAGGCGGCCACCGTGCCCGCCACCACGAACAGCACCAGCTTGATGCGCTTGACGCGGATGCCGGCGAAGAAGGCGGCCTCCTCCTGCGCGCCGATGGCGAACAGCGCCCGCCCGACGCCGGTGGCGTGCAGGACGATGCCCGTGACGATCGCGGGGAGGACGAACAGGGCGACCGGGTACGGGATCGGGGTGCCGGGCACGTCGCCGGTCACCAGATCGGTGTACGCCTGCGGGAACTCCGCCACCGCCTTGTCGCCGAGCACGACGTAGGCGAGCCCTCGGTAGAGGGCCAGCGTCCCGATGGTCACCGCGAGCGAGGGGAGCCCGAGCCGGGTCACCAGCAGGCCGTTGACCAGCCCGCAGACCGCGCCCACGACCACCACCACCGGGATGATCGTCTCGATGGGCCAGCCGCCGTCCCACAGGGCGCCGAGCAGCGCGCTGGACAGCCCGAGCACCGACGCGACCGAGAGGTCGACCTCGGCGGCGACGACGAGAAGCGTCATCGCCAGCGCGATGAGCGCGATCTCGCCGAGGTCGCCGAGCGCGAACGACAGGTTGCCGGTGTTGGCGAAGTCGGGCGAGCCCGCCGCGCCGGCCAGGAACACGGCGATGAGCAGCGCGGTGACCAGCACGTCCCAGCGGGCGAACCGGCTGATCAGAGACCGGCCGGCCGCGGGCGGGGCCGCCTCGCCGGTGCCGGCGGTGGTCATGAGGTCAGGCGCCATGGTGGACGCTCCTCCTGCGCAGCAGCCGCGTGACCCGCACCGCGAGCACCCGGTCGACGGTGATGGCAAGGAGCAGCAGCGCACCGGTCAGCGCCTGCTGCCAGAACGAGTTCACCTTCAGCACGACCAGGGCGCTGCCGATGGTGGTCAGCAGCAGCGCTCCGAGCGCCGCGCCGTACACGGTGCCGACGCCGCCGACGATGGCCACGCCGCCCACCACGACGGCGCTGACCACGAGCAGCTCCCAGCCGCGCGCCGAGTCGGCGACGACCGTGCCGAACCTCGCGAGCCACAGCACCCCGGCCAGCCCGGCGAGCGCGCCGCTGAAGAGGTAGGCCGCGAGGACGCGGCGGCGCACCGGCACGCCGGCCAGCCGCGCGGCCTCCGGGCTGGAGCCGATCGCGTAGAAGTCGCGTCCCGAGGGATAGGAGCGCAGGTAGTAGCCGGTGGCCAGCATCACCGCGACCGTGATGATCGGCAGGTAGGGCACGCCGAACACGCCCTCGTTGCCGAGCGCGAGCACGGCGGGCGGGAGGTCGACGGCGTTGATCTGCCGGCCGTGGGCGATGTAGTGGTCGAGGCCCTGGATGACGTACAGCGTGCCGAGGGTGACGACCAGGGCGGGCACCCGGCAGAAGCTGACCAGCAGGCCGTTCACCAGCCCGCACGCCGCGCCGACGGCGATGCCGTAGACCAGGGCGAGCGCGACGCCCCGCCCGCCGGGGTCGGCGGCGAGGAACTGGCCCGTGGTGAAGGCGACCAGCCCGACGACCGACCCGACGGAGAGGTCGATGTTCCTGGTGATCACGATGAGCGACTGGCCGACGGCCAGCAGCGCGAGGATCGAGGTGTTGAGGAAGATGTCCTTCACGCCCTGCCCGGACAGGAAGTTCGGGTTGGCGGCGGCGGTGACCGCGACCAGCACGGCCAGGGCGGCGACCAGGCTGAGCTCGCGCGCCCGGAAGATCATCTCCACCACTCCGCGCGCGCTGCGTCCCCCGGCGCCGTCGCGGCCGGCGGCGACGGCCGTCACGCGGCGGCCCCCGCGTCGCGGCCGGTGGCGGCCGACATGACGTTCTCCTCGGTGGCCCGCTCGCGCGGGATCTCCGCGGTGAGCCGGCCCTCGTGCATGACGAGCACCCGGTCGGCCATGCCCAGCACCTCCGGCAGGTCAGAAGAGATCATGAGGATGGCGATGCCCCGCCCGGCCAGCTCCGACAGCAGGCGGTGCACCTCGGCCTTGGTGCCGATGTCGATGCCCCGGGTGGGCTCGTCGACGATCAGCACGGCCGGATCGGTGGCGAGCCATTTGGCCAGCACGACCTTCTGCTGGTTGCCGCCGGACAGGACGTTCACCGCGTCGCCGAGCCTGGTGAACTTGAGCTGTAGCCGCGTCGCCCAGTCACGTGCGCGGTCGCGCTCGGCCGCCCGTGAGATGACCGGGCCGCGCCGCACGCTGCGCAGGCCGGTGAGGCCGATGTTGCGCTCGATCGAAAGGTCCATGACCAGGCCCTGCTGCCGGCGGTCCTCGGGGACCAGGGCCAGGCCCGCCGCCATCGCGGCGGTCGGGCTCCCGGCCGGCAGCCGGCGTCCGCCGACCTCCACCGAGCCGGCGTCCCAGCGGTCGACGCCGAAGACCGCGCGGGCGACCTCGCTGCGCCCCGCACCGACCAGGCCGGCCAGCGCGACGATCTCGCCGCGCCGCACCTCGAAGGAGACGTCGGTGAACACCCCCTCGCGCGTGAGGCGGCCGACGGTGAGCGCGACCTCGCCCGGCGTGGTCTCCTGCTTGGGATAAAGGGCGTCGAGGTCGCGGCCGACCATGCGCCGGACCAGGTCGTCGGGGGTCAGCCCGGAGATGTGCTCGCTTGCCACCCACGCCCCGTCGCGCAGGGTCGTGACGCGCTGGCAGAGCTCGAAGATCTCGTCGAGCCGGTGGGAGATGAACAGCACCGCGCAGCCGTGCTCCCTGAGGGCCTTGACGACGTTGAACAGGCGGGCGACCTCGTTGCCCGACAGCGCGGCGGTCGGCTCGTCCATGATCAGCACGCGCGCCTCGCGGGACAGCGCCTTGGCGATCTCGACCAGCTGCTGGTCGGCGATGGACAGGCCGCGCGCGGGCCTGCCCGGGTCGAGCGCCACGCCGAGCCGCTTGAACAGCGCGGCGGACTCCTCGCGCATGGCGCGCCGGTCGATGCGGCCGAAGCCGGCGCGCGGCTGGCGGCCCATGAAGATGTTCTCCGCGACCGACAGGTCGGGGAAGAGCGTGGGCTCCTGGTAGATGACGGCGACGCCGGCCTCCTGGGCGGCGGCGGGGCCGCCGAACTCCACCGGCGCGCCGTCGAGCAGGATCTCCCCCTCATCCGGGCGGTGGACGCCGGACAAGGTTTTGACGAGCGTGGACTTTCCCGCGCCGTTCTCGCCGGCGAGCGCGTGCGCCTCGCCGGCGAACAGCTCCAGCGACACCTCCCGCAGCGCGCGGACGGCGCCGAACGACTTGCTGACCCCGCGTAGTGCGAGCACCGGCGGAGCCGTGCCGGAGGCCTGCCCTCGAGGCGCCCCGGTCTCGCCCGGATCCTTCACCCTGGCCCGTCCCTTCCGAGCGTTTGGCACGTCAGCAGAAAAACGTTTTAATGGCCTTGCCGGGACGGTAAGGCCGCCCCGGTGGCGATGTCAATGGGGTGTGAAGGCGCTGTTTCCAGAGCGTTACCGGTGCCTGCTCACCCCTGCTCCACGCCTGGCGTGGCCGCCTCGTGTGATATTCGTACGAGACCTGGCGCGCGCCGCCACTGGCACGTTTTAATGAACGCCGACCACTGAAGGAGTCCGGATGGCCACGGGGAGCGCCGGAGGCACGGTGAGCATCAAGGAGGTCGCCGCACAGGCCGGGGTCTCCCCCGGCACGGTGTCCAACGTGCTCAACCGGCCGCACAAGGTGGCCGCCGAGACCCGTTCCCGGGTCGAGCAGGTCATCCGCGAGCTGGGCTTCGTGCGCCACGGCTCGGCGTCCACGCTGCGCGCCGGCCAGAGCCGCACGATCGGCCTGTCGGTGATCGACATCGGCAACCCGTTCTTCACCGACGTCGCCGCCGGCGTGGAGGACGTCGCGAGCGAGCTCGGCTACGCCGTCATCCTAGGCAGTTCCTCAGGAGACCGGGTGAAGGAGGAGCGCAACCTGCGCGTCTTCGCCGAGCAGCGCGTGCGCGGGCTGCTGATCACCCCCTCCGACGAGGATCCCGGCCGGCTCGACGTGATCCGCGACCGCGGCATCAGCGTGGTGCTGGTCGACCATCCCGCCCACAGTCCCGACCAGTGCTCGGTGGCCGTCAACGACATCACCGGCGGCTGGACGGCGGCCCGCCACCTCCTGGACGGCGGCGCCACCCGGCTCGCCTACGTCACCGGCCCGCTGACCATCCGCCAGTGCATCGAACGCATGAACGGCGCCCGTCAGGCGCTGGCGGCGGCCGGGCTCGACCCCGCGACCGCCCTCTCGGCCGTCGAGATGCCCGCCATGAACGCCAAGGCGGGGCAGCGGGCGGCCGAGACGCTGATCGCGTCCGGCCGGCTGCCCGAAGCGATCTTCTGCGCCAACGACCTGCTCGCCCTCGGGCTGCTGAGGGGCCTGCTCCAGGCCGGCGTCCGCGTGCCCGACGACGTGGCGATCATCGGCTACGACGACATCGACTTCGCGGCGGCGTCCGCGGTGTCGCTCAGCTCGATCCGCCAACCCACGTTCAAGCTGGGCCGCATCGCCACCGAGCTCCTCCTCGACGAGTGCGACAACCCGGGGAGCCATGCCCACCAGCAGATCATGTTCCAGCCCGAGCTCATCGCCCGCGAGTCCACCCGCCATGCCTGACGCCCGCGCGGGCGCCGTGTCCGGCGGCAAGGAGCCGGCCACGGCGGCCGCCGCCCACCGAAGGGACGCCGGCGCGCAGAAAGCGGGCACGGTCGCCGCACCCATCCCCAGGGCGGCCGGGGGAAGGCGCGAAGAGGGCGTCTTCGCGGCCGTCGACCTCGGGGCCTCAAGCGGGAGGGTGATGACCGCGCACGTCCACGCCGGCGGGGTCGAGCTGCGCGAGGTCCACCGGTTTCCCAACCGGCCGGTCCGCGCCGGGGGCACCCTCCACTGGGACATCCTGGCCCTCTACCAGGGCGTGCTCGACGGCCTGGGCGAGGCCGGGCCGGTCGACTCGGTCGGCATCGACGCCTGGGCGGTCGACTACGGCCTGCTCGACTCCGCGGGCCGGCTGCTCGGCAACCCGGTGCACTACCGCGACGAGCGCACGGCCGGGGTGATGGAGCGGGTGGCCGCCGAGGTGGGGGCCGCGTCGCTGTACGAGGTGAGCGGCCTGCAGTTCCTGCCGTTCAACACGGTCTACCAGCTCCTCGCCGACCGCGCGTCCCTCGAACGGGCCGCGACCCTCCTCATGATCCCCGACCTGCTCACCTACTGGCTGACCGGCTCGATCGGCGCCGAGGTCACCAACGCCTCGACCACCGGCCTGTACGACGTCCGCTCCGGCGACTGGGCACGGCCCCTCATGGGCCGCCTCGGCATCCCCGACACGATCTTCCCGGCGCTCCGCCCGCCCGGCTCCCCCGCCGGGGTCCTGCGCGCCGAGGTCATGGCCGAGATCGGCGCCGGTGAGGCCGGCGACGGCGGGACGCCGGCCGCCGGCGCCTCGGGCCGGCGAGCGTCCGGCGGCGTGCCGGTGATCGCCGTCGCCTCGCACGACACCGCCTCGGCGGTGGCCGCCGTGCCCGCAACCGGCCCGAGGTTCGCCTACATCTCCTCGGGCACCTGGTCGCTGGTCGGCGTCGAGCTTCCCGCGCCCGTGCTCACCGAGGAGAGCCGCGAGGCGAACTTCACCAACGAGGGCGGCCTCGACGGCACCACCCGCTACCTTCGCAACGTCATGGGGCTGTGGATCCTCCAGGAGTGCCTGCGCGCCTGGGGCGCCCCCGACCTGGCGGGCCTGCTGGCCGCCGCCGGGCGGGCGCGACCGTTCGCGGCGCTGATCGATCCCGACGACCCCCTGTTCCTGCCGCCCGGCGACATGCCGGGGCGCATCGCCGCATACTGCGAGCGCACCGGCCAGCGCCCTCCCGCGGGCCCGGCGGAGACCGTGCGGTGCGTGCTCGAGAGCCTGGCCCTGGCCTACCGGCGGGCCCTGGGCGACGCCGTCCGCCTCAGCGGCCACGACGTGAAGGTCGTCCACATCGTCGGCGGCGGGGCGCGCAACGCCATGCTGTGCCAGATGACCGCCGACGCCACCGGCCTGCCGGTGCAGGCGGGTCCGGTCGAGGCGGCGGCGCTCGGCAACGCGCTGGTCCAGGCCCGCGCCCACGGACTGGTCACCGACATCCGCGAGCTGGTCCGGCGCAGCGAGCCGATCACCTCCTACGAGCCGGCGGGCGATCCCGCGCTCTGGTCCGCCGCCGCCGGCCGCCTGGCCGGCCATCGGCACGGTGAACCACCGGCCCGCTGATCCGCCGAACGGCCGGACCCGCTGAACACCACCGAACCACCGAACCGCTGTACGGCCGAACGGCCTGAAGTGCCGCTACAACCACGTAAGTCCGGCGAGGAACCTCAGGTGACACGCCGGTGAGTCGCATCTGGAAGGAGCAGTCGTGCTGTCATGGGGTATCGCGGCCACGGGCGGGATCGCGCGGACGGTCGGGCAGGTGATCGCGGCGGAGCCGGGCATGCGCGTGGCCGCCGTCGGGTCGCGCGACCTCGGCCGGGCGCGCGGGCTCGCCGACGAGCTGGCCGCGCCCCGCGCGTACGGCTCCTACGCCGAGCTCGCGCTCGATCCGGAGGTCGACGTGGTGTACGTCGCGACGCCGCACTCCCTCCACCTGCAGGTCGCCGAGCTCGCCATCGCCGCCGGCAAGGCCGTCCTGTGCGAGAAGCCGCTGGCCGTGACGGCCGCCGACACCGAGCGCATGGTCAAGCTCGCCCGCGAGGCGGGGGTCTTCCTGATGGAGGCCATGTGGATGCGGTTCAACCCGCTCGTCCAGCGGTTGCAGGGGCTCGTACGCGACGGGAGCCTCGGCACGCTGCGGTCGGTCTCCGCCTCGTTCGGGTTCACCTCGCCCTACGACCCGGCGCACCGGCTGTGGGATCCCGCGCTCGGCGGCGGCGCCCTGCTCGACCTCGGCATCTACCCGATGGGGCTGGCGCAGCTCCTGCTCGGGGAACCCGACGCGATGGCCGTCAGCGGCTCCCTGTCCGCCTCGGGCGTCGACGCCGAGGCGGGGCTGCTGATGTCCTGGAACGACGGCGCGCGGGCGCTGCTGGACACCTCCCTGCTCAGCCCGCTCTCCAACGCCGCCACGGTGACCGGGACGACGATGCGCGCCGAGCTGGCGGCCCCCTTCTTCGCCACCCGGCGCCTGGTCCTGCACGGCCCGGCCGGCGAGCCGGAGGAGCACGTCATCGACGCCTCCGACAACGGGTACGCCGGTGAGATCCGCGAGGTCCGCGACATGCTCGCCCAGGGCCTGACCGAGAGCGCGATCATGTCTCTGGACGACAGCCTCGCCATGGCCCGCCTCCTGGAACACGCCCGGGGCCAGGTCGCCGGCGCCGCCGCCGAGGAGACCCCGGCCTCCTAGCGCCCCGAACGTTCACCGGGTCCCGGCACTGCCGACCTTGCGGCTTGCCGCGGACCTGGATCAGATCCCGTGGGTCTGGGCGTGGGGTCGTTGATCGGGAGCGGGGTGGGACGGAAACTGATCTTGTGAGTTCTCGTATCCGTGCCGAGGTCCGGGTCGACGGTGTCGTCCAGGGGGTCGGGTTCCGCCCTTTCGCACACCGGCTGGCCACGGGGCTCGGCCTGTGCGGGGTCGTCGGCAACGACGAGCATGGGGTGTTCATCGAGGTCGAGGGGGCCTCCAGCGCGGTCGACGAGTTCGTCCGGGCCGTGCGGGACAGGCCGCCCCCGCTGGCGGTCGTCGACCGGGTCACCACACGGCGGATCCCCGTCACGGGCGAGCCGGGGTTCGGCATCGCGCCCAGCACCGGGGCGGGACGGGGACGTGCCCTCATCTCGCCGGACGTGGCCACCTGCGCCGACTGCCTGCGCGAGCTGTCCGATCCGGCCGACCGCAGGTACGGCTACCCGTTCATCAACTGCACCGCGTGCGGTCCGCGGTTCACGATCGTGCTGGCCTCGCCGTACGACCGGGCCGCCACCACGATGGCGTCCTTCCCGATGTGCGGCGCGTGCGCGGAGGAGTACCACGACCCGGGGAGCAGGCGGTTCCACGCGCAGCCGCTGTGCTGCGCCGCCTGCGGCCCGCGCCTGCGGCTGCTCGACGCCTCCCCGCTCGAGATCCCCGGCGACCCGCTAGAAGCGGCGGCGGCGCTGCTGCGTCAGGGCCGGATCCTCGCCGTCAAGGGGATCGGCGGCTACCACCTCGCGGTCCGGGCCGGTGACGAGCGGGCCGTGACGGCGCTGCGCGCCCGCAAGCACCGCGAGGACCGGCCGTTCGCCCTGATGGCCCCGGACCTGGCCTCCGCGCGACGGCTGTGCGCCATCGGGCCGGAGGAGGAAGGGCTGCTCACCGGCCGGCGGCGGCCGATCGTGCTGCTGCGCCGCCGCGCGGACGCGGAAGTCGCCCCCTCGGTCGCCCCGGGAGCCGGCTCGCTCGGCGTCATGCTGCCCTACTCCCCACTGCACCACCTCCTGCTGCGGCATCTCCCCGAGCCGATCGTGCTGACCAGCGGCAACCTCTCCGACGAGCCGATCGCCTACGCCGACGAGACGGCCTTCAAGCGCCTGGACGGCGTCGCGGACGTCTTCCTGACCCACGACCGGCCGATCCACACGCGCACGGACGACTCCGTGGTCCGGGTGTTCCGCGGCAGGGAGCTGCCGATCCGCCGCTCCCGGGGCTACGTCCCCGCGCCCTCACCGCTCGCGGACGACCTCCCCCGGCCGGTGCTCGGGTGCGGCGCCGAGCTGAAGCACACCTTCTGCCTGGCGGAGGGGCGGCGGGCGTTCGTGTCGCACCACATCGGCGACCTGGAGAACTACGAGACCCTGCGCTCGTTCGCCGAGGGGGCCGGGCACTTCGAGCGGCTGTTCGGCATCAGACCCGAGGTGGTGGCGCACGACCTGCATCCGGAGTACCTCTCGACGAAGTACGCGCTCGAACGGGAGGGCGTCGACCTGGTGGGCGTCCAGCACCACCACGCGCACATCGCCTCGTGCATGGCCGACAACGGCACGGCGGGCCGAGTGATCGGCGTGGCGTTCGACGGGCTGGGGTACGGCCCCGACGGCACGCTGTGGGGCGGCGAGTTCCTGGTCGCCGACCTGGCCGGGTTCCGGCGCGCCGGGCACCTGGCGGCGGTGCCGATGCCCGGCGGGGCGGCCGCGATCCGGCAGCCGTGGCGGATGGCCGCCGCCTACCTCGGCTCCCGGGTCCCCGAAGCGCTCGGGGTACGTGCCCGGAACGCCGCCCGGTGGGACGCCGTGGTCGCCATGGCCGAGCGAGGCGTCAACGCGCCGGCGACCTCCAGCATGGGCCGCCTGTTCGACGCCGTCGCGGTGCTCACCACCGGCCGCGACGAGGTGACCTACGAGGGGCAGGCCGCCATCGAGCTGGAGCAGATCGCCGACCCCGGCGAACACCGCGCCTACCCCTGCCGGATCCTCGACGCGGCACGAACGCCGGACGAGGACTCCGGCGGGCCTGCGGCACGGAGGCCGCACGAGGACCCCGGCGGGTACACCGTCACAGCCGGTGACGTCGGCGGGTACACCGTGTCGCCTGGCGGGCCCGGCGCGTTCGCGGTGGCCGGCCGGGATCTCGTCGAGGCGGTGCTGGAGGACGCGCGCGCCGGGGTGGCGGCGCCGCTGATCTCGGCGCGCTTCCACAACGGGGTGGCCCGGCTGATCGTGGCGGGCTGCCTGCGCGTGCGCGAGCACACCGGCCTGCCGGTCGTGGCGCTGTCCGGAGGGGTGTTCCAGAACCTGTTCCTCCTGGAGCGGGCGAGCGCACTGCTTGAGGAGCAGGGGTTCACGGTGCTCGTGCACACCCGCGTCCCGCCCAACGACGCGGGCATCAGCCTCGGCCAGGTGGCCGTGGCCGGCGCCCGGGATCGGCGGCGCTCAAAGGCGTGAACGCCCCCGGCTGATCCCGATTCAGGTGATCCCCGAGGCAGGCGGTCCGGAGGGCAGGCGATCCGGAGGGGCAGGCGGTTCCGAGTCAGGCGGTTCCGGAGGAGGTGGGGCGCTTCTCCGCGCGGGCCAGCTCGACCTTGGCGCTGGCGGCGTACTTGTCGACGTACTCCTGGCCCGAGAGCTCCATGAGGGCGTACATGATCTCGTCGGTGACCGCCCGGAGCACCAGCCTGTCCTCCTCCATGCCGTAGTAGCGCGAGAAGTCGAGCGGCTGGCCGTACTTCACGCCGGGCCGGATGCCGAGCTTGGGCAACGGCCGTCCGGGCGGCATCATCTCGAAGGTGTTGACCATCGCCCAGGGGATCACCGGCACCCGGGACTCCAGGGCCAGGCGGGCCACGCCGGTCTTGCCCTTGTAGAGACGCCCGTCGGGCGAGCGGGTGCCCTCGGGGTAGATTCCGAGGATGTGGCCCTCGCGCAGGACGCGCAGCCCGGTGCGCAGCGCGGCCTCGCTGGCCTTGCCGCCGGACCTGTCGATGGGCACCGTGCCGACCGCGGTGAAGAACGTCCGGCTCAACAGCCCCTTCAAACCGCGCCCGGTGAAGTACTCGGCCTTGCCCAGCGAGATGACCTTGCGGGGCAGCGGCAACGCGCCGAAGAAGTGGTCGGCGAACGACAGGTGGTTGCCCGCCAGGATCACCGGGCCTTCCTTCGGCACATGCTCGGTGCCTTCGGCCCAGGGACGGAACACCAGATGGAGGAACGGACCGAGAATGGCCTTCACCACCCAGTAGAACACTTGGGCACCCCTTCTCCGGCTCATGTCGTGTTCACACCGGCGTAACCGGCGTGGCGTCATCTTCGCATGCCGGACGCGCGGCACCTACACCCCGCGGGCCGGACGTGCGCGACACCGGGTGCGCGGATCTCGCGGGAGGGCACCCGAACGTGCGACGATCGGGCGAGCCGCATCAGGAGAGGAACCCATCATGCCGCTCATGCCCGGCTCCGAGCCGTATCAGCACGAAGGTGGCCCGGTCGGGGTCCTGCTCTGCCACGGTTTCACCGGGACGCCGCAGTCGCTGCGGCCGTGGGCGAAACACCTGGCCGCGGCGGGCCTGACCATCTCGCTTCCCCGCCTGCCCGGGCACGGGACGACCTGGCAGGAGATGAACCGCACGCGGTGGGAGGACTGGTACGCCGAGCTGGAGAGGACGTTCGAGAACCTCAGGAGCCGGTGCTCGGAGGTCTTCGTCATGGGCCTGTCCCTCGGCGGGTGCATGGCGCTCAGGCTGGCCGAGGTGCACGGGCCCGCGGTGCGGGGCGTGGTGGTGGTGAACCCCTCCATCGTCAACGACGCGCCACTGCTGAAGCTCGCTCCGGTGCTGAAGTTCGTGCTGCCCTCGGTGACCGGGGTGGCCAACGACATCAAGCGGGAGGGGGTGACCGAGCTCGGATACACCCGCACGCCGCTCAGGGCGGCGGCGACGCTGCCCAAGCTGTGGTCGCTCGTGCAGTCGGAGCTCGGCCGCATCACCCAGCCCGTGCTCGTCTACCACAGCCCGGAGGATCATGTCGTGAAACCGGCGAGCGTCGCGCTCCTGCGCGAGGTCCTCGGCGACAATCTGACGGTGCGCGAGTGCCTGAACAGCTACCACGTCGCGACCCTCGACAACGATGCGCCGGCGATTTTCCGAGGGAGCCTGGAGTTCATCAAGGCCCACGCGTCGGTACCCTTGCAGAAGGACTGATCCGGCCTCGGTGGCGGCCCGTGCCGGGGCGGCGGAACACCTGCCGGCGGCCACCGAGCGAGCGACCAGGAGCCACCCACCGAGCACGATCAGTAGCCCGAGCCATCCAGCGAGCGCACCCATGAGCATAGGAACGAATCGAAGTGACCGGTGACGCCACAGAGCGATGAGGACGAGGTCTGGCGTCAGATCGTCGCCTCCTTCAACGAGACCGCCGAGCCGACCTCGGGCGGGCAGCCGTGGCCCGACCGCGAGAACGTCCCGGCCGATGACGCCCCCCAGCAGGTGAAGGCGGAGGTTCCCGCGGAGCCTCGCGAGGAGGAGCGCGCGGCCGTCGCCGAGGACGAGGACCACTACGTTCCGCCTCCCCCGCCCCCGGTCCCCAAGATGGACCCCGGTACCAAGATCGCCTGGCTCGCGCTGTTCGGCGGCCCCGCCTACCTGCTCCTGGCCACGCTGCTGAACTGGCCGATGGACGGCTGGATCATCTTCGCCGCCATCGCGGCGTTCATCGGAGGCTTCGTCGCGCTGATCGTCCGCATGGGCGACGGCCCGCCCCCCGACTCCGGCTGGGACGACGGCGCGGTCATCTAAGGGTGCCCGACAGGCGGCGGCAGCCCAGCGCCCCTCGAAGAGGGCTCCCCGTCCGTCCATGTCGCCTGAATCGGAATCTGGCTCCGCCGACCCGTTCCATGATCTGATGGACCAGGCCCGAGGACTCGGAAGGATCAGGATCTTGGAGTTGCGTCTGCTCGGTCCGGTAGAGGCGTGGCACCATGATCAGCGCTTGTCGCTGGGCGGCCCCAAACCCCGCGCCCTCCTGGCCGCTCTGCTCCTCAACGCCGGCAGGGTCGTCTCGACCGAGCGCCTGGTGGAGTCGCTGTGGGGAGACAGCCCGCCCAACAGCGCGCATGCGCTGGTCCAGACCTACGTGCACGGACTCCGCCGCGGCTTGCCTCTCGATGGTCACGACGACCTCCTCCAGACGAGGCCACCCGGCTACCTGATACGACCGGTGCCCGGACAGCTCGATCTGCAGACGTTCGAGCGGAAGGTCGCGCAAGGCCGGGACCACGCCACGTATCACCGCCACGATCTCGCCGCCGCGGAGCTGCGAGCCGCGCTCGCGATTTGGCGGGGAGCCGCCCTCGGCGGCATCGGCGACGCCCTGCGGGGGGAGGCCGAGCGGCTGGAGCAGACGCGCCTGACCGTCCTTGAGGAGCGGATCAACGCCGAGCTCGCCATCGGCATGGAGTCGGAATTGATCGGCGAGCTCACCGAGCTGGTGTGGGCGTATCCGACACGGGAACGGCTTCGCGGCCAGCTCATGGCGGCGCTCTACCGTATGGGCCGCCAAGCCGACGCGTTGTCGGTCTACCACGAGGGTCGCCGCACGCTGGCGGACGAGCTCGGCGTGGACCCCGGCACCGAGCTGCGCCGCCTCTTCGAAGCCATTCTGCGCGGGGACGCGTCGCTGACCCGGGTCGAGTCCTCCCTGGCCACGCTCCGATTACCCGGCGCGGTCGAGCCGCCGGGCAGCCCGCCTCCTTCAATGGCTCCGCCGTCCATGGCAGGACCTCCCGTCTCGCGATCCTCTCCGGTACCCGCTCCCGTGGAGGCCGCTCGCACCGGCCCGGCACCGTCGGGCGAACCGGTCGAGGCCGCCGTCGCACATGCTGATCCTGGACACCCTGGCCAGGCGAGACGGGACGTGGTGCCTGGCAATCTGCCGCGCGGCCTGGCCGACTTCACCGGACGCGACAGGGAGGTCGGCGAGCTGGTCACCTGCCTTGGTACCCCGAGCGACGCGGTCACGGTCTGCGTGATCTCCGGCAAGGGTGGTGTGGGCAAGTCCGCGCTCGCGGTCAAGGTCGCGCACCAGGTCATCGAGGCCTACCCCGACGGTCAGCTGTACGCCGATCTGCGGGGCGGCAGCGGCTCTCCCGTCCCGCCCGCAGATGTGCTGGGACGGTTCCTGCGAGCCCTCGGAGTGCCGCCCACCGCGGTCCCCGACACGCCCGACGAGATCGTCGACGCCTATCGCAGCATCCTGACCGGCCGGCGGGTGCTGATACTCCTCGACGACGCGGGAAGCGAGCAGCAGGTCCGCCCTCTGGTGCCCGGCAGCCCCACCTGCGCCGTGGTGATCACTACCCGGAGAAGGCTTGCGGGCCTCGCCGGGGCCAACCACACCAATCTCGATGTCCTGGAACCGGACACGGCGCTCGAGTTGCTGGCCCGCGTCGTGGGAGGCGAGCGTGTCGACGCCCAGCGCGATGCCGCCCAGCGCATCGCCCTTCTCTGCGGCAACCTGCCGCTCGCGCTTCGCACGGCCGGCGCGCGCCTGGTCGCCCGGCCGCACTGGTCACTCCACACGCTGGCCACCCGGCTGGACGACGAGCGGCGCAGGCTGGACGAGCTGACCGCCGGTGACGTCGAGGTACGCGCCAGCGTCGCGCTGAGCTACGAGGGACTCGACGAGCAGGCCAAGAAGGCCTTCCGCGCCCTCGGGCTGCTGGGGGTTCCCGACTTCGCCTCCTGGGTGGTGGCCGCGCTTCTCGGCGTATCGGAACCGGTCGGCGAGGAGGTTCTCGAGCGGCTGATAGATGCCCAGCTCGTCGACTTCGCCTCCGTCGACGCCGCCCAACAGGAACGTTACCGCGTGCACGACCTGCTGCGCGTGTACGGGGCCGAGCGGGCGGAGTCGGAGGATACCGAGGAGGAACGCGCTGCCGCGATGTCGCGGGCCCTGGGCGGCTGGCTGTGGCTGATCACGCATACGGCGTCCAGAAGCCCTTCAGGTGCCCTGACGCTGCGAAAGCAGTACACCAAGGCGTTCCAACTGGGCGAGGACGTGGCGGAGCGGGTCGCCACCGGCATGACCGCGTGGTTCAACACGGAGGCTCCCGCGCTCGTCACGGCGGTGGAGAGGGCCGCCGCGATGGATCTGCACGACGTGGTCTGCGAGGTGGCCGCGGCGCTGTGCTCCTCGTCGTTCTCCGTGGACAGCAGGTTCGAGGAATGGTGGCGCACCCACGACGCGGCCCTGATCGCGGCCCGGCGGGCCGGCGACCTACTGGGCGAGGGGACCCTGCTGGTCGGGCTCGGCCAGCTGCGCTACCGGCAGGACCGCTACGCGGAGGCCAAGGCGTTCTTCCACGACGCGCTTCCCCTGTTCCGGAGTGCCGGTGACGCGCGCGGAGAGGCGGTGACCCTCGCGGAGATCGGTACCGCCTACCGCGAGGAGGCGAACTTCCCGCAGGCGTCCCTGTACCTGGATCTCGCAATCGCCGCCTTCCGCGAACTCGGCGACGACACGGGCATCGGCTACGTCAGCCGGTTGGCTGGGTCGGTCTGCCTTGAGCGAGGTGAGGACAAGGCCGCTCTGTGCCTGTTCGACGAGGCACTGGCCGCCTTCAGGCGCCTCGGCAGCAAGCGAGGGGAGGCCCTCACGCTGCGATCGATCTCGCTGGTGTATCGCGCGTCGGGCGACCTGCACCAGGCTGAGGACATGTGCGCGCGGGCGGTGGACCTGCTGCGAGAGTCGGGCGACACTCTCATGGAGGCCTACGCGGTGCAGGCCCTGGCCAAGACCCGGATCAGACTTGGCAAGGGCGCCTCGGTGCTGCCCGATCTGGTGCGCGCTCAGGGCGTGTGCATCGAGCAGGCCGATCGCTTCGGAGAGGCGTTGATCCTCCGCACGATGGGAGAACTGCACCTCGCACAGGGCCGGTACTCCGAGGCGGAGGCCCACCTGATTCGATCGGTCGGCCTGTGGGACGACCTGAGCCTGCCGCTCTTCCGCGCTCGTTGCCTGCGTGACCTGGCACGGGTGAATGAGGCGAATGGCAAGGAGCATGAGGCCGAGCGGCTCCGCTCCACCGCCCTGGAGATCTTCTCCCGGTTCGGCACCCGGGAGTACGAAGAACTTCTCGCCTAGCGCGGTGTCCGCGAACGTTCGCCGGCTTGCTCTATGTACGGCGGCGCCGGAATCGCCGTACCGCGTCCCGCCGTCGCGGCGCCGGATGCACGAGGACCCACCGGGGCGGGAAACGAAGGTCACCCGGCGAAGGTATGGTCACCACACACTGGACAGAGTGCTTGTCGCGTTTTTGAAGAGAATTTCTAGAAGATCGGCCGAACCTGGCGGGAAAGGGTCGACAGCGTGAGACCCGCCCACCGCGTCGCGGGGGTCAGCTGCCGCAGGCGATCGCTTCGCCTGGCCGAGTTGACAGGTAGAGCACCATGTCAGAGATCATCATCATGTCCGATCCACGCGTGTCCGCCATACCGGTCGAAGAGTCCGGAGAACCATTGGTGGACCTGCGCGCATACCCGGAGCTCCTGCTGGACCGGCGGCTCGCCGACCCGGCGGGCGCGTACGCCCATCTCCGTCAGGGGCTCGCCGAGAGGCTACTGGCGGCGCAGAAGCTCCTGCCGCACGGGCTGCGCTTTCTCGTGGTCGAGGGATACCGCCCCTATACGCTGCAGGAGCAGTACTTCACGGCCTACGCGGGCAGGCTTCGCGACGCCAACCCCGACTGGCCGGAAGATCACCTCTACGTGCAGACCAGCCGGTCCCTGTCCCCTCCCCACATCGCTCCCCACGTCTGCGGCGCCGCCGTCGACCTCACGTTGTGCACGGCGGCCGGCGACGAACTGCCGATGGGCACCGAGGTCAACGCCAGTCCCGAGGAGAGCGACGACGCCTGCTACACGGCTGCGGCGAACGTCTCGGCCGAGGCCCGCGCCAACCGGGAGATCCTTTCCTCGGCGCTCACCGGAGCGGGGTTCGTCAACTACCCCACCGAATGGTGGCACTGGTCGTACGGCGACCGATACTGGGCTTTGAACACGGGTGCGGCAGCCGCTCGCTACGCTCACGTGAATCTGCTTCCCACCGATTGACCCGATGAACTTCCCCGCGTCCCGGTATCGGGAAATCGCCTGAAGCCCTGGGAAACACCGATGGGGGCGGACTCCGTGTCCGCCCCCATCGTCATCTCAGGAGTCACCTGGCGATGCCCTGGCTGTCCTTTCCGTCGCCGTCCCAGTCACCGATGACCGGCAGCTCTCCGCTCCCGTTGCCGTAGCCGATCGACATCGTGGTCTCGGTGGCCGAGGTCACCGGACTGGTC
>NZ_JALLPO010000071.1 GCF_023276435.1 Sphaerisporangium perillae
GTGTGGTGGGGAGGTCGTGGGGTGGAGCGGGGGTGGGTGGTCAGGTTTTGGGGGGCTGGTAGGTGGTGATGATCACGCCGGTGTCGGTGGTCGTGGAGTCGGCCAGATGGAAGGTGGAGAGGGTCGAGCCGGAGTCCGGGAACAGCCGGCGGCCCGAACCCAGCACCAGTGGGTGGGTCAGAAGGACGTACTCGTCGACGAGGTCGCGTGGCATCAGCGACCTGACCAGCACCCCGCCGCCGAACACCACCAGGTTCTCCTCCACCTCCTCCTTGAGCCTGGCCACGGCGTCCGCGGCGTCGCCTTTGAGGAGGGTGGAGTTCTGCCAGGGCAGCGGCTCGGTCAGTGTGGTCGATGCCACGTACTTCTGAACCCTGTTGAGCGCCTCGGTGAACGGGTTCGGCTCCTGCTTGGGCCAGTAGTCCGCGAAGCGCTCGTACGTCGTCCGGCCGGCCAGGAGGGACCACGCGCTGGACATGTGTGCGCCCATCACCTCCTGCATGGCCGGGTCCTGCCCCCGGTTCGCCCAGCCGCCGTGCTGGAAGCCGTCACGGGGGTCCTCGTCAGGGTGCCCCGGGGCCTGCATCACACCGTCGAGCGTCAGGTGCACGATCACGATGACCTTGCCCATGCTGTGCCTCCTTCGTGGTCGTCCGCCGGGGTCGCCCCGGTGTTCTCACCCCCTACACGAACGGCAGGCCTACAGATCGACAGCCCAGGGCCGTGAACTTACTAGCGCTTCAAAACCCCTGGCCGGCTCGTACACCCCGCCGCACGGTTCTGAACCCTCTCTTAGCGTTCTCTCCGGTTCATGTGGTCCACTGGTTGGGGGACCATTTGGATGAGCGCGCGACATGGAATGTCCATTACACGCCGCATCACTCTGTTCACGGGTGTGGTGACCGGCCTGCTGTCAGCGCTGCTGGCCGTAGCCATCATGATCGCCATTTACCGTTTCGTGGTCGGGTATGTCACGGAGGAGATCGCCGCGGCCGGTGGCCGTGTGGCCGTCGAGATCGAGCGGGGCCCGATAACCTCCCCCCTCGCCGAACGTCAGTTCCGCAACCTTCAAGTTGTCGACCCCCAGGGTCGGGTCGTCGCCTCGACCCCGCAACTGCAGGGCAAGCCGGTCATAGCGAGGTTCACCCCCGACAGCAAGAACATGGCAATCTCCGTGGTATGCGGTGGGGTCTTCCCTCCTGACGAGTGCGACATCGTTGTCGCGCAATGGGCTCACCGCGCCGGCGAGAGATGGTTGGTCTACAGCTCCTCGCCGGCGGTCCCCCCCTGGGTCGATCCGCGGCTGGCGGGGCTGGTGGGAGGCTGCGCGGTGGCGCTCACCGCGGCCATCACCTACCTCGCTCACCGGAATGTCAGGGCATCCCTCAGGCCGGTGAACGCCATCCGAGCGGAACTCGACAACATCAACGCGACCTCTTCCGGCCGCCGGGTACCGGTGCCACCCACCGATGACGAGATCCACGAAATGTCCGCAAGTGTCAATCACACGCTGTGCCGGCTGGACAATGCGCTGCACCATTTGCAGACCGCGCTGGAACAGCAGCGCCGGTTCTACTCCAACGCCTCCCATGACCTGCGCACCCCGATCGCCGCCATGCGCGCCGAGGTGGAGGACGCTTTGCTCGCACCCCAGGAGACCGACGTCACCAAGCTGGGTTCAGCCATCCTGCCCAGCCTCGACCGGCTGCAGACGATCGTGCAAGATCTACTGACCCTCGAACGGCTGGATTCCAGGATGTCCGGCGCATACGGCCGGATCGATCTGGCCAAGCTCGTCGCCGCGGAGTTGCGGACCCGCCATCACATGACCAAGGAGATCGAATCGGCGCTTGAGCCCGACGTGGTCGTCATGGGCGACAGGTTGGAGCTGGCTCGCCTGTTCACCAGCCTCCTGGACAATGCCGAACGGCACGCCGCCACGACGATCACCATTGCCGTACGGCACGAGCCCAGCGGCAGATGCGGCGATCAACGCCTCCCGCACGGTGCCGCGGTGCTGGAGCTCATCGACGACGGGCCCGGCATCGATCCGGACAAGCGCGAGTTGGTGTTCCAGCGGTTCACCCGGTTGGACGCGGCTCGCAGCAGGGACGCCGGAGGAGCGGGGCTGGGTCTGCCGATCGCCCGGCAGATCGCCGAGGCCGCCGGGGGGACCCTCCGGATCGAGGACAGCTCCCGCGGCGCGCGCTTGGTCCTTTGCCTCCCATCCGCCTCATCGGCGAGCGATGACACCGATCCTGCGTCCCTCGGCTAGTGCCCTGACCGGGACCGGGTCGCGGCTAGTGCCCTGACCGGGACCGGGACCGGTCGCGGCTCGCGATGGTGGGCGCCGCCTAAGCGTGTGTCGTGTGAGCTCGACCTGATGGGCCTCGATCAGCCGCGCTACGTGGTCGTCAACGGCTGGCCCGAGGGCAGCCCATCGTAGCCGCGCGTCTTGACAGGCAGCCATTCGGCTGCCTAAATTAAAGGCAGCCAAAAGGCTGCCTATCGACAGGCGGCAAAACCTGGGTACGAGGGCGGGCATGGACGAGGTGTTCAAGGCGCTGGCCGATCCGAGCCGGCGCGCGCTGCTCGACTCGCTCAACGCCCGCAACGGGCAGACGCTGCGCGAGCTGTGCGCCGGACTCGACATGGCCAGGCAGTCCGTCAGCAAGCACCTCGCGGTGTTGGAGAAGGCCGGGCTCGTCGCCACCGTGCGGCGGGGCCGGGAGAAGCTGCACTACCTCAACGCCGCGCCCGTGCACGAGATCGCCCACCGGTGGATCAGCCGCTACGACCGAGCCAGGGTCCAAGCCCTGGCGGACCTGAAACTCGCCCTGGAGGAGACACCGATGGACGCACCGACCTTCGTCTACACCACCTACATCCGCACTACCCCGCAGAAGCTCTGGCAGGCGCTGACCGAGCCCGCCTTCACCCGCCGCTACTGGGCCACGGAGTTGACTACGGACTGGTCCGTCGGCTCGCCGATGACCTGGGACAACCACGGCGTGCTGATCAGTGACCCGGAGCAGGTCGTGCTGGAGGCCGAACCCTACAGTCGGCTCTCCTACACCTGGCACGCCATCACCCCGGAGCTCGCCAAGCGCTTCGGCTGGGACGAGGAGCTGCTCGCCCGGCTGTCCGGCGAGGCCCGCTCGAAGGTCACCTTCACGATTGAGGAGGCCGCGCAGGTCGTGAAGCTCACCGTCGTGCACGACGGCTTCGAGCCCGGATCGAGCATGGCCGGGATGGTCAGCCACGGCTGGCCGAACGTGGTGGCGAGCCTGAAGTCGCTGCTGGAGACCGGCGAACCGCTGCCGGACGATGCGTAACCTCGAGGCCGCGCGCCATCCGGGCCACATGTGTTAGAGGTTCTTAGCCGAGTTCGGTGGTGAGGGAGTGGGCGATCAGCTTCCAGGTCTGCTCGGCGGCGGTGGCGTGGAAGGTGGGGGTGCCCACAGAGAGGAAGGCGTGAGGGGCGTCCGGGATCACGATCACCTCGTGCCGGATGCCGTCGGCCTCAAGGCGCTGGGCGATGGCCGTGCGCTGCTCCTCGGTGACCACGTGATCGCGATCACCGACGATGACGACCATCCGTCCAGTGATGTCCGCGGTGAGTTCCAGCGTGGGCTCGGGCCGGCTGACCGGGATGTCGGTGCCGGTCAGCCAGCCCGCGTAGAGCACGACGGTGACGGCCAGGTCGAGCTGGGTCGCCGCGTAGTACGCCAGGTGGCCGCCCATGCTCACCCCGACCATGCCGACCCGGCCCGACGCGTCCGCGCGGTCACGCAGGTACCGCTGCGCCGCCCGTACGTCGGCGAGCACCCCGGCACGGGTCAGCTCGCCCATCAGCGCGAATCCGCGCGCACGGCCTTCCTCGTCGGCGGGCAGCTCCACCCCGGCCTCCGACCGGTGGTAGAAGTCCGGGGCGATCGTGACGTACCCGAGGGCGGCGATCGTGTCGGCGATCGCGCGGACGTCCGGGGTCACCCCGAAGAGCTGGTGGGCGACGATGACCCCCGGGTACGCGCCGGGGGCGGCCGGGCAGGCGGCGTAGGCGCTCATGACGCCGTCACCGACCCGTACCTCCACCCGCTCGCTACGGAGCCCCAGCGGGCCCGGCGTGTCTGTCGGGGGGTGCTTGAGCGGCATGGTGGGTCTCCTTGATCCAGATCCCGTTCCCGCGCTGATGTGCGGGAGGCGACGTACAGATCGTGACCCAGCCCTCCGATCAGCTGCCAATAGAAAGAGGCGCGTGCCGGCATCACGATCCTGATAGGTATGGAGGTCGTGAGCGTCTCCTTCGACCTGCTGCGCACGTTCCTGGCCGTCTACCGGTCGGGGTCGGTGACCCGCGCCGCCGGACTGCTGGCGCTGTCGCAGCCCGCCGTCACCGCGCACATCAAGGCGCTGGAACAGGCGCTGGAGCGTCCGCTGTTCGACCGGGCGCCGCGCGGCATGGTCCCCACCGCCGCCGCCGACCAGCTCGCCCGCCGCATCGCGGTCCCCCTCGACTCGCTGGAGGAACTGGTCGCGGGTGACCTCGGCGACCCCGCCGAGGTGTTCGGCCGCGCCGTCCACTTGGGCGGGCCGGCGGAGCTGATCTGCGCGCGTGTACTGCCCTGCCTCGCCCCGATGATCTCAGGCGGACTGCAGCTGCGCGTCACCCTCGGCCTGCCCGACCAGTTGCTGGGCGCGCTGGCCGACGGCGCTCTTGACCTGGCCATTTCCACGCTGCGTCCCCGCCGCAGGGGACTTCGGGTCGAACCGCTGTGCGACGAGGAGTTCGTCCTGGTCGCCGCCCCGACCTGGGACAGGGACGGCCTGGAGCGGGCGCCCCTGATCGCCTACGGCGAGAACCTGCCGATCCTGCGCCGTTACTGGCGGACCGTCTTCGACACCCGTCTCACCCGCACGCCGGCCGTGGTCGTCCCCGACCTGCGCGGGGTGCTGGCCGCTGTCGTCGCCGGCGCGGGCGTCACGGTGCTGCCCCGCTACCTCTGCGCCACCGAACTCGCCGACGGCCGCCTGCGAACCCTCCTCGAACCGGAGCTTCCGCCGATCAACACGCTGTTCCTGGTCTCCCGATCCGGCGTCCAGCATCCCGCCGCGACCGCGGTACACGACCACCTCCTCCTCCAGGGGCGTACCTGGTAGGGACGACGACCGGCACTCCTACACGCTTCTCCGAAGGCGCGCTCTTTCCCGTGGGCCCGGCTCGTTCCCGTGAGCTCGTTGGTTTCCGGAGTGGCTCGTTTCCGGGGCGGCTCGCGCGTCAGCCCTCGGGCCAGGCGGCCAGCTGGAACCAGACCGACTTGCCATGAGGGTGCAGGGTCCAGCCCCATTTGTGCGACAGCGTCTCGACGATGGCCAGCCCTCTCCCGGACGTCTCCATCGAATCCGCCCTTCTCAGCTCGGGAATCGCGATGCAGGCGTCGTACACGTCGACGGTCATCAACCGCCCGTCGCGGCCCACCGCGATTCGTACGGTGCTCGCGGCGGGGAGATTCACCGCTCCATGCATGAGCGCATTGGTGACGACCTCGGATGCGAGCAGTTCCGCGATATCGGGCGCGTCATGCGTCGCGTTCCAGTCGGCGGCGACGTCCCGGACGAAGCGACGTGCGGACGCGACGCATTTCGCGTCCCGCGGTATCCATTTCTGCCCCAGTAGTGCGATGGCGGCGCCGGGCCCATAGACGTATTCGGACGGCCTCGGGGAAGCCTCGGTTGCCCCTGACATGATCCTTCTCCTCGCTACGAAATTCGTATGCCAAGGGTGCCGAGAAGTGACTACTGTCGGTAGGCGAACGGTTACCAGTTTGCGGTCTTGAAGATCACGTTCCGTTCATTGAATCTCGGCGATTGGGGGCACGATGGTGGATCGGTACACACCTCAGGCCATCTGGGGCAGAGAGCTCCGCCACTACCGGCAGGCGGCCGGGCTCACGCAGGCCCAGCTGTCCCAGCAGATCCACTTCAGCGAGTCGCTGATCAGCGGCGTAGAGACCGGCCAGCTACCGGCCAGCCCCGAGTTCGCCCAATCCTGCGACACCACCCTCAACACCGGCGGCGCCCTCCACCGCCTCCTCGACTGGAGACGCGGTCAGGTCTTCCCCGCCTGGTTCGGGAGGTGGCATGACAAGGAACGGGTCGCGACGGCTCTCCACGCTTATGAACCGATCTTGATCCCTGGCCTCCTTCAGACTCCCGAGTACGCCTTCGAAGTGATGTGCGGAGATGAAGCGGCCGTACAGGCTCGAGTCGAGCGTCAGGAGATTCTGAGACGTGAGGATCCGCCGCCGCCCCTCTATCGGTGCATCATCGATGAGGCGGTGCTACACCGGCTGATCGGCTCTCCCAAGCTCATGCACGACCAACTTCAATACCTCGCCTCAATGGTGACGTCCCGTATCAGTGTCCAGGTCGTGCCGCTCGGCGGTATGAATGCGGGGCTGCTGGCCGGGTTCATGCTCGCTTCTTTGCAGGGCGGAGACGAGGTAGTTTATTTGGACACCGCTGTGCGTGGAGTGGTGACCGCCGATCAGGAAGACGTCGCGGCTGCCGTCGAGAAGTTCGAGGCCATTCGGATCGAAGCGCTGCCGCTACAGATGTCGATAGATCTCATCAAGAGGACAGCGGAGGAACGATGGACCTAGATGACGTCAAATGGCAGAAGTCCAGCTACACGGGTAACAACGGCGGGAACTGCGTTGAGGTGGCTCACTGGCGGAACTCTAGCTACTCGGGCAACAACGGAGGGGACTGTGTGGAGGTGGCGCAGTCTCCACGGCTGATCGCGGTGCGGGACTCCAAGAACCCCGATGGTCCCAAGCTGTTCTTCTCGCCTGGTGAGTGGGATGCCTTCCTCGGCGGCGTCAAGGCCAACGAGTTCGAGCGCAGGTAGCAGCCGGGGAGCCGAGACTTGGCCGGCGGGTGGGACGTGACGCCCACCCCGCCGGTGCCCCCGCGTCGTGGCAGCCGTGGTCTCTGCGGGTTACCGATGTACCTTCACCGGTCGTCAGGAGTTGGGGATCAGCATGTACGCCTGCGGGTCAGCGGTCTTACCTTCCTCGCAGTAGTAACAAGTCTGACCGACGATCACTCCCTCGTCGTTGATCGCCTGTGCCTGCTCCAGCGACACATCTGGCGGGAGGTTGGTGACAACGGTGTTCAGGTCGATCATCTGCCCGTTGTCCCAGAGGAAGGCGTGCTGGCCGTAGTAGTCGGCGCTCGTACGTGATGTCCCGACCACCTGCCCCGACTCGTTGATGCCATAGGCCGTGCTCCCTGTGCCTCCGGGAAGCGTTCCCAGATCGCGCATCTTGCCTGCCTCCCAGAGGAAGGCGTTGGTCTGTCCAGCGGCGTTCTGGGAGGAACCGGTGATCTGGGTCTTCTCGTTGATGTCCTGCGCCACGGTGGCCTCGGAGTTCCCGCCCAGCGTGCCAAGATCCTTCATTCGGCCGTTCTGCCACAGGAACCCGTGAAGCGGGTAGCCGCTCTTCGGCAGGGCTGTGCCCACGACCTGGCCCTTGTCGTTGACGGCGTTCGCCTCGCTCTCGGTGCTCCACTGCTGGTCCGTGCTGCCACCGAGCGTTCCGAGGTCGCGAAGCTTGCCGTTCTGCCACAGGACGGCACGTACGGGGCTGCCTTGGCTACGGAAGTGTGTCCCCACCACGACACCTTTGTTGTTGGCATCGGTGGCCGCGCTGCCGCTCCCGCTGCCCCATCCGGTTCCGAGGTCGGTGCTCTTGCCGTCGCGGTAGAGAAAGGCGTGCGGAGGTTCGTACAAGCTGACATGGGTGTGCCCGGCGACCTGCCCCAGATCGTTGATGGCGCTCGCCGTGTTCTCGGCACTTGCGAAGATCGGTTCGATCGCTGACAGGCGTCCGTCCTCCCACTGGAAGGCATGGGCGGCGGGATTCCGGTCGTTCGAGGAGTAGCCCACAGCCTGCTGCCGGGAGTTGACATCCTGGGCCGAGCTGATCGGGCCACCGGCCGGGATGCCGAGCCAGCCCAGGCTGACATAGGTGTATGTGGTGGCAGCCGAACGGACCTTGCTCTCGGCGGTCGCCGGGAAGGTGGTGAGAGTCGTCGCCAGCAGGCCGATGGCCGCCGGCAACGCCATGCCGCTACGCCTACGCATCATCTGTCCTTTGCATGGGGGGAGGGGGCAAGACGATGTTCACGTAGGAGGCTGGCGAAGGATCTTACGGAACGATTATGGTGTGATTCACCCCTCTGGTCACACTGGCAACATCGCCACATACGGAGCGTGACGACGCCCGATGGGCTGACGGATTTTACAGCTGAAAGTTAACTGGCAATTTGTGGCTTGACCTGCGGCGATGAGTGAACAGGACAAGAAGACCGGTCAAACTGCAGCCAGTCGGGATGAACCCTCCGTAGGATCAGTACTTAATCGTGACCGCAGACTGGAATCCTGATACGCCCTGGTAAACCGGTCGCCGCCGCTGGAATGGAGAAGTACGTGCTGAAGTCACAAGCACGCCGCCGCATCGCCACCAAGGCAGCCATAGCCGGAGTCGTCAGCACGGGTGCGTTAATCGTCGGTATTCCGCAGATGTCGGCAGGCGCGACTCCGGTGACCTACAGCTGTTTGGGCAGCGGTACCGGGAACGTGTCCGTCGACCTGGCAGCCTCCGCTCCTACGCCGACTCCGAGCCAGCCGGTCACGATCACAGTGAACGTCGTGCCAGGGCCCAGCCCCGTGGTGTCGATTCCTGCGGGGGGCATTCCTACCGGAGAGTTCGTCTGGCTGGAGGGTGAGCTGGTTGTCCGGCCCACCCCCGGTAACGCGATCGCATCGCTCACGCCCACGGCGACCGCATCGACCTCGTTGGCGGCTGCTGTGTCGCCGAGCGCCACGCTTCCGTTGCCGGCCACCGACCCGACGGTCGCAGTGACCCCGACCGCCACCGGTACGGTGCAGATCGAGGCGCAGCAGATCGTCGTGCGGATCGGGCCGACGAATACTGCTGGCTCTCCGGCTCCGACCCTCACGTACACCTGTACTCCCAGCGCTGCTACCGGTGTTTCCGCCACGCCTGCCAGGTTGAGTCTTGTCGTGAAGACGGCCAGTGCGTCGAGTAGCCCCACGGACACTGATTCCACGACGCCGACGCCGACGCCCACGGCGACGCCCTCGAGGACTCCCAAGCCCACCCACACCGTCTACGAAACCGTGACGCATAGCCCGAGGAACACCCAGCAGGTGACCAAGAAGCCTGTCGCCGGGGCGGCTACCGGTGGTGGCGGGGACGCGGGGCCTGACGGGCGGACGTTCGTGCTGGTGGGGACGGTCTTGGTGTTCGGCGCCGGAGTGGGTGGGCTGATGATGCGTCGTCGCCGCCCGCAGCGGGGCTGATCGGGGGTTCGGGGTGACGATGCCTCCCGAGTACCCGTACGCGGACGGCCAAGGAGTACCTCCGCATGGGGCGCCGGGCAATCCCGGCGCGGGATATCCACAGCCTGTGCACGGCCAGCCGTACATGCCGCAGGTCTACTACCAGTACGCCGGCCAGGCCGGGCCCGGTGGCCAGTGGCAGGGCCAGGAGCAGGAGCCGGCCGATCGTGGGCAGATCATGCGGGCGGTGCTCATCCTGGCCGCCGTCGCCGGGGTGGTCACGGTGGTCGTCGGGCTGCTGTTCATGGTCAACTCGCCGGAGGAGTACGGCCTGACCAACTCCCGCACGCAACTGAACCTCCAGGCCCAGCCGCCCGCCGGGCAGGCGTTCGCGCCGTCGGTCGGCCCGGGTGGTCCGGGGCAGCCGCTGACGCAGGCGGATCCGACGGCGCCGCCCCCGGCGCCGCCGCTCCCGGCGGCGCCGGCGATGCAGCCGTCGACGCCGAAGCGGCTGATCATCAAGAAGCTCGGCATCAACGCGCCGATCAAGCCGGTCGGCACGGACAAGAAGGGCGCCATCGAGACGCCGCCGATCAACAACCCGAACCTGGTGGGCTGGTACCAGTTCGGCCCGACGGCGGGGCAGGCGGGGCCGGCGGTGATGCTGGGACATAAGGACACGACGACCCGTACCGCCGTGTTCGCCCGGCTGCACGAGTTGCAGTACGGCGACACGATCGAGGTCACCCGGATGGACGGCACCACGGCGATCTTCACCGTGGGCGGGATCGAGCAGGCGGACAAGCAGACGTTCCCGACCAGCCGGGTGTACGGGAACGCCGACGCGGCGGAGCTCCGGCTGATCACCTGTGGCGGCACCTACAACCGTTCGACCGGCCACTATGTGGACAACGTCATCGTGTACGCGCGGATGACCAGCACCCGTAACGCCTCCTCGAAGCGCTGACCGAGGTCGGCGGGAACGCCTCGAAGTCCCACGGGGGTCGTGACAGGAGCCTCCCCGTCCGCGGAGGATTATTCTGTTATACCCTCGTATAGACCGAACAATGCTCGGTTTCAGGTGGGACGGAACCCAGGAGGCACTGTGGCAGAGGCGTACATCGTCGGGGCGGTCCGTACCCCGGTCGGCAAGAAGAAGGGCGGCCTGTCCACCGTCCACCCCACTGACCTGGCCGCGCACACCCTCAAGGCACTGGTCGAACGCACGGGTGTGGACCCCTCGGCCGTCGAGGACGTCATCATGGGCTGCGTCATGCAGTTCGGCCCGCAGAGCATGGACATCGCGCGCAACGCGTGGCTGTCGGCGGGCCTGCCGGAGAACGTCGCCGGTGTCACCATCGACCGGCAGTGCGGCTCCTCGCAGCAGTCGATCCACTTCGCCGCCCAGGGCGTCATGTCCGGCACCCAGGATCTCGTGGTCGCCGCCGGCGTGGAGTCGATGAGCATCGTCCCCATGGGGGCGAGCATCACGGCGGCGCTCGAGAAGGGCATGCCCTTCCCGTTCGGCGAGATGTGGGTCGAGCGGTACGGCAAGCAGGAGATCTCGCAGTTCCGTGGCGCGGAGCTGATGTGCGAGAAGTGGGGCTTCGAGCGCGAGGAACTCGACCGCTACGCCTACGAGAGCCACCAGCGCGCCGCGAAGGCCATCGCCAACGGCTACTTCAAGGACCAGATCGCCCCGATCAACGGTGTCGAGGACGACGAGGGCCCCCGGCCGGACACCACGCTGGAGAAGATGGGCCAGCTGAAGTTGCTGCGCGACGGCGGCCGGATCACCGCGGCCACCTCCTCGCAGATCTCCGACGGCTCCGGCGCCCTGCTGATCGCGTCCGAGCAGGCGGTCAAGGACCACGGCCTGACCCCGCGTGCGCGGATCACCACCCTCGCACTGACCGGCGACGACCCGGTGTACATGCTCACCGCGCCGATCCCGGCCACCCAGAAGGCGCTGAAGAAGTCGGGGCTGTCGATCGACGACATCGACGTCATCGAGATCAACGAGGCGTTCGCTCCGGTGCCGCTGGCCTGGCTCAAGGAGATCGGCGCCGACCCGGCCCGGACGAACCCGAACGGCGGGGCCATCGCACTCGGCCACCCGCTCGGCGGCACCGGCGCCATCCTCATGACCAAGCTGCTGCACGAGCTGGAGCGCACGGGCGGCCGTTACGGCCTGCAGACCATGTGCGAGGGCGGCGGCCAGGCCAACGTCACCATCATCGAGCGCCTCTGACGGCTGCTCCCGCCAGAAAGCGAAACGAAGAGACGGCGGTGTCCCGTCCCCGGGAAGGTGGGGACGGGGCCCCCCCCCCGTTGGGTATGACCCGCGGGGAGGGGGGGGGGAATCCCCGGTCAGCCGGTCAGCGACCCTTCGGCTGGCGCCGAGGCGGCGTCACGCGCCGCACGGGCGCCGGCGGCACCGGGATCCGGCGCGGAGCCGGCGGCAGTCGCCGCTCGGGCTGCGACGAGCCCTGGAGAGCGCCCGGCTGAAGCACCGGCGGTGAGAAGTCCGGGGCGGCCTCGCCGCTCTTCTTGTGGCTCTTTTGGCCGTTACGGGCACGCATACACGTCTCCTTACAGATGGCGACGCGGCAGGGAAGTCATGCCGGTCGGAGCCTCAGCCGCCGCGTCTTGATGGACGGGACCAGAAAGCCGAGTGCGGACGGATCGGTCGGAACGGACCGATCGGCGCCGTCAGTAAGGAAAAATGCGCATGCCCCGAAGGTACGAGACCCACCAAGCACGACACAACTGATTTATTCGCCCACCAGGTCCCGCCGCACCCCGTGCCAGGCCGGGATGCCGCGTCCTGCCATCACCGGCTCCGAACTGTACGTCGACGGCGGCCTCAACCAGATGTGACCAGCTAGCACGCCACGGCTAGCGGGCCGCGAGGTCGGGGAGTTCCACGCGGACGATGGTGCCCTGGCCCGGTAGGGAGCGCAGGGCCGCCTGGCCGCCGTGGGCGGTGGCGATGGCCTGCACGATGGCCAGGCCGAGGCCGCTGCCCTCGCTGCGGGAGGAGTGGTGGAACCGGTCGAAGGCCAGGGCGGCGTTCTCCGGGGACATGCCGGGCCCCTCGTCGCTCACTTCCAGGACGGCCGGGGGCGTCAGCCGTACCGTGGCGGCGGTGCCCGGCGGGGTGTGCACGCGGACGTTGGCGAGCAGGTTGACCAGCACCTGGCGGATCCGGGCCTCGTCGACGACGGCGACCATCCGTTCGGGGGCGTCGACGGTCACCGGATGGTCGGGATGCAGCGCGCAGAAGTCGTCGGCGACCTCCACGGCCACGGACGTGAGGTCCACCGGCGCCACGGTGAGCGGCGCGCCCTTGTCGAGCCGGGCGAGCTCCAGCAGCTCGGACACCAGCCGGGTCATCCGCGCCGCCTCGTCCTCGATGCGGCGCATGACCTGCGGCACCTCCTCGTCGGGGATGGCTCCCTGGCGGTACAGCTCGGCGTACCCGTGGATCGTGGTCAGCGGGTTGCGCAGCTCGTGGGAGGCGTCGGCGGCGAAGCGGCGCACGCGTTCCTCCGAGGCCCACCGGGCCGCGAACGCGTCCTGGATGCGGGTCAGCATGAGGTTGATCGTCGCGCCGAGGCGCCCGGCCTCGGACTTACCCTCGGGCATGCGAGCGGACAGGTCGCCCCCCTCGGCGACGAGCTGGGCGGTGCCCGCCATCCGGGACAGCGGTGCGAGGCCCGTGCCGATCAGGAACCTGCCCAGCAGGACGAGCAGGGCCATCAGCACGGCCCCGGTGACCAGCTCGGTGACCACCAGACGGCGGACCGCGTCCCGGACCTCGTCGAGCGGCACGGCGACGACCACGATGCGGTCGCCTACCGTCATCCGCGCCGCCGCCGCCCGCAGGCGGTCGTTCAGGGCGAACGGCTTCCCGCTGTCGGCCAGGGGTTCGAGCCGGGCGGCGCCCATCCGTTCCAGCATGTCGGGGAGGCCCAAGGCCTCGGGGTCGTCACCCGACAGCAGCCTGCCCCGGTCGGTGGTGAGGTTCAGCAGGGCCACCGCGTTCGTCGGGCTCGCGTTGACCAGCGCGATGTCGGAGGCCCTGACCAGGCGCGCGGCGGAGGCCTTGGCGGCGGCGGTGAGCGTCGCGTCCGTACGGTCGAGCATGTGCCCGCGCAGCACCAGAACGCTGACCACGGACAGGACGGCCAGGCCCACGGCGGCGACGGAGAGCAGCCCGGCGAGCAGACGTTTCCTGAGTGTCATGGGCGGACGCCGATGCTACGCGTCGGGGGAAGGTCGTAGCGCGTACCCGACTCCACGCTGGGTGTGGATCAGCGGCGGGCCGAGCGGGTCGAGCTTGCGGCGCAAGTAGGACACGTAGGTCTCCACCACCTGTGACTGGGTGCCGAAGCCCCAGACATGCTCCAGCAGCTGGGCTTTGGTGAGGACCTGGCCGGGGTGGCGCATCAGGAAGGCCAGGAGCCGGAACTCGGTGGGGGACAGGTCGACCGGCGTGCCGCCCCGCCGTACCTCCCAGCGGGCCTCGTCGAGTTCCAGGTCGGCGACGGTGAGGATCACCTGGTCGGTCGCGAGGATGGCCTGATCGGCGCCGGACGCGCCGCGCCCGCTTCCGCGTCTGAGCACGGCCCGGGCCCGGGCCACCAGCGCCTCCACCGAGAACGGCTTGGTGACGTAGTCGTCGCCGCCGAGCGTGAGGCCGTGCACGGTGTCCGCCGGGGCGTCGCGCACCGCCGGACACGGCGGTGACAGCGCCGCGCTGCCAGATGTAGGTGGCGTAGCCGCCGCCGCGCTGCCGGACGGTGGCCTCCCCGTGCACTCCGGTGAGGCCCCGGCGGAGCGCGAGGCGCAACCGGGGACGGTCGGCCGGCGCCTGCTCGGTGAGGGCGACGGCCTCTTGCGCGGCGGAGTCGGCGGCCAGCAGCTCGTACGGGGCGCCCGCCTGCTCGCCCGGCTGGCGCGCCACGGCGACGCCTCCGAGCGCTCCCATGATCAGGGCGCCGGTCACGGCTCCCGCGATGCCTATCCTGGATACGTTTCTCATGGCACCCACCTCACCCTCCTTAGCTAGGAGAAGGGCGAGGAAATCCTGAGATATCCCGGTGAAGCGTGCTGCTACGTCCGAGGGACGCGGGCCAAGCGGAAGGCGGTCACTTCTGCGGGACGCGGGCCACGCAGAAGACGGTCTGGCCGAAGGGGGGACGGATGAAGCGCTCGATGAGGCGGGTCACCGGCACCACCGTGCGGTCGTAGATCTTGACCAGCCGGGGGTCGGGGTAGCCGACGCCGCCGCGGCGCACGGCCGCCCACCAGGCGATGCCGCCCAGGAAGTTGATGGGCTTGAGCACCTCGGCCTCGAGGCCGGCCGCGGCGACGGTCTTGCCCAGCGTCGCGGGGGTGTAGCGGGTGACGTGGCCAACCTTGCGGTCGAAGTCCCCGTAGAGCTGCATGTAGCCGGGCACCCAGATGATGATGCGGCCGCCGGGCTGGGTGACCTTGGCCAGAGAACGCAGCGCCTCGGCGTCCTCCTCGATGTGCTCGAGGACGTTCATCATCACGACGGTGTCGACCGGATCGGCGAGCGGGATCTCGGTCGGCAGGCCGAACTGCAGCACCTGGATGTCGTCGCGGCCGTCGAAACGCTTGCTGAGCTGCTCGACGCAGTAGGGGTCGAAGTCGCTGACGACGAGCCGGTCGAGGCGGGGCAGGAACTGCTCGGCGAAGTGGCCGAGGCCCGACCCGATCTCCAGCATCGACCTGCCGACGTGCGGGGCGACCATGTCGAACTCGTACTGCCGGTAGTTCTTGGCCTCATCGCCACCAAGGTGGTTCTCCAAGGCCTCGTCACCGGCCGCAGGTTGCACCACGCGGTCATACCCAGACATGCGTCCCGCCCAGTTTCGCTCACTCAAAAACCGCGGCCCTAACGGAACCACGGCTACGGATGGGCACCGAGTCTAGCCGCCCTGATCCGCGAGGGTCCCAACTTCCCCCGTAGCCCGGACGGAAACACTTGACCGTGGTCTTGCCTTCCCTTTGCGCAAAGGGGCCGCTGGAAACTACCTTTTGTCGCTCAAGGATCATCCGAGGAGCCCCCCACGGACGACGACGAGGCGATAAACCGATCTCTGGACGGTGATCTCGCCGCATACGAGGTGCTGGTCGCGCGCTACAGCGCGGTGGCCCACCGTACGGCTGCGCTGCTCGGCGCGGGGGAGGAGACCGAGGACGTCGTCCAGGAGGCCTTCGTCAAGGCGTTCCGGCACCTGCGGACCTTCCGCCGCGAAGCGGCCTTCAGGCCGTGGCTGCTCCGCATCGTGGCCAACGAGACCCACACGATCACCCGCTCCCGGGGCCGCCGCGCCGACCTCGTGCTGAAGGCCGGCGCCGAGCCCGACCTGCGCGTTCCCGACGATCCCGAGGACGTGGCCATCGCCACCGATCGCCGGGCCAAGCTGCTCTCGGCGGTGCGCGCGCTGCCCGAGAGGGAACGTGAGGCGGTGGTCTGCCGGTACTTCCTACAGTTGTCGGAGTCGGAGACGGCGGAGGTCCTGGGCTGTCCGCTCGGCTCGGTCAAGTCGCGGACGTTCCGGGGGCTCGCACGGCTGCGGAAGGAGGTGGGCGGTGATCTCTCCTGAAGACATGGAGGCCGAGCTGCGGGCGCTCGGCGAGGCGCTGGACACCCCCGCCCCGCCTCCCGCGGACGTGGCGCGCGCCGTACGGGCCCGCTTGGAACGGCCGGAGCAGGAGTCGCCCGCTGAGCGAAGGCGGGCGCGGCCGCGATGGCGATGGCTGGCGGCGGGGACCGCGGTGCTGGTGGCCGTTCTGCTCGGGCTGACGCCGCAGGGGCAGGCCGCCGTCGCGCACATCCTGCGGCTGGCCGGCGTCGAGATCCACGTCGGCGAGCCGGGTCCGCTGCCCTCCGGGGCGCCGAGCCCGCTGCCGGACGAGAAGCGCGTCACGCTCGACCAGGCGCGCCGGATGGTGCGGTTCCCGGTCCAGGTGCCCGCGATGCTCGGGGAGCCGCAGGACGTCCGGGTGAGCGATGGAGGCCGCGTGGTCTCGCTGTTCTGGCCGGGCGTGCGCCTCGACACCTACGACGGTCTGCTGACCGTCGTCTGGCGCAAGGACCTCGGTGAGCCGTGGCCCGAGGAGGTCACCGTCGGTTCGGCCCCGGGCTGGTGGATCGCCGGTCCGCACGGCCTGACCTACCTGCCGAGGAGCGGCGGCACGCAGGAGCCGGTCGAGCGGCGCGCGGGCCCCACGCTGGTCTGGCAGCAGGGCCAGGCCGGGCACCGCCTGGAGGGCGTCCCCTCCCGCGATCGGGCCGTGAAGATCGCCGAGTCCATGCGTTAGCGGCGCCCGAGAACGTCCGCGTCAGCCCGGTGGGGGTGGTGGGGCGGTGGGGCCGGTCTGGGGGGTGGTGCTGGTGGGGTTCGGCTTACTCGAGGGCGGCGGCGGGGGAGCGGTCGGGCCGCTCTGCGACGGCGGGCTCGGCTTGGCCGTCTTCCGGGGCGAGGGCGCCTTGGACGGCGCCCGCGAGGAGGTCGCGGAAGGCGGGGGCGGCGGCAGCGCCGTGCGGCTCCGCTCCGCTCCGGGCGTCCGCCGGGCCGCGGGGGGCGTGCTCTTGCCCGCGCGACTCGGGGTGCGCTCGGCGGACGGCGGGGGCGGGGGCGTGTCCACTCCGATGGACGGCCCGGACGGTGACGGTTTCGGGGTGGGGTGACCGGAGGAGCTCTGTACGGCGGCGGGTAGGCCGGAGTCGCCGCCGGAGGAGTCGGGCCAGGCGAACCAGATGCCGGCTCCGGCGGCCACCAGCAGGGTCAGCCCGACGACGATGGGCCCGCGCCGGTCGCGGCCCGGCCATCGCCGGGTCGGCTCGTCGTCATCGTCCATATCGCTCGAGGTCTCCCACGTGCGCCATCGGTCGCCGCGCGGACCACTTCCGGGGGAATTCTCGGCATACGGCGGACGACGTCGCGCTGAAGATGGGTCATCCCAGTTGTCGGGCACGATGCTGGTCTCCGGGGGCGGGAACGACGTCGGCTGCTCCATGCACATCGCGGCGATCGTCACTCTATGTGCATTCATGTGTGAGTAAAGACCACAACGCAGTCAACAGAGTATAGAAGTTTGTTATGTAACAAAAGTGATATGAGAAGCTGGCGCTACCTCCCGTATATTTCTGACTGCTTTGCCAGTACCAGATTTATCATTTGCAACTATGTCAGGAGAGCTGAGCCCCGTGCTGAGGAGGGATGACCCCGCTGCGCTGGAACGGCTTTGCCGCGAGTATGGAGATCATCTCTACGACTACTGTCAGTCGTTGCTCGACGACGAGGACGCCCTGTCCGCCGCGGTCGGAGCGCTGTACGGGGCCGTCGCGCACACCGACCGGCTGTACGACGCGACACGCCTGCGCGCCTGGCTCTACTCCCTGGCCCGCGCCGAATGCCAGGCCCGCCTCGCCGGGGTCGCCCACAAGGGCTCCTACGCACGGCAGGGGCGCGGCGGGTCCCCCGAGCTCGGCGTCGAGGTGCTCGCCTGCCTGGAGCCGCGCGAGCGCGAGATCCTCGACCTGACCCTGCGCCACGGCCTGAAGTCCGACGAGGTGGCCCGCGTCCTGGACATCTCGGTGGACGCCGTGGAGTCGGCGGCCCGCCTTGGACGGCGCCACGCCGAGCAGTGGCTGGCCGCCGTCATGGAGGCCCGCGGCGCCGACCCGCGCTGCACCGTGCTGCCCGGCCTGGTGAAGTCGTGGGCCGAGTCGCCGACGCGGCTGCTGCGCGCCCACATCACCCGGCACATCCGCTCCTGCAAGGTGTGCGAGGGAGCCACCTCCGGGGTCACCATGACCGCGCTGATGACGCGCATGCCGATCCTGGCCAGCCCTGCCCCGTCCGAGCGGCTGTTCGCCGGCGCCGACGCCTCCTTCACTGCGGCCGAGACCCGCACCGAGAGCTGGCACCCGGACGGGTTCCCCGTGCAGCCCGACGCCCTGGAGGACCCGCCCCCGCCCGAGGCGCCGCTGACCGTGGAGGAGGGCTTCACCCCCGAACGGCCGGAGGGCGCCAAGCCGCCGACGGAGTTCTGGGAGCCGGACCCCGAGGCCGACGACCCCGAGAGCCGCATCCGCTGGGGGCGCGTCTCGCTGGTGACGGTCGTGTCGGTGGCGTCGGCCGGAGTGATCTGGTCGCTGCTGTTCTCGCCCTCCGGCGCCAACAGAGGGGTCGACGTCGAGGCCGCGGGCGGCACGATCGTCGTCACGCCGGGCGACTCGCTGCCGCCCCTGGTCGACTCCCCGCCGCCACCGCCCCCCGGCGGCACGGCCGGCCCCCTGGCCAGCCCGGGGGCCACCGGGTCCGCGGCCGGCACTCCCGGCGTGGGCGGGCCGACCGCGTCGGTGCCGGTGGTGCCGCCGCCGTCCGGCCGTTCCCACCCCTCGGCGACCCCGACGAGCAAGCCCAAGAGCTCCGGCACGCCGAAGAACGGCGGGCCCAGCAACCCTCCGCCGCCGCCGAAGACCACCTCGCAACCGAAGTCGTCGCCCACGCAGAGCTCGCAGCCGCAGACCAAGCAGACAACCGCGCCGCCTCCGCCTGCCCCGCCGCCGTCGTTCGCGGCGTCTACCACGTCGCTCGATGTGGGATACAGCCAGCGGGGGTCGGTTCAGGTGAGGTCGCAGACGGGATCGATCAGCTGGCAGGCCGGTAACTCGACCGTCCAGACGTCGCCCGGCAGCGGAAGCGCGCAGGAGGGCGAGACGAACACCATCAGCTTCTCGCTGTCCGTGGGGATGGGCACCATGGCCGACTGCGACAAGCCTTTGACGGTCGTCTTGCCGATCGCCTGGTCGGGCGACAACAAGGGCACCAAGGGCTCGGGCAGCGTGGGAGTGACGATCACCTACATGAAGCCCTGTCCCAAGCCACTTTAGTAACGAGGAGAGACCGCGTATGCCCCGACTTCGCAAGCGCGAGTGGATCATCGCCCTCATCGCGGTGCTCTTCACGCTCACGATAGGCATCCCGACCGGCATGGCACTCGCCGACCCGGCCCCGGCGGCCGAAGGCATCAACAACGAGTGCGACGAGATCCTCGGCACCGGCACCCCCGAGTACATGTACTGCTCGTGGATGGCGAAGACCCCCAGAGACGCGCTCAACATCGTCAGGTTCTGGGCCGAGAACGACGGCGCGAAGCTCAAGGAGGCCGTCCCCTACCCGGGCCCGGTGCTGTTCTGCACCGACAAGAACAACAAGGGCCCCGGCATGCAGGACTGCGCCGACAAGGACCAGGTGCTGTGCAAGTGGGACCGCGACGCCGGCAAGTACGTCTGCAAGAACACCGACGGCGAGATCACCAACCCCCCGGCCAAGGCGTGCCAGGGCGGTGAGTTCGACTGCTCGGGCGGCGGGGCCTCGACCGCGCCGACGACCAACGCCGGTGAGACGAACGCCAGCGCCGCGCCGACGCCCGACGCCTCCTCGCAGGTCCAGGCCGATCCGAACGTGCAGACCCAGGCCGAACCCAACGCCGGTCCGGACGGCAGCCAGGCCCCGCTGGTCGAGTCCTCGACGCAGCCCGACGGCACGCAGGAGGTCGCCACGCCGAACGCCACCGCCAGCGTGAACGCCCCGCAGCCGGACGCGTCCGCGAAGCCCGAGCCCAGCGCGTCCACCGCCCCCGAGCCGACCGCGACCCCGAAGGCGTCCAAGCAGGCGCTCACCGCGCCGAACGACGCCACCGGCAAGGCCGCCGCCGTCGCGGTGAAGCTCGGGATGCGGGTCTGGATCGAAAGCGAGCTGGCTCCCGCGTGGACGGCCGGCAAGGACCAGTTCGACGCGGCCGTCGCCACGTTGGCCGCGCAGGCGAGCAGGCCCGGCGTCGTGGGCGTGAAGTTCGCCCAGGACCTCGGCTACTGGGGCTTCAAGTCCGCCGACGACGTCCGCAGGTTCGTCAACGACGCCTCCACGGCCCTTCGCGCGGCGATGCCGGCGGGCAAGCAGCTCGCCGTCGACGTGGTCGTGCCCGAGATGGGCTGCGGGGTGTCGGAGCCCTGCCAGGCCGCGCTGCGCGCCAAGTACCCGCTGATCACCCGCGCCAACGTCGAGAAGTACGTGCTCACCGGCGACGTGGACCACGTCAACGTCTCCAGCGGCCTGTTCGCCAGCGAGTACGCCAAGTACAAGATCACGGCGGACAAGGCGCTGCGCAACCAGTGGATCGCGGTGCGGGCCCGCGGCTGGGACACCCGCGTCCACATCGGCGCCCGCGAGGTCGGCCTCGCCCACAGCGGAGCCAACAAGCTCACCGCCGCCCAGGCGGAGGCCGCGGCCAAGCTGCGCGTCGACCTGCCGCTCCAGGCGGGCGTGCAGACCGTCATGCTGTGGACCCACCGCCAGGACTGGGATGGCGCCACCTGGCGGCTCCTCGACCAGGGCCTGGTGACCAACACCATGTGGAAGGCCCTCCAGGCTCGCAAGGGGCTCGGCCGGCTGTCGGTGACCTTCGACGCCGGCGACCCCGAGAAGGGGATCACCCAGGACCTCACCAAGCTCGCCGAGGTCTTCGACGAGGTGTACATCCACTCGCAGTGACCCGCGCCCGGGCCGCCGGCGACGGCGGCCCGGCGCCGAGAACGCGACAACCTAAGCCGTCACAGCACTGCCCATACCCCTGAGGATGCCCGGCCGAGCCCCGCTCCGCCGGGCATTCCCTTGCCCGCCGTACGACGGCGCCGGCTTCGCCATACCCCCACCCGCCGTATCGGCGCCGGACGGGGGGACGCGAGGGCGGGGAAGAGATCGCGGCCACCGTGCAGGTGGGGAGGTCGCGGGCATCGTGAAGATGGGAGGGATCGCGGCCATTGTGAAGACGAGGCTTGCTGCCGCCGATCGCTGGTCGTGTTGGTCAGGCAGGTCCCTGCCGGTCAGGCGTGGCCGGTGAGCCAGGCGTCGATGGCGGTCAGCAGTTCCTTTTTGTACCCCTCGGGGGCCGTGGAGGAGCGGATCGACTGGCGGGCCAGCTCGGCGACCTCGGCGTCGCTGAAGCCGTACACCTCCTGCGCCAGCGCGTACTGCGGCAGGAGCCGCGCACCGAACAGCAGCGGATCGTCGGCGCCGAGCGCGATCGGGACCCCGGCGTCGAAGAGCCGCTTCACCGGAACGTCCTCGGCCCGGGGGGCGACTCCGAGGCCGACGTTCGACGTGGGGCACACCTCGCAGGCGATCTGGCGGTCGGCGAGGCGTTCCATCAGCCGCTCGGATTCGGCCGCCCGGATCCCGTGGCCGATGCGGTCGGCGTCCAGGTCGTCCACGCACTCGGCGATGCTCGCGGCCCCGGACAGCTCGCCGCCGTGCGGCACGGCGAGCAGCCCCGCGCGCTTGGCGATGCGGAAGGCGCCGTCGAAGTCGCGGGCCCGGCCGCGGCGTTCGTCGTTGGACAGCCCGAAGCCGACCACTCCCTTGTCGGCGTACTGCGTGGCCAGGCGGGCGAGCGTCTTGGCGTCGAGCGGATGGCGGGTGCGGTTGGCGGCCACGATCACGCCGATGCCGATCTTGCTGGACGCGGCGGCCCGCGCGGCGGCGTCGAGCACCAGTTCCAGCGTGGCGGTGAGCCCGCCGAACCGCTGGGCGTACCCGGAGGGGTCGACCTGGATCTCCAGCCACCGGGACCCCTCGGCCGCCTCGTCCTCCGCGGCCTCGCGCAGCAGCCGGTAGACGTCCTGCTCGCGGCGGAGCACCGAGCGCGCGATGTCGTACAGCCGCTGGAAGCGGAACCAGCCCCGCTCGTCGGTCGCCCGTAGTCTGGGCGGCCAATCCTGTACGAGCGCGTCCGGCAGGTGAACCCCTTGGTCGCGGGCGAGCTCCAGCAGGGTCGAATGCCGCATGGACCCGGTGAAGTGCAGGTGGAGATGGGCCTTGGGGAGTTCGTCGAGCGGGCGTGCCATTTCCATATCTTGCCGTACGCCGCCGCCGTGCCGGTGCAGCTCTGCCACTCAACCTCCTATGGGCCTGGCGCGTTGGGGAGGGGCGAAAGGGGACTCGCCATGACGGAAGAAGACGAAGCGGCCTTCGATGAGTTCTTGGCCGCCCGAAGTACCGCTCTACTCCGAACGGCCATCCTGGTCTGCGGCGCGTCGGTGCACGACGCCGAAGACCCGGTCGGCGGACCCCGCTCCGGCCGAAGGACGGTCGAGCATGCCGCAGGATCTGGGCGACCTCGGGGACGGCCGGGCCTTCGGCGGGATCCGGATCGGCTACCTGCCCGACGGACTCAAATGGGGTGAATGGTCGGGCAAAAACGGTTTCGGCACGACCAGCTACACCACCACGTGGGCCGAGCCGGGCGCCGAACCGGGCATGTACGCCGTGCAGATGGTGGTCTTCCGCGGCGCCGCGGCGAAGCGCATGCGGCCCCTGCTGCAGACCTACCGGGCCGATGACAAGGCCGTACGCGTCACCGTCCACGGCGCCCAGGGAGCCATCGCGAACCTGGGGGAGGCCTCGGAGGTGACGGACGCCGGGGGAACCCCGACGCTGCTGTGGTTCCTCGGGCGCGACATGGCGGTCGAGATCATGATGAGCCCCGACTACGCCGGGAAGCTCGGGCCCGAGGACACCACGCGCGAACTCAAGAAGATCGCCAACGGCGTCCGCGCGACCTGCTGACAGCGGCCGTGGACGGCACGCGCCGCGACAGGCGGAGGCTCGGCGGGTGAGGACACGGGGAAGGCCCGGACCACAGGTCCGGGCCTTCCGTCTCACGCGGGTCGCCGGCCGGCGTCAGTGCGCCTCGGCGAGGAGCTTGGCCAGGCGGCTGACGCCCTCGACGAGGTCGTCGTCGCCAAGGGCGTACGAGAGCCGGAAGTAGCCCGGCGTGCCGAACGCCTCGCCCGGGACCAGGGCCACCTCGGCCTCCTCCAGGATCAGCTCGGCCAGCTCGGCGGAGGTCTGCGGGCGCCTGCCGCGGATCTCCTTGCCGAGGAGGGCCTTGACCGACGGATAGACGTAGAAGGCGCCGAACGGCTCGGGGCAGACCACGCCCGGGATCTCGTTCAGCATGCGGACCATGGTCTGCCGGCGCCGGTCGAACGCCTCGCGCATGCGCGCCACGGCCGACAGGTCGCCCGACACGGCCGCGAGGGCCGCTACCTGGGCGACGTTGGAGACGTTGGAGGTGGCGTGCGACTGCAGGTTGGTCGCGGCCTTCACCACGTCCTTCGGGCCGATCAGCCAGCCCACCCGCCAGCCGGTCATGGCGTAGGTCTTGGCGACGCCGTTGAGCACGAGCACGTGGTCGCGCAGCTCGGGAACCGCCGTCGCGATGCTGGTGAAGGTGGCGTCACCGTAGATCAGGTGCTCGTAGATCTCGTCGGTGACCACCCAGAGGCCGTGCTCGGCGGCCCAGCGGCCGATCTCCTCCACCTGCTCGGGGGAGTAGACCGCGCCGGTCGGGTTGGACGGCGAGACGAAGAGCAGGACCTTGGTGCGTTCGGTGCGCGCGGCCTCCAGCTGCTCCACCGAGGCCAGGTAACCGGTCGTCTCGTCGGTCACCACGTCGACCTGGACGCCGCCGGCGAGCTTGATCGCCTCGGGGTAGGTCGTCCAGTAGGGAGCGACGACCAGGACCTCGTCGCCGGGGTCGAGGAGCGTGGCGAAGGCCTCGTAGACGGCCTGCTTGCCGCCGTTGGTCACCAGCACCTGCGAGGCGTCGACCTCGAAACCGGAGTCGCGTCGCGTCTTTTCGGCGATGGCCTGCTTGAGCTCGGGGAGGCCGCCGGCCGGCGTGTACTTGTGGAACCTGGGGTTCCGGCACGCTTCGATGGCCGCCGCGACGATGTAGTCGGGCGTCGGGAAGTCGGGCTCGCCGGCCCCGAACCCGATGACCGGACGACCGTCCGCCTTCATCGCCTTGGCCTTGGCGTCCACGGCCAGCGTGGCGGACTCGGAGATGGCGGAAATGCGCGCTGAGATGCGAGGACGGGTCATGCCTCCCATGGTTCCAGACGACCTGGGCGGTCGCCGACGCATATCCATGATCTGGACAAGTAGTGTCCGCGGTGATGTGCCGCACGAGTTGGTTCGACGTGAGGCGCATTCACCCGTACACTTCTGCAACTAGTGAGCGACGTGCCCCCGGCTGCTCGGGGTAAGGTGGTTCACGGCAGAGGGCACTAGCGCAATTGGTAGCGCACCGGTCTCCAAAACCGGCGGTTGGGGGTTCGAGTCCCTCGTGCCCTGCGGAGTGCGGTCCGCGCACCGATGGCGTGTAAGCCGCCGAAAGTTGCGTAGGAACGACGGATCGGGTGAGGACTGTGGCGATCGACACACGCGGCGAGGCCGCGGACAGGCCGAGCAAGCCGTCCGGCCAGACCGTTAAGAAACGCACTACTCCTGCACTTTTCTACCGGCAGGTCATCGCCGAGCTTCGCAAGGTGATCTGGCCGACGCGCAAGGATCTGATCTCTTACACCACGATCGTCCTCGTCTTCGTCCTGATCATGGTCGGGCTCGTGTCAGGGATAGACTTCTTGCTCACGAAGGGTGTGCTGGCGGTCTTCGGCGGAGCCTGAGCCGGCCGCCGCGCGACAGCCGTCCTCGACCGGGCGGTGGCCGCTCCGAACGGGAACAAGTTCCGGACGGACGGAGAAGATCGCAACATCGACGAGAGAAGAAAGAGTCACCGTGTCCGAGTCCCCACTGTCGGCTGGCGCATCCCACGAGGAGTGGGAGGGCGAGCCGGAAGAGGCGATCGAGATCACCGATGAGTCCGGCGAGGCCGAGACCTCCGGTGATGCCGAGGCGCCCGGCGAGCCTGGCGAGGCCGCAGAGGCCGCAGAGGTCGCAGAGGGCGCCGAGGGCGTTGAGGCCCCGGCAGGCGCCGCCGTTGACGAAGACGGTGATCTCGTCCCCGACGTCGACCCCGTCGAGGAGTTCAAGCGCACGATGCGCGGCCTGCCCGGCGAGTGGTACGTCATCCACTCCTACGCCGGTTACGAGAACCGCGTGAAGTCCAACATCGAGACGCGCACCCAGTCGCTCAACATGGAGGACTACCTCTTCCAGGTCGAGGTGCCCGTCCACACGGTCACCGAGATCAAGGGCGGCAAGCGCACCCCGGTCAAGGAGCGGGTGCTCCCGGGGTACGTGCTGGTGCGCATGGAGCTGACCGACGAGTCCTGGTCCGCGGTGCGCAACACGCCCGGTGTGACCGGTTTCGTGGGCCTGTCGAACAGGCCGAGCCCGCTGAGCATCGACGAGGTCGCCAAGCTGCTCGCGCCGGAGCCGACCGAGCAGACCAAGACGACCGCCGCCAAGGCCGCCGCCGCGACCGTCGACTTCGAGGTCGGCGAGTCGGTCACCGTCATGGACGGCCCGTTCGCGACCCTTCCGGCCACGGTCAGCGAGATCAGCGCCGAGTCGCAGAAGCTCAAGGTGCTCGTGTCGATCTTCGGTCGTGAGACGCCGGTCGAGCTGTCGTTCAACCAGGTCTCCAAGATCTAGCGGCCGTCCAGGTCTTCGCGATCTGGCGTCACGCATACACTGTTAAGTCGTCCCCGCAGGCTGGCCTGTCGAGCAGTCGCGGGGTGAGTCCCGAGGAGCACGGCCATCTGGCCGTCGCGCGTTCTCGGGGGGCTTCCACGCCCTGTGGGAGTTTCGCAGGAGTCAAGGACCCGGAGTAGGACAATGCCTCCAAAGAAGAAGATCGCGGCTCTGGTCAAGGTCCAGCTTCCCGCTGGTCAGGCCACGCCCGCGCCGCCGGTCGGTACCGCCCTCGGTCCCCACGGCGTCAACATCATGGACTTCGTGAAGCAGTACAACGCTGCGACCGAGGCCCAGCGGGGCAACATCATCCCCGTCGAGATCACCATCTTCGAAGACCGCAGCTTCACCTTCGTCACGAAGACGCCGCCGGCGCCTGAGCTGATCAAGAAGGCCGCGGGCCTCGCCAAGGCCAGCGCGAACCCGCTCCGCGACAAGGTGGGCAAGCTCACCAAGGAGCAGCTGCGCCAGATCGCCGAGACGAAGATGCCCGACCTCAACGCCAACGACATCGAGGCGGCCGAGAAGATCATCGCCGGCACCGCCCGGTCGATGGGCATCACGATCGCCGACTGACACACAAAGCAACTGTGGGAGGGCCAGGCGCTGGCCCGTGACCACATACTCCACAAAGGAGAAGCCAGTGAAGCGCAGCAAGGGCTACCGCAAGGCCGCCGACCAGATCGACAGTGAGCAGCTGTACAGCCCGGTCGACGCGGCCCAGCTCGCCAAGAGCAGCTCGGTCACCAAGTTCGACGCGACCGTCGAGGTCGCCCTGCGGCTGGGCGTCGACCCCCGCAAGGCCGACCAGATGGTCCGCGGCACCGTCAACCTCCCGCACGGCACCGGCAAGACCGCCCGGGTCCTGGTCTTCGCGACCGGTGACCGTGCCGAGGAGGCCCGCGCCGCGGGCGCCGACATCGTCGGCGCCGACGAGCTGATCGAAGAGATCGCCAAGGGCAACCGCCTCAACGAGTTCGACGCCGTCGTGGCCACGCCCGACCTCATGGGCAAGGTCGGCCGCCTCGGCCGCGTGCTCGGCCCGCGCGGTCTCATGCCGAACCCCAAGACCGGCACCGTCACGCCGGCCGTGGCCAAGGCCGTGACCGACATCAAGGGCGGCAAGATCGAGTTCCGGGTCGACCGGCACGCGAACCTCCACTTCATCATCGGCAAGGTGTCCTTCCCGGAGCGCCAGCTCCTGGAGAACTACGCGGCCGCGCTCGACGAGGTCATCCGTCTCAAGCCGTCCGCGGCCAAGGGGCGTTACCTCAAGAAGGTGACCTTCTCCACGTCCATGGGCCCGGGCATCCCGGTCGACCCCAACGTGACGCGCGGCATCACCCCCGAGATCGACGCCTGACGCGTCGCCCGCACCTGAGGGCGCGTACGGCACTCACCGTGCCCGCCACCTGACGGTCATGAATCCTGAATGGGTCCCCGCCTCCCGGCGGGGACCCTTTCTTGTTCCCTCGTAATTCCCTTTTTCGCTGGTGAGACGGTGTCCGGCCGTCGCGGCCGCGATACCGCCGGGGTAATCGATGCCCATAAGACGCCGCACGGGGTAGTGGCGGCGCGTAGGGTAAAAATGACTTTGGGGGATACGAAAGGGATACCTAGTGAAGCGTCGAATTACACCCGCGATCGCGGCCGTGGGCTCGGCCATGCTCATCGCGGTATCAGCATGCGGCCAGACCCCGCAGAACTCCGCGACCTCGCTCGGCGCGGTCCAGCTCTCCGCTGCGGAGACCCTGCAGAAGAGCGTGAAGACCACCGAGGACGTGACGTCCTACACCGCGCAGCTCGCGCTGGACTTCAGCTCTCCCAAGGATGGCGCCGGGTCCGTGAAGGGCTCCATGGTCGTCCACCAGAAGCCTCAGGTGGCCACCGACGTCACCCTCGACCAGATCAACGTCCGCGGGCAGGACGTCCCCGGCGGCGTCCGCGTGATCCTGCTGGACAAGATCGCGTACGTCAAGGTCGAAATGCTCAGCAAGCTCATGGGCGGCACCAAGCCCTGGATCAAGATCGACCTGGCCAAGGCGGGCCAGGACGCCGGCGTGGACGTCGACCAGTTCCTCGCCCAGGCCCAGCAGATGGACCTGCAGAGCAGCGCGAAGATGCTGACGACCTCCAAGGATGTCACCAAGGTCGGCACCGAGTCCGTCGGCGGGGTCGACACCACCCACTACAAGGGCACCTTCACCGTGGCCGAGGCGGTCAAGCTGCTCTCGCCCGAGATGCAGCAGAAGGTGCAGGGCCAGCTCACCAACGTCAAGGACATGAAGTTCGACACCTGGATCGACGCGCAGAACCTCCCGCGCAAGCTGGAGATGAACGGCGGCGCGGGTGACGGCACCTTCAAGCTGACGTCCCTGTTCAGCTCGTTCAACGAGGCCGCGGAGGTCACCGCGCCGCCGGCCGACCAGGTGGGCGATCTGCCCAAGAACCTCGGCGACATGGACGGCGCCGGCACCACCGGTAGCTGACCCTCGGGACACCCTCAGGACCTGCCCCGAGACGCACCCCGCGGCGACGCCGCGGGGTGCGTCCGAGGGGGCCGGCTCGCGGAACGGCCGCCGTCTCCATGCCTTGATTTGGTGTTGGACGGGAACACCGCGTACTCTGTTCCATGCCGAAGACCGCCGGTCGTCGCTGAGCCCGTTATGGCTCGGTGGCCCAAGGATCCACGTCCGTGGATGGCCCGCGTAGGTGTGATGTGAGTTTCCATATGGTGCTCGTGCTGATTCGTCCGCACGACGACTGTGTGTGAGCCCCGTGCGCCTGCGCCGGGGCTTGTTCTCATTTCTGGACTCCTGGGCCCTTCGCCGGTGGCACATCTGGAAGGAGGCCCATGGCGAGGGCGGAAAAGGCGACCGCGGTAGCCGAGCTCAAAGATCGCTTCGAGAGCTCGAGCGCCGCTGTCCTGACCGAGTACCGCGGTCTCACCGTGGCGCAGCTCAAGGAGCTGCGCACCACGCTCGGTGGGAATGCGAAGTTCGCCGTGGCGAAGAACACGCTGTCCAAGATCGCGGCCAATGAGGCCGGGGTCACCGTCCTGGACGATCTGTTCCAGGGCCCGACCGCGATCGCGTTCGTCAGTGGCGACGTGGTCGAGGCGGCCAAGGGTCTGCGTGATTTCGCCAAGGCCAATCCCCTCCTGGTCATCAAGGGTGGTGTCGTCGACGGCAAGTCGATGACCCCGGCCGAGATCTCGACGCTCGCCGACCTTGAGTCGCGTGAGGTCCTGCTCGCGAAGCTGGCCGGCGCACTGAAGGCGAAGCAGTCTCAGGCCGCCGCGACGTTCAACGCGCTGCCCACCAACCTGGCCCGGCTCGTCGAGGCTCTGCGCGTCAAGCGCGAGGAGACCGGCGGCGCGCAGGCCGGCGGGGAAGCCGACGAGTAGGTCGGGCGCGAAAGCGACCACAGCAGGGGATTCAGGCGCATACCGCGGTCCGTTTCCAAGTTTTGTAATTCATACGGAGGAACCACCACCATGGCGAAGCTCAGCACCGACGAGCTGCTCGAGACGTTCAAGGAAATGACCCTTCTTGAGCTCTCCGACTTCGTGAAGCTCTTCGAGGAGACCTTCGACGTCAAGGCCGCCGCTCCGGTCGCCGTCGCCGCTGCCGGCCCGGCCGGCGGAGGCGCCGCCGCTGAAGAGGTCGAGGAGCAGGACGAGTTCGACGTCATCCTCGAGGCCGCCGGCGACAAGAAGATCCAGGTCATCAAGGAGGTCCGCGCGCTCACGAGCCTCGGCCTCAAGGAGGCCAAGGACCTCGTCGACGGTGCCCCCAAGGCGCTGCTCGAGAAGGTCAACAAGGAAGCCGCCGAGAAGGCCAAGGCCGCCCTGGAGGGCGCCGGCGCCACCGTCACCGTCAAGTGACCTCTCGCGTCTGAAAGCTCCATACGAAAGGGGCGGTCCACCCAGGTGCCGGGTGGCCGCCCCTTTCGCTGTGCCCGGACCCTTCCGGCTTCGCGGGCAAAGGGGATGATCCCCTATGTGGATCTTCATGCCGGGTTATGATCCGGCGACCGGCCGCGTGGCCGGGCACCGCTTCCGGCGCGTCCGTGCCGTCGTGGCGCCGAACGGCGTCGTCCGGGCGATGGGAGGGAAGACGTGGCGTCTCACGGGGCTCGCTCCCCCCGGAGGTCGCGTGCCCTGGTGCTCCTCGTGCTGCTCGTGCTCGTCGCCGCCCTCGGCACCGCCTGGGTGCGTCTCGGCGGCGATCTCGACGAGGCGCGGGCGGTGGCCCGCGACCGCAGGGCGGCGGTCGAGGCCGCGGAGCGCTACGCGCTGACGCTCATGGCGGTGGACTACCGCACGGTCGACCAGGACGTGCGGCGCGTCATCGAGATCTCCACCGGTCAGGCCAGGGACGAGTACGCCAAGGGCGCCGAGCGGCTGAAGGCGGCGACACGCGAGCGCAAGGCCGTGCAGACGGGCGTGGTGCGCGCCGCGGGCCTTGCGTCGATGGACGAGAGCGGGAGAACCGCACAGGTGCTGGTGGTGGCTGACTCGGTGATCCGCTGGGAGGCGGTCAAGACCGCCCCGCAGGAGCACTTCTACCGCTGGAGCGTGGAGCTGACCAAGGTCGGCGAGGCCTGGTCGGTGTCGAAGCTGGAGCAGGTCGCGTGAGCGGCGAAGGCGCCCCCGCGTCCCTGGAGCGGGGCGCAGAGCCCCGTTCACGCTCGAGGGCATTCATGGCCGCCGTCGGGGTGCTGGGCCTTGTGGTGGCCCTTCTGGCCGTTCTGACGGCCATCGCCTATCTGAGGCTCCGCGATCTGCGCGAGAGCGAGTCGGCGGCCGCGGAGGCGGTCGCCGCCGCCCGGGCGTACGCGCCGGACATGCTGTCCTACGACTACCGCACGATCGACGCCGACCTCGCGCGCGCCAGGGGGTATGCCACGGGGAACCTCGCCGCTCACTACGGCGAACTGGCCCGTGTCCTGGTGCCGACCGTCAAGCGGCAGCAGACGGTGCAGCAGGCGGCGGTGGCCGCCGCGGCGGTGGAATCGGCGACTCCCGGCCGCGTACAGGTGTTGCTGTTCATGAACATGGGAACTACCAAGTTGCTGCCGGGCGAGAAGCAACCCCAAAAGCAGGTCGTCCAGAACCGCGCCCGGTTCGTGCTGATCAAAGGCCAGGACCACTGGCTGGTGTCCGAGCTGTCCACGTTGATCGGCAATGCTCCTGCCGGCTGAGATCCACTCCGGAGCCGGGACACGTCCCGGCGTGGCGCGTTATTAAATCGTTAGTAAAGCTTGGGTTTGAGGATCGCGAGGCTTGGGCATGACGGAGGGCACGACAGCGTCGTGAGGCGGCAAGCCTTCGACCCTCCGTGTGACTGAGCGTTAGCCGATCCGCAGCGCGGGTATCGTCTGGACCCGGCTGACGACGCGGTCTCCGGAAGGACGAAAACCCAGCGTGACGGGCGTTCGTCGCCTCGAATGTGGGTCTACGGGCTTGACGTTTCGCCGCTGACGGGCGATGCTGCGTCCAACGTGGGTGCGCAGAGCGAGACTGAGTGGACAGGTGTATGCCCATCGGCTACACTGCCCCTTTGCGCTGCCCTTTGACGACCCGCTTCTCTAGGTAACTTTGATGCATGGTCGTCTGGCGTGCGTGTAGTCAGTCCGCGAGCCCTCGGAAGGACATCTGTTGGCAGCCTCGCGCAACGCCTTCGCCGTACCCGCTGGTCCCCGCCGCGTATCTTTCGCGCGCATTCAGGAGCCGCTCGAAGTTCCCGATCTTCTCGCTCTGCAGACCGAGTC
>NZ_JALLPO010000072.1 GCF_023276435.1 Sphaerisporangium perillae
GACTGCTCCCACCAATCCCCATGACCGACCGGCCCCCTCCCGGACCAGCGCCCCCTCCCCGCCAGATTCAGGCGACTCCTACCCGCCACCTTCATGACCGACCGGCCCCTCCCGGACCAGCGCCCCCTCCCCGGTCGGCAGGCCAGTTCCCACCCGGCGCCGGCGCGGCGGGACGTGGTACGGCGAAACCGGCGCCGTCGTACGGCGGGCGACCGGCCGCGTGCGGGGAGACCTCACTGGTCGGCAGGGTTCACCAGGTGTTTCACGAGGTGGTCGACGACGTCGGTGAACCGCCCGCGCCGTTCGTAGGCGGCTCTCTGGCGGGCCGCTCCGGTGCCGGTGCGGCGTAGCCGCTCCAGCCGCCGGGTGACCAGCTCCAGGTCACCGGCCGCCTCCAGAGCCGGGCGGATGTGCCCGAGCAGCACCGCCGGGAGGTCCGCCGCCGACCGCAGGCGACCGGTCTCCGGGTCGATCCCGTGCCCGTCCAGCCCGTCGCGGGCGGCCCGCCAGTACGCCACGCGCAGCCGTTCGGCCGAGAGGCGCGGCCCCGGATCGCCGCGCTCCACCCTTTCCAGCGACACGACGACCAGGGCCCGCACAACGGCCGCGAGCAGCGCGGACTCCTCGACGGTGGCGGGGATGTCGGTCACCCGCACCTCCAGCGTGGGCAGCCGCGCCGACGGCCGGACGTCCCAGAAGATCGTCCCCGGATCGACCAGCGCCCCCGCCTCGGTGAGCGCCCCGATCACCTCGTCGAACTCCTCCAGCGAGGCGAAGTACGGCGGTGGCCCGGCGACCGGCCACTTGCCCCAGGACAGCGTCCGCCAGCTCGCGTAGCCGGTGTCGCGGCCGGTCCAGAACGGCGAGTTGGCCATCAGCGCGATGAGCACGGGCAACCAGGGCCGCAGGTGGTTGCCCACCAGCACGGCGCGCTCGCGGTCCGGCAGGTGCACGTGAACGTGACCGGCGCAGATGCTCTGCTCGTCATGCAGCGCCCGGTAGGTCGCGATGCCGACCCCGTACCGAGGGTGGTCGGTGATCGGCGGCGGGACGGCGTCGCCCAGCACCGGCGTGCCGGAGGCGACCAGCGCGAGCCCTTCCTCGCGTGCCGCGGCGGCCACCGCGACCCGCATCCGCCGGAGCTGGCCCTCCAGCTCGGCGACACCGGCGCACGGGTCGGTCTTGGCCTCCACCTGGAGCCGGGTGATCTCGGTGCAGACCCGCTCCCCCATCTCGATGGCGGCGCGCTCCACGATTTGTGCCGCTCGCGGCGCCACTTCCCGGGTGACCGGGTCGACGACCAGGTACTCCTCCTCCACCCCCATCAGTGGGCAGACCGCGTCGAAAGGCAGAGGCACCGGATGTGGCGCGTCAACGGTGGCCGTCATTCCTACTCCAGGAAGGTTCGCCCGCGCCCGGCGGGCACGCGTGCCGACGACGCCACGCTACCCATCCAGATCTTCGTCCGCAGGCGGGAAGCGGCGATCCCATGGGAATCGCACTCTCGGATAAACGCCCTGCCTGCCGTGCCCGGGGTGTCCCCGCCTCGCCCGGTGAGCGCACCGTCGCCGAGCGGAGACCCGAGGAGTGGTGCGGCGAACTCCACGCGCTGCCCGACAGGCGCGCCCGCGTCCGCTTCGCCGTGCACCTGCTCGCGGGCATGCCCCGGATGGCGGCCACGCTCCGGCGACCGGCATCGGGCCTGTGCGCGGCCGCCGGGACGCTGGTCGAGGGCGCCGCCCGTGCCGTCCGCTGGGTCCTCAGGTGGCGCACCCGAGGTACTCGTCGCGGCGCCACAACATGGCGGCCAGCATCAACGGGAACATCGCGACGTGCGCGAGCGTCATCAGGGCGCCACCGTCGATGAGGCCGAGCCAGAGCAGCGGGAAGAGCGGCAAGGCCGGTGCGAACATGGCGCCGCACATCTCCAGGGTGCCGGCCCATCCGTGGCCTCGGTACCGCATCCAGGCGGCCATGCCGACGGACATGTTGAGCGCCGTTAGCAGGTAGGCGAGCTCGGGATCGCGGGCATGGGAGAAGCCGAGCCCGATGGCGCTCAGGATCATCCCGAGGACGAGCATCCCGGCGAACATGGCGATGATCATCTCGAGGTAGTGCCAGGCGAATCTGCGCCATTGGCGGGGGGTGCGGGACGCCGTCTGAGTCATGGCCCAACTGTGTCCGGGCGCCGGCCCCGGATGAAGCGAGCCGGGCGCACTGGTCCGAAAACTTGGGATCCCTGTCTTTGCGACGTACATTCCTCCCATGACGAAACGGCGGGTCGTTCCCGTGCCGGAACGGCGCGTCGTCGTCGTCGGGTACGACGCGGCGGAGCTGCTGGACATCGCCTGCGTGACCTCGAGCCTGGAGAGCGCGAACTGGCACGGTGCCGCACCCTGCTATCAGGTCCGCCTGGTCACCCCTGGAGGCCACCCCATCACCTGCGGCACCGGCCTGACCCTCATGGCCCAGGAGGCGCTCGAACGGGTCACGGGACCGCTGGACACGCTCATCGTGTCAGGAGGCGTGGGGCATGTGGCGGCCGCCGGCAACCGGTCGATCGTCGGTCACGTCCGCCGCCTGGCGCGCGAGAGCCGCCGCATCGCGTCGGTCTGCACCGGGGCGACCATTCTGGCCGCCACCGGCCTGCTCGACGGCCGGCGCGCCACCACCCACTGGAGGTCGGCGCGCTTCCTCGCCGCCGGCCATCCGGAGATCACCGTCGACCCCGACCCGATCTTCATCCGCGACGGGAACATCTCCACGGCCGCCGGCGTGACCAGTGCCCTCGATCTCACCCTCGCCTTCATCGAAGAGGACCACGGCGCCGAGCTGGCGCGGCGGGTGGCGCGCCAGTTGGTGACCTACCTCCAGCGGCCGGGCAACCAGGCGCAGATGAGCATGTTCACCACCACCCCACCACCGGAGAACGGACTGGTGAGGCGCGTGGTCGACCATGTGACCTGCCACCTTTCCGACGACCTCACCACGGCCACGCTGGCGGCCGGAGCGGGCGTCAGCGAACGGCATCTGACCCGGCTGTTCGTCAAGCACCTCGGGCGGACGCCGGGCCGGTTCGTACGGCAGGCCCGCACCGAGGCCGCCGCGCACCTCCTGGCCTCCACTACCCTGCCCATGAGCGGCGTGGCGGTCCGGTGCGGCTTCGGGACGGCCGAGACGCTGCGCCAGGCGTTCGTGGACCGATACGGCATGCCTCCGTCGCGGTACCGGGCGACGACGGCACACGCGGCCCGATGAACACACCGGGACCATCGACAGGGAGCCGGACCCTATGAAGATCACCGTCCTCGGGGGTTGCGGCGCGTGGCCCACGGCCGGGGAGGCGTGCAGCGGCTTTCTCGTCGAGCACGACGGGTTCCGGCTGGTGATGGACCTGGGGTACGCCACCTTGCCGCGGCTGCTCGGATCGGCGGCGGCCGAGCAGGTCGACGCGGTACTGATCAGCCATGGCCATCCCGACCACTGCGCCGATCTCAACCCCCTGCTGCGGGCACGGGCACTAGGTGGGGAGCCGGCGCCACCGCTGCCGGTGTACGCGCCGCCCGGCGCGCTGGACGCGGTGCTCGCGCTGGACCGGCCCGGCATGCTGGCCGGCGCCTACGCGCTCCGCGACTTCGATCCCGGCGACGGCTTCGAGGTCGGCCCGTTCACGGTGGCCACCCGGCTGCTGCCGCACTGGGTGCCCAACGCCGGCATGCGGCTCAGCGCCGGAGGCGTGGCCCTGACCTACACCGGAGACAGCGGGCCGAGCCCGGACGTGGTCGCCCTGGCCCGCGACGCCGATCTGCTGCTGGCCGAGGCGACGTATCTCGACGATGTCCCCGAGGACGAGGCCCTCTACTTCACCAGTGCCCGGCAGGCGGGACGGCAGGCCGCGGAGGCCGGCGCCGCGCGGCTCCTGCTCACCCACCTGTGGCCGGGCACCGACCCCGGCCGCGCCCGCGAGGCGGCCTTGCGGACGTTCCCCGGCCAGGTCGACGTCGTCTCCGGCGGACTGACCTTGGACCTCGGCTGATCAAGGCCGCCCCGCACCAGGACGCGCCCGGGCTCGGTGGCGGCCGGGTTGACGTATGCCTATATGGACATATGGTGGAGCCATGGCACGAGCGGCGACGACGGCGGACGCGTTCAACGCGGTGGCCGAACCCCGGAGACGGCAGATCCTGGACGTCCTCATGGGCGGCGAACGATCCGTGAACGATCTCGTCATGCTGCTCGGCCTGTCACAACCCCTGGTGTCAAAACACCTGCGGGTGCTGAGAGAGGTGGGGCTGGTGGACGTACGTGACGAGGGGCGGCAGCGCGTGTACCGGCTCAACGGCCAGCCGCTCAAGCCCATCCATGACTGGGTGAAGAACTACGAGCGCACATGGTCGGAACGCTTCGACCGGATGGACGTCGTCCTGGAAGAACTCAAGGAAATGGAGGAGCGAGATGGTGGCAGCGGCAAGTAGCGGTACGGCGGTGGTGACCCTCCCGGCGGACAAGCAGATCCTGATCACTCGCGAGTTCAACGCGCCCAAGCACCTGGTGTACCGCGCCTACACCACGCCCGAGCTCATCAAGCGCTGGTGGGGCGGCGACCGCGGCGACGTCACGAGCGTCGAGGTCGACCTGCGCGTCGGCGGCACGTGGCGGTACGTGATGGTGGCGAACGGCGGGTTCGAGGTCGGTTTCCACGGCGAGTACCAGGAGATCGTCCCCGACGAGCGCATCGTCTGCACCGAGGTCTTCGAGGGCATGCCCGACGAGGCGGCGCTCACCACGGTCACGTTCGCCGAAAAGGACGGGCGCACGACCCTCACGATGCTCGTGGAGCACAAGAGCCAGGAATCCCGCGACGCGCACATCAACTCCGGCATGGAAGGCGGCATGCAGGAGGCCCTGGACCACCTCGAAGAGATCGCCCTGTCCCTCCGCTGAGCCGCCCCCGCGCGACCTGGACAGGCACGGCGTACGCACCGCCGATGCACCATGAGGCCCACCCGATTCGGATCGGGTGGGCCTCACCTGTTGCGGAATGGGGTGGGCCTCACGTTGACAGGCGCGCCACCGGATCGCTGTAATGGTCCGCGTGTCGCGTGACGCCGGCCAAAGAGCAGTGGGCCGGCCGGCGGTCGGGCGACACCTTTCATTAGGGGGCCATGCCATGAGTTCACACTCTGCGCCCTGCGCCTGACGTAGCCGTCTCCGCACGCCACCCCTTGTCCCCCGTGGTGCCCGGCACCGCCATGTGACGTCAGCGCGCCAGGCCTTCCCCGTCGACCGCCGCCTCCCGGCGACCGTCCGCGGCTCCGCGTGCTCGACCGGCGCCATCTCCCGGCGAGGGGTTCACGTGCGGTCCCGCGCGCCTCGCGTCACCGTCACCCATGGTGCCGCCCGCGCAACCGTCATCCACCATCAGCAAGCGGACTTACGCATTCTCTGGAGATTCGACACCGTATGCCCACATCCTTCATCCAACCGATCATCGAGGAGTTCCGAGCCAACGGAGGAAAGGTCGGCGGCCCCTTCGAGGGCGGCGACCTCCTCCTGCTGACCACCACCGGCGCGAAGTCGGGACAGGAGCACACCGTTCCCCTCGGCTACGTCCGCGACGGCGACCTGCTGCTCGTCGTCGCCTCCGCCGGCGGCGCGCCCCGCCACCCCGCCTGGTACCACAACCTGCTCGCCCACCCCATGGTGCGGGTGGAGATCGGCACCGAGGTGTTCGCGGCGATCGCGGTCCCCGCCGAGGGCGCGCGGCGTGAGCGCCTGTTCGAGCAGGTGGTGCGCGCGGCGCCCGGGTACGCCGACTACCAGGCCCAGACCGGCCGGATCCTGCCCGTCGTGGCTCTGGAGCGCTCAGAGCCGGAGGCCGATGAAGCCCCTCGCGAGGTCACCGACCTCGCCGGCAAGCTCCTGGAGATCCACACCTGGTTGCGCTCGCAACTGCGCCACGTGCACGCCGAGGCCGACGCCCACTTCGCCGCGCGAGCGGCCCACCAGGGCCCCGGCGAACTCCCGGCACCCGGGCTGGGACTGCAACTCCGGCAGCACTGCCTGGCGTTCTGCCAGTCCCTCGAGTTCCACCACGGCGGCGAGGACGCGCACATGTTCCCCGCGCTCGCGAGCCAGTACCCGCACCTCGGCGACGCCATCGACCGGCTCCGCGCCGAGCACCGCACGGTCGCCCGCATCCAGGAGGAACTGCTCGCCCTCCTGTCCGGCATCGGCACCGCCGAGCCCCTGCGATTCCGCACCGAACTGGACCGGATGACCCGGGAACTGACGGCACACCTCGACCACGAAGAGGAGTTACTTCTCCCCGTCCTCGCAGAGACCCCCTTCCCCCCGCCCCCTCCGTCACGCTAGCCACGTTTCGGGGTGGCTCGTAAATCCGTTGCGGCCGGCCCGCTGGAGCCGATACGTTCCCCGGGCCGTGCATCACTCCGGATCGGCGTCGTGGATGAGGAGGTGTGCGAACGATGCGCATGAGCGCTCAGCAGCCGAGCCCGGGTTCTGACATCCGCCTCCTCCACACGACGGAGCCACCTTGCCGATTCACCTCACCCCGCTGACCGACGCCGACCGCGGTCCCTACAGCCACCGCATGGCGTGGCTGGCGTCCGACGCCGACGCGACCCCCGTCGGATCCGCGTTCCTGCGTCTCTTCACCAGCCCCGGAGTGCGCCACCTCGCCGAACTGGCGCTCAACGTCCACCCGGCGGAGCGCCGGAAGGGCACCGGCTCCGTCCTGCTGGAAGCGGCCGTGGCCGCCGCCCGCGACGACGGCCGCCGCTGCGTCATCACGCAGGCCAAGGCGGACTCGCCCGGCGATCGGTTCCTCGCGGCCCGGGGCTTCCGCAGGGTCCTCACGCTGACGTTCTCCCGGCTGCCGCTGGAAAAGGCGGACCTCACCGCCCTGACCGGCATCGTCGAGCGGCCGCATCCCGGCTATCGGCTGGCGGCCTGGGACGGCACCGTTCCCGGGCACCTGGCCGAGACCTTCGCCGCCTCCCGCCGCGCCATGGACGACATGCCGATGGACGACACCGACTACGGCACGGAGAGCTGGGACGTCGACCGGGTCCGGGCCGCGGCGGAAACCATCGCCAGGCGCGGTGACCTGTTGCACACCGTCGTCGCGATCGACGAGTCCGACGGTTCGATCGCCGGATTCACCGAACTCGTCGTCCCCGGCGACGGCACAGGCGACGCACAGCACTACGGCACCGGTGTCCTTCCCGAACACCGCGGCCACGGCCTCGCCCGCTGGATGAAGGCCGAGGCGATCCGGCGGGCTCGCGCACGACACCCGTCCCTCGGCGGGTTGCTGGCCGACACCGCGGACAGCAACACCTACATGAGACGCATCAACGACGCGCTCGGCTACATACCGACTCACAGGACATTCGAATACCAACTCGACCTGTGACGTCTTTTCGGCTTCACGGATCGCGGGGTGGCCGCCGTCGGCCCCAAACGGTCACCCCATGCCGATGACCTTTTCGGGCTTGATGACGAAGATCACCCGGACCTGGTCGCGGCCTCCGTACCAGGGGTAGGGCTTACCGAGGTACTTCTGCGCGAGCATCTCGATGTGGTCGACCGCACCCTTGGTGGTGACGTCGACCACGCGGCCGCGCACCTGGAAGTAGCGCGAGGGGTCGTCCGGATGGGAGATCGCGACGGCCACCCGGGGGTCTCGCTCGATGTTCCTGGTCTTCACGTGGCTCTGCACGCTGTTGATGAGGACGTGCTCGCCGTCGGTGTCGACCCAGGTCTGGGTCAACTGCGGCGAACCGTCCGCCATCGAGGTGGCGATATAGCAAATGCTCGGCCGGCGCAGCAGCGCGAGCAGTTCTTCAGGGATTCTCACGGTGATCTTTCGGCCTGTCGGCACGGCATGCTCTTGCCGCTCAGCACGGTTGTGCGGTAGCAGCATACTTGCCGCGCCACGACGCAAGATCGCCCGCGCGAGGGTCCCCATGGCGGCCGCCTTCCGTAGGCGCGATCAGGAGCAAGCCAGGCCGTCGGTCCGTACCGTGCGGCCGATGCCCTGGTGGTGTAGGCCCAGTAGCGGTCGCCGTAGGACCAGTGCCACCACTCGGTGGGGTAGTTGACCAGGCCCACCGCGGTCAGCGCCTCGCTGAGGGTGTGGCGATGTCCTTTCGCCTCCGGGGAGATCGCGACGCTGTCGGTGTGGCAGTCCTCGGTGTCGGTGTCGTTGACCTCCGTGCCCAGCCACAGCCCGTCCCCATCGCACAAGGTCAGATCGACGGCGGCGCCGGCCACGTGCGGGGCGACCGCGGGTGGGGAGATGTAGCGACTGGCACGCTCGTGATACCAGGCCTCGTCATTGCCCGGGTGAGCGATCCTGAGCCGGCCGACGTGGGTCGGGTGAGGAGTAAAGGTCACTGTGCGGTGGGGATGTGACCGAAAGTGCTCCACTAGCCGTCCGCCGTCTGAAAGCCCCCGCCGCGTGAAAGCCGTCCGCCACGGTCTGAAAGCCCCCGCCACGGTCTGAAAGCCGTCCGCCGCGGACTTTCAGCGCGAGCACATGGCGGACCGGCCCCTGTCGGGAGCGAAAGGTATCGCCGCGACTGTTCTGGGCGGACTACGACGACCTCGACCGGCCCCAGCAGCCGAAACTCCACCCGGTACCCTCCTGGCCGACTGGAGGTCCCCTCCGCTGCTGTCGCACCCGGAGTGAAGCGATTGGAGATCGCCGGTAGTTCCACAGGTGACTGTATTTGTACTCATCTGATTACAGGGATCCGATGCATCGAACCGCCGGGCAGCGAACCGGGATTGGACACCGCGCTATATACGTCTACGTTCCCGGCGTATGAAGAGCGGACAGGGCGAGATGCCATGGGTAGGTGCCGCTGATGTCGCCGCCGAAGTCGGGGGCGTGCGGCTCGAATTCTCCCGGGCCGATGAGGACGTGGACGCCTTCAGCCCGTAGCTCGTCGACACTGCGGCGGAATGGGGCCCGCCCCGCCAGGGCGCTGTTCACGAATGGCAGGACCACGACAGGGATGCCCAGTCCGGGGGCTTCGGCGAGGAGGCCGAGGGCGTAGGTGTCGGCGGCGCCTTGGGCGAATTTGTTGACGGTGTTATAGGTGGCGGGGGCCACGATGATCGCGTCGGCTCGAGGTGGCTTGGGTTCGTCAGGTTTGCGGTATCGGCTGCGGACGGGGCGGCCGGTCTGCCTCTCCAGGGCGGGTACGTCGATGAAGTCGAGGGCGGGCGGGGTGGCGATGATCTGGACCGTCCAGCCGGCGTCCTGGGCAAGGGTGACGAGCTTGCCGACGCCCGCGGCCGGGCCGGCGGCGCACACGATGATGTAGAGGACCTTGCTCACGCGGAGACTCCAAGGGATCGGGGTATTCGCGGGCTTCGCGCCGTAGCTCGACCGGCGCCATCCCGCTCTCGATCGCCGACGCGACGCGACGGAGGACGACCCCGCGATCAGGATCGTGGCATCGTATGAAGCATCTGATCGTATCCGCCCGAACCTGAGAGAGCTCCGATGATCTTTATTACCGCAAAGTTCCGAGTGCTGCCGGAGTACGCCGATCAGTGGCCCGAGATCACCGCCGAGTTCACCCAGGCGACTCGCGGCGAGGCGGGCTGCCTGTGGTTCGACTGGTCTCGCAGCGTCGAGGACCCGGCCGAGTACGTGCTGGTAGAGGCATTTCGCGACGCCGACGCCGGAGCGGCCCACGTCCAGTCCGAGCACTTCCGGAACGCGCGGAACACCCTTCCGCCTCACCTCGCCGAGACGCCCCGGATCGTCAACACCACGCTCCCGCAGGACGACTGGTCCCTCCTCGGTGAGATGGCCGTGCCCGAACGGAGTTGAGCCCGAGCCGGCGCCGGGCCGTGGTGGCTGTCGAGTCGACGTCTATGCCGGCCGGTGGTGGGTGTCGAGTCGACGTCGATGCCGGCACCTGACGCCGGTCGGCCCAGGTGATCACTGCCTGTCAGCTGGCCGCGCCGCCCGGTCTTCCGTCTGGCGTGGCGTTTCGAAGCACGCGAGCCAGGTGGCGAGAAGCGATTCCAACTGCGCGGCCTCTTCCGGCGTCAGGCAGTCGAGGAGGCGGCGTTCATTGCGCATGTGCTCGGTGAACGCCTGGTCGATCAGTTCCCTGCCGGCATCGGTGAGTGCGACGACACGTGCGCGGCGATCGCTCGTGCTGGGACGGCGTGTGACCAGCCCGCCGCGTTCGAGCCGGTCGATGCGTTTGGTCATGGCCCCCGTGGTGACCATGGTGAACGCGGCGAGCTCTCCGGGCGCGCGTTCGAAGGGCTCACCGGCGCGCCGGAGGGCGGCGAGCACGTCGAACTCCCCCTCCCCGAGCCCATAGCGCCGGTAGACGACGCAGAGCCGTTCGGTGAGGTGGCCGGCGACGCGGTGGAGCCGCCCGATGACACCTTGCGGCCTCACATCCACATCGGGCCGTTCACGGGCCCAGGCCTGCTGGATGCGGGCGACATGGTCGAGGTACTCGCTCACGTCTCCACTATAGCTTCCATGGAAGCTATAGTAGCTTCCATGGAAGCTAATTTCCGATGGGTCCCCATCACCGCGATCGCACCCGTGGCATGGGGCACCACCTACTTCGTCACCCATCGGTTCCTGCCCGCCGACTATCCGCTGTACGGAGCGGCAATCCGGGCGCTGCCCGCGGGCCTGCTGCTCCTCCTTGTGCACAGGAGGCGTCCCCACGGGTCATGGTGGTGGAAATCGCTGGTCCTCGGCACCATGAACATGAGCGCGTTCTTCGCATTGGTCTATCTGGCCGCACAAACGCTTCCGACGAGCATCGCGTCGACAATCATGGCGACCTCGCCGATCGTGATGATGCTGTTCGCGTGGGCGGCGCTTTCCGAGCGCCCGCACGCGATGCACATGACCGGAGCCGGCATCGGGATCGGGGGCGTCTGCCTCATGCTGCTGGACGGCGCGAGCACCGTGAACGCCTCCGGTGTATTCGCTTCCATCATGGCGATGGTGATGTCGTCCCTCGGCTATGTGCTCGCCAAGAAGTGGAGCGCGGACGTCGATGTCTTCTCGCTGACTTCATGGCAGCTCATCGCCGGGGCAGTCGTCCTGATACCTGTCGCGGTCGCGACGGAGGGATTACCGCCTGCCCTGGACGCACCCGCGTTGATCGGCTTCGGCTATGTCACGGTCATTGCGACCGCTCTCGCCTTCGCCGCCTGGTTCACGGGCCTGCGGCACCTGAGTGCTGGAACGGTGGGGCTCATCGGGTTGCTCAACCCGATGACCGGTGTCCTGCTCGGCACCGTGGTCGCCGGTGAGACGCTCGCCGTACAACAGTTCTGCGGACTCGTCCTGGTCTTCCTCGGCATCCTCCTCGGCCAGCCTTTCACCGCTCGCCTGGTCACCCTCGTCAGAGCCGGCCGATCGACGCACACCTCCCACGCTCGTCCCAGCTCGACAGCCCGCGACCACGGACCGGTGATACCGACCCCTGAATGCCAATGAGTCGGACCAGCCGTTGCGGCAAACACGCCCGCCCTACTGCCCAAAGGAGAAGCCGAGCCGAGCGTTGATCAAGAAGTTGAGCCGGTGACGCAGATGATCGATCACAGCCCGCTCCGGAGCCTCTCCAGGCGTCAACAGCGTCCAGCGCAGTGCGCATCCGTTCTGGGCCGGCCCGACGTCGAACCGGATCTCATCGCCGGGCCTTTCCGGCCACAACGACGACCAGACCACGAGCGCCGGCTCCACCGCCTGGAGGATGCGGGGCTCAACCTCATCGGGACGTAGATCAAGCCATTCCCGTCCACCAGGTCGCCATGGGTCGACCAGACTCCGCCACACGACGTGCGGAGGCGGCGGTTGCGTACGCTCTCGCGAGCCCAACTCGATCACTTCGACAACCTAGTACGGCAGTCGGAGATCGTGAGCTGCGACTGGTGACCTTCCAACGCGTAAAGGGGATGAACCTCTCCAGGTTCGGTGCAAGGCTGGGCTCGTGAGCGACACGCAAACCGTGGTCCTGGTCGAGGGTGCCAGTGATAAGTCGGCCATCGAAGCGTTGGCCGAGCGCCGTGGCCGGAACCTGGCGGCCGAAGGCATCTCCCTTGTGGCGATGGGCGGTGCCACGAACATCGGGACGTATATCGGCAGGTTTGGCCCTCCCGGTCGCAATCTCCGGCTGGCCGGTCTGTGCGACGTCGGGGAGGAAGGCGCCTTCCGGAGGGGTCTCGAGCGCGCCGGCCTTGGATCCAATCTCAGCCGAAGCGATCTGGAGGCGCTCGGATTCTTCGCATGTGTCGCTGACCTGGAAGACGAGCTGATCCGCGCCCTCGGCACCGCCACGGTTGAGCGCGTTGTCGATGCCGAGGGCGAGCTCAGCTCATTTCGCACGCTCCAGAAGCAACCCGCATGGCGCGGGGGCACCACTCACGACCAGCTGCGCCGGTTCATGGGATCAGGCAGTGGCCGCAAGATCCGCTACTCTGGCCCGCTCGTCGCGGCACTCGATCTCGATCGCGTACCGCGACCGCTGGACATGCTGCTGACCCACCTATTAGGCAGTCGGAGAGCTCGGCCAGCAGATCCAGCAGACTCTGGTAACCGGCCGCATCGTCGCTGATCCGCCGCTTGGCCACCAGCGCCCCGGTCTCGTCGACCAACGCACGGACTGACGTGCACAGCTAGGGACGAGCCAACGTGCACAGCTCACATGGGCGCGCCATGTAGGACACATGCGCCCACCCCGACGGCTGGAACGTGGTGCATCGAACGGATCACTGGTCACCCGGCTGACGCGCCGGTTGATCGCCCTCGGCGGCGCCTTAACCATGACGGCCGGGCTCCTTACCGCCCTGGCACCCGCCGTCTCAGCCGCCGACTCCACGACGGATCTCGGCGTCTCCCTCGACATTTACACGAAGAGCGGTGATGTGGCCGTAGGCGGCGGAAAGGTCTTCGTCTCCGCTAACGACCGGATCGTCGTCGCGGATACACGGGGCACGCTCACCGGCGCCATCACCGGCCTATCCGGCGCGACAGCCCTTGCCATCACGCCGGACGGTACCCGCCTGTACACGGCGCTGCGCGGCTCGAACGAGGTGGCCGAAATCGACACCGCCGCTCTCGCCGTCATCCGCCGGATCGACTTGGCCTCCTCCCGTGCCCGTCGAGCCTGTCGCTGTCCGGCAGCCGACTGTGGGTCGGATACAGTTGCGGCTCGGACTGGCAGGGTGGCGTCGTCAGCCTTGACCTCTTAGCGACGGCACCGGAGCCGGTCCGGGTCGTCCAGGACGACTTGTACGACGCTCCGCTGGTCGCCGCCGCCGGGAACACGCTGGTGGTCGGCGAGAGGAATAGCGAACCGGGCGACCTGCGGGTGTTTGATGTGAACGGCGCCTCCACCCTCCTGCGCGGCGTCATCGACGGCCACACCCACGACCTTTACAACCTGCAGGACCTCGCCGTCACATCGGACGGCTCGATGGTCATCTCGGCGTTCGGCTCTCCTTACCGGTTCGACGCCTGGGACACCACCAGCCTGACCAAATCCCGCACCTACGATCCGGAGCAGACGGACCCGGGCTTCCCGGTCGCGGTCGCGGTCAGCCCGGAGGGTGCCCACGTTGCGGGCGGATGGAAGTTGGGGACCGCTCAGGGCATCGCGCTGTACGACACGGCGGCGACGACGACGACCTACGCGACCGACAATCCGGCAGGTGAAGTGGTCCGAGGGAGCATTGCCTTTTCTGGTAGAGATGTCTTCGGCGTGCTGCGAGAGTCGTCTACCAACCGGCTCTACCTGTGGCGGCTGGAAGGCGCCACAGCCCAGGGATCCACGCTGACCTTGACGGCTCCATCTGCGGCGACCGCGCTCGAACCGCTCACCGTGACCGGCCGGCTCACACTGGCCGACGGATCGGCTCCGGGGGCGCAGCCGCTGGTGGTGACCCGCCAAATGGCCAAATGGCACCAGCACGACGCTCCCCGGTGTGACAACCGAGGCCGGCGGTACCTTCACTATCACCGACACCCCATCGGTCGCCGGGGCGATCAGCTATGACGTGCTCTGGGACGGTAATTCGGACTTCCGGGGGAGCATGGCCTCGGTAACCGTCACGGTGGCCAAGCACGAGACGTCGCTCACCCTGTCTGGACCGGACAAGGGGATGGTCGGCAAACAGCTCCGGTTCAGCGGCGCACTGGACGTCGGCCAAGCATCCCCTTCGCGTTACTCGTTGAAGGTGCTGCGCACCGTTTCCAAAGGCAGCGGTACCATCACCACCACACTGCGGTCGGTGCTTCCTGCCGGCGACGGAGCGTTCAGCTTCGCTGATACACCCACAGAGGGCGGCCTGTACACCTACACCGTCCAGTGGGCCGGCGACACCGCCACCCTGTCGGCGCAGGCCAGCCACAACGTGACTGTTAAAGGTTAAAGAAGGACGCCAGGGACAAGCTGGTCACCGTTAGCAACTGGAGATCCACGCGGCCGGCTCCCGCAGAGGTGGAAGGCACCTCGTGAGCATGGAAAGCGGAAGGCCCGTCCCAGGTCAGGTTTCCCTGGTGATGGGCCTTCCGCATATGCGCGGCCGAGAGGACTCGAACCCCTGAGAACATCTCGCCGGAGAACATCTCGCGCCTGATGGTCAAGCGCCCCTCTGAGGTCTGACGCCCGTGATCGCGATCTGGACCATCGAAGACCCTGTAACCGACACGCTGGACGAACGCGATCAACGCCTCGGCGGCTTCGTCGACCAACCGAGCCTCGATCAGTACGCGGCGCGCTACGGCGAGCACTTCGATGACGCCCCGCGCACCTCACGCAGGCTCACCCACGCCGTGATCCGCCACCCTGGCAACGACAGTACCTGGCCCGCAGGGAGGTCGTCCTGTCCCTTGGCAGCCTCGCCACGCCCAAACTGCTACAGCTGTCGGTCGGTGGCGTCGTACATGCGCGTGAGAGGTGTCGACAACCTGAGGGTGGTCGACTGCTCCGTGTTGCCGACCATGGTGTCGGGCAATCTGAACGGCCCCATCATGGCGATGGCCTGGCATGGTGCGGACCTCATGCCGACAAGGCGTGATCCACCCACACGCCGTCACCACGGGTCGCCTCGAGACACTCACACCCCGTGCCGGAGCCGCTCTGAGAGCGGCGGGTCTCCGGCGCGGGACACTAGCCTTTCACCGGAGGGCACAAAGGTATAGTCGTTGTGCATTCGTTCAGCACACGTGTTCACACACCTAGGAGCGCGCGCATGAATGCCGTCGACGTCACACCGGAGGCACAGGCCCGGTTCCCCCAGGAACTGATGTACGCGGCGGCGTCGCAGTACTACCTCGAGGACGCGACCCAGGCCGACATCGCCAAGCGGCTGGGCGTGAGCAGGGCCACCGTGAGCCGGTTGCTGACGGAGGCGCGCAGGCACGGCATCGTCGAGATCAGGGTGCACAGGCCCGCGACGCTCGAGGCGGGCCCGCTGGCCGCCGAGGTGGCCGACGCTCTGGGACTCCGGCACGTCCATCTGGTGCCCAAGGTCGGCGGCCCCGCGCTGGGCCCATGGCTGGCTCCCGGCCTGGCCAGGGCTCTGGCCACGGTGGGGCTGAAGTCCGGCGACATCGTCCTGGTGTCGTCCGGGAGCACGGTCTACGAGTGCGCGCGCGAGGGGCTGGGGCAGTTCCCCGGTGTCACGATCGCACCGGCCGTGGGCGGGCAGGAGGACCCGCAGCCCTGGTTCCAGACGAACGAGACCACGCGCCTTCTGGCCGAGCGGGTCGGGGGCGTGCCCAGCTACCTCTACGCGCCCGCCCAGCCAGGCCCTGAGCTGTTCTACTCTCTGCAGCACGAGCCGTCGGTGCGCAAGGTCATGGACCTGTGGGCGCACGCCAAGTGCGCGATCGTCGGCGTCGGCTCGCCGCCGCTGATGCGGCAGGTCGTGCCCGCCTTCGTGCCCCGTCATGCCGACAGCCTGCGCCGGGCCGTGGGCGATGTGTGCTCGCGCTTCTACGACCGGGACGGCGAGCCCGTCGGCTATCCGGGCAGCGAGCGGCTGGTGGCGACCAGCTTGGAGGAACTGCGCCGCATCCCCGTCTCGATCGCGGTGGCGGTGGGCCCCGAGAAGGTTCTGTCGATCATCGCCGGCGCCAGGGGCGGCTACTTCAACCAGCTGGTCACCGACGCGCTGACGGCGGAGAGCCTGCTCGCGGCGGCCCGCTGACCACTTTCGGATAGGTGAACAGCAGGTCACAGGTGTTCCAACAGCGTGAACATTTTTGCTGGACAAGTGTTCCAAACCCGCGCTAGCGTGAGTCGCACCACAGCACATCGCCGCCTGTGAGCGGCCCGTGCGTGGCGCTTGGGGGCATGTGACGCAAATCAGCTCCGCGAGGACGTGGCAAGTGAGGAAAGAACCCGTGAACAGAGCTCAGATGCGGACCTCGGCGTTCGCGACAGTGGCGGTCATCGCAAGCGCGGCACTCACCGCCTGCGGCTCCGGATCCACCGGCGCGGACGCCGGGTCCGGCGGTGGCACGGAGAACGCCAAGGTGGCTTTCCTCATGCCCGACCTCGCGTCGACCAGGTACGAGCTGGCCGACAAGCCACTGTTCGAGGCCAAGATGAAGCAGCTCTGCCCAGGCTGCACGGTCATCTACCAGAACGCCGACTCCGACGCCGCCAAGCAGCAGCAGCAGGCCAACTCGGCGCTGGCGCAGGGCGTCAAGGCCATCGTCATCGACCCCGTCGACTCCGCCGCCGCGGCCACCATCGTCAAGTCGGCGCAGGCGCAGAAGGTACCGGTCATCGCCTACGACCGGCCGATCCCGGCCACGCCCGCCGACTACTACATCTCGTTCGACAACGAGAAGATCGGCACCATGATCGCCCAGTCCTTGGTCGACCACCTCAAGGAGGAGAAGGCCGAGGGCGGGATCCTGCAGGTCAACGGCTCCCCCACGGACGCCGCCGCCGGCCTGATCAAGAAGGGCATCCACAGCGCGGTCGACCCGAGCGGCTTCAAGCTGCTCGCCGAGTACGACACCCCCGACTGGCAGCCGGAGAAGGCTCAGACCTGGGTCAGCGGCCAGGTCACCCGGTTCCGCGACCAGATCGTGGGCGTGGTGGCGGCCAACGACGGCACTGGCGGCGGCTCGATCGCCGCGTTCAAGGCGGCGGGCGTGAAGGTGCCGCCGGTGACGGGCAACGACGCGGAGCTCGCCGCCGCCCAGCGCATCATCGCGGGTGACCAGTACAACACGATCTCCAAGCCGATCAAGATCGTGGCCGAGGCGTCGGCCGACGTGGCCTACCAGTTCATGCAGGGCAAGAAGCCCGCGGGCAAGACCACGCTCTACAACACACCGTCGGCGCTGTTCGTCCCCACGGTCGTGACCAAGGACAACATCAACGAGGTGCTGTTCCAGAGCGGGATCATGAAGGCGTCCGAGGCATGTACGGGAGAGTACGCCAAGGGCTGCGCCGAGCTCGGCATCAAGTAGATCTCCAGGAGTCTCCTTGTCCTCCACCCAGCAAGCAGACAGCGTCCTGTCCCTGCGCGGGATCAGCAAGACCTTCGGTGCGGTCGCCGCACTCACCGGCATCGACCTCGATGTGGCGGCAGGGCAGGTCGTGGCCGTCGTCGGGGACAACGGCGCCGGCAAGTCGACGCTGGTCAAGATCCTTTCAGGCGTGCACCCGCCGGACTCGGGCACGATCACCTTCGAGTCGAAGGTGGTCGACGTCCCGACTCCGGCGGCGGCTCACAAGCTCGGCATCGCGACCGTCTTCCAGGACCTCGCGCTGTGCGAGAACCTCAACGTGATCCAGAACCTGTTCCTGGGCCAGGAGGTTCGCCCGCTCCGGCTGAACGACGTGGCGATGGAGACGCGCTCTTGGGAGTTGCTCCGCCAGCTCTCGGCGAAGATCCCGAGCGTGCGCGTGCCGGTGGCGTCGCTCTCCGGCGGCCAGCGGCAGACCGTAGCGATCGCCAGGTCGCTGCTCGGCGACCCGAAGGTCATCATCCTCGATGAGCCGACCGCCGCCCTGGGCGTCGCCCAGACGGCGGAGGTGCTCAACCTGGTCGAACGGCTCCGCGAGAACGGCCTGGGCGTCATCATGATCAGCCACAACATGGCCGACGTGAAAGCGGTGGCCGACACTGTGGCCGTGCTCAGGCTCGGCCGCAACAACGGGGTGTTCGACGTGGGAGAGGTCTCCACCGAGGACATCATCGCCGCCATCACCGGCGCCAGCGACAACGCGGTGTCCCAGCGCCGGGCGCGCCGCAAGGAAGGGCTCTCCTCGTGAACAGCACGGTCACCACCGATCGCCAGGACGAGCGGCTGCAGAGCCGTGAGGGGTTGCGCGGCGCGGTCGCCGACGTGGTCGAGCGGGCCCGCGGCGGCGACCTCGGCGTGATCCCCGTCGTGGCCGGCCTGGTCGTGATCTGGACCGTCTTGCAGATCCTCAACCCGATCTTCCTGTCCAGCACCAATCTGGTGAACCTCACGATGGAGTCGGCGGCGGTCGGCATCATCGCGCTCGGCATCGTCTGCGTGCTGCTGGTCGGGCAGATCGACCTGTCGGTGGGCTCGGTCAGCGGGCTGTCGGGAGCGGTGCTGGCGGTGCTGTTCGTCAGCGAGGGGCTGCCGGTCTGGCTGGCGATCCTGGCCGCGGTCATCATGGGCGCGGTGATCGGCTGGGTGTACGCGCAGCTGTTCAACCGGTTCGGGGTGCCGAGTTTCGTCATCACGCTGGCCGGGTTGCTGGCCTTCCTGGGGCTGCAGTTGTACGTGCTGGGCACCAAGGGTTCGATCAACCTGCCGTTCGACTCCGGTCTGGTGAACTTCGCGCAGCTGGACTTCGTGCCGCCGTGGCTGTCGTACACGTTCGCGGTGATCGCGGCCGCGGGGCTGTTCGCGAGCGGCTACTTCCACGCGCGGGAACGCCGCAGGGCGGGGCTGTCGGCCAGGACCCTGTCCATGCTGGTGGTCAGGAGCGTGGCGCTGCTGGTCGTGCTGACGTTCGTGGTCTGGTACCTCGGGCAGACGCGCGGCGTGGGCTGGATGTTCGTCTTCTTCGTCGCGCTGGTGCTGGTCATGCACTACCTGCTGTCCCGCACCAAGTGGGGCAGGGCCGTCTACGCCGTCGGCGGCAACGTGGAGGCGGCGCGGCGGGCGGGCATCAATGTCAAAGCGGTCTACACCTCGGTGTTCGTACTATGCTCCACCTTCGCCGTGGTGGGCGGTATCCTCGCCGCCGCCCGGCTGGCCGCGGCCAACCAGAGCAGCGGCGGGGGCGACGTCAACCTCAACGCCATCGCCGCGGCTGTGATCGGCGGGACGAGCCTGTTCGGCGGGCGCGGCACGGCGTTCGGCGCGCTGCTCGGCATCATCGTCATTCAGTCGATCTCCAGCGGCCTGACGCTGCTGAACCTCGACTCGTCCATCCGGTTCGTGGTGACGGGCGTCGTCCTGCTGCTCGCCGTGGTCGTCGACTCGATCGCGCGCAAGTCGCGGACCTCCCACGGGAGGGCCTGATGGCGGTCATCTGCGTCGACGCCGGCACCACGGTGATCAAGGCGGTCGGCTACGACGAGGCGGGGGCGGAGGTCGCGGTCGCCAGACACGAGACCCACGTGTCCCGCCCGGCGCCCGGCCACGCCGAGCAGGACATGGGCGCGGTCTGGGACGCGGTCGTCCGCACGGTGCGGGATGTCGCCTCCCAGGTCGAAGGCGCGGTCGACTTCCTCGCGATCACCGCGCAGGGCGACGGCGTCTGGCTGGTCGACCGGTCGGGCGAGCCCACCGGGCCCGCGATCTTGTGGAACGACGGCCGGGCCGTCGCCGCGGTCGACGCCTGGACCCGCTCCGGGGTGGCCGAGCGCGCCTTCCGGCTCAACGGCTCCTCCACCGCCTCGGGACTGCCGCACGCGATCCTCGCGTGGCTGAAGGAGCACGATCCCGAGCGGCTCGACCGCTCCGCCACCAGCCTGTCCTGCGGTGGATGGATCTTCTCCCGGATGACCGGGGTGATCGCCACAGACGAGTCCGACGCCTCGGCCCCGTTCATGGACCTCCGCGCCCGCGCCTACTCCCCCGAGCTCATGACCATGTTCGGCCTCGAATGGGCCTCGCGGTTGCTGCCCGAGCTGTGCGACGACTCGCGCCGCGTCGCCGAGCTGACCACGGAGGCCGCCGGGCTGTTCGGCCTGCCCGCCGGGACACCGGTCGTGATGGCGCCCTACGACATCACCTCGACCGCGATAGGCGCGGGCGCCGTGCAAACCGGCCAGGCGTGCACCATCCTCGGCACCACGCTCTGCACCGAGACCATCATCGACGAGCCCGACCTCGACGGCCACGCCGTGGGCATCACGATCGCGGTCCCCGGCGGCTACCTGCGGGCCTTCCCCACCTTCGCCGGAGTCGAGGTCCTCCATTGGGCCTGCCGCCTGCTCGGCCTGCCCGGCCCGGCCGCGCTCGGCGAGCTCGCCGCGTCGAGCGCGCCGGGCGCGGCCGGGCTGGCGTTCCTTCCCTACTTCTCACCGGCCGGAGAGCGCGCGCCCTTTTTGGACCCGCTCGCCAGGGGCACCTTCCTGGGCATGTCGTTCGAGCACGGCCGCGAGCATGTCGCCCGCGCCGTGTTCGAGGGGCTCACGCTCGTCATCCAGGACTGCCTGGCCGCCTCCGGACCTGCCCCGCGAGACCTGCGGGTGTGCGGCGGCGGCTCGGCGAGCGCCCTCTGGCTGCGGATGATCGCCGACGTCACCGGCCTGCCCGTGTTCCCCCCGAGCGACGCCGAGGTCGGCGCCAGAGGCGCCTTCCTCGTGGGCCTGGTCGCGACGGGCGCCGCCTCCGGCATCGAGGCCGCGGCCGCGCGGTTCGTACGGCTGCGCGATGCCGTACAGCCGGAGCCCGGTCCGTACGCCACGATCTACCAGGACTTCCTCGCTCTGCGCGAGACCAGCGCCCAGTCCTGGCCGCTGCTCGCGCGGATGCGGAGTCGTACATGAGCGTGTGGATCGGCATCGACCTCGGGACGCAGAGCGTGCGCGCGATGGCCGTCACCGAGAGCGGGCAGGTGCTCGGCGCGGCCGTCAGGGCGCTGACCAGCCACCGCGACGGGCCCCGGCACGAGCAGGACCCCGAGCAGTGGTGGCGCCAACTGGCCGCCGCCACCCGCGAGGCGCTCCACGACGTGCCACCCGGTCTGGTCAGGGGCGTGGCCGTGGACGCGACATCTGGAACGGTCCTACTCGCCGACCGCGACGGGCAGCCGCTCACGCCTGGGCTGATGTACGACGACAGGCGGGCCGCGAGCGAGGTCGACCGGGTCAACTCGGTCGGCGCACACGTGTGGGAGCAGCTCGGCTACCGGCGCATGCAAGCCAACTGGGCGCTGCCCAAACTGCTGTGGCTGCTGCGCGACGCTCCGGCGGGTGCGCGGCTGGCGCACCAGAACGACTTCGTCAACCGCCGCCTCGTGGGCCGGGAGGTCGCGACCGACCTGAGCAACGCGTTGAAGACGGGCGTGCACCTGATCGACGAGCGCTGGCCGTCCGGGGTCCTCGACGCATTGGGGGTTCCCGCCCGCGTGCTGCCCGAGGTGGTACGGCCCGGCAGCCTGCTCGGCGTGGTCTGTGCCGAGGCCGCCGAGGCCACCGGCATCCCCCCGGGCACGCCGGTGATCGCCGGGACCACGGATGGGTGCGCGGCGCAGCTGGGCGCGGGCGCTCTGGAAGTCGGCAGCTGGAACTCCGTGATGGGCACCACGCTCGTGCTCAAGGGCGTCACCCGGGAGCTCATCCACGACCCGCTGGGCGTCGTTTACTCGCATCGGGCTCCAGACGGCTCGTGGCTGCCGGGAGGCGCGTCCAGTACGGGCGCGGGGGTGCTGGCGCGCGAGCTCGCAGGCCGCGACCTCGACGCGCTCAGCAAGCAGGCCGCCGGCCGCTTCGGGCCCGGCCACCACGGGCAGGCCGGCCGCTCCGGGCCTGGACTCGCCGCCACCACGTACCCGCTGGTCTCTCCGGGCGAGCGGTTCCCGTTCAACGCTCCGCGGGCGGAGGGCTTCACGCTCGGCCGCGTCGCGGACGACGTCGATCGCTACGCCGCGATCCTGCGTGGCGCGGCGTACATCGAGCGGCTCTGCTTCGACTACCTCGACCTGCTCGGCGCCCCGGTGGACGGCGAGATCATCCTGACCGGCGGGGCGACCAGGAGCACCTACTGGAACCAGATCAGGGCCGACGTCCTCGGGCGGCCCGTGACCTTGCGGGAGAACGCCGAGCCCGCGCTCGGCATGGCCGTACTCGCCGCGGGGCACGCCGCGACGGCGGAGATGGTCCGCACACGCGAGATCGTCCAGCCGGGCGGAACCGACGTGCAGGAGCACTACCTGCGCTTCGTCGACGAACTGGAATGCCGCGGCTGGCTCCCCTCGCACGTCGCCGCCCACGCCCGCGAGAGGACCGCGCGATGACCCAGCTCGTGCTGGTGCGCCACGGCGAGACCGTCTGGCACGCCGAGAACCGGTACGCCGGGCTCAGCGACATCGAGCTGACCCCGCGCGGGCACGCTCAGGCCGCGCAGCTCGCCGCGTGGTCCTCCTCCGCCGCCATCAGGCTCGCCCTGTGCCGGCTCATCGGGGTACCGCTCGGCTCGTACCGGCGGCTCTTCCCGCGCCTGGACAACTGCGCCGTCACCGAGCTCCGGCTCCGGGACGGGCAGGTCGCGATCCTGCAGCTCAACTCCCCGATTGGAGCCATTCGTTGACCGTCCGAATCCTGGCCGCCGGCGACCACTTCGTCCAGAACCGCCTGCTCGCCGACGCGCTCAGGCGCGAGGTTCCCGGTGACGTCGACATCAGCGAGCTCACGCTGCCATGGCCGACGGTGCCGTTCGGCCGGGTGGGCGAGGTCGACGAGGCGTCCGACGTGGAAGAGGAGCTGATCGAGGCGCTGGAGGGAGTCGAGATCTGCGTCACCCAGATGGCCCCGCTGACGCGCCGCGTCCTTTCCGCCTGCCCCGACCTGAAGCTCTTCTGCGTCAGCCGCGGCGGCCCGGTCAACGCCAACCTGGAGGCGGCCACCAAGGCCGGAGTCGCCGTCACCTTCGCGCCGGGCCGCAACGCGGTCGCCACCGCGGAACACACGCTGGCCATGCTCCTCGCCGCCACCCGCCGCATCCCGCAGACCCACGCCGACCTGGCCGGGGGTGTGTGGCGGGGCGACTACTACATGTACGACAAGGTCGGCCCCGAGCTCGAAGGCAGCACGGTCGGCCTGGTGGGCTACGGGGCGATCGGCAGGCGGGTGGCCCGCATGCTGGAGGGCTTCGGCGCCGAAGTGCTCGTCTTCGACCCCTTCGTCGACATCCCCGGCCAGGTGGGGCTCGACGAACTGCTGACCCGCTCCCGCTTCCTCTCCCTGCACGCCCGGGCCACCCCCGAGACCACCCGCATGATCGGGGCCGCCCAGATCGCCCTGATGCCTGCCGGATCGGTGCTGGTCAACTGCGCGAGGGGCTCGTTGCTGGACTACGACGCCTTGTGCGCCGCCTTGGACTCCGGCCACCTCTTCGGCGCTGCCCTGGACGTCTTCCCCGAGGAGCCCATCCCCGCCGGGTCCCGCCTGCTCACGACGCCCAACCTGGTGATGACCCCGCACCTGGCCGGGGCCAGCAAGGAGACGGCGATCAAGGCGGCGGGGATCGTCGCGGCGGACGTGGGCCGCTACGTCCGCGGCGAACCCCTCGCCCACTGCGCCAACCCCACCGGAGGCGAAGAGCATTTCAGCCGAGGCGAAAAACCTGCACACGTGCCTCGTGTGTAAGCGGGCGTTCCTTGACCGACGCGAGCAGGCGCGAGGAGAGGCGCCCGAAGCTGCCCTGAGCGTCTGGGCGGCGACGGGCCGCTGGATCCGCGCTACGCCATGGCGGATTGAGCCTCGTGTGCCAGCGAGACGATCTGGTTGAGGATGCCGGGGGCGGCTGCGATGGTGGCCTTGGATCGGGTGGTGTGCGGGGTTCCGTCGATATCGGTGACCTGGGCTCCGGCTTCTTTGGCGATGAGGGCGCCGGCGGCGGTGTCCCATGGCTTGTTGGCGAGCATGATGCAGGCGTCGATCTTGCCTTCGGCGACCCATACCAGGTCGATGGCGGCGGAGCCGAACATCCGGACGCGTTGGGCTCGGGCTGCCAAGAGGTGGGTGATGGCGAGGCGGTCGCGGTTTCGCTCCTGGGCGTGGTCGCCGACGGCGTAGTCGCCGATGGACACGATCGCGGTGTCCAGGGTGCCGGTGGTGCTCGCCTTGATGGGCTCGTTGTTGACGGTGGCTCCGTCGTCTTCCGCGGCTGCGTAAAGAGAGCCGAGGAACGGCAGGTCGATGACGCCGAGGATGGGGACGTCCCCGCGGACGAGAGCGAGGGAGACGCCGCACAGTGGCAGGCCGTGGAGGAAGTTGACGGTGCCGTCGACCGGGTCGAGCACCCATTGGAGGTCTTCGGGAGGATGGCCGTTGGTGCCTTCCTCCTCGCCGAGGAATCCGATCGCGGGCGTGTGCCGGCTGAGGTGGTCGCGGACGGCTCGCTCGACGGCGTAGTCGACTTCGGTGGCCATGTCCCGGTCGCCTTTGGCGGTGACGATGCCGGGGAGACGTGTCGTGATCAGTTCGCTGGCGATGGCCACGGCTTGCAGGGCGGTGGGCAGGAGTGCTCGTGCGTCGTTGGTCATACTGTTCTGCTTCGCTCCCACAGTGAGGTGAAGACCTGGTCGAAGACGGGGAACAGGCCGCCCGCCGTGCGGTTGTCGCGGATGACGAGGGTGGGTGAGTCCAGTCCGCGTAACTGGGGCGGGTACGGCTGAACAACGCACGTCATTTGGTCCACGATGAGAATGTTGCACCGAATTGTCTCATCGTAGACGGCGAGCTCAACTCGCTTGGCTACCTCGGGGACACCGCCAGCCCGGCGGCCGGGAGGTACTGACCGATGGCGATGCGGCGGGTGACGCCCTTGTGGCCGGCGCCCTGGGCGAAGAACAGGGCCAGGACGAGGATGTCGTCGATGTTGGTGACGGCGAACAGGCCCGCCTCCTGGCCGATGATGCCGAGGTTCACGACCGCACCGCCTCGATCCGATGGGAACGAGGCCGGGCTGGCGCAGCTATGCCCGCGGCATGGCATGCCGAATCAGCGAACTCGTCATCGACGCGGAAGACCCTGGCCGACTGGCCGCATTCTGGTGCGATGTCCTCGGCTACGTCGAACTGGCTCGAGTTGGTCACTCCTGGATCGGCTCGGCTTCGCCTGAATAGGATCACGTCATGCAGGTGGAAGCGGTGTCGCGGGGCGTGCTGTACGTCGTTGCCTGCGCCGCGCCAGCGGCGGCTCTGTTCAGCGCCTCGTGCTCCTGGCCCAAGAGGCCGGCTGGACCGTGCGCGTGATCACCACACCGATGGGGACGCAGTTCGTCGACGCGGCAGAACTGGAGGGTCTGACCGGAGATCGCGTACGCAGCGGCTACCGCATGCCCGGCGAGCCGAACGAACTTCCTTCGGGGTCGAGATGAACCTGGGAGCGCCGACCGAGAAGGCCAGAGGCCAGGTGCGAGACATCCAGGCGTTCTCCGATGCTGACTGCTTGCTTGGCATCCGCGAAGGCGACCGCCGCCGACAGTTCATGAATCGTCACGTTCGTCGGCCCGAAAGCCGTCCAGAAGTCGTTGCGATCACCACCAAGGGCTGTCGGGTAACCGAGTCGAGCAGTGGTGTGCTCACTCTGCGACTGCAGGAGTCAGCCGGTGCTGCCGATGCGCGAGTGCTGCGCCTGGAACCAGTCGGTGGCTATGTCGGTTTCCGTGATGCGTCCGATCAGCGCTAGGGCCGAGCTTATGCTCTCGTCCTCCTCCACACGATTTTCCAGAACGTCGTCACCGCTGATCTCAAAGCGCAGCCCGTCCATCAAGTGATCGAGCGCGTGCGGGTCGTCGCCGTACATCGGGTTGGGCCGAAGAGGGCTGAAGGAGACGACCATGCGCCCGTCCTGGGCGTACTTGAAGTTGTCGTGGCCATTGATGTCCATGCTGAGGCTGAGGGCCTGACGGCCTCCTACAGTGAGCGACAGCAGGAACGCGTCATCGGAACGAGCCGGCATGATGCCGGTCCAGCCTCCGGCCTCGGCCACCCAAAGCGATCCGTCGTGGATGTGGTGGTCGAGGAACTCGCTCAGGTGGCACAGGGTACGGGTGGCGAGGTCCAGGGAGAAGGCTTGAGCGAGGACGCCGAGATCCACACCCTTGATCCAAATGGCGCTGAACCCCAGCGACCATAGGTCCGGGTCATGATCGAGTCCCTCGGTGAAGAGGGTCGAGACCAAAAGGTCGTGCAGGTAGGTCGGTGACTGCATGGCTGCCTCTCGGGAGGAGGGGGCATCCTGCGAGATGCCCCCTCCTGGGTGGATTACGGGGTGCCTTCCTTGATTTTGACGAAGAAGGCGTTGGAGGGCCGGTTCTGTATTCCCCTTCGGGGGTTGCAACGGTGAATACCCGATGCCGGGCGTAGAACGCCCCTAGATCGCGGCCGCCGGCTGCATTGTGCGCTGTGCTCACCATGCGAAGGGAGGCGTTGAGAGAAGGAACCCAGCCATTGTTGACGAGCTTGCCGTCGACGCCGATCGCCTGAAAGGTGGAGCGGAACGGATACTCATCGCACTGCTTGCCCCGGCCAGCTCCGGGGAGGTTCGGACAGTACTTGTCCATTTGGATGCGGTCTTCGAGCCAGCCGCGGACGTCCGGTTCGATCTCGGCCTCGGCCCGGCCGGGCTCTTGAAAGTAGCTGACGTAGAACTCCTCCTCTCCGCCCATCTGCGCGAAGACCTCGCTGGGCCGCGGCCCGCCGCGCAGGGCGTAGGGCACACTCAGCAGCCCGACCGCACGGAAGACGTCGGGCCTGACGAGGGCGGAGTTGGCGGCGATGGTCGCGCCCCAGTCGTGGCCCACGATCACTGCCGTCTGCTCGCCCAGGGCGTGCACCACGGCGACGTTGTCCTCGACCAGCTCCAGCATCCGGTACGCGGCTACGCCTTCAGGCTTAGAGGAGCGGTCATAGCCACGGACGTCGACGGCGACGGCCCGGTAGCCGGCCGCGGCCAGTACCGGCAGCTGGTGGCGCCAGGAGTACCAGGACTCAGGGAACCCGTGCACCAGCAGCACCAGCGGCCCCGAACCCTGTTCCACCAGGTGGATGCGACCAACGGAAGACAAGACCAGACGATGTGTGATCTTCGTGATCAGAGCGGGCTGCGGCATCAATCCTCCAGGAGCTTTCGATCCTTATGCGCCGAGTGCACACCACCGGCCGTTACCAGGTCGGCCCACCGGCCGGCGGTTCTCGCATTCATCATCCGATGGACGATAAGGCCGCTGCGAATCGTCTTGCCACTTCGGCAACCCAATTCGGGAGACCATGCCCTGTGGTGACCACCGCTCCCGCGCGGCCCGCCATCCAGGAGGAACATTCGCTCTTCGGCATGACCGCGCAGAGCGGCAAGAGAGTGCGCCGGGGGCGAAACGCCGCTGAAGATTCCCGTCGCCCTCTCTTCAGCCAGGTAGCGGAAAGAATCACTGGCCGCGTCCCGAATGCTTTTCCCAGATCCGTGTGAGCGTCGCCGCCTTCCAAAGCTGCGACGTTAAGCTTTCTGATCAGCAGGGCGTCCGCGTCAGCCATCGCTCAGGGGCCGGTCTGACGGGCGCAACGCGGGCCGGAGGGATCGGCTGCGTCGTGGCGAGAGATTTTTTCGGGGCCGTGTCGATCCGCGGGCCGTTCGTTCGACGTGTGGGGTGCGAGGGCCGAGAGGCGGCCCCGCCGAGGAGGAGAACGCGATGCCGCAGTACATGCTGATCATGCGGGGCACCGATGAGTCGAACGCGGCCCTGATGGCCAACGTCGAGGAGCTGATGGCCGCGACCCGCCTGTTCATCGAGGAGACGGCCAAGGCCGGCGTTTACGTCGCGGCCGAAGGGCTGGACGATCCGGGCCAGGGCGTCGTGGTGCACTTCAGCGGCGAGGCCCCGGTGGTCACGGACGGGCCGTACGGCGAGACCAAGGAATTGTTCGGGGGCTTCTTCCTGCTCGATGTCGCCTCGAAGCAGGAGGCGGTCGAGTGGGCCAAGCGGGTCCCGTCGGTCCCCGGGTCCAAGATCGAGGTCCGGCGGGTGCCCGGGGAGGACGAGGTCCCGCAGGACAACGGGAAGTTCGTCAAGGAAGGGGCCTTGCGCGAGAGCAGCGGCCGGATCTGATGGGTACGGCCGACGTCGAGGCCGTCTGGCGGATCGAGTCGGCGCGGATCGTCGCCGCGCTGACCCGGTTCACCGGCGATTTCGGGCTGGCCGAGGACGCGGCCCAGGAGGCGGTGGCCGAGGCGCTGGTGTCGTGGCCGCTTGCCGCTCCGGCCAATCCGGCCGGCTGGCTGATGGCCACGGCCCGGCGGCGGGCGATCGACGCGATCCGCCGCCGGACCGCCCTGCGGGACCGGTACGCCCTGCTGGCGGCCGGACCGGTGGTCGACGAGGACATCGACCCCGACCGGATCGACGACGACGTCCTGGCGCTGATGTTCGTCAGCTGCCACCCGGTGCTCTCTCCCGAGGCCCGGGTGGCGCTGACCCTGCGCGTGGTCGGCGGCCTGTCCAGCGAACAGATCGCCCGCGCGTTCCTGGTACCCGTGCCGACCGTGCAGGCCCGCATCACCCGGGCGAAGAAGACGATCGCGGCGGCCGGGGTGCCGTTCGAGCTGCCGCCGGCCGGTGAGCGCCGGGAACGGCTGGGCGGCGTGCTCAGCGTCGTCTACGTGATCTTCACCGAGGGGTCGACGGCCACGTCGGGCGACCGGCTG
>NZ_JALLPO010000073.1 GCF_023276435.1 Sphaerisporangium perillae
CATCCATCACCCAAAACCCCGCTCTGCACCAGCCGCAGCACCGTGCCACCCTGACCACGCCCCTCGACGAGGAACTCCAGCGCCATGTAGGCGCCGTCCTCCCCCTCCGCACCACGGAAGGCGAACCGCCGCAGCGGCTCCCAGCCCGTCACCCTCGCCTCCACCGGAAAGTCACCGAAGAACTGCACCGCCTTGCCGCCCACACGCGGCTCGACCTCGTTACGCCCCAGGAACCAGGAGGTCAACCCCGGCCCGGTCGCCACCGCCTCCCACACCCGCTCCAAACTCGCCCGAAGCTCGATCTCCTTGCGTAGCTCGAACCGATGCGCCATCTCACAACTCCTCGATCGTGGTATCCGATGTCTCGACATGTGGGTGAAGCGCGACGACCAGGCGGTGTACGCGGCCGCCTTCGGCCTTCTCGTCGTGGTACTCGCCGGCGAGGGTGGTCACCACCTTGGCGAGCTCCTGGGCGAAGGCGGCACGGTCGGCGGCCGAGGCGAAGCGCACCTCGCCGTCGATGGTGAACGTCGCCACCCGCCTGCGCGCCTTGTCGCCGCCGGTGACCAGCTCGCCCACGTCGCGCACCAGCCGTGCGGCCACGGCCAGCAGCCAGCGCGCGGACAGCTGATCGGGTGAGCGCGCCGGGTCGGGCGCCACCGCTCCCAGCGCCACCGGCGAGATCACGTAGGAGGCGGCGGTGGCCGTCATCACCCGCTCGGTGACGTTGCCCTTGCGCCGTTCCTCCACCAGCTCAATGAGGCCGTGCCGCTCGAGCGCCTTCAGGTGGTAGTTGACCTTCTGGCGCGGCAGGCCCACCCGGACGGCCAGCGTCGCGGCCGAAGCCGGTTCCGCCAGCTCGGCGAGGAGCCGGGCCCGCATGGGGTCCAGCGATACCTGCGCCGCCGCCGGGTCTTCGATCACCGCCACTTCGAACATGACACAACGGTCTCACCGACAATCTGAGTTGTCAAGACTATTCAAGTTGTCGGGAGTCGGGCGTGTGAGGGACGTACGATCTCCTCGGGGATCGGGGCCCCCGGCGACCGGGCACCCCCGCGCCGGCTCACCAGGACACGAGGCAGGCGATGGTCGCCCACACCCCCCGCTACGCGGTCGTCGACGTCGAGACGACCGGGTTCCGCACCTCTGAACAGGACAGGGTGGTGGAGATCGCCATCGTGCACGCCGGACCGTCGGGAGAGGTGACGGGCGAGTGGGCCACCCTGGTGGATCCCGGCCGCGATCCCGGGCCGGAGAGCGTCCACGGCATCACCGCCGCCGACCTCGGCGGCGCGCCGGCATTCGGGGAGATCGCCGGAACCGTCGCCGCACTCCTGCGCGGGCGGATCGTCACCGCGCACAACCTCCCCTTCGACGCCCGCTTCCTCGCCTACGAGTTCCGCCTGCTCGGCTTCGAGGTGCCGGTTCACCACCGGCTCGGGGTCTGCACGATGGCGTGGGGGGCGCACTTCCTTCCCGGCGCTCCGTCCACCCTCGCCGGTTGCTGCGCCCTGGCGGGCATCCCGCTCGACGGTAATCACGAGGCCCTCGTGGACGCGCGCGCCGCCGCCGGGCTCCTTCGCCACTACATCGAGCGCGCAGCGCCTGTGGTCCCGTGGCGGCACCTGTTCCACACGGCCCTCGATGCCCCGTGGCCGGAGGTGCCGGACCTCGGGACGCCCTGGGTGCCGCGCCGCGACGCCCGTACCGGCCCCCGGATCGCCGACGCGAGCGATCGATGACCGGCTTGGCCGGCGCGTATCGGGTAGAGGTGGGTGATGTTCATTTTGTTCGGCTTCGGCACGAGGATCCATCCGCTCGGCACGCTGACCGCCGCCTGCCGCAACTGCGGCAACGTGGCGGCGCAGATGCTGTCGAGGCGGGTGACCAAGTTCAGCCTGTTCTTCATCCCGCTCTTCCCCGTGCGCACGAGGTACGCGGCGCAGTGCACCTTCTGCGGCGCGACGTACCGAATCTCCGAGGACGAGGCCACCAGCCGGGCGATCGCCTGACGGGGGATAGTGAGCTTATGACCATCGAGATGACCGATGCGGCCGCGATGCTCGCCGTGGCCCTGGAGGAGGCCAGGAAGGGGTACGCCGAGGGCGGGGTTCCCGTCGGCGCCGCGCTGTTCGCCCCGGACGGCAGGTTGCTCGGCCGGGGCCGCAACCGTCGCGTCCAGGACGACGACCCCTCGATCCACGGCGAGACGGCCGCCTTCCGCGACGCCGGCCGGCAGCGGACCTATCGCGGGACCACCATGGTGACGACGCTGTCACCTTGCTGGTACTGCAGCGGCCTGATCCGCCAGTTCGGCATCACCGGGCTGGTCGTGGGTGAGAGCCGCACCTTCACCGGCCAGCACGAGTGGCTCGCCCGCCACGGCGTGAACGTGCTCGTGCTCGACTCCGGGGAGTGCGCCGAGCTGATGACCGCGTTCATCAAGGCCCATCCGGAGCTGTGGAACGAGGACATCGGCGAGGACGCCTGACGCCACCTCGGCCGATCGCGGGCCTCGCCCCTGGCACGCGAGGCCACCAACTCGCCACCGCCCGCACGCAGGGCCGCCACCTCGCCACCGCCCGCACGCAGGGCCGCCACCTCGCCACCGCCCGCACGCAGGGCCGCCACCTCGCCACCGCCCGCACGCAGGGCCGCCACCTCGCCACCGCCCGCGCGCGGGGCCGTCGGCGCGCCACCGCCCGCGCGCGCAGTGGGTACGGTCGTCAGGCGCCCGTCGTCCCGGCCACCGGGTCGGCGAGCGCGGTGGGCGGATCGTCGTCTTCCGCGGGGAGGGTGATGATGAAGCGGGTGCCGCCGGTATGGCCGGTGTCCAGCTCGATGCTCCCGCCGTGGTACGTCACGATCTTGCGGCAGAGCGCGAGCCCGATGCCCGTGCCCTCGTAGGCGTCGCGGTTGTGCAGCCGCTGGAAGATCAGGAAGATCTTCTCGGCGAACCGCGGCTCGATGCCGATGCCGTTGTCCGTCACCGTGACCCGCCACTCGGCGCCGTCCCGCTCGGCGTCGATGCGGACGACCGGCGCGCGGCTGGGATCGCGGAACTTCAGCGCGTTGCCGATGAGGTTCTGCCAGAGCATCACCAGCTGTGTCCGGTCACCGGTGATCTCGGGCAGGTCCCCCACCTCGACGGTCCCGCCGGTCTCCTCGACCCGGGCCGAGAGATTGCGCATGGCGAGGTCCACGGTCTCCTTCAGCTTCAGCCGCACCGGGTCGGCGTTGACCCTGCCGATCCTGGAGAAGGCCAGCAGCTCGTTGATGAGCGCCTGCATGCGCTTGGCGCCGTCGACGGCGAAGCCGATGTACTGCCTGGCCCGGTCGTCGAGCTGGTCGCCGTACCGCTGCTCCAGCATCTGGGTGAAGCTCGCGACCTTGCGAAGCGGCTCCTGCAGGTCGTGGCTGGCCACGTAGGCGAACTGCTCCAGCTCGCCGTTGGAGCGTCTCAGCTCCTCCGCCTGCTGCGCGAGCAGCTCGCGGGACTGGCGGGTCTCCTCCAGCTCGGTGACGATGCGCAGCCGCATCGCCTCAATGTCGCGGGCCAGCTCGGCGACGTCGGCCGGGCCGCCGGTGTCCACGTGCTGGCCGAAGTCCCCCGCGGTGACGCGGCGCGAGGCTTCGCGGAGCCGCTCCAGCGGCCGGAACACCACCAGCCTCAGCAGGATCGCGAGCGCGATGATCGTGAGCAGGAAGATGGCGATGATGCCGATGAAGCTGATGTCGCGGAGGGACCTCGCCGCCTCCAGATCGGCGCGCGACTGGTCGCGGGCCCGTCCCCATGCCGCCTCCTGCGCGTCCAGCGCGTCGCGAAGCGTCTCGAACGCGCGCCTGCCCGCGTCGGCCTGCCCGGTGGGCACGTTCTCGGCACCATCGCGCCGGATGCGCTGGATCAGGGGCTCGACGTGCTGGGCGCGCCACTGGGCGCTCAGCCGCTCGACCTCGTCCAGCCGGCGCAGGGGCGGCGCGCCGGGCGCGAGGGCGCGGATGCGCACGGCGGCCTCCCTCTCGGCCGCCTGGCCGGTGAGGTAGGGCCCGAGGAAGTCCTCCTTGCCGGTGAGCAGAAAGCCGCGGGCTCCGGTCTCCTGGTCGACCAGGGCGGTCCTGAGCCGCTCGGCCTGGATCCTGGCGGGCGAGATCACATCGGACAGCCGGTTGGAGACCCCCGTCGTGTGCCGCAGGACCATGGACCCCACGAGCGAGGACCCGGCCAGCACGATGACCATGACGACCAGCACCATGGCGAACCAGGCCTGGGCGCTCCAGCGCGTTCTCATACGATGCCTTGAACGACCCTGGCGATGGCTGACATGGAGGAATCGTAGCCTCACCGGACACCTGCTCCGGCAGGGCGCCGATGCCCGGCGGCAGCGGGTCCGGTGACAGGAACACCTGGAATAAGAGGTGCCGCGGCGACGCTTAGGTGGTTGAAATTTCAACGACATGAGAGATGAGGAGCATGATGCAGTTCGGGATCTTCAGCGTGGGCGACGTCACCACCGACCCCACCACGGGCAGGACGCCGAGCGAGCACGAGCGGATCAAGGCGATGGTGGCCATCGCGCTGAAGGCCGAAGAGGTCGGCCTCGACGTCTTCGCCACCGGCGAGCACCACAACCCGCCCTTCGTCCCGTCCTCCCCCACCACCATGCTCGGCTACATCGCCGCGCGCACCGAGCGCCTCATCCTCTCCACCGCCACGACGCTGATCACGACGAACGACCCGGTCAAGATCGCCGAGGACTTCGCCATGCTGCAGCACCTGGCCGACGGGCGCGTCGACCTGATGCTCGGCCGGGGCAACACCGGGCCCGTGTACCCGTGGTTCGGGCAGGACATCCGCCAGGGCATCCCGCTCGCCATCGAGAACTACGCGCTGCTGCACCGGCTCTGGCGTGAGGACGTCGTCGACTGGCAGGGCCGCTTCCGCACGCCCCTGCAGGGCTTCACCTCCACGCCGCGGCCGCTGGACGGCGTCCCGCCGTTCGTCTGGCACGGCTCGATCCGCAGCCCCGAGATCGCCGAGCAGGCGGCGTACTACGGCGACGGGTTCTTCGCCAACAACATCTTCTGGCCCAAGGAGCACTTCATCCGGCTGATCAGCCTGTACCGGGAGCGCTTCGCCCACTACGGGCACGGCACTCCTGACCAGGCCATCGTCGGGCTCGGCGGCCAGGTGTTCATGCGCAAGAACTCGCAGGACGCGGTGCGCGAGTTCCGTCCCTACTTCGACAACGCCCCGGTGTACGGCCACGGCCCCTCGCTGGAGGAGTTCACCGAGGAGACCCCTCTCACGGTGGGCAGCCCGCAGGAGGTCATCGACAAGACCCTGACCTTCCGCGAGTCGTTCGGCGACTACCAGCGCCAGCTGTTCCTGATGGACCACGCCGGGCTGCCGCTCAAGACCGTGCTGGAGCAGCTCGACATCCTCGGCGAGGAGGTCGTGCCCGTGCTGCGCAAGGAGTTCGCCTCCGGCCGGCCGAGCCAGGTGCCGGACGGGCCCGCCCACGCGGCCCTGGTCGCCCGGCGCGACGCCGAGGCGAGCCAGGAGCCGTCCGTCGCCGGCTCTCCCTCCTGAACCTGAACCGCCCGCCCGCGCCCACCCCCTGGAGAACCGTATGAAGCCCCTCAAGCTCGTGGCCGTGTCCGCCGGGCTCAGCCAGCCCTCCTCGACCCGCCTGCTGGCCGACCGGCTGCTGGAGGCCACCCGGCGCCGCCTGGCGCCGGAGCGCGAGGTCGAGGTGCGCGTGGTCGAGCTGCGCGACCTGGCCGGGGACATAGCCAACAACCTGGTCACCGGCTTCCCCGGCGCCGCGCTGCGTGAGGCGCTCCAGACAGTGACCGCGGCCGACGGACTCATCGCCGTGACGCCCATCTTCACGGCCTCCTACAGCGGGCTGTTCAAGTCGTTCATCGACGTGATCGACGACAGCGCGCTGACCGGCAAGCCGGTGCTGATCGCCGCGACCGGCGGCACGGCGCGGCACTCGCTCGCACTCGAGCACGCCATGCGCCCCCTGTTCGCCTACCTGCGCGCGGTCGTCGTCCCCACCGCGGTGTACGCGGCGTCGGAGGACTGGGGCTCCGGCGGCGACGCGAACACCGGCGGCCTCGCCGACCGGATCGCCCGCGCGTCCGGAGAGCTGGCCGACCTGATGCCGCGCCGCCCGCCGGCCGCCGAGCCGGTCGAGACCGTCATCCCCTTCGAGCGGCAACTCGCCGCGCTCCGCCCCTGACCACGCCATGCGAGGTCACGTGAGCGGGCCGTCCGCGAGAAGGCCAGACGGCGAACTCGGGATCGTACGGGGTCATCAGGGATCCTGGCGTCCCGGCGGCGGGGGGCTGCCATGATGGGGCGATGCGGAAGGCGCGAACGTCGGAGGATCCGGCCGCGGAGTCCCGGGCCGCCGGTTACCTCATCGAGGAGGGACTGCGGGCCGCCGGGCCGGTGAGCATCGCCGGGGTGGACGAGGTGGGGCGCGGCGCCTGGGCCGGGCCGGTGGTGGTGTGCGCCGCCGTGACCGACCTGAGCGCTCCGCCCGAGCTGCCCGGGCGGGGCGGGCGCACGGTGCGGCTGACCGACTCCAAGCTGCTCGCGCGGGCCCACCGCGAGGCGTTCGCCGAGGTGCTGCCCGGCTGGCTGTCGTGCCACGCGATCGGCGAGTCGAGCGCGGCGGAGATCGACGAGTTCGGCATGACCGAGGCGCTGCGCCGCGCCGCCTCACGAGCGCTGGAGGCCCTGCCTCGACGTCCCGACGTCGTCATCCTGGACGGCAAGCACGACTTCCTCGGCAGGCCGTGGCGGGTGCGCTGCGAGATCAAGGCCGACCAGCGCTCGGTCAGCGTGGCCGCGGCGTCGGTGATCGCCAAGGTGCACCGCGACCGGCTGATGGCGGATCTGGACCCGGACCACCCGGCCTACGGGTTCGCGGGGAACGCCGGCTACCCCTCCCCCGCCCATCAGGAGGCGCTCGCCGCGTACGGACCCACCGGGCACCACCGGCTCTCGTGGTCCTACCTGGACGACCTGCCCCAGTGGCGGCACCTGAGGAAGTACCGCGACCCGTTCGCCGGCTCGGGCCAGCTCTCCCTCCTCTGACCCCGCCGCCGGCCGGCCGGGCGTACCGGAGCGGCCAGGCATGGGGACGAACGGCGGATCAGCGTCACCGGGGCCGCAGGACGTTCTGCGGGAACTGGCCGGCGTAGTTTCCGGGCGGGTTGTATTCGGCGGCGACATACCAGCGGCCGGACGCGCTCTTGGCGATGCCCACACCGAGCCTGGCGCTGTTCTTCCACACCACCTGAGTGAAATGGCCCGTGGTGGCGCTGAATCCAGGCCTGTTGAAGTCATAGTTGGAAATCTCGTCATACCACGCCTTCACGATCGCGGCGGGCGTCGGCTGGGCAGGCCAGGACAAGTACAGGTTCTCCCCATAAGGACCGCCCGAGTGGCTGAACTTGTCGGCCGCGGCCATCTTCTGCGCCCAGGCGACCGCGTGACCCATCAGCGTCTGGTCCAGGACCAGAGCGGGCGAGCCGTGCCGCGCGCGATATCTGTTGTGCTCGGCGAGCATTCCGGCGGTGAAGGGATCGTCCCGCGTGACACCGCTTTGCGCCCTTTCCCCGGCGGGAACGTTTCCGGTGCGCGCCGAGGCGGTGGCCATACCGGACATGGTCATGACGACCACCCCCGCCAGTGCGGCGACGACCGTGACAGGAATTCGCATATGCCCCTCTTCCCACGAAACACCAGCGAGAAGTTCGCTTTTCGAAGCGCTCGCATTACTCGCGATCAATAATGCGATCTTGACTTCGGGAGCGGGGTAAGCGACACACCCTTTCCCGGATTCGCCGGGCCGGACGGCTCAGCGCGGGACGGCGTCCACGAGGTCGGCGGTCTCGGCGAGGACCGCGCCCAGCGGGGCGTCGACGGTGAGGTCGGCGTAGTCGTCGCCACGGGTCGGGCCCTGGTTGACGATCGCGACGGGGATGCCCAGCTTGGCCGCGCGCAGCACGAACCGCCGGCCCGACATCACGGTCAACGACGACCCGAGGACCAGCAGCAGGCGGGCGCGCTCCACGAGGGCGAAGCAATCGGCGACGCGGTCGGCGGGAACGGTCTCGCCGAAGAAGACGACGTCGGGCTTCAGCACCCCGCCGCCGCACGCCTGGCAGCCGACCGTGCGGAACGCCTCCACCTCTTCGTCCGGCAGGTCGACGTCCCCGTCGGGGTTGACGGTCGCGACCAGGGCCCCGAACCGCGGATTGGCCTGCCGCAGGCGGGCGTCCAGCGCCTCCCGCGACGTGGAGTCGCCGCAGCCGAGGCAGACCACGCGGTGCAGGCTGCCGTGCAGCTCGATCACCGACCGGGCGCCGCCCGCCTGGTGCAGGCCGTCCACGTTCTGCGTCACGACGCCGGCAAGCAGCCCGCGCCGCTGGAGGCGGGCGACCGCGCGGTGCCCGGAGTTCGGCCTGGCCCGGGCCATGGTCTGCCATCCGACGTGGCTACGGGCCCAGTAGCGCCGCCGCGCCGCCGGGTCGCCGGTGAACGTCTGGTAGGTCATCGGGCTGTGCCGCTTCAAAGCCCCGCTGGGCCCGCGGTAGTCGGGGATGCCCGACTCGGTCGAAATCCCGGCCCCGCTCAGCACCACCACGTCGCCCTCGGCCAGGAACCTCGCCAGCATGCCCGCGCCCTCGATCACCCCTTCATGGTGCCGCACGGTCTCCATGCACGGAAATCGCCCCTGCCGCGCGTTCGTATCGGAGGTATGGTCCCGGCGCGCCTTTCGCCCTGCGGGATCGTCCCGGCCGCGCCTTCCCGGCTCAGGGAATCGTCCCGCTGGTCACCCCCGTATCACCACGAACCAGGTCGTAAGCGACCTGCAACCCCACGTCCAGCGGCACGGCGCACACTCCTGCCACGAACTTACGAGGGGGTGTGGAACCCATGCGAACGTCCCTACGGCGGGTGGTGGCGACGGCAGGGGTGGCCTTGGCCGGGATCACGGTGTCGCCGGTGATGTCACAGGCGGAGGCTTCGCGCGGGGTGGCGGTCGGCACGCGATTAGCGGCCCGGAGCGACCCTGCGGTCCAGCTGATCCAGACCGACTACAGCGCGACGGTCATCGTGCCCGCGCCGCGCGCGAACAAGTACTTCACCGCGTTGTTCACCAAGGCAGCCCGGCACGCGAAGGCGGGACGCATCCCCGCCGACCATCAGAGCCAGGTCAAGTGGGTGTTGCGGACCGCCGCGTCGAACGTCGGCCGGTACCTCACCCCGGTCACGCCCAACCGATCCGTGAAGGTGGGCGCCCCGTCCCTGTGCACCGGGTGGTGGGTGACCCCTGACGGGTACATGGTGACCGGCGCGCACTGTGTCGGCTCGACCAAGGCCGTGCTGCGGCAGCGCTTCGCCGCGAACGTGCTGCCCGCGATCACCACCAAGGAGGTGCAGGGCTTCCTGAAGAGCATCAGCAAGGTCGCCCAGCCCGATGACGAGCTGATCAGGCTCGCCACGACGATGTTCGGGCGCTTCAACGGCCAGAAGATGCGCGTGACCGGGCTCCGGCGGAGCATCGTGGTCGTCAGCCCCCTGCCCGGCGGCGGCATGGACAAGACGGCCAAGATCACGCCGTTGACCCTGGTGGCCAAGGGCCGCGACTATCCCGGCGAGGACTTCGCCCTGCTGAAGATGGCCGGCGGGCGGAACCTCCCCACCCTGGCGCTCGGCCGCGACACCGACGTGCGCGTGGGCGACCCCCTCTACATCAACGGGTTCCCCGGCCTGGTCACCACGAGCGCGGACATCTTCGACCTGCGATCGAGGCTGTACCCGGCGCTGACCGAGGGCGCCTACAACGCCAGGCGCACCACCGTGCTGGGCGTGCCGTACATCCAGGCGCAGGCGCCGTCGTACCACGGCAACTCGGGCGGGCCGGTGCTCGACGAGGAGGGCCGGGTCATCGGGACGCTGATCGCGGGCTCCGTCGACCGGACCACCGGCGAGACGGCCGAGAACCACAGCTTCATCCTGCCCGTCGGGATCATCCGGAAGAGGCTCGCCGCCGCGCGGGTCACGCCGTCGGCGTCGCCGACCTCGCGGCTCTACAACGCCGCGCTCGACGACTTCTTCGCCGACCGCTACAAGGCGGCGCTGCCCAGGTTCCGCCAGGTGCTCAAGCTGTATCCCGCCCACCCGTACGTCGCCTCCTACATCCAGGACGCCAAACGGGCCATCGCGGCGGGCAAGGACAGGACCCCGCGGACCTGACGCGCCGCGCACGCGGACGCCCCCCGGTCGGTCGCGCGGGGGCCCAGGGGGCGTCAGGCGCCGGGGGCCGCGCCGTTCCCGGGCAGCACGGCCAGGTGGGGCGTTCCCGAGGCGCCGGGACGGTGGGCCGGACTGAAGCCGGTACGCGGGCGAAGCTATGGCTTGGCGGCGACGCCGCAGAAGGCTGCCACCTCGTCGGGCATTCCCCAAGGGGTGGCTTCGGGCCGCCAGCGTGACACCGACACCACGCCCGGCTCCAGCAGCCGCAAGCCGTCGAAGTAGGTGACGATCTGCTGGGGAGTGCGCAGCTTGTAGGGGTCGCCCGCTTCGGCGCGGGTCTTCTCCGCCTCGGCGGCGGCCTCCGGTTCGACGGCGTCGGTGCCGTCCTCCAGAACCAGGTAGCTGCCCGACGGCAGCGCCGCCACCAGACGGTGGCAGATGTCGCTCGCTTCCGCGTCGTCCCATACGTTGCCCAGGATGCCCAGCATCATCAACGCGATCGGCTGGGTGAAGTCCAAGGTGCGGGCCGCCTGCTGGAGGACGCGCTCGGGATCGCGGACATCGGCGTCGACGTAGGCGCACACGCCCTCGCGCGTGCTGGTCAGCAGGGCACGGGCGTGCACCAGCACCAGCGGGTCGTTGTCCATGTAGACGATCTTGCAGGCCGGGTTGACCCGTTGCGCGACCTCGTGGGTGTTGTCGACCGTGGGCAGCCCGGTGCCCACGTCCAGGAACTGCGTGATCCCGGCCTCGCCTGCCAGGTGCCGCACCGCCCGGCCCAGGAAGGCCCGCGACTGCCGCGCGACCTCCACGATCCCCGGGTACACCTGGAGGATCTGGTCTCCGACCTGCCGGTCGATGGGGTAGTTGTCCTTGCCGCCCAGCCAGTAGTTCCACATCCGGGCCGAGTGCGGGGTGGTGGTGTCGATGTGCGCGGAGGTCTGTTCGTCTGTCATCGGAGCACTCCCGTGGGGATCGGGACACCACCGGCGAGCAGGTGCTGGTGGCATGCGGTCGGCTTGATCATCCCAGGCTTGGGCCGGGTTCGGCGGCCTCTCGGCCGGTTCATCCGTGTTCGGCGATGAACCCCCGAATCACCCCGCTACCCCCCGCACCGACCGGCAGCTTGATCATTGATCCCGTGGGACGGCCAAAGTCCGGCGGTGGGCCCGTCGGACCGGTCCAGGGCGGCCAGGGCCGAGGCCGGGTCGAAGGCCGGGTCGAGTCGTGCGGCTTGGCGGAGTAGCTCGGCCAGGGTGGTCATCAGCATTTCGACCAGGTCGCCCGCGGGGAAGAGGCACAACGCGCTCAGACTGTTCCCCCGCTTCGCTTGACAGCCGGGCACAGAACTACGTGACCTACAGCACCGACATCGCGGTGACCGCGGACTCGATCGTCTGGCGCGCGGCCTTCGGGCCGACCTCACCTGCTCGCCGTGCGCGTCGCCCCGCCGTTGCCCGTCCGCCGGTTGATCCAGCCCCGACCCGGGGTCCACGCCGACGCCCTAACCAACCGTCGACTCGAGCCACTTCACCGTGCCGGACACGCCTCCCAGGGCGCCGTCCTTGATCCGCACCTGGACCGGCCGGTGTACGCCATCGGGTCACCGCCGGCGACGCAGTGCGGCGGCGGTCACCGTGGATCCCGATGACCGCCGGCGGCGCAGTGCGGCGGCTATCTGGAGAGTCCTTCGTAGGCCGCCAGCACGATGCCGATGGCTCGGCCGTCCCCCGGTGTGCCGCCGAGCATGCGGTTCATCATGTACGACACCGTCATGCGGGCATCGAGGTCGATCAAGACCAGCGAGCCGCCCCATCCGCCCCAGAAGCACGTGCGCGGGTTGGGCATCTGGCCGCCGTCCAGGCCGTAACCCATGCCGTAGCGCATCGGCACGCGAAGGACGCGGTCCACGCCGCGGTACTGCTCCTCCAGGGCACGCTCGCAGCCCTCCCGCGACAGCAGCCGCACACCCCGCACCGTTCCGCCGCATGCCAGCACTGATTGCACGGCCCCCACCGAGCGGGCGTTACCGTGCCCGTTCGCGGCCGGGATCTCGGCGCGCCGCCAGGCGGAAGTGTTGGCGACCTCGGGCCGGAGCGGAGGGTTACCGGACCCGTCGGTCGCGGACTCGCCGGTCGCGGACTCGCCGGTCGAGGTCGCGTCGCTTGCCGGCGGGGGTGGGATGATCGGGGCGACGCGGTGGTCGTGCTCGGCGGGCAGCCCGATGTGGAAGTCGGCGGCCAGCGGCCCGGCGACCTCCTCGGCGAAGAAGGCGCCCAGACTGCGGCCGGTGACGCGGCGGACCACCTCCCCGACCAGGAATCCCTGGGTGACCGCGTGGTAGCCGGCCTCGGTGCCCGGCTCCCAGCGAGGGACCTGCGCGGCCAGCCGCGCCGTGGCCGTCCCCCAGTCGTAGAGATCCTCGACCGTCATCGGTTCGTCCCAGGCCGGCAGGCCCGCGGTGTGGGAGAGCAGGTGCCGCACCCGCACACGGTCCTTGCCCCCGGCGGCGAACTCGGGCCAGTACTCGGCGACCGGCGCGGCCAGGTCGAGGTCGCCGCGGTCGGCGAGGATCAGCGCGCACAGCGCCGTCATCGTCTTGGTGGTGGACCAGACGTTGGTGATGGTGTCGCGCCCCCACGGGACGGTGCGGGCCGCGTCGGCGTACCCGCCCCAGATGTCGACGACCGGCTCGCCGTCCACGTACACCGCCACCGACGCGCCCACGTCGTCGTTGCCCAGCGAGGCCGCCAGCATCTCGCGCACCTCACCGAACCGGTCCTCGCACCTGCCGTGGATCTCCGCCATGCACGGAACATAACCCGGCGCCCCCGGCCGAGCCACAGAATAGACACGACCTCGCCACACCCACTTGGCCACGGCAGGACCACATCTGGGCGCGGCAGGACCCCACCTGGCCGCGTCTCATCACCGAACACCTCCCCACCGACCCGGCGCCGGACACAGCACACCGATCTAGCGAAGGGAGTGGCGGTCAGCGGAGTGTGGGCAGGCCCGCGATGAGCGCCATGATGGTGCGCTTCATCGTCGGCAGGAACGGCGGGCAGGCGGCGGCGATGTCGGGGTCCTGCGCGTAGAGTTCGACGAGCACCGGGGAGGGGTTGGAGACCGGGTAGAGCATGCCGGCCACTCCGGCGGCCGCGCCCACCAGCTCGAAGGCTTCGCTCTCGGTCAGCGTGGGATGGGCCCGCACGACCAGCGCCGCCAGGCCGGCGATGACATCCAGCACGACGCGCTTGTACGCGCGGGCCGCCGGAACCGAGACGTTGTGCTCCAGGCTGGTCGACATGTGGCCGAGCAGGTCGCAGAAGAACGGCCTCGCGACGAGCGTCTCGGCCAGCGCGTCGACGACCTCCCGCGCGCCGGTGGCGTCCCGCAGCCGCTCGGCGACCTCGTCGCCCCAGTCTCGCCACGCCTCGGCGGCCAGCTCGAGGTAGATCTCCTCGCGGGTGCCGAAGTAGCGCCCCACGTTGGACTTCGCCAGCCCCGCGGCGGCGGCGACGCCGCCCAGGCTGACCGCGCGCACCCCGGAGCGCAGGGCGAGCTCCCGGGCGGCGTCGAGGATCGCCTCGCGTCGCTGCCGCTTGTGCTCCGGCCGCCTGGCCCGGACGAAACCCTGCTCTGTCATGTCGCAGCAAGCATACGGCGACGTTAAAAGAACGTCGTTCGCTTGTTAACATTACGCCGTTCTGTTAACGTCGGCGGACATCGGGACCGACAGGATGCCCACCGGCAGGAGGAAGCGCGTGGTCGACGTACAACTACGGGTGAACGGGACGATCGAGACACTGGACCTGCGGCCGCGCGTCAGCCTGCTCGACGCGCTGCGCGAGCACCTGGGCCTGACGGGCACCAAGAAGGGATGCGACCAGGGCGCCTGCGGCGCCTGCACGGTCCTCGTCGACGGCGAGCGGATCAACTCCTGCCTGACGCTGGCCGTCCAGTACACCGGCCGCTCGATCACCACGATCGAGGGGGTGGCGGGCGGCGGGGAGCCCCATCCGCTGCAGACGGCGTTCATCCGCAACGACGGCTTCCAGTGCGGCTACTGCACCTCCGGCCAGATCTGCTCGGCGATCGGCATGCTCGCCGAGCACGCCGCGGGAGCGCCGAGCGCCGTCACCGAGCATCTCGCGAGCCGCGCCGAGCTGACGGACGTGGAGATCAGGGAGCGGATGAGCGGCAACCTGTGCCGCTGCGGCGCCTACAACGGGATCGCCGACGCCATCGGGGAGGTCGCCGCGGCGGCCGCCGTCCAGGAGGTCACCGAGACGGGCGCCGTCCGGCGAGGGTCCGCGGCCGGCGCCGCCCGGCAGGCCACCACGGCCGAGGCGGCCCGATGAAGGACTTCGCCTACGTGCGCGCCGGCGACGTCACGACCGCCCTGCGCGCCATCGCGGCCGAGCCCGGCGCCGCCTTCATCGGCGGCGGCACCAACCTCGTCGACCTGATGCGCCAGGACATCGAGCGGCCCGGCACCGTCATCGACATCACGACGCTGCCCCTGGACGAGATCGAGGAGACCGCCGACGGCGGTGTGCGCGTCGGCGCGCTCGTCCGCAACAGCCACCTCGCCGCCCACCCTCTGATCCGCACGCGGTATCCGGTGCTGTCCCAGGCGATCCTCACCGGCGCGTCGGCCCAGCTGCGCAACATGGCGACGGTCGGCGGGAACCTGCTGCAGCGCACCCGCTGCCTGTACTTCTACGACGGCGCGGCCGCCTGCAACAAGCGCCGGCCCGGCAGCGGGTGCGACGCGCTCGAGGGGTTCAACCGCAACCACGCCATCCTCGGCGCGAGCGACGCCTGCGTCGCGACGCATCCCTCCGACATGTGCGTCGCGCTGGCCGCGCTGGACGCCACGGTCGAGGTGGAGAGCGTGCGCGGGACCCGGCGCATCCCGCTGGTGGACTTCCACCGGCTGCCCGGCGACACGCCCGACGTCGAGACCGCGATCGCCGCCGACGAGCTGGTCACGGCGGTAGAGCTCCCGGCGTCCCCGATCGCGGTGAACTCCCGCTACCGCAAGGTCCGCGACCGGGCGTCGTACGCCTTCGCCCTGGTCTCGGTCGCCGCCGCGCTGGAGGTCCGCGACGGCACGGTCGCCGGCGTCCGGCTCGCCCTCGGCGGGGTCGCCGCCAAGCCGTGGCGGGCCCGCGAGGCCGAGCGGATCCTGCTGGACGCGCCGGCCACCGAGGAGTCGTTCCGGCGCGCGGCAGCGGCCGAGCTGGCGTCCGCCACCGGCCTGTCCCAGAACGCCTTCAAGATCGAGCTGGCGCGGCGCGCGATCGTGGCGACGCTGAGCCGGCTGCTCACCGACGGGAGCGCGGCATGACCCTGACCCAGGCACAGAGCCCGCCGCGGCCCGGCGCCTCCGGCCGCCTGGTCGGCAAGCCCATCGACCGGGTCGACGGCGGCGCCAAGACCAGCGGCGCCGCCCGCTACGCGGCCGAGTACCCCTACCCCGGGCTCGCGTACGCCGCCCTGGTGCACTCGACGGTCGCGCGCGGGCGGATCACCGGAATCGAGACCGCCGGCGCCGCCGCCGTACCGGGGGTGCTCGCCGTCATCACGCACGAGAACGCGCCCGCGATGAAACCGGCGCCACCGATGAGCGTGCTGAACCTCAGCTCGCTCGCCACCGGGACGAGGGTCAACTACCTCAACACCGACGAGGTGCACTGGAACGGCCAGCCCGTGGCGGTCGTCGTCGCCGAGACCCAGGACGCCGCGCTGCACGCCGCGACCCTGGTGCGGGTGACCTACGAGGAGTTCGCGGCCACCGTCGGCTTCACCGCCGAGGAGCCGAACGCCAAGCCGCAGAAGAGCGACATGCTGCAGTCCGGTTCGGCGAGCAAGGGCGACGCGGAGGCCGCGCTCGCGGCGGCGCCGGTGTCGGTCGACCTGCGGTTCACGACCCCGCAGCACAACCACAACGCCATCGAGCCGCACGCCACGACGGCCGTGTGGGACGGCGACCGGCTGACCGTCCACGAGGGGACGCAGAACGTCGCCTGGGTGCGCGACCACCTCGCCGCGCGGTTCGGCATTCCCGCGGGGAGCATACGGGTGATCTCGCCGTACGTCGGCGGCGCCTTCGGCGGCAAGACCATGGTCTGGGCCGGCACGATCCTCACGGTCCTCGCGGCGCGGGTGACCGGCCGGCCGGTGCGCATGATGCTCACCCGCGAGGGGGTCTACCGCACGGTCGGCGGGCGCACCCCCTCGGCGCAGCGGGTCGCGCTCGGCGCCGGCGCCGACGGCAGGCTCACCTCGCTGATCCACACCAGCGTCACGCAGGTCGGGCGGGTCGGCGGCGGGCCCGAGCAGGTCACCTCCCAGTCGCGGCACCTCTACGACGCGGGCGCGATCCTCGTACGGCAGAGCCTCGTGGAGCTGGACACCCTCTCCAACACCATCATGCGCGCCCCCGGGGAGTCCATCGGCACCTTCGCGCTGGAGGCGGCCGTCGACGAGTTGGCGTACAAGCTGGACCTGGATCCGATCGAGTTCCGGATGCGCAACGAGCCCGAGCGCAACCCGATCGACGGCAAGCGGTTCGCCCACCGGATGCTGCGCGAGGCATACGCGCTCGGCGCCGAGCGGTTCGGCTGGTCCGCGCGCACGCCGGAGCCCGGTTCGATGCGCGACGGCAGGTGGCTCGTCGGCATGGGCGTCGCCTCGGCCTACCATCCGTCGTGGCAGCTCCCCGCCAACGTCACCGTACGCCTGTCCGCCGACGGCACCGTGCTGGTGCGCTGCGGGTTCCACGAGATGGGCATGGGCGGGGCCACGGCCCAGGCCCAGATCGCCGCCGACGCGCTCGGCGTGCCGTTCGAGGCGGTGCGGGTGGAGTACGGCGACTCGGTCCTGCCCACCGGCCCGGGCGCGGGCGGGTCCGGGCAGACCGCGAGCGTGGCCGCCAGCCTGCTGACCGCCTGCGAGAAGCTGAAGCGCTCCATGCTCGCCCTGGCCAGGCGTTCCAGCGGGTCACCGCTGCGCGGCCGGCGGCTGAACGGGCTGCGCGCCCGCGACGGGGGCCTGTGGACCGAACCGGGGCCAGGTGAGACGTACGCGGCGATCCTGGCCCGGGCGGGCCGCCCCCACCTGGAGGTGGCTGTCGGGTCGGACACCCGCGTCGGCGCGATGGTCGGGCAGGCCCGGTTCATGGCGAAGTTCCTGCGCGACCGGCGGCGCTGGATGAAGGCCGCGTGCGGAGCACAGTTCTGCGAGGTGCGCGTCGACCCCGACACCGGGGAGGTGCGGGTGTCACGGTGGGTGGGGGCGTTCGACGTCGGCACGGTCATCAATGCCAAGACCGCCGCCGCCCAGCTGCGGGGCGGCATCGTGATGGGCATCGGCATGGCCCTGTCGGAGGAGACGCTCGTCGATCCGCGCAACGGGCGGATCATGAACCCCGGCCTGGGCGAGTACCACGTCCCCGTCCACGCCGACATCCCGCCGATCGACGTCTGCTACCTCGGCGATCCCGATCCCACGATGCCCCTCGGCCTGATCGGCGTGGGCGAGGTCGGCATCACCGGCGTCGCCGCCGCCATCGCCAACGCCGTCCACCACGCCACCGGCCGACGTGTCCGCGACCTGCCCATCACCCTCGACAAGCTCCTCTGACCGCCATCCCCTCCGCGTCCCGGTTCTGCCCGGTTCGGTAAGTTGGGGCGGGTGTCGATCGTCCCCGCCGTGACCTCGCCCACCGCGACGCCGTCCTCCCAGGCCCGTCTGGCCTGGCTGGACGCGCTGCGGGGCATCGGGGCCACCGCCGTGGTGGCCGAGCATCTGCTGCCCTGGGTCGTCCCGTGGCTGCGCCCCTACTGGTTCAACGTGGGCGTCTACGGCATTCTGGTGTTCTTCCTGGTCAGCGGCTACATCATCCCGGCCTCGCTGGAACGGCACGGGGACGTCAGGGCGTTCTGGATCAGCCGCGCCTTCCGGCTGTATCCGCTCTACCTCGTGGTCATCGGGGTGGTCCTCGCCATGACCTGGCGGATCCCGTTACGCGAGGCCGTGCCGCGCGATCCCGCCACGGTGGCCGCGCACGCGACCATGCTGCTGGACGTGGTGGGCGTGGGCGGCGTCGCCGACACCATGTGGACGCTGTCCTACGAGATGGTCTTCTACCTGCTGGTCACCGCGCTGTTCGTGACCGGGACGCATCGGCGCAGCGGCGTGCCGGCTGTGCTGTTCGGCGTGGCCGCCGTCGCCACCGCGCTGCTCATCCCCGCCGCCACGCTCACCGGGAGCCTGATCGCGTGGATCTCCGCCGGGGTGCTCGCGGCCGGGCTGGCGTGCGTGGTCTCCGGCCGGTTCCGCAGGGTCGGCGCGTGCGCGCTGGGCGTCATGTCGCTCGCGCTGCTGTTCCTCGGCAGCAGGGTGCCCTGGCTCGGCGTGGTGATCGTCGCGGTGATGTTCGCCGGCACGGCGATCCACCGCTGGGAGCGGGGCACCGGCCCTTTCTGGCCCGTCGCGCTCACCCTGGCGCTCGTGGCCGTCGCCCCGCTCACGGCGGTCCAGGGTGGCTGGTGGTGGATCGAGCCGGACGTGTGGCTCACCACGGTCGCCCTCGCCCTCGCGACGTTCGCGGGCGCGATGGCCCTGCGGCACCGGCGCGTCCCCCGCTTCCTCACCTGGCTGGGACTCATCAGCTACTCGCTCTACCTGCTGCACCACCCACTGCTGAAGTTCCTGGTCTCCCTGACCGGCGACCTGCGCTGGTCACCCCGGCACGTCCAGCTCCTCATGGCCGCCCTGTTCCTGGCCGTCATCCTGGCCGCCGCCTGGGTCACCTACCGCCTGGTCGAAAAACCCATGCAGCACCTCGGCCACCGCCTCTCCCGCCCCGACCCCACCCGCCCCTGACCTCCGGTCTTCTCATCCGGCGATCGCAGACCGGTCATCGCCGGGGCCGGGTGAGCCAGACCCTGCGGATCCCTACCCCAGCGGGGTAAGGTCTGACGGGGCTGTGGCGGCTGCGCCCCGGGCGGCGGCGTCGCCCCCTTCGCCCTGGATCCCGGCAACGCCGGCTGTGGACGATCGCGACGGACATGCTGTCCTGACCCGGCCCCGCGGAACGCCGGCTTCGCGTCATCCGTGCGCCCGCGAACCGCCTGGCGAGAGGTTCGACCCGCCTCGGGGCCTCCGGGGGCGCGGAGCGTCGAGCGGCCTACCCGGCCGTCCCGTCGTCGGCCGGGACCAGGGCGCCGCTGAACTGCGCGGAGTACAGCCGGTGGTAGGCGCCCCGGGCGGCGAGCAGCTCCTCGTGGGTGCCGTGCTCGACGATGCTTCCGCCGTCCATCACCAGGATGAGGTCGGCGTCGCGGATCGTGGACAGCCGGTGGGCGATCACGAAGCTGGTGCGGTCGCTGCGCAGCGCGGCCATCGCGTGCTGCACCAGCACCTCGGTCCGGGTGTCGACCGAGCTGGTGGCCTCGTCGAGGATGAGCAGCGACGGGTCGGCGAGGAACGCCCGGGCGATGGTCAGCAGCTGCTTCTCACCGGCGCTGACGTTGCTCCCCTCCTCGTCGATCACGGTGTCGTAGCCGTCGGGCAGAGTGCGCACGAACCGGTCGACGAACGTGGCCCGCGCGGCGGCGTGGATCTGCTCGTCGGTGGCCGCGGGATTGCCGTAGGCGATGTTGTCGCGGATGGTGCCGCCGAACAGCCAGGTGTCCTGGAGCACCATGCCGATGTTCGAGCGCAGGTCGTCGCGGCGCATCGCGGTGATGTCGACGCCGTCGAGGGTGATGCGGCCGGCGTCCAGCTCGTAGAAGCGCATGATCAGGTTGACCAGCGTGGTCTTGCCCGCGCCGGTCGGGCCGACGATCGCGATCGTGTGCCCGGGGTCGGCCACCAGCGACAGGTCCTCGATGAGAGGCTGGTCGGGGTTGTAGCGGAAGGACACGTGCTCGAACTCGACCCGCCCCCGCCGAGCAGCGGGCAGCACCGCGTCCGCGGCGTCGGGGGCCTGTTCCTCGGCGTCCAGCAGCTCGAAGACCCGCTCGGCCGACGCCACTCCCGACTGCAGCAGGTTGGCCATCGAGGCGACCTGGGTCAGCGGCTGGGTGAACTGCCGGGAGTACTGGATGAACGCCTGGACGTCGCCCAGGCTCATCGCCCCGGTGGCGACCCGTATGCCTCCGACGACGGCGATCGCGACGTAGTTGAGGTTCCCGATGAACATCATCATCGGCATGATGACCCCGGAGATGAACTGGGCGCCGAAACTCGCCTTGAACAGCTCCTCGTTCCGCTCCCGGAACACCTCCTCGACCTCCGGCCGGCGTCCGAACACCTTCACCAGCTCATGGCCGGTGAACGCCTCCTCGATGTGGGCGTTCAAAGTGCCGGTGTGGGCCCACTGCGCGACGAACAGCTTCTGCGAGCGCTTGGCGACGAACCCGGTGACGACCATCGAGAGCGGGATGGTCACCAGGGCGATCACCGCGAGCAGCGGTGAGATCACGAACATCATCACCAGCACGCCGACCACCGTCAGCAGCGAGGTCAGCAACTGGCTCAGCGTCTGCTGCAGGGTCTGGGAGACGTTGTCGATGTCGTTGGTCACCCGGCTGAGCAGCTCGCCGCGCGGCTGGCCGTCGAAGAACTTCAGCGGGAGCCGGTTCAGCTTGTCCTCGACGTCCGCCCGCAGCCGGAACACGGTGCGCTGCGTCACGTCGTTCAGCAGGTAGCCCTGCAGCCAGCTGAAGATCGACGCGGCGACGTATAGTCCGAGGGCCCACGACAGGGTCGTGCCCAGCGCGCCGAAGTCGATCCCGTGGCCGGGGACGACGTCCATCCGCGCCAGCATCTCGGCGAAGTTGTCGTTGCCCGACGCGCGGGCGGCCTGGACCGCCTGCTCCGCCGTCGTCCCGGTGGGCAACTGCCTGCCGACCACGCCGCTGAAGATCAGGTCGGTCGCGCGGCCAAGGATCTTCGGCCCGATGACGGCGAACACCACGCTGGTCACGGCGAGGCCGATCACGGCGAGGATCTTCGGTCGTTCGGGGTCCAGGCGCCGGATCAGCCGCCGGGTGGAGGGCCCGAAGGTCATCGACTTCTCCGCGGGCATCCCGGCGCCCCCGAAGGGCCCTCGCCCGAAGCCGCCGCCCCCCGCGGGCGGGCGCGGGCGCGTGGGTGCCATGGGCCGGTCGCTCATACTGCGCTCTCCGCGGTCAGTTGGGACTCGACGATCTCGAGGTAGGTCGGACAGGAGTCCAGCAGCTCGTCATGGGTGCCGATGCCGACGATCACGCCGTCGTCCAGGACGATGATCTGGTCGGCGTCGGCGATGGTCGAGACCCGCTGGCCGACGATGACGACGGCGGCCTCGGCGATGTGCGGGCGCAGGGCGGCGCGCAGCCGGGCGTCGGTGGCCAGGTCCAGGGCCGAGAACGAGTCGTCGAACAGGTAGATCTCAGGCTTGCTGACCAGAGCGCGGGCGATCGAGAGCCGCTGCCGCTGCCCGCCGGACACGTTCGTGCCGCCCTGCGTGATGGGCGCCGCCAGGCCCTCGGGCATCGCCTCGACGAAGTCGCGGGCCTGGGCGACCTCCAGCGCCTCCCACAGCTCCTCGTCGGTGGCCTCGGGGTTGCCGTAGCGCAGGTTGCTGGCGACGGTGCCGCTGAACAGGTACGGCTTCTGCGGCACCAGGCCGATGCGCGTCCAGAGCATCTGGGGGTCGAGGTCGCGGACGTCGACGCCGTCGACCGACACGCTGCCCGATGTGGCGTCGAACAGCCGGGGCACCAGGGACACCAGCGTCGTCTTACCCGACCCGGTGCTGCCGATGACGGCGGTGGTCCGTCCCGCGACGGCACGGAACGAGATGCCGGACAGCACCGGCGCCGCCGCGCCCGGGTAGCGGAACTCGACGTCACGCATCTCCAGCTCGGCGTGGCTGCGCACCTGCCGCACCGGGTCCTCCGGCGGGCGCACCGACGATTCGGTGTCCAGCACCTCGCCGATGCGCTCGGCGCAGACGGCGGCGCGCGGGATCATCATCGAGATGAAGGTCGCCATCATCATCGAGGTGAGGATCTGCATCAGGTACATGAGGAACGCGGTGAGGGCGCCGATCCGCATCTCACCGCCGTCCACCCGGGCGGCGCCGAACCAGAGCACGGCGACGCTGGAGGCGTTCAGGATCAGCATCACGGTGGGGAAGATGAGCGCGGTCAGCCGCCCGACGCGCAGCGCGGTCCCGGTCAGCGCCTCGTTCGACCGGGCGAACCTGCGGGTCTCCTCGCGTTCCCGGACGAAGGCCCGCACGACGCGGATGCCGGAGAGCTGCTCGCGCAGCACCTGGTTGACCTCGTCGATGCGGGTCTGCATCTCCCGGAACTGGGGGACCATGCGTGAGACGATCATGCCGATCGAGATCAGCAGCGCGGGAACGCAGACAAGCATGAGCCAGGACAGGCCGATGTCCTGCCGCAACGCCATGATGATGCCGCCGAAGCCCATGATCGGCGCGGCGACCAGCATCGTGCAGGTCATCACCACCAGCATCTGGATCTGCTGCACGTCGTTGGTGCTGCGGGTGATCAGCGAAGGCGCTCCGAACTGGGCGACCTCCCGGGCGGAGAACCCGCCCACCTGGTGGAAGACGGCCGACCGGACGTCCCGTCCGAACCCCGCCGCCACGCGGGCCCCGTAGTACACCGCCGCGATCGAGCAGGCGATCTGCACGAGCGACACCGCCAGCATCCAGCCGCCGGCGGACAGGATGTAGCCGGTGTCGCCGGTGGCGACGCCCTGATCGATGATGTCGGCGTTCAGGCTGGGCAGGTACAGCGAGGCGATGGTGCCGACCAGCTGGAACAGCACCACGGCGATCAGCGCGGCCGAGTGGGGCCGCAGGTAGGTGCGAAGCAGCCGGCTCAGCATGGGCGGGCACCGTCAGAGGCGGCGTGGCGGGAGGTCGGAATCACGCGGAACACGCTATAGGACGATGTAGGTCATGGCCGCCGAATAAGTCGCCACCGGCTCCGGGCCTGTGCCCGGCGCGGGCCGAGGTCAGGCGCGGGCCGAGGTCAGGCGCGGGCCGAAGTCAAGCGCGGGCCGGATGTCAGGCGCCGCCGAACACGGCCGGGTCGATGGCCGCGGCGATGGCGGCGGCACCGGCGTCGCTCGGGTGCAGGTGGTCGCCGGTGTCCAGATCGGCCCGGTAGGACGACGGCCGCCGGGGGTCGCGAAGGGCGGCGTCGATGTCCAGCACGGCGGCGAACTCCGGCGTGCGCCGCACCCACGCGTTCACCGCGCCCCTGGTCCGGTCGCCCTCCTCGGTGTAGTACCCGGGGAACACGGTGCCCTCGAACGGCGGGAGCGTCGCCCCGACCGGAACGACTCCCGCCGCCCTGGCCTGCCGGGCCAGCGAGGTGAGGCCCTCGATGAGATCGTCGGCCGCGGGCCGGGGAAGGTCGTACACCGCGGCGAGCCCGATGTCGTTGATGCCCAGCTCGACGATGACGTGCGTGACGCCCGGGACCTCCAGCGCGTCCCGCTGGAACCGCGACAGGCCCGCCTCCCCGAAACCGTCGCGCAGCAGCCTGTTGCCGGCGATCCCCATGTTCAGCACGGGAGTCTTCAGCCGCCGCGACAGGTGGTCGGGATACCGCTGGTTCGCGCCGGGGGTCGTGCCGTCCCCGTCGGTGAGCGAGTCGCCGAACGCCACGATGACCGGCTCGTCCCGTACCGGTTCCAGCACGTCGACCCCGGTCACGATGTGCAACGCGGTGATCTCCTCCGCCCCGGGGACCTCGGCCTTGCCGGTGGCGTCGCCGGGCGTCACGTAGCCGGCCTGCAGGGCCGCCGGATGCCCGGTGACCGGTCCGGTGGCATCGGGGAGATGGAGGCTGACCGCCAGCTCGAAGTCGTCGTCGAAGGGGAACTCCACGGGGTCGGTCACGACCTCCGCGCCCGCGGGGATCTCCACCGACGTGTCGCCGCCGAAGGTGACCACCGTGCCGGTCGCCTCCGAGACGCGGCCCTCGCCGAGGTGGGCCGCGACGCGAAGCGCGCCGACGAGCAGGGGCTGCTTGCCGAAGAGGTTGCTCAGACGCAGGCGCGACGTCGTACCGCCGCGGTGCAGGTGCAGCACCTGCCGGACCGTCTGGTCGGCGAAGCGGGGCGAAGACGCGAAGGCGAGCGCGTCATAGGGACTGGCCGGAGCGGCGCGGTGGCGTGGCACCCAGTTCAGCGTCATGGAAGATCTCAACTCACGGCCGCCGCCGATTACTCCCGCCTTCCCGCGGGCTCCGCAGGGCATGCCGCGGAGCCCGCCCGCCACCGCGGCGACGCCGGACGCGCCGGACCGCCGCCGGGTGGCACTTCACTGGAGGACAGGGCGCGCCGGCGCCGTCAGCAGGAGCCGAGCATCGTCGTCAGCGCGCTCTTCTCCGAACTCTGCACGGTGAGGCTGTAGTACCACTTGACCTGGATCCACGCCCGCGCGTAGGTGCACCAGAAGGAGGCCAGTGACGGCTTCCAGGTGCTCGGGTCCTGGTCGCCCTTGGCCTGGTTGACGTTGTCGGTGACGGCCCACAGCTCGGGACCGCCCAGGTCGTTGGCGTAGGTCTGGCGCTGCGAGGTGGTCCAGGCCCAGGCGCCCGACCGCCACGCCTCGGCCAGCGGCACCATGTGGTCGATGTCGACGTCGGAGGCGGCGGTCCAGGTCGCCCCGTCGTAGGGGCTGTACCAGCTGCCGGAGGTGGACGCGCAGGCGGAGTCGACCACGACGCCGGAACCGTCGCGCTTCAGCACCGTCTCGCGGGTGTTGCAGGAGCCGGAGATGGTGATCCAGTGGGGGAACAGGTCGCGGTTGTAGGTCGACTGGTGGGATTCGGCGGCGACGGTGAGCGAGGCCAGGCGGGAGGCGGCCGTGCTCGCGGAGGGGATGTTGGGCGGGGTGGCGCTCGCGGGCTGGGCGGTCAGGGTGATGGTGAGGGTGATGCCGGTCAGGGTGGCGAGCACGCCGGCGAAGACTCGTTTCACGAGCCTGCCCTTCTGCCTGCGGCCCCGGCCAGGTGGGGGGTCCTGGTCTCCGACGGGGCCGCTCGACAGTTGGACAGTCGCGAATTCTGACAAATCCAGAAATGTCAGGGTTTGATTAGGTATATGGCGGCTCTTCGTCGGGCATCGCCAACGCCCTCAGCGGGTGGTGCCCCTGCCTGCGCCGACGCCCCGCCGGGCCGGGCCCCGATGGCCGCCTCGGCCCGGTACGCCCAGGTGAAATTCTGGTTACCCGCCGACGAAACCGCCCGCCGCCCGTGCACATGGGGGGCCGCGAGAAATGTCGGCGGGCTCTGATAGAGGTTGGACATGGGCGTGAGCGTTGATGAATTCCTCCAGATGCTGGACAGGCTTCCCGAGGTCAAGCAAGCCGACGGCGGCGGCTGGACCGCACTGAAGGTGCGCGGAAAGGGCTTCGGCTACCTGTGGGAGCAGACTGAGACCGTCGGCCTCAAGGCGACGATCGAGGAGCAGCTGGCTCTGGTGGCCGAACGGCCCGAGGTGTTCGAGGTCCAGTTCACCATGGGCCGGTTCGGATGGGTCGTGGTCCACCTCGACAAGATCGACGCCGACGAGCTGTTCGAACTGGTCACCGAGGCCTGGTGCCTGACCGCCCCCAAACACCTGGTCGAAGCCCACGAGTCCAGCCACTAACCCCGCCACCCCACCCAAGCCGAGCTCCCACCCCAGTCGGGCATCCCTCCCACCAGATCTCGGGCCAGCTACCTGGCCCGTCCGCGCCCTACCACCTAGGGCGATCCGGTCCACCGCCGCTCGCTCGGCACGCCCCCCAGGAGACCGGGCTGCCGCCGGCGCCCTACCACCAGGTCTGACAGCGAGTCCCCCCACCCCGACCCAGCACGCACAAAACCGGCGCCGCGGCGGCGGGGAGGAGTACGGCGAAATCGGCGCCGCTGTACGGCGGCGAGCCGGTGAGCCTCTGCGCGGGGTGCGAATCGACCGTCTGCGGCCGGGGTGCTCTGGTCGGGGCGACCGTGTCTAATCTTCCAGGGGTGGCGAGGTGGGTGAGGTCACTCGGGCGTGGACGATCCAGCCGAGGAGCGCGCCGACGCCGTACCAGAGCAGGTCGGGAGGGTTGAAGGTCGAGCCGAGCACCAGCCGGGCAGGCAGGCTACGGGCGGCCAGTTCGGCCGGGATGCCTGTGAGCTGGGCGAACTCGATCATCCAGCTCACGCCCAGCGCGATGGCGGCTGCCATGACCGGCCGGGTCCGCGGTGCGACCAGCAGCACCAGGGTGTACACCAGAACCGTTTGAACTCCTCCTCGGCCTGAAGGCCGGAGATTCTCCCGTCGCGTCGGGGTTAAGCGGCGCGCGGGGGTTGACGCTTCGCAGACTGGGCAGCCCCGAGGTCTCCACGTCCTGACACCGGCATTCCGACGGCGTTGTTGATATTGATCGCGGCGTTGGTGTCGGCATGCCCGACCCAACCGCACGCGGGGTTGGCGCAGGCGTACCTGATCTGGTCCCGGGCCGCCGGGTCACGGTGGCCGCACTGGTGACAGGTCTGCGAGGTCCCCCGCGCGGGGACCTTCACGACCTGGCCGCCCCGGTCGGAGGTCTTGTATTCCAGCAGGGTGACCGTCCGGCCCCATGCTTCCGCAGCGATCGAGCGGTTCAGCCCGGTCTTTTGCGCGACGTTCACGCCGGGGTTGTCGACCGTGCCGGTGGCCGACCGGACCATGTTCGTGACCTTCAGGTCTTCCACCACGACCACGCTGAAGGTGCCGGCGAGTTCGGTGGTGGTCTGGTGCTGCCAGTCGACGGCTCGGCGCTTGGCTGTCGCGCGGAGCCGGGCGATCTGGTCGTAGGTGCGGGCCAACCGATGCGAGGCCGGCTCACCACGATGCCGGGTGCGCCGCTGGCGGGCCGACTTCTTCTCCAGTCGGCGCAGGTGTTGTTTCTCGCCGTCGCTGAGCCAGGGC
>NZ_JALLPO010000074.1 GCF_023276435.1 Sphaerisporangium perillae
AAGGCATGGACCTCACCGAGTCCGTACCGCAGGCAGCGATCCGCGAGGTCAAAGAGGAGACCGGCTACGACATCGAGATCACCGGCATGGTCGGCCTCTACACCGACGCTCGCCACATCATCGCCTACACCGACGGGGAGGTTCGCCGGCAGTTCAACATCTGCCTCACGGCCCGCATCGTAGGAGGAGCATTGGCGATCAGCGATGAGTCCACGGAGGTTCGGTGGGTGGCGCCCGATGAGCTGGATGATCTGGACATGCATCACACACAACGGCTACGGCTACGTCACTACGCAGAAAGCGGCCCGAGCCCGTACATAGGCTGATTTCCTTGGTCACAGAGAACTGAGGGTTCATAGTATTTCCGCCGGGCAGCTGGTCCAGTGTGAAGCGGGAGACAGGTCATGAGGGCAAGGGAAGTTTTCATCGTTTTGTTCGTCTTTGCCCTCGGTGCGGGTGCTGTTGCCGTAGGGGTGGGGGTGTACGGCCGAGGCGAGTCGTCGGGTGAACGCCGCCCTCTCGCCGCTATCACCAGGCACAGCGTGCCAGACTCCACGAAGTTATGGTTTCCACACTCCCCCAGTGGAAAGGCCAGGAAGTTCACGCGGCGCGCGGATGGCGGGACCTTCGCTTCGCCTCGGGACATCCTGATTGTGGTTAACGACCTGAGAATCAACTGCGAGGAGGTGGTCCACTCCACCGTGAACGAGTTTCATACCGCACGATGCAACACCGGTACCGCACATGTGATGTTCTACACCGTCGATCCGGGGTACAAGTTGCCGCGTTCTCTTACGCAGGATCTCTCCGGTGGTTACCGGGTCCGCGGGCGTAACTGGCTGCTGATCGCCGACGACGACCCGCGGTTCGGCGAGGCCGTGGCGAAACACATCGGCGGTAAGGTCATAAGCAGCTAGTAGACCTGCTTTTTCGCGCTTACGATCTCAGCTCGTCGTCTACGTTGATGATCACCGTGAGTGGGTGACCAACTGGGTGACGATCGTCCCGGACACCGGCAGACGCCTACGGACGATTGGGGATCGTATGCGCAGGTAGGAAAGGGTATCGTCCATGATCCCGGCTCCACCCTGGTTGCCAGGAAGAGGTCCCAGGTTCAAGTCCTGGTAGCCCCACCCAACTCGAAGGCCCCGCATGGATTATCCGTGTGGGGCGTTTTACTGCAGCCACCACTGCAACGGCTACTCATAAAGATCGTTGACCTCGCGAATTGCCCGGGGGCGGGGGGATCGAAGGTCCGCTCCGATCGTGGAAGACGATCCCGGAGTTGGACTCTCCCCTCGGGGCAGACCCCAAGCTAGAGGGCATGGACGGAGATCTACTGCCGATCGGGCAGTTCGCCCGGATCAGCCGCCTCAGCGTCAAGCAGCTGCGCCGCTACGACGAACTGGGGCTGCTGGTGCCCGCCTACGTGGACGAGCAGACCGGCTACCGCTACTACCGGTCGGCGCAGGCCCGCCAAGCTCTATCGATCGGGTTGTTGCGCTCCCTGGACGTGCCGCTCGCGGTCATCGGTCAAGTGCTGTCGGGCACGACGGGCGCCCTGGACGGGGTGCGTGATGACCTGGAGACGGAGCTGGCCAGGCGGCGCCGCACGCTGCGGGCACTGGAACGGGTGATGGCCGAGGGACTCCCGTCGGCGCAGATTCGTCTCGTCACCGAACCGGCGCGCCGAGTCGCGGTGGTCAAAGACAGCGCGGTGGGCCCCGAGGATATCGGCCGGGCCACGTCGGCGGCCATCGCCCGGTTGATGTCCGGGGCGTCCGGCCTCCGCGACAGGCAGCTGATCGGGCTGTTCCCGGTCGACCTGACCGAGCCGACTCCGATCGCGGTCGCCCTGGTCACCAGCGAGCCGGTGCCAGGGGCCGAGCCGGACGTACTCCCAGGCGGTGACTTCGCCTGCGCCACCCACGTCGGCCCCTACGACCAGATCTCGCTCACCAGCCACGCCCTGCTGGGCTGGTGCGCCGAGCAGCGCCGCCAAATCCACGGTCCGCTCCGCGAGGTGTACGTGTCCGATCCCGCCACTACGGCACCCGAACAGCTCGTCACCCACCTATTGATCCCTTTGGAGGAGCAGTCATGACCCCGCAGCTGGTCGACCACGGTCACCTGCCTGAACGTCACCGGGCGGCAGCACCCTTCTCAGGCAGCCGGTAGCCCTCTCTGAGGGTTCGGAGCGCTGAGGACTTCAATCGTTGGTTTGAGGAGTCAACGTGGATGGCCCAGCACCGAAGCGAGGTAGAAGGCTGCCTTAGTCTTCTGGTTCGTCTCACTCAGCAACTCCCGCTTGGTCACCGGCTGCTCGGTCGTGGTTCCAGCGCGGGAGGGGCGGATGGCATGCTGGGAGGCCGGCGATCATTAGGAGCTCAGCGATGACCCACCCTTTCGGCACGCAGCCCGCGCCCCGGCACACCCCTCTCAGCGCGGAGGAGAAGGCCCGGAGCGAGGCGAACTTCGCCCCCTTCGTCGCCCAGCAGCTCGCCGCCAACGGACGGTTCAGGGTCAGCGCCGACACGCAGGAGATGGTCGAGCTCTTCCAGGCGGTCGCCCGCAGGGTGGGCGAGATGCTCCAGCGGCCTGTGGTCAGCTACGCCAACGGCAGGTACATGGTGATCACCTTCGGCCAGGAGGAGGCCCCGGTCTCACTGGTGGAGGCACCCGCTCAGCGAGTAATTGTCAAGACCCGTGGATTGGCAACCCAGCGGGGAGACTGGGGTTGAGTCTCCCGTAGGGGGAGGCGCGAGAGTGCGGGCATGGACGGCGACACGCTCTTCACGATCGGTGACCTGGCCCGGCGGACCGGGCTGACGGTCAAGACCATCCGGTTCTACTCCGACACCGGGATCGTGCCGCCGACAGACCGCAGCCCGGCTGGCTACCGGCTCTACGACATCGGCGCGCTCACACGTCTGGATCTGGTGCGCACCCTGCGTGACCTGGGCCTCGACCTTGCCGTCATCCGGCAGGTGCTGGACCGGGAGGTCTCGGTGCCCGAGGTCGCGGCCGCGCACGCCGATGCCCTGGAGGTGCAGATCCGCACTCTGCGACTGCGGCGCGCTGTGCTGCGCGCGGTGGCCAAACGCGGCTCCAGCCCCGAGGAGATGGACCTCATGCACAAGCTCGCCAAGCTTTCCGACGACGAACGCCGACGCCTGATCACCGACTTCATCGACGACACGTTCGGTGGGCTCGACGCCAACGCCGACTTCGTCGACATGATGCGCTCGGCCATGCCCGAACTGCCGGACGACCCCGAACCCGAGCAGGTCGACGCCTGGGTGGAACTCGCCGAGCTCACCCAGGATCCCGACTTCCGCGCCGCCGTGCGCCGCATGGCGGAGTACCAGGCGGCCGAGCGCGCCCGAGGCGACCGCACCGGCTTGCACCACGATCTCACCGAGACCGTTCGGGACAGCGTCGGCCGCGCGCTCGATGCCGGCATCGGTGCGGCCTCGGCCGAGGCCGCACCGATCATCGACGCCCTCACCGCCCGCTACGCGCAGACCTTCAGCCGCGCCGACGACGCCGACTTGCGCCAATGGCTGCTGACCCGCCTGGAGATCGCCGGCGACCCCCGCGCGGAACGCTACTGGCACCTGCTGGCCGTGATCAACGGATGGCCCGTCCCGCCCAGCCTGGCGCCGGTGTTCACGTGGTTCGCACAAGCCTTGCGCGCCCGCACTGGGCAGCAGTCCCGCGTGGAGTAGTCCCGCGTCTGGCGGCCAGCCCGGTCCTCGCGGCTTTGATCAGGCCGCGAGGGTCTCGGGGCGTTCGACAAGGCGGCCGGCCTCGAAGCGGGCTCCGGTGCGGACGAGGGCGACGAGGTGGGGTGCGTTCACCGCGCGCCACCGCTGTTGGGCGGACTCGACGAGTTTGAAGACCATGGCCAGGGCAGCGGTGCGGGAGCCGGCACCGCGGGTGACCTTGGTCCGCAGCCGGACGGTGGAAAAGGTCGATTCGATGGGGTTCGTGGTCCGCAGGTGGATCCAGTGCTCGGCCGGGAAGTCGTAGAACGCCAGCAGTTGGTCCTGGTCGTCGGTGATCTTCTTGACGGCCTTGGGGAACTTCGCGCCGTAGAGCTTGGCGAAGGTTTTGATCGCCTGTGCCGCGTGGTCGCGGTCCTCGGCGTTGTAGATGTCCTGGATGGCCTTCTTCGCGCCCGGCTGCGCGGACTTCGGCATGGAGTCGAGGACATTGGCTGTCTTGTGAACCCAGCACCTCTGCTCGCGGGTTTCGGGGAACACCTCGGCCAGGGCCTTCCAGAAGCCCAGGGCGCCGTCCCCGACCGCGAGCACCGGGGCGCGCATGCCCCGGCGGGCGCAGTCGCGCATCAGATCAGCCCACGACTCACCGGATTCGCGGTAGCCGTCCTTTAGCGCGACCAGCTCCTTGGAGCCGTCGGCGCGGACCCCGATGAGCACGAGGACGCAGGCTTTGGCCTCCTCCAGGCGGACGTTGAGGTGGATGCCGTCGGCCCACACGTACACGTAGTCGACGTCAGACAGGTCGCGGTCCATGAAGGCGGCGTGGTCGGCCTGCCACTGCTGGGTCAGCCGGGTGACCGTCGCCGGGGAGAGCCCGGCGGAGGAGCCGAGGAATTGCTCCAGAGCTGGCACGAAGTCGCCGGAGGACAGGCCGTGCAGGTAGAGCAGCGGCAGCACCTCGCTGATCTTCGGCGACTTGCGGCACCACGGCGGCAGGATCGCGGACGAGAACCGCTTGCGCTCGCCGGTGGCCTCGTCGACGCGCTTGTCGTTCACCCGCGGCGCCTTCACCTCGACCGCGCCGGCCGCGGTGGTGACCTGCCGGGGCTGGTGATAGCCGTTGCGGACCACCAGGCGGCGCCCCTTGTCGTCGCGCTCATCGGCCAACTCGGCTATGTGTGCGTTGACTTCGGCCTCCAGCGCGGCGGCCAGCATCCGCCGTGCGCCGTCCCGGACAATCTCATCCAGCAGCGAACTGCCGCTTGGCGTGGTGTCGTCCTGGTTGACTACCGTAAGCACGGGCGTGCCTTCCCGGCCGACGCGGCAACGTCGGCCTTGCTCGATGACCTATCGATCGATCCATCGGGAAGGTACGCCTCCCTTCCGCCAGGAGTGATCCACAGGTATTGAGCATTGCTCCCGCTCAGCACAGGAGTGACCGCCGGGCGTGGCCGGCGACGGCTGCTCACAGAGATCGTTGACCTTGCGAATCGCTTCCTGGCTCTCCTCGGCGCCGTGTAATGGTGACGTCGGGTATTGGAACTGTCCGAATGCCTCTGGTCCGGAGCCTCCGGTGTGCGACCCGGGAGCCGACGTCAGCCTTGCTTGAGTATGCGAGCGCTCAGACCTGTTCGAAGTGGAATGCCTTGATGAAGCAGTCACGGGGCTGGGTGACTGCGAAGAGGATGCACTCCACGAGCGACTGTGCGGTGAGGGCGTCCTTGGCCTCCCGTGGCGTGGACTTCCACTCCTCAGAGAGGGGGTCGGTGTTGTCGAAGTCGGGCGGGTAGAGCGATATCACCCGGACTCCCTGGGGCCGCAGGCGCTTGGAGAGAATCTCGGTGAACCCGGCTTGGGCGCTCTTGGCTGCATAGAAGGCGTCGTGCGCGTCCGAGCGGTGATGTCCGGCCGTTCCGCAGGCAGAGACCATCGTCACCACATCCGGCTTGTCCGAGTTGAGCAGGAGAGGGAGGAAGTTCTTCACGGTCAGGACCGTGCCCGTTGCGCCGGATGCGATGGTGTCGACGACATCGGCGTCGGAGGCTGACTGGAGGTCCGGCCCTTCGAGGTAGCGCGAGCCGTTGTTGATCAGGATGTCGACGCGGTCGGTGTGCTGGGTGACGCCGGACGCGAAGTCGCGGATTGAGGCGGGATCCGTCAGGTTGCAGGCATAGGCGTGGACCTGCCGATGGCCTCGGTCGCGGATCTCATCGCGGACACGCTCAGCGGCAGCGAGGCTGCGTGCGGACAGGAAGACCTCCGCGCCGAGGTCTGCGAGCCGGATGGCCAGAGTTCGCCCGAAGTCGCGGCCGGCAGCAGTGATGACAACGCGATGGTCGTCGAATCTCATGGTTTCGCTCCTTGTTCGTGGACCGGCTGTTGTTGCGGTGAAGTGCGTCGGCTGCGACCAGCGCGTCCAGGACTTCCTCGACTCCGAACGCGCGGACTGGTACAACCACGTCAACCTCACCGTGCACCGCGACGGCGGCCACTTCATCCCCTGGGAGATCCCCGACGGCTGGGTCGCCGACCTGCGTCGCACCTTCCGCGGCCGACGCTGAAGTCGCGGACTCATCTGTAGACGGTCGGCGTCTTCTCCTTGCCGGGAAATACCATGATCAGTAGTTGTACGGTGCCGTCCGGGGCGTCGGGGTTCTGGCGGACGAGCTCGCGGCCTCGCAGGTGGACCCGGACCCGGTAGGACCCCGGGCCGGCAGAGGTGAGACCAGATAGCGGTTTTCCCTGGCCGTCGAAGAGGGTCAGCGAACCGCTCGGGCTCTCGTAGCCGACTTCGACCACCTCCTCCCAGCTCTTGGTCTCTAGCGGCGGGCGCCTGGTGTAGGACTCGACGGTCACGCAGGCGTGCCCGATCTCGTCGGCCGCCCAGATCTCAAGAGCCCCCCGCTCGCTTCCGACCAGCTCCTCCACCAGGTCGGGGGTGGTTCCCTCGTATCCTTCGTCCCATCCTTGGATCGTCCAGAACTCGGTCCACATGGTGGCCCGTTTCTGCCGCACCGGCCTGATCTTCGGCCGGTGTGCCGGATGTGCCGCGCAGGCCTGCTCCTTCTTGGCGAGGTACGCGTCCTCTTCCTCTTGCCTCCGCTCGGCCTCGATCTCCTGCGCCCGGGCCACCTCGGGGCACAGGCTTGCCAGCGCCCTGGCCAAGGACGCCTGCGGCGCCTCGCGTACGACTGGTGCGTTGACGTCGCCCGCGTGCTGCGCGGCCAGGCCGCACAGGTGGTGTCCCTGGGCCAGTACCTCCCCGTCAGGAGCCTTGTTCCCCCCCTCGACACCCCCTTCGTCGTAGTTGTCGAAGGAGTAGCCGCAGACCTCGCACAGGAAGTCCTTCTCCCCCTTGCTCAGGCCCCTGACCGTGCCGTGACCGAATCCGGCGCAGTCGAGTTCCCGTTCGCCGCTCACCCTGCTCGGAGGGGCGGACTCCGCCGCGAGCAGGAGGGTCGCCGTGACCGTCAGGACGGCGAACGCCGTACGGGCGCGGGGGCCTCGCCGGACGAACGCCCGCCGGGGGGAGCGTGCGGCGAACAGCACCAGGAGCGGGGTTGCCAGGAGGTAGAGGTCCATGCCTACGCTCCAGTTGACCAGGTCCGGCGGCCCCCACGAGTCCATGCATTCCGGGCCGAGCGCCGAGTCGAGTGAGACCAGGAGGAGTTCAGGGAGGTGGAGGAGAAGCAGCGCCGCGGCGGCGGAGCGAGCGATGATCCCGCCGAGCCTGTCGCGCCCGCTCCGGAGGCTCAGGTACCGGCCTGCGAGGCCCAAGACGATCAGCGGTGCGCCGCCGTACCAGAAGAGAGGGAGGTCGACGACCACGCGTTCCGGATATTCGATCAGGTCGTTGATCCGGTTTCCCGCACATGAGCCCCAGGACATCCACGCGTAGCTCCGGCCGCTGTGGTGGCCGCGCAGGAGCGATTCGACCCTGGAGTAGAGGTCGGGACCCAGCGCGGTCAGCAACGCCGCCGCCCGGAGAACCCATGATCGTCGGGGCAGGACAGCGAAGACTACCTATAACCACATAGCGGGATAGGTGCATACGAAAACGGCAGCCAGTGACCATCGTCCGCCGTGTCGTGGCGGCGGCCGGAGCGGAGGCAGGCGGCGGCCGGGCGGTGGCCGCGTTCCGGCCGGTCTCCACCGGTCTGCGGCAAGATCGATGCTCCCTCTCGATGCGAAGGATGTGGGATAATTCCGACTACGAGTAAAGCTGACACGAAAGGCCGCTATCCGTTCGGATAGCGGCCTTTCTGTTTCCCGGTGTCCGGTCGTCCGACCAGATCAGCTCCCAGGGCGCTTCCCGCGCGTCCGAGACGAAGAAAGAAGCATGACCATGTCCTCACTGCCCCGCCAGCTCGCCCGTACCCGGCGCTTCACGCTCGGCGCTCCCGGCCGGATCACCGTGTCACCGGACGGCGGCACGGTCTTCTTCCTGCGAACCCGGGCCGGGGACGACCCCGTCTCCTGCCTGTGGGCACTGGATCGCGCGACCGGGGAGGAACGACTCCTGGTGGACCCGCTGGACCTTCTGGCCGGCGCGGCCGAGGAGCTGTCCGCGGAGGAGCGGACGCGGCGCGAGCGCGCCCGCGAGCTGTCCTCCGGCATCGTGGACTACGCCGCCGACGGAGCTTGCGAGGTGCTGGCCTTCGCGCTCTCCGGTCAGCTGTGGACGGTCCGCCCGTCGGACGGCCTGGTACACCGGCTGCCCGCGGCAGAGCCGGTGATCGACCCCCGCCCGGACCCGGCGGGACGGCGGATCGCCTACGTCAGCGGCGGCGCCCTGCGTGTCATCGAGGCCGATGGCGACCGCGACCGGGTGGTGACCGCGCCGGACGGTCCCGAGGTGGGCTTCGGGCTGCCCGAGCATGTGGCCGCCGAGTCGATGGGGCGCCACCGCGGTCACTGGTGGGCGCCGGACGGGCGCCGCGTGCTGGTGGCCAGGGTGGACACCGCTCCCGTCCAGCGCTGGTACTTCGCCGATCCGTCTGACCCGGCCCAGCCGCCGGTGAGCGTCGCCTACCCCGCCGCCGGCTCCGCCAACGCCGAGGTGACCCTGTGGATCGCCGATGTGGACGGCGCGCAGGACGGCGCGCTCACCCCGGTGGACTGGGACACCAAGGCGTTCGAGTACCTGACCGGCGCCGGCTGGGACGGCTTCGGGCCCTACGCCGCCGTGCAGAGCCGCGACCAGCGGCACGTCCACGTCCTCGGCATCGACGCCGCCACCGGCGCCACCGAGGTGCTGGCGGAGCAGCAGGACGACGCCTGGGTGGAGCTGGTTCCCGGACTGCCGGCACGCACCGCGGCGGGCGTCCTGCTGACCAGCGCCGACCAGGACGACACGCGGCGGCTGCTGGCCGCAGGGCGGCCCGTCACCCCGCCCGGCCTGCAGCTGGACGCCGTCCTCGCGGTGGACGGCGAGACGGTGCTGTTCGCCGCGTCCGAGGAACCGACGGAGATGCACCTGTGGGCCTACGATCCCGCGTCGGGTCTGCGGCGGCTGAGCGAGGAGCCGGGCGTGCACAGCGGTACGCGGCGGGCCGGCACCACCGTCCTGGTCTCCCACACCCTGGACCGTCCCGGCACCCGCACCACCATCCGGCGCGATGGCGGCGGGAGCGGTGGGGGCCTCGCCGGGGGCGGGAGCGGTGGGGGCCTCGCCGGCGGTGAGGGGCGCGGGCCTGTGGTGATCGCCTCGCACGCGGAGCAGCCGGTGCTGGAGCTCCGGGTGGAGATGCTCTCCCTCGGCCCCCGCGCGCTGCGCGGCGCTCTGTTCCTCCCCTCCTGGCACCGTCCCGGAGACGGTCCGCTGCCGGTGCTGATGGACCCCTACGCCGGGCCGGCGATGCGCAAGGTGACCGCCGAGCAGGCATGGTGGACGTACGTCTCGCAGTGGTTCGCCGAGCAGGGCTTCGCGGTGCTGGCCGTGGACGGCAGGGGGACCCCGGGACGGGGGCCGTCCTGGGAGCGGTCGATCCATCTCGACTTCGCGGGGCCGGCGCTGGAGGACCAGGTGGAGGGGCTTCAGGAGGCCGCCGCGCGCAACCCTTCGCTCGACCTCACCCGGGTGGCCGTCCGGGGCTGGTCCTTCGGCGGGTTCCTCGCCGCTCTCGCTGTGCTGCGCCGTCCTGACGTCTTCCACGCCGCCGTGGCGGGTGCTCCGGTCACCGACCAGCGCCTGTACGACACGCACTGGCGCGAGCGCCACCTCGGCCACCCGGACGAGCATCCGGAGGCCTACGATCGCTGCTCGCCGATCCTGGAGGCCGCGTCGCTGACCCGGCCGCTGCTGCTCGTGCACGGGCTGGCCGACGACAACGTGGTGGCGGCGCACACGCTGCGGTTCTCGGCCGCGCTCCTGGCGGCGGGCCGGCCGCACGAGGTGCTGCCGCTGCCCCGGGTGACCCATCTGCCCTCCGAGGAGGCGGTGGCGGAGAACCTCCTGCTGCACCAGCTGGACTTCCTACGCCGCGCGCTGGGGTTGCCCCGGGAAGCGACGCGCTGAGGGCGGGCTCAGCCGACAGGGTCCTGGCGACCTCCCTCGTGCGGATGGCGCGAGGTCGCGGACCACTCCCTTGCCTGGCTGGCCCGCCAAGGCTTCCCCGGCCACACCGCCTCGGGCCCGGCCGTCCAGTGACCGCCGTCCAGTGACCGCCGTCCGCTGATCGGTCGTCTGGAGACGGCGCGGAACCGGCCGTTCGGAGCGTTGACGACCTTCAGACCGTTGACGCAGGCCCTCGTTACATCTACGTTTCATGACACGAAACATTCGGCGATCGTCTGAAAGTTTCGGCGACTTCTGTCGCGACCGTCATTCGGGGGACTACAAGATCGTCATCGAAGACCACGAGTGAGGCATCCATGAAACGTCTCCTGCTGGGACTGGTCGCCACCGCGCTAGCGGTGGCCCTGCCTCTACCGGCGTACGCCGGAGGCAAGACCCCGGACGACCTGCGCGAACTGTCGCAAAAGCTCAAGGTGTACATGGGCTCCGCCGTCGACGTCACCGCCCTCGCCGGCGAGGCCGACTACCGCAAGGTGCTCAACCGGGAATTCACCCACGTCACCGCCGAGAACGCGATGAAGTGGGAGTCGGTCGAGCCCCAGCGCGGCGTGTACACCTGGGACGGCGCCGACGCGGTGGTCAAGAACGCGCAGCGCAACCGGCAGAACGTACGCGGGCACACCCTCGTCTGGCACAACCAGCTCCCCGCCTGGCTCACCGCGGGCGTCGCCGACGGCAGCATCGACGCCAAGGCGCTGCGCAAGATCCTGCGCGAGCACATCATGACCGAGGTCGGCCGGTACCGCGGCAAGATCCGCGCCTGGGACGTGGTCAACGAGATCGTGGACGACGACGGCAACCGGCGCCAGAGCATCTGGCTCACCAACCTCGGCCCCGACTACATCGCCGACGCCTTCCGCTGGGCCCACCAGGCCGACCCGCACGCCAAGCTCTACCTCAACGACTACAACCTGGAGTGGAACACTGCCAAGATCAATACCACGCTCAACATCATCAAGGACCTCAAGGCGAAGCGTGTGCCGATCAACGGCATCGGCTTCCAGGGACACCTGGGCATCCAGTACGACTATCCGGGCGACTTCCCCAACGTCATGCGCCAGTTCACCGATCTCGGCCTGGAGGCGGCGATCACCGAGGCCGACGTGCGCATGGTGCTGCCGGTGACGCCGGAGAAGCTCGCCACCCAGGCCGACTACTACCAGCGGATGCTGTCCACCTGCGTCGACAACGGGCACTGCGTCGAGTTCACCGTCTGGGGCTACACCGACCGCCACTCGTGGGTCCCCGGCTGGTTCGACGGTGAAGGCTCCGCCTGCGTCATGGACGAGAACCTCGCACCCAAGCCCGCCTACAAGGCTCTGCTCTCCGTCCGCAGGAAGTAGCGCCGGCAGCCCGGACCCCGGCGGCCGCGCCGTCCCCCGCGGCCGCCGGGGTCCGTCCTCACGCGGCCGAGGTCCGTCGTCGACGGAGGGATGGATGCGGCCGCCGTCACTCGGCGGCCACGGGTGGTGGCCGGACCGGGCAGGCCGGCATGGTCCGCAGCAGGCCCGCGAGCTGCCGCGCGTTGGTCTGGGCGTAGTCCCGGTAGCAGTTGTTCATCAGGACGTGCGTGCTGGACGTCTCGCCGGCGAGCTCGCACAGCTTCGGCACCCAGTCCTTCAGCTCCTCGGCGGAGTAGAGGTAGCCGAATCGCTCGTGGATATCGTGGCTGGTCCACTTGTCGCTGCGGCCGTGGAACCGCACGATCTCCAGGTCGGACGTGGCCGCGACGACCGGCGGTATCGAGCACGGGTAGCCCTGCGGCATGTCCAGGCAGACGTACGGGATGGCGTACGAGCGGAGGAAGTCCAGGGTCTCCGCCTGGTTCTCCTCGGTCATCCAGGTCCGGTTGCGGAACTCCACCGAGATGCGCAGCGGCTCGCAGCGGCGCTTGCACTCCAGGATGTACTGCTTGTTGCGCCTGCTGATCGGAAACCATCGCGGGAACTGGAAGAGCACCGCCCCGATCTTGTCCGCGTCCCGCATCGGGAGCAGCGCGGACACGAACCGCTCCCAGACCTGCTCCACGACGGCGGGGTCCAGGTCCTGCAGGTACAGATTCTTCTTACCCGTGTCCGTGCTGGGCCGCAGGTCCTTCGGCAGGGCCGCCGGCCGGGTGGGGTGGCCGGTGAGCAGCGAGAACGCCTTGACGTCGAAGACGAAGCCAGGCGGGGTGCGCTCCGTCCACAGCCGCGCCGTCTCCTCGGTGGGCGGCGCGTAGTACGTCGCGTCGACCTCCACCAGAGGGAACCGGCTCGCGTAGAACCGCAGCCGCTCCTCGGCCGACGTGACGTCCGGCGGATACCAGCCGGACGCCAGCAGTGTCTTGTCCGTCCACGAGGCCGTGCCGACCAGGATCTCCCCCATACCCCACCATAGGCAGACGGCGTACGACGGGCTGGGCGAGGCTCAGCCATCCAGCCATCCAGCCATCCAGCCATCCAGCCGTCCGGTTGGTTCAGCTGTCCGGTTGGTTCAGCCGTTCAGCGGCGCTGCTGGCCGGCTCTCCGGCCGAGGACGTGGTAGGTCTCGCCGCGGGCGATGGAGTGGACCCGGTCCGCCAGGCCGAGGCGGTTGATGTGGTGGCGGAAGTCGTCGAGCCCCGAGGTGAACGCCTCGTAGTCGTCATAGTGGACCGGCAGGGTGTGGTCGGCGCCGATCAGTTCGACCCAGTGTGCGCCCTGCATCCCGTCCATGGTGACGAGCAGCGTTCTGAGCAGCTTGGTGCCGCCCAGGTGGACGATCGCGAGGTCGATGTCGGGGAAGCGCCGGGGGATCGCCGCGAGGCGGTCGTCCAGCAGCGTGTCCCCGCTGATGTGCAGGCGCAGGTCGACCGTGCCGTCGTCGCGGCCGAACTCCAGCATGCTCCCCATGACGGGAGGCAGGAACCTCTGTGCAGCCCCCGGCGCGTGACGGGCCGGGAGCGCGGTGATCTTGAGGTTGTGGCCGTCGCGGAGCATCGTGCGGTCCTGCCAGGTCTCCAGGCTCATCGCGTTCCCGAAGCCCTGGCGCCTGAGTCGCTCGGCGGCGTGCGGTGTGGTGAAGATCGGCAGCCGCTTGTCCAGTGCGTGTTTCGCCACGCGGTCCCAGTGGTCGCCGTGCATGTGGGACAGCACGATGGCGTCGATGGCCGGAAGCCCGCCGACCTCGATCGCCGGATCGGTGCGACGGCGTGTGCTGAGGCCCCAGCCGAGATAGGCGCGTTGGCCGCGGTGCAGAAAGTTCGGGTCGGTCAGCAGTGTGAAGCCGTGACAGCGGATCAGCGTGGTGGCGTTCCCTATGAAGTACACGCTCGCTTCGGCCGGATCAGGCATGTCGATCCCCCGTTCCCTGATATTTCAGGTTATGCACAGGGGTGGGGATCACGGCGACGGGGGGGCGGGCGGCTACTCCAGCGATCCGTAGGGCAGCCCGACGTAGTTCTCCGCCAGCGTGGCCGCCGCCGCCTCCGAGGAGGTCACGTAGTCCAGGTAGGACAGCTGCAGCCGGTGACCGTAGGCGTCGTCGGAGTCGAAGGTGTGCAGCAGCGTCGTCATCCACCACGAGAAGTGCTGCGCCCGCCACACCCTCTTCAGGCACGCCTTCGAGTACCCGTCCAGCAGCTCGCCGGAGCCGGTCCCGTACCAGTGCGCGAGGGCCTCGGTCAGCAGCCGTACGTCGGCCACCGCCAGGTTGAGGCCCTTCGCCCCCGTCGGCGGCACGATGTGCGCGGCGTCCCCGGCGAGGAACAGCCGGCCGTACTGCATGGGCTCGGCCACGAAGCTCCGCATGGGCGTGACGCCCTTCTCGAGGATCTCCCCGGTGGCCAGGACGAACCCGGGGACGGTCTCCAGGCGTGCCCTCAGCTCCGCCCAGATGCGGTCGTCGGGCCATGCGGCGATGTCCTCGTCCGGCGCGACCTGCAGGTAGAACCGGCTGATCTCGGAGGAGCGCATGCTGTGCAGGGCGAACCCCCGGCTCGTACGCGCGTAGATCAGTTCCTCGGCCGACGGCTTCACCCTGGCGAGGATGCCGAGCCACGCGAAGGGATACTCGCGCTCGTACTCCGTCAGCACCCCCTCCGGGATCGACGGCCGCGACACGCCGTGGAAGCCGTCACACCCGGCGATGAAGTCGCAGTCGAGCCGCTCGCCGCCGAAGGTGACGTACGGCCGGTCGGTGTCGATGGCGTGGAGGGCCACGTCGTCCACCTCGAACCTGAGGTCTCCTCCGCCGGCGAGGCGCGCCGCGATCAGGTCCTTGACGACCTCCTGCTGGCCGTAGACGGTGATGGCCCGTCCGGGGACGAGCTTCTCGAAGGCGATGCGATGCCCCGCCCCGCCGTATCTCAGCTCGATCCCCTGGTGGGGAAGCCCCTCGCGCCGCAGCCTGTCGCCCACGCCTGCGGCGATGAGAGTGTCGACCGTTCCCTGTTCCAGCACCCCCGCCCGTACCCGCTTCTCCGCGTGGTCCCGGCTGCGGCGCTCGAGCACCACCGACTCGATGCCTCGCAACTGGAGGAGATGGGACAGCAGAAGGCCCGCGGGCCCGGCACCGATGATCCCGACCTGAGTACGCATAGCACCAAAGCATCCTGCGGCAGGGGACACCGCACGAGTCTGTGCTTTCACTCAGTGGAAGAAGTGCCAGAATACCCACAGCTTGTGGACAACCAGGGAGGGTGCGTGGCAGGAGGATCCCGCGAGCCGGGGCGTTCGGTCACCTCCCGGGTCCTCGCCATCCTGGACGCCTTCGACGCCGACCACCCCCAGCTGACCCTGACCGACATCTCCCGCCGCAGCGGCGTGGCGCTCGCCACCGCCCACCGGCTCGTCCGCGAACTGGAGGCTTCGCAGATGCTCGGCCGCGACGGCGAGGGCCGCCTCCACATCGGCCGCCGGCTCTGGGAGCTCGGCGAGCTCGCACCGCGCCGCCTGCTCGAAGTCGCCCATCCCTGGGTGCAGGAACTGTTCGTCACCACGGGGGAGAACGTCCACCTGGCCGTCCGCGACGGGATGGAGGTGCTCTACCTGCACAAGGTGTACGGGCGCCGCGCCGTGCCCATCGTGTCCCGCATCGGGGGGCGCCTGCCCATGCATCCGACCGGCGTCGGCAAGGTGCTGCTCGCGTACGAGGCCGAGTGGTTCATCACCTCCTACCTCGGGAGGAAGCTGGAGAGGCCGACCCCGCACACCATCACCGAGCCGGGACGGCTCGCCCGCGAGCTGGCGGCCGTACGCGCCCAGGGATACGCGTTCACCCACGAGGAGATGACGCTGGGGTCGTGCTCGGCCGCCGCGCCGATCGTCGTCGACGGCAGGCCGATCGCCGCCGTCGGGGTCGTCGTCTCCTCCCACCGGGCACGCGAGCTACCTCGGCTGGTCGAGCCGCTGCTCGCCGGAGCACGGCAGATCGCCCGCGAGTACGGCCGGCCCTCTCGCACTGTTCCCTGACGTCCGGTTCGTCCTCGTCGGGTGAGGTCCTGTCGCGTCAGGAGAACCCGTCAGGCCACGGAGAACAGCCGCCGCAGGTGGCGGAGCTGCGTGTCGCGCTGCCGGCTGCCGCCGCCCTCATGGCCGTTCCACGGCCACACCGTGATCTCCTTGGGCCCGGCCCAGTGGTTGTAGGCCGCGAAGACCGTGGACGGCGGGCAGACCAGATCCATCAGCGCCACCGAGTAAAGGGCCGGCACCCGGCCGCGGGCGGCGAAGTTCATCCCGTCGAAGTACGACAAGGTGCGGAAGACCTGCTCCTCGCTGTCGCGGATGGACGCGAGAAACCGCACGATCTCCTGGTAGGGGTCCCGATCGGTGATCTCGACGGCTCGCCGGAAGTGCGTCAGGAACGGCACGTCGATCAGCGCGGCCTTGACCTTCGGCTGCAGGGCCGCGGTGGCCTGGGCGATGCCGCCTCCCTGGCTGCCTCCCGCGACCGCGATCCTGTCGGCGTCCACGGCCGGGTGGGCGGCGGCGACGTCCACCGCGCGCACGGCGTCGGTGAAGACCCGCCGGTAGTAGTACTGCTCGGGGTCGAGGATCCCCTTGGTCATCATGCCGGGCGCCTGCGGGTGGTCACCGCCGTGCGGGTCCCCGGTGCTCCCGGGGCTCGAGATGTTCGAGCCGCCCTGCCCGCGCGTGTCGACGACCAGCGTCGCGAAACCGGCGGCCGGCCAGATCGCGTGGTCGATGGGAAGCCCCCGCCCGCCGCTGTAACCGATGTACTGCACCACACAAGGCACCTCGGTGGCGCCCTCCGGAACCAGCATCCACGCCCTGATCGGATCGCCGCCCCACCCGGCGAACGTGGTGTCGTACACGCGCACGCCGGTCATCGGCGCGTCGTAGTCGGCGAAGTCCGGAGCCAGGTCGTGGCCGGCGGCCTCCTCGATGGTCTGCTTCCAGAAGGCATCGAAGTCAGCGGGTTCGTCGCGCTCCGGGCGGTACTCACGCAGCCGGTCCAGGGGGAAGTCGAACAGGGCCATTTACCTCTCCAGGGGTGTTGAGGTCACCGGTCGAGCGCGCCGCTCGATGCGCGCAGGTTGGCGGGATACGCCGCGATCGCATGGTATCGGCGGGCATCATGCCGGTCGGTGTCCGGGGCGGCGCACCGGCCTGGATCAGGCCGGTGTCGCCGTGGGCGACGGCCAGTGCGCCGGCGATCGAGTGCTTCGCCTGCTCGGCACGTCGGTCGGCGTCTCGCGGGTGAAGCCACTCGACAGAAGCGAGCCGAGGATCGCGAATCCAGCGGTCCGTGCCTGGATGGTGAGAGAGATGCCATACCTGACGGCAGGTGTCAGGTACGCGGAGCACAGTGAAGGTCTCACGAACCCGCAAGGAGGTCACTGTGCCACGTGCGAACGGCACCTTCGATATCGACGGCTGGGAGCCCGAGACCCTCGACGAGCGCGAGGGGGCGACGCTGTCCCGGGTACACGTCACCAAGACCTTCAAGGGCGACCTGGAGGGGAACAGCACCGCCGAGCTCATCACCGCCATGGCGCAGGTGGAGGGATCGGCGGCATACGTCGGATTCGAACGCTTCACCGGCGCCCTCCATGGGCGCAAGGGGACCTTCGTGCTGCACCACACCGCCACCGGCTCCGGTGGCGAGCAGTCGTTGAGCTGGACGATCCTCCCCGACTCCGGTACCGGCGAACTGCGCGGCATCCGCGGCGAAGGGCAGATCATCAACGAGGACGGCGCCCACTCGTACATCCTCGACTACGAGCAGGCCTGACGCCCGGGTGTGCGGTGCTCGCCTCTGGCCCGCACGGTGAGAACCGGCAACGGCTCTGGCCGGGCGTGGGCCCCGCCAGAGCCGGAAGCGCAGGCGGTGATCAGCTCACGTTGGCGCAGACCACGTAGACGCTGATCCCCACCGTGCTGTTGGCGTTCTGGCGGCCGAGCCCGATCCAGCCGGTCGCGTCGTCGGTGGGAAAGGAGCCGACCAGGATGGCGTCGTTACCCTGCGCCTCGGCGCCGCCGCCGATCGCCCTCTTGCCGCTCGGGCACCTGACCGTACGGCGCGTGAAGTTGGGGACATTGGCGTTGGGCAGCTTGAAGACCTGGTAACCGCCGAAGTCCGCCGTCGTGATGGGTCGTGGAGGCGTCGTGTCGGCGTGGGACGCCGGCGCCGCCACCACCGCCACGCCCCCACCGCTGATCACCGCGGTCAGTGCGAGAGTCGTAAGCCACTTGGCCTGCATCTGTCCTCCTTGGGTAATACCCGTCCACCCCGGGGCGAGCCCTCGGGTGGTCCCCGGCGGGCGTGCCACCGGAGCGGGAAGCGCTCATTTCGTCGCTCACAGTAACGATCATCAACGGAGAGTGTCCACGGCCGGTGTGAGCCCGTGTCGTATCGCTTAGGGAGGCCCGGCACGGGCCTTTCGGTCATGTACCGGTACGGAAGCCGGGCGCGGCCGGCCGGGCACGCCGGCCGACATTCGTCAGGCCGTCCGGTGGAACAGTCCGAAGGTCAGCGGAACGACAGCCCAGCGGACAGGTTGTCGGCGGAGGGATGGCGGCGGACGAGCCTCAGCGGACCAGGTTCAGCTTCGCGGACAGGTAAAGGCCGGCGAGCTCGCGTGCCGTGGTCTCCAGGCGCTCGCGCAGCTCGTACGGCTCCAGCACCTCGACCATCCCGCCGAGCTTCATGAACTCGGTATGCGCGTGCTCGAGCGACTCGATCGGGACCACGGCGCGCACCCAGCCGTCCGCGTCCGGGACGCTCGCGGTCCTCTCCAGGGCCTCGACCACGGCCGAACTCATGATCTCGCGCACACGCGTCCGGCCGGGCGGCGACAGCCGTACGGTCGCCTCTCCCTGGTAGAGGCGGCTGCGGAAGTCCATCACGTACGAGCGCCAGTACTTGGCGAGGTCGAAGTCGGCGGGCCGCTCGAACCTCTCGTCCAGGACCGTCATGTCGATGACCTGGTGAACACGGTACGTGCGGATGTGCTCGCCGCTGCCCGCCACGAGGTACCACTTCCCGCCCTTCAGGACGATGGCGTACGGGTCCAGGATCCGCGTGACGTCCGTCGGCTCCTTCCAGCGGCGGTAGCACATTTGGATGCGGCGCTCGTTCCACACCGCGTCGGCGATCGTGGCGAGATGTGGCGTCTGGTCGCCGTCGTAGTACCAGCCGTGGGCGTCCAGATGGAAGCGTTCCTGGACGCGCACCGCCCGGTCACGCAACTCCGCGGGAAGCGCCGCGTGGAGCTTGAGCTGCGCCGCCGTCACCACCCCCCGGAGGCCGAGCTCCGCCGCGGGCCCCGGCATCCCGGCGAGGAACAGCGACTCCGCCTCGTCGGCGGTCAGCCCGGTCAGCCGCGTGCGGTACCCGTCCAGCAGCCGGTAGCCCCCGGCCGGCCCCGCGTCGCCGTACAGCGGCACGCCCGCCGCGTGCAGCGACTCGACATCACGGTAGATGGTGCGTACGGACACCTCCAGCGCGTCCGCGAGCTGGCGGGCGGTCATCAGGCCACGGGTCTGGAGGAGCATAAGGAGGGACAGCAGCCGGCTCGCGCGCATAGCGCTGACAATACGTGTCAGCGTGCCCGCTCTACGGTCCGAGACCCCACCGGCCGCCCTCACCGTCCCGCACCGCGCGAGGGACGCCGCGTCCGACCTCTCGGCCTACCTCGCCGAAGTGCCGCCCGATGGCACGGTGGGCCGCGCCCGACCACCGCGGCGACACGCCGCCCGCCGGGGACATTTCCACATCAACGAGCAGCCCCTGAGCGGCGAGTACTCCCGCTCCCGAACGACCCGCCGTCCGACTCCTGAACGGCCGATCCCTCCGGCCTCTGAACGGCCGATCGCCTCGGCTCCTGGACGCCCGCCCTGGAGCGGGGCATCCTGGCCTTGTACGGAGTAACCCCTGATCACACCCTTGGTCGGCTCTTACCTAAAGGGCCGATGCTCGTTACGGATGCCACGAACAAGGCTCCGTATCGGAAGATTGTGGACAACCGCTTCTCCCGCGACCGAGGGAGGAAGCTAATCCCTTGCTAGGCTGCAAGCATCTGTTAGGAACCCGGCGTTGTCTCATCCCCGGCTGATGAGACCGTTGAGAAGTGGGGTTACACCGTGAAGAAGCTGCTCGTTCTCGCGCTCGTTGCCCTTGGGGGGCTACTGGTCTGGCGCAAGGTGCAGGCTGACCGCGCCGAGCTCGATCTGTGGACTGAGGCGACCGGCAGCGAGAACTGACCACCCCGGCAGCCGATGCGGGTGCGTAAATGGTTTTGGATCAAGGCGGAGGTGATGGCATGACCAGCGCCTCACCCATCAAGCTTGCCTGCCTCGATCTGGCCGGCACCACGATCGGTGACATAGCCATGGTGGAGCGGGCGTTCGCCGAGGCGATCGCCACGCAGGGCATAGTCCCCGGGACCGGGGCATATGCGCGGGCCATGGTGCACGTGCATCGGTCCCGGGGATGTCCCAAGATCGAGGTCTTCCGGGGCATCTTCCCCGGCAACGAGGCGCAGGCACAGGCGGCGAACCTCACGTTCGAGCGTTCCTACGAGGACGCGATCGACCGAGCCGGCCTCCTCCCTGTCCCCGGCACCGTCGAGGCACTCGAGAAGCTGCGCGCCGCCGGCATCAAGATCTGCATCATCACCGGCTTCAGCCGGAACACCCTGGGCCGGGTGCTGAGCGTCGTCGGCTGGATGGACAAGGTCGACCTCGCCCTCTGCCCCGAGGACGCCGGCCGCGGCCGCCCCTGGCCCGACATGGTGCTCACCGCCCTCCTGCGACTGCGCATCGGCGACGTCCGCGAGGTCGCGGTCGCGGGCGACTCCGAGAGCGACATGCTCTGCGGCAGCCGCGCGGGCGCCTCCATCGTGGCCGGGGTCCTGACCGGAGTCCACAGCCGCGAACGCCTCCTCCGAGGCGGCGCGACCAAGATCATCGACTCCATCGCCGACTTCCCCAGCCTCGTCCTCGACAGCGACCCCGCCAAGGCAGCAGTGGCCACGTCATCCCGGTAGGCTGTCCTCCATCAAGGGGCCTTAGCTCAGTTGGCAGAGCGCCTGCTTTGCAAGCAGGAAGTCAGGGGTTCGAATCCCCTAGGCTCCACCCAGCTCAAAGGCCACCTCCCATGATCGGGAAGTGGCCTCTTTTGATGCGTACAGCAGCGAAATACAGCAACGGCAACCGTCGACCTCATACGTACGGGCCCGTGCCGGCCATCCGCCATGACGGTACGGACCGCTGTACGGCGCGACGTTGCTGGGCTCAAGCCGCCTCCCCGCTGACACGGGACCATCCCAGTAGGGACGCGTACACCGCTGTCATCAGGGCTGCCGCCGACCGGCTACCGATCGAGACACGAAGATCCTTCGTACGCTCATCACGCACCACTCTGCCCTTCTTGTCTCGCTTTCGATCTTGCTTGAAGGTGTACGAGACGCGAGGGAGAACTATGCAGACCAGCAACACGAACATGTCGATCAGCGCGGGAGTCGAGTTCAACCCAGCACCACCGACGATCAGCCTACGCCCGATCAGCCAGAGTCCCGAACCTTCTTATGGATGATCCAGGGTACCTGCAAGATCGCGGTCCGACGTGTGGTCTGACGGCCGGCCCGTCGGCGGCCCCGCTTGGCCGCGTAGTGAAGATGTCGATGTGGTCTTTGATGGCTGCCCTCGCCGAACACCTCTCCCCAGCGTCCGAACGGTTTGTTGCTGGTGACGATCAGACTGGCCCGCTCGTAACGGCTGGAGACCAGTTGGAAGAACAGGTTGGCGGCCTGGTGCTCGAAGGGGACGTAGCCGACCTCGTCCACTGCTCTGGCCAGCGGTCTCCGCCCAGCGTGGCCAGCTCGCGCTGCTAGAACATCGGCCAGATCAGTGCATCGCACGTCGCGCGGGTCGCGGCAGATCCGGATGCCGAGCAGGTCAGTGCCGCTTGGAAAATATGTGCTTGGCAAGGCAGACGGGCCTTCTCGGTGCGTGGTCAGTCAAGGCAGAATCTCGACGTACCCGTCGCTTCCGTGCACGCGGATCCGCTGCCCATCGGGAATCAGCCGGGTGGCATCTACCACACTGACGACAGCCGGCAGGCCGTACTCCCGTGCGATCACTGCGCCGTGTGTCATCAATCCTCCGACCTCCGTCACCAGGCCTGTGATGGCGACGAAGAGAGGCGTCCAGCTCGGGTCCGTGTGGGCCGTGACGAGGATGTCACCCGGTTCGAGATCAGCCTGGGCCATGTCCAGGATGACGCGGGCGCGCCCTTCGATGGTCCCGGCGGAGACCGGTAGGCCGATCAGGGCGCCGGTCGGCACGTCGTCGCGTCGGTACGCCCCGGCGATGGCCTCGCCGTCAGATGTGAGCACCCGGGGCGGCGTGAGCGCGTGGTACGACCGGAACGCGTCCTTGCGCTGCTGGATTAGCTTGTCATCCACCTGGTCCGAGCGCACGACGTCGTGGAGCTCCTGGAACGTGAGGTAGAAGACGTCCTCCTTCTCGGGGAGCACGTTGGCCTGCACGAGGCGCTCGGCCTCTTCCAGCAAGGCCTGCTTGTAGACGAAGTAGCGGCTGACGACGCCGTACTTCGGGTACTCCCGGTAGCCGATGAAGGTCCGGACCCGGTCGATCATCCGCTTGGTCTCGTCGGCCTTCTGCTCCCCGTCCGGCAGTGCCCGCAGGCGTTCGAGCACCTCCTGCGCCTTCTTCTGCGCCTTCTGCCGTCCTTGCTCGAAGCGCCGCTTGGCGGCGCCCGGCTCGAAGTTCCTGACGTTGTCGAGGATCACGGGCACGAGTGTGGTGGGGCGTTCGCGCCAACGCGGCCTCGTGATGTCGATCTCGCCGACGCAGCGCATCCCGTACCGGTCGAGGTAGGCCTCGATGGCGTGGCGCGCTTCGGTCCCGCCCGCGCGCTTCGGCAGCTCGTCCAGGAAGCCGTCGTCCTCGACGCCCTGCAGGAACGCCACCACCTCCGGGTGCGGGCGGATCACGTCGGCGACGTCGAGCAGCGCCAGTCCCATCTCCGACGTGACGTTGCCGGGGGCGGACAGCGTGAGGGTGTCGGCCGCGTTCTTCTCGCCCAGCCATTCCCGCAGCTGGTCGTTGAGCCACCAGGTGGCCTCCATCCCCGCCATGATCGCCTGCATGCTCAATGGATCACTGAGGACTCGCTTGTGCTCCTGGAAGGCCTCCAGCAGGAAGTCGAACAGCTCCGGTCCGGTCTTCGTCCGGATGTCGCGCCGCAGGGCGGCGATGGACGCCTGGCTGCGCTCGATCAGCTCGGTGACGATGGCCGGATCGGTCTCGATCGGGGCGGACGCGCCGCCGACCGGCGGCCCGCCGGGACCGCCGTCCGGGAGCGTCGGGACGAAGTCGTGGCGGTCGAGGACGGTCTCCAGCGCGTCCCTGGTCAGCGGATCGGACCTCCCCGCCATCTCCAGGAGGCCGGCGCGGCTCGCGGGCGAGGCCAGGGGCCGGGTGGCGTCGACGAACAGCCGCCCGCCGGCCTCGTGCATCGGCGCCATGGCCGTCAGCTGCCACACGGAGAGCCCCAGTGGCTTCATGGGGTCGGTCATCATCTGCTGATGACCAACGGAGACGTAGACGTGGTTCTCCCGGTCGCGGGCCGCGGGGATGGGGAACAGGGTGGTGATCGGCCGGCTCTGCACGATCTGGAAGTCATCGTCGACCAGGCACCATTCGATGTCCTGCGGGCGGCCGAAATGCGCTTCGATCCGCCGGCCGAGCTGCACGAGCCGCACGACCTGCGCATCCGTCAGCGCTGGCTGCTCCTGCCGCTGCGGGTCGATCGCCACTTCCTGCGTCCCGCCCGCCGGCAGGGCGTGAACGGCACGCTGTTTGGCGGCGACCGCCCTGGTGACGACCTCGCCGTCTCGCACCTTGTAGACGTCCGGGTTCACCAGGCCGGAAACCAGGGCCTCGCCGAGGCCGAAGCTGGCGTCCACGGTGGCGACCTTCCGGTTGCCCGTGACGGGCTCGGCCGTGAACAGGATGCCGGCCGCATCCGGGAAGACCATCTGCTGCACGACCACGGCCATGTGGACCGTACGGTGGTCGATGCCGTTCCGCAGGCGGTAGGTCACGGCCCGCTCGGTGAACAGCGACGCCCAGCACCGGCTGACGTGCTGGAGGATCGCCGCCGGACCAACGACGTTCAGGTACGTGTCCTGCTGGCCGGCGAAGGATGCCGTCGGCAGGTCCTCTGCCGTCGCGCTGGATCGCACGGCGTAGGCGGCGTGCTCGCCGAGCTGGGCGAGCGCGCGGGTGATCGCCGCCGCCAGATCGCCCGGGATGGCAATCTCTTCGATGGTCCGGCGGATCTCCGCGCTGAGCGTGCGGATCGCCTCCCGGTCATCCGGGTTCAGGCGCGACAGCTGATCGAGCCGATCGTCGATCGGCGGCGCTTGCGCCATGATCCGCCGGAAGGCGGCCGTCGTCACGCAAAACCCAGCCGGCACGCGGATGCCTTCGATCCGCGACAGCCCGCCCAGGTGCGCGGCCTTGCCGCCAACGACCGCGACCTGCGTCTGGTCAACTTCTTGAAGATCCAACACGTACTGCTCGATCATTGCGATACCTCCGAGGCAGCCGTGCTCCGTTGCACTGCACTGGCCGATCGAATCACCGGCGCCTCGAGCTGTGTCGAACCTCTTGTTGGGCACGTCCTCATGTCTGGTTGGCTTCCCTCTGACGAGTCGGCCGGCCGCTGCGCCCGGTCGGGCGGCGCGCACCCCCGCACCTCCGCACCTCCGCGTCAAGCGCGCGCAACTGCACCGCCAATCTCATCAGCGGTTCGAGGTCGCCGCGTCCCCCGTACATCGACAACACACCCACGTCGTGCCCCCCATTTCCTCGTCGGTGCTGTGTCCGGCCGCCGATTATGCGGCAAGATCCGGCTCTTGCCGCAAGCCCCCCAGTGCGCTATAACCTGAAAATGCAAGGAGCGGGACTTCCTTGCCATTGCCTTTTGTCGTCCGCCGCGGGCTGAGATCCTTCGACCGCCTGGAGCGTGCCGGGTACCTCCGGCGGGTGCCGGACCCCCACGACCGCCGCAGCGCCCTGGCACTCTCAGACGCCGGTGGCCACGGCCGCGTCGCCCGGGTGGGCTTGGCCAGCGCGATCGTCGGTCAGCTCATCATCGCCGCGGCCGAGGTGATCTGGCCGAGCAACCGGACCTCGGCGACGTGCTGTTCAGTGTCTCCCCGATCCTGACCGGGGCCGGCCTGGTCACCGCCGGCGTGGCCATCATCCGCGCGGGAGTCTGGGCCCGGCCGTCCCGGTTCCTGCCGCTCACGCTCGGCCTGTACACCATCCTCGTGCTGATCCCGGTGATGATCGCCTCGGGCGGCCCGCCAGCGCCGCTGGCGCTTTGGACCATCGGGGGACCTTGCTGGCTAACTCGCGACACGCAGGCAACGGTTCGTGATCTGGGCCGTTGTGTCCAGGATCATGCGGTGCGCGGCCGTAGCTCGCCCCTACATCGGCTGCGGATGGAGTATGTCCGGTGTCA
>NZ_JALLPO010000075.1 GCF_023276435.1 Sphaerisporangium perillae
CGGCGGGGTGGTCGCACCTGCCGGCAGAGCGGCAGCGGGTGCGATAAGGACCGCGGCCAGAGCGAGCGACCCCACCGTTACCGCGCTTCTCACTGGGCTTTTCCTTCCCCGTACTCATGGCAACCCCATTGTGGAGCAATTGTCCCACCTGTGCACGCGCGAACGCCCCGCCGTGCTCAACCAAAAGCGTAGATCATGCAGGCGGATGGACCCAGGTTGTGCACATGCGAAGCGACGCGCACGGTTCGCTGCTGGAAGGATGATGCCAGCACACCCGTCCGCATCGCACGTTGGATCGCACGTTAGGAGGCCCAGTTGGAGCGCGAAGACGCCCTCGCCGGGCTCGACCCGGAGCAGCGCGAGGTGGCCGAGGCGGTGCGGGGCCCGGTGTGCGTGCTCGCCGGTGCCGGCACGGGCAAGACCAGGGCGATCACCCACCGCATCGCTCACGCCGTCCGCACGGGCGTGGTCGACGCGCAGAGCGTGCTCGCCGTGACGTTCACCACACGCGCCGCGGGCGAGCTCAAGCAGCGCCTGCGCTCCCTCGGCGCGCACGGCGTCCAGGCGCGCACCTTCCACGCCGCCGCGCTGCGCCAGCTCACCTACTTCTGGCCCCGCGTGATCGGCGGCGAGCCGCCCAGAGTCGTGGAGTCCAAGCTGCCCCTGCTGATCGAGGCCTGCCGCACGGTGCGCCGCAACCCCGACCGGGGCGAGCTGCGCGACGTCGCCGCCGAGATCGAGTGGGCGAAGGTCACCCAGACCGTCCCGGAGGAGTACGCGGCGCTCGCCGCGAAGGCCGGCCGCACGCCGCCGATCCCCGCCCAGGAGGTCGCCCACCTCTATGAGGCGTACGAGACGCTCAGGCGCCAGCGCCACCTGGTCGACTTCGAGACGATCCTGGAGCTCACCGCCGCGGTGATGACCGAGCACGAGGAGGTCGCCTCCGAGATCCGCCGGCAGTACCGCTACTTCGTGGTCGACGAGTACCAGGACGTCAACCCGTTGCAGAAGCTGCTGCTCGACACCTGGCTGGGCGGGCGCGACGACATCTGCGTCGTCGGCGATCCGAACCAGACCATCTACTCCTTCAGCGGCGCCACCCCGCGCTACCTCACCAACTTCGCCGTCGAGCACCCCTCGGCCACGGTGGTCAAGCTGGTGCGCGACTACCGCTCGACACCGCAGGTCGTGGGCCTGGCCAACAGCGTGCTCGCCAAGGCGCGCACGCCGCACCGGCTGGAGCTGGTCGCGCAGCGGCCCGAAGGGCCGAAGCCGGTGTTCGCCGAGTGCGACGACGAGCCCGCCGAGGCCGGGGCGGTCGCCGCGCGCGTCAAGGAGCTGATCGCCCAGGGCGTGCCCTCGCGCGAGATCGCGGTGCTGTTCCGGGTCAACGCCCAGTCCGAGCTGTACGAGCAGGCGTTCACCCAGGTGGGGGTGCCCTACCTTCTGCGCGGCGCCGAGCGGTTCTTCGAGCGGCCCGAGGTTCGGCAGGCCGTCGTGCTGCTGAGGGGCGCGGCCCGTTCGGCCAACGACGCGGAGCCGCTCGCGCAGGCCGTTCACGGCATCCTCGCCGGCATCGGCCTCACGGCCGAGGCTCCGGGGGGCGGCGCCGCGCGGGAGCGGTGGGAGTCGCTCAACGCCCTCGCCGAGCTGGCGGAGGACATCGCGGCCGAAGGGGGCGACCTGCCGCGCTTCGTCGCCGAGTTGGAGCGCCGCGCCACCGAGCAGCACGCGCCGCCGATCGAGGGCGTGACCCTCGCTTCCCTGCACGCCGCCAAGGGCCTCGAATGGGACGCCGTCTTCCTGGTCGGCCTCACCGACGGCATGCTGCCGATCATCTACGCCGAGACTCCGGAGCAGGTCGAGGAGGAGCGGCGCCTGCTCTATGTGGGCATCACCCGGGCCCGCGCCCACCTGCACCTGTCGTGGGCGCTCGCCCGGTCGCCCGGGGGACGCAAGGCGCGGCGCCCGTCCCGGTTCCTCGACGGCCTCACCGGCGGTGCCACGCCCGCCGGCCGCCCGGGCTCCCCGGTCCGGGACCGCAAGGAGCGCCGTCCCGGCCAGGCCCGCCTCGCCGCCCCGATCTCCTGCCGGGTGTGCGGCAAGACGCTGACCGTGGGCGCCGAGCAGAAGCTCGGCCGCTGCGCCACCTGCCCCGCCGACTACGACCAGGAGCTGCTCGAGCGGCTTAAGCTTTGGCGTACCAAAGCGGCGAAAGAGGCAAAGGTGCCGACTTACGTCGTGTTCACTGACGTTACGCTGCAGGCTCTGGCCGAACGGGTCCCCACGAACGAGGAAGATCTGCTCGCGATCGCCGGCATCGGCCGCGTCAAGCTGGAGCGGTACGGAGAGGCCGTGCTGGAGATCTGCCGCGGAGGGGAAGTGACGTGAACCAGGCGCTCAAGGAGGTCCTCGACCTGCTCGACCTGGAGCAGATCGAGTGTGACATCTTTCGGGGCAGGAGCCCCGAAGAGCGCATCCAGCGGGTCTTCGGTGGCCAGGTGGCGGCTCAGGCCCTGGTCGCGGCGGGGCGCACGGTGCCCTCCGACCGCACCGTGCATTCGCTGCACGCCTACTTCATCCGCCCCGGCGATCCGGCGATCCCCATCGTCTACAACGTCGAGCGCGTCCGGGACGGCCGATCCTTCACGACCCGGCGCGTCGTCGCCGTCCAGCACGGCAAGGCCATCTTCACCATGTCCGCGTCCTTCCACATCCACGAGGAGGGCGTCGGCCACCAGGCGGCCCACATGCCCACGGTGCCCGATCCCGAGACGCTGCCGCTCTTCCAGGACCGCATGCGCGACTTGCTGGGCGACGATGAGCAGTGGCGCGATTGGCTGGCCAGGCCCCGCCCGGTGGACGCCCGCCACGTCACGCCGCTCACCTGGGAGGCGGTGAACGATCCCTCGCTGCGCGGCTCCGAGACGCAGGTGTGGTTCCGCTACGACGCCGACCTGCCCGACGACCCGCTGCTCCATGTGGTGCTGGCCGCCTACGCCTCCGACTACACGCTGGTCGACACCGTGCTGCTGGCGCACGGCCTGGGTTGGGGCGCCTCGAACGTCGTCGGCGCGTCCCTCGATCACGCCATGTGGTTCCACCGGCCGCTCAAGGTCGACGACTGGGTCCTGTACGCCCAGGAGTCGCCGTGGTCGGGCAACGCGCGGGGGCTCGCCCAGGGGCAGATGTTCACCGCCTCGGGAGACCTCGCGGTGTCGGTCGTGCAGGAGTGCATGATTCGTGTCGCGAATCCGTGAAATCGCAGGTAGAAAATATGTTGCCGGGTTCCCCGGTCCACGTTTAGAGTCGTGCACAAGCCGGTCGGACGAGCCATCGTCCGACCCCGCATCCGAGAGGGAGGTGAGCCCAGTGAAGCAGATTGAGATGTCGACGTCCGCCACGCCGTGGCTCGCGTCCCTGTGCGGCATGCCTATCGCCGTTTCCGGCACGGCTGTCCGGAGCACCATCGCTCCGATCACCATGCCCGCCTTCGGCCTCACCGTCGATGGCGCAGCGAAACTCCGCCAGGAGAAGACTGCCCGCGTCCGCCTGGGTGCGGCCGCCTTCGCCTATGGCACCACCGGCATGGTCACCGACCACGCGGCCGCTTTCGGCCGTCCGGTCAGCGACCCGCAGACCACGAGCACCGCCAATGGTGGGGTGCAGGGTCCGCCACCCTGGAGGCAACCGGTCATAACCTGACCGGTTGAAAGAGCCTCCAGGCCGCGGATCCGTACCAGGATCCGCGGCCTTCTTGTTTTTCACAGCCGCCACGTCCGACCACCCACGAGGTAAACGACCAGATCAACAGCAGACAGAAAGGTGACGCAGATGGCGGTTTGGACGACCATGGACCTGGTCGACGAAGCCGATATCCCGTGTCGTACCGACCCCGACCTGTGGTTCGCCGAGTCCCCTGACGACGTCGAGTTCGCGAAGGCCCTCTGCGGAGGGTGCCCGATCCAGAAGGCCTGCCTGGCCCGCGCGCTGGAGCGCGAGGAGCCCTGGGGCGTCTGGGGCGGGGAACTCGTCCTTCGCGGAGCCGTCGTCCCGAGGAAGAGGCCGCGGGGACGTCCCCGCAAGACCCCGGTCGCAGCCTGATCCACCAGCACAGACTTTTCACCAGGTATCACCCACCCGAAAGGACCACTCTGATGAGCTACCTCCCTTCCTGGAGCAGCGAGATTCCCTATATGCATCAAGAACTGGTGCGGGACCGAATACAGACCCTTCACCGCGAGGCCGAAGAGCAGCGTCTGGTCCTGCGCCTCCAGCGCGTGCATCGAGCGCGCAGGCAGGCCGAACGCGCCTCCGTACGTCTGAGGCAGGCGCTCGCCCGCATGGCCTAGCACCGCGTGACGCGATCATGTTCGTGCCGGCCGGGCAGGCGGCCGTGGCCGGCGTACCTCGTGGAGCGTCCACCGTTCTGATGTGAGAGTCACCCGTGAGAAGGGCGGATCCGGATAGCCGGATCCGCCCTTTTGCTGTTCGCTGGAGACCTCCGGACACCATGGCGGTTACGGCGAGGAGGAACCATGGCGGGTTCACCCGGCCCGGACGGCGGTGGCCCCGACCTCGCGGCCCTGCGGCGGAGCCTCGCCGAGTACGTGCGAACGCGCGGCGAGGTGGCCGGCGCGGCGGTGGCCGAGGCGCTGCGGGCCGTCCCCCGGCACCTGTTCCTGCCCGGCACCCCGCCGGAGGCCGCCTACCGTGACGAGGCGATCGTGACCAAGCGCGACGCCGGCGGCCGGCCGATCAGCTCCTCCTCCCAGCCCACGATCATGGGCATCATGCTCGACCAGCTCGGCGTGGAGCCGGGCGCGCGGGTGCTGGAGATCGGAGCGGGCACCGGCTACAACGCGGCGCTGATCGCCCACCTGACCGGGCCCGGCGGCGAGGTGGTGAGCGTGGACATCGACCAGGACGTGGCCGACGCCGCGCGGGACCACCTGCTGGACGCCGGGTTTCCGGACGTGCGGGTCGTGTGCGCCGACGGAGCCGAGGGCTTCGCCGAGCGGGCGCCGTACGACCGGGTGATCGCCACGGTCGGGGTCTGGGACCTCGCGCCCGCCTGGCTGGATCAGCTCGTGCCGGACGGGCGCATCGTCGTCCCGCTGGACCTGCGGGGCGTGCAGTGCTCGGTGGCGATGGAGCGCGAGGACGACCACTGGACCAGCCGGTCGATCAGGCCCTGCGGCTTCATGCGGATCAGGGGTACGGCGGCCGGCCCGGAGCGGACCCACGTGCTGGACCGGGAGTCGGAGCTGACGCTGGAGTCGCCGACCGGGCACGACATCGACCCCCAGGCCGTGCGCGCGCGCCTGGCCGCCACCGCCATCGAGCGGAACACGGGCGTCGTGGTGGGCGCGGCCGAGATATTCGGCGGACTCGCCCTGTGGCTGGCGATCCGCGAGCCGTCCTGGTGCACGCTGTTCGGTGCCGACGCCTGCGACCTGCTCGGCGACACGCCGCTCGCCGTCCAGGGGCACAAGTTCACGGCCGGCGTCCTGGGCGACGGCGGCCTCGCCCTGCTGCGCAGGGGGCCGGGGCCGGAGGCGTTCGAGCTGATCGTCGCCGGGTACGGCCCGGCCGGGGACGAGCTCGCCGCGGGCCTGGTCGCGCAGGTCCGGGCGTGGGACGCCGCGGGCCGGCCTACGGCCCAGGGCCTGCGCATCGACGCCTACCCGATCTCGACGCGGGACGGCCGCCTGGACGCCGGCACGGTCATCGACAAGACCCACACCAGGCTGGCCCTCTCCTGGCCCGCACTGGCGTGACACTCCCGGCGCCGTCCCACCTCGGTCAGCCGTCCATCTCGGTCAGCCATCCGCCTGGGTCAGCCGTCCGCCTGGGTCAGCCGCCGCTCTGGGTCAGCCGCCGCTCTGGGGCAACCGGCGATCTCGGTCAACCGGCGATCTCGGTCAGCCGGCGCGGGATAGGGGATCGCGGTCGGCCAGTACGGCCCAGCCGTGGGCGGGCAGCGTGACCCGGGCGGCGGGGGTCCCTTGATCGTGTACGGCCGCGTCCCCGGCGAGCACCCGGTCGACTCCCGGAATCTCCAGCTCGGCCGGGTCGTCATCGAGGTTGAGCGCGGTGACGAGGCGATGCTCGCCGCAGGTGACCTCCAGAGCGAGGAGGCGGTTCGCCAGGTGCAGCGGCCGGGTCCGCGCGCGGTGCAGCCAGGGATGGCGCCGGCGCAGCCCGATGAGGTCCTGGTGCAGCCGGAAGACGGGCCGGCCGTATGGCGCGAGACCCGACGGGCCCTCGGCGGGGAAGGCCGGGCGGATCGCGTCGTCGCCGCCGGCCCGGTGCTCCTTGACGCCGTGGAACGCCCGCTCGTCCCCGTAGTAGATCGAAGGGGTGCCGCCGACGGTGAGCAGGACGGCCAGGGCGTGCGGCAGGTGACGCGGGTCGGTCAGCGCGCTGGCGATCCGGGTGACGTCGTGGTTGCCGACGAAGGTCAGCGGCACGAAGGTGTCGAGCAGGGCGTTGTGCCGGTCCAGCGCCCACGCGAGCTCGAAGAGGTTCCGGTCGTTGAGCGAGCTCCAGATCGCCTTCCACAACTCGTACTGGGTGACCGAGTCCAGGGTGGCGTCCAGGACGATCTGGCGGTAGTCGCCGTGGATGACCTCGCCGACGAAGTAGGCCTCGGGGTGCTTCGCGCGCACCCGGGGGAGGACCTCCGCCCAGAACCGCGGGGGCACGGCGTAGGCGGCGTCCAGCCGCCAGCCGTCGGCGCCCGCGGCGAGCCAATGGGACATGACATCGGTGACGTAGTCGGCGACCGCGGGCTGGGCGTGATCAAGGGCGACCAGGCCGTGGTGTCCCTCGAACGTCACGTACTCCGGCTCGGTACCCGGCCCCGCGTCCTCCGGCCATGTCAGACGGAACCAGTGCGCCTCCGGCGCCGACGGCCCGAGCTCGCGGACGCGGCGGAAGGCGGGGAAGTCGCGGCCGACGTGGTTGAACACGCCGTCGAGCAGCACCCGCAGGCCACGGTCGTGCGCGGCGCGGATCAGCCGGGCGAAGTCGCCGGCGTCACCGAGACGGGGGTCGATGCGGTAGTGATCGACGGTGTCGTAGCCGTGCGTCCCCGACGCGAACACCGGCCCGAGAGCCATCCCGGAGGCGCCGAGCTCCACGGCGTAGTCCAGCCAGCCGGCGATCTGGTCCAGCCGATGGCGAACCGTCTCGGTGGCGGGCTCGGTGGCGGGCTCGGCCCCGACGAAGCCGAGCGGGTAGACCTGCCACCAGATGACATGCTCGACCCAGCGGGGCTCCCTCACGGTGGCGGCGAGGTCGCTGACATGTCCTCCTGCGGTCCCACCTTCTCCCATGCTCTGTATCATCCTCCGTCGCCGGAACGCGGGACCCACCAGGAGCACGCGCCGGTGCGTCAGGTGGGACCGGTGAGGGGGCTACGCGATCAGTGCGGTCAGGAGGCGGCGAGCGCGGTGGCCCTGCCGTCGGGGTCGTCGTCGGCGAAGCCGGGAACCCAGCGGACGACCTCGTCGCGGAAGCGCGCCGTGGTGCCGAGCTGGCACAGCACCCCGATGCCGGCCGCGTGGACGCGGTTGATCAGCACGTACGACGGAGGCAGGTTGAGCTGGCGCACCACGTTCGTCGGCCGCAGGTCGGTGACGGCCGCCATCTGCCGCTGCAGCCACTCACGGCTGAAGGTGAACTCCTCCACCTGGGTCGGCTCGACGTACGGGGCGAGGAAGGCGCGCAACGCCTCCTTGTCGACCTCGATGTGCGGCCGGATGAACCCCTCGTCGCGCAGCCCCTGGACGACGGTCTCCATGTCGCCCTTGTTGAAGATGCGGGTCAGCGTGCCGAAGACGTCCGGGTAGCCGTCCGGCATGCGGTTCACGGCGCCGAAGTCGAGCACGCCCAGCCGCCCGTCGGGAAGGACCCGATAGTTGCCGGGATGCGGGTCGGCGTGCAGCATGCCCGCGCGGGCGGGCGAGCTGAACAGGAACCGCACGAACAGCAGCCCGGAGCGGTCGCGCTGCTCCTTGGTGCCCGCAGAGATGATCTTCGACAGCGGGGTGCCGTCCATCCACTCGGTGACGAGGATCTGCTCGTTCGCGGCGATGACGTCGGGCACGCAGACGTCGGGATCTCCGTGGTAGGCCGTGGCGAACGCGTGCTGGGCCTCCGCCTCGCGCAGGTAGTCGAGCTCCTCGGCGACCCGCTCTCTCAGCTCGCCCAGCACGGCCTTGATGTCGAGGCCGGGCAGCAGCACCCCGAAGAGCTTCCCCAGCCTCGCGAGCTGGTTGAAGTCGGACAGCAGAGCCTTCCCCGCGCCGGGATACTGGATCTTGACGGCCACTTCCCGGCCGTCATGCCAGACGGCCTTGTGCACCTGGCCGATGGAGGCCGCGGCGGTGGGAGTGTCGTCGAAGGCCAGGAAGTTCTCCCGCCAGTCGTCCCCGAGCTGCTCGGTGAGGACGGCATGCACGGTCGAGGCGGGAAGGGGCGGTGCCGCGTCCTGCAGTTTGGTGAGCGTCGCGCGGTAGGGCCCGGCGATCTCGGGCGGCAGCGCCGCCTCGAAGATCGAAAGGGCCTGGCCGAGCTTCATCGCGCCGCCCTTCAACTCGCCGAGGACGCGGAAGATCTGCTCGGAGGTGCGCTGCTGGATCTCCTGGGCGACCAACTCGGCGGACTTCCCACCGATCCTCTTGCCCAGCCCGAGAGCTGTGCGGCCGGCGAACCCCAAGGGGAGCGTCGCCAGCTTGGCGGAACGCGTCACGGCATGTTGGGGGAAGTCACTCACGCGACCATTGTTAGCGGTCCAAACTGGTTTCGACTACAACGACATTGTGGATGAGCGTTCCAGGAGCGTTTTTTCCAGTGCCAATCAGGCATTACGTCCACTGTGCTATTGGTCACAGTGGGCGCGAGGCCGTCGACACAACCCAGCACCTGGCCCGTCGCATGTGCCGCGACCAGCGTTGACAGCACCGTGTCGCACGCGATCTCACCCGCCGGAAAGCCGCCGAGGCGAGCGCCGAGCATCGGCCAGGACGGATCGCGATCACGCCGGATCAGCTCCAGGCAGCGCAGGCAAGAGGTGACCCCGGGAAGCACGAGCGGCCCGACCGAGCCGACGCCCTCTCCGGCGGTCACGAGCAGATGAGGAATGCCCAGCGCCACCAGCTCCCGCGCCACCACCCCGTCGAGCGGGCCCACCGGGGCAAGGACCACCAGATCGGGACGGCGGGCCCCGTCGGCGGGCTGCGAGGCGGTACGGCCGGTCCAGGCGTTGACGCCCGGCGCCACCCGGCGCGCCGCGGCCACCGCCCCGTCCTCCCTGCTGCGGCCGGTGTCGGCGAACGACAGCCCGCCCGGGACGACGTCCTCGTGCCGCGCGGGGCCGGGATCGACCACGCACACATGGCCGATGCCCGAGGCGGCGAGAAGCACGACGATCTGCGCGCCGACCCGGCCCGCGCCGTACACCCGGATGTGCGCGGCGCGACGGCGTTCGAGCGCCGTGAGCCCGCCGTCGCCCGCGTCGGCCTCCGACAGGGAAAGAGCGTCCAGGTCGGGTCCGAGCCGCTCGCGCTCGGCGGCCGTCAGCCCGCGAAGGGGCTCGGGCCGCACCGAGGCGTCGTCGAGCACGCCGTGCTCGGCCAGCATCCGCACCACCCGCCGGATGGTGCCCTCGTCGAGGTCGCCGCGGGCGATCAGCTCGTCGAGCGTGCGCGTGCCGTCGAGGCTCTCGACGAACCGGCGCACCGAGGGCTCCAGATCGGTGAGCACGACCGCACGGAGCGGGTTAACGCCCAGCTGGAGGGTGTGGTCGTCACGGTCGAGACGGCGCAGCGCCGGCTTCAGCCGGGGCCGCACGGGCGCCCGCGGGGCGCGCCGCCCGCGGAAGGGGGAATCGGTGGGGGAGGTCACGATCGCGCAGCCTGGCACATACGCTCGTGACTCCGGGGGCCGTCGTGCCCACTTGTGGATAACTTCTGTGCCCGTCCGGGGACAGCGCGTAACGCCGTCTGGGGCAGATGAGGGCCCTGGGTTGTCTGAACATTAAGCGAACGCGGATTGACCAGCGAAAACGTGGTACACCCCCTGTGGAATCCGGGAACTCTCGGCTACCGTTCATATGTGCCCCCCGAGACAGTCGAGGTCCGCCGGAGTGCACGCCGACGGCGGACCGTATCCGCATACCGCGATGGCGACAAGACCATCGTGTTGGTGCCTGCCGGGCTGAGCAGGACGGATGAGGAACAGTGGGTCCGGCGGATGCTCGAGCGGCTCGCCGCCAAGGAGCAACGCAGGCGTCCGAGCGACGATGACCTGCTCGAGCGGGCGAGAGAGCTCGCCGGCCGCTACCTGGACGACAAGGCCTGGCCCACGAGCGTGCGATGGGCGGAGAACCAGCGGCACCGCTGGGGGTCGTGCACCCCCGACCACGGCACCATCCGGCTCTCGACGCGCCTGCGGGGCATGCCCGCCTGGGTCGTCGACTACGTGATCATGCATGAGCTGGTCCACCTGCTGGTGCCGAGCCATGGTCCCCGGTTCTGGGCGCTCGTGGAGCGCTACCCGAAGGCCGAGCGCGCCCGCGGCTTCCTGGAGGGTTACTCCATGGCCGCCAACGGATCAGTGGAGGAGTGCTGAGAGCCCCACTCGGCCGCGCCCGGCGGGCGCGGCGACTCGGCGGCCCCGGACGGCGCCGCGCCGCGCGGGAGGAACGATGAGGCTCGCCGCCGTTCTCGTCACGCCCGCGATGGGCAAGGGGGCGCCGCCCGGAGTCGCTCCCGATGAGTTCCTGCTGGCCCTGGCCGAGGACACCTACGAGATCGTCGCCGGGCTCGAGCTGGTGCGGCCGATCATCCTGGCCGCCGGGGTGGACGGGCTGGACGAGCTCGCCTGGCCGGGCACGCGGGTGATCTCCCTTTCTGATCCGGCCGGCATCCCCGAGACGTTCGCGGCGCTCGAGCCGTACGGCGAGGAGGCGGTGGTGATCAGCGGCGACGCCCCGGACCTGCCCCCGTTGCTCATCGGCAAGCTGTTCCGCGAGCTGGGCCGCGCGCCCATCGCGGTGTGCCCGTCCGCCGGCGGGGGCGCGGTCGCGATGGCGGCCCGGCTGCCGTTCCCCGGCTGGGCCACGGCCGGCCTGGACGATCACGACGTGGTCGAGCGGCTCCGCGCGCAGGCCCCTGGGAGCCGCATGGTCGCCACCGGCCCCGGCTGGCACCGGCTCCGCAGCCCCGCCGACGTCGCCACGCTGGACCCCGGCCTGGAGGGCTGGGACAACACCCGGGCCCTGCTCACCTCCGGCTGACGCTCCGACCCCAGGCGCTCGGTGGCGGTCCGCTCGGGAGGTGAGAGCGAACCGCTCAAGCTCCCGGGATGCGCGAGGTCAGCGCTGGGCCGGCAGGGAGAGCTCGGTCAGCACGGCCCGGTGGTCGGTGCCGGGGACGTCGTACACGTGGTAGCCGAGCACCGAGATCCGCTGGTCGGCGAGCACGTGGTCGATGGTGATCATCGCCGGCAGCCGCTTGTTGGCCGGCCAGGTCGGGGTGAGGCCGTTGCCGGTGGTGTCACCGGCGTCGCGGTAGCCGCGTGCGACCACCCGCCGCATCTCGGCGTGGTCGAGGCTCGCGTTGAAGTCGCCCGCGAGGATGCGGAACGGTCCCGAGGACGGACCTGACGGCAGTGCCCGGAGCCCTTCGGTCCACTCGGTGACCTGGCGGCCCAGCGGGGGAAGGGTGTGCACGTCGACGATCTCGAGCTGGGCTCCGCCCGGCAGGCTCAGCCTGGCCGCGGGCATGTTGTGGCCGATCACCTGGAAGAGCCCGTTGAGCGGGGTGATCGGATGGCTGGAGTAGATGCCGCTGCCCGCCGCGCTCCACTCGTCCTGCAGGAGGCGGTAGGGCATCAGCTCCTTCAGCCCCGCGGCGTCGAGATCGGCGACTGCGCCGGGCGTGAGCTCCTGGGTGTTCAGGACGTCGGGACGGTTCCGGCGCACGAGGTCGACGACCGTCGCCGCGTCGCCGTGGCCGAAGAAGAGGTTCGCCGTCATCACCTTGAACGGCACTCCGGACGCGGCCTGGGCGACCGGCGCGTCCCCGAACGCGCGGGGCAGCACGCTGACGCCCAGCGCGGCGCTGGTGGCGAGCGCCACCGCGGTCACCGCCTTCTTGCGCGACAGCAGCGAGAGCAGAAGCGGCAGCAGCGAGCCCGCCGCGGCGTACGGCGTCGCCGTCATGATCTGCGCCGGGAACGATCCACGTTCCAGGCCGCCGATCCGCGCGACGGCCCAGGCGGCGAACGGGGTGACCGCGAGCCAGGCGAGCTTCCCCGGCACGCGCAGGCGCAGCGGTCGCAGGCGAGACGGGGTGACGATCACGCCGCCCACCGGTGTGTCGGTCGTGATGTTCACCCAATCCCCCGGCATGTCTCGGTGGTACGCCATCGACTTTATCCAGCGGATGTATGAACGGCGTGAAGAAGCGGAGACGACATGCCGCGTGTCAAGAAGAAAACCCAGATGTCAGACGTAGTCAGGGGAGCCTGCCCCGAGAAGCGACTCCCGCGCCCGGCGGGCGAGCCGGCGGGTGGCCTCGTCCGTCGGCTCGGGGATGTCGTCCACGGGCACCCAGCGAAGCTCCAGCGACTCGTCGCTGATCACGAACTCGGCCCCGGGAGGCGCCACGGCGCCGTACTCGACGTCCAGGTGCCAGCTGTGCGGCGGATGGCACCAGACCTGGTGCCGGTCGAGCGCGAGCGGCCCGGCGAGAAGCCTGAGACCGGGGATGCCGGACTCCTCGGTGGCCTCGCGCAGCGCCGCGGCCTCCAGCGACACATCAGAGGTCTCGCAGTGGCCGCCCATGGGCAGCCACATCCCGGCCTTCGGGTGCAAGGTCAGCAGCACCTTGCTCGCGTCGTGCGAGAGGACCGCCGTGGTGGCCGTGAGGTGGCCCGGCGCGCAGGACCGCCACATGGCGTCGTCATAGGACCGCAGGTGCTGGAGGAACTCCTCGCGGAGCGACTCCTCGCCGGCGGTGGGCGCGCGCCACCGGTCCAGAGCGGCTCGCGCCTGGTCGCGCAGGGTCATCCGTCGCCGGACCCCTTGGGCCCGCTCCCGGTGTCCCCGGTGTCCTCGGGCTTGCCGGGCTCCTGCCCGGGCGCCTGGCCCTCGAAGTCCGAGAGGTCGAACTTCGCCTCGCCCCGGACGAACGCCTCGGGGTCGTCCAGGTCGCTCGCCGTCGGCATCAGGTCGGGGTGGGACCACACTCCGTCGCGCCCCTCGATGCCGCGGTCGGCGGCGAGCGCCTGCCACAGGGCGGCGGCCTCGCGCAGGCGGCGCGGGCGCAGCTCCAGCCCGACCAGGGTGGCGAAGGTGCGCTCCGCCGGGCCTCCGGTCGCGCGGCGCCGCCGCATGGTCTCCGAAAGGGCGGCGGCGGAGGGCAGCTTGCCCTCGGCGGCGGCGTCCACCACCGAGCTCACCCAGCCCTCGACCAGGGCCAAGATGGTCTCCAGTCGCGCGAGGGCGGCCTTCTGGCGCTCGGTCTCCTCAGGCTTGAGCAGCGCGCCGCCGCTCAGCGCCTCCTGGATCTGCTCGGGGTTGTTGATGTCGAGCCCGCGGATCTGCTCCTCCAGGGCGGCGGTGTCCACGGTGATGCCCTTGGCGTACTCCTCGACGGCGCCGAACAGCTGGGTGCGCAGCCACGGGACGTGCTGGAACAGGCGGTGGTGCGCGGCCTCCCTGAGCGCCAGGTAGAGGCGGATCTCCTCGGAGGGGATCTCCAGGCCGTGGCTGAACGCGGCGATGCCGCCCGGCAGCAGCGCGGCGGTCTCGGAGAGCGGCAGCCCGATGTCGGAGGACCCGATCACCTCGGGCGCCAGCGTGCCGAGGGCCTGGCCGATCTGGCTGCCGACCATCATGCCGCCCATCTGGCGCATCATGCCCATGAGCGGCCCGAGCTGCGCGGCCATGGCCTGCGCCTCGCCGCCGAGGCCGCCCAGACCGGCGCCGCCCAGCGCGCCGCCCATGGTCTCGACCATGCGCTCGGCGATCGGGTCGCACAGCTGTTTCCAGACCGGGACGGTCTTCTCGATCCACTCCGAACGGCTCCACGCCTCCGGCGTGGTCAGCCCGCTCGGCAGTTCGGTGACCTCGTTCAGCCAGAGGTCGGCGAGGCGGAGCGCGTCCACGATCTGGCGGCGCTCCCCCTCCATGACGCTGGGATCGCCTTCGGCGACCACGGCGTGGCGGGCGATGTTCTTCGCCATGTCCCAGTTGACGGGCCCGGAGCCCGCCGGGGCCGAGAGCATGTCGGCGAACTGGCGCATGGCCGCGGCCATCTGCTCCGGATCGCCGAACATCGCGAACGGGTTCTCGTTGGGGTCGTTTTCGCGACCTGGCAGGTCAGTCACCGCTCTACCTCGTGCAGGATGGAGGAGTCCACATCCGCCACGTTATCCGTCGTAGGGCGGATCAGTGCAAAGTGAGGACCTCGTGCCTACCTCGAAACGCCTCCGGCCACCGGTCGTCGCCGTCACCGGCGCGGCCACGGGTCTGGGGAGAGAGTTCCTCTCCAGGGTCGCCTCGTCTGCGGATTTCCGCCGCGTGGTGGCGATCGACGATCAGCGTGGGGACGTTCCGGACGTCACCTGGCGGGTGATCGATGTCCGAGATCCGCTCTTGGCGAACCGCATCTCCGACGTGGACGTGCTGGTGCATCTGGCCGCCGACTACGCGCTCGACTCCGACCCGGCCGACCGCCGGGGGTACAACCTTCGGGCCGCCCAGACGGTGCTGACGGCCTCCGCCGCCGCCCGGGTGCGGCGGGTGGTGCTCGTGACGAGCGCCATGGTCTACGGGGCGGTGCCGGACAATCCGGTGCCGCTGCCGGAGGACGCGCCGGTCGCCGCCGAGCCCGACTCCGGCGTCGTCGGCGACCACCTGGAGATCGAGGCCCTCGTACGGCGGTGCCTGCGCAGCCACCCGGGCCTGGAGGTGACCGTGCTACGGCCGGCGGCCGTGGTCGGGCCGGGGGTGGACACGGTGGTCACGCGCCACTTCGAGGCTCCGCGCCTGCTCACCGTCAAGGGCTCCGCCCCCCGCTGGCAGTTCTGCCACGTGGAGGATCTCGTCTCGGCTCTGGAGCTGGCGGCGCTCGGCCAGGTCTCCGGGGTGGTGAACGTGGGCAGCGACGGGTGGCTCGAGATGGAGCAGGTCGAGGAGCTGTCCGGCCTGCGGCGCTTCGAGCTGCCCGCCGGGCTCACGTTCGGCACCGCGCAGCGCCTGCACCGGCTCGGCATCACCCCGGCCCCCGCGACGGATCTGCACTACGTCGTCTACCCGTGGGTGGTCGACAGCAGCTCGCTGCGCGCCGCCGGGTGGAAGCCGGCATGGACCAACGAGGCCGCCCTCCAGCAACTGCTGGAGCTGTGCGAGGGACGGCACGCGGTCGTCGGCCGGCGCCTGTCGGGCAAGGAGGCCACGATCACCGCCGCCGGCGCCACCGTCGCCGTGATCGGCACCGCCGCCATCGTCCGCAGAGCCCGCCGCAAACGTCGCATCTAAGCAGAGAGCGAGGCACGCGGAGCGAGGCCGAACGAACGCGCGCTCCGAGCCCGCCGAGCGGAGCGAGGCCAAGCAGGCACGGCTCGGGGTGCGGCGGTGGTCTGAGGAGGAGGGAGGGTGAGGTACGAGCCCGGACGACGACGAAGACCGCCGCCTCAAGGGCGCCCCGAGCTCGCCGAGCGGAGCGAGGCCAAGCAGGCACGGCTCGGGGTGCGGCGGTGGTCTGAGGAGGAGGGAGGGTGAGGTACGAGCCCGGACGACGACGAAGACCGCCGCCTCAAAGGCGCCCCGAGCCCGCCGAGCGGAGCGAGGCCAAGCAGGCACAGTAGTCTCGGGGCGTGAACGCCATCCGATTGCTGGGCATTCGAGACACCCCCCTGTCCGTGGACGAGGTGCTCGCCGCCGTCGGTGACAACGCGGCCGGTGGTACGACGCTCTTCGTCGGCACCGTGCGCGATCATGACAGCGGCAAGCCCGTCACCCTGCTGTCGTACTCGGCCCATCCGAGCGCGGAGGCCGAGCTGCGCCGGGTCGCGGAGAAGGTCGCCGCCGACTTCCCGGTGACCGCGCTGGCGGCCGTCCACAGGGTGGGCGAGCTGAGTCTGGGCGACGCCGCGGTGATCGTCGCGGTGGCCGCCGCGCACCGGGGCGAGGCCTTCGAGGCGTCGCGGCGCCTGATCGACGATCTGAAGAAGGAAGTGCCCATCTGGAAGCACCAGGTCTTCGCCGACGGCTCCACCGAGTGGGTCGGCGCCGGCGGCTGATCTGGGTGTGAGCGCCGGCCGCCGATCTGGGCGCCAATCGCCTTTCAGGCCGTTGACCAGGGCATTCGCGGGGCGCCGATCCTCGGTCGGCCAGGCCGCGCGGCGGGGGAAGTGATGATCGACCCGGATGTCCGCCCTGTGTGTGTCCGCGTAACCGGAGCCGTGGTAAGCGCATAGAGTTGCCACCATGTCCCGACGACGTCTGACGTTGATGATGGCGGGCGTCCTCACGCTCGTGCTCGGTGGCGCAGGCGCGCTGCTTCCCGTGCCGTACGTCGCGCTGAGCCCGGGCCCCACCGAGAACACCTTGGGTGACGTCAAGGGCAAGCCGGTCATCAGCATCTCGGGTCACCAGACCTATCCCACCTCGGGCAAGCTCAGCCTGGTCACGGTCGCCTACCAGGGCGGGCCCGACGCCCACATCGACCTGCTCACCGCGCTGCGCGGCTGGATGGACCCGACGGTCGCCGTCGTGCCGGAAGAGACGATCTTCCCCAAGGCCGTGTCGGTGAAGGAGGTCGAGCAGCAGAACACCCAGGAGATGAGCAGCTCCCAGCAGGACGCGACCGCCGCGGCGCTGAACGAGCTGAAGATCCCCATCAAGATCCTCGTGTCCGTCGCCTCCACCCAGAAGGGCAAGCCCGCCGAAGGCAAGCTCCGCCCGAACGACGAGATCACGACGGTCGACGGCACCCCGGTGCGCACGATCGACGAGGTCGCGGCCGGAGTCCGCAAGCACAAGGCGGGCGAGCAGGTCGAGTTCGGCATCGTGCGCGACGGCAAGCCCATGACCGTCCAGGTCGGCACGGTCGCCGGCAAGGACGGCTCCATCGTGGGCGTGATCATGGGTGGCCGCTACAAGTTCCCCTTCGACGTCAACGTGAACGTCGGAGACGTGGGCGGGCCCAGTGCCGGGCTGATGTTCTCGCTCGGCATCTACGACAAGCTCACGCCCGGCGCGCTCACGGGCGGCAAGTCCATCGCCGGCACCGGCACGATCACGCCCGACGGCAAGGTGGGCCCCATCGGCGGCATTCAGCAGAAGATGGTCGGCGCGCGTGACGCCGGAGCCACGATCTTCCTGACGCCCGCCGACAACTGCGACGACGCCCTGCCGGCCGTGCCCAAGGGGCTGCGCCTTGTGAAGGTGAGCACGATGCACGAGGCCGTCCAGGCGATCGACGCGCTGCGCACCGGCTCAGGGCAAGTGGCGGGCTGCCCGGCCTCATGACGGCTTGTGCTTCGTACCGCCCGGTGATTTCGTCACGCTGGGCGGCTGGGAACCCGCAGCCCGTCCGAGGCGTTGGGCCACCTGAGCGTGCGCGTCCCGACCGGTGGCGCCGCACGTTCCCCGAGCCTGCCCCCCGGCCGCTTCTCACCTGGAGCGGCCACGCGCGAAACAGCCGCAACTTGTGGCCCGACCGTGCGCAGGGCTCGGAGCGTGACCGCGCCATCACCGGTGTAGGTTGCCAGACACGGACCGTTACTCGTGAAAATTAGGGGTGGGCCTTGACCTTCCGGAACCCCGGCGCGGGTCGGGCGATGCGTATGCCCCGCCGGCCGCGACTTCTCGTTCCCGTGGCGATCACGCTCGTAGCGATCGTCATCTTGTTCTTCGTCTTCGCCGGTGTCTTCACCGACTGGCTCTGGTTCGACTCGATCGGGTACACCTCGGTCTTCTCGACCATGCTGGTGACCCAGCTGCTGCTGTTCGTCTTCGGTGCGCTGCTGATGGGCGGCATCGTGGGTGGCAACATCCTCATCGCCTTCCGTTCGCGCCCGCTGTTCGGCATCGGCATGTTCGGCGGCTCCTCGCAGGGCGCCGACCGCTACCGCGCGGCACTCGACCCGCACCGAAAGATGATCTTCATTGTCGGGCTGGCGGTGCTGGGCCTGTTCACCGGCTCCTCGACCGCCGGGCAATGGAAGACCTGGCTCCTGTTCATCAACGGGATGCCGTTCGGCCAGACCGACCCGCTGTTCAAGTACGACGTGTCGTTCTTCATGTTCACCTATCCGTTCATCCGGATGGTGCTGAACTTCCTGTTCACGGCGGTCATCATCTCGGTCGTCGCCGCGGCGATCGTCCACTACCTGTACGGCGGCTTCCGGCTGCAGTCGCCGGGTGTGCACGCCACCCGCGCCGCCCGGGTCCACCTGTCGGTGCTCGTCGGCCTGTTCGTGCTCCTGAAGGCCGTCGCGTACTGGGTCGACCGGTACGGTCTGGTCTTCTCCGACCGCGGCAAGGTGTTCGGCGCCTCCTACACCGACGTGAACGCCGTGCTCCCCGCCAAGAGCATCCTGGCGATCATCGCGCTGATCTGCGCCATCCTCTTCTTCGCCGGAGTCGTCCGGCCGGGCGGCATGCTCCCCGGCGTCGGCCTCGGGCTCCTCGTGCTCTCGGCCGTCCTGGTCGGCGGCGTCTACCCCGTGCTGGTCGAGCAGTTCCAGGTCAAGCCGAACCAGCAGAGCAAGGAACGCGAGTTCATCGACCGCAACATCCAGGCCACCCGATCGGCATACGGCGTCGCGTCGGCCGAGGTGACCGCCTACGGCGCGAAGACCCAGGGCACCCAGCAGGAGATCCAGAGCGAGGTCTCGACGATCCCCGGCGTGCGCCTGCTCGACCCGACCGTGCTCCCGCCGACCTACGAGCAGCTCCAGCAGATCAAGGGCTACTACCAGTTCCCCGATCAGCTCGACGTCGACCGCTACAAGATCGACGGTGTCTCGCGTGACACGGTCGTCGCGGTCCGCGAGATCGGCAGGCCCCCGGACCGCAACTGGATCAACGACCACCTGGTCTACACCCACGGGTTCGGGTTCGTCGCGAGCCCGGGCAGCAAGACCGACCCCCAGGGCAAGCCCGACTTCCTGGTCAAGGACATCCCGCCGACCAACGGGCTCGGCCAGTTCGAGCCGCGCATCTACTTCGGCGAGCACTCTCCCGACTACTCCATCGTGGGCGGGGCGAACAAGGAGCTCGACTTCCCCGAGCAGAGCAGCAACGGCCAGGGCAGCGGCCAGGTGAACACCACCTACACCGGCAAGGGTGGCGTCGCGATCGGCAACTTCTTCACCCGCATGCTCTACGCCGGCAAGTACGGCGAGACCAACCTGCTGCTGTCGTCCGCCATCAACGACAAGTCGCGCATCCTGTACAACCGCGACCCGCGCGACCGGGTGCAGCAGGTCGCCCCGTTCCTCACGCTCGACGGCGACCCGTACCCGGCGATCGTGAACGGGCGCATCCTGTGGATCGTCGACGGCTACACGATGTCGGAGGACTACCCCTACGCCGAGCGCCGCAGCTTCGGAGACATGACCCGTGACACTTCGACCGACCGGCTCCTGACGCCCCAGCAGCCGCGCGACCAGATCAACTACATCCGCAACTCGGTCAAGGCCACGGTCGACGCCTACGACGGCACCGTCTCGCTGTACGCGTGGGACGAGAAGGACCCGCTGCTCCAGACCTGGCAGAAGGCCTTCGGCGGCGTCATCAAGCCGAAGTCCCAGATCTCGCCGCAGCTCATGGAGCACCTGCGCTACCCCGAAGACCTCTTCAAGGTGCAGCGCGACATCCTCGGCCAGTACCACGTGACCAACGCGGACGCGTTCTACGGCGGCCAGGACTTCTGGAAGGTGCCGGAGGACCCCGCCAGCTCCAAGACCAAGCAGCCTCCGTACTACGTGACGCTCAGGATGCCGAACGAGACCGATCCGCGGTTCTCGCTCACCACGACCATGGTGCCCAACGCCCGGGACAACCTGGCGGCCTTCATGGCGGTGGACGCGACGGGCGGCGCCGATACGAAGATCCGCATCCTGCAGTTGCCGAGCGAAACGACGATCCCCGGCCCGAAACAGGCGCAGAACGCCTTCGACACCAAGGCCGCGAGTGTCCTGAACGACCTGCGCATCGGCGGCACGACCGAGACCCTGAACGGCAACCTGCTGACCCTGCCGTTCGGTGGCGGCCTGCTGTACGTCCAGCCGGTCTACGTCCAGCCGAAGGTCCAGAACTCGGCCCGCTATCCCACGCTGTTCCGGGTGCTGGTCATGTTCGGCAACGACGTCGGCGTCGGCAACACGCTCAAGGACGCCCTGGATCAGGTCTTCGGCCAAAGCGCGCAGACGCCGGCCAATCCGACGACGCCCGACCAGCCCACGACGCCCACCGGGGTCACGCCCGACCTCACCTCCGCCATCAACAACGCCCAGAAGGCGTACGACGACGGCCAAGAGGCGATCAAGAAGGGCGACTTCGCCGCGTACGGTGAGGCGCAGAAGCGGCTCGCCGAGGCGCTGAAGGAGCTGGAGGCGGCGTTGGGCAAGGGGACGGGCACCCCGTCGGCGACGCCGTCCGCGACGCCCAGCCCCAATCCCTCCGCCGCGGCGGCGGCCACTCCGGCGGCGTCCCCAACGCCTTCGCCGACGCCGAGCTCGTAGTCACCGTTCCGGGCCGGGAGCCGCCACAGGCTCCCGGCCCGTGACCGGGGACAGCACCGGTCGCGACGATTTGCCAGTGCTCTTCAAGGCCGATAGTCTCTTAAACGCAAGGCGACGCGGGGTGGAGCAGCTCGGTAGCTCGCTGGGCTCATAACCCAGAGGTCGTAGGTTCAAATCCTACCCCCGCTACCAAGAAATAGCAGTTCAAAGGCCCGGCCTCCGGAAACGGAGGCCGGGCCTTTGTGCATTTCTCCGTCGAGTGAGCCGGCGGGGCCGGCCTCACCTTCACACCAGGCGGCCGCCCTGCGCCACGAACATCGCCACGTCGATCACGGCGACCGCGACGGTCACGGCGAAGGCGGCCCGCCGCAGGTCGCCGCGCCCCGCCAGCAGGCCGCCTCCCAGCACCAGCACGACGGCCGCGAGGCCCGCCACGGTGACCGGGCCTCCCCGGTCCTCGGGGGCCAGGGCGATGACCACGGAGGCGGCGACGAGGAGGACGGCGGCGCCCATCCTGGCGCCGGTGGGCCCGAGCCGCTGAGGCAGGCCCCGCACGCCCAGCGCCAGATCGTCCGGCAGGTCGGGGAGCACGTTGGCGAAGTGGGCGCCCATGCCCAGCAGCGCCCCGGCCAGGATCGCCCACCACGCGGGCCAGGGGTTCCCGGGCAGGCCCAGGGTCACGAACGCCGGCAGCAGCCCGAAGGCCGCCGCGAACGGCAGCGGAGAGGCCGGGCTCGCCTTGAGCCGGAGGTTGTACAGCCACCCGCAGGCGACGGCCACGAGGTGGACGAGCCCCGCCAGGACGCCGCTCGCGAGCGACAGCGGCACGCAGGCCACCAGCGCCGCGAAGGCCGCGCGCGCCACCGTGCGCGGCGCGACGGCGTCACCCGCGAGCGGCTTGTCGGCGCGGCCGATGACGCGGTCGCGCGTGCGGTCGATCCAGTCGTTGCTCCAGCCGATCGAAAGCTGGCCGCTGAGCACCGCCGCGCCGACCAGCAGCGTGCCGCCGGCGCCTCTCCCGACGCCGGCGGCGAGTGCGGAGCCCACCGCCGTGACGACCACCGTGGGGCCTGGGTGGCAGGCCCTGATCAACGCGAGCATGCGATCAGCCTCGACCCCGCGCCTCGTTCGCGCAACGCGCGCCCGAGATCGCCTGATCCGCACCCGGACGCGCACTCGAACCTGTGATCGAAGAGTGTCGGGGCCTTCGGATAGTCTGCCGCTATGCGGATCGCGGTGACGGCGGACGCGACCGGCGGCACGCTCCGCCCGATGGGGGAGGACGCCAGGCGTGTCGGCGATCTCGCGCAGGCGCTGCGCGATCTGGAGGACACCGCGCGTCCCCGGTGGATCTGGGCTGACACGCGTGAGCTCTACCCCGCCCTGCTCGCCCGCGACGTGCGGCTGGCGCGCTGCCACGATCTGACACTCACCGAGTCGCTCCTCCTCGGCCACGAAGGCAGGTACGGCGAGCCCAGGTCGGCGCCGGCCGCCTACGCGCGGCTGCACGGACTCCCGGTGCCCGACGACGAGGCGGGTCCCCATGCCGTGCAGGACACGCTCTTCGAGCCCGAGCCGGCCGAGATCGACGTGAGCGAGGTGTACGCCGACCAGCTCAGGCGCATCGAGTCCACCGAGGACCCCGGCCGCTTCCGCCTGCTCGTCGCGGCGGAGTCCGCGGGAGCGCTGATCGCCGCCGAGATGGGTCATGACGGCATGCCCTGGCGGGAGGATCTCCACGACGAGCTGCTGAGCGAGCTCCTCGGGCCCCGGCCCGTCCACGGCATGCGCCCCGCGAAGCTGCAGGCGCTCGCCGACCAGGTGAGCGACGCGTTCGGGCAGACCGTCAACCCCGACTCTCCCCAGCAGATCGTCCGGGCCTTCAAGTCGGCGGGGCTGGCCGTCTCGTCGACCCGGTCCCACGTGCTCAAGCAGGTCGACCACCCGGCGGTCGCGCCGCTGCTGGCGTACAAGGAGCTGGCCCGCCTGCACAGCTTCCATGGCTGGACCTGGGCCCACCAGTGGGTGCGCGAGCACCGGTTCCATCCGGAGTACGTCGTCGGAGGCGTGGTGTCGGGCCGCTGGGCCACCAGCGGTGGCGGGGCGCTGCAGATCCCGAAGGTCATGCGCCGCGTGGTGGTCGCCGACGAGGGGTGGCGGCTGGTCGTGGCCGACGCGGCGCAACTCGAGCCGAGGGTCCTCGCGGCGATGGCCGGCGACAGGGGGCTCGCCCGGGCGGCGGGCGAGATCGACCTGTACGCCGCCCTCGCTCAGGCGTTCGGTGGAGCCCGCGACAACGCCAAGATCGCCATGCTGTCCGCGATGTACGGGGGCACCAGCGGTGACGCTCCGAAGCTGCTGGCGATCATGCGGCAGAGGTTCCCGCTCGCCTATGCCTTCGTCGAGGAGGCCGCCAGGGCCGGCGAGGAGGGCCGGCTGGTACGTTCCTGGCTCGGCCGTACATGCCCGCCGCCGTCGGCCCACTGGCTGAGTCTGGTCTCCGGGCCCGAGGGCGGCCGCGCGGCTCGCGACCGCGGGCGCTTCACCCGCAACTTCGTCGTCCAGGCGACCGCGGCCGAGTGGGCGCTCGCACTGATGGCGCTGCTCCGCGGGCTGCTGCCCTCACCCGCCAGGCTGGTGTTCTTCCAGCATGACGAGGTGATGGTCCACTGTCCGGAGGAGCTCGTGGGCGAGGTGTCGGCCGCGGTGAGCCGGGCGGCGGAGGAGGCCACCCGGCTACTCTTCGGGGACACCCCCGTGCGCATCCCCATGGAGGCGGTGACGGTGTCCTGCTACGGGGATGCCAAATAGCTCACGCGGGCACCTGGCGCACGCCGCCTTGATCACGGACGTGGTACCGGCCGGGCGCCCGCCTCACGTGACGGCCTTGATCAAGGACAACGATCTCCTGGCCGCCCAGCCGATCAGACAGACGCTGAAGACGACCTGGACGGCGCGCAGCCAGCCTGGCGTGGTCGTGGCGGCGAACACCACCACGCCAAGCCAGAGCATGCCGAACACCGCTACCAACGTGACAGCCGCCCAGTTCAGCCCCCGCGTCCACATGGGGGGAAGTCTTCCAGGACGATTCTCATGTCACGGCAAAGGCTGTCATCTCGACACGTGAGCTTGCTGGGTCGATTTTCCGGTTTGTTCGTTAACGCGGCAGTCTGCGTGCGGTGCCGGCGCACCGGCGCATCCGAGCCCCCGGCCGGAGACGGTTCGTCGGCCGCTGCTCCAAGTGGGCAAGCAACGCCTCCGCCGTGCGGACGTCGGACAGGATACGCAGGACGTCCTCGTCTCCAGCGGGCAGCTGCCCCCTCTTGTCCAACTCGTGCCGCAGGAACGTCAGCGGGTCGGGGTCACCGATCGCGTCCGCGGCCATGGTGGCCCGGGCCGCCGTCAGCAGGCCCAGATAGTGGGCGCGAAGGGTCGCTTCGCGCAGTCGCGCCTGCTCCAAGTCGTCCAGCAGGGTGCCGGCGATCTGCAGGAGATCGTCCGAGTCGCCCTCCTCGGCCGCGATGTGAGCACGGATGTCGTCGAACTCCGACCGCGTCATGATGACCACCTCCACGGGCGGGGTTCCGGGCGCCAGGGTAGCGCCAGCGGAGTCCCGCACCCTCTTCGTAACGTCTGGCGATTGCGGATGACTTGCCACCGGGTTGCCCCGGCGCGCGAATCGCCTGCTGTTTGGGACGTTGAGGGACGGGAAAGGTTTACCGGATACCAAAGTGGCGTCGGGCACTCCTGGGATGCTGCTAGAGTTTCCCCTCGTTGGGCGGTGATCAGGCCCCGAGAGATCCAAAAAATCTTACGGGTGGCCGGCGTGCCCACAAGCTCCCTGGCTTCCGGATCCTCCCGGTTGATGCGCTGATGCGGCATCTGTCCGGTTGGTCTGGTAAGTTAGACGGGTTGCCCTGGCGACAGGGTGCGGATCTTAGCGGTTTCGGATGGTATGCGTCAGATCGGCTGATTTGACAGGGATCGTCCGGATCTGGTAAAGTTAATCAACGAGATGTACGCCCTGGATCGGGTCGGAGCCGCACGGCTTCCGGTCGGACCGGAGTACGCGTCCGTTTCTTGAGAACTCAACAGTGTGTTAAAAGCCAGTGCATGATTATGCATTAATCTCCGTCTTTCGTGCCTTTTGTGGGTGCGGGGATGGTTCCTTTGGTTGGCATCGCACATGTGTGTGTGGTGTCCGCCGGGATTTCTTCAGACATTGTTTGGAGAGTTTGATCCTGGCTCAGGACGAACGCTGGCGGCGTGCTT
>NZ_JALLPO010000076.1 GCF_023276435.1 Sphaerisporangium perillae
CCGGCCCCGCCGCATCACTCAACCGACATCCCTTTGTGGAAGGAAGTCGACCCATGGCCAAGAGTAGTGGCCGTTCCTTCTCCCGGCGAGCTTCCGGCCGCCGCGGCTCGGTTACGGTGATCGAGGACCACGTGTCCCGGTCCTACACCCGTAACGCCAAGATCGCCTTCTGGGTGGTCTCCGTCGTGGCCGGCCTGCTGGCCGCCACCGTCCTGGCGGATAAGTGGCATCCGATCGTCGCTCTCCTGCTGGGCGGTGTCCTCGGCGTGGCGGTTGCGCTGCCGATCGCTGCCGTGATCGCCATCTGGCCCGTGCTTCGGGTCATCGTGTGGTGGCTGCCGGAAATCCTCATCGCGACTGACTGCGTGTTGGGGTTCGTGGTCCTGGCCCAGCACACCACCTTGGCCGTGCGCCTGGTGGTCGTCGTCGTGCTGGCGGTCCCGTTCGCTTTCCCCCAGGTCCGGCGCCACGTCATGAAAGTGGCCTGGTGCTTGGTCTCCCGGCACCGTCTGCGGACCTGCTTCGCCGAATTCATCATCGGCAACAACCGGGCCTCGTTGCCGTTCGTGCTGTGGGCTCGTCCCACCCTGGTCGGCGAATCGGTGTGGCTGTGGCTGCGCCCTGGCCTTGCCATGTCGGACCTGGAAGGTCGCCTGGAACAGATCGCGGCTGCCTGCTGGGCCGACAAGGTCACGGTCGAGCGTGCCTCGCAGTCCAACTCCGCTTATGTGCGGATGGACATCAGCCGCCGCGATGCCCTCACCGGCACGGTCGTCTCACCCCTCACTGAGGAGATCAGCGGGGCGGACGACGCACTGATCCAGCGGGCAACACTCGTCCTGGACACGCCGGCCGATGGGCTGGACCTGGACGACGTCACCGAAGCGTTCGTCCTGGACGCGCAGAAGAACACCGTCAAGAACGGCCGGGCCGACAACGGCAAGAAGCCCGGTCCCAACCGGGAGCCGGTCACGGTGCCGGCCGCCCACGGCGTGGACGACATCAGCGACTACATCGACTGAGGTAGCCGCACCTCGCCGTATCCACCCGCAACCACCTTCGGGACGGCCGCGCACCTGTTGCCTGGCCGTCCCATCTCCCTCTGTCCGAGAGGTACACGACCATGACCACTGCCGACCCCACCGCTGCGGGGGTGCCGATAGGGCCGATGCTGTCGATGTATGACCCGATCTTCATCGGGATCGACGAGATGCGCCGGCCGGTCTACCTGCCGCTCATCTACCGCAACATCCTCGCCGCCGGCGAACCGGGCGGCGGAAAGTCCGGCCTGGTCCAGTGCATCGGCTGCCACGCCGCCCTGTGCGACCGCACCCGCCTGGTCCTCCTGGACGGCAAACAGGTCGAACTCGGCATGCTCGCCCAGGCCGCCGACAAGTTCGTCGGCCCCGACATCGACGAAGCCATCATCACCCTGCGCCGACTCCAGCAGGTGATGAACAACCGCTACTCGTGGCTGTCAGCCCGCCGCCGCCGCAAGGTGGAGCAGTCCGACGACGTCAACGTCATCGTCGTCATCATCGACGAGATCGCCTACTTCTCGGCCACCGTTGGCGATGAACGCCAACAGCGGGAATTCATCTCCCTGCTGCGTGACCTGGTCGCCCGCGGTCGGGCCGCCGGAATCATCGTGATCGCGGCCACCCAGCGCCCCAGCGTCGACATCATCCCCAAGTCCATGCGCGACCTGGTCGGATACCGGGCCGCGTTCCGCTGCACCTCCTCCGGCTCCAGCGACATCATCCTCGGCGACGGCTGGTCCTCCTCGGGCTTCTGCGCCACCGACATCACGCCGACCAGCCAGGGCGTGTGCTACCTCATCGCCGAAGGCGGCACCCCCCACAAGATCAAGGTCGCCTACCTCACCGACAGCGACATCGCTCACATCGCTGACTACGCCGTCTCGATCCGCCGCGCCGGTCGGGGCGGCTCCCCTTCATCCGCGCACCGGCTCGCCGCCTGACCGCCCTGCGAGCCCGGTCACGACCCGGAAGGAACACCCTGGTGATCCACAAACGGTATCGCCTCAACGGCACCCCGGACCCCCGGCGGTGGATCTTCGAATGCGACCACTGCAACCGCCGCCGTGGCCTCCGCTACATCAACGGCTGGCTCATCCTTGACCACCCCGACCCAAGGACGCGCATCTACTGCGGCGTCTGCGTCGATCGCATAGCCGCTGCGCTTCTCACCTGGGCTATGCCCAGCGCCTGAACAGGAACAAGGGCCGGTCTACCTACCACAGTCTCCCGGCCCCTGCCTCCACTACTCCACCGTCAAGCGAAGGACGTGGATCCATGCAGCGTACCTGCACCGAGCTTTCCGCCATGCCGGAAACCGTCTCCACCGTCAAGCCAGCGTTGACACCCCAACCTCCGCGACGGGTCGTGGAGAACGACGAATACGCCGCGTTCCTCCGGCGCGTCATCCGGGCCTACGGCCGGCGTATCGCCGCCGGCGACGTGGAAGCACTGGCCGACGCCGTCGTCCTCATCGAGGAACTCGACGCCGTCATCGGCCGGGCCGTCACCGGCCTACGCACGCACGGCTACTCCTGGGCGGACATCGCCCGTCCGCTGACGATCAGCCGTCAGGCCGCCCAGCAGCGCTGGGGCGGTGACGCCCGATGAGCCGCGTCTGCTGGGACCCCACCGGATCAGAGTTCGGCATCCCCACCTACCCCTACCGGATGGCACCCCAAGGGCTGGCCACCCGCCGTCAACTCAACGCCCTGGGCCTGCGCCCCGGCGGCCAAGACGTCCAAGCCCAAATCCTCTGGCGGCGCGGCAAGCGCGTCGCCTACCTCTACGCCGTCGACCGGGCCAAGCCCAAGCGCATCCCTACGGCTCCTCAACTGGCCGCGCTTGAGCGGGCGATGAAAGCCCGCCGCACCTGCCCGCGCTGCCTGCGCGACATCGGCTACTGCCTGCCCAAACGGTGGGCCGCCTGCCTCGACTGCCAAACCCCCGACACGAGCTGCAACGCCACCGGACACATCTACACCGGGAGCAACCGATGAAGTTCTACCTCGGCACTCATCACCCCGGCTGGCTCCGGCTGTGTCCCTTCCCCCTCTTCGTCAGCCACCGCCGCCTGACCACATACAAAACTCTTCCCCGCGCGGTCGGACCCGTTGCCATCGATTCCGGCGGCTTCACCGAACTGTCCATGCACGGCGCCTGGACAACCACCCCCCGCGCCAACGCCGTCAGCCGCTACGTCGAAGAGATCGGCAACATCGACTGGGCCGCACCCCAGGACTGGATGTGCGAACCCTTCATCACCGCCAAAACGGGACTCACCGTCCGCGAACACATTCACCGCACCGTCGGCAACTACATCGACCTGCTTAGCCTCCGGCCCGAGCTACCGTTCCGCCCGGCCATGCAGGGCCGATTCATCGATGACTACCTGTACTGCTTCGACCTGTACGAACGCGCAGGCATCGACCTCACCAAACAGCCTCTCGTCGGTCTAGGCAGTGTTTGCCGACGCCAACACAGCGCCCAGATCCAGACCATCGTCACCACGCTGGCCTCCGCCGGCCTACGCCTGCACGGGTTCGGCGTCAAAACCCGCGGACTGCAGCGCTACGCCGCCTCCCTGACCTCGGCTGACTCCCTCGCTTGGAGCTACCAAGGCCGCCGCACCCCCTCACTCCACCCCGGCCACATCAACGAAGCCAACTGCCGCACCTTTGCCGAAATCTGGCGCACCCGCCTGCTGAACAGCCTGACCTGGCAGCAGCCCACCCTGGACGGCCTGTAATGCCGACCTATTTCGTCCACGAGAAAGGAGCTGCGTGATGTCCAAGACCGAACGCATCGAATCCGCCATCCAAATCAGCATCCTGCTCGTCATCGGCGGGATGGCCGGCGCGGTCTCCTTCACCCACGTCCACGACTGGACCATGCAACACGTCCCCACCGGCACCGGCGACTGGTTCGGCTGGACCAACGCCATCATCTCCGAACTCACCCCCACCGCCGCCGGTCTGGAAATCCGCCGACGCAAGCGCGCCGGAACCTCCGTCGCCTACCCGATGGTCGTCCTCATCGCCGCCGCAGCGCTGTCCATCTCCGCACAACTCGCGGTCGCTGCCCACAGCCCAAGTGGCTGGCTCCTCAACGTCGTACCGGCGTTGGCCTTCCTCGCCCTCACCAAGCTCGCCCTGTCGGGCACCTCCACCCGCACAAGCACCCGTGACGACCGGCCCAACGAAACGATCACAACAGTCACAGCGGAAGTCCCTCGCATCAGCGAGGCCCCCGCAATCGCCCCCGTAACCGCCCCTGTGACGTCCATCCCTGACGAACTCATCCAGGGCGCTCGAATGGCCGTCTTCGCTCACCGGCAACGCAGTGAGCACCCCATCACCCCGGCAGTCCTCGCCGACCACCTCGGCATCGGCACTGATGTTGCCGCCGCCGTGCTGCACCACCTCGACGGCACCCACGGGGGCCGCGCATGACCTCCAGCCCGTCGGCACCTTCGACGCTGGCTCTCGTCCCCGGGAAGACAGGGCAACAGCTCACCTTCCCGGGCACGGGGGCGAACACCGAACCCGACCCCGCTCGCCTGCCCGGCGATGCCGTGCTGTTCGCCCACGACACCGCGCTCACACGTGCCGGTGACGGCTACTTCGCCTGGCTCGATCACATCTGGTCCGCCGCTGGATGCTCCGCGCCGGTCCGCCTGCACGGCCAGGTGCACACCGTCGACACCCACACCGGGCAGGTGCTGAGCACGCTGCCCACCTCGGCCCTGCCCGATGCTGTCATCTACAAGGCGTGCGGAAATCGCCGCGTGACGGTCTGCCCGTCCTGCGCGGAGACCTACCGGCGGGATGCCTACCAGCTCGTCCGCTCCGGCCTGGCAGGTGGCAAAGGCGTTTCTGAGTCGGTCTCGACCCATCCGGCGGTCTTCGCGACCTTCACCGCCCCCACCTTCGGCCCGGTCCACACCCGGCACGTGCGCGTCCACACCTGCTCAGACAAGACCCGCTGCACCTGCCGGCCCGAACCCTGTCACGCCCGCCGCAACATCGAGACCTGCCCCCACGGCGTGCCGCAAGCCTGCTTCGCCCGCCACGAGCCCACCGACCAGCGGATCGGGCAACCGCTCTGCCTCGACTGCTACGACCACGACCACCACGTCGTATGGAACAACCAGGCCGGCGAACTCTGGCGACGCACCAAACAAGCGGCAGAACGCCACCTCAACCAACTCGCCCGCCGCCGCGGACTACCCCGCATCCGCATCGCGCACGGCAAAGCCGCCGAATACCAACGACGCGGAGCCGTGCACTTCCACGTCCTGCTCCGCCTCGACGGCACCGACCCCGACGACCCCACCGCCGTCATCCCGCCCCCGGACGGCCTCACCGTGGCCGATCTGCAAGACGCCGTTGAGCACGCCGCCACCGCTACCGGCTTCACCACCCTCCCGCATGCGGAAAAGGCCGGCGGCTGGCCTATCGCCTGGGGTGACCAGCTCGACGTACGCCCTTTGAGCCTGCGGGGAGACAACCCGGTCACCGACGCCATGGTCGCCGCCTACCTCGCCAAGTACGCCACCAAAGGCACCGAGGTCACCGGACACACATCCCGCCGCCTGGACCACGCCTCGATCGAACAACACGCCGACCGCACCGGAACCCACACCGAACGGTTGATCGCCGCGTGCTGGGACCTCGGCCATCCCGATCACCTCGGATTCGACGGCCTGCGCCGCTGGGCACACATGCTCGGCTTCGGCGGCCACTTCTTCACCAAAGCCCGCCGATACTCCACCACCTTCGCCGCCCTGCGCGCCGCACGCGTCCGCTACCGCCGCGCCCAAGACATCGGACGCGAGTACACCGCCGACGCCATCGAGCGTCAAGCAGACCTTGACGAAGAAACGACGCTCGTGATCGGCGACCTCACCTATGCCGGATCCGGGTGGAAAACCACCGGAGACGCCCTCCTAGCCAACACGGCAGCGGCACAAGCCCGCGAATACAACCGAGCAGGACGCGAAGAACTCGCCTACCAACAGGCATGCAGTTCGTCCACACCGCTCGCCGCCTGACCAACTCTCAGAACGCGAACGGAGCACCACCATGCCCACCAACGGCAAGATCGTCCACTATCCGGGTCAAGCGCTCTACGACGTCGACGACACCGTCATCGTCCTGCGCCTGTCTCGTCGCTACCTCTACCAAGAGATCCGCGCCGGACGCCTCCGCACCGTCAAAGCCGGACGTGCACGACGCGTCCCGGCCGACGCCATCGCCGAGTACGTCAAGCTTCTGGAGCAAGAAGCAGAGGCGGCCTGATGCCCAAGCAACGCGCACACGGTGATGGCGGCCTCTACTGGAGCGAGACTCGGCAACGATGGATCGCCGAAGTGACCACCGGCTACACCCCGGCCGGCCGACGCATCACCCGCAAAGCCGCAGGACGCACCAAGACTGAAGCCAAGAACAAACTCAAGGAAGTTCTCCGAGACCTGGAAGACGGCACACTTACCGAATCCGGCAGCTACACCATCAAACAAGCCGTTGAGGACTGGCTGGAGTACGGCCTTACTGGTCGCGATCTTCAAACCATAGAGACCAACACGATCCTCTGCCGAGTCCACATCGTCCCTGACCTCGGCGCACGCAAACTCAAGGATCTCAAGGCCACAGAGGTCGAGAAGTGGCTCAGGATCAAGGCTCAAACACTTAGCACGCGAACCCTGCAAGCCCTCTACTCCGCGTTGAACCGCACCGTCAAACGCGCCATGGCTCGCGAGAAGGTGAAGCGCAACGTCGTCGAGCTCTGCAACATCCCCAAGGGCCAAGGTGGCAGACCGTCTCGATCACTGACCTTCCAACAAGCCCTTGCCATCCTCAGCGCATCCAAGCACCACCGTATGCATCCCTACATCGTGGTCTCTCTCCTCACCGGAGCACGCACCGAGGAACTGCGTGACCTTCGCTGGGACCACGTCGACCTGAAAGGCAAGCCAGCATCCATCGGCAAGCTGGCGATACCTCCCCACATCGCCGTATGGCGGTCAGTCAGAGCAGGAGGCGACACCAAAACCAAGAAATCACGACGCACCCTCGCCCTACCTACACGGGCGGTGGAAGCACTCAAGCAGCAAAAACGCCAGCAAGCGAACGAACGCACGGCGGCCGGCCAACGCTGGAAGGAACACGGGCTCGTCTTTACCAGCAGCATCGGCACACCGCTTGACGCCCACAACGTACGGCGAGAGTTCCGCAACGCCATCAGAGGCATAAAGGGCATCTACGCCGATGCGTGGACACCGCGTGAGCTACGACACAGCTTCGTGTCGCTGCTCTCCGACGACGGCGGTCTATCCATAGATGAGATCGCCAAACTGTGCGGACACGCCAGCACCACCGTGACCGAGACCGTCTATCGACACCAGATCCGGCCCGTGATCCAAACCGGCGCACTGGCCATGGACCGCATCTTCGACGACAACACGGACGCCTAGCAGCCCGACAGGATGTCACTCAGTTTGTCACTCAGAAGATCAAAAAGGCCACCTCCCGTGATGGGAAGTGGCCTTTGACCTGGGTGGAGCTGAGGGGATTCGAACCCCTGACCCCTTCGATGCGAACGAAGTGCGCTACCGGACTGCGCTACAGCCCCTAGGACTCGACCAGATTAGCAAACTTTGGCGACCACCCGCGCCACCTAGGTGGCCGGCGGCTCGAGAGCCGCCGGGTGGGGGACGAAAGGGCGGATGTTCAGTCGCCCACGGCGCGGCGGGAGCGGTCGGCGTACTGGTCGAAGGGCTCGACGCGCTTGCGGAACTCGATGATCTCGGCCTCGGCCTGCTGCGCGGCCAGTTCCAGGGCTCGTCGGCGCTGCCGTTCCCTGTGCTCCTGCTCGGCACGGGCCTTCGCGGCGGCGATGCGGCGCTCGGCGTCCACGGTGACGGCGATGCGCAGGATCAGCAGGTACGAGAGCAGCACGACCGATGACGGCGCCACGCTCCACCAGGGGGCGACGCCGACGGCCGCCGTCACCAGCGAGGCGAGGTGCAGCAGCACGCTGAAGAGCAGCCAGCGCCGGCGCCGGGCCATCACCCGGGCCCGGCGACGGTACTCGGCCGGGAACAGGTCCCCACGGGCCACGTGGTCCTCGGCGATGCCGTCTTCGGGGACGTTCTCGGCGGATGTGCCGGCCGTGGACCCAGGGGACGGTGTCCCCGCCGGAGCGGACGTACTGGGGGGCCCGGCCGGAGTCGTAGTCCTTGCCGTGGCCGGAGACGTGGTCGGGGTGATGGCTGAAGGCACGGCAGTGGAAGCGACTGCGGGCGCGCCCGGGGAGGTGGCCGAGCGGGTGGCCGGCGTGCCGCCGGACGCCCCCCTGGGCGTGCCGGACGCCCCCCTGGCGGAGGCGGTGGCGCCATGGACCTTCCCTGTGGAGGCGGTCCCTCCGGGAGCGGCGGCACCGGAGGCTGTACCGGTAGCCGCGGCAGCGCCCGAGGCGATCCCTGCCGAAGCGGCGGCGCCGAAGGCCCCGCGGGTGGGCGTCGCAGCTCCGGGGGCCTCACCGGTGCCCCTCGCGGCGCCGGAGGCGTAGCCGGCGGGGAGGGCGGGCTCGGAGGTGGGGACGCCGAGCTCCACGGTGATCTCGTCGTCGGTGTCCGAGGCGGGGGCCGGGTGGGCGGGGACCTGCGTGACGGGCACGTCGGCGAGGGTGTCGCCGTCGGACTCCTCGCCCTCGTCGTACAGCTCGGTGATGTCGACCGGGTGCCGGTCGCGGCGCAGCCACATGGGCACGAGGACGCACAGCCACATGAGCACGATGCCGAGATAGAGGAAGGCGCTACTCATTCGCCCACCTCCGGGCAGCATGAACACACCACGGGGCCTGTGCCGTCGCAAATGTGCTCACGTCACGCACCGTAGGACCGCGTGTCACTCATTGACGAGCATTCGGTGCGGTGTGTCGCGAGATCGTCAACCTGTTTATCCCCAGGCCTATGTCAAAGCTGTCTATGGCCCGTTAGGAGGAGCCGTCATGGGCGGTTTTCTCCCGAGTCTGCCGCCACTGTGCGAGAAGGCCGCGGGGGACGTCTTCGAGAGTCAGGGCGTAGCAGATGTGGTCGCGCCAGGCGCCGTCGATGTGGAGCTGCCGGCGGCGTACCCCTTCCTCGCGGAAGCCGAGCTTCTCGACGACGCGCCGGCTGGCGTGGTTCTCCGGCCGGATGTTGGCCTCGAGGCGGTGCAGGCCGACGGTGAAGAAGCAGTGGTCGACGGCCATGGCCAGCGCCGTGGGGATGATGCCCCGCCCGGCGAGGGTGCCGCTCACCCAGTAGCCGACCTGTGCGGAGCGCGCCGAGCCCCACACGATCGCGCCCACGGTGAGCTGCCCGGCGAACGCGCCGCGGTAGGTGACGACCCAGGGCAGCGCGAGACCCTGCCGCGCCTCGCGCCGCAGGGTGCCGACCATGGAGATGTACGGGCCGAGGCCGGTGCGGAACAGCGGGGTCTCGGGGTTGCTGGGCTCCCAGGGGCGCAGCCAGTCGGCGTTGCGCAGCCGCGTTTCCCGCCAGGCGCTGACGTCGCGCAGGCGCAGCGGCCGGAGTCCCACCGGTCCCTCGGTCAGGGTCGCCGGCCAGCCGCGAAGTCGATCCACGGCTCAATCATCCCCTGTCCGACCATGAATCCGCCATTGCGGCCACCAGGCCCTCTCTTTTGACAGCGATCTTTCAGTGGCGGGGGTGGTCACCGCCCTTGATCTGGTCCACGGCGTGCCGGAGGACGGGGGTGAGGACGGCCATGCCGTCGCGGACACCGCCCGAGGATCCGGGCAGGTTCACGATGAGGGTGGCACCGGCCTGCCCGGCGAGCCCTCGCGACAGGATCGAGGCCGGCACCTTGTCGCGGTTGACCTGCCGTACGGCTTCGGCGATGCCGGGTACCTCGCGTTCGATCACGCGGCGCGTCATCTCAGGGGTGAGGTCCTGCGGGGTCAGGCCGGTGCCTCCGGTGGTGACGATCACGTCGTACCCGGCGCGGACGCCCTCGCGCAGCGCGGCTTCGACGGGGTCGCCGTCCGGGACGACCTTGGGCCCGTCCACCTGCTCGCAGCCGGCCTCGGCGAGCAGTTCAGCCAGCAACTGGCCGGATTTATCGGGATAAATACCGGCGGCGGCCCGGTTGGAGGCCGTCACCACCAGAGCCCTCACGGCCGGGTCCAGACGCCGGTCTTGCCACCGGTCTTCTCCTCGACCCGCACATCGGTGATCACCGCCGCCGGGTCCACCGCCTTGATCATGTCGATCATCGCCAGGCCGGCCACGGAGACGGCGGTGAGCGCCTCCATCTCCACCCCCGTGCGGTCGGCGGTCTTCACCCTGGCGGTGATCTCCACACCGGAGTCCACCACGACCAGCTCGACCTTGACGCCGTGCAGCGCGATCGGATGGCACAGCGGGATCAGGTCGGGCGTGCGCTTCGCCCCCTGGATGCCCGCGATGCGGGCGACCCCGATGGCGTCGCCCTTCGGCACCTCGCCCGATCTCAGGATCTCCACGGCCTCCGCGGACAGCAGCACCCGGCCGGTGGCCCGCGCCGTGCGGACGCTGACGTCCTTCGCGGACACGTCCACCATGCGGGCGGCACCGGACTCGTCGATGTGCGTCAGCTCGTTCACAGCGGGATCACCTCCACGACCGCGCCCTCGGGCAGGTCGGTGACGTCTTCGGGAACCACGATCAGGGCGTTCGCCCCGGCCAGCGCGGCGAGCTGGTGAGACCCCTGCCCGTGTACGGGCGCCACGACGGCGGGCCCGGCGGCCGGCGACGCTCCCGCCGTACCTCCGCCGGGCGCGCTCAGCACCCCGCGCAGGAAGGATCGCTTGCCGGCCGGCGAGCGCAGCGCCGAGGTCGTCGTCGCCGTCACGGTGGCCGGCGGACCGGCGGGCAGGCCGCGCATCCTGGCGAGCGCCGGCTTCACGTACAGCACGAACGAGACGTAGGACGACACGGGGTTGCCCGGCAGCGTGAAGATCGGGATCCGCCGGTCGCCCAGCAGCCCGAAGCCCTGGGGCATCCCCGGCTGCATGGCGACCTTCTCGAAACGGACCGTGCCGAGCGGGGACAGGGCCTCCTTGACCGGCTCGTACGCGCCCATGGAGATGCCGCCACTGGTGATCACAGCGTCGGCCTCGCCGAGAAGCGCGTTCAGCGTCGCGGAGAACTCCCCGGGGTCGTCGCCCACGGCTCTGCGCCGGTACGCCTCGCCGCCCGCCTGCCGGACGGCCGCGACGAGGGTGTAGCTGTTGGACTCCCAGATCTGCCCGTGGCCCAGCGGCGTCCCCGGCTCGACCAGCTCGGTACCGGTGGACAGCACCACCACCCGGGGACGGGGATGGGCCAGCACGGCCCGCCTGCCCACCCCGGCCAGGATGCCGAGCTGCGCCGGGCCGATGAGGGTGCCGGCGGCGAGCACGACCTCCCCGGCCCCGACGTCCTCCCCCGACCTGCGGATCGCGTTGCCCGGCGGCGCCGGGCGGCGGATCGCGACCTTGACCGTGCCGCCGTCGGTCCATTCGACGGGCACCACCGCGTCGGCGCCCTCCGGCACGGGCGCCCCGGTCATGATGCGCGTGACGAACCCCGGCTCGACCGCCCGCCGCGCGGTGTCACCGGCCGCCACGTCGAGCGTCACCGGGAGCACCACGGGGCCGTCGTCACTCGCCCCCGCGACGTCCTCCGCCCGTACTGCGTAGCCGTCCATGGCCGAGTTGTCGAAGGGCGGCAGCGCGACCGGCGAGGTGACGTCCTCGGCGAGGGTGGCGCCGAGCGCCGACTCCAGGTCGAGCTGGACGGGATCGAGCGGGCGCACCGCGCCGAGGATGTCGGCCAGATGGGCGTCAACCGTTTTCATCGCATCCACCCTCCGTGGAGGTCGCGGGGGTACATCTCTCGGTCGCCGCGGGAATTCAGTGGGGAACTTCGTCCAGGAACTCGCGCAGCCACGGGATGAACCCGGGGGCCAGATCGGGCCGATCGGCCGCGAACTGGACGACGGTGCGGAGGTAGTCGAGCTTGTTGCCGGTGTCGTAGCGGCGGCCGCGGAACAGCACGCCGTGGACCGGCCCGCCCTCCTCGGTGGAGCGGCCGGCGAGCTCGAGCAGGGCATCGGTGAGCTGGATCTCGCCGCCGCGTCCCGGCGCGGTGTTCTCCAGCACCTCGAAGACGGCCGGGTCGATGACGTAGCGCCCGATGACGGCCCAGTTGGACGGCGCCTCGTCGGGCGACGGCTTCTCCACCAGCCCCGTCACCCGCACGACGTCGTCCTCGGAGGTCGGCCTGATCTCGGCGCAGCCGTACAGGGAGACCTGCTCCCTCGGCACCTCCATCAGCGCCACCACGCTGCCGCCATAGGTGTCGCGCACCTCGATCATGCGCTTCAGCAGGTGGTCGCGGTGGTCGATCAGGTCGTCACCGAGGAGGCAGGCGAAGGGATGGTTGCCGACATGCTGCTTCGCGCACAGGACCGCGTGGCCGAGACCCTTGGGCTCACCCTGCCGTACGTAGTGGAACGTGGCGATCTCCACCGGTTCGAGCACCTGGGAGAGTCGCTCGGAGTCGCCCTTGGCCGCCAGGACCTCTTCAAGCTCGTACGCTCGGTCGAAGTGGTCCTCGATGGAGCGTTTGTTGCGGCCTGTCACCATGAGCAGGTCGAGCAGCCCGGCGGAGACCGCTTCTTCGACGACATACTGGATGGCCGGCTTGTCGACGATCGGCAGCATCTCTTTGGGGGTCGCCTTGGTCGCGGGCAGGAACCTCGTACCCAGACCGGCGGCGGGGATGACAACTTTCGTCACGGGATCGTAGTCAGCCATGGATGCACCTTAATGGAGGGCCGAGTGGACAAAGCGGAGCTGCGCCGGAGGATCGTCGCCGCACGAGAAAGGCTCACCGATCCGCGCGGCTCGGCCACAGCGATCAGGGAAACGCTACTCGACCAGCCTTGGGTGCAGATGGCCGGGCTTGTCGCTTGCTACTGGTCGGCGGGTACCGAACCCGCGACGCACGGTCTGGTCTTCGCGCTGTGGAAGCACGGCGCCACGGTCATCCTGCCGGTGCTGCAACCCGACAACGATCTCGACTGGGCCGTCTACGACGGGCCCGACTCGCTGGCCCTCGGGCCGCGCGGACTCATGGAGCCGGTGGACACCAGGCGCGGCGTGGACACGATCCGCACGGCCGCCCTGGTGATCGTTCCCGCCCTGGCCGTCGACGCCGCCAGCGGGATCAGGCTCGGGCGCGGCGGCGGCTCGTACGACCGGGCGCTGGCGCGGGTGGGCCCGAACGTGCCGACGGTCGCGCTCCTCCACGAGGGCGAGCTGATCGAGGGCGTCCCCGCGGAGCCGCATGACCTCCCCGTCTCGATGGCCGCCCTGCCGTCCGGGATCGCCACCTTCTGACGGCGCCTTCTGACGTCGCCTTCTGACGGCGTCCCGGGCACCGCCCGAAACCGTTGGATCAGGGCAGGATCTGCAGGTCGTTGAGGCCGCCGTTGTCGCTGAAGTACTCCTGCAGGGAGTCGCTCCTGACCGCCTCGTAGAAGCGGCTGCCCGCCTTCTTGTCCAGGCGTACGATGCTGGCGCCCTTGACCATGGCGGTGCCGAGCGTCGGCACCGTGGTGGAGTCGACGGTGTCCGGACGGATGTTCCGCAGCTCCAGCGCGAGATCGCGCAGTGTGCTCAATGTCACACCGGAGTCGACGCTCACCGCTCGGGTCAGCGCTTCCAGGAAGTCGTTCAGCTTGAGGGGATCGGTCAGCATGTCCCGGCTGATGATCTTGTGCCCGAGTGCGCCGACGAAGGCCTGCTGCCGCTTGATCCGGTCGAAGTCGCCGCCCGGCAGGTTGTACCTCTGCCGGACGAACAGGAGCGCCTTCTCCCCCTGCAGGTGCACCTGGCCCTGCGGCCAGGTGATCTTGTTCATCGGGTCGTACACCTTGCGCGCCACGTAGACGTCGACACCACCGACGACCTCGGTCATCGCGACGAACCCCTTGAAGTCCAGCGCCGCGAAATGGTCGATGCGGATCTTGGTGAGGTCCTCCACGGTCTTGATCAGCAGCTTCGGCCCGCCGAACGCGTACGCTGCGTTGATCTTGTTGTTTCCGCGGCCGGGGATGCGGACATAAGAGTCGCGGGGGATGCCGATGAGGGTGAGCCGATCACGGTCGGCCGGGACGTGGACGATCATGATCGTGTCGGCCCGCTGGCTGCCCGACTCGCCCGGCCGCTTGTCCGACCCGATGAGCAGCCAGTTCTGCGCGTCGCCGACGGCCTTGGCCGGACGCCCCGCCTCCTCAGGGAACGCTCCAGGGATACGCTCGATGTTGCCGTTGAGCGTGATCTGACGTTCCATCACCAGCGCGAATCCCGCCGCGAACACCATGGCGAGGATGAGGCCGGTCACGATCATCAGCCGGCGTAACAGCCTGCGCTTCTTCGGCGGCCCAGCGGGCTCGGGGGGCTCCGTCGGCTCATGGGGGACGACCTGCCCGCCGTCGACGGGATCGCCCTTCCTCGCGCTCTCCAGGACCGGGGAAGTGTCGTCGGTCAATTCATCCCCTGAAAACGGTCAATCCTGCGTCGTCTGTGTCGCGTGTGACGGTAGCCCATAGGCGTTGTTCGTGGTAGGGGCCTATACGAATACGACACAATGACGGAAAACGCGGAAGGGGGGCCGGTGACTCTTGATCTCTGGCTACTCCTCGCGTCGGCCGTCGTCATCGCCGCCATCGCCTCTGTACGGGTGGCCCACCGCACCGGACTGCCCAGCCTGCTGATCTACCTCGGACTCGGCCTGCTGGTCGGGGAGGTCGGGCTCGGCATCCAATTCGAGAACGCCCGGCTCGCCCAGGAGATCGGCCTCGCCGCACTCGCCGTGATCCTGGCCGAAGGCGGCCTCACCACCAACTGGCAGCACGTCCGCCGGGCCGTGCCGAGCGCGATCGTGCTCGCCACCGTGGGCGTGGCCGTCAGCATCGGCGCGCTCGCGGTGGCCGTGCGCTGGCTGCTCGGCATGGACTGGCGCACGGCCCTCCTCATCGGCGCCGTTCTCGCCTCCACGGACGCCGCCGCGGTGTTCTCCGTACTGCGCCGCCTGCCTCTCCCCCAGCGCCTCTCCGGCATCCTGGAGGCCGAGTCCGGGTTCAACGACGCGCCGACAGTGATCGTCGTCACCATGTTGAGCCAGGTCAACACGCCTATGCCGGGCGTGGGACACGTCTTGCTGGACGCCGTGTTCGAGCTGGGCGTCGGATGCGCGGTCGGCCTCGCGGTCGGCCCGCTCGGCGGCTACGCCCTGCGCCGGGTCGCCCTGCCGTCGTCCGGCCTGTACCCCATCGCCGTGCTCGCCCTCGCGTTCATCGCCTACAGTGGCGCGGCGCTCCTGCACGGCAGCGGCTTCCTCGCCGTGTACCTGGCCACGCTGGTCCTCGGCAACACGCGGCTGCCCCACCGGGCGGCGACCCGCGGCTTCGCCGAAGGGGCCGCGTGGCTCGCCCAGATCGGCCTCTTCGTCATGCTGGGCATACTCGCCAGCCCGGTGGAACTGCCCATGACGGTCATCCCCGGCCTGATCGCGGGACTCGCCCTGCTGCTCTTCGCCCGCCCCCTGTCCGTCGTGGTGTCCGCCTTGATCGTGCGGCTGGCGGGCGCCGACCGGCTGACCTGGCGTGAGCAGGCCTTCCTCTCCTGGGCCGGGCTCAGGGGGGCGGTGCCCATCGTGCTCGCCACCATCCCCTGGGCGGCCGGGCTCCCCGGGGCCAAAGGCGTGTTCAACGAGGTCTTCATCATCGTGATCGTCTTCACCATGGTGCAGGGGCCGACGCTGCCGTACCTGGCACGGGTCCTTCGGGTCAACGCCCCCGACGAGGCCCGCGACCTCGGAGTCGAGGCGGCTCCGCTGGAAGAGCTCAACGCCGATCTCCTGCAGGTCACCATCCCGCCCGGCTCCGGACTGCACGGAGTCGAGGTCTTCGAGCTGCGCCTGCCGGCGGACGCCGCCGTCACGATGGTCGTACGGGAAGGACGCTCGTTCGTCCCCGAAGGCTCGACCCGCCTGCGAGCCGGCGACCAGCTGCTCGTCGTCACCACGGCCGCGTACCGGCAGACCGTCGAGCGCCGCCTGCGAGCCGTCAGCCGCCGCGGCAAGCTCGCCGGCTGGTACGGCGAACGCGGCGAATGACCCTTCCGGCGGTCCGGCGAGAGAGGCGACGAGGGTCGTCGCCGGGGGCGGCGAACGGCCGCGGGGGGCCGACCCCTACAGGTTCGCGTCAGGGATTAGAACCAGGCTGGGTGGCGTTTAGCCTAATCGGCTGCGTACCATTAGCAGTCGCATCGGTAGAGTGCCAATCTGCGTTGAGCATACTGAGCCAGACTGAGCCATATGAGGAGGAGTGCGTGCCCACCTACCAGTACGCCTGTACCGCTTGCGGTGAAGGGCTCGAGGTCGTCCAGCGTTTCACCGACGACCCGCTGACCGCGTGCCCGAGCTGCGAGGGCCAGCTGCGCAAGGTGTTCTCGCCCGTCGGCATCGTGTTCAAGGGCTCGGGCTTCTACCGGACGGACAACCGCTCCTCCGGTGCCTCGACCTCGACGTCGACCGCGGCTTCCACCAGCTCTTCTGATTCCAGCGGTGCCACGAGCTCCAGCGGATCCGACTCCGGTTCCACCGGCACCTCGACGAAGAAGGAGCCCGCCTCGGCGAGCGCTCCCGCCTCCGCCGGCAGCTCCGCCGCCTGACACCGTCCGGGTTGTACGGCCGCCCCAGGGCCGTACAACCCCGTCCACCGGCGTGCCGGCCGGCAAGCCGGTGCGGCCCCATGTCGGCGCGTTACGCCGATCACCGATCGCGCCGGCCGAGGTTTTCCACAGGCACCGCTTCCGGCCTCATCGCCCTCCCGCCGGAACGCTAATCTCGCCCCATGGTCATGAGAGCAGATATCGGGGTCATCGGCGGTTCAGGCTTCTACTCCCTCCTCGACGACGCCGAGGAGATCGAGGTCACCACCCCGTACGGATCCCCCAGCGACACCATCACCGTGGGCCGCGTCGGCTCGCGCACCGTGGCGTTCGTGCCGCGTCACGGCCGAGATCACCGGTTCCCGCCGCACCGCATCCCTTATCGGGCGAATCTCTGGGCCCTGCGCTCCCTCGGAGTGCGCCAGGTGCTCGCGCCCAGTGCCGTCGGCTCCCTCCGCGCCGAGTACGGGCCGGGCACGCTGCTGATCCCTGACCAGCTCGTCGACCGCACCTCCGGCCGAGCGCAGACCTACTACGACGCCGGCGGCGCCGTCCACGTGCCCTTCGCCGATCCCTATTGCCCGGTCGGCAGGGCTCTGGCGTACTCGCGGGCGGAGGCGGACGGCTGGGACGCCGTGGACGGCGGCACGCTCGTCGTCATCGAAGGGCCCCGTTTCTCCACCCGGGCGGAGTCGCGCTGGTTCACCTCCAACGGCTGGTCGATCGTCGGCATGACCGGCCACCCCGAGGCGGTCCTCGCCCGCGAGCTCGCCCTCTGCTACACCACGTTGGCCCTGGTCACCGACCACGATGCCGGTGTGGACACCGGCGAGGGCGTCACCCAGGACGAGGTCTTCGCCTTCTTCGCCGCCAACAGCGAGCGCATGCGCACTCTCGTCGGCACGGTGGCCGCCGAGCTCCCCCTCGAACGCACCTGCCCCTGCGGCGACGCCCTCAACGGCATCAAACTCCCGCTAGAGCTGCCCTGAACCCCCTTCTCCGCAGGAGTGAGCCATGCGGGCCGCGCGCTTCCGTGCAGTTCGGGTACTCAGCCGGCGTCGCCGCCTCGTGGCCGCCGCCCTCGCAGCGCTGGCCACCGCATGCGTCGGCCTCGCCGTACGTCCGGCTCCCTCCGCAGAGGTCCTGGCGGCGGCCCACGACCTCAGCCCGGGCGTCGCGCTGTCGGCGTCCGATCTGACCGCGGTCCGGCTGCCCGAGGAGGCCGTCCCGGACGGCGCGCTCCGGCCGGGGGCACGAGTGGCGGGTCGCGTCCTCGCCGCCCCCGCCCGGCGCGGCGAGCCGATCACCGACCTACGACTGCTCGGCCCGGCCCTTGTCGACGCCTACGGCCCGGGGATGCTCGCCACCCCGGTACGCGTGACCGACGCCGCGTCCGCCCGGCTGCTCCGGCCGGGTGACGTGATCGACGTGATCGCCTCATCCGCTCGATGGGACGACACCGGCGACCCGCGAACCGCGACCGTGGCACAGGCCGTCACCGTCATCGCCCTGCCCCGCGGGTCGCGCTCAGGCGACCTCGCCGACTCCACGGCCGAAAGCGGCGCCCTGGTCGTCCTGGCCACCACCCCCGACCAGGCGACCCACCTGGCCCAGGCCGGCACAGGCTCACGCCTCACAATCACCATCCACGGCCATCCCACCGCCACAGCCACCCCGGCCAACACCGGACCATCCCAGTGACACGGCCACCCCGGCCGACACGGACCGTCCCAGTGACACAGCCCCCCGGCCGACACGGACCGTCCCAGTGACACGGCCACCCCGGCCGACGGACACGACCACCCAGGCAGACGACGGACCGCCCCATCGACACAGCCACCCCCCGGCGGACAGAGCTGACCCGGCTAACGCGGTGATCCCGGCGGACACGCACCGTCCCGACCGACGATTAGCCGTCCTCGGGGACACGGACGTTCACGCGGACATGACTGAGCCGGCGGCCGCGACTAACCCGGCTGACGGAGGGCCATCCTCACCCGCCAGCCGGGTGGCCGTACCCCAGGACTTAAGGCAGGACGTACGGCAGGACTTACAACAAGACCCTCGGCGACTACAGCAGGGAGCCGAGCTTGGGGTCGTACTCCCAGTGCCACGGCTCGAAGGGGCTGTGGTAGGCCCAGTCGGGGTGCATCCAGCCGAACTTCTTGCTGTTCGCCTCGAGCCAGTTGAACTGCACCGAGCGGAAGACGTCGACACCACCGCACAGGTCGACGGCGAGCCCGAGCCCGTGGTTGCTACGACCGGGTACCGCGGCGAAGCCGGGCCTCCGGTAGAAGATCGCCTGCTGCTGCGCGAGGTTGCGATAGCTGTCGGTCACGCACATCGGCTTACCGAAGCGCTTCCGGTATGCCTCGTTGAGCGCGACGAAGGCGATCGCCGCGTCGGCCCGCAGCTCGCGTCCCCGCTGCTGCAGCGGGCACAGGACGCTGGTGGGGAGCAGCCCGTTCGGATACTGCGCGGCCGAGCTCACCTTGGTCGGGTCGCACGCCGCTCCGGAACGGCCGCCCTGGTTGACGCGCACGCCGAGTTTCACCAGAGCCCGTGACAGTGACTGCACGACGGTCGACGACCGCTTCCGCAGCGTATCGATCTCCACGCTGAGCTGCGCCTCCACTAGCAGCTTCGTCGCCCTTAGATCCTGCGCCTCGGCGGCCAGTTTCTGCTGTTCCTGGTACAGCCGCCCGGCGTCGGCGAGAATCTCGTCCCGTCCGGACACCAGGTACGTCATGTCACTAAGAGCCTGCAGGTTGCTCGCGTCGTCCTCACCAGTGAAGAAAGGCGCCATGTCACCGCCCGAAGGCACCTGGTAGAGCGACTGCACCAGGTCGGAGAGGGGCTGGCGCACCTTGGAAAGCTCCAGGGTCGCCGTGCGCAACTGCTCCAGCTTGTCCTTGAGCTCCTTGTCGGCCTTCGCCAGCGTCGCCTGGCGCTGTTCCAGAGCCTTGGTGGCGTCCGCCAGCGCCTGGGACGACTTTTCGGCCTCGCGCCGCAGGTCCGTCAGGTTGACCGGATCCGGTTTTCGGCTGGCCGTCTCGGGCGTGGCGGATCGCGCCTGCGCCGTACCGGGCGACGCCATGCTGATCATGGAAATCATCGCCATAAGGACCGCGACCAGGCCCGCCGATCGAGGAGATGGCACGTTAAGGACCCCTCCATTTGCGAACTTGTGACCTGAGCCCGGCACGCACGTTACTACAGCTAGGTGAGTGCACGGGGCGGAGTCGCGAGAGCCGTTATGTGAGGATCACGGCATTTACCCCTTCTCACCACCCCAGGCTCGGCTTGTCTGGCCCACCGGACCGCCGATCTCGTCGACACCTGGCCCCTGCACACGCCGCTCACCTGCAGCCGGCCTCAGCAGCCTCTCCCGCGCGACTGATCCGATCCGCCGACCGGCCCGATGGTGCAATGACGGACGCCCCACGCGGCGACACCACCTCCGTGAAGTGGTGGGCGGTGCCTGCTGCGCGCTGTGTGCGGCCACGGCACCGAGGTCACCCAGGCATCACTTATCCGCCAGGCATCGACGTCTAGCGCGGAGACGCTCATTCCACCTGTACGCCGCCGGCCGACACAAGATCGCGTTCCGCCAGGACATCCGCCCCCGCCTCGCCAGGACTCGCGGGTGTTGCGCTCGCACAGCCGGACGCATCTCCTCCGGCCCAGTCACTCACCAGGATCGATCGCCCCTGAATGACCAGGGGTGCTCGACTCGCTTGCGTGGACGGTTCGGCGGCCGAGATCCATTTCAGCCCCGCGCAGCGGCCGACTTCCGCTCCCTCAGACCGGACCGACCTACTCGATCCACCTGCTCTCCTAAGCCCAAGCGACGCACTCGACTCACCCGCCCTGGGCCACCCCACGAACCCGATCCCCGTGTCAGGCCCAGTGGCGGGGCCGCTCGCCGGGCCAGAGCCCGGCTCAGTCAGTCCGGGCGCCCCCACGAGCCTGGCCGCACCAGCGGGCTCACCTGACCGGCCCGGCACACTGGAGCCGATCCCACTCGCCCGCCCAGAAGTGATCGGCGTGGCTCCCGCAGTCTCAGTGCGGCCTACAGTCCGCGTCCCACGCCCATCCCACGGTGCGTCGGCTCCACGTCCCCGCGGCTTAGCCTCGCGCTCCCGTCCATCCCCCCACCAAGTTCGCGCACCGCTTCCCGACCGCCGGAATCGGTCACCCCCTTCTGAGCTGACAAGTGGTGCCGGACCTCCCACCCGTCGGGCCTGCCCCTCCCACTGCACCGATCTCACGCACCGGCGCACACGAAGAACCTCCACTCGGCGTCGCCGCCCGGACTGCTCAGAGCCGGCCCGCTCGCACTCAAGCCGCCGACGACTTGCCCCACCGGAGAGCACGAGTGCGGGGACCATCCCCTCATACCTGGAATCGGCATGTGGCGGCGCCGGCATGGGCGTGAGAAAGGACGCGCCGGGCGCCTCCTGCCAGCGTGATGCGGCCTTCACCTTCACCACATGCCGCGGCCTGCCCCGTACCTGCTCCTCGTAGCCGGTCAACTCAGCAACCAGAAGCCCCGCGGCGAGGACCGCGGGCGCCAGCATGGCCAACACGAACACGCCAGGCCGGACACCACGGCCCCTCTGCACACACTTACGTCGCCTTCTGGTCACGCTGCGCGACAGTAGTCACGCACCGCTACACCACGTTGGCGGCATGTCAGCCCTTTACCCCAGCTCAGCGCACACATGGGAGACCCGCCCCAAAGCCAAGCCCCGCCACGGCCCACACGGTGCCCGCCTTTCGGTACGCTTACACCAGATCCCGCCTCCGTAGCTCAGGGGATAGAGCACCGCTCTCCTAAAGCGGGTGCCGCAGGTTCGAATCCTGCCGGGGGCACTCTCCTGACCAGCCGCTTAGTCCCTGACCTGGGGCTCAGCTTGTCCTCTCTCAGAGATCACATGCAACCGAGTGCCGTCGTATGCAGCCGTAGGTCAATGATCGCGAACCATATGCGATCCGATCTTGACGACGTTTTCCCAGGTCGTGGCCAGCAACTCAGCTACTCGCAGAGCGAGCCGACACCTTCGCATGGCGTGAGCCCACGACGAGCGCGATGGCGGCAAGGGCGTACGCGATCGCTGGTATCGCAGCCCCGGAGTTCCCGGTGCTCAGGTAGAAGTCCGGCTGAGTACCGGCGCTGAGATCTGCCGCAGCGACTTCATCGGGAGGCAGGTCAAGGAAAAGCGCCATATTTACGATCGCCATAGCGCCGAGGATGACCGCAACAGCCATGCCCGCCGACCGCCACCAACGGCGGCAGAGAGCCGCGAGTGCAACGAGCAGCGGCAGACCGCCTGCGACGAAGATGTCCAGGGGGAAGAGCGAGCGCGCGCCAACGCCGATGAACTGAGCGGCGAAGGAGGCCAACGGTATGTAGTCGACACCGCCGCTCTCCGTGGCGGCCATGCGTACCCACGGCACCAGCGAGGCAAGCACCGCCAGAACCAACCACGGCCACGCGCGACGAACCGTGAACTCCCGTTCTAGCTGCTCGACCACGCGCAAAGTATGGCAGCAGCAGCCAGACAGGCCGAAGGCCCTGGAGCAGCGCCTAGCCGAATCGGAAGGCGTCGCTCAGGGTGTGCGGCATCTCGTCGGTCGGCGCACCCTCCGCCCGCTCCGTGAACCCTCACCAATGGGACACTGTGGTTGTAATGTCCCATGACGAGTGGAGAGAGCCGTGTCGTTCCAGGCGTACTTGGACAACATCGAGGACAAGACCGGACTGACGCCGCGGGAGTTCATCGCGTTGGCGAAGGAGCGCGGCTTTGACGACCCGTCCACGAAGGCGGGTACGATCACCGAGTGGCTGAAGCAGGACTATGACCTTGGGCGTGGGCACGCGATGGCATTGGTCCATGTAATCAAGAAGGGTCCGAAGATCGACGCAAAGCACGTCGGCAGCTCCGGTCCGCACCGCGATGAGTCCGACACGCTGTGGCTGGACGGCAAGAAGAACCGACCTGAGGCGAGCTGACAGACAGCTTGGGCCCGTCCGCAGTCACGCGCAATGATCGCGTTGAAGGTCGTCAGCCGGGGTGGTTGTCAGTTCGGGCCCGGGTTTGTGCGAGCCGGTAGGAGTCGGTGCCGGTCTCGATGATGTTGCCGCCGAAGGTGAGCCGGTCGACGATGGCGGCGCAGAGGCGCGGGTCGGTGAAGGTTTTGGCCCAGCCATCTGAAGCTCTCGTTGGAGGCGATGGCGACACCGGCGCCTCCTCACTCGGAGTAGCGCCTCGATACTCTCATCGCAACCACGCCGGTGGCTCCCAAATTCATCAACACCTCCGGGACGCCTCAGCGATGACGAGAGCCACTGACCAACATCTGGCTCCCTAACTCACCTTCAAGCTCACCAGGGCCTTCGATACAGGTCAGAAGGATCAGTCGTCTAGGGCGTCGGAAATCTGCCGGTTGGCGTGAGACCGCTGTCCCTCGATGCACTTGGCGTAGACCCTCAGGAGCACATCGACACTATGGCCGGCCCGCTTGGCCACCTCGGTTGCCGGAACCCCGGCGTTGAGCCACAGGGAGACAGCGGCGTGACGCAGGTCGTACGGCCGGGAGGCCAGCGGGGAGGCGACTTGTTCGGCAGTGAAGGCCCGCCGCCGGGCCTCCTGCCAGACGCCCGAGTAAGCCGAGGAGGAGAACGGCCGCCCCTTGGAGGTGCGGAATAGCCGCCCGTCGCCGGCCACGCCGTACCGGTCGATGTGCGCCCGCAAGATGGCGACCAGGACCGGCGGGATGGGAATCTCCCGGGTGTCGTCCTTGGCTCGGTGCTTGAGGCCCCGGGAGTCGTGGGTCTCCCCCGAGTTGGTCCACCTCTTGTTCGCCTGGGGACGCGCCTTTTCGACCGTGAGCAGGCCCCAGCCCTCTTCGGGAAGGTCGCAGTTTTGGCGGCGCAGGCCTGCCGCCTCCTCCGGCCGGAGCGCGGCGTAGTACATGCACGCGAACATCCCGTGGAGCCGCTCGCCACGGGTCCGGCCGACCGTGGGGACGGCCGCCAGCAGTGCACGGGCCTGTTCGGGATTGACGACCGTACGTGGGTCGATGGTGCCTGCGGCCTTGGGCGGGGTCCACTTGATCGCGTGCAGCGGGTTGGCGGGAAGTTCCTTCTGCTCGACGGCGAGTTCGAGCAGGTGGTGAAGGACTTCCCGCTTGCGGCGCACTGTGTTGGCGGCGGCGTCCTTGCCGGTGAAGGTCACCGAGATCGCTTCGAGGGCGGTCCGCGTCACGCGGGGGTCTTGCAGGTCGGCCAGCGGCAGCGATGCCTTCTCCAGCCAGGCCAACGCCGGCGCCAGGGCGTGGGGCAGTTCGCCGCGCCGGTCCTTGGGCAGCAGTGCGTGACTGCGCAGCACCTCGCGCATGTCGCTTTCCTGCGGCCGGTTCGGCAGGTCCGCCACCAGGGCGGGAACCAGCGACAGCAGGCCGTAGACGTCAGTCTCCCGGGTCCGGGCCGCCGAGGTGCGCCACCGGCTGAGCACATAGGTCTGTGCGAATCCCAGGAACGTCGGCCCCGAGGGCGGCTCAGCGTCCAGCATCGACAGCGGCAACCCGGTGGCAACATCGAATCCCTCCCCAGCCTTGGCCGCCTGCCGCAGATCGGACAGGTAGCTCTCGGCAAGGCCCTTGGTCCGGAAGCTCTTGGATCTGGTCTTACGAGCTACCGTCCAGCGCACAAGGAAGGACAGCGTCTTACGGTCCTTGCGCCGCTGGATCTCCCAGAACTTCACGTCATAACTGGTGTTCATGACACCCTCCGCAGGGAGTCGAGCCAGGCCATCAGGTCGCTCCGCCACACGCGGAGTTCGGAACCTGTCAATTTGATCAAGGCAGTTGAGCTGGGCTAATTCTGTGTCTGGTTCTCTGATGTGTTCTTCTGCTCGTTCGTGTGGTCTTGGTTGGGCTTGTTGATCCATGCCGGGCCGGGAAGGTCGGGCGGGGTAGGGGTGCCGCCACTGGCGAAGCGTTCGGGGTGAGTTGCCTGCGCGGCAGCCAGGACTC
>NZ_JALLPO010000077.1 GCF_023276435.1 Sphaerisporangium perillae
TGACACCGGACATACTCCATCCGCAGCCGATGTAGGGGCGAGCTACGGCCGCGCACCGCATGATCCTGGACACAACGGCCCAGATCACGAACCGTTGCCTGCGTGTCGCGAGTTAGCCAGCAAGGTCATCGTCGGGCGCAAGCCGTACGGCAAGCTCAAGATCGGAGATCAGTTCTGCGAGTACTGGGGCAAGCTCGGTGTAGCGGCTGCCGTGGACCATGTCCCAGACCGGGGCCTTGCGCTCGTGCAGCTCGGTGATGCGCTCGTGAGTGACGGCGGGCCTGTCGGTGCCGATGACGACCCGGGCCGCTGGGTGGCCGGTCAGTGCGAGCCTGAGCGTGTCGAACGCCTCGGGCCGTTCCTCGGTCGCCGTGGGTTCGTCCTCGGCGGTTCCACGGATCTTCGCGACCGAGACACTGAGGACGTCGGCGAGCTTCTGGAGGACCGAGAGCCGGTCAACCGGGCGTACTCCACGTTCGACCTGAGACACCCAGCTCTCGGACCGGCCCACGAGGCCGGCGTTGACATCAAGACGGTTGCCGAATATCTCGGCCACGGTGATGCCGGGTTCACGTTGCGTGTCTACAGCCACCTCATGCCGAACGCGGCAGACCGTGCGCGGCGAGCGATGAACGCGTTCTTCGAGGGGCTGTGAAACTGTGCCTTGTGCCCTCTGTGTGCCCTGACGAGAGTCGAATAGGGCGTTGACGCTGGTAAACACGTCGCGTGTCTAGTCCTGCCTGGACTGACGCGGCTCAGCTGTAGTCGCGGAAGCCGCGGCCGGTCTTGCGGCCGTGGTGGCCGGCGGTGACGAGCGGGAGCTGTCGTTGGAGGTGCACCGGTGGACGGGATTCCTGGATGCTTGCGTGCATCTGGCCGACGTCTCCACCCGCATGTACGACCTGCTGCGATACGTAGCGAGCCAGCGGTGGCGGCCTATGAGGCGTGACGGGTAATCGATGATATTTTACTCCCATGGCTTTCACGGGTGCTTCGCTGCGGCGGATGAGTCTGCGTGATCAGGCGCTGTCGGTGCTAAGAGAGGCGCTGGTCACGGGTGAGCTGGTGCCGGGCGAGGTGTATTCGGCGGCGTCGTTGGCGACGGAGTTCGGGGTGTCCACGAGTCCGGTGCGCGAGGCGATGCTCGCACTGGTCGATGAGGGTCTGCTGGAGGCGCTGCCCAATCGAGGATTCCGTGTCGTGTCATTCACCGAGCGGGACTTCGCCGAGATCTTCGAGCTGCGCATGATGCTTGAGGTTCCTGGGGTGGGCCGGGCAGCCGAGTTGGGCTTGGGGGATCGTGCGGAGCGGCTGTCGCGGCTCGTCGATGTCATCGAGAGGACGGCCGAGGAGCACGATTTGGCCGGCAACCTTCAGGCCGATCGCGACTTTCACATCCTGCTGCTGGAGGCGACCGGGAACCGGCGACTGGTCGACTCGGTGGTGTGTCTGCGTGACCAGACGCGCCTGTACAACCTGCGCAGCCTCACCGCGGACGGCGACTTGGCCGACTCCGCAGCGGAACATCGTCCGTTGCTGGAGGCGGTCCTGCGGGGCGACCGTGCGCTCGCCGAAGAGCTGATGCGCCGGCACCTGTCGCATATCCCGGGGGACTGGTCGTCGGGCGGCGAGCCAAAGCGCGGCCCGGCCGCTTGAGGGCTCGTCGCGGGCCGTTCACCAATCGCATGCAAGAAGACTTCGCGAAGGAGCAGTGGTTGTCCATGAGCGTTCTGTCGTCGATCAGCGGTCCGGCAGATCTCAACGCGTTCAGCACGGCAGAGCTGGACCGGCTTGCCGCCGAGATCCGTGAGTTCTTGATCGACGCGGTGTCCCGTACGGGTGGCCACCTGGGGCCGAACCTCGGCGTCGTGGAGCTGACCATCGCCCTGCACCGGGTGTACGACTCTCCCACCGACCGCATCATCTTCGACGTCGGTCACCAGGCGTACGTGCACAAACTGCTAACCGGGCGGCAGGACTTCTCGCGGTTGCGGCAGGAAGGCGGGCTTTCCGGCTACCCGAGCCGGGCTGAGTCCCCACACGATCTCGTGGAGAACCAGCACGCCTCGGCCGCCCTCAGCTGGGCGTACGGGCTGGCCAAGGCCTACCGTCTCACCGGTCAGCGCGACCGTCACGTTGTTGCCGTGGTCGGGGACGGCGCCCTGACCGGCGGGATGGCATGGGAGGCGCTGAACAACATCGCCGCCGACCCGTCGCTGCCGCTGGTGATCGTCGTCAACGACAACGGGCGTTCTTATTCACCGACGATCGGCGGCCTGGCCACCCACCTGGCGGCACTGCGCACCACCGACGGCTACGAACGGTTCCTACGGCGCACCCGGGACATCCTCGACCGCACCCCTATGATCGGGCGTCCCTTGTATGACGCTCTGCGTGGCGCCAAGAAGGGGCTCAAAGACTTCGTCGCACCGCAGGGGATGTTCGAAGACCTGGGCCTTAAGTATGTCGGCCCAATCGACGGTCACGACCGGTCGGCGGTGGAGCAGGCACTGCACCTGGCCAAACGGTTCTCCGGCCCAGTGATCGTGCACTGCATTACGGAAAAGGGGCGCGGATATCCGCTGGCCGAGCAGGCCGACGAGCGGTTCCACCAGGTCAAGGTGATCGACCCGGACACCGGGGTGCCGCTGCGCGTGGCAGGAGAGGACTGGACCTCGGTGTTCGCCGGGGAACTGGTGCGGATCGGTGCCGAACGACCAGACGTGGTGGCGATCACAGCAGCGATGCTGCGCTCGACCGGGCTGGAACCCTTCGCCCAGCGCTACCCCGACAGGGTCTTTGACGTGGGCATCGCCGAGCAACACGCCGCCACCTCCGCAGCAGGACTCGCCACGGGCGGGCTGCATCCGGTCGTCGCCGTATACGCCACATTCATGAACCGTTGTTTCGATCAGTTGCTGATGGATGTGGCGCTGCACCGGTGCGGGGTGACGTTCGTCCTGGACCGGGCGGGGACCACCGGCGACGACGGCGCCTCTCACAACGGCGTATGGGACATGGCCATCCTCCAAGTCGTGCCGAGGCTGCGGATCGCGGCACCCCGGGACGGCGAACGCTTGCGGGAACAGTTGCGCGAGGCGCTGGCGGTAGACGACGCGCCCACACTGGTTCGCTTTCCGAAGGGAACCGTCGGTGCGCCGATCCCTGCCGTCGGGCGGATCGGCGGCATGGACGTGCTCCGGGGAACTACCGCGATAGCCACGGTTCCCACGGCGAACGCCGTAGGAGTCGATTGCGATAGCACGGGCACCGAACCGGCGGTAGATGTCCTGATCGTGTCCGTCGGCGCGTTGGCTCCACTGTGCCTGCAGGTCGCCGATCGCCTGGCTGGTCACGGCATCACCGTGACGGTGGTCGACCCGCGCTGGGTCAAGCCGGTCGATGACATGCTGCCTGGCCTCGCCGCCCGGCACCGCATGGTGCTGACGGTGGAAGATGGAGTACGGGCTGGCGGCGTCGGCTCCGCCGTCGCACAGGCCCTACGCGACGCAGGGGTTGACGTGCCGATGCGTGACTTCGGAGTACCAGTGGCGTTCCTTGACCACGCCAGCCGCGATCGCGTGCTCGCCCGCGTTGGCCTGACAGCAGCGGACATCGCTCGCCAGGTCGAGGAAACGTTCGTCCGACTCTCGCGACTACCGCAGGACGCCTCGTCGACTCTCCTCTGAGTCCGCTCAGCAGGCCACCAGGATCAGCGCATCGGCATCCTCGGCGGCACATCCGGACTCGGAGCTCCAAGTACTCGAGCGCCACCTCACCACTCACCGTGATCGTTCTCAGCGATAACGGCTGTTCCCAGACTGCTCAGCCCCTCTCTAGCCCCGCCACAACTGAAGCGGGGGCTGCTGTGCCCATCCACCCGAACCGTGGTCGGCGTGCGCTTGGCTCATTGGATCGGCGGGCGGCGTGGCGGGTGCGCCGGTTGCGGCGTCGGTGTAGCGGCGGGCCAGGTGCGCGAAGGCGTCCTTGAGCTCGGCCGGGCCGACGACCTCGATGTCGGCGTCGAACCTGCCGATGGTGGCGGCCAGGCCAGGCCATGACCACGAGCCCAGGACGAGCCGGCAGCGGTTCGGGCCGAGTTCCTCGACGACTCCGTCGCGGGTGTAGCGGGACACGGTGGCGGCGGGTAGGTCGAGGATCACCTCGCCGCGGCAGGGCCAGTTGCCAGAGCCGTCGGAGCCCCGGAACCTGCTGGCCACGAAGGCGGCCACCTCACCTCCGGGCAGCTCGCGCGGGGTGAAGCGGGGCCCTGTAGGGGGGCGCGGGGTGATCCGATCGGCACGGAAGGTGCGCCAGTCCTCCCGGTCGAGGTCCCAGGCGACGAGGTACCAGCACCCGCCCCAGGTGACGAGGTGATGGGGCTGCACCCGGCGCGGCAGGTTCTGCACGCCGTGGTCGTCTGCCCCTGGTGGGGACGCGGGGGTGTGGTCGAAGCGCAGCACCTCGCGGGCGTGGACGGCGACGCTGAGTGCCATGAGCACGCTGCTGTCGACCTGTGGGTCCGGCCGGATCGCGGGCCGCTCGACGGCGGTGACCTGGAGGGTGTCGATCCGGTGGCGCAGCCGTGCGGGCATGACCTGCCGGACGGTGTTCAGCGCCCGGGCCGCGGCTTCCTCGATGCCGGCACCAGTGGTGGTGGCGATCTGGAGTGCGATGGCCAGAGCGACGGCCTGCTCGTCGTCGAACAGCAACGGGGGCAGCTCCGTGCCGGCCTCGAGCCGGTACCCACCGTCGGGCCCCTTGAAGGCCACTATGGGATAGCCGAGCTCGCGCAGGCGGTCGACATCACGGCGCACGGTGCGCGGGCTGATGTCCAGCCGCTCGGCCAGCAGCGCCCCCGGCCAGTCCCGGCGCGTCTGGAGCAGCGAGAGCAACGCCAGCAGTCGCGCTGAAGTCTTCGGCATGTTCCCCATATTGCCCTGAGAAGCGGCCACTCCCTGGCCGCTTCTCCTGCGACTGTTGTCGCGTGCCAGTCAACGACAACAACCCGAAGGGCCCGAACGCCGTGACCGCCACCACCACGCCCCCCTCAAACCTCGACGCCGAGCGGGGCGACCTGCTCGCCGCGCTCGCGACCGCGCGATCCGCCCTGACCAACACCATCCGCGGGCTCAGCGACGAGCAACTTGGCGAGCGCCCGACGGTCAGCGCGCTGTGCCTGGGCGGGCTGATCAAGCACGTCGCGTCCATCGAGGAAGGGTGGATGCGCTTCGTGGTCCAGGGCCCGTCGGCGATGCGCTACGACCTGCCCGACGGTGTCACCTGGGCCGACCTCGCGGCCGGTACCGCACGCGAGGTCCCGCAGTGGGCGATCGACCACCAGAACGACTTCCGGATGCTGCCCGGCGAGACGCTGGCCGGGATCCTCGCGCGTTACGAGCAGGTCGCCGCCCGCAGCGAGGAGATCGTCGCCGCCGTCCCCGACCTGTGGGCGACGCACCCGACGCCGGAGGCACCCTGGAACGAGCCGGGAGCGGTGCGCAGCGTGCGCCGGGTGCTGATGCACGTCATCGCCGAGACCGCCCAGCACGCCGGGCACGCCGACATCCTGCGCGAGACGCTCGACGGGCAGAAATCAACCTGAGCGGTGACGGGCCCCGCCGGATCGGGCATCGTCCTGACCGGTGTTACCCATCGGACCCAGTGGATCCAGGGGCCGAGATTCACCACCCACTCGGGTCCTGCATGAAATCGAAGGGAACGGCGTCACCGTGAAGACGCGCGAGCTGGGGCGGACCGGCATCCGGGTCAGCCCCTACCGCCTGGGCATCATGATGTCCGGCCGGGTGGCGAACACCGACCAGGACGACTGCGTCCGGATCATCCTCCGGGCACTGGACTGAGGGATCAACTTCGTCGACACCGCCGGCCATCACAGGAACGCCGCCCTCGTCCCGGTGGCGCAGCTGCCGCCGCGCGGGCTGTGGCGCACGAGGGCGGGAGTGCGCAACGTCCTGCTCTCCTCCTGGCTGGGGCGCGAGATCGACCCGCCGGCCCCCAAGGGCTCCGATCCGATCGACGTAGTCGCCCGCACCTAGTACCCGTGTTCCTGCAACTTATTAATCAGAATCTAGCAATCGGTGCCCCTCGCTCTGGGTGGGGATACCTACAGTTGACGTATGGCTGGCCCTTGGGGCGCAACACCGATGTCATCGCAGGGTGGAGCGGGGTAGACCGTGCGGGGCCATGCCGACTGGGCAACCCGACGGTATGCGTCTGGGCTGGACCAGGTGCTGGCTCAGGCCGTCCGTGACACCGGAGCGCACATCGGCGCGATCTACCTGCTGGCGGAGGCCACGCAGGTTCTGCTCATGGACACGGAAATCGGGCTGCCTGCCCAAATCGTCAAGCCGTGGACCAGGGTCAGGATGAACGTCAGCGCTCCGGTGGCCGCTGCCGTTCGCCAGCGCCACCTGATATGGGTGCCCAGTCATCAGGAGCTGGCCTCCCGCTTTCCCAGGACGGCACTCAGTTTGCCGTACCCGTTCGCCACCGCTGCCGCTCCTGTTCAAACCGGCTCCCGCGTATGGGGCTCTTTGGTGCTGCTGTGGCCGGTGTCGCACCCGTCCGAACTCGCTCCCTCTGAGCTGGAGGTCATCGATCTCGCCTGTCATAAGCTGGGCACCCTGCTGCAGCAGGCGGCCGACAGCGGACACCCGCTGAGATCCACCGGCGAGCCGCGCGTCCTTGCTCCGGCGCAGACCCAGGAGCCGGATCCGCAATATGCCTTGGCCGCGGCCGACTATCTCAACCGGCTCCACGAAGGCTGTGTCGCGCTGAATCTGGAGGGCCGCATCACCTTCGCCAGCGCCACGGCAGCCGACGTTTTCGGCAAGAACGTGGCCGAATTGCTGGGAAAGTCGCTGTGGGAGGTGGCGCCCTGGCTGCAGGATCCGGTATTCGATGATCGATGCCGGGCTGCGGTGGTCAGCCAGCAGACCACCTGCTGCACGGCTCGAGGTCCTGATGGCCGCAAATTTGAGTTTTGCCTTTATCCGGATCCGTCCGGCATCAGCCTGCGAATCACGCCTGTCGTGGCGGGCCATCCGACACAGCAGCACACGCACGAGCCTGGCTTGGGCTCCGATGGGCTGCCACGAGCAGACGTCTTCTACAACTTTCTCCACATGGCGGCGGCTCTGACTCGGGCGCTCAACGTGCGAGAGGTCATCGATGTGGTCGCCGACCATGTCATGCCCGTGTTCAAGGTCCAGGCCATGGCGATCTGGATATCCGAGGGCGGCAAGATGAGGGTCATCGGCTCTCAGGGCTACGATCCCGACGTCCTCGATCTGTTCGATGGCCTGCCCCTGACCTCGCCCACCCCCGCCGAGCACGTCCTGCGAACCGGCGAGCCCGCGTTCTTCGCCAACTGGAGCGAGCTGCGCCAGATGTATCCGTATGCCGTGCGGTATGACCAGATGGCCGCCTGGGCGTACCTGCCGCTGGCAGTCTCTGACGACATTGTCGGCGCCTGCGTGCTCGCCTTCGGCCAGCCCCATCCGTTCACCGCCGAGGAGCGTGCCACCCTCACCGCTCTGGCCGGGTTGATGGGTCAGGCCCTTGACCGCGTTCTTCTCTATGACACCAAGGACCGGCTCGCCCACAGCCTTCAGGCCACGCTGCTCCCTCGCAGCCTGCCCGAGATCCCTGGCCTGAAGGTGGCCGCCCGCTACGTGCCCGCCACCCGCGGTGTAGGGATCGGCGGCGACTTCTATGACCTGATCCGCTTGACCGACACCTCGGCCGCGGCGGTCATCGGAGATGTCCAGGGGCACAACATGACGGCCGCCGCGCTCATGGGCCAAGTGCGTACCGCCATCCATGCCCATGCGGTCGCCGGCGTCAGCCCTGGCGACGTGCTCAGGCACACCAACAGGCTTCTCATCGACCTGGACACCGATCTGTTCACCAGTTGCCTGCTCATCCATTTCGACCTGCAACTACGCACCCTGTGCGCGGCGAACGCGGGACACCCTCTGCCGCTGATGCGCCCGCCGAAGATGCCCGCCGAGGTCATCGATGTCCCGGCCGGTCTTGTCCTGGGCATCGACCCTGATGCTGATTACCCCACCGTCCAAGCGCCGTTTCCACCGGGCGCCGTCGTCGTCCTCTACACCGACGGCCTCGTCGAAACCCCCGGCACCGACCTGGACAACGCCATCGGCGATCTCGCCGACCACCTGACCCGCGCCACGTACGAAAACCTCGACCAGCTCAGTGGCACGCTTCTCGACTACGCCCCGCACACCAAGCACCGCGCCGACGACATCGCGCTACTCCTTCTGGAACACCGCGCGAACCCAGGCTGACGGCCAAAGACTCAGCCCCGGTGGCGTGCGTCAACCCCTGGCGCGCTCGGCCCCCCCTTTGAAACCTCGCCTCCGCGCCGTCATCGTCTGACCGGCTCACCTTTTCGTCGGCAGCTCAATTCGGCGTCCGAGCCCGAACTCTGCCGCCTCATCGTCGGTGATCATGGCGAAGGCGCCTGTGGGGACTCCGTCGAGAGCCGCCGCGCGGGATGCGGCGGTCAGAAGGGCATTTTCGTCGGCCCCGGAGAGGAAGAAGACGTAAACGTCTCCGAACTCCTCTCCATCGTCGAAGACCTCGACCTCACCTTGCTCCTCCAGCCTGAACAAGAACTCCTCGATCTCGTCAATCCAGGGGAACTGGTAGTCGGTCTCGGCGAGGCCCGGCGCTTCACGCAGCGGGACATGGATCTCGACAACGGTGGTGCCCATGCTCTCATCGTGCCTGAAGATCAACAAGGTCGTCGAGGATGCCGTGCCAGGTGCGGCGGGACGATCTCCGGATGCGTCAGGCCCGCGGCTGCGCTTCATGGTCGACGGCTACCTGGTGCACGGCCCCGCTCTGGAAGGTCCTGCTGACTCCAGTTCGTGCGCCTCGTCGCCCGAGTGTCCAGATCCTGAGGACGCCGCCGAGCGGTGCGGGAGCACCTCGAACATCGACGAGGGGCCGGAGCTGATGCACGATTCGGACCTCCGGACGGCTGAACACCTCGGCCGCCGGGTCGCCGAGCAGGCCCGCCGCCTTTGCCAGGACCCGGCGCTCCGCACAGGGCAGCGCTGGAGCGGTCGGAAGCCGGAGAGGGTCTCGTCCATTGGTCGTGATCGCGGCGGAACCGTCCGGGACCTTCAGCGGAAGGAGCGGCGGTAGGCGGCCGGGGTGGTGCGCAGGGCGGTGTGGAAGCGGCGGCGGAGGTTGACCGCCGAGGAGAGGCCGACGCGGGTGGCGATGGTCTCGACGGGCAGGTCGGTCTCCTCCAGCAGGGCGCGGGTGGCGGCCAGGCGGCGTTCCAGCAGCCAGCGGGCGGGTGGGACGCCGAGCTGGTCGGCGAACTGGCGGGTGAGGGTGCGGGGGGAGACGCCCGAGTAGGCGGCCATGTCCTCGACGGTGATCTGGTCGGGCAGGCGCGAGAGGAGCCATTCGAGCAGGGGGGCCAGGGAGTCTGGCATGGGGCCGGTGGTGGGGAGGGGAGGGTACTGGCGCTGGCAGCCCTCGCGGTGCGGACCGGCGGCGAGCTGGCGGCCGATGCGCATGGCGTGGGCCGCGCCGTACTCCTGGAGGACCTGGTGAAGGCAGAGGTCGAGGGTGGCGGCCGAGGCTCCGGCGGTGGCGACGTCGCCGTGATCGACGTAGATGACGGTGTCGTCGGGTATGACGCGGGGGTGGCGGGCGGCGAGTTCGCCGGAGAGTTCCCAGTGGACGGAGGCGCGGCGGCCGTCCAGGAGGCCCAGGGCGGCGGGGATGAAGATTCCCGCGCAGACGGCGACGATGCGGGCGCCTCGGGCGTGGGCTTGGGACACCGCGTGGAGTACGGCGGGCGAGGGGGTGAGGGTCCAGCCCGCGATGACCACGGTGTCGGCGTTGTCGAGGGCTTCGAGGCCGCTGTCCACCTGGATGGGGACGCCGAGGGTGGTGGGGAGGGAGCCGGGGTGTTCGGCGCACAGGCTGAAGCTGTAGTGCTGGGGGATGTCGGGGCCGTGGTAGCCGAAGACGGCTGAGGCGGAGGTGACCGGGTAGACCTCCTGGTTCGGGGCGACCAAGGCGACCACGCGATGCGGGCTGGGGGGCGTTGGGGGCGTTTCCGGGCAATCCAGGGGCATGGCGCAAATGTACCCAATGATGTCATTTGGGACACCGGTGCTCTGATCTGGAAAAATCCAGAATTGGGGCTCATGTGGACCAGGAGCTTCACCCTCTACTTCGGGGCCCGCACGATCTCGCTGCTCGGTGACGCGATGATGCCCGTCGCCTCGGCGCTGGCGATCGGGAAAGTGTATGGGATCGCGGGCGTCGGCTACGTGCTCGCGCTCTGGACCGCGTCGGCTGTGCTGGTCATGTTGTTCGGCGGGGTTGTCGCCGACCGGATCGGCGCCCGGCGCTTGATGATCGGCGCGGACGTGGTCAGGGTCGTCACCCAGGGGGTCGTGGCTGTCGCCTTCCTGGATGGTGCTCCGCCGTACGCCCTGTTGCTGGTGATGGCGTTCTTGTCGGGCACGGCCGCCGGGATGTTCGAACCGGGCGTCAACGGCATGGTCCCCCTGGTCGCCAAAGATCCGCAGCGGGCCAACGCGACGCTGAAGATCGCCGAGGCGGTCACCAATCTGGTGGGTCCCGCACTGGCTGGAGTCCTCATCGTCGTCGCCGGGCCGGTCTTCGTCTACACGGTGGACGCCGCGACGTTCCTGGTCAGCGGGGTGTGCCTGCTGCTGGTCCGGGTCCCCGTACCCAGGCCGGAGCCCTCCAACGTGCTGAGCGACCTGCGCAGGGGCTGGGAGGAGTTCAAGGCCAGGAGTTGGATGTGGTCGGTCATCCTGGTCTGGGTGTTCTGGGGCGTTCTGGTGGTCGGGCCGTACGTGCCGCTGTCGTCGCAGGTCATCGGGGCCAACTATGGCTGGGTGATGGCGGCGCTCGGCCTCGGCACTGTGCTGGGCGGGCTGGTGGCGATCAGGCTCAGGCCGCGCAGGCCGCTGGCGGCCGGGGCGATGGCGCTGAGCGGGTACGTGGCGGTGCCCCTGACGGTCGCGCTCGGGCTGCCGCTGCCGCTGCTGATGGCCGGGCACCTGCTCGGGGGGTGCGCGTTGGCGTTCTGGTCGGTGATGTGGTCGACCAGCGTTCAGACGCAGGTCGCGCCGGACGTGGTGAACCGGGTCAACGCCTACCAGGTGGCCGGGTCGGTCGCGGGCATGGCTGTCGGGCAGGCGCTGGCCGGTCCGGTCACCGCGCTGGTCGAACCGCACGCCTTCATGCGGGGGTCGGCCCTGGTGACGGTCGGCGTGGTGGCGGCGCTGCTGTTGATCAAGCCGGTCAGGCGGCTGGGCCGGGAACCTCAGGAGGCCGGAGGCCAGTCGATCTCGGTCTCGGCCAGCTTGTTGACGTAGTTGATCACCGTACGCCGCTGAACGTAGGCGGCGAACAACGGCGTAAGAAACGGGCCGCGGGCTGAGGTGGTTGCTGGTCGCCCGCCGGTCCCCGGCTCGACGATTCCGTGTAGTTCACGCGGGCGCGGGCGGCCTTTCCCGGCCAACTGCGTCGAGTAGCAGTTTCGCGGCCACCGTCGCCCCGTCGGTGCGGATCGTGCCGGCCACGGCCCTCGCTCGTGTTCGGGTCTCGGGCGTCAGGGCCGTTCTGAGCGCGGCGGACAGGGAGTCGAAGGTCGGCGTCGGGCCGTCGTGAGCCGAGCCGATGCCCAGCTCGGCTACCCGGGCGGCCCAGCGCGGCTGGTCCGCGATCTGGGGGACGACCACCCGGGGCGCGCCGGCCCGGGCCGCCGTCGTCGTCGTGCCCGCGCCGCCGTGGTGCACCACGGCGGCCACCTGGCGGAACAGTGCCTGCTGGTTGACCTCGCCGAAGACGAAGCAATCGTCGACGTCGTCGATCGGGGCCAGGTCGGCCCAGCCGCGGGCGAGGAGTACGCGGCGGCCGTGCGCGCGGCTCGCTTCGATGGCCACCTGGGCGATGTCCTTCGGGGCGTGCGCGGCCATGCTGCCGAAGCCCACGTACACCGGTGGTGCGCCCGCGTCCAGGAACGCCTCCAGCTCTTGCGGGAGCGGGCGGTCGTCGGGCAGGATCCACGCCCCGGTCTGCACCAAGTCGAGGTCCGTCATGCCCTGCGACGGCCACAGCGTGGCGTCTGCCGCCAGCCACGGCTGGTCGGTGAAGACGTAGTCGCGGACGTTGTCCACCGGCGGCAAGCCGATCGCCGGCCGGTGGCTGTTGAGCGCCTCGCCGTACAACGCGTTCACGCGCTGGGCGTCCTGTTCCCACAGCACCCGGTTCAGCACTTCCTGCTGGACCTCCTGGACCCGGACGGCCCTGAAACCGTCGAGGTTCTCGGGCACCAGACGCGACCCCGACGCCGACGACGAAGATGGCTGGATGTGCCGGGTGGGTCTCCCGGCGAAGTGTTGGAGGCGCTGTTGGTGAACGCCGCATCTGTGCGGTGCGCCTTGGCATGCGCGCCAGACGCCGACCACTTCGCTTCGCTCACCGGCATCACCGCCCGGCCCGTCGTGAACGTGGACCTTGACCTTCGAGAGGTCAGTTCTCGCGGGTCCAGGCGGGCGTGATCCGCTGTTCGCGGAATCGCCAGCCCGCCGGCGTCCGTACCACGGTGCCGGCCAGTCGCAGGCCGCCTGTGAAGTGGGGTGCTTGGCCGTCGCGGTAGTAGTACACCAGCGAGTTCGCCGAGGCGGCCGCCTGGTCGCCGTCGATGTCCACCAGCAGGTCGGTGGTCGTGTGCTGGGTGTGCTCCCCCTCGACCTCGCTCTGTCGCATGAAGCCGACGACCTTGTCGATGCCGCGGAGTTCGCCTGCGCGCGGGGAGTACACCGCCACATCGTCGGTGAAGACGGTGCCGGCGTCCTCCCACCGCTGCTCGTCGAGCAGGCGTGCGAAGCGGGTGAACAGGTCGGTGATCTCGATGCGGTCGGCGATCAGCGTATCTGTGGACATGGCATCCTCTTTCATTCTGGAGGGCGGCGATGTTGTCTTTGTGCCAGGTGGCGAGTTTCGAGGAAGAAGGGTTCAGGGGCCGACCAGCACCGCGTTGGCCCTGTCCAGGACGATGCCCAGGACGCGGCCCGCGGCGGCCAGGTCCTCGGCCGGCAGGTCGCCCCACAGTCCCTGGGTGATCGGGCCGATCGCGGTGCGGACCTGCGTCCAGCGCGCCTGCCCTTCGTCGGTGACCTGGACGCGGCCGTCGCCGCCGTCGCGCAGGAACCCTGCGGCGGTCAGCTCGGTGATGCGTTCGGCCACCGACGCCTGGCTGAACCGTGTGGCACCGCCGACCCGGCGGATGAGCTCGGCCCGGTCGATGGCCCCGCCACTGACCACGGTCAGCGTGAGGGTCACCCACTGGGGCTCGGTGATGCCGGTCCCGGCGAGCTGCCGGTCCAGGATCGCGTTGAGCGCCTTCTCGGTCTGGCCGATGAGCGCGGTACCGAAGTCCTGGGCTGTGGTCGTCACGATGATCTCCAAATCCGTTTCTAGAACTAACGTTTACTTCCCTAATGTTCCTGGCACGAACGAACTTACATCGTTAGTCCGACCAACGCAACCGGGTAGAATCGGCGTCATGACCAGCAGAGCCGAAGCCGCGGACATGCCCGACGACGGCGAGATCAAGACGCCGGACAGACTGCGCCGACGGGCCAGTCGCCTGCTGTCACATATGTCCGCGCAGTCGGACCGGCTGATGACCGAGGGGCTGGCCCAGGCCGACGCCCGCAAGTGGCACTACGCCGTGCTCGCCTCGTTGCAGGAGTACGGCCCGGGCAGCCAGGCGACGCTGAGCCGACGCGCCGGCATCTACCGCAGCGACATGGTCGGCGTCCTCAACGAACTGGCGGAGCGCGGCCTCGTCGAGCGGGCACCGGATCCCGGCGACCGCCGCCGCAACGTCATCACGATCACCGCCCAGGGCCGCCGGCACCTGCGCCGCCTCGACAAGGTCCTGGACGACCTCCACGAAGAGCTGCTCGCCCCGCTGCTCCCCGCCGAACGCGACCAGTTGGTGCAACTGCTCACCCGCCTACTGGACCACCACACGCAGCAGGCACCCCAGCCGCCGGTCCCCTGACCCCGGCAGCACGCGGTGGGCGGCGAGCGCCCGGTTCGCGCAGGCCCGGCGTGTGCTCACGCGTGGGGCTCGGCGTCGAAGACCGCCTTCCCGGCCGCGCGTCGGCCGCCTCGGCGAAGCGCTCCCAGGAGCCCCGCCGGCCGATCTCGGGCACCAGGGCGCCGTCGGCCGTGAGCCGTACCAGTTCGGCCAGGTCGTCGGCGGCCCCGAACTCGTTGACGTAGGACGTGAGGGTCTGCGCACCACCACCGGGCCGCTGACCGGGGACCGGGTCAGCTGGAAAAGGCCGAGCGTGACCGGCCGGCCGGCCGGTGGGAACGTGGATGTCGAGGCGGACCTCGCGCGAGTCGAAAGCCATGTCCCGATCGTTGACCTTGACACAGGCGTCAAGGTCAAGCCCGCCTCGGTGAGGGCCGGTAGCCGGTGCCCGGTCCGGGGGAGGGTGAAGGGCGAACTCGGCCGGGAGTGGGCGTTCGCCCGGCCGACGTCAGGAGCTCGTGAGGATGACGAGTTGCTGGGTCGCTCGGGTCATGGCGACATAGCGGTCGACCGCTCCTTCGATGCCTTCCCCGAACGCCTCTGGGTCGATGAGGACGACCAGGTCGAACTCGAGCCCCTTCGACAGCTCCGGAGTCAGCGACCGGACGCGGGGCGTCGCCCGGAACGTGGGATCGCCGATGACGCAGGCGATCCCGCCGGCATGCGCGGCGAGCCAGGTGTCGAGGATCGAGCCCAGATCCGAAGCAGATCCGTGTACGACGGGGACGTCGCTGCCGCGGATGGAGGTCGGCACGTTGGCGTCCGGGAGCACGGCCCGGATGACCGGCTCGGCTTCCGCCATGACCTCTTCCGGCGTCCGGTAGTTGACGCTCAGGGAGGCCAGGTTGATCCGGTCGAGCCCGATCCGCTCGAGCCGTTCCTGCCACGACTCCGTGAACCCGTGCCTGGCCTGGGCACGATCCCCGACGATGGTGAAGCTCCGGGACGGGCACCGGAGCAGCAACATCTGCCACTCTGCGTCGGTCAGTTCCTGAGCCTCGTCCACGACGATGTGCGCGAACGGGCCAGCGAGCAGGTCCGGTTCGGTGCTGAGCGATGCGGTCTCGTCGACCAGGGCGTCCCGTATGTCCTGTCCGCGCAGCATCGTCACCACACCTTCACCGTCGTCATCGGCCTCGAGCAGGGCATCGACGACCTTGGCCATGCGCTCGCGTTCGGCGGCGACAGCGGCGTTATGCCGACGCTTACGTCGTGACGCCTCCGGGTCGCCGAGCCGCTGCCGTGCTGCGTCCAGGAGCGGCAGGTCGGACACCGTCCAGGCCTGGGCGTCCGCGCGCTGCAGCTTCCGAACGTCATCGGGGCTGAGCCAGGGAGCGCACAACCGCAGGTAGGCGGGTACCGACCACAGGTCTCCGACGAGGTCGGCCGCTTCGAGCAGCGGCCACGCGCGGTTGAAGGTCGTGAGCAGCTCCCTGTTCCGCAGCAGCGACTTGCGGAGCAGATCAGCCGAGGCCTCGCCGTCGAGCTTGTCCACCAGGATCGTGAGCAGCTCCTCCCAGATCTGGTCGCGCGCCTCGTTGTGCGGAGTACCGGGTTCTGGTGCTTCGAACGCCTCGGCCCAATCGTCGGCGCTCAGCCAGATGTCGGACCAGTGGGTCGTGACCGTCATCCCCTTGGTGGGCGGGTTCTCGTAGAACCTGACGGCCGGCTCGATCGCCTTCACCAGGTTCGCGGACGACTTCAGGAGGGCCACGTCCGGGTCGGCCTCGGTCGCTGCTGCGGCTCCCTCGGCGACGAGGTCCCGCAGGGTGCAGGTCTGCACGCCCTCCTCTCCGAGGCTGGGGAGGACGTCGGCGACGTAGGCCAGGTAGGGCTGGTGCGGACCGACGAACAGCACGCCGCCCCGGCGGTGACCGAGGCGAGGGTCGGAGTAGAGGAGGTAGGCGGAGCGGTGCAGAGCGACGACGGTCTTCCCCGTACCCGGACCGCCGTCGACGACGAGAGCGCCGCGGGATCCCGCGCGGATGATGGCGTCCTGGTCGGCCTGGATGGTGCCGAGCACGTCTCGCATCCGGGCCGACCGGTTGCCGCCCAGGCTGGCGATGAAGGCGGACTGGTCGTCGAGCGCGGCGTGCCCGGCAAACCCGTCCGAGGTGAACACCTCGTCCCAGTAGTCGCTGATCCGGCCGCGGGTCCAGCGATACCTGCGGCGGCTTGCCAGACCCATCGGGTTGGCGTGGGTCGCTCCGAAGAACGGCTCAGCCGCGGGGGAGCGCCAGTCGAGCAGCAGCCGGCGACCCGCGCTGTCCGTAAGGCCAAGTCGTCCGACGTACACGGGCTCGGGGTTGTCTGCGCTGACCATGTGTCCGAGGCACAGGTCCAAACCGAAGCGACGCAGGGCGCGCAGGCGAGCGGTCAGCCGGTGGATCTCCATGTCCCGGTCCATCGCCTGCCGGCCTTTGCCGCCGGGCGCCTTGCGCTCGGCATCGAGGCGGTCGGACAGCTCGGCGATCGACTGCTCGAGGCTCTCCGCGATGGCCGCGAAGTGCTGCTCATCGCCGGCGATCAGCGTCGGGTCGGCCTTGGGGGAGAGGTGGTCGGGAAGGTCAAACGCGCTGGTAGTCAGCGGGTTCACTTCATCAGCTCCGATCTGAGGGCGCTTGCAACCATTGCGCGCGGCAAGGCGTCTGGACCGGCGTGCCTGGTGGCCATGACGGGCAACACTCTGCCTGACGTGGACCCCGTGGCCGTTGTCGGTTCAGGTCGCCAGTGTTTGCAGGTTCTCGTGTTCTGGGTCCTGGCTCGACGCTCCCGCGTGGTTCACGCGGACACGGGCGGCCTTTCTCGGCTGACCGCGTCGAGCAGCAGCGTCGCGGCCACCGTCGCCCCGTCGGTGCGGATCGTGCCGGCCATGGCCCTCGCTCGTGCGCGGGTCTCGGGGGTCAGGGCCGCCTTGAGCGCGGCCGACAAGGACTCGAAGGTCGGAGCCGGACCGTCGTGTGCCGCGCCGATGCCCAGCTCGGCCACCCGGCCGGCCCAGTATGGCTGGTCCGCCGCCTGGGGTACCACCACCTGAGGCGCGCCGGCCCGGGCGGCCGTCGTCGTCGTGCCCGCGCCGCCGTGGTGCACGACGGCGGCCACCCGTCCGAACAGTGCCTGCTGGTTGACCTCGCCGACGACGGAGCAGTCGTCCCGGTCGTCGATCAGAGCCAGGTCGGCCCAGCCGCGGGCGACGAGCGCGCGGCGGCCCTGCGCTCGGATCGCCTCGATCGCCACCTGGGCGACGTCCTTTGAGGCACGCATGGGCATGCTGCCGAAGCCCACGTACACCGGTGGTGCGCCGGCGTCCAGGAACGCCACCAACTCGGCCGGGAGTGGGCGAAGGTCGGGCAGGATCCACGCGCCGGTCTGTACGACGTCGAGGTCCGTCGTCTCCTGCCACGGGTCCAGGGTCGGGTCCGTCGCCAGCCACGGCTGGTCGCCGATGACGTAGTCGCGAACGTTGTCCACCGGGGGCAGGCCGATCGACGCCCGGTTGGTGTTGAGCGCCTCACCGAACAGCGCATTGATGCTCTGGGCGTCCAGGTCCCACAGCACCCGGTTGTCGGTCACGTCCGGCGGGAACGGCCGGCCCGGATACGCCAGCGGCGGGCGGTGCGGCGACGGCAGGGTGAGCTGCTGGAAGGTCGCGTGCACGTAGCGGATGCCCAGTTTCTCGGCCATCGACCGCGCGCCGGCCGCGGCCGGCATCATGCCGGTCGCCACCAGCGCGTCACATCCCTCGGCCGCCGCGGTGACCGCGTCGAACTGGCCGGCGATCAACTCGGCCGCGCGCCGGGGCAGGTCCGCCGACGACGGCGGCGGCGCCGTAGTCGTCAGCGCGCGCGCCGACTGGCCGAAGGGCACCATCGGCACGCCGACACCGGCCAGCCGCTCCGCGAACTCCTCGTCCGGCGGCGCGCACACCCGCACCTCCGCGCCGAGTGCCCGCAACCGCACCGCGAGTGCCAGCACCGGTTCGACGTCCCCGCGCGACCCATACGTCGACAACAACACACGCACTTCGCATCCCCAATTTCCGCAGGTTGTGGCCTCGGCCGACGATTCTGCGGCACGACCCGGGTCTTGCCGCAAGCCCCCCGGTGCGCTATACGTTGAGAGTGGAAAGGAGCGGGTACCGTCCTTTTCCTTTTCGTCCGCTGTAGACGGAGTCCTCCTGGGCCGACGGTACCGCCCGCACGTACGGCTCGTCGTCCTCGTTGTCGGCCGGGTCGGCGGCGTCTTTCTCCCGAAGCTGTCCCCGGCCTCAAGGTGGATCGATCGCCGCAGTTCATGGGGCGTATACGCCGTCCGTCCGCCGACCAGGTTCCGGTCCGGGCACAGCAGGATAAGACCGGCACGGTGCATGGCGGCGGCGGCGCCGCCGACCGTCCGATCGGCGACCTGCACACCGGGAACGGCGGTGCAGGTCAGGAGCCGGTTCCGGCGGTCGCGGCGAAGTCCTGGCGGTGCGGCTTTCCTTGGTGTCCAGATCGAAGTTCTCGGCCGGCGACCTCACCGTCACGCCACGGTCGCGCAGTTCGTAACAGGCCCTGGTGGAGGGATTGGGGCAGGATCTATGTTCTCACCCGGCTGGCCCGGGACTCCAGGTAGCGTTGCTCGGCGATGCCGCCGGTGGACTTCGCGGCGCGCCGGTAGTGCTCGTACGCCCCGGCCGTGTCGCCGGTCTTCTCCAGCAGATGCGCCCGTACGGACAGCAGCCGGTGATGCCCGGCCATCCGCTCGTCACCGTCCAATGTGGACAGCAGGGCCAGCCCGGCCAGCGGGCCCTCGGTCTCGGCGAGCGCGATCGCCCGGTTGAGGGTGACCATCGGGTTGGGCGCGATCCGTTCCAGGACCAGGTAAAGCGCGTGCACCTGCGGCCAGTCGGTCGCCGCGGCCGTGGCCGCGTCGGCGTGCGTGGCGGCGATGGCGGCCTGCAGTTGGTAAGGCCCCAGCGCCGGGCCGGCCAGCGACGCCTTGACCAGCTCGATGCCCTCGTCGATCAGCCCGCGGTCCCACTTCGTACGGTCCTGCTCGTCCAGCGGCACCAGATCGCCGGCCGCCGTCGTACGAGCCTCCCGGCGGGCGTCGGTCAGCAGCATCAGCGCGAGCAGCCCGGTCACCTCGCCGTCCTCGGGCAGCTGCGCGTGCACCATCCTGGCCAGCCGGATCGCCTCGTGCGCGAGGTCGGCGCGGTGTAACTCGCTGCCCGAGGAGGCGGTGTAGCCCTCGTTGAAGATGAGGTAGAGCACGTGCAGGACGACCCGTAGCCGCTCCTCGCGCTCCGCGCCGTCCGGCAGGCTGAACGAGCTGCCGGCGGCCTTGACGCGCTGCTTGGCCCGGCTGATCCTGGCCGCCATCGTGGCCTCCGGCACCAGGAACGCGCGGGCGATCTCGGCAGTGGTCAGGCCGCCGACCGCCCGCAGCGTCAGGGCGGTCTGGGAGGCCGCGGTCAGCGTCGGATGGCAGCACAGGAACAGCAGGACGAGCGTGTCGTCGGTGTCCGGTACGTCCTCGGGCACCACCTCTGTGGCCGTCGCCGACTCCCGCTCGCGGCGCGCGTGGTCACTGCGCATCTGGTCGATGAGCCGCCGGGACGCGACAGTCACCAGCCAGCCGCGCGGGTTGTCCGGCACTCCCTCGGCCGGCCACTGCACGGTGGCGGCGAGGACGGCCTCCTGTACGGCGTCCTCACACCCTTCGAACTGGCCGTGCCGACGTACTAACGCGCCGAGGACCTGCGGCGTGAGCTCACGCAGCAGGTCCTCGGTGGCTGGTGCTGTCATGCCTCCAATTGTCCGTCAGCGAACATCACCTGCCGCACCTCGACCCCCAGACCCTCGATCGCGGTGTCCGGGATCTGCGATGCCAGCTCGATCGCCCGCTCCTTGTTCTCGCAGTCGATCAGGTAGAAGCCGCCCAGATACTCCTTGGACTCCAGGAAAGGTCCGTCGGTCACCACCGGCTGGCCGTTGCGTACGGACACCACAGCGGCCTGTGACGGGTCGACCAGCGCCTGCGTGGTGATCAGCTCGCCGGACTTCTTCAGCGCCTCGATGAACTTGCCGTGGCCGTCGCCGATCGCCGCCTTCTCCTCGTCGGTCAGCGCGTCCAGCACGGCCGGGTTGATATGCATGCTGATCAGGAACTTCATCTCGTACTCCTCGTGGTCGCGAGCCCCGGCTGGGGGCCCTTCGACTGGTTGGTCGGAGCCGCCGCCGTCGTCTTGACATCCCCCGCCAGAACTCTCGCACGAGTTTTCGCCGTCGCATCGCCCGGACCGCGATGTCGTCATCTCTGGTGACGCCCCACCGTGGCAGACGCGAGAGATTTCCGTCCGTACCGATGTCAAGGAGCTCTCGGCCGCTCCGACCAACCGGCGAAACGTCGAGAGATCCGTCGATCGGCTCCGACCTTCCTGTGACGATCCACCCGAAGGAGTTTGCCTCATGAGCACAACGACGACCGAGACGGCGCCGGCGGTGGACCGTGCCGGGCGGCGAGCCTGGCTCGGCCTGGCCATGCTGGCGCTGCCCACCCTGCTGGTCGGTCTGGACATGAACGTCCTGTTCCTGGCGCTGCCGAGGCTGACGGCGGACCTACAGCCGAGCGGCACCGAGCAGTTGTGGATCACAGACAGCTACGGGTTCATGACGGCCGGGTTCGTGATCACGATGGGCACCCTGGGCGACCGGCTCGGCCGGCGAAGGCTGCTGCTGATCGGCGCGGCCGGGTTCGGCGCCGCGTCCGTGCTGGCCGCGTTCTCGACGGGCGCGACGATGCTGATCGCGGCGCGGCTGCTGCTCGGGCTGGCCGGCGCCGCCCTGATGCCGTCCACGCTGGCGCTGATCACCAGCATGTTCGCCGAGGGCCGGCAGCGCTTTCTCCTGCAGGGATGGACAGTCGACAGCGCCACGGCGGTGCGATGACCCTGCCACGACGTCTGCCCTTGGGCCCGGTCCAATATTGGATGGGGCCCAAGGGAACAGCCATCGGTCGTGCTCCATGCGAACAGCGAGGCACGGGCTGAGGACGCGGGGGTCGCGCTGCCGCAAGCCGAAGCGGCGCTGGTCGGCGATCTGTCGACGCTCGCGGCCATGCGCGACGTGGCGGACGATTCTTGCTGGCGGGTAGCCGGCGGATTGGTTTCGGGAAACCCCGGGATGCATCCTCCGATGCTGTGTCCCTCGGCGAGTGGGCGCTACCGTGACGCCCATCTTCCTCGCCAACCGCACGAAGGGCAGGGCCGTCGTGGGCAGTGTCCACCAGGTCACCCTGCGGGACGTTCACCCGCCGGTGTGGCGGCGCATCCATGTACCGTCGACGGCGAATCGCTGGAACCTGCACAACGTGATCCAGTTCGCGATGGGCTGGCAGAACTACCACCTGCACTTGTTCGCTCACGAGTGGGAGGAGTACGGCGACAACGCCCGTGACGAGACGGCGGTGACGCTGGCCGGCCTGCTTCCCCGGCCGGGCGGCCGGCTGGCCTACCGCTACGACTTCGGCGACTGCTGGGACCACGACATCGAGGTGGAGAAGATCCACCAGGCCGCCAAGAACAGCATCTACCCGCGATGCCCCGCTGGTGGCCGGGCCTGCCCTCCCGAAGACAGCGGCGGCCCCGAGGGCTTCGCCACTGGAAGTACGCCCAGGCGCGCGAGGTGTTCGGATCGGGCAAGTGGGACGGCGCCGCGTGGGACAAGGGCGGAGGTGAACGCCGAGCTCGCCGCGCTGGCCGAGCGGTGGGCGCAGCGCGACACCGACCAGGCCAGCAAGGCGGCGGCAGCACGGGACGGCTGCGCCTCTCGCCGTCCCCTAACCGGTCGTCTCGGCGAGCCGGAACACCAGCCTCACGGTATCGGCGCGGCGCCGGTCGGGGTGCAGCGCCAGGCGCATCTTGGGGCGGCCGCCGCCGAACCGGTTGGCGGCCGGAGGAGCATCCGGGTCCATGACGGCGATGTAGCCGTAGCAGGGCGGGCCGTGCCGATACCCGGCGGCAGTGTGCTGGCGCTGGCCCGCATGGACTGCTCCATCAGCTCGTGCCGGTAGATCTCGGCGCGGACCTGTGCGATGCGGCGCAACTCCAGCTGCCCGGTGGTCATTCCGCCGCGGGGTTCGTTGGCGCACTCCAGGGCCACGCCGCGGGAGGCCAGGTGGTTCTCGACTTGGAGGCTGGGCAGCATGTCGCGGGCGACGCGGCTGATGCGTTCGCACACCACCCGGTCGAGTTCACCGCGCTCGACCCACTCCAGTAGCTCGCGCAGCCCGCCGTCGCGGGGCACGGGCACGCCGAGCCGCGCGTAGTCGTCAGCGGAGCCCTGGCTGCGCTCGTCCAGGCCGAGCATGCCTCCCAGAAGTGGGGAGAAGGCCAGGTCGATCACAAACGGCGGCTGTTTCCCTACACCCTGTTCAAGTCGTTGCTTTCCTCCCACCGGGCGCTCGCCACGACAGTCATCACCCGGCTGCACACGATGAGCGAGCAAACCGGCTTGAAACCGGAGCGGGAGGCGCTAGGCCGGCTTGTGGGAGAGAAGGGCAGCCTCGATTTGCGGGACGAGTGGGAAGCGGTCCAGCGCTGGGCGAGAGGATCGCGCCGACCCTCAAACCGGAGTGGGACGCCTTGGCCCGCCTCGGGAAGCTCGCCGGCGCGATGACCGACGCCGACTCCGCCAAACTGGCCCGGTTGGTGACGCTTCTCAGGGAGATCGGAGTCGGCCCCCGCAGCTACCGCCGGGTGGTCGTCTTCTCCGAGCGGATCGCCACGCTGAAATGGCTCGCCGAGGTCGTGCCGCCCCTGCTCGGCTTCACCGACGGCAGCGCCGTCCGGCGGATGGACGGCACGTGCTCCGACATCGAGCAGACCCATGGTTATCACCCGAGGGTGAACCGGCCGAGGCAGGAACTTGCAGTAGCTAAGTTAGTATGTTAAATTACTGCGTATGGAACACGATCTAAGTCTCAACCTGCACGTGCTTACCGCCCGGCTAGACCGGGCGGCCGACCGGATCCTGCGGGCGGAGCACAACGTCTCCTACAGCCGTTTCGTGGCGCTGACCCTGGTGGGCGAGCTAGGGGCCTCGACGCAACGGACCCTTGCCGAATACCTCGGTGTGACCGAGCCGTCGGTAAGCCGCATGACCGCCGTCCTCGCCGCCGACGGGCTTCTCGACGTCCAGCCCGACCCGGCCGGCGGGCACCGCCGGCGGCTGAGCCTCACCGACGCAGGAAAGCAGCTGGTGGCCTCGGTCCGGCAAGGGTTCGAAGACCGGCTGGCCGCACTCATCGCACACAGCGGCGTGCCCTACGACGAGTACGCCGAGCACACCGCGCGGCTGCTGGCGACGTTCGACAAACTAGAGCAGGAGGCGGCCAAGTGAGCCAGAACATCCAGACCCCGCCGTTACACCAGCACACGGTCTCCTCGGCCGACGGTACGGCGATCAGC
>NZ_JALLPO010000078.1 GCF_023276435.1 Sphaerisporangium perillae
TCACCAGTTTCACGGCCTCTTCCTTGAACTCAGGCGAGAAGTTCCTACGATTCCGCGACAACCATCTTCCTTTCCAGACGACCCCAATCTTAGTGGGGGCACTGTCCGGAAGGCTCGGGGCGGCTCAGACGGTGCCGCCGCTGGCCTGGTCGAGTCCGGCCAGGCAGTGCATCAGCGTGGACTTGCCCGACCCACTCGGCCCCATGATCGCGGTGAACCTCCCTCGTGGGAGGTCGAGGTCGACGCCGCGCAGGGCATGCACCTGGGCATCGCCTTGGCCGTAGGTCTTGGTCAGGCCCCGCGCGCTTGCGGCCACGGTCTCCTGAGTGGCCTGCTGGGTGGTGGTCGTCATGCCGCCAGTCAAGGCAGCGTGGCGTTGTCAGCACGTATGCGGTTTTCGATATGCCGACGATATGCTCCGGCTCCTAGCATCGAGAGCATGCGTGTGTTGATCGTCGAGGACGAACCCTACCTGGCAGAAGCCATCCGCGATGGCCTACGCCTGGCAGCGATCGCCGCCGACATCGCCGGTGACGGTGACACCGCTCTGGAACTGCTGAGCATCAACGCCTACGACATCGCCATCCTCGACCGCGACATCCCCGGCCCCTCCGGCGACGAGATCGCCAAACGCATCGTCGCCTCCGGCAGCGGCATGCCTATCCTCATGCTCACCGCTGCCGACCGGCTCGACGACAAGGCCTCCGGATTCGAACTCGGCGCCGACGACTACCTCACAAAGCCCTTCGAACTCCGAGAACTCGTGCTCCGTCTCAGAGCACTCGACCGCAGGCGCGCCCACAACAGACCACCCGTGCGAGAGATCGCAGGGCTGCGTCTGGATCCGTTCCGCCGCGAGGTCTACCGCGACAGCCGCTATGTCGCGCTCACCCGGAAACAGTTCGCCGTGCTCGAAGTCCTCGTCGCTGCCGAGGGCGGTGTCGTCAGCGCCGAAGAACTCTTAGAGCAAGCGTGGGATGAGAACGCCGACCCCTTCACCAATGCCGTGCGCATCACTGTCTCGGCACTGCGCAAACGGCTCGGCGAACCCGGGATCATCGCCACCGTGGCCGGCGTCGGCTACCGCATCGACACAGCACCCGGCATCGGACGTGAGGGAGGGAACCGTGGATAGGGCGCCTGGTTTGAGCGTTCGTCTCAAACTTGCCCTCAGCTATGCCGGGTTCGTCACGCTTGCAGGTGCCTTGGTACTCGCGGCCGTGTGGGTGTTCCTTCGGCGTTATTTGTCCGACGGTGTGCTCTTCACCTTCAGTCGTTTTGTTCCCAACCGGCCCGACCCGCTGCACGCTTTCGCTCCGGTGGCAGCCGCAGTGTTCGCGTTCCTGCTGGTGTTCGGTGTCGCGGGAGGATGGATTCTCGCCAGCCGCATGCTCACCCCTCTGACTCGCATCACAGACGCCACACGCAGGGCCGCGAACGGATCACTCTCCCACCGAATCCGGCTACAGGGCCGCAGAGATGAGTTCCGCGAACTCGCCGACGCCTTCGACACCATGCTCGTACGGCTCGAAGCACACGTCGCCGAACAGCAGAGATTCGCAGCCAACGCATCCCACGAACTGCGCACCCCACTGGCGATCACGCAAACGCTTCTCGACGTGGCCCGCAACGATCTGAACCGCGACACCGGCGAACTTGTCGACCGCCTCCACGCCGTCAACACCCGAGCGATCGACCTCACTGAAGCATTGCTCCTGCTCAGCCGCGCCGACCAACGGTCCTACACCCGAGTACACGTCGACCTGTCCCTGATAGCGGAAGAAGCCACTGAAACGCTCCTCCCCCTCGCAGAAAAACGCGGCCTCACCATCGAGACCTCCGGCGACATCACCCCCGCCATCGGTTCACATGCGCTCCTGCTGCAGATGACTACGAACCTCGTGCACAACGCGATCGTCCACAACCTGCCTGAACAGGGCACTGTGTGGGTCACGACCACCGTTCACCCCGAGACTGTGGTGCTCACTGTCGAGAACACCGGCGAGAAGCTCGCCCCACAATTGGTTTCCACGCTTGTCGAGCCGTTTCAGCGCGGCACCGAACGCATACGCGCCGACCACGCAGGTGTCGGCCTCGGCCTGGCAATCGTCAAAAGCATCGCCCAAGCACACGACGGAACCCTCACCCTCACCCCCCGCCCCGCTGGCGGGCTCCGCGTCACGGTGCAACTCCCGCCGCACCACCGCACACCGGCAGATGACGATCAAGCAGCCCATCCCGGCTCACGCCACCTCGTGATCACAAAGAACCTGAGCAGTTACGATTGCTCGGTCTCCTGCACTCGTGATGGCGTTTGGCAGTCGTCTTAGCTCAGGGCATCAGAGGGCGGCTGCGTCCCTTGCTAGTTCGGCAATCGATGCGATCCAGCGCGTGGGCGGCGCGGGCCGCGACCGGCCGAAGAGCCGCAGCGCGGCCCGCTGGCCGCCCGAACGCGCGGCAGACCGCCGCAGGCGGGCTGCCTTGACCCTGTAGTGAAGGTTCTCGCGGAATTGGGGCGCATCGCGACGGCCAGTTCATGGAGTCCGAGGGCCTGGCGTGGCGGTTCCGGGCTGTTTCAGCAGTTCAGGTGAGTTGGCCGGGGGAATCCGTGGGCTATCGGAGTGCTCAGGAAGAGGCGCAGCGAATTACCCCATGAGCGGATACTCTGCTTCCAGATGATGCCGCGGAAGACGCCGCTGATCATGTCGGCGGCTCCGGCGAACGCGAGGAACAGGGCGAGGAGCCAGATGTTCGGCATCAGGGGCGATGGTCACGCCGGCGCCCCACAGGGTGGCCGAGATGATCACCGCGCGGCCGTGGCGGTGCACGTGGGCGGTCCATCCCGAGGTGGCCGAGGCGATCACCGAGCCGATGCCTCCGGCCGCGTACAGCACCCCGAGGGCGTGGGGGGCGTGGAGGTCATCGGCGAGGAACGGGAACAGCGCGTTGGAGAACGCGAACACCATGGCCGCGATGTCGACCAGGTAGGTGCCCATCAGATCGGGCCGCCGGACGGCGTACCTGACGCCTTCCACCAGCGAGCGCAGCGATGCCGGCGTGGCGTCCCCGGCGGGGGAGACCGGGCTCACCCGGACGAGCAGCAGCAGCGACAGCAGGAAGGTGACGATGTCGATGCCGTAGGAGGTGGCGGGCCCGAAGGTCACGACGATGAGGCCGCCGGCGGCCGGGCCGACGATCATCCCGGCGTTGCGGGCGAGGCCCTGGATGGCGAAGGCCGCGCCCATCTGGTCGAGCTTGAGCACCCGGTTGATGATCGCCTGCTCGCTCGGCCCGCGCAGGCTCGCCAGGCCCGCGGAGAGCCCGGCCGCGATGTACAGCACGGGGATCTGGACGTGCGGGGGGAACACCAGGGCGTTCAGCATGAGGAGCGCCGAGGTGAGGCAGAGCCCGACCTCGGACAGGATCACGATCTTGCGCCGGTCGAGGGCATCGGCGATCGCCCCGCCCCACAGGCCGCACACGACCATCGGCGCGAACTCCACCAGGCTGACCAGCCCCACGGCGACGTAGGAGCCGGTGAGCTGCTTCATCTGGTAGGGCACGGCCACCATGGTGATCACGCTGCCGAGCATGGTGACCAGGCTCGAGGCGAACAGCAGCCGGAAGTCGCGCGAGTCGCGCAGCGGACTCAGGTCTATGCGCAGACGCCGCAACAACGCCTTCGGCGACCGGGCGGCAGGGCTGGAGGACACAGGCGGCAAGTCTCGACGACCGGACGAACGGGCGGCAACCGAATTTCGACCCGACCCCGGCTTCCGAGACGGTTCACGGTTGTGTGTTGCGCGCGAGGCGGGCGAACGCGAGCACCACGACGGTCGACAGGAGCCAGCCGAGGAGGGTGGCCACATGCAGGACTACCGAGACAAGGGCGCCCAGCCCGCTGTGCTCGTTCGGGTACCACGTCGATCTCTGTTCCAGCGACACCAATGGGATCACCGTGTCGATGGAGTAGAAGACCGGGTTGAAGCAGCGGACCTGCCCGTCTCCGCACGGATCAAGGTGCGGCGGATCGTCGGCTCTCGTCGCGTAGTCCCCGGTCGGCCCGGCCTGCCGGGCGTCGGCGTGCGCGGGCTGCTCCAGGGCAGGGACGACAGGGTCCACGGTGACCAGGCGCCCGCTCGGTGAGTAGGTATTGCCGCGAGCATCGGTCGCGCGCATGGTGGACTGGACCGGTGCGGCCAGGAGCATGCCACCGACGAGTGTGAGAAGCGCGAGCAGCAGCCAGAGGGTCCGCCCGGGCCGGTATCCATAGCCGACGGTGAGCCCGTAGACGCCGTCCAGCCAGAAACGCATCCGGGCGCGCGCCCTGGTCCAGGCCGAGGTGCCCGGCCGGCTCATGGCGGCTGTACGCCGAGCATGGCGGTGCTGCCTGATCAGGATGTTCTCCGCCTCGCCGGCGTAGCCGTGCTGCCGGAAGACCCGAGCGGCCTGCTCGTAGGGGCCGGCGTCGAAGGACGCCTGACGGGCGAGCCAGTCGCACCGTGCCCGCCAGTTCCAGCCGGACCCGCGTCCGGTACCGGGGGCGACCTCGAACCGGTCGTACGTCAGGCCGGAGACGACGAAGCGGTCGGGCCAGTTACCAGGGTCGTCCGCCAGGAGCGTGGTGGACGCGCCGGTCAGGTCGACGCTGGGAGAGATGCGTCGCCACCCCAGGTACATGCCGCCACGAATGGTCGCGGAGACCACTTCCAGTGCGTGCCCGCCGCCCTCGCCCCCGGCTTCGGGCCGGTGGCTGAATACGCCGTCTCTGCAGTCGAGTCTCCCTTCGATGGTGCAGCGGCTCAGTTTCACCGAGCCATGTGATTCGAAGCCGGCGCAGAGCAGCACGGAGCCCTTCACAACGGCCTGATGGAGGGTGAGCGTGCGGCCGCCGGTGTTTTCGAGCCGTGCGCCGTGCGCGTCCAGGACGCCGCCCAAGATCGCCGAGCGGAACCCGAGCTGCCCGCCGGTCGCCCGGACCCCCCGAAGATCGACATCACCCGCGACGACGGCCGCTTGGGCCGCGATGAGCGACAGATCTTCTGGCCGGCACCATTCCGTGTCCCGCAGTAGCAGGTTGCCGCGGATGTTCGCCCCCGACAACCGCAGGGTTCCCTGGACCCGTGTGCCTTCGTCGAAGACGACGCTCGACCGCAGTTCCGCATTGCTCAGGTCGAGGGCGCGGCCTCCAGGTGCTTCGAGGCGGCAGTCCCTGGCGACGCGGACCCTGCCGATGTCTCCGACGGAGAAATCGATGCCGCCGCCGATGTGGCAGCCGCCCTCGAAGCTGACGTCCCCTCCGACGAAGAGCCCTGGAGCACTGATCGCGCTGCCTCCCTTGCGCGCCCTCGCGTATCCCCGCCCTTCGGCAACCGGTTCACCGGGCAGGATGGTCGCGTTGCGCAGGAGGAGCTGGCCGGCGATGCGGGCGTTCCCCATGTCGACGCGCCCGTTGATCGAAGCGCGCCGCCCCTCCTGGGAATCTATGAGGAACAGGCTTCCGCCGATCGTGGCGTCTCCGAGATCCAGGGCGAGTCCATCGCCGGAGCGATCGAGCCGGGCGCCGGTGAAATCCAGCGACCCTTCGATGCGGGCGCCGAGCAACCGCAGTTCGCCGTACGCCGTGAATTCGTGGAGGAGCCTGACCGTGCCGCCCACCCGCATGCGGTCGGCCTGGATGGCTCGCTCCCCGCCGGAGTCGATCCTGGTGTCCACGCACAGCAGACGGCCGCCGATCTCGGACTCGCACAGCCAGACGGCCGCGGCCCGCGAGGTGCTGGCGGGAGTCGCGTGCGCTCCATTGATCGTCGAGCGGGACAGGTCGAGGTCACGGCGTACGCGCAGCCCATTGCCGATCAGGCCGGGTAACGCGCAGCCGTCGAGCGTCAGCTGGGCGAGGTCGGCGCCGTCCACGACGAGGGGATCACTGAAGGCGCAGTCGAGGAAGCGAAGGGGGAAGGGCACCGCCATCCCGCTGAGATCGAGCCCGCCGTCGATCGTGGCATGCCGCAGGGTCACCCCGCGTGGATCCACCTTGTCGCGGTACCGGTGACACAGCCGTCGCAGAGCGTCCGCCTCGACGATGAGATCACGTCCGGTCGTCGGCCGGATGTCTCGATCGGAGGCGCAGATCCTCAGGAGCGCGCCTTCGTCGGCCACCGTCAGGGGGGAGCGTCGAGACGCTCCCAGTCGGCGACGCATGCGCCTCACCATCCGAACGCTCCTGTCCACTGAGAGATCCGCAAGACTCCCTTTTACGCGATGCCGGGCTCTAGAGGGAGGATTCTCTGAGATGCCGGGGGCTACAGGGGCGCGAGTTGCCCGCCGGGCGGGTCCGGTCAGCGCGTGCTCGTCGCGGCCGTCTCTTCTCGACGGCCGGCTTTACGAGGGCACTACGTCCGGGCGCCGAACGTTAAGTCCGTTGCCCAGTGGGCATTTCGGTAAATCGCCGCAGCCGTGACAGAGGGGATGTTCTCCAATGAAGGTGGCAGTCTTCGTAGCGGGGTTCTTAGCCATGCTCGTGGGAGCCTCGGCCGCCACGGCGGCGGAGGCCATGTCCGGGACCGGTGCGTCCACGGCCCCCGCCTCCGCCGCTGCCTCCGTGAGCGAGCCGGCCTATCCCACCGAGTTCTCCCTTCCGGACGGTTTCCAGCCGGAAGGGATCGCCATCGGCCCGGGTCCGGCCGCGTACTTCGGCTCGCGCGGGACCGGCGCGATCTACCGGGCCGACCTGCGCACCGGCCAGGGCGAGATCATCAATCCCGGACCGGGCACCCCGTCGCTCGGCCTCAAGGTGGACGCGCGCGGCCGGTTGTTCGTCGCCGGTGGCACCGGCGGCAACGCCCGCGTGATCGACACCCGGAGCGGCGAGGTACTCGCGAGCTACCAGCTGGCCACCGGCACCTCGTTCGTCAACGACGTCGTGCTGACCCGTGACGCGGCCTACTTCACCGACTCGGCCAACCCCGTGCTGTACAAGCTGCCGTTCGGGCGTGGGGGAGCACTGCCGGACGAGGCGGTGAAGGTGCCGCTGAGCGGGGACATCGTCTACACGACCGGCAACAACGCCAACGGCATCGCCCCGACCCCCGACCACAAGGCCCTGCTCGTCGTCCAGTCCAACACCGGCAAGCTCTTCCGCGTCAATCCCTCGACCGGCTCCGCCACCCTGGTGGACATCGGCACCGAGTCCCTGGTCAACGGTGACGGCCTGCTGCTGGAGGGCCGCATTCTCTACGTTGTGCAGAACCGCCTGAACACCGTGACATCCCTCTACCTGGACGGCGACGCCACGTCGGGGAAGGTGGTCCGCAAGCTCGTGGACGGCCGCTTCGACGTCCCCACCACCATCGCGGCCTTCCGCGACCGCCTCTACCTCCCCAACGCGCGCTTCACCACGACCCCCACCCCGACGACCTCGTACAACGTGGTGGCCATCAAGCGTCACTGACCATTATTTTCGTGATCGGCCGCTGCGACGACGCTTTCGTCCAGGGCGTCTCCGTCCCCGCGAACGCCCGGATGATCGTCGCCGCCGTGGCCGCCGTCACCAGCCGACCCGGTGAGCAAGGTGTCCCGCTCCTTCCCGGGGCGGAACGCCGTCTTCCTGTCGCGCCTGCTTCACGGCTCGGTTCAGAGGTCGTCGATCTTGGTGAGGTCGATGTCGATGTCGATGTCGATGTCGAACGGCACGGTGAGGTCAACCCGATGCTGGTAGGTGCCGGACATCACGTAACTGTGCGTGGCCGGGTCGAGCTCGTAGACGTTCACCGTGGGAAAGCTCTCGATGGTCTCGACCAGCCAGAAGTGCGGGATGCCCGCCTCGGCGTACAGCGTGGGCTTGCGTTTGCGGTCGCGTTCTTCGGATTCGGGGGACACGACCTCGATCGCGAGCACGACATCGCCGGCGTGATAGGCCGTGTTGTCGGGACCTCGTAGGGCTTCCGCATGAATGACCATGATGTCCGGCTCCGGACGCTGTCGTGGTCCCAGAACCACGCTCATCTCGCGACGCACCCGCAGATCGGCCGGCACCGTGCGCCGAAATCCGTTCTCCAGCAGATACAGCATCAGAGTGTGGAAGTCTTCCTGCGGGCCCAGGAGCGCCAAGCTTCCATCAACCAGCTCTGTGTGCGGAGGCAATCGCGGAAGGTGGTCGAGGTCTTCGGCGTGGAATCCCTCGGGAGGCGGGAGTAACCAGTCGGGTAGGTCCGAGTTCGTCATGATTCGCTCCGGACCTGGACCTTCACGCCTCTCACCGTAGCAAGCAAGTCCGCTCTTGCCCGGTTCTTCGCTCGCTGTCGGGGCGGTGCTGTGCGGTCGCCGCGCGGCCCGTACCTTCGTCCGGACACGGCAGGGGGCCGGGGGAGCCCGTACGGCTCGCGCCGGGATGTGCGGTGCGAGCCGTACGGGTGGCCGGGCCGTCAGAGGCCCAGGGTCTCCTTGCGGAGGTGGGTTTTGAGGATCTTGCCGCCTGGGTTGCGGGGCAGTTCGGTCTCGCGGAACCAGAAGCGCACCGGGATCTTGAACGGTGCCAGGACGCCGCGCAGGGACTCGCGCAGCTCTTCGGCGCTCGCCGACGCGCCGGGCTTGAGCCGGACGACGGCGCCTACCTGCTCGCCGAGTTCGTCGTCGGGGATGCCGATCACCGCGGCGTCGTCGATGGCGGGGTGCTCGAACAGCGCAGCCTCGACCTCGGCGCAGTAGACGTTCTCGCCGCCCCGGATGACCATGTCCTTGGCCCGGTCGACGATGTAGACGAAGCCCTCCTCGTCCACCCTGGCCAGGTCGCCGGTGTGCAGCCATCCGTCGACGAAGGTCTGGGAGGTCGCGTCCGGGCGGTTCCAGTACCCGGCGATCACGTTGGGGCCGCGCATGCACAGCTCGCCGACCTCGCCCGCCGGCAGTTCGTTGCCGAGCGGGTCGGAGATGCGCACGTCGCAGACGGCCAGCGGCAGGCCGATGCTGTCCGGCTTGGCCAGGTAGGTGGGGCCGCTGTTGTAGATGGCGAGCGCGGTGGTCTCGGTCATGCCGTACCCGTTGGACGCCTGCCGCTGGGGCAGCTGGTCGCCGATGCGCTCCAGCAGCTTGGGCGGGGCCGGGGCGCCGCCGTAGCTGATCCCGCCGAGACTCGAGATGTCGTACTTGCCGAAGTCGGGGTGGGAGAGCAGCTGCCAGGCGTTGGTGGGGACGCCGGTGAGGATGGTCACCTTCTCGCGCTCGATGAGCTGGAGCGCCTGACCGGGGTCCCACTTGTACATCAGCACCAGGCCGCCGCCGGTGAACATGGTCGCCGTCATCACCGCGAAGCAGCCGGTGACGTGGAACAGCGGCACCGTGAGCAGGGTGATCCGCCGGACGCCGGCGGCCGCCGCCGGGTCCTTGCCGGCCATGGCGATGCTGCGCAGCAGCGCGTACGCGACCGTCATCGGCGACTGGGCGGCGTTGCGGTGGGTGCCGAGCGCGCCCTTGGGGTGGCCGGTCGTCCCGGAGGTGTAGAAGATCGTCGCGGGGTCCTCGGGGTCGAGTTCCACCGGGGGGAGGGTCACGTCGGCCCGTACCTCTCCGAGGACCTCGGCGAGCGCGCGGGCGCCGGGCGGCAGCTCGCCGGTGGCACGGGTGACGATCTTGGGGGTGGCGTTCTCCCGCAGCCGCTCGGCCCGCTCGCCGTCGGCTATGAGGACCTTGGAGCCGGAGTCCGACAGCCCGTACTCCAGCTCCGGCGTGGTCCACCACGCGTTGAGCGGTACGGCTATCGCCCCGATGGCGGCGACCGCCGAGAACGCGATGACCCATTCGGGGTAGTTGCGCATCGCGATGGCGACCCGGTCGCCCTTGGTCACGCCGTAGTCCTCGACGAGCCGGTGGGCCAGCGTGGCCGCGCGGCGGAAGTGCTCCTCGTAACTGATCCGCTCTTCCTCGTAGACGAGGAAGACGGCCTCGCCGTGGAAGCGGCTGTTCTCCAGCAGGGCACGGAAGGTCGTCGGGGCGTGCTTCCAGGTGCGGAGCTTCGACCCGCGTATCTCGACCTCCTCCATCTCGAAGAGCTGGCCCGGTCCGGTGAGCTGTGCCTGGACCTGGTCATGGGTGACAGTCATACGCGGAGACTCCCGGGGGTGAGTGGCTACCGTTGCTGAGAGGTGACGATACCGACCGGCCGGTACGCAGAACAGGGGTGAAGCTCACACGCTGGGAGCGGTTCCGGTGACTTGCATGAAGATGCTGACCGATGCATACTCTCTCTGTGTAAAGGTCATGAGGTCGAGTGCATGTTCATGCGAGGTGGATCGATGAAAGCGGCGGTCGCGGGAGCCAGCGGGTACGCCGGGGGCGAGCTGCTGCGCCTGCTCCTCGCCCACCCCGCCATCGAGATCGGCACGCTGACGGCCGGCTCCAGCGCGGGCGGCACGCTCGGCGCCCACCAGCCGCACCTTCCCTCCCTCGCCGGGCGGGTCCTCGAGGACACCACGGCCGAGACCCTGAAGGGACACGACGTCGTCTTCCTGGCCCTCCCGCACGGACGGTCCGCCGTCATCGCCGAGCAGCTCGGCGACGACACGCTGGTCGTCGACTGCGGAGCCGACTTCCGGCTGGAGGACCCCGCCGAGTGGGACCGCTTCTACGGCGGCGCCCACGCCGGCACCTGGCCCTACGGCCTGCCCGAGCTTCCCGGCCAGCGCGACCTCTTGCGCGCCGCCCGCCGCGTCGCCGTGCCCGGTTGCTACCCCACCTCCGCCACCCTCGCCCTGTTCCCCGCCTTCGCGGCCGGACTGGCCGAGCCGGACGTCGTGGTCGTCGCGGCGAGCGGCACCTCCGGCGCCGGCCGGTCGCCCAAGCAGAACCTCCTCGGCAGCGAGGTCATGGGCTCGGTCAGCGCCTACGGCGTGGGCGGCGCCCACCGCCACACGCCCGAGATGGAGCAGAACCTCTCCAAGGTCGCGGGAAGGCCGGTCAAGGTGTCCTTCACCCCGATGCTGGCCCCGATGAGCCGCGGCATCCTCGCCACCTGCACCGCGCCGGCCGCGCCCGGCGTGACCGCGACGGCGCTGCGCGAGGCGTACGAGGCGGCGGTACGGGACGAGCCGTTCCTGCGCCTGCTGCCCGAGGGCACCTGGCCGGCGACGGCCATGACCCTCGGCGCGAACACCGCCGCGCTGCAGGTGACCCTCGACGAGCGGTCCGGGCGCGTCGTCGCCGTCGTCGCCATCGACAACCTGACCAAGGGCACCGCGGGCGGGGCGATCCAGAGCGCCAACCTCGCCCTCGGCCTGGCAGAAGAACTCGGCCTTCCCCTCAATGGAGTCGCCCCGTGAGCGAGCGCAGCGAGAAGACACCGACCACCGTCACCACACCGGCGCGAGAGGAGCGGGCATGAGCGTCACCGCACCCCTGGGCTTCCGCGCGGCGGGCGTCGCCGCGGGCCTGAAAACCCGCGGCGCCCGCGACGTGGCCCTTATCGTCAACGACGGCCCCTCGCGCGCCGCCGCCGGCGTCTTCACCCGCAACCGCGTGAAGGCCGCCCCCGTCCTGTGGACCGAGCAGGTGGTCACGGGCGGCCGGGTGAGGGCGGTCGTCCTCAACTCCGGCGGCGCCAACGCCTGCACGGGCCCGGCCGGCTTCCAGGACACCCACGCCACCGCCGAGAAGGTCGCCGGCGTCCTCGCCGACTCTGCCGGTGAGATCGCGGTCTGCTCCACCGGCCTGATCGGCGAGCGGCTGCCCATGGACGCGCTGCTGTCCGGCGTCGACGCCGCGGCCGCCCAGCTCTCCCGGGACGGCGGGCTGGCCGCCGCCGACGCCATCCGCACCACCGACACCGTCAGCAAGATCTCCTTCCGCAGGGGAGAGGGCTACATGGTGGGCGGCATGGCCAAGGGCGCGGGCATGCTCGCCCCCGCCATGGCCACCATGCTCAGCGTGATCACCACCGACGCCGACGTGCCGGCCGGCGAGCTCGACCGCGTGCTGCGCAGGGCCGTCGGCGTGACCTTCGACCGGCTCGACACCGACGGCTGCATGTCGACCAACGACACCGTGCTCCTGCTCGCGAGCGGGGCCTCGGGCCGCACTCCCGACCTCGAGGAGTTCGAGCAGAAGGTCACCGAGGTCTGCGCCGACCTGGCCAGGCAGCTGCTGGTCGACGCCGAGGGCGCGACCAAGGCCATCGCGATCGAGGTCGTGGGCGCCGCCGGAGAGGACGACGCCGTGACCGTCGGCAGGGCCGTGGCCAGGTCCAACCTGCTCAAATGCGCGATCCACGGCGAGGACCCCAACTGGGGGCGCGTCCTTTCCGCCGTCGGCACGACCGACGCGGTCTTCGAGCCCGACCGGCTCAACGTCGCGATCAACGGCATCTGGATCTGCCGTGGCGGCGCGGCCGGGGACGACCGCGCCAAGGTTGATCTCCGCCCGAGGGACGTGACGATCACGATCGACCTGTCGGCGGGCCCGCACTCGGCCACCGTCCACACCACCGACCTCACCGCCGAGTACGTCCACGAGAACTCGGCGTACTCCACATGAGCGGCGCCGACCAGGCCCTCGCCAAGGCCGCCGTCCTCATCGAGGCGCTGCCCTGGCTGGAGCGCTTCCGGGGCCAGACCGTCGTCGTCAAGTACGGCGGGCACGCCATGGCCGACGAGGAACTGCGCCGGGGCTTCGCCGACGACATGGTGTTCCTGCTCCACGCGGGCCTGAAGCCGGTCATCGTGCACGGCGGCGGGCCGCAGATCAACGCCCACCTCGAACGGCTCGGCATCGAGACCGGCTTCACCGCCGGGCTCAGGGTCACCACGCCCGAGGCCATGCAGGTGGTGCGCATGGTGCTGGTCGGCCAGGTCAACCGCGACGTCGTGGGACTGGTCAACCGGCACGGGCCGTTCGCGATCGGCATGTCCGGCGAGGACGCCCACCTGTTCACCGCCGAGCGCAAGCACGCCGAGGTGAACGGCGAGAAGGTCGACATCGGCCAGGTCGGGGAGATCGTCAAGGTCGAGGCGGGAGCCGTGCGGGCCCTGCTCGACGACGGGCGGATCCCGGTGGTGTCCTCCATCGCGCGCGGCGAGGACGGCGAGATCTACAACGTCAATGCCGACACCGCCGCCGCGGCGCTCGCGGTGGCGCTGGAGGCCGGCAAGCTCGTGGTGCTCACCGACGTCGAGGGCCTGTACGCCGACTGGCCGGCCTCCGGCGAGGGCGCCGGGTCGCAGGTGATCAGCCGGCTGACGGCGGGCGAGTTGGCCAAGCTGCTGCCCGGCCTGTCCAGCGGCATGGTGCCGAAGATGGAGGCGTGCCTGACCGCCGTCACCGGAGGCGTGCCGGCGGCCCACGTCCTCGACGGCCGGGTACCCCATTCGATACTGCTCGAAATCTTCACCGACGAGGGGATAGGGACCATGGTGCTGCCGGAGGACGGGTCATGAGCGAGGTCACCGGAGCGATCACCTCCGGCCACCTGGGAGGGGACCTCCTCGGCGCGAGCGCGGCCTCGCTCAAGGAGCGCTTCGAGGCCGCGTTCATGCCCAATTACGGGGTTCCGCCGGTGGTCCTCGTGCGCGGCGAGGGCTCCTACGTCTGGGACGCCGACGGCAGGCGCTACCTCGACCTGATCGCCGGCATCGCGGTGAGCTCCCTCGGACACCGGCATCCGGCCCTGGTGCGGGCCGTGTCCGAGCAGGTCGGCACGCTCGCCCACAGCTCCAACCTGTTCGTGAACGAGCCCGAGGTGCTGCTCGCCGAGCGCCTGCTCAGCCTGCTGAAGGTCCCCGGCCGCGTCTTCCTGGCCAACTCCGGCACCGAGGCCAACGAGTGCGCGCTCAAGATGGCGATCAAGTACGGCAGGACCACCGGCAGGAAGTACATCGTCGCCGCGGAGAACGGCTTCCACGGCCGCACGCTCGGGGCGCTCTCCCTGACCGGCAAGGCCTCCATCCGCGACCAGTTCGGGCCCTTCCCGCTCGACGTCCGCTTCGTCCCCTACGGTGACGCCGACGCGCTCAAGCAGGCCGTCTCCCAGGACTGCGCCGCGGTCTTCCTGGAACCCACGCAGGGCGAGGCGGGGGTCGTGCCGCCGCCCGCCGGCTACTTCACCGCCGCCCGCGAGATCTGCGACGTGACCGGCGCGCTGCTGGTGCTCGACGAGATCCAGTCGGCGATCGGCCGCACCGGGCACTGGTTCGCCCACCAGCACGACGGCATCGTCCCCGACGTGCTGACCCTGGCCAAGGGCCTCGGCGGCGGCATGCCGATCGGCGCCTGCGTCGGCCTTGGGGACTCGGGCACGATCTTCGCCAAGGGCGACCACGGTTCGACCTTCGGCGGCAACCCGGTGTCGGCGGCGGCGGCTCTCGCGGTGCTCGACACCATCGAGCGCGACGGGCTGCTCGACCACGTCAGCGAGGCGGGCAGGCGGCTCGCCGAGGGCATCGCCGCCATCCGCCACCCCCTGCTGGCGGGCGTGCGCGGACGGGGGCTGTGGCTGGCCGCCGTGCTCACCAGGGACGCCGCCGCCGACGTCCAGGCCGCGGCGCAGCGGGCCGGGTTCCTGGTCAACGCGGTGCAGCCGGGGGCCGTGCGCATCGCGCCGCCGCTCGTCACCACACTCGAGCAGATCGGCTCCTTCCTCGAGGCCTTCCCGGCGATCCTGTCGGAGGTGACGGCGTGAGCGGGCCGGTGAGCGTGGACGGCGCGGCGGGCACGCGGGGCGGCGGCTCCACGGGCGTCCGGCACTTCCTGCGCGACGACGACCTGAGCCCGGCGGAGCAGGCCGAGGTGCTCGACCTGGCCGAGGAGATGAAGAAGGACCGGTACGGCCACCGCCCCTTCGAAGGGCCGAAGACCGTGGCGGTGCTGTTCGACAAGCACTCCACCCGCACCCGCGTCTCGTTCGCGGTCGGCATCACCGAGCTGGGCGGCCAGCCGCTGATCATCGACGCCGCCAACTCCCAGATGGGCCGGGGCGAGCCGATCGAGGACACCGCCCGCGTCCTGGACCGCCTGGTCGCCGCCATCGTGTGGCGCACCTTCGGCCAGGAGCGCGTCGAGGCGATGGCCTCGGCGTCGTCGGTCCCGGTCGTCAACGCGCTGACCGACGAGTTCCACCCCTGCCAGATCCTCGCCGACCTGCTCACTGTGCGCGAGCGGCGGGGCCACCTGGCCGGGCAGACCCTCGCCTACCTGGGCGACGGCGCCAACAACATGGCCCACTCCTACCTGCTCGGCGGCGCGACCGCCGGCATGCACGTCCGCGTCGCCGCGCCCGCCACCCACCAGCCGCACGCGCAGATCTTCGCCCGCGCCGCCGAGATCGCCGCCGCCACCGGCGGCTCGGTCACGGTGCTGACCGACCCCGAGGCCGCCGCCGCGGGCGCCCACGTCCTGGCCACCGACACCTGGGTGTCGATGGGCCAGGAAGGCAAGGACGAGCGGGTCGCCGCCCTCATGCCCTACCAGCTGAACGCCGGACTGCTCGCCCTGGCCGCTCCGGACGCCATCGTGCTGCACTGCCTGCCCGCCTACCGCGGCCTGGAGATCACGGCCGAGGTGATGGACGGGCCGCGCAGCGTAGTCTGGGACCAGGCGGAGAACCGCCTGCACGCCCAGAAGGCGCTGCTCCAGTGGCTGGTGACGCGATGACGATCCCGCTGACCAAGGCCGGCAGGCTCGCAAAGATCGCCGAACTGGTGAACCGCCACAAGGTGAGGTCACAGCCGGAGCTCGCCAGGCTGCTCGCCGAGAGCGGGGTCGAGGTCACTCAGGCCACGCTGTCGCGCGATCTGGACGAGCTGGGCGCGCTCAAGCTGCGGGCCGACGACGGCTCGCTGGTGTACGCGCTGCCGGGTGAGGGCGGCGCGCGCATCCCGCTGACCCGCACGGGCGCGGGGACCGAGTCGCCGGCCGCGCGGTTACGGCGGGTGGCCGAGGAGCTCCTGGTCTCGGCCGAGGCCTCGGCGAACCTCGTGATCGTGCGGACGCCGCCGGGCGCCGCGCAGTTCCTCGCCTCGGCGCTCGACCACGCCGACTGGGAGTCGATCCTCGGCACGGTCGCCGGCGACGACACGATCCTGGTGATCAGCCGGGATCCGGCGGGGGGAGACGTTCTCGCGGACTCCCTGGTCAGGCTGACCGCGCGACGTAGTCAGCCCGCGTGAGGCGGGCTCTTCGCAACCGGTCCGGCCGCGCCGGGCATCCGAACAAGCCGTACATGGATTCCTTCTCGGAGAGAGCAGATCAATGACTGACAGGGTGGTACTCGCCTACTCCGGCGGCCTCGACACCTCCGTTGCCATCCCGTTCCTCGCCGACAAGACCGGCGCCGAGGTCATCGCGGTGGCCGTCGACGTCGGCCAGGGCGGTGAGGACATGGAGGTCATCCGGCAGCGCGCCATCGACTGCGGCGCCGTCGAGTCCGTCGTGGTGGACGCCCGCGAGGAGTTCGCCACCGACTTCTGCGTCCCCGCGCTGCAGGCGAACGCCCTGTACATGGACCGCTACCCGCTGGTCTCGGCGCTGTCCCGGCCGCTGATCGTCAAGCACCTCGCCACGGCCGCCAAGCGGTTCAACGGCACCCACGTGTCGCACGGCTGCACCGGCAAGGGCAACGACCAGGTCCGCTTCGAGGCCGGCCTCGCCGCGCTGAACCCCTCTCTCAAGGTCATCGCGCCCGCCCGCGACTACGCCTGGACCCGCGACAAGGCCATCGCCTTCGCCGAGGAGAAGGGCCTGCCGATCGACGTCACCAAGAAGTCGCCGTACTCCATCGACCAGAACATCTGGGGCCGGGCCGTCGAGACCGGGTTCCTGGAGGACATCTGGAACGGCCCCATCGAGGACGTCTACTCCTACACCTCCGACCCCTCCGTGTCGCGCGAGGCCGACGAGGTCATGATCACCTTCGAGGCGGGTGTGCCGGTGGCCCTGGACGGCCGCTCGCTCACCCCGTTCCAGATCATCGCCGAGCTCAACCAGCGCGCCGGCGCCCAGGGCGTCGGACGGCTCGACATGGTCGAGGACCGCCTCGTCGGCATCAAGTCGCGCGAGGTGTACGAGGCTCCCGGCGCGATCGCGCTGATCACCGCGCACATGGAGCTGGAGAGCGTCACCGTCGAGCGCGACCTCGCCCGGTTCAAGCGCTCGGTCGACCAGCGCTGGGGTGAGCTGGTCTACGACGGCCTGTGGTTCTCGCCGCTGAAGACCGCGCTGGACACCTTCATCGCCGACGCCCAGAAGTACGTCTCCGGCGACATCCGGATGACCCTGCACGGCGGGCGGGCCGTCGTGACCGGCCGGCGCTCCGAGGCATCCCTGTACGACTTCTCGCTGGCGACCTATGACACCGGCGACGCCTTCGACCAGTCCCTGGCCAAGGGCTTCGTCCAGCTCTGGAGCCTCCCTTCCAAGATCGCCGCCGCCCGGGACGGTCGTCTCGGCTGATGAGGCGGGTTTGCACTAGGGTCGCGGATTGAGCGTTGGAACTGGGGAAGAGGAGAACGGTGGCTGAGGGTGGCAAGCCCATGCGGCTCTGGGGTGGCAGGTTCGAAGGCGGTCCGGCGGACGCGCTGACACGGCTGTCGGTGAGCGTGCAGTTCGACTGGCGGCTCGCGCCGTACGACCTGCTGGCGTCGCGCGCGCACGCCCGGGTCCTGCAGCGCGCGGGGCTGCTCAGCGAGGCGGAGCTCGATCGCATGATCGGAGCGCTGGACGATCTCGAAGCGGCCTGCAAGTCCGGGAGCTTCCGGCCGACCGTGGCCGACGAGGACGTGCACACCGCGCTCGAGCGCGGGCTCCTGGAGCGTCTCGGCTCGCTCGGCGGCAAGCTGCGCGCCGGCCGCAGCCGCAACGACCAGGTCGCCACCGACCTGCGGCTCTACCTCCGCGACCACATCCGCCACATCGTGTCGCGGCTCGTCGAGCTGGAGACCGCGCTGATGAGCCAGGCCGAGGAGCACGCGGCCACCGCCGCCCCCGGCATGACCCACCTGCAGCACGCCCAGCCGGTGTCCTTCGGCCACCAGCTCCTGGCGCACGTCCACCCGATCGCCCGCGACGTCGACCGGCTGCGCGACTGGGACCGGCGCGCGGCGGTCTCCCCGCTCGGCGCCGGCGCCCTCGCGGGATCGTCCCTGCCGCTCGACCCGCAGGCGGTGGCCGAGGAGCTCGGCTTCGACTCGGCGGCGCCCAACTCCATGGACGCCGTCGCCGACCGTGACTTCGCCGCCGAGTTCCTGTTCTGCGCGGCGCTGATCGGCGTCCACCTGTCGCGGCTGGGCGAGGAGATCGTCCTGTGGGCCTCCCAGGAGTTCCACTGGATCGAGATGGACGACGCCTACTCCACGGGCTCGTCGATCATGCCGCAGAAGAAGAACCCCGACGTCGCCGAGCTGGCCCGCGGCAAGGCGGGCAGGCTCATCGGCGACCTGGTGTCGATGCTGACCACGCTCAAGGGCCTGCCGCTCACCTACAACCGCGACCTGCAGGAGGACAAGGAGCCGGTGTTCGACGCCGTCGACACCCTGCTGCTCGTCCTGCCCGCGGTCTCCGGCCTCGTCTCCACGATGCGGGTGAACACCCAGCGCCTGGCGTCCTCGGCGCCCGACGGCTTCGCCCTGGCCACCGACCTGGCGGAGCTGCTGGTGCGCAAGGGGGTGCCGTTCCGCGACGCCCACGAGGCGGTCGGCCACCTGGTCGTCTGGTGCCAGGTCAACGACACCACCTTCGAGGCGCTCACCGAGGAGGACCTGGCCAAGATCTCCCCGCACTTCGTGGCGGCCACCGGTGAAGGAGCCGCCGGGGAGGGCGCGCTCGACGTGCTGAACGTCCAGGGCGCGCTCGCGTCCCGCAAGGCGTACGGCGGCACCGCGCCCGACCGGGTCCGTGACCAGATCATCGCCCTCCGCGAAGTCGTCGACGGCCAGGCAGCGTGGGCGAGCGGGTCCTAGACCGGGAGTTCTTCGACCGGCCCTCACCCGAGGTGGCGCCCGACCTGCTCGGGCGCGTCCTCGTGCACGGGCCGGTCGCCGTACGCCTCACCGAGGTCGAGGCGTACGGCCCACCCGGAGAGGACCCGGCGTCGCACACCTACCGGGGACGGACCCCGCGCAACGCGGTCATGTTCGGGCCGCCCGGTCACCTGTACGTCTACTTCACATACGGCATGCACTTCTGCGCCAACTTCGTCTGCCTGCCCGAAGGCATGGGCTCAGGGGTGCTCCTGCGCGCGGGCGAGGTCGTGGAGGGGATGGCGGCCGCCCGCGCCCGCCGTCACCGGCCCGGGACGGACGCCCCGCTCACCGGCCCGCGCCGCACGATCCCGGAACGCGACCTCGCGCGCGGTCCCGCGCGGCTCGCCGTGGCGCTGGGCATCGGCCGCGAGCACAACGGCGCCGACTGCTGCGCCGACTCGGGCGCGACGGAGCTGCGGGTGCTGGAAGGCGACCCCGCGGACCCGGCGTCGATCCGCTCCGGCCCGCGCACCGGGGTCTCCACCGCGGCCGACACCCCGTGGCGCTTCTGGATCGACGGCGACCCCACCGTCTCGCCGTACCGCAAGCACGTCCCGAAGACCCGGCCGAGCTGACCGCGCCGTGGACGCGCCCGGCGGCACCGCTTTCGAGTGGCGGAGTGGTGCGATGATCGGGCAGGCTGTATGACAAGGCGAAAGCCATACATTCATCCCATCCGTCGAACGAACAATGAAGGCCAGGATCGTGACCGACATCCTCGATGACCTTGCGTGGCGCGGCCTGATCGCGCAGTCCACCGACATCGACGCCCTGCGGGCGGCGATGGCCGAGGGTCCGGTCACGGTCTATTGCGGCTTCGACCCCACCGCGCCGTCCCTGCACGTCGGCAACCTCGTCCCGCTCCTGACCCTCACCCGCATCCAGCGGGCCGGCCACCGGGCCATCGGGCTGGTCGGCGGCGCCACGGGCCTCATCGGCGACCCCAGCGGCAAGAGCGAGGAACGGTCGCTCAACTCCACCGAGGTGGTCGCCGAGTGGGTGCGGCGCATCCGCGTCCAGGTGGAGAAGTTCATCGACTTCTCCGACCCGTCCGCCGCCGTCCTCGTGAGCAACCTCGACTGGACGGCGGGGCTGTCGGCGATCGACTTCCTGCGCGACGTCGGCAAGCACTTCCCGGTGAACCGCATGCTCGCCCGCGAGTCGGTCTCGGCCCGCCTCGGGGGAGAGGGGCTGAGCTACACCGAGTTCAGCTACCAGATCCTGCAGGCCAACGACTACCTCGAGCTGCACCGCCGGCACGGCTGCACGCTGCAGATCGGCGGCAGCGACCAATGGGGGAACATCACGGCCGGCTGTGACCTGATCCGGCGGGTCGAGGGAGCGCACGTGCACGCGCTCACCGTGCCGCTCATCACCAAGGCCGACGGCACGAAATTCGGCAAGACGGCGGGCGGGGCGGTGTGGCTGGACCCCGAGCTGACCTCGCCGTACGCGTTCTACCAGTTCTGGCTCAACTCCGACGACCGCGACGTCGTGAAGTTCCTGAAGATCTTCAGCTTCAGGTCCAAGGACGAGATCGAGGCGCTGGAGAAGAGCGCGTCCGAGCGTCCGGCGGCGCGTGAGGCGCAGCGTGCGCTGGCGGAGGAGTTCACGACGCTGTTGCACGGAGCCGAGGAGTGCGCGGCGGTGATCGCCGCCTCGGGCGCCCTGTTCGGCCAGGGCTCGCTGCAGGAGCTGCCGGAGCGGACGCTGGCCGCGGCGCTCGCCGAGGTGCCCCGGGTCACGGTTCCCGCGCTCGGGGCCTCCTACGTCGACCTGATGGCCGACAGCGGGCTCGTCGAGAGCAAGTCGGCCGCCCGCCGTGCCGTCAAGGAGGGTGGGGCGTACCTCAACAACGTGAAGATCACCGACGAGTCCTACGTCCCGTCCGCCGACGATCTGCTGCACGGCCGCTTCCTGGTGCTCCGCCGTGGCAAGCGTTCTGTGGGCGGAGTCGAGGTCGCGGCCGGGTAGTACGGCCCCGCACGCACGATCCATCCGGCCCCGGCAGGCGTTCGCCGCCGGGGGCCGGCGTCGTCCTGGACGTAACAGTCTTGTAGCGGATGGGTGAGAATTTCTCCCATCTATGGGCTGGGCTGGGCGATCGGTCCGGGAGGCGATTTGACGGACCTCCCGGCGCCGCTTAATGTTTCCTTCGCCCCAGGGAACGGCGGGGCGCCCACGAGGCGCCTGGCTCCCGGGCATCCCAGAAGACACACTCTCGGATTCACCGTCTCAGACGGAGGATCCGGCTCTGACGTGTCACCTGCGCAAGATCGATTCGAGCCTTTTTGCTGGTTCGGGTTGCTTTCGGGTGGGTGACGGAGTAAGTTAGACGGGTTGCCCTGCGACGGGGTGGCTGAACTTTGGTGGGTCTTGGGTGGCTTACGTCAAATCGGCTGATTTGACAGGGATCGTCCGGATCTGGTAAAGTTAGGCAACGAGATGTACGCCCTGGATTGGGTCGGAGCCGCACGGCTTCCGGCCGGACCGGAGTACGCGTCCGTTTCTTGAGAACTCAACAGTGTGTTAAAAGCCAGTGCATGATTATGCATTAACCTCCGTCTTTCGTGCCTCTTTTTGTGGGTGCGGGGATGGTTCCTTTGGTTGGCATCGCACATGTGTGTGTGGTGTCCGCCGGGATTTCTTCAGACATTGTTTGGAGAGTTTGATCCTGGCTCAGGACGAACGCTGGCGGCGTGCTT
>NZ_JALLPO010000079.1 GCF_023276435.1 Sphaerisporangium perillae
AGTGGCGAGCTGGCGCAGCGACATCTTCGCCTGCTGCCGCTGCCGGCGAATGTATTCACCGATCAAGCTGCCCCTGCCAGTGCCATACCCCATCCTCAGCGACGGTGCTTGCAATTGCGAACAATCTGACATACAACAGCCAGCAAAGATGTGTCAGGCTGGTAGCGCCGATAGGACGACCGAGGCGGCCGCGATCGTGAACCGGCGAGGGAATGCCGGTACAAACCCTGACACCAGCCTCGATCAGCAACGTCTTCACGCGTCAGGCGACCAGCACCATTGCTGCGATCGAGGCGTCAACGCTCTTCCCAGATGTAGTCCTCGTCCTCGTCCTCGTTCCAGACGACCGAGGTGTCGTCAGGGTCAGGCAGCAGGTCCTCGTCGTCGACGTCGTCGAGGTGCTCAGGCGTCATGATGTCTCCCCGTCATGCCGAGGTCGAGGCGGGCCGACCGTCTCTCAGCGCTCTGGTGCAGGTTGCCATGCCTGTCATCCCCGCACCGCTGACCACAACTCCCCTAAATGAGGCAAAAGAACCGATCGAGGAGTCCGGTTTGGCTTTGTTGGCGGATGCTGCCCAAGCTGCTGGCTGCGATCGAGTTCAAGTGCAACAACACCGCCCACCGGCCGGTGATGGATGCCTGGACCTGCTGGCCCGCCACGCCGACGTGCCCAACAAGATCCGCCACTACGTCTCCGCCGACAAGGTGCCACTCGCCGGCGTGGTCCCGGACGGATGGCGGGTCTGGACGGCGACGGGGTGATCGAGCGGGTCTCCTACGAGCTGTGCGTGCTGGTGGCGGTGAAGAACGCGTTGCGCCGCCGGGAGATCTACGTGGGCGGCGCCGCCCGCTGGCGCAACCCCGAGGAAGACCTGCCGGCCGACTTCGAGGACAACCGCGTCGTGCACTACGAGAACCTGCGCCAGCCGCTGGACGTGGCCGAGTTCATCGCCATTTGAAGGGAGGCGATGCGCGGCTCGGTGTCCGACTGTGCGGCCGCGATCACCAAGAAGCGCTCCGGCGGCACCAAGGTCACAACCCACCGTGGTGAGCCCCTCTGGCATGTGCCCGACCTGGGCAAGTTGAGGACGCCGGAGAACTTGCGGGCGCTGCACGCCGCGGTCGCGGCGCGCTGGGGCGTCATCGATCTGCTGGACTTCCTCAAGGAGTCCGCCTTCGTCACGCAGTTCACCGATGAGTTCTCCACCGTCGCCACCCGCGAGAACACCCGCGCGAGATGATCCGCAAACGCCTACTGCTGGTGCTGTACGCGCTGGGCACCAGCATCGGGATCAAGCGCGTCGCCGACGGCGGCAAGCACGGCGAGAGCAAGGCCGCGCTGCGAGCCACCCGCTACCTGGTCGTCAACCGCGACAATCTGCGCAAGGCGATCGCAACCCTGGTGAATGCGACCCTGCGCACGCGAGACCCGGCCTGGTGGGGCAACGGCACCGCGTGCGGAAGCGATTCAAAGAAGTTCGGATCGTGGTCCTTCAACCTGATGACCGGCTACCACGTCCGCTACGGCGGCCACGGCGTGATGATCTACTGGCACGTCGAACGCAAGTCGGTGTGCGTGTACTCCCAGCTCAAGTCCTGCTCGGCCTCAGAGGTGTCGGCAATGGCTTTGGAATAGGGGTAGCGAGAGCAGTGGAACCGAAGTCCCGTTGGCTATCGCAGGCGGGCGAGATCGAAGAGGGCTTCCAGGTCGTGGGCGGCCTCGATGGAGCTCAGGGCGGCGGCGAGAAGGACCGCTGCTGCGGTGGCGGCCAGGGGCAGGGTGCGACGGCCGGGTGGGGTGGTGAGCAGGGCGGCTACCCGGCGGGGTACGGGTCCTGCGGCGCGCAGGGATGCCGGGCGGCGGCCGAGGATGCCCAGGGCGGCGGCCGGGAAGCGCGTGCGGCCACCGGTGCGGGAGGCGGCCAGGGCGGCCTTGCCCACGGTGCGGGCGACCCGGCGGCGGTCGCCGCAGGCGGCCGCGGCGTGCTCGTCGGCCCAGCGTTCGACGGTGTAGGCCACGGCGGTGGCCAGTGGCCGCAGCAGGGGGTTGGCGGCGGCGGCCAGCTGGGTGGCAGCGGTGAACAGGTAGTGGCGGCCGGCGAGGTGTGCGCGTTCGTGGGCGAGCAGGATGTCGCGTTCGGCGTGGTCGAGGGCGTGGAGCATGCCGGTGGAGACCACGATGCGGCCGGGCCGTCCGGGCACCGCGAAGGCTTCGGCGGCCGGGTCGTCGGTGACCACGAGCTCGCCGGTTCCGGGTAGGCAGGCGGCTTCGGCGGCGGCGGCGAGCAGGGTGCGGGCGCGTCGCCAGAACATGCGCGCGGCGGCGGCCGCCGCGGCGGTCAGCAGCGCGCCGGCGATCAGGGCGACCCACAGGGCGGTCGGGTCGTCGCGCTGCATGACGCGCGCGGACCAGTTGCCCACGGTGTCCACGAGGGGGATGCGGGCCAGCCCGGCCAGTGCCAGCAGGGCGAGCGCTGCGGAGCTGGCGGCGGCCAGCGCTACCGCGGAGACGGTCAGCAGCCAGGTGGCAAGCCGCGGGTCCAGGCGGTCGGCGAGCGGCCGGGCGGCCAGAGCGGCCAGGGCTGGAAGGAGCAGCGGCAGGTAGACGGCGATGCGCATGCGCGGGTGCTCCTTACTGCCCGGGGTCGAGGTCGGCGCCCAGCAGGCGGCGCAGCAACTGCTCGTCGCCGGCGGCCAGGTCGTCGACGAAGCGGGCCAGGACGGCCTCGCGGTCGGGTTCGTTCTCCAGGACCTGGCGCATTTTCCGGGCGGCGAGGCCGGGTTCGTCGGCGGCGGGGGTGTAGGCGAAGGCCCGGCCGCGGGGGGTGCGGGTGAGCACGTTCTTGTCGTGCAGCCGGGACAGGGTGGTCACCACGGTGCTGTAGGACAGGGCGCCGCCCAGGGCGGCGCGGACCTCGCCGGGGGTCAGCGCCTGCGGCGCCGCATTGCGCAGGACGGTCAGGACCTCGGCCTCCAGCGCGCCGCCGGCCCGGCGCCCGCCCGGCGAACCGGCGGCGCTGTGTGCGTTCGCAGGCATCGAGTTGGTCACCCCTTCCGCTATCTTCTACAGTCGTGTAGAACTTCTACTGTCGTGTAGAAGCCAAATCTGTTCGACAAGTGTGCCATGCGCACCCGTACCTCCGCACCACCGGAGGGCGGGGACGCGGAGGAGAAGAGGAATCCCGTTGTCCCTGCTGCCCGCAGCCACCGCACCGCCGCCGCACCGACGCAAGGGCCACGCCGTATGACATCCATCGCTGCCGTGTCCCTGCACGGCCCGCTGTCCGCACTTGAGGGCCTCTCCTTCGACGGCGACTGGTACACCGCGGTCACCGACGCCGCCCGGCACACGCCCTGGCTCAACGCGCCGGCCCAGACGTGGACCACCTACGGCGTCCTGGTGTTCGGCGTGCTGCTCGCTGCCGCCTGGTGGGGCGCGCGCGCCACCGGCGGCCGGGCCCTGGCCGCCGCCTTGTGCGCGCCGGTCACCACCGCCGCCGCCCTCGCGCTCAGCGCGGCGATCAAGCTGGTGGTCGCCGAACCGCGCCCGTGCCGTGCCTTTCCGCACGCCTTCCTCCTGGAAGCGTGCCCCCCACCTGGCGACTACTCCTTCCCCAGTAACCACGCCACCCTGGCCGGCGCCGTCGCCGTCGGCGTGCTGCTGGTCAACTGGCGCCTGGGCGTCCTGGCCGGGATCGCCGCGCTGGCGATGGCCGCCTCTCGCGTCTACGTCGGCATCCACTACCCGCATGACGTGCTCGCCGGCCTGGCGCTCGGCGCCATCGTCGCCTGGGCCGGCTACCTGCTGCTGCGCCGGTCGGTCAGCCCGCTGGTCCAGGTGCTCGCCCGTACCCGCCTGCGTCCCCTGCTCGCTGCAGTCGCGCCCGCCACTGATGCCGATCGCGTGAGCCGACCCGTGCCGACCCTGGCAGGCACGCCCGAACCGGAGAGCGGCGCATGAAGATCTCCTTCTTGATCCACAACGTGTACGGGATCGGCGGCACCATCCGCACCACCCTGAACCTCGCCGCCGCGCTCGCCGACACCCACGAGGTGGAGATCGCCTCGGTGCTGCGCCACCGCGAGCAACCCCGGTTCGCCATCGACCCCCGGGTGAGGGTGGTGCCCTTGGTCGACATCCGCCCGGACGGCCGGGACGCGGCGAATCCGTTGCTGCATCAGCCGGCCCGGGTCTTCCCCTCCGCCGAGGGGCGGTATCGCCAATACAGCCGGCTCACCGACCAGCGGGCCGAGGAGTACCTGCATGAGTGCGGCGCGGACGTGGTGATCGGCACCCGTCCCGGTATCAACGTCTACCTCGCACGCTTCGGCTCCCCGGGCGCCGTGCGCATCGCGCAGGAACACCTCACCCATGACACCCACAGAGAGAGGCTGCGCGCCGAACTGGCCCGCCACTACCGCGTGCTGGACGCCGTGGTCACCACCACCAAGGCCGACGCCGCCGCGTACCGGGCGAAGATGCCGCTGCCGGGCGTGCGGATGCTGGCCGTGCCCAACAGCGTGCCCGAACCACCGAACCCACCCTCGGACGGCACCGCCAAAGTCATCGCCGCGGCCGGGCGGCTGGTCCGCGGCAAACGTTTCGACCTGCTCATCGAGGCATTCGCCGAGATCACCGCCAAGCACCCCGACTGGCGCCTGCGGATCTACGGCGGCGGCACCCAGCAGGACCGCCTGCAGCAGCTCATCGACCGCACCGGCCTCACCGGCCGGGCGGCGCTGATGGGACCGCACTCGCCGATCGAGGCCGAGTTCGCCAAGGCGTCGATCGTCGCGGTCTCCTCCGACGCGGAATCCTTCGGCATGACCATCGTCGAAGCGATGCGCTGCGGCGTGCCCGTGGTCAGCACCAACTGCCCGCTGGGCCCCGCCGAGATCATCCACGACGGGGTGGACGGCCGGCTCGTCCCCGTCGGCGACCCGCATGCACTGGCCGGCGCGTTGCTCGACCTCATCGACGACGAACCGGCACGGCGACGCATGGGCGCCGCCGCACTCGCGAGGGCCCGCCGCTACGACCCCCCAGCAATCGCCCGCCGCTACGGCGAGCTGTTCGCCGAACTGCACGCCAGCCGCCGCACCCGGGCCTGGGAACGCCGCCGCGCTGCACTACGCGCACGACTGGGCCGGGCCGCGCGCCAGGTGCCCTACCTGCACCGGCTCCGCGCGGCCATCCCATCCGTGCTGCGGGAAAGCCTGCGTTGACCTCACAGATGAGTGTGCTCGCAGCCGGCGTGGCGCTGCTGGGTTCGATGTTCTTCGCGCTGGGAGCGGCGTTCCAGCAACACGAGGCCGCCCGTTCCGCCGAGCCCAGCCTGCGTGTGCTCCTTCGCAGGCCACGATGGCTGCTCGGTGGCGCGTCCATCGCTGTCGGGGGCAGCCTGCACATCTTCGCGCTGAGCATCGGCCCGTTGACCATGGTGCAGCCGATGGGGGTGGCCAGCCTGCTGTTCGCCCTTCCGATCGCCGCCGCGTTGCATGGCCGCAGGCCCACGGGCCGGGAGATCGCCGCCGCGTGCGTGGTGAGCATCGGGCTGATCGGGCTTGTGCTCCTGGTCCCGCCGTCCGTCAAGGCCTCGACCCTGACCGGCTCGGGCGCGGCCACGATGCTCGCGGGAACCGCCCTGACCGCCCTGCTCTGCTTCGGCCTCGCCCGGCGCTCGGCCGGCGCCGCCCGTGCGGCACTGCTCGCGGTCGCCGCGGGAGTCATGTACGGCGCGACCGCGACGATCACCCGCGTCCTGGTCGAGGGACCCGGCTGGAACCTGTGGCTCCTCGCCGTCCTCCCGCTCCCGGCGGTGACGGCGTTAATGCTGCTCCAGCGCGCGTACGCCACTCCGGCCCGCCGGGACGCGTCGCGCGATCGGCGTCCGCGCGGGGAGCCGGGGACGAACCACTTCGCCGTGGCGTTCGCCACGCTGCAGGTGACCGATCCGCTCACCGCCGTCACCTGCGGCACCCTGCTCCTGGGCGAGCCGCTGCCGGCCAACGCGTTGGCCGGCGTCGCGGCGGCCCTGCTGGCCGGAGCCGGAACCGTCGCACTCGCCCGGACCACCCCGCTGACCCGATGAGCGCCCCTGCCGAGGATCGGAGCCCGATGAATGCCATCCCCCTTAACGCTGTGCCGACCTCCACCGCCGGAGGCCAGGTGTCCCCCGCGCTGGCCAAGAGCCCGGTCGCGGGTAGGCGCCGCACTGTCCTGATCGCCACCGACACCTACCCGCCCGACGTCAACGGCGCCGCCTATTTCAGCCACCGCCTCGCCGGCGGCCTGGCCGCCCGAGGCGCTGAGGTCCATGTGGTGTGCGCTTCCGACCAGGGCCCGTCGCGCACCGAGATCATGGACGGAGTCGTGGTCCACCGGCTGCGCTCCGTGCCGCTGCTCGTCCACCCCACGATGCGGGTCAGCGTTCCCGCCGGGCTTGGCCGTACCCTGTCGAGGTTGATCGAGCAGGTGGGCCCGCAGGTGGTCCACGTCCAGGGGCACTTCGTGGTAGGCCGGGCCGCGGTCGGGGCGGCTCGGCGGATGCGGCTGCCCGTGGTGGCCACCAACCACTTCATGCCGGACAACCTGTTCCAGTTCGGCCACATCCCCGCGTGGCTCCGCGAGCGCGCGGGGCAGGTCGCCTGGCACGACTTCCGCCGGGTGTTCGCCCGCGCCGACCGTATCACCGCCCCCACCCGGATCGCGGCGGGGCTGCTCTTCGACAAGGGGTTCACCCGCGAGGTTGAGGCGGTCTCCTGCGGCATCGACCTGCACCGGTTCCAGCCGCAGCCCCAGCAGTGGGCGCGGCAGCGGTTCGAGCTCGCCGACCGGCCGACCATCCTGTTCGTGGGCCGTCTCGACGAGGAGAAGCGCCTGGATGAGCTGGTGCGGGCCCTCCCACACGTGCTCGACCACGTCGACGCGCAGGCCGTGCTCGTCGGGACCGGCGGAAAGCGGCCGGTCCTGGAACGGCTCGCGGCTCGGATAGGGGTCGGCGAGCGGGTGCGCTTCCTTGGCTTCGTCCCTGACGCCGACCTGCCGCAGGTCTACTCGGCCGCAGACGTGTTCGCCATGCCCGGCATCGCCGAGCTGCAGAGCATCGCCACCCTGGAGGCGATGGCCAGCGGCCTTCCCGTGGTCGCGGCCGACGCCATGGCGTTGCCGCATCTCGTGGCCGACAACGGCCACCTCTACCAGCCGGGCGATGTGCGGGAGCTGGCCCGGCACCTGACCGCCATCCTGACCTCGGCCGAGCTCCGCGCCTCGATGGCCAAGGCCAGCCTCGCGCTGGCCGCCACCCACGACCACCAGCACTCCCTCGCCCGCTTCGAGGCGATCTACGCGGAGCTCGCCGCGTGAGCCCGCCAGCCCGGACGCATGGTGAAGCCCGTGGAGGAGGCCTCGTGAACGGACTCGCGGTCGCGGGGCCCACCCTGACCCTGGCGGTGATGTCCTACCTGCAGGTGGGCTTCGCCGGCGCGGTCAGCCCAACGCACGGCCTGATCAGCGACTACGCGTGGCTGGCCGGGGCGGGACCGTTGTTCGCGCTGGGCGTGCTTTCCCTCGCGGCCGGCTCGATCGCCGTCGCATACGGCCTCGCCCAGGTGGAGCGGTCGCGAAGCGTGGCAGCCCGTGCCCTGCTCATGGCAGCCTCGGCGGCCCTGGTGCTGACAGCGCTCTTCCCCACCGACCGCATGCCGGGCATGCGGTCCTTGGGCGGCGACATCCACCGGTGGTCGGTGGCGGTCGTCTTCACCGGCCTGCCCGGCGCGGGCTGGATCTTGGCTCGCCAGACCCGGGAGCTCCCCGGCTGGAGGCGGGTCAGGCGACGGATCCGGCTGATCAGCGTGGTCTCGGTGCTCGCACTGGCCGCCTTCCTCCTGTGCCATCCCGGCTCGCCCGTCGCCGAGCTGATCGGCGGTCCCGGCTTCTATGGCCTGCTCGAACGCCTGGTCGTGCTCGTCGAGATCGTTCTCGTCCTGGCGATGGCCGTTCCGGCCCGGCTGGCATGGTCCTGGATGGTGAGGAAACCGAAGATTGGGCGCGGTTTACGGAAATACCACCCGCACCGGGACGCTCGCGCTGGGCCGCGCGTCCCCGCGCGCTCGCGGAACTGCGGTAAGGGTCAGGGGGACAGGATCAGTGGCAGCGGGCACGTCATTCGGCCGTAGTAGTGGTACGGCGGGCCAGTACGGCAGCCGCGGCAGTCACGACGACAGCCAGGACCGCGTAGCCTCCCGCCAGGCTGGCCGCCGCGGCGAGGCCGCCGACCAGCAGGGGGCCGCCCGCGTCGCCGAGCTCACGGCCGAGTTCAGCCGAGCCCATGGTCTGGCCCATGCGTTCCTCCGGGGTGGCAGAGGCGAGGGAGGCGAAGGCCAGCGGGGTGATCAGCCCAGTGCCGGCGCCGATGCCGACGGCAGCCAGCAGCACGCCGGGCAAGCCGGGGAGCATCGCGGCGGCCAGCCCGGCCGCGGTGATCAGCAGCCCCGCGGTGATGCCCGAACGTGCGGTGATCCGCCCGGAGTCCAGCGCCCGGCCGGCCCGGGGCTGGACAAGCGCGGCGCACGCGGCGAGCACGGAGACGGCGGCGCCGGTGACCACCGGGCCCAGACCGGCGACGGCACCGGACACCGGCAGGAAGCCCACCCCGACCGACAATGCGGCGGTGGCGGCCGCCAGCGCGGTGGTCGGCCGCAGGAAGCCGCCGTCGGCCAGTCGCCGGGCCAGGTCGAACACCGTCTGACGGCGGCGCGGCAGCGGCGGCACAGCAGGCACGGCCAGTACGGCCCAAACGGCGACGGCCACCGCCAGCACCGCCATCACGGCGAACAGCAGAGACAGGCCGCCGAGCCAGACCAGCGCGCCGCCGAGCAGCGGCCCGAGAGTGTAGCCGATGCTCTTGTAGAAGCCGTAGGAGCCGAACGCCCGGCCGAGTTTGGCCTTCGGGTTCAGCCGCGCCACCAAGGCACCGGCCGAGGGAGAGAACGCCGAGGCAGCCGCGCCTTGGGCGAGGCGGGCCAGCCATAGCCACCGCGCATCGTCGATGACGAAGAACGCAGCAGAAGCGACGGCGAACCCGGCAAGGCCGCCCAGCAGGACCGGGCGGGCGCCGATCCGATCGGCAAGGGTGCCGAACACCGGCTTGAGCACAACCTCCGCGCCGTCGTACAGGGCCAGCAACAGACCCAGATAGAGCAGCGAAGAGGTCAGATCCCCGGTGGCCTGGCCGAGGTTGGCGGCGATGCCGTGCGCACCGAACGCCGTGGTGAAACCCGCCGCGTACAGCGGCCACATCCGCCAGCGGGCCGCCGCCTGAGTGCCGTATCGCTCATCGAACATTCCTCGATGTTACACTTGTAACAAATGGAGGTGTAACAGTGGAGCGGCAATGGATTTTGCTGGTGTGCCGGATGCCGGCCGAACCGGCCCGGCACCGCATGGCGCTGTGGCGGGAGCTGCGCCGGGCCGGCGCGGTGCCGATCGCTCAAGGGGTGTGGGCGCTGCCCGACCTGCCCGCGGTGGCGCCGCTGCTGGCCAAGGCCCGCCAGCACACCGACGCGGCCGGCGCCGACCTCACCGTGCTGCACGCCGCCGGCCACGACCCGGACTCCGCCGCCCGGCTCGACCGGCTGTACCAGGACGCCCGCGCGGCCGAGTGGGTCGAGTTCCGCGCCGACTGCGACAAGTTCCTCGCCGAACTGGACAAGGAGCACCGCATCGGCAAGTTCACCCTGGCCGAACTGGATGAGGAGGAGCAAAGCCTGGACCGGCTGCGCCGCTGGTACCGGGAGCTGCGGGCCCGAGACCTGCTGGGCAGCCCCGCCGCCGTCGAGGCCGAGCAGCACCTCAAAGGCTGCACCGAGCGCCTCGACCAGTACGCCGAACGCGTCTACGCCACCCTCGGTATGCCCGCCGACCAAGCCGTGCCCGACCGGGGCAACTCATAGCGACGGGAGCGCCGCGGTGGACCGTTGGCTGATCGACACCCTGACCGGATTGAGCCCGGCACGTCAAGTCTGGTGTCTATCGCCTCCGGGACGGCACCGTCCACGACGGGTGAGCATGAGCCATCGGCCTACCGATGATCGTCGAAGGTCACGACCACCTTTTCGGCCGCACCCGGTGTGAGGGCGAGCTGGAAGGCCCGCTCGGCCTCGGCGAAGGGCACGCGGTGACTGATCAGTTGGGCGAAGCGCTCCTGATGCTCCGCGATCTCCGGAGTGACCTCGAAGATCTCCGTGGGGTAGCCCTGAGACGCGATGGAGTCATCTCGCTCCTGAGCATCGCGCCGAGATCGATGGCATCGGACTTCTTCTGCACGGCGACCATGACGAGTTTCGCCCCCCACTTCGCCGATGCCGTCCACGCCGACAAGGACCGCCTGCCGTGAACGCTATCGAGGAGTACTCGGGGTTGAGGAACCGGCGGACAGCCGTTATCGATGAGAACGATCTTGCTAGGGTGCCAACTGGCGGAAACGGGATGTGGGATGGGACAGGTGCTGGTCAGCGTCGCGCGAGTGCTGCGTAGGCGGTGGAGCGGCCGATTTTGAGGGTGCGGGCGGCTTCGGTGACCGAGACGCCGTCGTCGACCAGGCGGCGCAGTGTGGCCAGTTCGGCGGGGCCGATAGCGCGCGGCCGGCCGGTCTTCTTCTTGCCCGGAGCATTCGCGCGGGGCGCCGAGTCGTTCCTGCGCGAGTCGATCGGCATCGCCCGGCAGGTCGGCGCAGGCGGGATTGTGGTCGCGCGCGGCGACTCGGCGCTCTACGCCGCGGGCGCCATCGCGGCCTGCCGCGACAACGACGTGCGCTTCTCACCGCGAAGATGGACCCGAAGATCAAAGCGGCGATCGCCGAGATCGGCGAGTCCGCCTGGGTTCCGATCAAGTACCCCAATGCCGTCTTCGATGAGCAGGCCGGCCGGTGGGTGTCGGACGCCGAGATCGCCGAGGTCACCTACACGGCGTTCACCTCCCACAAGAACCGTTCGGTGACGGCCCGGCTGATCGAGCGCCGGGTCCGGCGGCTCAACCTGCAGGCCGCAGCTCGCCGACACCTGGGGCACCCGCTACCCGGCCATCGTCAGACTCTGGGACAACGCCTGGGAGGAGTTCATCCCGTTCTTGGACTACGACCTGGAGATCCGCCGGGTGCTGTGCAGCACCAACGCCATCGAGTCGCTGAACGCCCGCTACCGCCGGGCGATCAAGGCCCGCGGCCACTTCCCTGGACCCGGCCGGTCAAGGGGGCACGATGGGCCGTGCGATGGAAGCCGGCCCTCAACGCGTTCTCCATCACCTTCGGCGACCGGTTCCCGGCCGCTGAAACCTACTAACCCGAAGACGCCGGAAACACCTTTAGCGAGACAGACCCGGTGTCACACCCCGGGGGGAACGCCAGCTCGTCGTCTCGCTCCGAGCTCCCGTCGACAGGCCAGCCGTCCGGACACCTTCACGTGGGCAGGGCCAGCCGGAAAACGCGCTTCCACACCGTGGCGGTCTGGCGGAGCAATGAACCGCTGTTGTAGGGGAGCCCAAACCGCTCGCAAAGGGCGCGGACGCGGGGTGCTATCTCGGCATACCGGTTGCTCGGGAGATCCGGGAAGAGGTGATGCTCGATCTGGTGGCTGAGATTCCCGGTCATGATGTGGAAGAGCGGGCCACCGTCGAGATTGCAGGAGCCGAGCAGCTGGCGTAGGTACCATTCGCCGCGTGTCTCGCCTTCGATCTGTTCTTCGGTGAAGACCGCGGCCTCATCGGGGAAGTGACCGCAGAAGATGACGGTGTGCCCCCAGACGTTGCGCGTCATGTTGGCGGTGAGGTTGCCGATCAGAACGGGCAAGAACAACGGCCCGGCGAGCAGAGGAAACGCCACGTAGTCCTTGACGACTTGGCGCCCGGCCTTGTGGAGAATCGCGCGTAGCTGTGTGAACGCCTGACCCCAGCTCTTGTCTCCGCGGCGCAGGCGCTCCAGCTCGAGATCGTGCAGCGCTATCCCCCATTCGAACAGGGGTGCCAGCATCGCATTGTAGAGAGGCTGACCAAGGTAGTAGGGATGCCAAGGCTGCTCGGGGCTGAGGCGCATCAGCGAGTAGCCGATGTCCCGGTCCTTGCCGAGCACGTTCGTCCACGTGTGATGCAGGTAGTTGTGGGTGTGCTTCCACTGGCTGGCCGGGGACACCAGGTCCCACTCCCAGGTGCTTGAGTGGATCTCGGGGTCGCGCATCCAGTCCCACTGTCCATGCAGGACGTTATGGCCGATCTCCATGTTCTCAAGGATCTTGGCGGTGGCCAATGCGGCGGTCCCGGCGAGCCAGGCCGGGGGCAGGACGGAGGCGAAGAGCAGCGCACGGCCACTCACCTCCAGGGCACGCTGTACGGCGATGACGCGCCGTATGTACCGCGCGTCGTCCTCGCCCCGGCTCGCGATCACGTCATCGCGGATGTTGTCCAGCTCGCGGCCGAACTCCTCGATATCTGCCCCACTGAGAGTCTTCACGAATCACCTCAAAGCTCGATCTCGACAGGGCCGGCGGCGGCCGACACGCAGGTCTGGACGAGTTCTCCCTCTTCTCCGTGTTCACGCCCGGTCCGCAGGTCGCGGACGCGGCCTGACCGCAGCCGTCCCGTGCAGCTGTAACAGATGCCCATACGGCAGCCGCTCGGCATGAGGACGCCCGCGTCCTCGCCTACGACCAGCAGCGGGGTTGCGCCGTCGGCGTCTGCCTCCTGTCCGCTCGGAAGAAAGCGAACACGTCCGCCGACGCCTCTGGTCGATGCCGCCACGACCGGGCGGAAGTGCTCCACGTGCAGCCGGGTGGCGATGCCGGCCTCGCGCCAGCGCGTCTCGGCCTCCTCGAGCATCCCGGGCGGTCCGCACATCCAGACCCCACGCTTGGACCAGTCCGGACACAGATCCGGCAGCTGCGACAGGCTCAACCGACCGCCTGACCTCGTGTACTGCTCGTGCAGGCGCAGGTTGGGGAACCGGCCGGCCAGCCTGCGGAGCTCGGCCCCGAAGATGACCTCCTCACGCCTGGGCACCGAGTGCAGCAAGATCACATCCGGCATCTCACCGCGCCGTACCAGGCTGCGCAGCATCGCCATCACGGGCGTGATGCCGCTTCCCGCAGTCACGAACAACAGGCGGGATGGGACCGGCTGCGGCAGCACGAAGCCGCCCTCTGGCCGGGTAAGCCCAATGACCGTCCCGGGCTCGATCCGGTGAACGAGATGGGTGGAGACGATGCCGTCAGGGGCCGCCTTCACCGTGATCGTGACACGACCATCGGCGCGCTCCGGCGCCGAAGACAACGAGTAAGTACGCCAGTGCCGTACGCCATCGACGTCGACGCCCACCCTGATGAACTGGCCGGCTCGATGGGCGGTCCAGCCACGGCCGGGACGGATGGTGAGGCTCACCGCATCCTTGGTTTCAGCGTGAACCGCCTCGACGCGTCCGCGTAACTTTCTCGAGGACCACAGGGGATTGATCAGGCCGAGGTAATCGTCGGGCATGAGAGGCGTTGTCAGCCAGCCGACCGTGTCCGCAACGCGCAACGCGACCCCGTCCATCGAAGTCCTGGCCAGGGCAGTCATAGAGAGGGCCTCCTTCTCGGACCGGACCTACCCTTGCGCAGCCCTAACCACGGGCGACGTTCCTCAAGGAGGACATAGATCATCGACACGGTGCCGGCGGGGCAGCAGCGATCCACATTGGTGGACAGACGGTCACGGCGCTCACCCTTTCGCCGCTTCGCGGTTCTGTGCGCCTCACATCGATGACCGGGCCCCGGTTTTAAGAAATATGTCTTGAGTTCCCTGTAGGCCTCTCCGGGTCGTCCTGCCGCAGGACTAGGGCGTTCTTCGTGCAGAGCACTCCGATCTGGCGATTGAGGAGGCCTCGGGATCGGTGAAGCTTCTCCCTCTTCGTTGACGTTCTTGTAGCGGTAGTGAAGCCGAGGAGTTGCGTGCTGGCTCGCCCGAGGACGTCTCGGCCTGGGGTGAGCGTTGCCCTGGTCGCAGAAACGCCTACTCACATGCGGTTTGCCGCCCTACGCGAGCTCAGGCCTCCCCACCACTTATCGGGCCGCCCCGTCCGCCGTCGCTGCTTGCTGGTGCTGTCCGGTGCCGCGGCCGGATCGCTGGCCCTCGTTCTCGCGAACCCAAGGGTGCATAACCGTTCAGGCGACCACGATGGTCCGGCATCGACTCTTGGGTTCGCGCGAACTCTGGGCTTTCACGGCAATCGGCTGGCGTCAGCATGCGGCCCGCCTGAACGACGAGCTGGTATTCGCCGTCGACTCGCCGGGTGGCCGCGATACCAGCGGTACGGCTTGGCCACCGCGGCTGCTCGCCGTTGGCGGCCTACCGGATGGCGCTCGGCCTATCCCACGCTGAAGTCGTGGATCACTACCGGGCGCAGTCGCCGGCGGCGGTCATGGACCAGACGACCCTGTCGAGGCTGGAGTCCTTCCCCGGCTATGGCTCGAGAGCGCCGCTCGCGACGCACATCATCACGTTGGCGAGCGTCTACCGGACGACGCCGCTGACGCTGCTGGAACCGAACTCCCTGGACCGGCTCGACTCGCAGGAGCGGGACCTCCTCATCCGGTGCAACCCGGGGTTCTCCACCGCGCCGCCCAACCTGGGTGCGCTGCCGCTGCTTTCGCTGGAGGACGAGCAGTACCAGCAGGGCCGTGAGGATCGGGACTGTACGGTTTTCGGCTCTGGCACGAATTCGGCAGTGACAGAGTGTGCGAGCTGGCAGGGTGATCTTGGTGTGCTTCGAAGATCTTGAGGGTAGCAGCCCGTTATGCTCGCCGCACCGTGGGGTTGGCCGCGCTGATCGCGGACCTGGCGGTGACGCCGGCCGGCCGCGCCGGCGCGGTCGTACTGGCCCGCCTGGCGGTGAACATCTCGCGGACGACGGTGCTGCGCTTGTTGATGAGCCTTCCTGCCCCGACCGGGCCGGTGCCGGCAGTGCTGAGCGTGGACGACTTCGCGCTGCGGCGCGGCAACCGCTATGCGACCCTGCTCATCGACGCGGTCACCCACCGCCGCATCGATGTGCTGCCCGATCGCAAGGCCTCCACGTTGATCGCGTGGCTGCGCGAGCACCCCGGCGTCCAGGTCGTGTGCCGGGACGGCTCAGCTGCCTACGCTGAGGCCATCCGTCAAGGTGCCCCGGATGCGGTGCAGGTCAGCGACCGGTGGCATCTGTGGCACGGTCTGGCCGCTGCGGTGGAAAAGACCGTGGTCGCCCACAGTCGCTGCCGGCACACCGCAGGACCCCGCCGCACCGGTGCGCTCGCCGAACGAACCCGCCGCAAGCACGCGCAGGTCCACACCCTCCTCGACCAAGGGCTCGGACTGGGCGAGTGCGCCCGGCACCTGGGCTGGGGGTTCAACACGGTCAAACGCTACGCCCGCGCCGCCTCGGCCGACGACCTGCTGCGCCCGCCCAAATACGGCGCCACCCTGGTCGACCCCTACCGACAACACCTGCGACGCCGCCTGGCCGAAGAGCCCGGCGTGCCGGTCACGCATCTGCTGGCCGAGATCCGCGAGCGCGGCTACACCGGCAGCGCCAACCTGTTGGTGCGCTACCTCAACCAAGGCCGCGCCGACCCCGACCGCACCCCGCCCTCACCACGCCGGCTGGTCTCCTGGCTCATGAGCCGCCCCGACGACCTGCCTGCTCACCGCCGCCGACACCTGCAGGAGTTAATTCCCGCCTGCCCGCACCTGACGGCCCTCGCCTCGCGGGTGCGGGAGTTCGCCGCCATCCTCACCCAGCGTCGCGGTCACGACCTTGACGATTGGATCAGCACCGTACGCGCCGACGACCTGCCCGCCCTGCACAGCTTCGCCCTCGGCCTGGAAAAGGACAAACAGGCCGTCATCGCCGGGCTCACCCTGCCCTACAGCAACGGCCCCATGGAAGGCACGAATACCAAAGTCAAGCTGCTGAAACGACAGATGTACGGCCGCGCCGGCTTCGCCCTGCTGCGGCAGCGGATCCTGCTTTCCTAATCACTCACTGCCACCACCGAATTCGTGCCAGAGCCGAAAACCGTACAGTCCCGAGCTACCCTCTTGGGCTCGGATGTTGTTCTCTATGCCTACGACCGTGCTTGTGACAATGTCGGCCTGAAGACGTACACGGGTGGCGGATATTCTGTGGCATCCACTGGCTGTGGCACAAGTGCTAGCAAGAGGTTCAGTCGGTCGACTTCGGGAAGTTCCTATTGGGTCGTGGTCGGGGGTTACGGCTCACAGACGAACTTGATTCCGATCTAGTGCCGTAGCAGCTTGGGTTTGCCCTGTTTCGTGGTGACACGCCGATTGAGGTCCTACTTGGTCGGCGTGATCGCTTCAGAATCTGTGTGGCTAAACGGGTTCGCGTACGTCAGATCGATGACGATGAAGGCAACCGGCTGCTGCGGATCGTACGGCGGGGCAGCGGTCGGTGGTGACCTGGCGGCGGGCGCAGATGGTGCTGCTGTCGGCCCAGGGCATGCAGGGGGACGATAGGAAGATCGCGCAGGTGGCGTTCACCAGCGAAGACCGGGTCCGGGATGTGATCCACAACAGCAACGCCGATGGATTCCACTCGAACTGACGTAGGTGTCGACGATGCTGGTGTCCCCGGCGCAGTCGTACTGCCACCGTCCTCGATGATCCGCGTCTTCGACACGACCCGGCCCGCGTTGGCCGCCAGGTAGCACTACCTACAAGCCCTTACTCACGTCCGGAGTGATCGATGAGGGCACGGACGTGCTCGGTCTCGGGCGTACCGATGTCAGTGAAAATAGCGAGCGCTTCCTGCCAATGGCGTATGCCGACTTGGCCTCCTGGGGTGTGGCGCAATGCGGTGCCGAGGTGCACCAGGGCGCGGGCCTCGCCGAGCCGGTGACCGCTGTCGCGGTGAAGGTCGATCGCCTGCCGGGCATGGTCGACCGTTTCGGCGAGTTCACCTCGGTTGAGGTGGATCTCTGCAAGCGCGGTAAGCGCCTGACCTTCCCGAACTCGAAAGTGTGCTTTCCTGGCTATGGCAAGGGCGTCGCGGCTGAAAGCTCTTGCTTCGTCATAGTTGCCGAGGTGTGAGTTCACACTGGACAAACCGATGAGAGCTTCCGTCTCGGAGTTACGCATACCCGCCTCCTGCGCCAGAAGAAGCCCTCGTGTGTAAAGGTCGATGGCCTGCTGATGACGCCCGAGGCTGTCGTAGGACGCGGCGAGAGCGTTGCAGGAAACGGTTTCCCAGTGGTGGTGGCCGACGTCCTCGCTCAGGCGAAAGGCGGTGCGGGCGAATTCCAGGGCCTCGGTGACCCGGCCCGCGTCGCGGTGGAGTCTGCTAAGAGATGCGAGTGGGTCGACCTCGCCGGCGTGGTCCCCGCTCCGGTGGGCCAAATTCAGGGCTTCATACAGGTAGTCAGCGCCGTGGGCGAGTCTCCCGAGGTCGTGGTAGACCTGGCCAATGCTGCACAGGGTCGAACATGGCCCGCTTGCGGAGCCAAGTTGCCGCCAGACGTTGAGTGCGCGGATGAGGTAGTCGGCGGCCTCTCCCAGCCGCCCGCGCTCCCGCTCGGTGTTTCCAAGGTTGTTCAGAATGACGAGTTGATGGTGCGGATGTGAACCGAACCGCCGCCTGAGGTCGAGCGCGTGAAGCAGATTTTCGGCCGCGTCTTCCAGTTGCCCCAGGTCCCCGTATACGGATCCGGTGTTGAGGAACGCCGTGACCTGGCCTTCCTCCCAGCCGGCCTGCCGGCTGAGTTCCGCCACGTGGCCCAGATGCACGATCGCCTGCCGGCGGCGGCCCAGTGTGTGGTAGGCGTGAGCGGTACTGAGGTGTAAAGCCGCTTGCCCGTGTACGTCACCCTCGGCGTGAGCGGCGCCCAGCCCAGCTTCGGTAACGGTCAACCAGTGGATAGAGTGCTGACGTCGTGCGAGGTAACCGCGCAGGGCGTCGGCCAGGAGCCACGCGGCTGGGCGCGGCCCGTGTTGTGCTGCATGGGTGATGGCGGCGACAAGGTTGACGTGTTCGGCGTCCAGCCAGGCCAGCGCGCTGCTGGGCCCGTCGAAACCGGCGGGGGCCGGTTCTGACGGCGGCGCGCCCTGCGGTAGCCGTATCAGGTGCGGGTACAGCAGTTGCGCGGCCGCATTGGCGGTGTGCAGGTAGTGGTCATACAGCCGCCCGGTGGCGGCGCCGCGCTCGTCGTCGCTGTCCTCGTCGCGGTCACGCTCGGCGGCGTATAGACGCAGCAGATCGTGGAAGGCGTACCGGCCGGCGGCGTGCTCGCTGATCAGATGTGCGCTGACCAGTTCGGCCAGGAGCGACCGTACTCCTCCCTCCGGTATGTCGGCCAGACGCGCCGCGGCGCCGATGCCGATGTCAGGTCCTGGATGGATGGCCAGCAGCCGAAACAGACGTGCCGCATCACTGCTGAGGGTGCGGTAGGACCAGGAGAAGACCACCCGCACCTGAGTGGCGGAGTCGCCGCCGTGAAACGCGTCCAGGCCGCCGGACGCCTGGCGTAACTCATCGGCGAGGGTGGCCAGGGAGAAGCGAGGGTTCATGATGGCGCGGGCCGTCACGATGGCCAACGCCAAGGGAAGGCGGGAGCACCGGGCGATGATGGCGTCCACCGCCTCCGGTTCGGCAGCGACCCGCTCGGCACCAACGCGGCGAGCCAGCAGTTCACGTCCTTCGTCAGCCGACAACAGGTCCAGGGCCAAAGAGTGGGCGCCCTCGATGGCCACCAGACCGGACAGCTGATTTCGGCTGGTCACCACGACGAGGCAGCTTGCTGCGCCGGGCAGCAGCGGGCGGACCTGCTCGACATCTCTGGCGTTGTCCAGCACCACCAGAATTCGACGGCCGGCCAGCAAGCTGCGATACAGGGCCGTCTGCGCTTCGAAGGTCGGAGGAATCCGCTGCGCAGGCACCTGCAGTGCGTCCAGAAAACTCCGGATCGCCTCCGCCGGTTCCATGGCCGAACCGGTCGCGTCGAATCCCCGCAGGTTCACATACAGCTGCCCATCGGGAAACCGGTCGCGAACGCGGTGAGCCCAGTGCACCGCCAATGTGGTCTTGCCGACACCGGCGGTGCCCGACACGGCCATGACCGTCAGCGCGGCGGGCTGTTCGGTGGCGGCAGCCCAAAAAGCGTCCAGCCGGGCGAGCTCCCCCAATCGGCCGGCGAAGCCGCGAGCGTCAAGTGGGAGCTGCGCCGGAGCGGCTTCTTGCGTGTTCGCGGTCGAAACCGATGCGGGTGGGGAGTGGTTCGCCGCACTCGGTGAGGGCGTCTGGTGCAATGCCGGTGACGTGGGCCCGGTATCGGTGCACGGGTCATCGTGAAGGCGAGTAGGGGTGGGATCGGAGCTGTCGATCTCACCCCCGGAGGCTGTCAGAGCTGTGCCTTGTTCTCTTGATCCGGGGCCGGGGAACTGCTGGCGGAGCACTTGTAAATGCGCGGCCGTCAGTTCGCGCCCGGGCTCGACGCCCAGCTCATCGGCGAGTCTCGCGCGAATGGTGGTGAACAGACGCAGCGCGGCGGCTTGTTCACCGCCGCCGGCCATCGCCAAGACGAGGCGGGCCTGCAGCCCCTCGTGCATCGGTTCATCAGTGGCGAGTTTGCGCAACTGCGTGGCGGCGCTCCGGTAGTGACCGCTTGCGAATGCGAGGTCGGCGAAGGCCAGACCGGCAGCTATCCGACGTTGATTGAGCGCCACAGCGGCAGGGTGGTGACGCAGCCGAGAACCGGCGTCGGCCAGCACAGGACCTCGCCAGCACTGCAAAGCCTGACCGAGCAGCTCCCTCGCCGGCGCCAGGCGTCCGTCATCCTGCGCGGTCCGGGCGCGTCTCAAGAGATCGTCGAAGCGTGCAAGGTCGAGGTCGACGGCCCCCAGCTCCAGGGTGTATCCGCCGTGAGTCAGCGCGAGGATGGCGACCGGTGGGCGGTGCTGCCGCTGAAGCGGCTGGAGCAGCCTGCGAAGAGATCCGATGTAGCCCTGCACCAGGCTCAGACACGTTTTGGGCGGTCGATCTCCCCACAGCACGTCAATGATCTCCTCGCGGGACACCTGCTGCGACGGCTGCAGCGCCAGCAGCCCGAGCAGCTCTCGCTGCATGGCGGATCTGATGTCGAGCGGAGCGTCGTCCCTTCGAACGGAAAGTGCTCCCAGCACACCGATATGAACCGGATCTGCGATCGCCGTCGTGGTGGCCGCTCGAGCGGTGGTCAGCAATATCTCGAGGTCATCGCCGGTGATGCCCAACGCCTTGGCCAACCGCTGTAGCGAAGACACCCGTGGACGGTTGACACGGTCTGTCTCGATGTCACGCAACGAGCGCTCGCTCACACCGGCGAGATCCGCCAATTCCTTCTGGCCGAGGCCCGCGCTCAAGCGACGGTCACGGATCAATTTCCCGACTGTGTACCGCACTGGCTCCATAGAAACCACACCTATCATGATCATGCGCTGCCGGGTGGGATCTGCCGTTGATTCTGCCGGTTTCTGCCGGTCCCTGCGCGCGACCACGAAGTCTGAGTGCCGCCTTCACGACATCGGTCCAGGTCATAGCGGAAATGACCAGGCAGTCATTGTTGCCGGTATGAGTCGCATGGATTCATGCCGCCACCACGGCGCCTTCGACGTGGCCCTCGCTTATCGTTTCCTCAGTACACCACCTGTGACGGAACCCATCCGAAGAGGGAGAACAGGAATGACGCAACCATTGACGGGAAAACTCGCGGCCGTGGCAGGTGCCACCGCCATCGCCTCCGCGCTGGCCCTCACTGCGACAGCGAGCCCGGCGAACGCAGCCACCGGGTGGGACCGATGCACGCCGAGCTACTCCTGCTACTTCAGCGAGGCGAATGGAAATGGGTCGTACTGGCGAGCGCCCTCGTGTGGCTGGCACAAACTCCCCTTCAGAGCCTTCTCCATGTGGAACCGCGGAGGCGGTAAGGTCTGGTTCTATAAGGCGGACTACAACTGGGATGGTTGGGGTCCCTACAACATTGGTTACAAGGGGAGCGTCGGAGGAAACGCCTCCGTGTACATTAACGTTGCCTGCTGAGTCTGAGGGTTCGTAGCGTCGACCGCGATCACCTGTCGATCATCGCTGTCAGCCACAGACCCCCGGAAGAGATTTCCGGGGGTTCGACTGAAGCTCATCGAAAAGATGTGGCCGGACCTGATGCGGGTGGCGATCTCCATCCGCGAAGGTCGGCTGAACTCGGTTACCCTGCTGCGGCGCCTGGGGCCGGGCTCCCGCATGAACGAGATCTACAAGGCGTTCCGAGAGGTCGGCCGGTCCGTGCGCACGGTGGCGTTGCTGCGGTACCTGGCGGATGTCTAGTCCCACGAGATGCTTGACGTTTCTGTCCCAGGACATGTCGCCGACGACGCCGACCTCATCGACGACGACGGCAACCCCCTCCCTGCCAAAATGGATAGAGGTAGCAAACAGGCGCAAAACTCTGCATCGAGGGTGGGGAAGGAGACATCCCTTCGTGGGAGCGAGCAAGCCGGATCCGCAGATCCCTGACCCGCAGGTGCGTG
>NZ_JALLPO010000008.1 GCF_023276435.1 Sphaerisporangium perillae
CGCGCGCCGGCCGCCTCGCCCGGCGCGGCCCGGAACGCGACCGCGCCGGCCCGGAACGCGACCGCGCCGGCCCGGAACGCGACCGCGCCGGCCTTATCGGCCGCGCCGGGCGGCCCTGGAGTCGCCGCCGAGGCGGGTCCCGCCGAACCCAACGCCGTCACTGTGATCTGCACGGCGAGCAACGCGCAGGCACCAAGCCACGCGGGCCCTCTAGTGCATGGATGCACACCCATATTGATCCTCTTCGCAGGGCGCCCCTCCGCCAAGAGGATCTATCCCACCTCCGGAAAGTGCTGACTCCACTACTCTGCGTGTTTTGGCGGGAAAATGGCGGCCATGCTGTGCGTCTGTGACCATGAAGGGCTCCGGGCCGTACAGTGGCCACGTGGTCGAATCGACGCCGAGAGCGCGTGGGGGCGAAAAGACCCGGGAGGTCATCGTCGAGACGGCGCTGCGCCTGTTCAGGGAGCGGGGATACGAGGCGACGACGATGCGGGCCATCGCGGCCGAGGCGGGCGTGTCCGTAGGGAATGCTTACTACTACTTTGCGTCTAAAGAGCAGTTGGTCCAGGCTTACTACGATCGGGCGCAGTGCGAGCATGAGGCGGCGTGCCGTGATCTTCTGGCCACGGAGCGGAGGTTCGCCGCGCGGCTCAGCGGGGTGCTCCGGGCGTGGGTCCAGGTGTCGGAGCCGTACCACGGGTTCGCGGTCAAGTTCTTCAAGCACGCCTCCGAGCCGAGCAACCCGCTCAGCCCGTTCAGCGGGGAGTCGACGCCTGCCCGGGAGGCGGCGATCGGGATCTACCGCCAAGTCGTGGAGGGGTCCGCCGACCGCATCGACGCCGAGCTTCGCGAGGAACTGCCCGAGCTGCTGTGGCTGTCCTCGCTCGGCGTGGTGCTGTTCTGGGTGCACGACACCTCGCCGGGCTGCGAGCGCACGTACCGGCTGATCGAGGTCATGGTGCCGCTGATCGACCGGCTGGTGGGCCTGTCCCACCTGCCCGGCCTGCGCGGGGTGACCAAGGACTTCATCACCGCGATGCGAGAGCTCCGGACCTGACGACCCGCCCAGGGCACGGATTCGGCGCGCCGTGGACGCGGTTGCGCATCGTCCGGCGGCGTTTCGGTGCGCCCCATACCGGCCGGTTGGTATGGTCGGCGAAGGAGGTGGACAGTGAAGCGTTGGGGCATCACGATCCCGTACTTCGATCGCACCATGGCCGAGTCCAAGGAGCTGGTGGCCGAGCTGCCCGGTCTTGGGTACACCGACGCCTGGACCGCCGAGGTCAGCGGCGCCGACGGGTTCGTCCCGCTGGCCCTGGCCGCCGACTGGGCCCCCGAGCTCCGCCTCGGCACCGCGATCATCCCGGTGTCGACGCGCGGCCCCGGCCTGCTGGCCATGTCGGCCGCGACGCTCGCCGACCTCGCGCCCGAGCGCTTCGTGCTCGGCATCGGCGCGTCGTCCCCGGCCATCGTGGAGCGCTGGAACGCCGGCGAGTTCGTCAAGCCGTACGGCAGGACGCGCGACACCCTGCGCTTCCTCAAGAAGGCCCTCACGGGGGAGAAGGTCACAGAGAAGTACGAGACCTTCGAGATCAAGGGCTTCCGGCTGGAACGCGCGCCCAAGGTGCCTCCGAAGATCGTGCTGGCCGCCCTGCGCCCGCGCATGCTCCACCTCGCGGCCGAGGAGGCCGACGGCGCGATCACCAATTGGCTCTCCCCGCAGGACGTGCCCAAGGTGCGGGCCGAGTTGCGTCCGGAGACCGAGCTGATCGCCCGCCTGTTCGTCTGCGTCAGCGAGGACGCCGAGATGGTCAGGAAGCTCGGGAAGCGCATGCTGGCGACGTACCTCACCGTGCCGGTGTACGCGGCCTTCCACGACTGGCTGGGCCGGGGGGAGACGCTGCGCCCCATGCACGAGGCGTGGGCCGCGGGGGACCGCAAGGCGGCGCTCGAGGCCATCCCCGACGAGGTCGTGGACGACCTGATCGTGCACGGTGACGCGGCGACCTGCCGGGCGCGGATCCAGGAGTACGTCGACAACGGCCTGACGACGCCGGTGCTGGCCCCGATCGGGGCCGGCGGGGTCTCGATCGCCCAGGCCGTCCGCGATCTCGCTCCGACCGCCTCCTGACGTTTCCCCCTATGGGGGCGGAACTCCGTGCCGCGCGCCGGGCGTTATCGGGGTGCGGGGCGGGGTAGTGGGAGCCCTCACGGAGTTCCCGCCGTGCGCTCGCGACCGCGGCACAGACGGAGGTGGCCATCATGAGCAAGGCTGGACGCGCGGCCGCGGCCTACCGCGCCTACCGGGAGGTCGGCCGGCCGGGCTCGGCGGGGTTGATGGCCCGCGTCAGGGCACTGCCCCGCATGATCGGCGGCGCTCTCCGCGGCGACTATCGCGAGCTGGGCAAGCGCAAGCTCGCCCTCATGGGGCTCGGCGTCCTGTACATCGTCTCGCCCATCGACGTGATCCCCGACTTCCTGCCGCTGATCGGCGTCACCGACGACTTCGGCGCGTTCCTTTGGCTCATGACCTCCCTCTTCGGCGAGAGCGGCCGCTACCTGGACTGGGAGCGCAAGCAGGTGCACGGCGAGGTGGCGCGACCTCGACCGGCATGAACGACTGTGCAGGGCAGGTAGGACCAGGGAAGGCAACTCCGACCCTGGCCCCGCCCGGAACCTACGACGCGCAAGCGGCGTAGCGGAAGCAGTGAGAACCCCACGGCGACGTGGGGGATCCCCGGCGTTCACGCCGAGGAGAAGGTCAATCCTCGCCTTCCCTGAGGAGCCAGGCCCGTGAGGGGAGCGGGTGGCCGAAGAGCCGGGCCGCGTTGCCGTAGGCCACCCTGCCGATGTCGGCGGGGGGCAGGCTGCCGAGGTTGCGGGCCAGAGCCTGCTGGACGTCGGGCCAGGTGGACTCCGAGCGGGGATAGCCGCTTTCGAGCAGGACGTGCTCCAGGCCGACGGCGAGGCGTACGCCGGACAGCGCGTAGTCGTCCAGGGTGCCGAAGTAGAAGTTGCGGCGGAGCACCTCGCTGGGCTTGAGGCCGCTGTCCCACGTCGCCTCGCCCGCCACCGGATGGTCCAGGGCGTAGTCGGCGCGCGCGGCGAGCATGGGGAGCCAGCCGACGCCGCCCTCGACGATGAGGATGCGCAGCTTGGGGAAGCGCAACGGCACGCCCGACCACAGCCAGTCGGCGCAGGCGAACATCGCGCTCGCCGGGATCATCGTGGTGATGGCCTCGATGGGCGTGTCGGGCGAGGGCACCGGCGACCACGACGAGGCGCCGGTGTGCAGGCAGATGACCGTGCCGGTCTCCTCGCAGGCGGCGAAGAACGGGTCCCAGTGGCCGGTGTGGATGGACGGCAGCCGCAGCCGGGTCGGGAACTCGGGGAACACGACCGCCTTGAAGCCGCGCGCGGCGTTGGCCCGGATCTCCTTGGCCGCGATCTCGGGATCGGGCAGCCAGGGGAGCTGGAGGGCGATCATGCGCTCGGGGTAGGTGCCGGCCCACACGTCGCAGTGCCAATCGTTCCACGCGCGGGTCAGGGCCAGGCCGAGGTCCTGGTCGCGGGTCTTGGCGAAGGCCATGCCCGACTGCACGGCGAGCATGCCGGGGAAGCTGAGCGCCGCCCAGACTCCGGCGATGTCCATGTCCTTGATGCGGGCCTCGATGTCGTGGCACCCGGGTCGCATCTCCTCGAAGCGCACCGGCTCGAGGGTCCACTGGTCGCGCGGCAGCCCCGCGCCGGCGTCCATGCCGGCGCATGAATAGGTGCCGCCGCCGTACCGCCACACCTGATGGCCGGCTTCGGTCTCCACGACCTTGGGGGCCATGTCGACGTACCTCTCCGGGAGCCGGCCCTCGAACAGATCCGGCGGTTCGATCAGGTGATCGTCGACGCTGATGATCACGTAATCTCGCCGCCTCGGCTCGGGGTCAGGGGGCAGCGATGAGTTCACAGGGAAAACCGTATGCCGCAGGAATAACACCAGACAAGCTGGGAGGTCTCCGGTTGGTATCCGTTCCCCCGCGGAGCGGCGTCCAGCGCCGTGAGCGGGCTTACTGGAAACCGTGACGATTCGGGCAAGTTGCCAGTCACGGGACGGTGACCTGCTCCTGAACGCCGGTGGCGGCTAATGGCCGGGGGCCGGGACGGCGCCGGGGTCGGGGGCCGCTTCGCGCTCCGCCTGGAGGTCGCGGGCCTCGCGGCGGATCAGCGTGATCCACCCTCCGATCGCGATGCCGATGAACAACCACCACTGCACGCTGTAGGCGAGGTTGAGGCCGCCGCCCCCGCCCAGGTCGGGGTCGGGGACCGGCTCGGGCGCCGCCGCCGCCGCGGGTCGCTGCTCGGTCAGCTCGACGTACCCCCCGAACAGCTTGTGCGGCACCGTCTGGGCGATCTTCGCGGTGTCGATCAGCAGTACCTGCCGGGGCGGCAGCCCGCTGCGCTCGGTGATGCCGGCGCTCTCCTCGGTCTCGGCCGGACGTAACCGTCCGGTGACAGTTACCTCACCGGTGCTCGGCGGGGGCACCTCCGGCGGCGTGTCGGCGGTCGGCCCCATCTTCACCCAGCCACGATTGACGATCACCGCGGTGCCGTCGGCGGTGACCAGCGGGGTCAGCACGAAGAACCCGGGCCGGCCGTTCTGCGGACGGCGGCGGACCAGCAGCTCGTGGGCGGCGTCGAAGCTGCCGGTGGCCGTGACGGTGCGGTACTTCACCGCGTCCGGCACCGTCGCGCCGGGCCGGTCGAGGCTCGCCAGCGGCACCGGCGCCGCGGCGAGGTTGCCGGTCGCCCGGTCGCTCGCCGTGGACCTCTCCTCGTAGCGCCCGAACTGCCACCGGCCCAGGAAGAGGAACGAGGGGATCAGCAGCAGGACCAGCAGGTGGAGTGCCAGCCAGCGCGGCGTCAGGAGGAACCGGTACACGCTTTCAGCCTAGGCAGGCCGGTGAGTGGTCCGGGACCCGGCCGTGGCCCTGGACCTGCCGGGTCGTCCCCGTCGCCCCGGGAATCCCTGCCCGGGTCGTCCCGCCGGTCCCCGCTCGCCGTCCAGGCCGCCGGAGGGGCGTGCGGGCGCTTGGCCCATGTGCGTCCTTGTGCGTGGTGAAGGAGTGGCCACCGGCTGATCATGATCTCGTGGAACCGCTCGCGGAGGGCGAAGGCATGCCGTACGGTCGGACGGGTCCGTCCACGGCACGTCGCTCTGTCCCTCAGGGAGCCGTCTCAGACATGACCGCGTCCACTCTCGCGTTGCCGTCCAGCGCGCCGCATCCGGTGCTGCCGAGGATCCCCGACCTGATCCGGCACGCGGCGCCTCGCGTGCTGGAGGGCATGATCCTCCCGGTGGCCGTGTTCTACGCCGGTCTGCTGGTGGCGGGGGTCAACGGCGGGCTGGCCATGGCCGTGACCTGGGTGTACGGCGGGGTCGCGCTGCGGTTGATCAGGCGTCAGAAGGTCCCCGGCACCGTGCTCCTCGCGATGCTGGCGATCACGGTACGGGCCGCGCTGGCGTTGGTCACCGGGGACGTGGTCATCTACTTCCTGCAGCCCACGCTCGGGGTCTACTGCGCGAGCCTGGCCTTCCTGACGACGGCCGCGGCGCCGCGGCCGCTGATCCAGCGGGTCACGACCGACCTCGTGCCGCTGCCGGACCATCTGGTGCACCATCCCCGGATGCGCAGGTTCTTCGTCCACCTGTCGCTGCTGTGGGGAACGGTCCAGTTCGTCAACGGGTCGCTGAGCCTGTGGCTGCTGTTCAGCGAATCGATCGAGACCTATCTGATCGTCAGGACCGCGGCGGTGGCCGTGCTCATGGTCTTCGCGGCACTGGCGTCACTGCTCGCCTTCAAGCGGGCGCTCCGGCTCGTGCAGGCTGCGCACAGGCACTGACGACCGACCGCAGGCGGGCGTGCGGACGGTTCCGGCCGCGCTAGCCGGCGAGGCGGGCGCCGGGGCCGAGCCGGGGTGTGACCTCGCGGGGCGAGGGCACCTCGTGGCCGTCCGCGCAGCGCAGGGCGATCTCGATGGGCGAGCCGCAGTCGCGATGGGTGAGGACGACCGGCGGGCCGTCGGGGTCCGCCTCGTACCGGTCGCCCCAGTGCATAAGGCTGACCATGATCGGATAGAGGTCGAGGCCCTTCTGGGTGAGGCGGTACTCGTCCCGGCGCCTGCTGCCCGGCTCGCGGTAGGGAACCTTGCGCAGCAGCCCTTCCTCCACCAGGCGTGCGAGGCGGGCGCTGAGCACCTGCCGGGGGGCGCCGGTGCCGGCCTGCATGTCGGCGAACCTGCGCACGCCGTTGAAGGCCTCCCTCAGCACGAGGAACGTCCACTTCTCGCCGACGACCGCGAGCGTGCGTTCGATCGAGCAGTTCTCCACCCGGAAGGGGTTTGGCTCGGTCATGGAGGCATCGTAGGCGCTCAATTTTGCTCCCTCCAACGCAGCTAAGTCTAGTTGACAGACTCAGGTGCTTACGCAAGTCTGAGTCTATGATTGGAACTCAGGGAGCGGCCATACCGGTGCTGCCGGCCGCCGCCCCGACCGCGCTTCGCTCGATCGCACCGCCCACTCGGGTGACCGGCGTCGTGATCCGGACCGCCCGGATGGACGACGAGGAGAGGGTGCGGGCCTTCGTCGAGGGGCTCTCCCGCGCGAGTCAGGCCCTGCGTTTCTTCACCGGGCTCTCGCGGCCGGGGAAAGGCCTGCTGCGAGCGATGATCGCCGTGGACGGCGCCCGTGACGTCCTGCTCGCGGTGGACGGCGACGAGCGGGTCATCGGCCACGCGATGAGCTTCACCGGAGCGGGAACGACCGAGATCGCGGTCGTCGTGGCCGACGAATGGCAGGGGGTAGGGCTCGGGTCCCGCCTGGTGCGCAGGCTGCTCCGGCGGGCCGCCGCGCGAGGCGCGGAGACCGTCAAGATGGACGTGATGGGGGAGAACCGCAAGGTCCTGTCCATCGTCAAGCGCTGGTGGCCGGACGCCGAGATGTGCGTGGCGTCGGGCGCCGTGGAGATCGCCGTTCCCATCGGCACGTTCGTGATGGCGTGACCCTGGCCAAGGTCGTTAAGATTGGTAGGTTCCGCAGTTTGCAGAACAAGGTTCTGTTGAGTCACCATTGACTTTGTGACGAGCGCGAAGAACGGGCGAGACGGCCGCACCAGGATCATCGACGGCGCGCTGCGCCGGTTCAGCCAGGACGGAGTCTCCGCCACCACGCTCGCCAGCCTCCGCGAGGAAAGCGGCGTCAGCGTCGGGAGCTTCTACCACCACTTCGCCAGCAAGGAACACGTATTCGGGGTGCTCTACTCCGAGATCCAGAGCTCCTACCAGCGGGCCTTCATCGACGAGCTGTACAGGCACGAGAGCGCCCAGGGTGGCATCGAGGCGATCGTCGCCATGCACATGGCGTGGTGCGGCGAGCATCCTGAGCAGGCCCGCATCCTGATCAGCGAACGCCCGCCCCGCCGGCAGGAGCCGGGCGGTCCCGAGGTGGGCGAGTCGCGGCGTACGTTCTTCCGGCAGGTGTCGGAGTGGTGGCGTCCCCACATGAAGGACGGCGTGCTGCGGCCCGTGCATCCCACCATGTGCTACGTCCTTTGGCTCGGCCCCGCCACGGAGATGTGCCGCCTGTGGTTCTCCGGCGTGCACCAGCCGACCGAGGAAGAGATCAAGGCGCTCTGCGAGGCCGCCTGGCAGAGCCTTCGCCTGACCTGACCCCTCCGTACGAACTGTGACCGTCAAGCCGGACGCCACCTCGGCGGCGGGCGTGGCCCACTGGCGGCGAGCCTGCGGGAAGGGCGGGCGTGGGCTGCATAGAGTGGGACACCCCGTTCCGCATGATCTCTGGTAGACGCCACAGGACGGGGAGCCGCCATGAACGTAGGTCTCGGCCTGCCCGCCGGCGACGTTGACGTCCTGGGGACATGGGCGCGCCTTGCCGAGGCGGGCCCGTTCACGACGCTCGGGCTGCTCGACCGCATCGTGTACGACAACCCCGAGCCGCTGGTGACCCTGGGGGTCCTCGCCGGAGCCACCTCGCGGATCCGGCTGATGACCGAGGTGCTGATCGCTCCGCTACGGCAGACCGCGCTGCTGGCCAAGCAGAGCGCGACGCTCGACCGGCTCTCCGGTGGCCGTCTCACCCTCGGCGTCGGGGTGGGCGTCCGGGAGGACGACTTCCGCGCGGCGCACGTCGAGTACCACCGCAGGGGTCGCCGCCTCGACGAGCAGATGAGGACCATGCGGCGCGTCTGGTCAGGCGAGGCGTACGGCGACGGGATCGGGCCGATAGGGCCCGCGCCGGCCCGCGAGGGTGGTCCCGAGGTGCTTTTCGGGGGTTTCGTCCCCGCGACCGCGGAGCGCGTCGCTCACAGTGGCGATGGGTTCCTCGGAGCGATGTTCACGTCCGAGGAGATGGGCCGGTTCTTCCGCACGGTGGAGAGAGCGTGGCAGGTCGCCGGCCGGTCCGGGCGTCCCCGGCTCGTCGCGCAGGCCAACGCCGCTCTCGGGCCGGACGCCGTCGTGGAGGAGGCCCGGCGGGCCATCCACGCGTACTACGACTTCGGCGGCTACCGGGAGAAGGTCCTGATGGGCATGCTCACCACGCCCGAGGCGATCAGGCACGCCGTCACCGCCTTCACGGACGTGGGCGCCGACGAGGTCATGCTCTACTGCTGGTCCCCCGACCCCACCCAGGTTGAGCGCATCGCCGACATCCTCCCCTGACCTCTTCCTGCCCCGGTCGCCGTTCCCTCTCTTCGGCGCGTTTCCGTTGTGCCGTCTCCGCATGCCCCAGACCTCGCCGACATGCGTGGACGGAGCGTCCTCCATCCGAAAGCAGAAATCGTCTTGACAAGAAAGTTTGTCGGTGAGACGGTACTCATATGCGCGAGATGACGGTGATCGCAGCCCGGACGGGCCGCGAACTCATCGGGGACCACCGTGCGGACGACCACCGATCACGAAGGAACGTGCGATGAATGCCACAGCCGAGATCACCGCCGGCCCGCGGGCCGGGCGGCGCGAATGGATCGGGCTAGCCGTGCTGGCCCTGCCGACCCTGCTGCTGTCGCTGGACATCAGCGTGCTCTACCTGGCGCTTCCCCACCTGAGCACGAGCCTCGGCGCCGACTCCACCCAGCAACTGTGGATCCTGGACATCTACTCGTTCATGCTGGCCGGATTCCTGGTCACCATGGGCACCCTCGGCGACCGGATCGGCCGCCGCAAGCTCCTGCTGGCCGGCGCGGCGGCCTTCGGCGTCGCCTCCATCCTGGCCGCGTACTCGGTCAACCCCCAGATGCTCATCGCCTCAAGGGCCCTGCTCGGCATCGCCGGAGCCTCGTTGATGCCCTCCACGATGGCGCTGATCCGCAACATGTTCGGCGACCCCAAGCAGATGGGCGCCGCGATCGGCATCTGGTTCGCCTGCTTCATGGGCGGCATGACCGTCGGCCCGCTGGTCGGTGGCCTGCTGCTGGAGCACTTCTGGTGGGGCTCGGCCTTCCTGCTCGGCGTCCCGGTCATGGTGCTGCTGCTCATCGTCGGCCCCCGCCTGCTGCCGGAATACCGTGACCCGAACCCCGGCCGTCTCGACCTGGCCAGCGTGGCGCTGTCGCTGGCCGCGATCCTGCCCGCCATCTACGGCCTGAAGGAACTGGCCCGCACCGGCGTCCACGCCGTGCCCGTCGCCGCCCTCATCGCCGGCATCGCCGTCGGCGCCGTGTTCGTCCTGCGCCAGCGCAAGCTCGCCAGCCCGCTGCTCGACCTGCGGCTGTTCGCCAACCGCTCCTTCAGCACCGCGATGGGCGTCATGCTCATGGGCGGCATCGTCATGGCCGGCACGACCCTGCTGTCCAGCCTCTACCTGCAGACCGTCCAGGGCCTCGGCCCGATGAACTCCGGCCTGTGGCTGCTCCCGCAGAACATCGCGATGGTCGTCGGCTCCATGACCGCCCCGGCCCTGGCCCGCAGGTTCCGCCCGGCCTACGTCATCGCCGCCGGCCTCCTGATCGCCGGCGCCGGCCTGGTCGCCCACACTCAGGTGCCGAGCGTCGACGGCCTGCCCCTGCTGGTCACCGGCCTGGTGCTGGCCTCCTTCGGCATCGCGTTCCCCATGTCGCTCACCATGAACCTGATCATGGGCTCCGTCGCCCCCGAGAAGGCCGGCTCGGCCGCCTCGATCAGCCAGACCAGCGGCGAGTTCGGGGTCGCCATGGGCGTCGCCGCCCTCGGCAGCCTCGGCACCTTCGTCTACCGCACCCAGCTCCCCGGCGAACTGCCCGCAGGCCTCCCCGCCGACGCCGCCGACACCGCGCACCAGAGCATCACCGCCGCGCTCGGCGCGGCCCACCAGCTCACCGGCCAGTTCGCCACCGACCTGGTCGACGCCGCCCGCACCGCCTTCACCAGCGGCCTGAACGTCGTCGCCGCCGTCGGCGCGACCATCTTCATCGCCCTGGCCGTCCTCTCGGTGGCCATCCTCCGCGACAGTGGCCGGCCCACCCCGCAGGCCACGCCCGCCGGGCAGGACGGAGAAGCCGAGCAGGCCGGAGACGCCGACCTGACCGCACAGCGCGGCGCGGACGCCCCCGTCCTGGTGAGCGTCGACTGATCCCTGCCCCTCCCAGCCCCCCAAGGTGGAGCCGGGTGGCCACGACACATCGTGGGCCACCCGGCTCCTTCCATGTGCGCGCGGGGGCTAGGTGAGCTGGCGCAGGCGGGTGGGGACGCGCCAGACCTCCTTGTCGAGCGAGATGTCCAGGCGCAGGTCCTGGCGGTGGCGGCGCAGGCCGGGGACGCGGAAGCGGTCGTGGACGTCGAAGCGCCCGCGGCGCGGGTAGCCGAAGCCGAGGGCGTCGGGCAGCACTCTGAGGTCGTCCCGGTTGCCGCAGCGGGGGCACGTCCACGCGACGAGATCCATGCCGCGGTTGTAGTCGTGGCAGGCGAGGAAGTACTCGTCCGGCCGGAACCGGGACTCGCATGCGAAGCATGGGATCAACATCAGATCCGCTCCTTGGAACATCTGGTGCGGGTGGCGTACGCCCTAGTCGTATCTGTACCCGCTTAACCCTGGCTTGCGAATAACTTGAGTTCCCGGTGCCCCAGGTGATCGGCTCCATGCCGCTCGCACGATGTTGATCGGAAGTTGATCCGACGTTGAACCCGGGGCGGGACTCTGTGGACGTAGGCACGGAGCTTGGGGGGTTCAAGATCTGTGCCTACGTCCGGCCGGTCGTCGACGTGAGGCGGCCGGCCGCGGCTAGGCGCCTTCCGGTGACCACCGGGCCCCCGGGCGTCTAGCGGCGGCAGACGGCCGGCCGGGCACCAGACAGCGTCCTGTCGCGCCCTCAATCAGCGATGTCGGGATATATGGTGATCAATCACGTATGGATGACGCGAATGGACGACGATCCCTTCTGCGGGGTACGTGAGCTAATCGCTGACCTGGTGGAGCTTCAGGAGCGCGCGCAGGTCGTCGGCCTCGGGGGAACCGAGCCGGGTGAAGATCTCCAGAGCCCGCTTGAGGCAGTCGCCGCTCCGCCGGACGCTGCCGAGCCCGGTGAGGGCCCGGCCTAGCACGGTCAGCGACAGCGCCTCCCCGTAGGGATGGCCGATCTCCTTGCTCAGCGTGAGCGCCTGCTCGGCGTGCCGGGCCGCGTCCTTGAAACGCCCGGCGGCGATGAACGTCTCGGCGAGCCGGCAGCACACCCGCTGCTCCCACACCTTCTGGTTACCGGCGCGGAAGAAGTCCAGGCACTCCGCGTGGTGCACGACCGCCTCGGTCAACCGGCCCACCCGGGACAGGACGATGCCGAGGTGGTAGCGCGCGCGGGCCATGCCGGCCTCGCTGCCCAGCTCGGTGAAGATGGCGAGCCCTCTCTGGGCGGCGTCGATCGCATCCTCGGGATGACCGAGCCCGAGATGGTCGCGGGCCGAGTAGCTGGCGACGAGGGCCTCTCCCGCCGCCGCGCCGATCTCCTGGTACACCTTGAGCGCGGAGTCGAACAGCGCCAGCGCGTCCTCGTGGCGGCGCTTGCGCCCGGCGACGACCGCGAGGCCGTTGTAGAGCTCGCCGGTGACGATGCGGTCACCGGTGGCGTCGGCCAGACCGAGGGCGGCGCGGAACTGCTCCTCGGCGTCGGCCAGCCGGTTGCCACCGAACATCACCCGCCCGAGGACGTACCTGCAGCGCAGCTCGCTGCTCCGGTCGCCGATGGCCTGCGCGGCGGCGAGCACCGCGCCTGTACGGCCGGCGAAGTCGCGGACGTAGGCCCCCGACTCCAGCAGCGGCTCCATGGCGACGAGCAGGTCGGCGGCGGGCAGCAGGGTCTCGGCCGTCGAGGCCGCGTCCGCGGTCTGGCCGATCGCGGCGAACAGGGCCTCGGCCTCGACGGTGAGCCACGTCACGGCCTCGTCGGCGTTCGTGAAGCTCCGGCCGGCGACGCCCGTGGACACCAGGTGCTCGGAGATCACGCTGCCCTCGTACGCGAGCCGGTGCGCCCCCTGGGCGGATGCCAGGTAGAACCCGATCAGCCGGCGCAGCGCGAGCGCCCCGGCCTCCGGGCTCTCGGTCGCCTCCGCCTGTTTGCGCGCGAAGAGCCGCAGCAGGTCGTGGAAGCGGTAGCGGCCGGGGGCCGGAGCCTCGAGGAGGCTGACGTCGACCAGCGACTCCAGCATGTCCTCGGTCTCGATCATGCTGAGAGAGAGCACGGCGGCGGCGGCCTGCACGCCGATGTCCGGGCCGTTCGGCAGCGAGAGCAGCCGGAACGCGCGGGCCTGCCCCGGGTCCAGGTGGCCGTAGCCCAGCGAGAAGGTGGCGTCCACGCCGAGGTGCCCGATGCGCATCTCGTCCAGGCGGCGGCGCTCGTCGGCGAGCCGGGGGACGAGCGAGGCCACCGTCCACGCCGGCCTGGCCGCGAGCCTGGCCGCCACGATGCGGACGGCCAGCGGCAGGAACCCGCAGATGGCGACCACGTCCATGGCGGCGGCGCGCTCGACCGCCACGCGCTCGGGGCCCGCGACCGCCGAGAACAGCGCGAGCGCCTCGTCCGGCTCCATGACCTCCAGGTCGAGCAGCCGGGCCGAGGGCAGGTCGGCCAGCTTGCCCCGGCCCGTGACGATCGCCGCGCACCCCGCCGTACCCGGCAGCAGGTGCTCCACCTGCTCGGCGTCGCGGGCGTTGTCGAGCAGGACGATCATCCGCCGGTCGGCGAGCAGCGAGCGGAACAGCGCGCCGCGCTCGGCGAGGCCGTCGGGGATGATGTCGACCGGGATGCCGAGGGCGCGCAGGAACGCCGCCAGCACCGACTCGGGGGCTGTCGGCTCCTCCCCGTATCCGCGCAGGTCGGCGTAGAGCTGGCCGTCGGGGAACACGTCGTGGAGCGAATGGGCCACGTGCACGGCCAGGGTCGTCTTGCCGACCCCGCCGATGCCGGAGACCGCGGCGACCGGCATGCCTTCGGTGCCGCTGGTGCTGGTCAGCAGCGTGCGCAGCCGGTTGACGACCTGCTTGCGGCCGGTGAAGTCGTTCACGGCGGCGGGGAGCTGCGCGGGACGGGGCATCTCCTGGAAGCCCTCGTACTCGGCCTCCGCCCCCTCGGTCCCCGGGAACGGCGTATCACCCGGCTGCCCGGCGGAGGCGCCGGCGTGCGGCTCGTTCCCCTGTTCGCGGCGGCTCGGGCGATCGCCCTCCTTCCGGGACGCCGTCGTGGCGGAGGAACGCCGGGCGGGCGGGCTCCAGGCGAGCCGGGGATCGGCGGCCAGAATGCGCTGGTGGAGGGAGGCCAGCTCGTGGCCGGGGTCGATGCCGAGCTCCTCGACGAGCGCGTGCCGGGTGTCGGTGAACACGGTCAGCGCCTCGGCCTGCCGTCCGCACCGGTAGTAGGCGAGCATGAGCTGGCCGCGCAGGCGCTCTCTGAGCGGGTGCTCGGCCGTGAGCGCGATCAGCTCGGGGATGACGTCGGCGTGCCGTCCGAGCTCGAGGTCCAGCTCCATGAGGGTCTCGAGGACGCCGATGCGGCGCTCGACGAGCCTGCCTCGCTGGCTCTCGACGTAGGGGCCGAGCGCTCCGGCGAGCGGCTCGCCCGACCACAGGGCGAGGGCCTCGCGTACGGCGTCGGCCGCGCCGGCGAGGTCGCCCGCCTTGCGCCGTGCCTCGGCGGCGGCGACGCCGCGCTCGAAGACGGTGAGGTCCAGGGCGTCCGGCGGCAGGCGGAGCGCGTACCCCCGGCCCACCGAGGTCAGCAACTCGGGACGCATGCGAGGGGAGCGGTCCGGCTCCAGCACGGCCCTTAGCCGGGAGACGTACGTGCGCAGTGCGCCCAGCGCCCGCGGCGGGGCGTCCTCGCCCCAGATCGCGTCGATCATCTCCATCGGAGTCACCGCACGGCCCTCGCGGAGCAGGAGCATGGCGAGGATCGATCGTTGGAGCGGCGTGCCGAGTTCCACCTCCCGGCCGGACAACCAAGCTTGGACCGGTCCGAGCACGGCGAAACGAAGGCCAGCCTCACTGCCTTGACCAGCCATCTTCCTGTTTCCCCACCCTTTAAGACAGTTTTCTTTTCAAATGATAGATCCCCACATGGTTTGGCCCCTATGCGGTCGGCTCGGCGTTAATCCACTCGTTGATTTCACGTTGATCTGGCGTTGAACGGCCGCGGCCATGCTGATGCCAAGTCGAGCGTGGCCCCTGACGGGGGCGGCCGCGCACGGCGTCGCCACCGCCGCCGGATCCGGATGCTGATCGGGTCCGGCAGGGGCGGCGGCTCAAGCGCCTTGCAGGCGAAGGTAAGACCGTTGTAAGCGTCCTGCAGGCGATTGGTTCTATCACTTGGACATAAGCCCCGGGCAGCAAGAAAACCGGGGAACCCCTCATTCAGGAGAACCACATGCGCCGCTCGATCCGCAACATCCTCGGTCTCGCCGCCGCCTCCGCCGTCATCGCGGTGGGTGTGCCGGCCATCGCCTCCTCGGCCTCCGCGGCGACCGCCACGAAGACCGCCTCCGCCTCCAGCTACGACTACGACGACTACTGGGGCTACTACTACTCCAAGTACTACGACGGCTCGCGCGCCAAGGCCAAGGGCCACGTCTGGGAGGACGAGGACGGCCGCTTCCACGTCGAGGGCAAGCTCTACGACAAGTACTCGCCGGGCTGGCTGTGCGGCTACGTCCAGGTCAAGTTCGAGAACGAGGACGGCGACGACTCGACGTACTGGGCCAAGAAGTGCGGCTCCAGCGGCTACCGCTCCTTCCACTTCGCCGAGGAGGACGTGGACAACATCCAGGTCCGCGTCTGCTACTACGACAACCACCACGGCACCAAGAAGTACTGCGGCCGCTGGAACTACGTGTACGAGACCGACAGCGAGTAGTGGTCCAAGCCGCTGAAGCGTCCGCGGGATGAGGTCGTGGGCCTCATCCGCGGCGATCCCGAGGCACGCCGGGGACGTGCCGCGGGAGTACCACAGGGGACGCCCCAGGAGGCGAACGGGGGAACGTCAGACCTTCTGGGGCGGTAACTCCGGGGCGATCCGGAGTTCGGGGGAAGTGCCGGGGAAACCCGGAAGCACGGGGGAAGTACCGGGACGACCTGAAGGCACTGGGGAAGTGCCGGGGCGACCCGGATGTACAGGGGGAAGTGCCGGGGAAACCCGGAAGCACGGGGGAACCTCGAAGTACACGGGGGAAACCGCGGGGGAAAACACACAGCCCGCCCGGCGGCCGCGAAGGCCGCCGGGCGGGCTGTGTGTTCCATGGGTTTCATCGAAGGAACAGGGAGCTCACGCCGCTTCCACGAGACCGAGCCTCGCGTGCATCCGTTCTCGGACCACGGGCCATTCGGTGCTCAGGATCGAGTAGTACGCGGTATCTCGGACCGTGTCGTCGGCGCCTCGGCTCTCCGCCCGCCGCACACCGTCGAGGTGTGCGCCGAGGGCCTCGATGGCGGCCCGGGATCGCAGATTGCGTACGTCGGCCTTGAGGGTGATGCGGTGGACCTGCCAGGTCTCGAAGGCGAGCGAGAGCAACAGGTACTTGCTCTCGCGGTTCACGCTGGTGCCCTGGGCCGATGCGGCCAGCCAGGTGTAACCGATGTCCGCCACGGACGGGACCTCGCCCACCACGCCTCGCGTGCCGGGAGGCCATGGCAAGGGTCCCTGCCAGTACTCCAGGTGCATGAGACGGGTGGCACCGACGATTCTGTCGGTGTGCAGCCACCGGATGGCGAAGGGCATGGTGCGGCCCTCCGCCTGCTCAGCCAGAGCCGCCTCGACGTACGAGGTCATCTCTTCCCGGCTTGCGGGAACCCGAGTGAAGGCGTAGGTGGAGCGGTCTTCACTCGCCGCGGCGACCAGGTCGTCGACCACCGCGAGGCTGAGTGGTTCCAGGCGCACGGAGCGCCCAGACAGGGTGACAAAAGCGGGCATGAGCACATGATGGGGTCTCTATGGCGGACTCTGCACCAAATCGTATGGAACATCTTGGTGAGCGTCCGGGAAAGCCGGGATCATGACGATAAAACCGCAGGTCAGCGACATGATTGCGGGGGTGGCCCGCTCGGCCGCGAAGGTAAAGGTTCGGTAATCTCGATCATGGGGTCACCGGAGCGAGCGTGGCGGGGATCCAGGCGGCGAATCGCCTCGTCTCGGTGAACGCCGCGAGGGCCTTTTCCAGGTGCCCGAGCGACGCGGCGACCCATGGCAGATCCAGCGGTCTGCGGCTCTCCAGCGTCGCCAGCCGCTGCTCCTCGTCCTCGCCGTACAGCAGGCTCGTGGCCACGCGGACGCGCAGGTTCCCGGGCAGGTCACCGAAGGCCGTCCCGGGCAGCACGCCCACGCCGTGCCGCTCGAGCAGTGCCGAGGCCACCTCGGCCGAGGTGGCGAACCGCCGGAGCGGCGCGAGGTCGGGATAGAGGTAGAAGCCGCCCTGCGGTGACGCCACGCCGGCGCCCGCCCTCGCGAATCGGTCGGCCACCGCCCGTGCCACGACGCCGTGCAGCCTCCTGCTCGCGGTCACGCGCTCGACGAGCTCCGGCGGCTCGGTGTAGGCGTACGCCGCGGCGTGCTGGACGGGGGCGGCCGGGCTGGACCAGATCTCGGACGCCACGGCGAGGAGCCGGTCCCGGAGCGCGTGCGAGGTCAGCCGTGCCACTCCGATCCGCCACCCGCCGAGCGCCAGGCTCTTGCTCAGGCCGCTGGTGACGATGGTGCGCTCGGGCGCGATGTCGGCCGGGCTCAGGAAGGGCGCGCCGGGGTCGTGGACCAGGTCCCGGTAGATCTCGTCGGAGATGATCGTCAGGTCGAGGTCGCGGGCGACCTGGACCAGGCGCCTGATGGTCTCCGGCGTCGCGAGCCTGCCGGTCGGGTTGTCCGGCAGCGTCACCATGATCGAGCCGACCGTACGTCCCTGGGCGCGGGCGTGCAGGACCGCTCCGGTCACCTGGTCCGGGTCCGGCGTCCCCCCCTCGCCGGGGGGCGCGGGAACCATGATCGGGTTGACGCCGGCGAGGCCGGCCTGGGCGGCGTAGCTGACCCAGCTCGGCATCGGCAGCACGATGTCGCCGGCCACCACCAGCAGCAGCGCGTACAAAAGCGGCTTGCTGCCGGGGCCGCAGACGACCATGTCGGGGTCGGTGGGCAGTCCGCGCCGCGCCCAGTAGCCGGCCGCCGCCTCACGGAGGTGGGCGGAGCCCGCGACGGGGCCGTAGCCGTTCTCTCCTGACGCCTCCGCGAGGCGCTCGCGCAGCGCCGGGTGGACGGGAAGCCCTGCCTCGCCGAAGGCGAGGTTCAGTATCCGTTCCCCGGCGCGGCGTCTTCGGGCAATGTCCTCATTAGCGGCCAGGGTGGCCGAAAGTGTGACGTTCATGGTCATAACCTCCTAGTACTGGGGGACCTGCCCAGCTTGCGGGGGTACACCCATCAGTACAAGCGAGGCTTTTCGGTGGTCACCGTAAGGAGATCTGATGCTCGACCTGCGGCGGCTGGCTTTACTCTGCGAGTTCGCCCGCAGAGGGAGTATCGCCGCGACCGCGACCGCGCTCGGCTACAGCGCCTCGGCGGTCTCCCAGCAGCTGGCGGCCCTTGAACGCGAGGCAGGCTCGGTTCTACTGGACCGTACTTCGCGCAGCGCGGAACTCACCGAGGCCGGGCATCGGCTGGTCGAGCACGCCCAGCGCATTCTCGCCATGGTGGAGGCCGCCGAATCGGACCTGTCCGCCCACGCCGCGACGCCGTCGGGCCGCGTCGTGGTGACGGCCTTCCCCACGGCCGCAGTCGCGTTCGCGCCCGTCCTCGCCAGGTCACTGCGCCGTCACACATCACTGTCCCTGCGGCTACGGCAGAGCCGCTCCGGTCGCGGCATGCGCGAGGTGCAGTCGGGTGCGGTGGACATCGCCCTCGTGGACGACTGGTACGGGGGCGTGCGCGTCCGCGGCGACGACGCGCTGCGCGTCTACCCGCTCCTGCAGGATCCCATCGTGCTCGTCGTGCCGCGCCGGCACCCGATGGCCGACCCGTCGGTCCCGGTGGACATGTGGGCCCTGCGCGACGAGTCGTGGATGGCGACCCCGGACGGCGAGCCGTCCCGGCTGGCCGTGGACAGGCTGCTCGCGGACGTCGGGGGCGCCCATCCCGTGCCCTGGGAGTTCGAAGGGCTCGGCACCATCCTCAGCCTGGTCGCCAAAGGCATCGGCATCGCGGCCGTGCCCGCGCTCGCGCTGGCCGCGGGCGTGCGCGGCGTCGCCGTGCGGGAGTTCCCCGGCGAGCCGGTCAGCCGGGAGGTGAAGGCCGTCGTCAGGTCGTCGAGCGTGAACCGCCCCTCGGTCGCGGCCACGCTGCGGGCGTTGCACGTGGCGGCTCGCTATCTCTCCGCCGACCTCGCACCGGTCCGGTTCTCCGCCGAGTGACCCGGGTGGGAGCGGCGGTGAACCGGACGCGGCGTCGGGTCGGGCCTGTCAGCAGTCGACGAGGTCGGGCTGCTGGTTCAGGATCTGGGCGCGAGCGGTGACGAACTCCGCGTGCGCCTTCTCGGCGGCAGGGTCGAAGACGGCGACGCGGTGGCAGTTCTGGAAGGCGAGTCGCACGCCGAAGTGACGCTCCAGCGCGCCACGCATCGCGTCGCTGGCCATGCATCGCAGGAGCTGGCCGCGAGCGGCCTCGTCCGGCGGCGGCGTGTGGTTGTCGGCGAACTCGGCGGCGCTCTCCTCGCGTTGCCGGACCAGCCCGGTGATCAGCGACCACGCGTAGGGCAGGGAGTCACGGACGCAGGCAAGGAACGCCTCGTCGTCGACATCGCCGGCGCGGGCCTGGTCGATGAGCTCGTTCGGAACGGTCAGCGACATGCTGGGTTCTCCTCTCCAGAGGGACGAATCCGACGTTAGGCGTCACGCCGGGCGGGCTCCAGGTGGCGGAAGGGGGACAGTCGCGTAGGCGCGGCCGGCCGCCGCCGTGCTGGGCACGTGGCCGTCGTGGCGCGTCATGCGGTCATCACAGGTCGTCGTGGGCGTCGTCCGCTGATCGCGCGGTCATCCGGCCGCGACCGTGGGGCGCTCGCCGAAGACGAAGTCGTGGTCGATCTGCTCGAGGAGGTCTTCGCCGGTGGCGCGGTTCGCCCACGCCCTGGCGTTGCGGATGTGGAACTCGATCGTCTGGCGGCCGAACTTCGCCCAGTCCTTCTCCTGGGCGCCCACGCGGCCCATGAGCACCGCGAGCGCCTCCTGGTTGGCCGGTTCCAGGTCGTCCAGGGTGAACGCGCGGCCCTGCTCCATGGCCCGGACGGCCGGCGAGTGCGCGAAGCACACCAGCAGGTCGTCGCCCACCTGCTCCTTGAGGAAGGCGATATCGGTCTCGGAGTGGATCTTGTTGCCGATCACCGCGATGGGGACGTCGAAGTCGCGGGCGTGGTCGCGGTACTGGCGGTAGACGCTGACTCCCTGCCGGGTGGGCTCGGCCACCAGGAAGGTCATGTCGAAGCGGGTGAACATGCCGGAGGCGAAGGAGTCGCCGCCCGCGGTCATGTCGACGATGACGTGCTCGTCGCGGCCGTCGACCAGGTGGTTGAGGAACAGCTCGACCGCACCGACCTTCGAGTGGTAGCAGGCGACGCCCAGGTCGTCCTCGCTGAAGGGGCCGGTGACCATGAGGTCGAACCCCTGGACGGGGGTGGCGAACCGCTCCGTGAAGAACGGGTCGGCGACCCCGACGAGCCGTGACCCCCGGCCGGGCGGAGTCGTCTTGACCATGGAGGCGGCGGAGGCGATCAGCGGGTTGTCCCCGCGGAGGTACTCCTTGATCTCGCCGATGTGGGCGCCCAGCGGCTCGGGCAGGGCCGACGGGTCGAGCCCGAGAACCAGCCCCAGGTGCTGGTTGATGTCGGCGTCGATAGCGACCACCGGACCGCCCTGCCGCGCGGCGTATCTGGCGAACAGGGACGACAGCGTGGTCTTGCCGCTGCCGCCCTTGCCGACGAAGGCGACTCTCATAGACGGGATCCAATCTGATTATGAAAACCATTGCAAGTACCGGAGGCCACATCATGCCACGAGCCCCGGCCCCGATCACCGGCCTTCACCAAGTCATGACCTCGTGCGAACACCCTCTGTCACAGCGGGTGGTTGAGGGTTTCCTCTGTCCGCAGGCGGGTGGCAGCTGGTCCCGTCTGTCCACGTAAGGGCGATTAATGGTCTCGTTCGTCCACAGGCAGGCGGATTGGGCACCGCGCGCCCCGCCGGTTGAGTAGGGTTCCTGTCGTCCTACGCATGTACAAGGGGGTGACACGGGTGGCGGCCACATCGACTCCGCCGGCGTCCGCAGAGCGCGCCGACGACAAGCTGCGCGCGTGGCTGCTACACGGCCTCCTCCGGTCCGACCGCAAGTCCGTCGGCCACCACGCAGAGCCCGCGCCGCACGAGCAGCACCGCTGGTGGCAGGTCATGTGCCTCACCGGCGTCGACTACTTCTCGACCCTCGGCTACCAGCCCGGCATCGCCGCGCTGGCCGCCGGCTCGCTGTCGCCCATCGCGACGTTGCTGCTCGTCGCGCTCACGCTGTTCGGCGCCCTGCCGACCTACCGGGCGGTGGCCGCCGAGAGCCCCAACGGCCTGGGGTCGCTCTCCATGCTCGAAGGGCTCCTGCCCGGGTGGCGGGGCAAGCTGCTGGTCCTGTTCCTGCTCGGGTTCGTCGCCACGGCGTTCGTCGTCACGATCACCCTCTCGGCGGCCGACGCGACGGCCCACCTCCTGCAGAACCCCTTCGTCCCCGACTTCTTCGAGGGATGGAAGGTCCCGATCACCCTGCTGCTCATCGCCCTGCTGGGCGTGGTGTTCCTGGGCGGCTTCAGCGAGGCCATCGGCCTGGCCGTCGTGCTCGTCGCGGTGTATCTCCTGCTCAACGTCGTCGTCGTGGTCACCGCCGTCGCGCAGGCGATCGCGCATCCCGCCATGGTGGGCGACTGGCGGCAGACGCTCCTCACCGAGCATCCAGGGCCGCTCGCCATGATCGGCGTCTCGCTGTTCGTGATGCCCAAGCTCGCGCTCGGCCTGTCGGGGTTCGAGACGGGCGTCGCGGTGATGCCACTGGTGAAGGGCGACCTGGCACAGCGCATCAAGGGCACCCGGCTGCTGCTCACCACCGCCGCGCTGATCATGAGCGTCTTCCTGATCGCCAGCAGCTTCGCGACCAGCGTGCTCATCCCGGCCGCGGAGTTCGAGGAGGGTGGCAAGGCCAGCGGGCGCGCCCTCGCCTACCTCGCCCACACCTACCTCGGCGACCTGTTCGGCACGGTCTACGACCTGAGCACGATGGCCATCCTCTGGTTCGCCGGCGCGTCGGCCATGGCGGGGCTGCTCAACATCGTGCCGCGCTACCTTCCCCGCTACGGCATGGCCCCCGACTGGACCCGGGCCGTCCGTCCGCTCGTGCTGGTGTTCACGGCCATCGCCTTCGCCATCACGATCTTCTTCAACGCGGGCGTCGAGGAGCAGGGCGGCGCGTACGCCACCGGCGTCCTGGCGCTGATCCTCTCCGCGGCGGTCGCGGTGACGCTGTCCTCCTGGCAGAAGCGCCGGCGCGGCAGGACCATCGGCTTCGGCGTGGTCGCGCTGATCCTCGCCTACACCGCGATCGCCAACATCATCGAGCGGCCCGACGGCTTGAAGATCGCGTTCTTCTTCGTCGTCGCCATCGTGGTCACCTCGCTCATCTCCCGGGCCACGCGCTCCACCGAGCTGCGCGTCAGCGCCATCGAGCTGGACGAGCAGGCGAAGAGCCTGCTCGAGGTGCCCGGCAAGATCCGCCTCATCGCCAACGAGCCCGACGCCCGGGACGAGCGAGAGTACGCCGAAAAGGACCACGAGACCCGGCGCAACCACCACCTACCCGACGACGAGCCCCTGCTCTTCCTCGAGGTGACCGTCGAGGACGCCTCGGAGTTCCACTCCGAGCTGCGGGTACGCGCCGAGGAGCGCCACGGGTACAAGATCCTGCAGGTGACGGGCTCGACGGTGCCGAACGCGATCGCGGCCGTGCTGCTGCACATCCGTGACGAGACGGGCAAGCTCCCGCACGTCTACTTCCACTGGTCGGAGGGCAACCCGATCGCCGCGCTCCTGCGCTACCTGGTCTTCGGCGGCGGCGACGTCGCGCCCCTCACCCGCGAGGTGCTCCGCCAGGCCGAGCCCGACGACACCCGCCGCCCGCCCGTCCACGTCGGCTGATCCGGCGCTCCGGCCCGTCCACGCCGGCTGATCCCGCCCTCCCGCACATCCCCTCGCCGGTGCCGGGCCGGTCGCGGGTTCGGCGGTGCCGGGCCGGTGCGCGGGTCAGGCGCGGCGGCCCGGGGGACGGTAGTACTTGACGATGGCGTCCATGGTGGGCCTGAGGCGGGGCCACTCCGTCCGGGTCGTCGTCCAGTCCAGGACGCTGATCTGGTCGCCGGTCACGATCATCCGCTGGATCTCGTGGTAGTGGACGCCCTTGACGGCCCACGAGTGGTAGCCCGGGCCGGTCCAGGTGCTCTCCCACTCGGCCACGACCTGTTGCTTCGCGGACGCCGGGGCGGTGGCGCCGTCGTGCTTGGCCGGCACCTTGGCGAGGCGGATCCTGCGGTACTTCCTGACCGACGTGGACAGGGACGCCTCGACCTCCCGCAGCAGGTCCAGCGGGTCCCTCCCACGCGCGTCGATGACCTCCACCCCGAAGTAGGCGGTGCCCGTGGGGGCCGCCCAGGTGAAGTAGTCCTCCTGGATGGTGAGCCGCCAGCCTCGCGGCACCGCGGCCCTCCAGCCGCGCTCGGCGTTGTACCACTTCAGCGGCAACCGGCTCGGAGCGGGCGAAGCGCTCGCGGTGGGACCGCCCGCGAGCGCGCTCGCCGTGGGAGCGCCAGTGGCGGAGGCGCGGGCCGGATCGGCGCTCGCCGTCTCGGACGGCCGCAGGACGGCCCAGCCGCCGATGGCACCGGCGATCACCACGGCCGCCGTCACGCCGGCCAGCAGCTTCGTCCGGCCGGCGCCTCCATGCCCGGCCGGAGCCGGCGCGGCGTCCGGGGACCGGAGCGGTTCGAGCAGGCGCTTGGCCTCCGAGGCGCTCATCCGCCTGGCGGGATCCTTGGCGAGCAGGCCGGAGAGGGCCGGGCGCAGCTCGTCGGGCACCCTGTCCAGCTCGGCGTCCTGGGTGAGGAGCGAGGCCAGCGGTCCGAGGGCGTTCTCGAAGGGCGGCCTGCCGACGACGGTGGCGAAAAGCGTCGCGCCCAGCGACCAGAGGTCACCCTCGGGGGCCGCGGGGACTCCGTCGAGGCGTTCCGGCGCGACGAACCCGGCCGATCCGACCGTGCCGCTGCGCTGGGCGTAGGGGTCGCCGAGGGAAGTGGCGATGCCGAAGTCGCTGAGCACCACCCGCCCGTCGTACCCGATGAGGATGTTCGCCGGCTTGACGTCGCGATGCACCACTCCGGCGGTGTGCGCGACGGACAGCGCCGTCAGGACCTCGCTCGCGATCGTGGCGGCCCGGGGCACCGAGAGCGGGCCCTCGCTGGCGAGCACCCGGTCCAGGGAGCGTGACGGGACGAGCTCCATGATGATCCAGGGATGGCCGTCCTCCTCGGCCACGTCGTAGACGGCCACGATGGTGCGATGGTTGAGCCGCGCGGCCGTGCGCGCCTCGCGGGAGGTCCGGTGGAGCATCTGGAGCCGCTGGCGGGAGTCGAGCCGGTGCGGGACCAGGACCTCCTTGACGGCGACCGGCCGGTCGAGGAGCGTGTCGTGCCCCTCCCACACCATGCCCATGCCGCCCTGACCCAGTGCTCGCACCAGCCGGTACCGCTTCACCACCAGTTGCCCAGGAGTTCCCATCCAAAATGCCCCTTCGCGGGCGATAGAGCGAGAAGTCAGCAGATGGGAAGTCTTCCACAGTTGCCGCCGTTAGCGCGCTCCAACGGCCGCGCCCCCGCCTGCGTGGCGGACCCGCCCGGCCGGCCGGGACGCTGGAGCAGGGACGTCCGGGCTCAGGCCGCCGCGGTGCGGAAGGGATCCGTCGCCGTCAGGACAGGGGCGGGAGGGAGCCTTCGGCGATGTGGGCGAGGGTGATCTCGGTCAGGGTCGCGTTCTCGAACGTGCGCAGGGCCGACCACACCTCGGCCAGCGGCCCGGCCACCCCCGGGAACCGCTCGCTGTGGGACGGGACGCCCTCGATCACCAGGATGACGTCGGCGAGCGTGATCTCCGTGGCCGGCCTCGCGAGCCAGTACCCCCCGTCGGGGCCCCGCTGGCTCTCGATGATCCCCGCGCGCCGCAACTGGAGCAGGATGTTATCCAGGAACCGGCGGGGAATGTCCTGGGAGCTCGCGATGCGCTCGGCGGGCACGGGGCCCGGGGGCGCGGCGGCGAGCTCCGCGGCGGCGCGCAGAGCGTACTGCGTCCTCGCGGAGATCCGCATCAGCCGACGCGCTGGTCGAGCCCCCAGCGCCGCCGGAGAGCATTGTCGGCCGCGCCGAAGCACATGTCCACGACGATGCCGATGACGAGGATCACGATCATCATCGCCATGAGGCCGGGCGCGTCGGACAGTTCACGGGCGTTGTCGAGCTGCTCGCCGATCGACGTCTGGTGCGCGATGATCACTAGAAGCTCTCCGGCCATCAGGGACCGCCACGCGAACGCCCAGCCCTGCTTCAGGCCGGACAGGAACGACGGCAGCGAGGCCGGCAGGATGACGTGCCGGTAGAGCGCCAGGCGCCGCAGGCCGAGGATGTGCCCGGCACGCAGCAGGATCGGTGGGGTGTAGTCGACGCCCGCGATCAGCCCGTTGGCGATGGACGGCGCCGCGCCGAGGACCACCACGAACAGGATCGCGCTCTCGCTCAGCTTGAACAGCAGGATCGCCAGCGGGAACCACGCGATGGACGGCATGGTCTGCAGGCCGGTGATCAGGGACCCGAACGCCGCACGCAGCGGGCGGACCCGGGACACGGCCGCGCCGATGACCAGGCCCACCAGTACCGCGATGGCGAATCCGGTGATCGCGCGGCGTATCGTCACCGCCACGGCGTCGTAGAACTCGGCCTCGCCGAGGCGGTTCCACAGCTCTCCGAGGACGGTGACGGGACCGGGGAAGACGTACTCCGGACGCCATCCGGTGAGCACCACCACCTCCCAGATCGCGAGGACCAGGAGGATGGCCGAGAACATCGGCCAGGTTCGCGCCCAGATCCTCGCGGCGACGCTCCGCCGCTCCCGGTGGGAGAGTTCCAGCGCGTCCAGGCCGGCGATGTGCTGGGAAAGATCAGCAGTCATGGTGATCCCTCACTTCCCGGTACCGGTCGCGCCTGGGCGCTGCGCCGGCTGGGCGTGGCGCAGCACCTCCTGGCGAAGCCTGTCGGTGATGGCGGAGGCCAGCCCGGCCACCTCCCCGGAGTCCGTACGGCGGGGGCGGGGCAGGGTGATCGGGTACTCCTCGATCACCGTGCCGGGCCTGCTGCTCAGCAGGACGACCCGGTCGCCGAGACGTACGGCCTCGCGCACGTTGTGGGTCACGAACAGCACGGACAGCTCGCGCTCCCGCCAGATCCGTTCCAGCTCGTCGTGGAGCAGGTCACGGGTCATGGCGTCCAGGGCGCCGAAGGGCTCGTCCATGAGCAGCACGTCGGCGTCCTGGGCGAGAGCTCTGGCGAGCGCGACCCGCTGGCGCATGCCGCCGGAGAGCTCGTGCGGGCGCTTGGCGCCCAGGCCGCCCAGGTGGACCATCTCCAGCAGCTCCGCCGCCCGCTCGCGGCGTTCCCTCCTGGTCGTGCTCTTGGCCGAGCTGGTCACCCGGAGCGCCAGCTCGATGTTGGCGGAGACCGTGAGCCATGGGAACAGCGCGGGCTCCTGGAACATCATCGCGATGCGCCCGGCGCCGGTGTCGATCTCGCCGGCGGTGGCGTGGTCGAGCCCCGCGACGAGATTGAGCATCGTGCTCTTGCCGCAGCCGGACGCGCCGAGCAGGCAGACGAACTCGCCCCTGTCCACCGACAGCGTCACACGGTCGAGGGCCAGGAGCTCCCTGCCGTACACCTTGGAAACCGCGTCCAGCCGGACCGCGGGCTCATGCCCGTCGGCCCGGCTGGGGCGCAGCTCCTGAGTCGGAGCCGTCACTTCATCTCCTCACCCGGCGTCCGGCCGGTCCGTGGCCGCGAGCGCCGTGTCGGCTCTTGTCCGATGTCTTCGGTCGAGCGGTGCCTGATCGGGGTGGGGTGCGCGCTCACTTGTCACTCACCGCCTGCTGGCCCTTGGCGGCCAGCACCTCGTTGAGGATCGTGAGGTCGTAGATGCCGTTCAGGTCCACCGGGTCCAGCAGCCCGATCTTCTGGGCGTGGTCCGCGCTGCCCACCAGCGAGGACGCGATCGGGTCGTTGGTGAAGGTGATGTTCTTGAACGCGCTGTCCAGGACTTCCTGCTTGAGCGGCTTGCCGGACAGGTCCTGGAGCTCGGCGTTGATCGCCTCCTTGGCGCCCGCGGGGTCGGACTGGATGTAGGCGTTGGACTCGACGTGGGCCTCGATCAGCTTCTTGACCAGGTCAGGGTGCTCCTTGAGGAACTGCTGCCTGACGATGAGGTGCGTGATCACGAACTGCTTGTTCGGCCAGAGGTCGGCCTCGTTGAGGAGGATCTTGCCCTTGCTCTCCGTCACCAGCCGGCTCGCGAAGGGTTCGGGGACCCAGGCGCCGTCGATGTCGCCGGTGGCGAAGGTCTGCAGGGTCTGGGCGTTGTCCTGCGGCACGATCGAGACGTCGCCGCCGCCCTTGGTGTCGGTCTTGAGGCCCTTCTCCTGAAGGTAGTAGCGGACCGCGACGTCCTGGGTGTTGCCGAGCTGAGGGGTCGCGATCTTCTTGCCCTTGAGGTCCTCGACGCTGTTGATGCCGTCCTTGACGACGAGGAACACGCCGCCGGACGCCGCGCCTGCGACGATCTTGATCGCCTGGCCCTTGGACTTGGACCAGGCGTTGATGGCCGGGTTGGGCCCGATGTAGGTGGCGTCGACGGCGTCGGAGAAGATCGCCTCGGTGGCCGCGGGGCCTGCGTTGAAGCTGGCGGTCTTCAGCGTGACGTTGCTGCCGAGCGCCTTGGCGAAGAAGCCCTTCTTGATGCCGACCAGTGCCGTGGCGTGCGTGATGTTCGGAAAGAAGCCGAGGCGTACCTCGGTCTTGGCCGCGCCGTCGCCGCCGCCGCTGGAGGACCCCCCGCCCCCTCCGCAGGCCGCCGCGAGGGCGGTCACCGCGACCGCGGCCGATACTGCCGCCATCCCTCGTAGCCTGCGAACCGTCATGGACACTCCCTAATTCCTACTTAATAAGTCGGTTAGGTGTATAAGACGATATTCGAAGCGTTGTGTCAAGCGGGGGTGATGGCATGGGCACGCGTCGTTACCGGTTCGTGTCCCTCGAAACGACGCCTCGGCCGGAGAGGCGGGGCGTTCTCAGCCGAGCGTGATGCGGTACGACCGGTCGGCGCCCGCCTGGAAGGCGGCGGTGTCGTCCTCGACGACGCAGGGGACGTCCGCGCGGCACCCGTTGAGGAACGCGGGATGGCGCAGCCGTACCTCCCCGTCGTGGCCGGCGACCAGCCGCACCTCGACCGGCGCGCCGTCCCGCCAGGTCGTGCCCACCGTGTGGCCGCCGCGGGCGCGCAGTCCGTCGAACGAGCCGCACGGCCAGGCGGACGGCAGCGCGGGCAGCACGTCGATCACTCCGGCGTGGCTCTGCAGCAGCATCTCGGCGATCCCGGCCGTCGTGCCGAGGTTGCCGTCGATCTGGAACGGCGGATGCGTGCTCCACAGGTTGGGATGCGTGCTGAGCCTGATCTGCTCGCCGAGCAGGTGGTGCGCCCGGTCCCCGTCGAGCAGGCGAGCCCAGAAATTGATCTTCCAGGCCCTGCTCCAGCCGGTCCCCCCGTCCCCGCGATGGTCCAGCGTGACCCGCGCGGCCTCACCGTACTCGGTGCACGGACGGATGCGGCGGCCCGGGTGCAGAGCGAAGAGCTGCGAGACGTGCCGGTGGGTGTCTTCGGGATCGTCCCAGTCCTCGCGCCACTCCTGCAGCTGCCCGAACGACCCGACGCGCAGGCCCTCGTCCAGCTCCCCGAGGGCCTTCAGGATGCGGTAGCCCGGGTCGAGGCCGAGGGACTCCGCGGCCTCGACGGTGTTGGCCAGCAGGTCCCACACGATCTGTTGCGAGATCGCCGCACCGGCGGAGAAGGGCCCGTGCTCGGGCGAGTGGCTCGGGGAGACGACCAGGCCGCCGTCCTCGGCCAGGTTGTCCAGCCAGAACTCCGCCGTCTCCCTGAGCAGCGGATACGCCTGATCGCGCAGGTAGCCGGCGTCGCAGCCGAACAGGTAGCGCTCGTAGACGTGCTGGGAGAGCCAGGCGGCCGCCTCGGGGAACCAGAAGGCGGTCGGCCAGTCGTGCACGCCGGTGAACCCGAACGGGTTGGTGTTGGAGTGGACCACCCAGCCTGACGCGCCGAACATGGTCTGGGCGGTGCCCCTGCCCGGCGCCCGCAGCCCGTCGACGAATCTCAGCAGCGGCCGGACGCACTCATCGAGCGCGGTGACCTCGGCCGGCCAGTAGTTCATCTGGACGTTGATGTTGGTGTGCCAGTCGCAGTCCCACGGCGGGGTGGGGCTGTCGTTCCACACGCCCTGCAGGTTGGCCGGCAGCGGCGAGTCCGGCCGCGACGACGCGATCAGCAGGTAGCGCCCGTAGGCGAACAGCAGCGTCTCCAGCGCCCGGTCGCCGGGGCCGCCCTCGCCGTACGCCGTCAGCGCCCGGTCCGTCGGTACCGGCGTTTCTTCCGGAACGTTTCCGCCTATATCGAGCTTTACGCGGTCGAAGAGCCGCCGGTGGTCGGCGACGTGCTCGGCGCGGAGCTCGGCGTAGCCTCGGGCGCACGCGCGGTCCACCCGCGAGGTGACCGGCTCGCGCGGGTCCGGGCCCCGGTAGTGCGGGTGCGCGCCGGCGTAGTCGGTGCCCGCCGAGAAGACCAGCGTCACCGCGTCGGCGCCGCGGACGGCCACCGCCCCGGCCTCGTCCGTGCGGCTGCCGCCTTCGGCGGTCACCTGGACCTGGCCCTCGTAGCGGAGCCCGTTGTCGTGCAGCGTTCCACGGACCGTCAGGCGGCCCTGAGCCACGCCGTACTCCGGCGAGGTCAGCGGACCGGCGGCCAGCCGTGCCGTGAGGGAGATCAGGCCCGGGCGGTCGGCGGACAGGCGTACGACCACCACCTGCGCGGGGTTGCTGGCGAAGTGCTCGCGGGTGAAGCGGACCCCGCCCGCCGTGTGGCGCACGGTCGCGATCGCCGTGGCCAGGTCCAGCTCCCGCCGGTAGTCCGAGACGTCCCGCCCCGGCGTGCCGTCGCTTCCGATGTCGAGCAGGAGGTCGCCGAAGGGCTGGTAGGCGCCGAACCCGGGGATGTGACCGTCCATGCCCGCGACGTTGCCGAGCAGCTCCGCCGCCTCGCGCGGCTCGACGCGGCCGTCCTGGGCGATGCGCCGCCTGACCTCGGCGAGGACGCCCGGCCGGGGAGCGGGCCAGTCGCCGGACCGGTACCCGCCGGGCCCGGCGTCCTTCGATCCGGGCCCGCCGGTCCACAGGGTGCTCTCGTTCAGTGCGACCCGCTCGGTCCCGAGCCGTCCGAAGATCATGGCGCCGAGCCTGCCGTTGCCGATCGGCAACGCCTGTCGTTCCCACGCGTCGTGCTCATCCGGCCCGTCCGCGGGGCGGTCGTACCACAGGCTCAGCATGTCTCCCCGATCAGCATGGTGATCAGACCGAATCCTAACGGGGCGCATCAGAATCAGTTACAAGATGCGTTAAGTGACGTTTGTCGCGTGGAGGGGGATGAGGTGGTGGCCGACGACGCGGAGGAACGCGAGCCCTGGTGGTGGGACCCTTCTCGCTCGTCATCGGCTTGGCCGTGCTTCGGCGCGCCGGTCGCCTCCGCCACCTTCTCCCTGATCAGCCGCCAGTCCGGGGCGGTGGTGTCGATGAGCGGCGGGACGAACTGGACGCTTTCTAGGCGGGCGTCCTTTATCTTCCTGGAAACGGAGATGAATGCTGGAAGCGATTCTTGGGGGATATCAGTGGATATGTAGTGCTTTGCCGCATCGGCGACCTGTTCGAAGCTCCTGAGCACCGTCATCGGGTCGGCCTGCTTGGCGACCGCGTCGAGCAGGCATTTCTGCCGGCCCATGCGCACATAGTCGTCACCGTCGGACCGGGAGCGGCCGAACCAGAGCGCCTCCGCGCCGCTCAGCCTCCGGGTGCCCGCCCGCAGGACACCGCCGCGCAGGCCGTACGGGATGTCCTGCTTGATGGTGACCGTGACCCCGCCCGTCGCGTCGATGATCCGCGCGAAGCCCCTCATGTCGGCCATCACGTAGTAGTCGATCGGGATGCCGAGGATGCCGCCGGCAGGGCGTACACCCACATCAGCGCGAGTCCGGTGGCCCGCCGTCCGGCACGGAGGTGGGCGAGCCCCCACACCAGGGCGGACCCGAGGGTGAACCACAGGGCCCCGCCCGGCCGCACGGGTCTCGGTCCGGCTCTCATCGGCACCACGCCCCCGAACTGTCGCCGTACCAGCTGATAACAGATTAGTAACGACGCGCGTGGGCGTGTTCCCCCGGGGCCGCGACACACCGGGGACGCAGCCGGCGACGGACGGCCCGCGGGCCGCCGGGAGGCCGTGCTCGGCCGCCGGCACGCGGGCCGGGCGAGGTCACCAGGTGACGGGGACCTCGAGGAAGCCGCCGGCCAGGCGGCCGGTCCGGACGGGCAGCGCCTCCGGGGCCACCGTCAGCTCCATCTTCGGGAACCTCTGGAACAGGGTGCCGAAGACCTCCCGCAGTTCGACGCGGGCGAGGTTCGCCCCGACGCAGTGGTGCTGGGCGTACCCGAAGGCGACATGGGGATCGGCGTTGTCGCGGTGCATGTCGAACACGTCCGGCTCGGGGAAGACGCTCTCGTCGCGGTTCGCCGCCGCGGGCACGATGACCACCGCCTCGCCGGCCCGGATCGTCACGTCGCCGACCTCGATGTCGCTCTTGGCGTACCGGACCAGGCCGTGGTCGGACGGCGAGGCCATGCGCAGGATCTCCTCCACCACGCCCGGCGCGAGGGATGGGTCCGCCGCCAGCGCGTCGCGCAGCGCGAGGTCGCGGAGCAGGAACACGACGCCGTAGTCGATGCGGTTGACCGTGGTCTCGTGCCCGGCGAACAGCAGGCCCGCCCCGAGCCGGGCGATCTCCGAGTCGTCCGCGTCCATGTGCGCGAGGTCGGAGAGCACATCCTCGGCCGGCCGGCTGCGCTTGCGGCGCACCAGCTCGAGGATGTAGCCGCTGAGCTCCTCCATCGCCGTCATCGACGCCGCCATGTCCGTCGTGCGTGACATGCCGTCCGACAGCCTGCGGAAGTGGTGGCGGTCCTCGAACGGCACGCCGAGCAGCTCGCAGATGACCAGCACGGGAAGCGGGAAGGAGAAGTGCTCGTGCAGGTCGACCGGCGGGGTCTTCCCGGCCATCTCGTCGAGGAGGCCGCTCACCAGCTCCCGCACGTGATCTGCCAGGGCGTTCATCCGGCGGGCGGAGAAAGCGGGCGCGAGGAGCTTGCGCATCCTCTGGTGCTGGTCCTTCTCGGTCGCGTAGTCGCCCATCGGGCCGCCGAGGAGCACCGAGCCGGACACCCGCGGCGCCGAGGCGGGGTCGGGGTGCGAGCGGCCGAGTCGGTCGTCGGCGAACATCCGCCGGACCTCCTCATAGCCGGTGACCAGCCATGCCTCGTCGCCGGCCGGGGTGCGTACCCGCGTGATGGGCGCATTCCGGCGAAGCTCGCGGTACTCCGGCGGCACGTCGAGGCTGTGATGTCGCGGAAACGGCATCTGGGGGAGATCGGACACGATGGTCGCCCCTCTCGTCGGTTCGCATCCCCATTGCGAACGGTCACCTCGACCGTCGCATCCGGGCCGCGTTCCCGCAATGCCCATTGTCAAGACTTGTCGCGACAGATAGTGACTCTGCGGAGTAGACGAGGGAGGGTCACCAGGCCGACGCCCCGCGGAAGGACGTCGGCAAAGGATGGTAGCCAAGGCGTTCCCGCGCCGCGGTGATGTCAAGCGTGCGCTCCACGGCGAGATGACCGACCGCGTACCGGGTGAGACGCGGCGGGCGAGGCCGTCCGGACGCGCGATAGGCCGCCTCGGCGATGCCCGCCAGCGGCCCCACCAGCGCGGCGGGCAAGTAGTACGGCCGCGCGTCGATCCCCCTCTCCGCGAGGATCGCGCGGAGCGCGTCGTCCAGGACGATCGGTTCGGCGTCCGTCACGTTGAACACGCCCGTCGCCATCGGGCCCGCCGCGGCCAGCAGGCAGGCCTGTGCCAGGTTGCCGACGGAGGTCAGGCTGATCCGCTGACGTCCGTCGCCGACGGCGTACAGGCGCCGCCCTCGCACCGCGCCGAGAACCCTGGGCAGCAGCGTCGGGTCCCCTTCGCCGTACACGGCGTGCGGCCGCAGGATCACCGCCGTGTCCCTGACCACGAGCTCGGCCAGCGCCTTCGACTCGCCGTAGGCGTTGACGTACCGCCCGGCCCGGTACTCGTGCTCGCGCGCCATCACGGTCGGGCGGAACGGGTCGTACACGCTCGCGGTGCTGACGTGGACGAACCGGGCGGCGGGGAAGGCCCGCCGCACCTGTGCCGTGCCGCCCACGTTGACCTCGATGATCTCCCGTTTCGGCCCCCAGTCGGTCACGCTGCCCGCGCAGTGCACCACCGCGTCCACCTCGGGCAGGTCACCCGGCACCGGCCCGGTGATGTCCCACGAGCGGTACGACACGGCGCCGCCGTCGCGAGCGGCGAGGGCCGTTGCCGGCCGGCGGCCGAAGGCGTGGACCTCCCAGCCCTGTGCCGCCGCGGCCCGGCAGACCGCGCCGCCGACGAACCCCGACGCTCCCGTCACCGCCACTCTCACCGCGCCACCGCCGTCTCGACACGCCCCATCGCCGCTCCCGGATTCACTTCGGCGTACGGGCGACCAGGTCGCGGAGCAGCGCGCGGTCGAGTTTGCCGGTGCGCCCGCCGCGCGGGAAGCCGTCGAGGACCTCGATCCGGTCGGGTAGCGCGCCCGCGTCGACGATCTCCGGAAGGGCCTTGCGCAGCCGTGCCTGGTCGAAGCCCTCGTCGGCGATCACGGCCAGTACGACCTCCTCGTCGTCGGTCTCCGGATCGGGGACGCCGATGATCGCGGCCTCCGCCACGCCGGGGAGCGCCGCCACCGCCGGCTCGTACAGACCTGGATAGATGTTCACCCCGTCCCTGAGGATCATGTCCTTCTTGCGGCCCAGGAGGACGAGCCGCCCGTCCTCGTCCACGCGGGCCAGGTCGCCCGTCGCCACCTCGGCCAGCGGCGGCTCGCCGAGGTATCCCTGGGCGAGCTGGGGTCCCGAGACGAACAGCTCGCCGTCGTCGCCGATGCGGACCTCGACGCCGGGCAGCGGCGTGCCGAGCAGGTCGCCTTCCTGGACGGCGAGCTTGTCCTCCGCCGAGGCGATCGCGATCGGCAGCGCCTCGGTCATGGCGTACACCGACCAGATCCCGGCGTGCGGGGCGGCGGCGCGGGCGCGCCGGAGCACGGCGGGCGGCGACGGAGCCGTGCCGAGGAGCAGGCAGCGCAGCGTCTCGGGCAGCGCGGGGCTCTCCCGGAGGATCCTGTCCAGCCGTACGGGCACGCAGAACGCGTGGGTGGCCCGGCGCTCGGCCAGCTCTTCGGCGAAGGGCCGCGAGCCGGGCAGCGACCAGGTGGCCCCCGCCATCAGCGCCGGCAGGCCCAGCATGAGCTGGTCGGTGTGCACGACGTCGCCGGGGGCCAGCGGGACCGCCGCGCGGAAGAGCGCCGACCCCTCCGCGAGCGACCCCCTGGTGTGCACGACTCCGCGTGGCCGTCCCGTCGTCCCGGACGTGAACGCGACGACCGCGGGCTGGTCGCGCTCGGCCCTCGTGCCCGGCTGAGACGGCTGTCCGGCCGTGCCGGGGTGCCCGGCCCCTCCGGCAGCCTTTCCCGCTCCGGGCAGGCGGGAGGGGCCGCGGCGCTCCAGGCCGGGCACGCGTACGGCGCCGCGGGGGACGCCGGGAAGCCACGGGCCTGAGTACAGGTGGCGCACCGGCCGGCCCGGGACGGGGGCGCGCAGATGCGGGAGGGTCAGCCCGCGACGCCGGGCGAGGGCGCGCAGCGGCCCGCTCAACGCGTAGACGAGGGAATCGGCGACCACCCAGGCCGGCCGGGTCAGGGCGAGCCGCCCGGCCACCACGTCGGGGGCCAGGCCGGGGTCGGCGAGGACGAGCATCCCTCCGGCGGCCACCGCGCCCAGGGCGAGCGTCACGGCGTCCGGACCTGGGCGTACGGCGAACAGCACGCCGTCGCCCGGCCGTAGCCCGGTCATGGCCGCGGCGACGGCGCCGACCCGGCGGGCCAGCTCACCGTAGGACAGCCTCCGGCCGCGCCCGTCGATGATCGCGACGCTGTCCGGCGCGCGCCCGGCGGCGTCGAGCACGCCGGCGATCACGTCGCTCATCCGGTGCCCGTCCTCTCCGGGCCGGCGGTTATCCACAGATGTGCATAAGTGGGGATCAGCACTCCTCGTGCGGCTCGCCGCCGCACCACGCGCACGTCGTGGGACAGCACCACCGCGGCCACGGCGCGGATCTCGGCCAGCGCCAGCGGGTATCCGACGCAGAAGTGCGGGCCGGCCCCGAACCAGATCCTCCGCAGCTCCGGAGGGTGCCGTGTCGCCAGGTCGAACGGGCCGTAGGCGCGGGCACAGTTGTGGGTCACGATCAGCACCCGGTCGCCGGGCCGTACGGGAACGCGGCCGACGCGGGCCGGGACGGCGACCGACCGCAGCATCACCGGTGTCGGGGTGGTGACCCGCATCGCCTCCTCGATCGCCCGGTCCAGGTCGCCGGGCCCGTCCAGCCGGGTTCCGGTGTCGTGCAACAGCGCGATGAGCCGCGGGACGAAGGTGGCGACCGTCTCGGTGCCGGTGAGGAAGAACGCGCCCGCCGCCCCGCGCGCCTCGGCGGCGGACAGGCCGAGGGAACGCATGCGTCCCATGACCGTCGTCTCCTCGCCACGCTCGTACGCGGCCTCGGCGATGTCGCCGATCCGGTCCAGCACCTGGCGGGCGGCGGCGATCTGCCGTTCGGAAAGCCCGCGCGAGCGCAGCGACACCATGGACACGATGCGCTCCCCGTCGGCGAACAGGGACCGCGCGTCGTCCGGCGAGACCTCTCCCATGCCGATCAACCGGCAGATGACCGCCCCGGCCATCAGCCGCATCTCGTCGACCAGGTCGACCGTCTCGCCGCCCGCCAGCCGCGCCGACAGATCCCGGAGCGGGACCTCCAGCACCTCGGCCACGAGCGAGGCGACCTGCGCCGGGGCGAACAGCGGGGCGAGCTTGCGGCGCAGCGCCGTGTGCGCGTCCCCTTCCATGTTGAGCAGCACGGACGGGCCGAGCACGGGCGTCCACAGGTCACCGGGGGAGCCGGGTCCGTCCTTGCGGAACCGCTCGTCCATGAGGACGGCGCGCGCGGTGGCGGCGTCGTTGACGACGACGCCGATCCCCGGCACCCGCACCACCGGGCCGAGCCGGGCGAGCAGCCGCATCAGCGGGTACACGAGGGGGTGGGCGGCCAGGTACAGGCGCGTCTCGTGGCCCGGGACCCGCCGGGCCGGCCGGGACGGGACGGTCAGGTGAGGGCTCACCGGACGTCGACGACGTCGGGGCGGTAGTGGTGGTCGGCGTACCAGGCCAGCGTGCCGGCCAGGCCGTACGCGCGCAGCCGCCGGACCGACCCGTACACGACCACGTCGCGGCGCGAGGCGTACGCGCCGGTGAGCCTGCGCACCCGGTTGACCAGGGCGCGGTCCTCGTGGACCTCCTCGATCGCCGTGCGCGGGAAGCCGCCCGAGCGCTCGTAGAGCGCGGCCGTGATGGCCACCGTGGCGCCCGGCATCATGACGTAGGGCCCGAGATAGGCCGCGTCGCGGTTGCCCGGCCGGAAGCGTCCGAACGCGGCGGCCACGCTCACCACGAACGGGATGAAGCGCCGCTCCCAGAACTTGAGCGGGAACTCGTCCGTGCGCGGCCTGAGCTTGCCGCCGACCATCTCCAGCCCGTCGCCGAAGCCCCGCCTGATCGCCCGCACCCAGTCGTGGCGCGGCACGCAGTCGGCGTCGGTCCTGGCGAGGTGGGTGGCCCCCTGGGCGATGGCGTGCCGCATCCCGGTGTCGGAGGCGGCGCCGGTGCCCTTGCGCGCCTCCTGGACGACCTCGATCCTCATCGAGGACGTGGCGGCGTAGGCCCTCACCACCTCGGCGGTTCCGTCCGTGCTCATGTTGTCGACGACGACCAGCGTGAAGGCCTGGTCGTCCTGGGCCTCCAGGCCGTGCAGGGTCGCCTCGATGCCCATCGCCTCGTTGTACGCGGGGACGATCACCCAGAGGTCCATGGAGTTCTCACCGTCCATCACAGGTCCGCGAAGAGCACGCCGAGGCTGATGCCGCCGCCGAGGCCGAGCAGCGCGACCCGGTCACCGGGGCGGGCGCCGCCGGCGGCGAGCTGGAGCGGCAGGGTGGCCGAGGCGCAGTTGCCGTGCTCGGGCAGCGTGACGACCAGCCGGTCCTCGGGGATGCCGAGTGCCTGGGTGAGGGCCGCGAGGTAGGGCAGCGCCACCTGGTGCACGGCTACGATCGAGAAGTCGTCCCAGGTCAGGCCGGTGCGCTTGAGCGCGTCGAGGAAGATGTCCGGGCCGATCAGCTCGAACGCCTCCTTCAGCCGCCGACCGTCGCCCCGGAAGTAGGAGTATTCGGGGTCGCGCGGGTGGGCGGAGCCGCCGCCGGGGAGCGTGCCGATCGCCCAGGCGGTGGAGTCCGCCGAGAAGTCGCGGTAGAAGATGCCGCGGTGCGGGTCGGCGGTGACCAGTACCGCCGCGCCCGCGTCCGACAGTGTGTACCCGGCGAAGGCGTCCACGAACTGCGCCCGGTCGGCGACCCGCCAGCGCACGGCGCGGGACGGCATCTCGCCCGTGCAGACGAGCACCTTGCGGTGGGCGCCGGTGCGGATCAGCGCGTCGGCGACCTGCAGCCCGTTGAGCAGGCTGTTGCAGGCGTTCTTGACGTCGAACACCGGGCACGACATCCCGAGCTTGGCGGCGACGATGTGCGCGGTCGCCGGCTCCACCATGTCCTGCGAGGCCGACGCGAAGATCAGCAGGTCGGCGTCGGCGTGGTCGAGCCGCCGCGCCGCCGCCACCGCTAGGTCGGACGCCTGCTGGTCGCCGGCCGCCACGTGCCGTCGCGCGATCCCGGTCATGCGCTGGATGATGCCGCGGGGAGGGACGTATCCCTCGATCCGCGTTTCCACGTCGTCGCTGGTCAGAACGCATTCGGGCAGATACGTCGCGACGCCCGATATACGGGCCTTCATCGCGCCCCTCCGTTGTGTCGAATTCCTCCCCGCTGTCGGCAATCTAGCGAACTTTGACCGTTCGTCCGCGTCCGTCTGCAGGCGGATCCTAGGCGGCCGGAATGAGGCCGGTGCCGACCGCCGCGATGACCACGGCGCCGAGGATCACCCGGTACACGATGAACGGCGTGAAGCGGTGCGTGCTGATGTACCGCAAGAACCAGGCGATCGCGGCGTAGCCGACGGCGAACGACACCAGGGTGGCGAGGATCGTGGGCCCCCAGGCCGGCGCCTGCCCCTCACCGATCTTGAACAGCTCCAGGACGCCCGACATGAGCACGGCCGGGATCGCGAGCAGGAACGAGTACTCCGCCGCCTCCTCGCGCCGGTAACCGAGGAGCAGGCCCGCGCCCGTCGTACCGCCGGAGCGGGAGACGCCCGGGATCAGCGCCAGCGACTGGGCCAGGCCGTACGTCAGGGCGTGCGGCAGGTTGAGGTTCTTGTCCAGGGTCAGCTCGTTGCGCGCCATCCGGTCGGCGACGGCCAGGAGCAGGCCGAAGACGATCAGGCACGCGCCCACCAGGCGCAGGTCGCGCAACGTGGTCTCGATCGACTCCTTGAACGCCAGGCCGAGCACGCCGATCGGGACGCTGCCCGCGATGACGTACCAGCCCATGCGCGCCGCGGAGTCCTGCCGCAGATCAGGGGTCCACAGGGCGCGCGTCCAGGTGGAGAGGATCTCCCAGATGCGCTTGCGGAAGTAGATGAGCACGGCCGTCTCCGTGCCGAGCTGGATCACCGCGGTGAAGGCGGCTCCCGGGTCCTGCCAGCCGAAGAAGGCGGACACCACCCTGATGTGCGCGCTGGAGGAGATGGGCAGGAACTCCGTGAGCCCCTGCACCAGACCCAGCACGAGCGCCTCGAACCAGCCGATCAATGAACACACCTTCCGGGGGAGGACCGCGCGCGATGCCGCCGGGGGGCGTGCGGCCGCACATCAGGTGAGGCTAGCGGACCCCGCGGTCCGGGCAGATCGGCCGAACGACCGAGCCGGACGTCGCGGCCACGCGAGAGCCGGACGTCGCGGCCACGCGAGAGGCGGACGTCGGCGGCCACGCGAGAGGCGGACGTCGGCGGCCACGCGAGAGCCGGACGTCGGCGGCCACGCGAGAGGCGGGCGCGGCCGAGGCGCGGCACCGGGGCGGTCCCGGGGCGGTCCCTGCGAGAGGCGGGGCGGCGCGGCCGTTCAGGCCGCGGTTAGGGAGTGCGTCAGCTCGCGGGCCAGCTCGGTCATGCCGCACTGGCGGACACCGTCGATCATCGTGCGCAGGTCGCCGGCGACGCGGATGGAGCGCACATCGGCGGCGAGCGCGACCGCCCGGCGGGCCTGCTCCGCGCCGGTGTCCCGGTCGCCCTCCCGGATGCGCAGCACGGCGAGGCGGGTGAGACAGCGCAACCCGGTGCGCGTACGGCTCTCGCCGAGGCGTTCCAGTGCCGCAGCGAGGCGGTCTCGCGCGCGTGCGTCGTCGCCGAGCTGGAACAGAGCCAGCCCGAGGGCGCTGTCGTGGTGGCCGGGGGAGACGGTGATGTGGCGCGCCCAGTCGGGGGCCACCGCGGGTTCGGCGCGGGCCAGCGCCTCCTCTGCCAGCCCGATGTGCCGCAGGCCGGCCGTCAGGTCGCCGGCGGCGGCGCAGTGGCGGGCCGCCACGGCGTGCACGTTGGCCCGTTCGGCGCTGGAGACGCGCTCGTCGCCGAGCGCCAGCCGCAGGATCTCGACGCCGTCACGGGGCCTGCCCAGGTCGGCGAAGGAGACCGACAGGTCGAGCATGGCGTGCGCCCGCAGGTCGCGGTCACCGCCGCGTGCCGCCGAGTCCAGGGCGAAGGTGAGGATCCTCGCGGCCCGCTCGAGCCGGCCCTGGTCGTAGGTGGCCCAGCCGAGCCGGTCGGCCAGCAGCCCGATGGCCGAGCAGAGCCGCTCACGCGTGGGTTCGGTCATCGGGCGGTCGTGGAGCTTCACCGCCCACTCGAGGGATCCGCGGGCCATCGCGATGGCCGCGTCGCCTCCCCGGGCGAGATCCATGCGCATGTACAGGTCGGCGGCGGCCTCGACGGCGCGCACCTCCGGTAAGCCGACCCTGGTGGGAGGGTCGGTCGCCAGGCCGTCGAGCAGGCGCGTCACAGGCTCGCCCGTGGCGACCCCCACGGAAGCCGCCGCGATGACTGAGAGTAGGCCCCTCCGTTTCATGTCATCGACGGTACCCATTTCCCAGGCGGGGTCATCCGCGGATCCGTTTGCCGCAAGAGGAAGGCCCACCGGACCCAGGGCGACCTCGTAATGGCGGACCAGGGCAGGGGTGACCTCACGGTCGCCACGCTCGACGCGGCTGAGGTGACCTGCGGAAACGCCCATCCTGAGCCCGAGCTGCCCCAGGCTGAGGCCGGCGCGCAGGCGGGCGGCGCGCAGATCCTCTCCGACGACCATGGCCACTCCCCGTGTTGCGGCAACGACGTGCGGCACCACGGCAACGGTGACACCGCGTTATCAGGCCCTCACACTGACCGTAGCGCGGATGTCACTCGCGCAGACCGATGACTCCATAACTGGCAGACCCATACGGGCGATACGTGTGCCTGAAGGGGTTTTGACGCGAACCGAGGTTCGGCCCAGTGCGACAGCTCACCACCCTCTCCGGCCGCCGGCCAGGCGGCCCGCCTCCGTTACCCGGGCGCCCGTACGAGGGGGCGGGGTGAGCCCGCCGCCGGCGGAGGCGCCCGGGTGGAGGGTGTTCCAGTCGGACACCGGCCGCTTCTGGGCGACGCGCCTGCGGTTCGACGACGCGGCCGAGGCCGCCGGCGTGTGGCGGACGGTGGACGCCGACGACGCCACCAGCCTCGCCGAGCTCATAGCCGAGCAGGAACAGCGCGCTCGATCGGCGGCCCAGGGCGCGTCCCGTCCCTGAACGCCGATCGAGCGGCCGGCCGTGCCGTCCGGTCATGGCGTGGACTCCGCCCGGCACCGGCAGGGCGTGGCCTTCTTCCGGCGCCGGCCCGGCGTGGACGCGCCGTGCAGGTCGGACGTCGGCGCGCGTCGCGCCGCTCAGACGTCCACGCGGGCCTCCGGGCGGTCCGGAAGCTCCCAGTGGGTGTGGTAGACGCCGTCGCGGTCGGTCCTGCGATAGGTGTGGGCGCCGAAGAAGTCGCGCTGCGCCTGGATCAGCGCGGCGGGAAGCCGCTCGGCGCGCAGCCCGTCGTAGTAGGCGAGCGAGCTGGCGAACCCGGGAGCCGGGATGCCGCGCCTGGTCGCGGTGACTGCCACGTCGCGCCACGCGTCCTGGGCGTCGCCCACCTCGGCGGCGAAGCGCGCGTCGGACAGCAGCGTGGGAGTGTTCGGGTCGGACTCGTAGGCCTCGCGGATGCGGTCCAGGAATCGGGCCCTGATGATGCACCCGCCACGCCAGATGGTCGCCATCGCCCCGAGGTCGATGTTCCAGCCGTACTCCGCGCTGCCCGCCTGGATCTCGTTGAACCCCTGCGCGTAGGCGACGACCTTCGACGCGTACAGGGCCTGCTCGACGTCGTCGGCGAAGGAGTGGTCCACTCCGCCGCCGGACGGCCCGGGCAGCGCGCGCGCCGCGTCGCGCATGTCGACGTGACCGGAGAGCGATCGGGCGAAGACCGCCTCGGCGATGCCGGTGACCGGGACCCCGAGGTCGAGGGCCGCCTGGACGGTCCAGCGGCCGGTGCCCTTCTGCTCGGCCCGGTCGAGCACCACGTCGACGTACGGCCGCCCGGTGGCGCGGTCCACGTGGGACAGCACGTCGGCGGTGATCTCGATGAGGTAGGACCCCAGCCGGCCGGCGTTCCAGGTGCGGAAGGTCTCGGCGACCTCGGCGGGCGACATCCCGGCGGCCTTGCGGAGCAGGTCGTAGGCCTCCGCGATGAGCTGCATGTCGGCGTACTCGATGCCGTTGTGGACCATCTTGACGAAGTGCCCGGCGCCGTCCGGCCCGACGTAGGTGCAGCAGGGGACGCCGTCGACCTTGGCGGCGATGTCCTCCAGGATCGGGCCGAGGGACTCGTACGCCTCGGGCGAGCCGCCCGGCATGATGCTCGGGCCTTCGAGAGCGCCCTGCTCGCCGCCGGAGATGCCGACGCCGACGAAGTGGATGCCGCGGTCCCGCAGGGCCTTCTCGCGGCGCCGGGTGTCGGCGAAGTGCGCGTTGCCTCCGTCGATCATGATGTCGCCGGGTTCGAGCAGGGGGGCGAACTCCTCGATCACGGCATCGGTCGAGGCGCCGGCCTTCACCATGATCACCATCTTGCGCGGCCGTGCCAGCGAGGCGACGAACGCCTCCGGCGTCTCCGCGGGGGTGAAGTCACCCTCGTGGCCGAACTCCTCGATCAGCGCTTTGGTCTTGGTGCTCGTCCGGTTGTGGACGGCGACGGGGTAGCCGTGCCTGGCGAAGTTGCGCGCCAGGTTGCGGCCCATGACCCCGAGTCCTGTGACACCGATGACCGCTTGCTGTGCCATGTGAGATCACTCTCCTTCTGATCCGGCAATACGCCGTTGAGGCCCACCCGGTTCGATGGACGGCGAGAGGAAACCTCCACGCGGACCATCTGGATAACCCGGAGACCTCCGGGATCAATTCCGGAGAAGCGGGCCGATCGGGCTGTCGTCCAGGTGGTACAGCAGGTCCTGGCAGTCCTTGTAGACGGCCTCGGCGCCCGCCTCCAGCAGGGATGCGGTGTCGATGCCGCCCGAGCGGACCCCGACGCATCCGACCTTCGCCTGGCGTGCGGCCAGCCCGTCCCACACGGTGTCCCCCAGCATGACCGCGTTCTCGGGCCGCAGGCCGCTCTTGTCCAGGGCCTCCTGTATCGGTTCGGGGTGGGGTTTGGACCTGTCGACGTCGCCCGCGTGGACCAGCGCCGAGACCACGTCCTGTGCGCCCGTCACGCCGATCAGGCGCTCGGCCTCGTCCTTGGGCGCGCTGGTCGCGACCACCACGAGCAGGCCGCGGTCGGCGACCGCGCGCAGCAGTTCCCCGGCCCCCGCCACCGGCCGCACTTCCTCGAGGCGGGGCTTGTACAGCCGCGCGTGCGTCTCGGAGATCGCCTCGGCCTCCTTCTCGGTCGCCCGAGGGAGCAAGTAGTCGATCAGAGCCTTATCGGCGCGTCCGATGGCCCCGTGGATGTCCACCATCAGCATGTCGTGCCCCTGCCGCCGGAACCCCTCCCACCAGGCGACGACGTGCAGGTAGTTCGTGTCGACCAAGGTTCCGTCGATATCGAAGATGACTCCGCGTCGCATCGTTCACCGTCCCTGTGTGACACCGGGCGCTCGCCCGTTCCCCGTGCCGCTCGACGCTCGCCAATCCGTGGCGGCAATCCCGCCTTCCGGATATCACCCCATGAAGCGAAGCAAGTGACACATGCCCGGTTCCGTACCCCGGACGGCGCGGATCCAACGGGCGGGCGGGAGCGAAGCGGGAAAACCGCTGCTCAGACCGTCAGGCGGCCGAGCAGGAGTCCTGCGTCGCGTCGATGCCCTTCAGGTCGTCCTCGGAGACCGGAGCGGCCTTCAGACCCTTCCAGTCGGAGCCGATCACCAGCACGAGCCGTGTGGTCGTGACGTTCGCCACCGCGGCGTTCCGCGACACCACGAGGTCGCCGGCGAGCGTCGGCACACGGGTCTGCCCGTCCGTGGCGTACCTGATCGTGGTCTTGGCGTACGGCTTGCGCTTGAGGTCGCCGACCTTCACGACGGTGTAGCCGCGCTGCTCGAGCGCGGCGGCGACCTGACCGCCCAGGCCGCTCCGGTTGGTGCCGTTCTGCACCACGATCTCGATCTTGGACTTCGGCACCTTGCCCTGGCGGCCGGTCTTGATGTTCGAGCCCTTGATCTTCGTGTCGGTCGCCACCAGCCGGAAGAGCTGCTTGGCCTGCGGCTGGACCCACTCGACGCGGCCGGGCTGGGTGAGGGAGTAGCGCCATGGCGTCGTGACGAAACGGATGTTCCCGGCGGCCAGCCCCTGAGCGCTGGACGCCAGGTCCTTCATGACGCTCACGGTGAGCTGCGGGTCGGTCGTGACGGACCTGGTGGCCGCGTCGAGGAAGTGGAACAGCTTGGCCGGGTCGGCCAGCGTGGCGCCGCTCATGGCCTTCTTGATCATCGAGGCGATGAACATCTGCTGCCGCTGGATGCGGCCGATGTCGGACCCGTCTCCCAGGCTGTAGCGGGCCCGCACGTAGCCGAGCGCCTGCTCGCCCTTGACGACCTGCTTGCCCGCCGCCAGGTGCAACATGGCCTTCTTGTCGTCGATCGCCTTGGGAACGCAGATCTCGACGCCGCCGAGCGCGTTCACCATGCTCTTGAACCCGGTGAAGTCGACCTTGGCGAAGTGGTCGATGTGGATCCCGGTGAGCGACTCGATCGTCCGCCACGTGCAGCCGATGCCGCCGAAGTTGAACGACTCGTTGATCATGCCGATGTGCGGGCGCTGGCCGGGCAGGCCGTTCTTGCGCGGGCACGCCGGGAGCTGTACCAGCGAGTCACGCGGGAAGCTGATGAGCATCGCGTTGCCGCGGTCGGGGGACATGTGCGCGAGGATGATCGTGTCCGTGCGCTCGCCCAGATCGCGGTGGCCGTACTTGGCGTTCGCGCCCGAACGCGTGTCCGACCCCACGATGAGGATGTTCAGCGCCTTGCTGACCTTGACGGGCCGGGTGCCGAGGTCCTTGGCGTCGACCTCGACGTGCCTGATGTTGCCGCTCAGTTTGGTGTACGCGCCGACCACCGTGGCGCCGGCCGCCAGGGAGACTCCCACCACCGCCGCGACCAGGCACCACAGCCACGCCGTCCACCGCCGTCCGGCGGTACGGGGCGGCCCGCCCGGAGGTTCGTCTACAGGCTGGACAGGGCGCACATCGACAAGCCCGCCGTTCATTGTCCCCACGGAATGGCCAGGGCTGGTGGCCACGGGCCACGCGCCGACTACAGGCGCCGGATCCACCCGCCCGGCAAGCCGCGAGCAAGTCTAGCGATCGGGGTGATATTTGTGGCCCTCTGTCGCAGTATTCGCAGGAAATCCTCATTTTTGCAGCTACATCATCTGTTACCTGGCCAGCTGCCTCGCTCGCCCGCCGCCCGCGAGGCGGCGCCCCAGACGCTGCGCCGGTCGTTCGACGAACCGGTGGCTCAGCGCGGCACAGCCGATCACGGCGGCGAAGAACGCCGCCTCCCATGCCAGCCGCTCGCCGAGGGTCATCCTCGAGGGATCCATGGTGATCCGCCGTACGACCTGTAGGACCAGAGGGTGCAGCAGGTAGACGGAGTAGCTCACCAGCCCGAGCCACGCCAGGGCGGCGGGGATGGCGCGGTGGCGCAGGGCCAGCCCGGCGGCGAAGGTGAGCCAGGCCCCGATGACGGCGGCGGACCAACTCCACTTGAAGGCCTCCTGCGCCGCCGGCGGCATGCCCCACCCCGGTCCGAGCCACACGGCCGCGGCGACCGAGAGGATGGGCACCAGGACGATCAGCCCGCGCCACCGCGCGGCGGGCCGGCGTTCCATGTGGTGCAGGGCGGTCCCGCCGAACATCGTCGCCACGATGACCAGGCTCTGCCACGCGCCCACTCTGCTGTTGAAGGTGAGGAGCACGAGCACGAGGACGGCGAGCGCCGCGGCGCCGTACCGTCGCAGGTCGCGGTCCCCGCTCAGCACGGCGGCCATCCCGCCGAGCAGGACGGCCGCGGCGGCCCAGACGACCGTTCCACCCAGGTTCCGCGAGAGCAGGCCCGCCGGTACGAACGCCCCGGCGGCGAGCGCGCACACCGCCAGCGTGATCGAGGCCCCGGCGCTGGCCCGGTGCACGCCGTACACGAACATCGCGGTCACCAGCAGGTAGAACGCCATCTCGTACGAGAGCGTCCAGAAGACGTTGACGACGCTCGGCACCTGGAACAGGTCCTGCAGCATCGTGAGGTGCGCCAGCGCGGCCGTCCACGGCTGCCCGGCGAGCTGGGCGGGCAGGACGGTGTAGACCCCGATGACCCCGAACATCGTGCCGGCCGCCGCGGCGAGCGCCCACAGCGGGTACAGGCGGAAGACCCGGGTGATCCAGAACGCGCGGACGCTGCCGCGCCGTTCCAGCGACATCGGCACCACATAACCGCTGACCAGGAAGAACACCAGCACCCCGTACTGCCCGAAGTCGAACCACGGGCTGATCGTGGCCCGGATCTCCGGCAGCAGCGGATCCAGCGAGTGCTCGAAGACCACGATCAGGGCGCCGAACCCGCGCAGGGCGTCCAGCCAGGACTGCCGGGCGCCTCGGGACGATCGTGCCGGCGGCGATGACGGGGGCCTCGTGCGGGTCGCGACGTGCATTCGGCCCGCGCTACCCCGGATAGCGGCGTCCTTAACCACCATGGCACCCTAATATGGCTATATGGGTGGTTTGTCATGGTTTCCTGAGTGAGCGCTGTGAGCCGGGACCGGAACCGGCGGGAGCCATCGGCACGCGGGTCAGCCGGAGGTCTCCTAGCGGGCGTGGTGCAAAAGGCCGGTGAGGACGTCCTCCAGGGTGACCACTCCGGCCACGGAACCGTCGTCGCCGACGATCGCCGCCAGCTGGGCCCGGCGCTTGCGCATCGTCGCCAGCACGTCTGCCAGCGTCGTCCTGGCGTTGAGGTGCGGCAGGTCGCGGGCCGGCAGCGGCCGGCCCGGCGCGTGGCCGTTGAGCGCGTCCAGGACGTGGAGGTAGCCGCACAGCCGCCCGTCCTCGCCGCGAACGGGGAAGCGTGAGTGGCCGTACCGGCCGGCGTACTGCTGGAGCTCGGCGGCCCCGGTCGTGGCGGGCACGCTCACGACCTCGTCGATCGGCACCATGACCGACGCCACCGGCCGCGCGTACAGGGCGAGGGTGGCGATCATGCGATCGTGCTCGTCCCGTTCCAGCAGCCGGTGCCGGTGCGACTCCCTGATGAGGGCGGGCATCTCCTCGGAGGTGTAGACCGACCGGATCTCCTCGGTGGGCGGGATCTTCAGCACCCACAGGACGGCCGCGGCGAGGGCGTTGACGGCCACCAGGAGGGGGCGGGTCGCGCGGGCGGCGATCCGCAGGGCCGGCACCAGCCACAGGGCCGCCTTGTCCGGCGCCGCGAGGGCGAGGTTCTTCGGCACCATCTCGCCGATGATCACGTGCGCGGAGACGACGACGATCAGGGCGAGGGCGAAGGCCGTCGGGTGGACCAGCCCGGCGGGAAGGCCCAGCGCGGCGAACAGCGGCTCCAGCGCGTGGGCGAGGACCGGCTCGCCGACGGCGCCGAGCGCCAGCGAGGCGAGGGTCACGCCGAGCTGCGCGGCGGCGAGCATCAGCGGGACGGAGTCCATGGCGGCCAGCACCGCGCGCGCCCGCCGGGAGCCCTCCTTGGCCAGCGGTTCGATCTGGGTGCGGCGAGCGGAGATCAGCGCGAACTCCGCGCCGACGAAGAACCCGTTCACTCCCAGCAGGAGCACGATGGCGAGGGCGTCCAGGAGGGTCATCGGCCCCTCCTGGCCGCGCCCGTGCCGGCGGGGCGCATCACGGGGTCTCCTCGTCGCCGCCCGGGGCGGTCAGTGTGATCTGCTCGATCCGGTGGCGGCGCATGCTGTCGACCCTGAGGGTCCAGCCGTCGACCACCACGCTGTCCCCCGGGTCGGGAAGGCGGCCGAGACGGCTGATCAGCAGGCCGGCGAGCGTCTCGTACGGCCCCTCCGGCATCTGGAAGCCGGTGCGCTCCTCGACCTCGTGGGCCCGCAGGAGCGCGGGGACCGCCACCGACTCCCCCGGACCGAGCAGGGCGGGCTCGGGCTCGGCCGAACCCTCCTCGGGGAGGTCGTACTCGTCGGCGATGTCCCCGATCAGTTCCTCGGCGAGGTCCTCCACGGTGACGATGCCGGCGAAACCGCCGTACTCGTCCACCACGACAGCCATCTCCCTGCGGGCCGAGAACAGGCGCTCCTGGACGGTCTCCAGGTCGAGCGTCTCGGGGACCAAGAGGGGAGGGCGCAGGATCGTCGCCACCTGCGTGCTCGCCCGCCCGGCCTCCGGCACGGCGAAGGCGTCGACCACGGAGGCGATGCCGACGATGTCGTCCAGCTCGCCGCCGGAGACCGGCAGCCGCAGGTGGCGCTCGCGCCGGGCCAGCGTCAGGAACTCGGCGACGGTGTCGCTGTCGGTCACCGTCACGCAGTCCATACGCGGGGTCATCGCCTCGGCCGCGGTCCGGTCCCCGAACCGGAGCGCGCGGCGCAGCATGGCCGCGGTGCCGGTCGGGAGGGTGCCCGCTTCGGCGGAGAGGCTCATCAGCAGGCTCAGCTCGTCGGGGGAGCGGGCCGAGGCCAGCTCGTCCTGCGGCTCGGCCCCGAGTGCGCGCACCAGGGCGTTCGCCACCGCGTTGCAGGCCTTGATCAGCGGGGCGAACACCGCTGAGAAGGCGCGTTGCGGGGGTGTGGACAGCCGGGCGATCGTCATCGGGCGGGACAGGGCCGCGTTCTTTGGCACCAGCTCACCGAGCACCATCTGGCTGACCGTGGCGATGAGCAGGCCGAGCAACGCCGAGACGCTCTGGCTCGCCGCGTCCGGCAGCCCCGGAACGTACTGGACAAGGGGACGGAGCAGGCTCGCGATGGCGGGCTCGGCGATGACGCCGAGCAGCAGTGAGGTGATCGTGATGCCGAGCTGGGCGCCGGAGAGCTGGAAGGAGAGCCGCTGGATGGCCGCCTGGATCCCCTGAGCTCCGCGGTCACCGGCCGAGGCGAGCCGTTGCACCTCGCTGCGCTCGACGGTGACCAGGGAGAACTCCGCCGCGACGAACACGCCGTTCGCGATGACCAGGGCCAGCGCGCCCAGCAGGTAGATCAGATTGACGATCACGGTGTCGCCCTCCCGTGAAGCCTGCTACTTCAGTAGATCAGACTCCACGTCATGTTCACCTGTCGGCGGGAACCGTACCGGGACGGCCCCTCGCTGGGAATGCCACAGCGATCATCCCTTCGGCCGGACGACGAACATGGGCCCCTGTGGCACCCACCCGGGCGGCGGGAGGGAGAGGGCGACCACGCCGGGTGTCAGCCGCCGTTGTGGATGACGTGGTCGGGCGTGACGCGCACGTTGATGCGCTGCTCCTCGGGATTCCTGAAGGGGTAGGAGTCCACGCCGAGGTACTTCTTGGCCAGGCGGTCGATCGTCTCGTCCGCGCCCTCCAGCTCGAACCGCGCCTTACCCGAGACGCTGACCAGGTGGTATCCGTTGTCCGGGTCGAGCAGGCTGATCGACACGCGGGGGTCCTCGCGCAGGTAGCGCTCCTTGGCCCGGCCCACGGCGGTGTTGAAGACGACGTCGTCCCCGTCCACGTCCACCCAGACCACCGTGCTGTGCAGCGAGCCGTCACCGCGGTGGGCCGTCACCCAGGCGTGGATGGGCCGGCGGAGCAGGGCGATGGCGTCGTCGTTCAGTTCGCTCATTGGTGGCTCCTCGAGATCTCAGGTCTACCGCTTCGCCACTGCCGAACAACACGGCGACCAACCTCATTCCGCGCTCCGCGAAGATCGATGACCTAGGCACGGAGACGCGCCGACCGGATACTACGCGCAAGAAGATCAAGGCAGCGGAACGGCGGGTCCGCGAGGCCTGTCCGGACGGACAAACGGGGGAGATACCACGAAGGGGAAGGTGGACGCCTGACCACCCGGCGGGCGTGACGGCGGGAGCGCCGAACGGCCCCGCGCCGGGCGGCCGGGCCGGACGGCCCAAGGAGGCACTGGTGCTCGGGAAGAAGCTCACCGAGGCGCGCTGGACGCACATCGCCCTGCCAAGCTGCGACCTCGACAAGGCCATCGAGTTCTACACGACCATGACCCCGCTGGTGGTGGTCTCGACGCACGAGGACAAGGACGGGCGCAACGCCTGGCTCTCCAACGACAAGCAGGTCGAGACGCCGTTCGTGCTCGTCCTCGTGGAGTTCGCGAAGGACCGGGGACGCGAGCAGCCGCAGCTCACGCCGTTCGCCCATCTCGGCATGGAGGTGCCGAACCGCGAGGACGTCGACGAGATCGCCCGGCGCGCGCGGGAGCTGGGCTGCCTGCACTGGGAGCCCATGCAGCTGCCGCCCCCGGTCGGCTACGTCTGCGCGCTGAAGGACCCGGACGGCAACGTCGTCGAGATCTCGCACGACCAGAAGGTCTACGAGGAGGTCCGCACGCTCTGGGCCGACTGACGCGCGACGTACCGGCCCCACCGGCGACGACCGGGTCGCCGGGACCAGATCCGCCGAACGGCGGACGTGTGCTGGGTGAAGCGGTTCACTAGAGCTGGATTCGTGATCAGCTCGTTCCTCGCACGTCGCCGTCCCGGCTTTCGGGGATGGCTCGATGAAGGAAAAGGGTGTCATGCACATCGTCCGTACGCCCCCGCGAGCGCGGGGCCCGACCCGCTAACCGGGTCGTTCCGGCAGGTCTGACACCGCACCCGAGGGGCATTAGTGCCTACCTCAGTCGGCAAGATCCGGAAACTTCTATAAGAGGTGATCGATACTGTGGTTCCGCCTACCACCGCGATCGCGGATGTACTGCAACTGCGGGGCCTCACCGGCTGGCTCAGCCCGCCGTTACGCCCCCTCCACCGATCTCCAGGACTCCTCGGACGGGCCCTCACCGTGCGGCTCGCCCCCGGCCCCGGGGAGAACGGCCTCGCCCCCCTGCGCTCGGTGATGGACGAGTGCCTGGAGGGCCGGGTCATCGTCGTGGCCGGCGCCCAGACGGCGGCCGGCGCGGTGTGGGACGAGATCCTCACCCGCGCCGCGCTCGCCCGAGGCGCGTGCGGCCTGCTGGTCGAGGGCGGCGTCCGTGACGTCAACGCCTACCGTGACCTCGGCCTGCCCGTGTGGGCGCTGTACGAGGCCACCGCCGGGCCCGGGCCGGACGTCCACGTCGCCGCCGTCGGCGGCGCCGTGGAGATCGCCGGCGTGACGGTGGACGAGAGCACCACCATCGTCATGGACGGCGCGGGGGTCGTCGCCCTTCCCTCGACCGACGTCTTCGCCGACTCCTACATGTACGCCGATGCCGAGGAGAACGTCGTCACGGCGCTGCGCGAGGGAGCCACCCTGGCCGAGGCCAGCCGCTACAAGGAGGACATCCTGACCAAACTACGCCGCCCCCTCTGAACCCCGCCCCGGCCCGTCTCGCCTGGACCGGCGTACCGGCCCCCCACCCGGGCGGGTACGCGTGGTCCGGGCGTACGGGCGGCGGAGGCCTGTTCGGCCCCCGCCGCCCGGACCGGTGCCCGATCAGTCCTTCTTGAAGGCGTCCTTGACGTTCTTGGCGGCGTCCTTCACGCGCTCCCCGGCCTGCTTCAGGCCGCCCTTGGCCATGTCGGCCTCACCCTCGGCACTGAGCTCCTCGTCCCCGGTGGCGTCTCCCACACCCTGCTTGACCTTGCCCTTGAGCTGCTCGGCCTTGTTCGAGATCTTGTCTTTAGCGCCCATGTTTCCGGCCCCCTCAACTATGGGTCTGTCCCCTACTGGCACCTGTCCGGTGCGGAGGCGGGTAAACGCGACCAAGGCCTCTCCATTCCCTCAAGCGGTGCCATATGCGGACAAAGTCGCCGCGCCTTAACGAAAGAACCTCCCCGTCACCGGGGATTGCGGAGATACTCGATCACGCGGGCTACAGCGGCAGTGCGTTTCCTGAAACATCACGCGGGCTACAGCGGCAGTGCGTTCTTGAAACGAGGAAACAGGAGAATGGCCTCTCCCCGGCGCTCGATCGTGTTCATGTTCGTGTTCGTCGGCATCGCGGCGGTCGCCGTGCTGTTCGTGGCGTCGTGGTTCGGCGGCGGCTGGCCGAGAGCCGGGATCCCCGGCCTGCCCTCTCCGGGGCTCCTCACCACCGTCGGCCTTCCCGTCGTCAGGGTCCTGCACGACATCTGCGCGGTCGCGACGGTGGGCACCCTGCTCACGGCGGTCGCGCTGGCCGGCGACCCGGCCTCCCGCAGGGAGATCACCCGCGCGGCCGGACCCTGGGCGCTCGCGTGGGCGGCCGCTGCGGCGCTCACCCAGATCCTCACCCTGTCGGACCTCCTCGGGCTGCCGGTAGGGGAAGCGCTGGAGTCGGGGTTCCTCCCTACCTACAGCATGGAAGTGCCCCAAGGGCAGGCATTCATGGTCGTGACGCTGCTCGCGCTGGTCATCGCGGCGGGGACCACGCTGCGCCTGGGCACCTGGGGCCGGGCCCTCCTGCTCGTCCTGGCTGTCTTCACCGTCCTGCCACCCGCGTACGTCGGGCACTCCGCGTCGGCCGCTGATCACAACATCGCCGTTTCCAGCCTGATGCTGCACATCGCCGGGGTGACGCTCTGGGTGGGCGGCCTGTTCGGGCTCGTCACCCACCTGCGCCGATCGGAGGGACCGGCCCTCGCGGTACGGAGGTTCAGCGCCATCGCGCTCTGCTGCTTCGTCGCCGTCGGAGCGTCTGGCCTGGTCAACGCCTGGATCCGGCTCGGCGGGCCCACCCAGCTCTGGGAGACACGCTACGGCCTTCTGATCCTCGCCAAGCTGGCCGCCCTCGCCCTCCTCGGAGGGTTCGGCTGGACCCACCGCCACCGCACAATAGCCACCCTGGACCCCGCCCCTGCGGTCCCTCCGCCCGCCGATCCGGGCCTCGCCCCCACCCTGGACCCCGCCCCTGCGGTGGCCTCGTCTGCTGCTCCGGAGTCCGTCCCTGCCCTTGACGCGGCGTCCGCGGTCCCTCCGCCCGCCGATCCGGACCTCACCCCCGCCCCGGACACCACCCCTGCCGTCCCCTCGCCCGCCGGCCCCGATCCTGCCCCGCTCCCTGCCCCCGGGTCCGGTATCGCCCTCCTCGGACGCGTTGCCGGTGCCGGGGCGTTCGTCCGGCTGGCGACGGCCGAGATCGCGGTGATGGCCTGCACGATCGCGCTGGCGGTCGGCCTGTCGCGTACCCCGCCGCCGCGCGCGGGAGCGCTGCACGACCAGCACCAGCTGCTCGGCTACACCCTGCCGCCGTTCGCGCCCTGGCGACTGATCACCGAGACCCGGCCCGATCCGATCGTGATCCTCGCGGTGGCCGGCGTGGCCATCGCCTACCTCGTCGGCGTCCGGCGGCTGGTCCGGCGCGGCGAGCCGTGGCCGGCCGGCCGTACCCTGGCCGCGATGGCGGGGCTCCTGATCCTGCTGTACGGCCTGGCGGGAGGCGTGTCCGCGTACGGCCCGGCGATGTTCTCCATGCACGCGCTGCAGTACGCCCTCATCGGCACCGTGGGCCCGGCCCTGCTCGCCCTCGGGGCCCCGCTGGTGCCGGTCCAGGAGGCCGCGCCGCTCGCCCAGCGGACGGCGAACGGCCCGGTCGCGCTCGGACTGAGCAACCCGCTCACCGCCACGGCCCTCTACGCCGTGCCCTATCTGCTGCTCTACGTCACCGGTCTGTTCCAGCCGGTCCAGTCGAGCCTCGCCGTACGACTGGCCTCGGTGACCGTCATGGCGGTGACCGGGACCTGGTTCTTCTGCGTCGCGCTCGGCCTCGATCCGCTGCCGAGGGCGATCAGCCCGGTGATCCGCACCCGCATGCTGGTGGGCGCGCTGGTCGTCCAGGCGTGGGTGGCGCTGGTGTTCATCGGGGGTCCCACGCAGGGCGAGGACTGGTACGGGGCCCTCGCCATCCCGTGGGCGCCCGACCGCGTGACCGACCAGCAGGCGGGGGCCGTACTGGGAGCGGGCCCGGCCGCCGTGACCATCGCGGCCCTGCTGGTCCTCATGGCCGTCTGGCGCCGCCGCGCCCGCCGCCGCGTCGCCACGCGTGACCCCGCCCCGCAGCCCTCCACGGCCCGCTCCTGAGTCTCCGCGCGGGCAGCTCTCGACCCTGCACGGCTCGCCCCCTGAGCTTCCGGGGGCTCGCCCGCGCCTGAGCCTCCACGGCTCGCCCCTGGCCCTCCAGGGGCCGCGCGCGACCCCCGAAGTGCCGGCCCACCGGGATCGTCGTGTCCGCCTAAAGTGGCACCATGACGTCGTCGCCGCCCCCCGGCCCGTCCCCAGACTCGACCGGCGGACCTCCTGCGGAGCTGGCGCGGCGCCTCGGTACCGGTGACGCGGTGGTGATCGGTCTCGGCTCCATGATCGGAGCCGGGGTCTTCGTCGCGTTCGGCCCGGCGGCCGCCGCGGCCGGCGCGGGACTCCTGCCGGCTCTCGCGGTGGCGGCGCTGGTCGCCTACTGCAACGCGACGTCCTCCGCGCGACTTGCCGCCCGCTATCCCGCCTCCGGCGGCACGTACGTGTACGGCCGCGAGCGGCTGGGCGACTTCTGGGGTTACCTCGCGGGGTGGGGCTTCGTGGTCGGCAAGACCGCCAGCTGTGCGGCGATGGCGCTGACCGTGGGCGCGTACGCCTGGCCAGGGCACGAGCACCTGGTGGCGGTGGCGGCCGTGGCCGCGATCACGGCGGTGGACTACGCGGGCGTGCAGAAGGCGGCGTGGCTGACCCGGATGATCGTCGCGACCGTCCTGACGGTGCTCGCGGTCGCCGTCGTGGCCTGCCTCACCGGTGGTACGGCCGCCGTGGCGTGGCCTGTCACCTCCACGGGGATGACGGCGGGCGGAGTGCTCCAGGCAGCGGGGCTGCTGTTCTTCGCCTTCGCTGGATATGCCCGCATCGCCACGCTCGGTGAGGAGGTCCGGGACCCGGCGAGGACCATCCCCAGGGCCATCCCCCTCGCCCTGGCGATCACGCTCGCCGCCTACGCGATCGTGGCCGTCGCCGTGCTCGCCGCGCTCGGCCCCGGGCAACTCGCCCGCTCCACCGCGCCCGTCGCCGACGCCGTCCGCGCGGCCGGGGCGGGGGGCCTGGTCCCGCTGGTGACGGTGGGGGCGGCGACGGCCGCGCTCGGGTCGCTGCTGGCGCTGATCCTCGGTGTCTCGCGCACCGTCCTGGCGATGGCCAGGGACGGGCACCTGCCGCGGGCCCTGGACGCCGTCCACCCGCGCCACCGCGTTCCGCACCGCGCCGAGCTGGCCGTCGGCGCGGTGGTGGCCGTCGTCGCCGCGACGGCCGACCTGCGGGGGGCGATCGGTTTCTCCTCGTTCGGTGTGCTCGTGTACTACGCGATCGCCAACGCCTCAGCCCTGACGCTCACCGCCGAGGAGGGTCGCCCGGCTCGGTTCGTGCCGATGGCCGGGCTGGCCGGCTGCCTGCTGCTGGCCTTCAGCCTTCCGCTGCCTTCGACGCTCGCCGGATGCGGGGTGCTCGCGGCCGGCGTGGTCGCCTGGCTCGTGCGGAGGGCGGCCGGGCCTCGCTGACGGCGGGCCCGGCTACAGGAGAGAGTCGCTCTAGAACAGCCAGTCGAGAAGGCCGCCGCTCTTCTCCTTGGTCTGCGTCGGGCTCGGAGCGGGCTGGGGGGGCTGCGTGGTGGGCGGGGGCGTCGGGGACGCGGTCGGCGACGCGGTGGGGTCGTCGTTCTGCACGCGAGGCTCCTGCGGCTCCTCAGGGCGGCTGGTCGACCTCGGGGTCGCCGGAGGCGACGAGTGGCGGGTGCGGGTCGGTGACGGCCGTGAAGTCGGCTCCTGCGTGACCCGCGACTGCGAGGACGTCGGTGTGGTGGTCGGCGTGGCGCTCGGGGACGCGGACGCCTCCTCCGTCTGCTCCGGCGTCTCGGCCGGCGCGGTCACCGGGCCGCTGGGGTCGGCGGTCGGGGCGTCGGTGAGAGCTCCCTGCTGTCCGGCCGGTGAGCAGTCGGCGGCAGCCGCGCACGCCGCCTCCGGCTTGGAACCGACCGAGGAGGAGACGATCCAGCCGCCCGCGACCGCCAGGACGACGATCGCGGCCATGGCGATGATCAGTCCCCTGTTCTTGTTGCCCTTCTCCTCCTCCAGGTCACCCGTCCAGCCGGATCCGAGGAAGCCCCGGTGCGCTTCGGTCTCGGGGTCGTGCGCGCCGTTGGGGTCCCAGGTCTCGTCGTCGGGCCGCGCGTAGCCCTCCGGCCGCTCGTAGTCGTCAGGGCCTTCGTAGCCCTCAGGGTGCTCCCCGGAAGCCTCGTAGCCCTCTGCGCGCTCATGGCCCTCCGGGCGTTCATAGCCCTCTGCGCGCTCGTGGCCTTCGGGCCGCTCGTAGTCCGGCCGCTCCAACTCCACGGAGTCGTCGTTCTGGGGAAGGACGGGCTCGTGTCCGGGCGTCCATCCGTCGGACAGCACATCGCCGCCCGGGCGCTCCGGTTCAGGGGTCCAGTCGATGTTGAAGGGACCGGTCTGCTTCAGAGGATCCTCGTCGTGGGATCTCGGGGTGCCGTCGCGGTCCATGCCGAACCTCTCTGCTCTAAATCCTTGCCGCAACTTCTTAGCAGCTCCGACAGCGGCTTGTCCGGAAACTTCACAGTTCTTCCAAGATTCGCAATCTTCCCATGAGTCACGTACGTCACAAACCGAAGATCGATCGCGATGCCGCAACGACTCCTGATAGGCCGTGCGAGCCGTGGGTAGAAGGTGCGCGCAGGGCCGGGATACCGCTCTGCCTCCAAGCGTCGTACGTTAGTGAAGAGCGGTCACTATGCGTGCGAACGCGCAGGTGAATGGCAGGGCCGAACGTCCCGCCGCGAGGCGTCGTAAGACCCTGTCGGGTCACTCGGCCGTGGCCGACCCTTGATGGAGGGTCCCTGACAGGGAGGTGCACCATGCGATCCTTGGCCAGGTGGACGATGCGCTGTGCTCGCCGATACCGGTTCGACCGTAACCCGTTACGCCGGCGCACCGACCGCATCGAGGCCATCGCCGTGCTGCTCACGCTGCTGGCCCTGCTCGCCGGCCTGTGGCCGGCCACCATCGCCGCTCGCATGGTCTACCAGCGCGGCGTCGTGGCCGAGCGCGAGGAACCGGCCCATCGTAGCCAGGTCACCGCGGTCCTGCTCGAGGACGCCGCCAGCACCAGCACGGTCTCCTCACAGGGCGCCGTCCTCGGCATCAAGGCGAAGGTCCGGTGGTACACCCCGGAGGGCCTGATGCGCACCGAAGTGACCTCCGTGCCCGCGCAGGCCAAGGCGGGCTCCGCGCTGGAGCTGTGGATCGACGCCTCAGGCCGTCCCACCACCGCCCCGCGCACGCACCCCCAGACGGTCGCCGACACGGCGGTCGCCGGGTTCGGCGTCATGGCCGGGGCCGCGGGCGTGCTCTTCCTGAACCTCGTGCTCATCCGGTGGATGCTCGACCGCCGCCGTTACGCCGAGTGGGACAGGGAATGGATCGGCGCCCATGATCGGTGGAGGCGCCCGCGGCAGCCCTGAAAGCCCGAATCCCCGCAGCCCGGAAACGGTGAGGGAATCATGAACCGACACGTTGTCGTGGGCGTCGATGGCTCGCCACCCGCACTGGAAGCGGTGCGCTATGCGGTCGACGACGCCATGCGGCGCGACCGGGCGTTGCGCATCGTCCACGTCATCGACCCCTGGGTGTTCGACCAGCCGATGGCCACGCCGCCCAGCTTCCACGACTCCCTCTGCGCGCACTCCGGCATCGTGCTGGCCCAGGCCGCCGAGACGGCCCGTGAGCGGGTGCCCGGGCTTCCCATCGAGACCGCGACGCTCACCGGCACCGTCCGGAAGGAACTGCTCGACGCGGCCAAGGAGGCCGAGGTGCTCGTGCTCGGCAGCCGCGGCCTCGGCGGGTTCCTCGGGCTGATCCTCGGCTCGGTGTCGATGGGCGTCGCCGGGCACGCCGACTGCCCGGTCGTCGTGGTCAGGCATGTGGGATCCGAGGCTCACGCTGAGATCGTCGTCGGGCATGACGGTTCACCGGAGTCGGAGGCCGCCCTGGAGTACGCCTTCGAGGAGGCCGGGTGCCGGGGAGCCAGGCTGCGCGCCATCTACGCGTGGCAGGCGGACGCCTTCCTGCCGATGTTCGCCAGCTACACACCCGACCAGGGACGGATGTACGACTTCGGCAAGCGGGCGGCACAGGAACAGCTGGCGCCATGGCGCGACAAGTTCCCGCAGGTGGAGGTGGCCGACTCCGTCGTACGCGCGCACCCCGTCGAGGTGCTGTGCCAGGCGTCCTCCGAGGCGGACCTGCTCGTCGTCGGTTCGCGGGGAAGGAGCGGCGTCGGCTCGGCCGTGCTCGGCTCGGTCAGTCACGGTGTGCTCCACCACGCCTACAGCCCGGTCGCCGTCGTGCGCTCGCGACCCTCCCGCCCGGCGGCGGACGGAGGTCAGGGCCGATGAGGCAGAACCTCCGTCTCGGTCACGTGGCCGGCATCCCGGTAGGCGCTCACTGGTCCACGGTGGCGATCGCCGCGCTGATCGGGGGGCTCCTCGCGGCCTCGGTGCTGCCGGAAGCGGTCCCGGGGCAGGGGGAGGCACGCTACTGGATCGTCGCCGTGGCCGCCTCGGTGGTGTTCCTCGGCTCCCTCCTGGGCCACGAACTGGCCCACGCCCTCGTCGCCCGCCGCCGGGGGATCACGGTCAAGTCGATAACGCTGTGGCTGCTCGGCGGCGTCACCGAATTCGACGGAGAGGCGAAGACCCCGAAAGACGAGTTCCTGATATCGGCGGCCGGCCCGCTCGCGAGCCTCGTCTTCTCGGTTTTCTTCTTCCTGGTGATCCTTCCCTTCGACGGCCCCGCCCTGGTGATCTCCGCCGTACGGTGGCTCGCCCTGATGAACGGCATGCTGGCCGTGTTCAACATGCTGCCCGGCGCTCCGCTGGACGGCGGCCGGGTGCTGCACGCCGCCCTGTGGCGCAGGCACGGCGACCGCGCACGCGCCGACCGGTCCGCCGCCAAGGCCGGCCAGGTGCTCGGCATGACGCTGATCGCGATCGGCGGCATGGAACTGATCCTCCTGGCCTGGACCGGAGGGCTGTGGATGATGCTGATCGGCTGGTTCCTGGTCAGCGCCGCCCGGAGCGAGGGCGTGGTCAGAGCCGCCCGCGAAGGGCTCCAAGGATGGCGGGTACGCGACGTGATGACGCCGTCGCCCGACATCGCCCCCGGCTGGCAGAACATCGACGACTTCATCGACACCGTCGCACTGCGCTCACGCCAGTTGGTGTTCCCGGTGGTGGACTTCGGCGGGCAGGCGACGGGCGTCCTGTCCCTGGAGGCGCTGACGGCGATGCCGCCGGAACAACGCCACGAACAGCGCGTCACGGCCGTGTCCCGCCCCCTTCCCCCCGATCACGTGCTCAGCCCCGACGACGACGCCACGCGCATCCTCGGGCTCTCGACGTTCTCCGGCGACCTGATGGCCGTGGTGGCGGACCCCGGCCATGTCGTCGGCATGGTCACCACCTCCGACCTGTCCCGAGCCCTCCAGCAAGCCATCCTCCGCACCACCTCGACCCACCCCCCAACCCCTCCAACCCACGACGACCACCCCTCACTTCCCTCCGCCGACCACTCCCCAACGCCCCACCAAGACCACGACCTCGGCATTCCAACCGCCCATCAGGAGGACCACGACGGCATTCCAGCGCCGCGCCAGGAGGACCACGACGGCGTCCCAGCGCCGCGCCAGGAGGACCACGACGGCATTCCAGCGCCGCGCCAGGAGGACCACGACGGCGTCCCAGCGCCGCGCCAAGGCGACCGTCTCGGTTTCCCGGAGCCAGATCAAGACCACCGTGACCGACCTCTTCGCGGCTGATGCCCTGACCGGAGATCTTCCGGCGAAGGACCGGTCGACTGGCGCCGGGTGTCCTGGCCGGCTTCACGTATTCGGCACCGGGACGGCGAGGAGAATCACTCCGCTCGTTGTGATGCTCCCGCATTGAGCACCGGGACGGCGCGGAGCACATCTCTCTGCCCGTTGTGGTGCTCGCGTATTCGGCGACGGGGCGGCGAGGGGTGGTGCGGTGGTGTCGGCGCCGGCGTACGGCGGCCGCCTCGGGAACGTGCGGCGGCGCCGCTCTAGCGCAGGTCGGCGAACCAGCGGCCGGCCTCGGTCCAGCATGCCGCGCGGGGGAAGCCGGAGCGGCGGGCAAGATCCGGCAGGTCGGAGGCCGAGACCGTGGCCCAGGTGAACCACCCTCCCGACGCCTGCCCCCTGCGCAGTCGCACCCGGTCGATGCGAGTGGCCGTCCTTGGTGGCGCCACCTCGGCGATCACCGAGCCACCTGGCCTGACCAGCTCTCGCACCCGCCGGAGCAGCGCCTCGGGGTCACCGCCGATCCCGATGTTGCCGTCGGCGAGCAGCACGGTCCGCCAACGTCCGCTTCCAGGCAGGTGGCCGAAGACGTCCCTGCAGAGGGCGAGCCCGCCCGCGTCCCGCGTGAGCCGCACGGCGTGCGGGGTGATGTCGATGCCGAGCGCCGGCATGCCGCGCCTGGTCAACTCGACGGTGAGCCGCCCCGGACCCGAACCGACGTCGAGCACGGGTGACAGACAGCGCGAGAGCATCGCCTCGTCACCCTCGATCGGCACAAGCCAGCGGGCCGAGTCCAGGGGCAGTCGTGTGCCGTCGGCATGCTCGATCTCCACGCTCTGCCCGGCCAGGGACGCGGCGTACAGCTCCCCGATCAACGCAGGGCCCCCAGGCGGTCCAGGGCGTCGGCGAACCCGGAGCCTGGAGCCGCCGCCGCCACCTCGGCCGCGTCCGCGGCGGTGTCCACATCGGTCAGGCGCGGCATCCGGGCCACGCTCAGCCCGGCCTCCCGCAACCGTGCCAGCTGGGCCGCTCCGGTGTGCGGCTCGGACATGGGAACCCCGAGCAGGAGGTCCGCCCGGGGAACACGCAGGCCCAGCAGCCAGAATCCGCCGTCGGTCGCCGGCCCGAACACGGCGTCACACGTGTCGAGCAGTGATAGGGCGCTGGACAGCATCTCCGCCGTGACCTGAGGGGTGTCCATGCCGACCAGCACGATGGGCTCCGGCAGCAGCCGGTGGGCGTCATCGAAGGCCGCCGCCAGCCGCTCGTCCAGCCCCTGCCCGCGTTGCGGCAGCACGGTGAACCCGGCCGGGACCCAGGGGCCCGGAGCTCCGTCGAGCGCCAGCACCCGGCCTGCCGCCGGGACCCGCGCCACCGCTCCGAGCGTGTCCGTGAGGGCTGCGGCGGCGAGGTCCGCGGCCTCCTCAGCCGTGTAGGGAGGGGTCAGCCTGGTCTTCACCCTCCCCGGCACCGGTTCCTTGGCGATCACCAGGACCTGGCCCCACCCCGGCCTCATCGCGCGCCACCCTCGTCCGCCATGACACCCGGCCTCACCGCGCGCCATCTTCTTCCGCCATGGTCACCCGGCTTGATCGGGGACAACAGGGTGGCACTCATCGCGCGCCGCCCTGTTCTGCCATGACACGCCGCATGTCGCCGATCGCGCGCAGCGTGCCCCGGACCGTGCCCGTCACCTTGGAACGCCCCGCGCGAGGAAGGTAGTCGACATCCACCTCGCCGAGCCGCCACCCCGCAGTGGCGGCGAGCAGCACCATCTCCAGTGGATAGCCGAACCGTCGGTCCGTCATGCCGAGCGCCACCAGGCCCTCGCGAGCTGCTGCTCGCATCGGTCCAAGGTCGTGCAGGCGGGCACCGGTCCTGCGTCGCAGCCTGCCCGCGAGTACGGCGTTACCGAGCCGCGCGTGCGCCGGCCATGTCGCGTCCGGCTGCGGCATCCGGCGGCCGAGGACCAGGTCCGCCTGCCCGCCGACGACCGGGCCGGTCACGCGGGGAAGCTGCCCGGGGTCGAGGGAGGCGTCACAGTCCATGAAGCAGACGATGTCGGCCGTCGCCGCGACCAGCCCGGCATGGCAGGCGGCGCCGAAACCCCGCCTGGGCTCGCTCACAACGCGTGCGCCGAGCCGGGCCGCCACCTCGGCCGACCTGTCGGTGGACCCGTTGTCGACCACGATCGGGCGGTAGCCGTCCGGCATGCGCCCGAGCACCCACGGCAGCGCCGACTCCTCGTCCAGGCAGGGGAGCACCACGTCGATCTCCATGCCTGCGACGGTAAATGCGCGAGCCCCACCCAACCCTTACAAGGTGATGACGTACCAGCCGCCGCCCGCTGCGGCTATGTGTCGCCCCTCATCGGACGCCGCTCGTCCCTCCGGATCGCCGATCGTCGATCTCTTACGAGGTTGTGACGTCTCTGTGGGGGCAGCCCGGTTCGCGCTTACGGTGAGCAACGTGACCCAGGAGCCGGCCCGCCAGAGGCGATCACGGTCCCCGTCCGGACGGGCGACCGACATCGCTACGGCAAGCGCCGGTGACCGGGGTGTCCGCGATAACGCGCCAGTTGGAGATCCGGTGGATACCGAGCGTGCGGTGGATACCGAGCGTGCGGTGGAGGCACGAGGTCCAGCGGGTACCGGGCATGCGGCCGATCCACGGCAGGCAGTGGATACAAGGCATGCGTTGGATGCGGGGGAATTACGGCATGCGCGGCGCTTTCTGGGTGTCTGGGCGGGGCTGATCGCGTTCGCCTTCGGGGTCGGCGGGATCCTTCACGCGTTCGGCGTGCTGACCATCGACCATCTGCCGCCGCTGCACGCACACTTCCGCGTGCTCACGATCACGCTGCTGCCCGCCGGCGCCTTCGCCGCCGTCGCGGTCGCCGCCTTGCCCCGCCTGGTCCTGCGCGGCGGTTTCGGCCGCGCGCTCCTCCTCGCGTACGGCTGCACGCTGGCCTGGACGGTGCTCCTTGCCGTCTCGGCCGACGGACTGGCGGCGCCGCTGGCCCGTCCGACCGAGTACCTCGCTGTCCTGCCCGCCGTCGGTGACGACCCGCTGGGCTGGCTGGCGTCGTTCACCGAGCGCCTTCCCGGCTATCCGACGCACGTACGGGGGCACCCGCCCCTTCCCGTGCTCGCACTGTGGGGCCTCGCACGGTTGGGCCTGGCCGGGCCGTTCGCCGCGTCCGTGCTGGTGGTCGCCGTCGCATGCTCGGCCACGGTGGCGATCGGGCTGGTGGTGCGGAACCTGGCGGGCGAGGGGGCCGCCCGCCAGGTCCTGCCTTATCTCGCGCTCGCGCCGTCGGCGGTGTGGATCGCCACCAGCATGGACGCGTTCTTCGCGGGCATCGGCGCCTGGGGCGTGGCGCTGCTCGTGCTCGCCGGTCAGCGGGCGGCCTCGCCCATCCCGCCCGGTGTGGCGCCCGGACGTCCGCCAAGTCCGCTCCGTGAGCCACCGCTGCCTCGCCGATCGCCTCGGCTGCCTCCTCCGCCTCCGCCGCCTGCGCGTCCTTCGCCGTCTCCGTCCCCTCCACCGTCTCCGTCCCCTTCATCGCCTGCGCCGGTGTTCCTGGGGGTGCTGTACGGGCTTGTGGCAGGGATCCTGCTGGGGGCCCTTCCCTATCTGAGCTACGGGCTGGTGCCGTACCTGCTGATCCCCGTGGCGGCCGCGATGGTGGCCCGCGTGCCTCGAGCGGCGGTGACGGCGGCGCTGGCCGGCGCGGCGGGGGTGTCGGCGGCCTTCGCGGCGGCCGGGTTCCTCTGGCCGGCGGGGGTACTCGCCACGCACGCCGAGTGGGCGGCCGATCCAGGCGCCGCCAGGCCGTACTGGTACTTCCTGGTCGCCAATATGGCCGTCCTCGCCCTGGTCACCGGCCCCGCTACCGCCGCCGGCCTCGCCCGCTTCGGCCCCGTGACGGTCGCCGCTCTGGCCCGGTTCAGTCCTGTGACGGCCGCCGGTTTGACCCGGTTCGGCCCGGTGACGGGTGCCGGGTCGCGGTGGTACGGATTGAAGGTGCTCGTCGGGACGGCGTTGGTCGCCGTGCTGGCGCTCGACGTGAGCGGAGTGACCCGTGGCGAGGTGGAGCGGATCTGGATTCCGTATGCCCTGTGGATCGGCCTGGCCGCGAGCCTGGCCGGCGGGCGCCGATGGCTCGCCGCTCAGGCTCTCATCGGGCTGCTGCTCCAGTCACTCGTACTTTCACCTTGGTGAACGGCCCTTCTCGCCGACCCGGCGCCGAACGCGTGAGCGCCCCACTGGGCGGGAGGAAGCGGCCCCGGCGTGGGGTGGCCGTGTGCGGAGGTCGGAGGTCTGGGCGGTGATTGGGGGGCCGGGTTAGGCGAGGGGGGTGGTGGCGAATTCTTTCATGCCTTCTGTGAAGCCGATGGTGGCGTGGAAGTGCAGGTCGCGGGCCGCGTGGGCGGGAGAGGCGACGACGTGGCGGACGTCGCCGAGGCGGTACTCGCCGGTGACGACCGGCTCGGGACCGCCCCGCTCGGCGGCCAGCGCGCGGGCCATCTCGCCGATCGTGTGGGGCTCGCCGCTCGCGATGTTGTACGCGGCCAGGGCGCCGGGAGGGGTACGGGCTTCGGCGGCGGCGAGGTTGGCCCGGGCGACGTCGCGCACGTGGACGAAGTCGCGGCGCTGGAGGCCGTCCTCGAACACTCGGGGCGCCCTGCCGGCCTCTAGGGCGGACCGGAAGATGGCCGCCACTCCTGAGTACGGCGTGTCCCTGGGCATTCTGGGCCCGTAGACGTTGTGGTAGCGCAGGGCGACCACCGTGCCGCCGGTTTCCCGTGCCCAGTTGGCGGCCAGATGTTCCTGCGCGAGTTTGGTGGAGGCGTACACGCTGCGTGGGTCCGGAGGGGCGTCCTCGCTGATCGTCGCGGAGGTCAGCTCGGCCCCGCACACCGGGCAGCGGGGTTCGAACACGCCGCCGGACAGGTCCTGCGCGGTTCGCGGACCGGGGCGGACGCGGCCGTGCTCGCCGCAGTCGTAGGCGCCCTCGCCGTACACCACCATGGAGGAGGCGAGCACGAGGCGGCCGACTCCGTGCCTGGCCATGGCGGCCAGGAGCACGGCGGTGCCGTACACGTTGACGGAGGCGTAGTCGGGCAGGTCCGCGACGTCGACCCCGAGCCCTACCTTGGCCGCCTGGTGCACGACCAGGTCCGCTCCGGCCAGCGGTCCGTCCAGTGCCTCGGGGGCGCGGATGTCGCCGGTCGTGCCGTCCGGCGTCCCGCGTAGATCGAGGCCGGTGACCTCGTGTCCGGCGGCGCCGAAGGCCTCCACGACATGACTTCCGATGAATCCGGCCGCGCCGGTGACCAGTGCCCTCACGCCGCCGAGGCTAGCCGCGCCCGGGCCGCCTCACCCGGTGCGCGGCAAGATGTTCGCGGGACGTAAGAACCAGTGCCCTCGTGCCGCCGGGGCTTGCCGCGTCCGGTGGGGTGGGCTCAGACTTCGCGGCATCGGAGGAGGAGCATGGCGGCGTCGTCGTGCAGGGGTGCGTCGACGTGGGCTACCAGGTCGAGCCGGAGTGCCTCGAGCGCGGCCTCGGGGTCGTCGTCCTTGAGCAGGAACGCCCGTTCGGCCAGCGGGTAGAAACGGCCCGCGCGGTCGCGGGCCTCGATCACCCCGTCGGTGTACAGCAGGATCTGGTCCCCCGGGTTGAACGTGACCTGGTGCGGGTTGGGGCCGTCCACCTCCAGGACGGCGAGGCCCAGCGGTGGCGCGGTGTCGTCGGGCTCGGCCAGGGTGATCTCGCCGTTGGCGTGCAGGATGAGCGGCGGAGGATGGCCGTAGTTGAGCAGCGTGAGCCGCCCGCAGGGATCGGCGTCGACGAGGATGGCCGTGACGAACTCCTCGCCCGACAGCCGCCGGTTGAGGGCCTTCTCCAGCCGCCCGCTGACGCCGCGCAGGTCGGGCTCGTCGTGGGCCGCTTCGCGGAAGGCTCCGAGGACCAGCGCGGCCGTCTCGACGGCCTCAAGGCCCTTGCCCTGCACGTCGCCCACGATCGCGCGGACCCCGCTCGGGCCGGTGACGACCTCGTACAGGTCGCCGCCGATGCGCGCCTCGGCGTTCGCGGAGGTGTAGGACACGGCGGCACGCAGGTGGCCGGCCCGCCGGGGGACCGGTCTGAGCAGCACCCGCTGCGCCACCTCGGCGACGGAGCGAACGGTCGCCAGCTCGCGCTCGCGGCGCTGCCGGCCGACCGTGGCGAGGATGCTCGCGGCCGTGACGCCGGTGATCGAGACCAGGCTCATGTTGCTCTGCCGGTTCCCGAGGAGGCCGTTGTACACGGCGAGGATCAGCGACAGGGCGAGCGCGACGATGCCGATCAGCACGGTGCGCCGGACGCCGCCGACCAGGCTGGCGAACGCGGGGCCGACCGCGAGCAGGGACAGGTAGCCGAGGTCGGGTCCGGTGAGGATGTCGACGGCGGCGACGACGCTCAAGGACGCGAGGGGCAGCGACCCCATGAGCCGCTGCGTTCTGCGGTTGACGGCGCTCATAGGCGGCGCTCCGCTGCCGTGACGGTTCGTTCTCGGTGAAGATCGCTCGTCACAGGATGCCTCCGCGGAATAGGTCCATTTCGGTGGTGTGCCGACCAGACTTCCCGGTGCTCCGCGGCCACTGTAACAAGGCGAGGATTCGGCGAACAGCGCGCCGAGCTTACGCCGCGGCCACAGCTGTGAGCGGCACGGACACGGGGTTGATGGTTCGCGACGGGTCTGGAAGCCGGAGAACCTCGCGACGGGCGGCGCCCGCGCGGGATCCGCTTACCGGAAGAATCTTGAGTTACTACGGAATGGGATGATTCCGACCATTTCCCGCTTATGCATGCAACCACCTCGACGACCTCGCAACAACAACGAACCGGACGCTCCTCGGCGTCTGAAAGCCGGACCGAGCCTGCACGAGCGCGAATCGGACCGGGAGGTCTCTGAAGGCCTCATGAATCGAACCTTACTCTGGGATCGGCCAACTGGGACCGATTCGATACAGGTCCTCGACTTTCCGTGCACGACCTACCTCAAAGCGCCCCGATAACTTCATCGGACGGAAAATCAAGATGAGGCGGATAATTGCGGAATGCCGTTTCTCTCCGCGTCTGAGGTGGGTACAGGAAGGCGTACGACGAAGCGCGCACCGCCGCCCCGGCGTCCGGGACCCATCACGGCCCGACCGGTGATCGCCGCGGCTCCGTCACGCTCCTGCTCAACGACCGCTGCGGCTCCGTCACCCTCCTGCTCGACGGCCGTCGCCGCTCTCTCGCCCTGCTCGCCGCTCGTCACGGCTTCGCCGCGCTCCGCCTCCGCGATCGTCACGGCTCCACCGTGCAGCACGGCTATCTCCCTGACGATCGCCAACCCCAGGCCCGAGCCGCCCGCGTCTCTCGCCCGTGCCCCATCGAGCCGGGTGAACCGGTCGAACACGGCTTCGCGGTCCTCGGAAGGGATGCCCGGCCCGTCGTCCCGGACCTCGAGCAGAGCGCTCCCCTCCTGCCTGGCGACGCGCACCTCGACGAACGACGCGGCGTGCCGCACGGCGTTGTCGACCAGGTTGGTGATCAGTCGGGCGAGGTGGGAACGGGAGCCCCGGACCACCACGTCGGGATCGATGGCGAGCCGCACCCGCACCCCGGCCCTGGGACGGAGCCGAAGGGATTCCTCCGCCGCCACCTGCCCAAGGTCCACCTCGTCGGCCCTCGGCGGCTCTCCCGCGTCCAGGGCGGCCAGCAGGAGCAGGTCGGCGGCCAGCGACTGCAACCGGTCCACGTCGGCGAGCGCCTCACCGGTCGTCTCGCCGGGCGGCGCCAGCTCCAGCCGGGTGCGCAGCGTCGCGATCGGGCTGCGCAGCTCGTGGGCGGCGTCGGCGACGAATCGCTTGTGCTGCTCGACGGCCTTCTCCAGCCGGTCGAGGGTGGCGTTGACGGTGCGGGCGAGGGAGGCGATCTCGTCTCGGGCCTCGGGTACGGGGACGCGCCGGTGCAGGTCGCGGGCCGTGATGTCGGCCAGCTTGGCCCGTATCCCGGACACCGGGACCAGAGCCTGGCCCACGAAGAACCACGTCATCCCCGCCACCAGCAGCAGCAGGGCGGGGATGCCGAAGATCAGCAGCTTGTACAGCACCGTGAGCGCCTCGCGCGCGGGCTCCAGCGAGCTGCGCGCGGTGACGGTCAGCGGCCCGGTGCCGGTCTCGACGGTGGCGCTGGCCGTCGTGTAGCCGTCGGACGTCCACGTACGGCTCGGCGCCTCGGCGGGACGGCCGACCTGCACGTCGGGATCGGCCAGCGCCTGTGACAGGCCTTTCTCCGACCCGGTGTACAAGGACTTCAGCGCCGGCGTGCCGGGTACCGACAGGACGCCGGTCTCGCCCTGGGCCGGGACCGAGAGGACGCCGGCCGCCGCCGCGGCACGCCGGGCGGCCTGCGCGGTCGCGCTCCGTTCCAGGTTGTCGCGGAGAACCATGGTGAGCGCGGCGGCGGCCCCGCCGAGCGCGACCGCGACGATGAGAGTGGCGGCGACGGTGGCGCGGAGCCGTAACGACCATCGCGGGCGCGGGTGGAGGCGCATCACCGGTGCCCGTCGAGCCGGTAGCCCGCGCCCCGTACGGTCACCAGCGACGAGCGGCCGAAGGGAGCGTCCACCTTGCGGCGCAGCGCGCTGATGTACACCTCGACGATGCTCGGATCGCCGTCGTAGGCGAAGTCCCACGCCTGCCGCAGCAGCTCGGCCTTGGACACCACCTCACCCGGCCGCCGGGCGAGGCTGTGCAGCACGGCGAATTCCTTAGGGGTGAGCGCGATGTCCACGCCCGCCCGGCTGCACCGCATCCCGGCGGGGTCGATCACCAGGTCGCCGACCGTCAGCGCGACCGGGCGCTCCCGGCCGCCCCGCCGTACGAGGGCGCGCAGCCGGGCGAGCAGCACGACATAGGAGAACGGCTTGGACAGGAAGTCGTCGGCCCCGGTGTCCAGCGCCTCCGCCTCGTCGTACTCGCCGTCCTTGGCGGTCAGCATCATGATCGGCGTCCAGTTCCCGGCGTCGCGCAGGCGGCGGCAGACCGCGTACCCGTTGAGCCGCGGCAGCATGACGTCGAGCACGATGGCGTCGTAGGCGTTCTCGGTCGCCATCCACAGGCCCTCTGTCCCGTCGTGGGCGAGGTCGACGGCGAAGCCCTCGCCCGACAGCCCGCTCTTCACGAGCGTGGCGAGCCGCCGCTCATCCTCCACCAGCAGCACACGCATGCCTCCAGCCTGCCGGAAGGACCTGAAGCGCAGCTTAAGATCATTTCGGGTGTCTTCAGGTTGGCTTCAGGTGGCCGTTGGCAGTGTCTCTCCCGTCCGACCGCCGTAGGTCGATCCGGCTGTGGTCGACCGGTCTGAAGGAGATACGAATGATCAGCAAGCGCATGGGTTCGGCGATCTCGGCCGCGGTGCTCGGGGTGGCCCTGGCCGCCACCCTCACCGCCGCCGCGAGCGCCGACGAGGCCCCCCGCAGCGGCGGGCGCCCCACCTCCGGCGTGACGACCTGTGAGAGTCCGGCCAGGATCGTGGAGAAGGACGGCAAGCTTCTGCTCGACGACGGCAAGGAGGTCAGGGAGCTGAAGGCAGACGACCGGGTGCGAGCCGTGCCGGCCATCCCGGCCGTGCCCCCCGGCAGCGCCGTTCCGGAGGGCACGGGCGTTCCGCACACGGAGAGCGTTCCGTCGACGGAGAAGGCTCCGCCCGCCGAGGACGCCCCCGAAGGGGAGAAGGGGCTGTCGGAGGACGCCGATCAGGGCGTGAAGGGGACCACCGAGCGTGGGACGCCCGCCGAGGGCGCGCACGGCCGCGTCACGGCCGTGTGCACAGCTGAGGCGCCGGCGCCCTCGAAGTAGGCAAGGCCATCCCGCCGGCTGCCCTGGACCCGTGGTCCTGGACGGCCGGCGCGGGCACCGGCGTCGCCATCAGGCGCGCTCGCGGGCGAGGTGCTGCACGATCAGGGGCGTTCGCGAGCGAGACGCTTCAGGATCACTTCAGGATCAGGGGCGTTCGCGGGCGACGTTCTTCACCTGGAGCTCGTCCAGAAGGGTCTGGGTCGCCGCGGCGACCGCCTCGACGGCCCGCTCGAAGGCCTCCGCGTTGCGCGCGGACGGCGCACGGAAGCCCGAGATCTTGCGGACGTACTGCAGTGCGGCGGCCTGCACGTCGTCATCGGTGACGTCGCTGGTGTAGGGCTCGCGAAGGGTCTTGATGCTCCGGCACATGACAGGACGGTACGTCATGGGCGCGCCGGGTGAGGAGTCGCGGCGGCGGCCCAGGGGTGACCCCATGGCAGGGCGTGCGCGTCGGCGCTCTGGCGTACGCCGCGGCGTGGTTCCGGGGGGTGACTGATCGCGGCAAAGTACCCTTCAAGCGGCGTTACCGGACATCCCGCGCCGGGGATGGGCAGTACATCTCTGACGACCGGAGGCCGCCATGGCGCAGAAGACGACCGCCGCCCGGAAGGGCGCGACGCGCGCTCCGATAAAGGTCGAGCGGCGGCCCGAGGTGACGTTGCCGCTGGTCGGCCGGGTGATCATGCCCCCGCCCGACCGGATCGCCTTCTATGTGGCGCTTGGCGCGCTGGCCGCCGTCGAGATCATCGAATGGCCCGTGGCGCTGATCATCGGATTCGGTCACTTCCTCGCCGAGCAGCATTTCTCCCGCGTCCTGCAGGCAGTGGGGGAGGCCGCCGAAGCCGCCTGATCGGGCGGAGGTGCATCCCTGAAGGGGCGGGGGTGGAAGCCGCCTGGCCGCCTTCTCCGGCCGTCAATACCTATGACGGTTCGGCATTTCCCAAACGACCGCAAAATTCTTGACCGTGCGGTCATTGCGAAAGGGAGCGCAAAAACCCCAGCAAGTCTCGATATTGGCTGAATGTCGGCGCTCTGTGGATCGGGTTGTGGTCCATCCGGCTCGGGTACATGGTTCTCGCCCGCCGAAATAGGACAAAAGGAGTCATATCAATGACTTTCAACCCTTTGGAACAGCAGGGAATCCCGCTGGACCAGCAACTCCGTAACTGGCGGGAACTCAACGTCCCCCAGCTCGACCCCGACCACTCCGATCCTTACGCCCGGTGCCGGGTCATCACCATGAACGGCATCGAGATGGAAGCGATCATGTTCAGCCACCACTTCGCGCGGCGCTGCCCCGACCTGGACGTGCGTCGCCAGCTCGCCGAAGTGCGCTATATCGAGCAGCAGCAGCAGAAGGCCGTGAACTGGCTGCTTCCAGGCCTGGCGTCGGTCCTCGAGACCACGATCGCCTACGAGCAGGTGGCCGTGGACCTGACCGCCTGGGTCGCCCGCATGGAGCCCGACCCCTACCTCAAGCAGTCGTTCGAGTTCGGCCTGCTCGAGGACTTCGACCACCTCTACAGGTACGCCAACCTGTACGAACTGATCGAGCACCGCAAGGCCGAGAAGATCGTCGACGCGCTGACCGAGGTCATGCCCGGCCGGCCCACTCCGCTGCACCACCGGCACCCGATCGACAACGTCCGCGAGCACTACGACAAGGACACGGCGAGCCCGCTCTCCAAGCTCCACACCCTGACGATCATGTCCGCCGAGCAGCAGACCATGAACTTCTACTGCAACGTCGGGCCCGAGTACATGGAGCAGATCGCCCGCCAGCTCTACCAGGAGATCGGGCTGATCGAGGAGGAGCACGTCACCCACTACGAGTCGCTGCTCGACCCGCACGAGACGTGGTGGGAACAGCTCGTGAACCACGAGTACAACGAGTGCTACATGTACTACTCCTTCATGGAGACCGAGACCGACGACCGGGTGAAGCCCATCTGGGAGCTCCACCTCGCGATGGAGCTGGAGCACCTGCGCATCGCCTGCGAGCTGATGCGCCGCCACGAAGGCCGCGATCCCGCCGAGATCCTCGCTCCGCGATTCCCGGCGCCGGTGACCTTCGAGCCCAACAAGAGCTACATCCGCGAGCTCATCGCCACGCAGCTCGACCTCACGACGCTGGGGACGGGGTACGTGCGCGAGGCGCACGAGCGGTTCCAGCGCTTCCAGGAGCGGCTGCACGGCGGTGAGACGCCGCCCAGCGACCAGGTGCTGGAGGAGACCATGGCGAAGTTCGGCCAGGACTACCGGATGGAGACCGACGGTCCGCACCCGGTGCCGAGCATGCGGCGCGCCTCCGGCAAATAGCGCCTCCGGCGAATAGACAGGCGGCGCGCCATCGCGGTGTCCACCGGAAGATGCCGTCATCGTCAGCGCATCCGGGCCATCGCGACTCGACCACCGCCGGTCGGGGGGGGGGCGCCCCCCCCCGGGGGGCCGCCCCCCCCGCCCCCGGTGGGGGGGGGGGCCCCCCCCCGGGGGGCCCCCCCCCCCCGACGCCGTATATGTGGCGGGCGAGCGTGCTCAGCCCTTGTTCTTGCCCATCGCCTGGCGGACGACGTCACGGACGCGATCCATCATCGCGGTCGGCGTCCCGACCAGCACGTTCTTCGTCGCCGACTCCACACCGGGGTGCGGATGCGTGGGGGCCAGCGCCTCGGCCGCCTTGACACCGAGCGCCATGGTGCGCCGCTCCGCCTCGCTGGTCTCCCTCACGAGCTGGGCGAACTCGTAGCGTTCCTCGGCGCGGGCGTGCTCCTCGACGGCTATGCGGAGCTTCTGCAGATGGGAGGGGAACGACGCGTCGTCGGTGCCCCGCTCCTCCATGAGCGAGAGCAGCTCCTTGGCCTCGTTCTCCTCGCGAAGCCGCTCGTCGACGATGGCGTCCCCGCCTTCGAGGGCGCGCCTGGCGTAGGGGTGGACGACCTCCTCCTCGGCGGTCTCGTGGATGGCCAGCAGCCGCACGAGCCTCTCGAACGCCTCCGCCCGCGCCCCGCCGGTGGCCTGCTCCACTTCGTCGAACAGGTCCCTGATGGCGGCGTGCTGGCGGAGCAGCAGTCCGACCACATCGCTCTCGTCCATCAGTTCCGGAAGCGTCCGGTTCTTGCCCTTGCTTTTCGCCATTGCGGTTCCCCTCGTGTTCTCGCCCTGGTGATGGCTCGGCTCACTTGGTGCTGTCGGCCAGGTCGACGAGCGCGGTGGCCGTGCGGAAGTACTTGTTGCGGCCCAGGTCGCCGACAGTGTTGATCTTGAAGGCTTCCTTGAGCAGCTTGGCGTCGCCTTCGCTGATGCCGGCCAGGGCGGACACGGGGGCCTTGACGAGTTCCGTGAGGCTCTTGTTCTCGTATTCCCTGTCGAGCAATTTGGACAGGTCAGCGGCTGTTGCCATGGATCCCCCTGTGATCTCGGTCTGGCGTGCCCGGACGGAGTGTCAGGCAATGAACACCTTCCCCATCGGTATGCACGACACGGACATCTACCGACAAGACACGGCAAAGACGTCATATGCCCTTTCGGGCAACGAGAGCGGGGGTACGGCCCCCGGCCGTACCCCCGCGTGATCGGATGTCCTGTACTCCGGGCCCGTGATCCCCGGGCCCGGAGCCGGCCGGTCACTCAGGTAGCGGTGCAGGTGTAGCCCGAGGGCACCGCGGTGTTGCCGCCGGCGCGGGTGCCCTGGAAGCCGAACGTGGTGCCGGCGTTCGGCGCCAGTGCCCCGTTGTAGCTCGCGTTCTTCGCGGTCACCGTCTGCCCGCTGGTGGAGAAGGTCGCATTCCACGACCCGGAGATGGTGTGACCCGAGGGCAGGGTGAAGGTCACCGTCCAGCCACTGATGGCCGAGCTACCGGTGTTGGTCACCGTCACCGGCTGGATCACATAACCGCCGCTCCACTGCCCCTGCGTGGTCGCCGTGACGCCGCACCCGCCGGTGCCGCCTCCGCCGCCGGCCGTGGTGGTGAAGGTGACCAGGCTGGAGTTGCCGGAGAGGTTGCCCGCGCCGTCACGGGCGCGCACGTACACCTGGTACTGCGTGCTCGCGCTCAGCCCGGTGAGGGTGATGGAGTTGGTGGTCGACTGGCCGAGTTGCGGGTCGGTGCTGCCCTGCTCGCGGTAGACGTTGTACCCGGTCAGGCCGGATCCGCCGGAGTCGGTCGAGGCGCTCCACGACAGGGTGGCGCCCGACGAGGTGATGCTGGACGCCGTCGGGGTGCCCGGAGTGGCCGGAGGCGTCGTGTCGGTGGGGTTGCCGCCGCCGCCGAAGATCGTCGCTTCCTTGGCCGTCTGCTTGATGCCGTTGGCGCCGTTGAAGATCCGTGTGCCCCAGGACGTGAGGCTGCCGGCGTTGAAGTTGGTGACCATGTCGAGGTACTCGACGCCGCCGCTGTTGCCGCTCCACGACCAGCCGAGGTAGCCGATGCCGCGCGACTGCGCCTGCGACATGATCGTGTCCTCGTCGGGGTCGCCGTCGGAGTGCATGTTGCCGAACTCGCCGACCACCAGCGGCAGCCCCGCGGTCTGGAAGGCGTTGAAGTAGCTGTTGATCTCGGCCGCCGTGTCGAAGACGCCGTACATGTGGATGGAGAACACGGTGTTGCGCTGGGTGTCGGCGTTGGCGACGCTGGCGGCGTTGTCGCGCATGGTGAACGCCCAATCCTGTCCCCAGTTGGGCGCGTCGACCATGATCAGGTGCTGGAAGCCGTTGCCGCGCAGCCGGCTGATCGCGTTGGAGGTCGCCTGGGTCCAGCCGCTGACGTTGTTGTTGCCGTACGGCTCGTTGCCGATGTTGAGGACGACGTAGTCCTCCTGGCCCACCAGGGCGCTCTTGACGCTGATCCAGTAGTTGACCGCGGCGTCCAGCGTGACGGCGCCGTCCTGTTCGCCGTAGCCGGTCGTGTCGTGGTCCTCAAGGATGCAGATCAACCGGTTCGCCTTGCACTGCGAGATGACGCTCGCCACGTCGCTCGCGCCGTTCGCCGTCCAGCGCCCGCCGCTCAGCACGATGCGCACCGCGTTGGCGCCGAGGGACTTGATGCCCGCCAGCGAGGAAGAGGTCTGGCCGGCGTACCAGGTGTGCGCGTGGCTCACACCACGCATGATGAAGTTGCTGCCGTTGGCCTCGACGAGGTTCCTGCCGCTTATGTGCAGCCCCACCGCGGCGCTCGCGGGCTGCACGGCGACGAGCATCGAGAGGAGGAGGGCGAGCAGAGAGAGGATCGCCGCCTCCGCCATCCGGAGTCGCTTTCTCATGGGTCACCTTTCTTGGGAGGTTATTAACCGGTTAAGTCATACGGCACAGATCGGCCTACGCGCGAAGAGGCCGGAAGCGGTGCGGGCGCCCCCCGGCGCCCGCACGCGGGGATGGTTCGAGAAAGGGGTTCGCGCCGTCAGGCGGCCGGGCCGCCGCCCGGGGGGTCTCGTCGGTTGGTGGGAGCGCTCCCATATTGGGTGCGCTTCACGGAGATGTACAGCACGTGTCGCCGATGGATCTCCGGGCGCCGTCCTCGCCCTCCGGGCGGCCCGCGGCACCCGAGCCCGGCCGGCCCCCGCGACGTCGCAAGACGCGACCGCGGCGCGGTGACGCGGCCCCGCCTCGGCCGTGAGGCGAGGGCGAACGAGTTGAAACTTTCAACCTCAGGCCGGCTGGACGGCCGGACCGAGGATCAGAGGAAGATGCTCGCGGGCACGGTCACTCCCAGGCTGGAGATCGGGCACAGGCGGTCCAGCCCCGCGGCGATCTCGGGCACCCGCTCCAGCGTGGCGCGCACGACCGGATCGGTGACCTTGAGGAAGGCCAGGTGGCGGATGGCGTGGGCGACCACGTTCGCCACGGTCAAGTCGTCCGGGGTCGGCGTGGCCGGCGCACCGCCCCTGGCCACACGCATGTAGGTCAACTCGGCGGCGGGCAGCTCCAGCCAGGGGTCAGGGCAGACGGCATACGTCAGCACGACCTGGCCGCTCGGGTCGTACCGCCAGCTCGTGGAGTGGACGGTCACGCTCGACTGCTCGGCGGCCACCCCGGACACGCGGCGGGCGGCCTGGTCGGGATTCTCCCCGGGCAGGGGCGTGGTGACCAGACGGCGATACGCCCAGCCACCGGAGGAGTTCGCCCGCAATGCCAAGGTCTCGACCGATACCGTCGTGGTGGTGACGATCTGATCTGTCAACATGCGCTTCCATCCCGTCCTCGGCCCACCCGGGGCTGCTCGCCAATTCGCCTATTGCAACGAGTATGCAGGAGCGGTCACCACGCATCGCATCTCTGCTATTGCCGTAAGCGCCGCTTGTATGCGTGGCTTGACTCGTGCCACATGAGGAGGCGAGTGCGATGCCGGACAGGCCGGGAGTACTGGTGCTCATGGGGTCGGGGGAGACCAGCCCGACCATGGTGGAGGTCCACCGCTCAGTCGTCCGGCGGCTGGGCCGCGGTCCACGGGCGCTGCTGCTCGACACGCCGTACGCGTTCCAGGAGAACGCGGCCGACATCTCCACCCGTGCCAAGCGCTACTTCGCCGGAAGCGTCGGCCTGGGCGTGGAGGTCGCCTCGGGCGCCGGCGCCCTGGTCCAGGCCGACTGGGTGTTCTCCGGACCGGGCAGCCCCACCTACGCGCTGGACCACTGGCGGGCGACCGAGGTCGGCGCCGCGCTACGGGCCAGGGTGCACGCCCGCAGCGGTGCCACGGTGCTGGCCTCGGCGGCCGCGTGCACGGCGGGGGTCGTGGCGGTGCCGGTCTACGAGATCTACAAGGTGGGCGCCGAACCGCACTGGCGTGACGGCATCGACCTGCTGTCGGTGCTGGGCCTGGACGTCGCGGTCATCCCCCATTACGACAACACCGAAGGTGGCACGCACGACACCCGCTATTGCTATCTGGGCGAGCGGCGGCTGGCGCGGATGGAGCGGGAGCTTCCCGAGGAGGTCGCCGTGCTCGGCATCGACGAGCACACGGCCGTCGTCATCGACCTGGTGGCCGAGACCGTCACGACCAGCGGGCGTGGCGCGCTGACGGTACGCCGCCAAGGGGCGCACACGGTGTTCCCCTCCGGGGCCGTGCTGAGCCTGGCCGAACTGCGTGAGCTGGCGAAGGGCGTCACGGGGTTCGTCCCAGCCGAACCGCTGACGCCCGTGGCCGTGCGGGACTCCTCCGGCCCGACGCTGGTCGAGTCCGTGCATGCGTGCCAGTCGCGGTTCGACTCCGCCGCCGGATGCGGCGACAGCGCCGCTCTGGCCGTGGCCGTGCTCGAACTGGAGGCCGAGATCGGCCGCTGGGCCGCGGACACCGAGGAGGACGAGGGCGGCGTGGAGCAGGCCCGGGCGGTGCTGCGCCACCTGGTCGCCCGGCTCGGTGGCATGGCCGACCTCCGCTCCGCCGAGGACCGGCTGGCCCCGCTGGTCGGCCCCCTGCTCGCGCTACGAGGGCGGCTGCGCGCCTCGGGCGCGTACGACACCGCGGACGCCGTGCGCGACGCGCTGACCGAAGGGGGCATCGTGGTCGAGGACACCCCGGACGGTCCCCGCTGGACCGTGCGCGCCTGACGGCGTAGCGCAGGGCGGAAGAGGAGCCGACTGGGCCACGACCCGCTCACGCAGTGCGTCGACCATGCGACTGACCGGGGTCTTCCAGGGCAGGGGGGACGCCCTCCGGCCCCGCCGTCCGCGCACGCTGCCCGGTTCGCTCGTGGTTCGACGTGCGTGCCGGGACCGGCGGGGCGGGCCAGGCGAGAATTGGCTCAGGTTGCGCAGGTGATATCGGTGGCGTCCGGGGTAGCGGAGGGGACATGCGATGGGGAGCGGTCGCGCCGCCGGTGGCGGTGGTCACGATAGTGGCGCTGGCGAGCCTGACGGGATGTGCCTCCGGCGAGGCGCCGACGGCCCAGCGGGCGGCGGAGCGCTTCTACAGCGCGGTGCACGCGGGGCAGGGCGAGGCGGCGTGCGGCCTGCTCACTCCGCGGGCGGCGGAGGACCTGCCTTTGGGTGGCGAGAGCTGTGCCGAGGCCGTCCTGCGGGCGCGGCTTCCCGCCGCGGACCGGCCCCGGCCGCAGGCGGCGCCGACGCAGGTGTGGGGGGACGAGGCACAGGTGCGGCTCTCGGGCGACACCGTCTTCCTGCACCGGTTCTCCCGCGGATGGCTGGTCAGAGCGGCCGGGTGCACGCCGCGTGGCGAGCAGCCGTACCGGTGCGAGGTGGGGAGTTGAGGGGATGCGGGTGTTGTTCGTGGCCACGATCGTGATCATCGTGATCGGGCTGGCCTACTTCATGACCATCGGGGTGCTGCGCAGATGAGGTCGACGCGATGAGACGCTTCCTGCGCGACAACGGGCTCAGCCTGTTCTTCCTCGTGGCGTTCCTGCTGGCACTGGGCGGCCAGTCCATCGCCGGCAACGCCGACTACAACGCCCGCCAGCTGACGGAGGGCGGCGCGCCCATCTCGTGGGTCTCCTACGTGACCTCCTCGGACTTCGCGGTCAACGTCGCGGAGAACTGGCAGTCGGAGTACCTGCAGTTCCTGCTGTACATCATGATCACGGTCTGGCTCGTGCAACGTGGCTCTCCGGAGTCCAAGAAGCCGGGCGAGCAGGGGCGCGAGAGCGACGAGGAGCAGAAGGTCGGCCCGCATGCCGAGCCGGACAGCCCGGCGTGGGCCAAGGCGACCGGCCTGCGGCGGACGCTGTTCGCCAACTCGCTCGGCCTGGTGATGGGCACGATCTTCGTCCTGTCGTGGCTCGCCCAGTCGGTCGCCGGTACGGCGAACTACAACTCCGAGCAACTGGCTCAGCTGCAGGACCCGGTGACCTGGCTGGGCTACGTCGGCTCGGCGGACTTCTGGAACCGCACGCTGCAGAACTGGCAGTCGGAGCTGCTCGCGGTGCTGTCCATGGTCGTGCTGTCCATCTACCTGCGCCAGCGCGGCTCACCGGAGTCCAAGCCGGTCGGGGTCCCGCACCAGGCGACGGGCATCGAAGGCTGAGGCCGCTCAGGCTTTCTGCTCGCGGGGGCGGACGACGGCGACGGGGCAGTGGGCGCCGTGCAGGACGCCGTGGCTGACCGAGCCCAGCAGCGCCCCGCCGAACCCGCCGAGCCCACGGGACCCGACCACGACGAGGTCGGCCTTCTCGGAGGCCTCCACCAGAGCCGGGGTGGGATGCCCGCAGATGGCCGACTCCACCAGCGGCACGTCGGGGTACTCGTCCCGCCAGGGCGCGAGCCACTGCTTGATCCTCTGCGCCCCGGCCTCGAAGATGTCGCGCGTCACATCGGCGTAGCCGGCGACGAACGGGGAGAACATCGGCATCGACCACGCGTACACCGCGTGTACGCGTGCCCCTCGGAGCCTGGCCTGGTCGAAGGCGTACCGCAGCGCGGCCTCCGAGTGCGGTGACCCGTCGACGCCCACGGCGATCTCGCCGAACCGCTCCTCGCGCGCGCCGCGCACGATCACGACGGGTCCGGCCGCGTGCCCGGCGAGCCCCGTGCCGACCGATCCGACGACCAGACCGGCGAAGCCGCCCATGCCCCGGCTGCCGAGCACCACCGTGTCGGAGTGCTCCGACTCGTGCCGGAGCCGTTCCACGACCGCGCCGGTGCTCAGCTCGGTGCTGACGGTCACGCCGGGCCGCCGCTCCCGGGCCTGTTCGGCGGCCTTCGCCAGCACGCCCTCGCAGTAGTCGGTCAGGGACTCGTTGAACCCCTCCACGCGGTGGAACGGGTACTCGTTGGCCCACGGTTCGCGAACGTGCACGATGCGCAGCGCGGATCCCTCACGCGCGGCGTCGTCGACCGCCCAGTCGACCGCCGCGAGCGCGGAGGCCGAGCCGTCGACCGCGACGGTGACAAGCCCGAACATGATCCTCCTTCGTCGTGCGGAATCGGCCGATCTCCGTCTACCGGTCTTCCCAGGAAGGAGTGTCGTCCTCGTCCCACTTCAGTTCGTCGATCACCTCTACCACGCCGTTGACCCGAAGGACCGACCGGGCGGCGATGTGCGCGTTGCTGCGCCGGTCCATCTGCCCGGCCAGCGTGACGACGCCCCGGTTCACCGTGACCTTGACGCGGGAGGCGTCCAGCCACAGGGAGCGGCGAAACCCGCTCGGCGGGGAGAGCCGCAAGTCCTTGATTCCGGGGTTGGAGGAGCGGTGAGGCCGGCGGCTTGACGACTCCCTAATAGGGATCTACTTCAGTTAGGGACTCTAACTGAAGGGCGGCGGCCCCCGGCCGCCGCCCTTTCCGCCATGTGCCGCCGGTCGGTCAGGACAGGCCCCAAGTGTCGGCGAACGACTCCATCTCGGCCTCCAGCAACGTGGCCGGCTGGTGGCCCATGCCGGTGAACTGACCCTGGACCTCCAGGTCGACGACGCCGTGCAGCCGGGCCCAGAGGGCGACCGTGCCAGCGAGGGCCGTGGCGGCGTCGCATCCGGGGGCGTAGGCGCGTACCCACTCGGCGACCGCCGGGGTGTCGTCGGCCCACTGCCGCATCTGCGCGGCGAGCCGATCGGCGGCGGGGCCGAGGCGCCCCTGCGCGACCACGGGCAGGAAGGGACCGAGCACGGCCCTCGCCCGGTCGACGGTCTCCGGCGGCGCCTCGTAGCCGGGCGACGGCGTGCCGGCGAGCAGTTGGTACAGGTGCGGTGCGGCCACCGCCCACTCGCGGTACGTGGCGGCCAGGGCGTGCAGCCGCTCGCGCGGCGGGCGTCCTGCCGTACGTTCGGCCGCCGCCCGCACCGCGGCGGCGGCGGCGTCGTAGCCGTCGCTGATCAGCTCGGTCAGCAGGTCGTCGCGGCTGCGGAAGTACTTGTACAGGGCCGGGCCGGTGACGCCCAGCTGCTTGGCGACGGCGTTGAGGCTGAGCGCGCCCGCTCCGCCGACCCCGATCTGGGCCAGCGCGGCCTCCTTGATCTCGGCACGCACCTGCTCCCGGTAGCGCTGGCGGGGTGTGCCGTCGCGGGTGGCCATGCGAATCATCCTCTCTGCAAGGTCGACATATCCTAGCTACGGTTATTGTCTATAACCATAGCTACGATGACTAACCAAGCAGGGAGATCGCATGGACATCGACATCGCCCGCGACGCACCCGTCATCGTCGAGCTGGAGACCACGGTCGACGCCGCACCGGCCATCGTGTGGGAGCCGCCGTGCCTGATCCGGGCGGCGCTTCAGGGAAGCGGTGTGTCGCGCGAGGCGATCACGAGGGTGTCGATGGCCTCGCGCGTGCCGGCGTCGGTGGCGACCGGACGGCGCACGCGGCCGGCCCGCGAGATGGTCAGCGGCTCGAGGCACCCGGCGATGGACTCCGGCGTGTAGAGGACGCGCGGGTCGCGCGGGCCGCCGACGCCCTCGTCGAGGTTGGTGACGTCATGCCCGACGATCATCAGCCGGCCGCCCGGCGCCACCGCTGTTACGGCCCGCCGCAGCATCTTGGCGAGATCGTCGGGCGGCAGGTGCATGTAGGCGATGAGCACCAGGTCGTGGGCGCCTGGTTCGGGGCTGTACTCCCGGAGGTCCGCCGTCACCCACTCCACGGCCACGCCGCGCTCGCCGGCCAGCCGCCCGGCCTTCTCCAGCCCGGTGGTGGAGAAGTCGACGCCGGTCGTCCGCCAGCCGCGCTCGGCGAGCCACACGGCGTTGCGCCCCTCACCGGTACCCAGGTCGAGCGCCCGGCCGGGCGTCAGCTCCGCGAGGTGCTCGACCACGAAACGGTTGGGCTGGGCGGTCCAGATCAACTCGCTCGTCTTGTAGCGCTGGTCCCACTCCGTCTTTTCCATGGCCGCATCCTCCCCGCAGATCCTATGCCCGGAAGAAAGTCCGGAAGAAAGTCCGGCGCCGTGTCGAACGCGTCGCGCGGGCGGACCCGGATCCTCGTCATCGACCCCGTGTGGCCGCTGCCGCCGGTCGGGCTGGGCGTCGTGTTCGCGCCGGTGACGGCCGCGCCACAAAATCGGTTGTCCTCCGCGGCGGCCGTCTGTTGTACTCCCGGCAACGGCAGGTCGGACGAGGAGGCGGAAGTGCGAGCAGCGTTCATGTTCATCCAGATGGAAATGACCACCTATCTGAAGGACATGGCGCTTCGTGCGAACGCTGAACTTGGGGATCCTGGCGCATGTAGACGCCGGTAAGACGAGCCTGACCGAGCGGCTGCTCTTCGCCGCCGGTGTCATCGACGAGATCGGCAGCGTCGATGACGGCAGCACCCAGACCGACTCGCTGGCGCTGGAGCGCCGGCGCGGCATCACCATCAAGTCCGCCGTCGTGTCGTTCGCCATCGACGACGTCACGGTGAACCTCATCGACACGCCCGGCCACCCCGACTTCATCGCCGAGGTGGAGCGGGTGCTGAGCGTGCTCGACGGCGCCGTCCTGGTCATCTCCGCCGTCGAGGGGGTGCAGGCGCAGACCCGCGTGCTGATGCGGACGCTGCAGCGGCTGAGCATTCCCACCCTCGTCTTCGTGAACAAGATCGACCGTGGTGGCGCCCGGTACGAGCACGTCCTGCGGAGCATCGCCGAGAAGCTGACACCGGCCGTCATCCCGATGGGGTCGGCGCAGGGTCTCGGCACGCGCGACGCCGGTTTCACCCCGTACGGGCCGGGTGACGCCGCCTTCACGGCCAGGCTGGCCGAACTGCTCGCCGACCACGACGACGCCTTCCTGGCCGCGTACATCGACGACCGGACGACGCTCTCCTACCGCCGGCTCCGCCGCGAGTTCGCGGCGCAGACCCGGCAGGCGCTGGTGCACCCGGTGTACTTCGGCTCGGCCATCACCGGCGCCGGCGTGGCGGCGTTGACCACCGGCATCAGGAAGCTGCTGCCGGTGGCCGCCGACGACGCGGACGGCCCGGTCTCCGGCACCGTGTTCAAGATCGAACGCGGGCCGTCCGGGGAGAAGATCGCCTACGTGCGCATGTTCTCGGGAACGGTGCGCGTCCGCGATCGGCTGCCGTTCGGCGGGGACGGCGAGGGCAAGATCACCGCGATCGGCGTCTTCGACCGCGGCTCGGCCGTCCAGCGCCCGTCGGTCGCCGCCGGCCAGATCGGCAAGGTCTGGGGGCTCGGCGACGTTCGCATCGGCGACCACATCGGCCGCCGGAGGAAAGAGGCCTCCGAGCACCGCCACTTCGCCCCGCCGACCCTGGAAACCGTCGTCGTCCCCTGCCGCCCTGCCGACAGAGGCGCCCTGCACGCCGCGCTCACCCAGCTCGCCGAGCAGGACCCCCTGATCGACCTGCGGCAGGACGACATCCGGCAGGAGGTCTCCGTCTCGCTCTACGGCGAGGTGCAGAAGGAGGTCATCCAGGCGACGCTGGCGGACGACTACGGCATCGACGTCACCTTCCGGGAGACGACGACCATCTGCGTCGAACGGCCCGTCGGCACGGGTGCGGCGTTCGAGATCAACGACAAGGAGCCGAATCCGTTCCTCGCGACCGTCGGGCTGCGCGTCGACCCCGCTCCGCTGGACACCGGCGTGGAGTTCCGGCTGGAGGTCGAGCTCGGGTCGATGCCGTTCACGTTCATCAAGGCGGTCGAGGAGACCGTCAGGGAGACCCTTCGCCAGGGCATCCACGGCTGGCAGGTCACCGACTGCACGGTCACCCTGACCCATTCCGGATACTGGCCGCGGCAGAGCCACTCCCACGCCGTCTTCGACAAGAGCATGTCCAGCACGGCCGGAGACTTCCGCAACCTGACCCCGCTGGTCCTGATGAGCGCGCTCGCGCGGGCCGGCACCAGGGTGTACGAGCCGATGCACCGTTTCCGCCTGGAGATCCCGGCGGACACGCTCGGAGCGGTCCTGCCCGCACTGGCACGGCTGCGCGCCGTCCCGCGCACAACGGAGATGCGAGGTCCGTCGTGCCTGCTGGAGGGCGAGATCCCGGCGGCCCGGGTGCACGAGCTGCAGCAACAGCTTCCTGGGCCGACCCGCGGTGAGGGGGTGCTGGAATCCGCCTTCGACCACTACCAGCCGGTCTCCGGCACGATCCCCGACCGGCGGCGGACCGACCACAACCCGCTCAACCGCAAGGAGTACCTGCTGCACGTCGTGCGGCAGGTCTGAGGGACACCGCCGATGCTTCCCTCATCCACGCGACGGGCCGTCCTGCGCTGCCTCCGCCCGGGACGCCGCTCCGCCATCGCCCTTGCCGCCGCCACCGCCGCGACGGTGCTCCCGCTGATGGCGCCGCAGATCACCGCCGGGGGAACCCGCTACGTGGACCTCGCGCCGGTCATTTCTCCCGCTGGAGGATGACCACCGGGATCGTCCTGCTGGTCTTCTTCTGGTATCCGGCGTAGGTGGGGAAGACCGACACCATCAGCTCCCACAGCCGCGGCTTCTCCTCGTCGGTGGCGACACGGGCCTGCGCGGCGAACTTGTCCGCGCCGACCTGGACGTCCACCTCGGGGTGCTCGAGCAGGTTGAGGTACCAGGCGGGGTGGTGGTCGGCGCCACCGTTCGACCCCACGACCACGTGGTCGTCGCCGTCCCGGCCATAGATCAACGCCGTACGGCGCAGCTTTCCGGACTTCCTGCCGCGCGTAGTGAGCAGCAGCGAGTCGTACCCGTTGAACTTGTGGCCGTCCTGGCCATCGGACTCCACGTACTTCTGGATGTGCTTGGCCACCCAGCCCGTGGGGCTGTCCACGACTTCTTCAGACTCCGGCGTTGTCAACAGACCTCCCGTGTGATCACCTGCGATCGGGGCCACGCTACCGCTGACCTGATCGCCACCGTCAAGCCCGGGCGCCGTGGATGTGACGCTCGCCCGGCCGGCGAAAGACGCGCACACGGCGAGCGGCCCCTGACCTCGGCGCCCTGGTCGCGATGGCCGTCATGTGGCACGGACAGACCGGTGGCTTTCACCATGCGACTCGAATCGCTGATCACGCCGTGACGGTTGTGGCTTTGGTGAATGCAGAGGTTCTCCCATCCTTCGCCGGGTAGATCTGGGACACGGCTGTCTTCTCGGGGCGCCGTTCACATCAATCACCATCTTCACCAGGGCGTGAGCCGCGTGTCCACAACCGTCGCTCCTCAATCGCCCGTTGGTCCGAACGCCAGGAGACCGTCATGATCAATCGAGGTAAGCCCACCAAGAGCGGACTGGTCGAACTCACCTTCACCGTGCCGGTGGCCGACTCGCCCGGGCAACTGTCGGTGGTCGGAGATTTCAACGGGTGGGATCCCTACGCCCATCCGATGCGGGCTGAAGACGGCGTTTACCAGGTGACGGCCATCGTCGGGGCGGGCGAGGCCGTCTGTTTCCGGTATCTGGCCGACGGCGGAGTGTGGTTCGACGACCCTGACGCCGACTATCACGACGAGCACGGCGGGCACCTCCTGGCCGCCGCTCCGAATGGTCAGGCGGAAAGCGCCCCCGGCCGCGACGCCGCGAAAACCGACGTGCGCGACGCCGCGAAATCCGACGTGCGCGACGCCGCGAAATCCGATGTGACAGTGCCCGCGCGCGATTCATCCCGCAACGGGGCGAAGGACTCCCGCAGTCCGGTCGACGCCTAGAAAGAACATCCCGCGCGTAGCGGCGGGCCCGTCAGCGCCACCGTGCCGGCCCGGGATGACCTCGGTCGGCGCAGTGATGGATGCGGCGCCGCCGACACCTGTGGAGATCATTCGAACCTGTGTACGACTCTGTGGATACTGTGGATAACTCCACCGGCCCCCGGGCGACTTGTCGCCATTGACAACTTGTCCGGGGTGACAGAAGTGACAGGCGAGGTGTCGCACCGCCACCGTAATATCGGCTTGAAAGCGCATCTAAGCCTTGCATCTCCCGCTCTTCTGGCCATCGCAGCCCAGAATCTGCATGATGAGCGTATGGCGGACGATGCGGCGACGGCGGGGCGGACGATGACCGGCGCTCAGGTCCGCCGCTGGGAGGAGGTGTTGCGCAACATCACCGAGATGCTCCCGGCCGGACCGGCGTGCGTCGTGGTGGATGGCGTCGACCAGCAGAGCCTGGACTTCACTGAGCGCCTTGCCGCCACCCTCCATGCCGCCGGGCGCCCCTGCGCCCGTCTATCCGAGACCGACCCGTCCGCCGGCGAGGACGCCTGGTACGCCGGCCGCACCGCGGAAACGGTCGCGCTCGCCCACGGCCCCCACTGGCGCGCCCACCCGCCGCAGAGCGGTTGGGACGTGGTGATCTGGCTGCGCGCCTCACCCGGCGGCCACGGATCCCGGGGGAACGCCGAGCCCGACGCGGACATCGTCGTCGACCTGCACGATCCGAACTGGCCGGTGATCCGCCATGTGGCGGCGCGGCTGGCCGACCCGTCCCGGTGGTACATCACCGAAAACCGGGCCTTCTTCGCCACCCGCGCCGCGAGCTGGGACACGAGATTCGGCGACGACCTCCCCGCGTACACCGCCGCCATCACCGATTCAGGAATTCCGCGAGATGGCGTCGTCCTCGACGTCGGCTGCGGCAACGGCCGTGCCCTGCCCGCTCTGCGCCAGGCCGTCGGTCCTCAGGGTGCCGTCATCGCGCTGGACCTGACTCCCGAGATGCTCGAACAAGCCCGCGTCAAAGGCCGCGCCGAGCACGCCGCCCTCGTCCTCGCCGACGCCGGCCGTCTGCCCCTCACCCACGCGTCCGTCGACGCGGTGTTCGCCGCCGGGCTCCTCATGCATCTTCCCGACACCGAACAAGGCCTGCGCGAACTGGCCCGGGTCACCCGCCCCGGCGGCCTGCTCGTGCTCTTCCACCCCTCCGGGCGCATCGCCCTCGCCGCCCGCCACGGCCGCACGCTGCGCCCTGACGAGCCGCTCGCGAAAGAACCCCTCCGCCGATCGATGCGCCGCACCGGGTGGAAGTTGACCACCTACGACGACCCGGCACACCGCTTTCTCGCCATCGGCACTCGCCGGTAGCCGTGGTCGGCCCTGACGAGACCGGCAGCCGCCACCTACTGAGACGCAAGTGCGATGGAATCCTCGTTGATCACGTTGCTGTTGCGATGAGCTACGGCTATTGAGGCCGGAATATGCGAAGGTATGGTGTTGTTGTGACGACTTTTCGGATCAGTGAGGCTGCCGCGTTGCTCGGGGTCAGCCCGGACACCGTCCGGCGGTGGGTCGACGCGGGCCGGCTGGCTGCCGACCGAGACGAGCACGGCCACCGCATGGTGAACGGCACCGATCTGGCGGCGTTCGCGCGCTCCCAGACCGAGGCCGAGGACGGCTCGGGCCATTCCTCGGCCCGTAACCGCTTCCGCGGGATCGTGACCGAGGTGATCAAGGACGCGGTGATGGCCCAGGTGGAGATCGCCGCCGGCCCCTTCCGAGTGGTCTCGCTGATGAGCCGCCAGGCCGCCGATGAGCTGGGCCTGGCGGTGGGGGTGGTGGCGGTCGCCGTGATCAAGTCCACCAACGTCGTCGTGGAGATCCCCGACCACGCTCGCATGGCGAGTCAGTAAGGAGCCCTCGTTGTCCAGGCGTGTCTCCCGGTGGGCCCTCGCGGTCCCCCTCGCGCTGACGCTGGCCGCCGGCCTGTCCGGTTGCGGTTCCAGCGACCAGGCCGGCTCGACCGCTTCTTCTCCGGGCTCCTCGGGCGCCGGGCCCACGACCCTGACGGTGTTCGCCGCCGCCTCGCTGACCGGGACCTTCACCGAGCTGGGCAAGACCTTCGAGGCCGCCCACCCGGGGACGTCGGTGAAGTTCAACTTCGGCTCCAGCGCCACCCTGGCCCAGCAGATCACCCAGGGCGCCCCAGCGGATGTGTTCGCCGCCGCCAGCCCCGCCACGATGAAGACCGTCACCGACGCCTCGCTGGCCGGTACCCCGACGACGTTCGTCCGCAACAAGCTCCAGATCGCCGTCCCCGCCGGCAACCCGGCCAAGGTGGACGAGCTCAAGGACCTGACCGACCCCAAGATCAAGGTCGCCCTGTGCGCCGCCCAGGTGCCCTGCGGCGCCGCGGCGGTCAAGGCCCTGGACGCGGCCGGGCTGAAGGTCACCCCGGTCACCTACGAGCAGGACGTCAAGGCCACCCTCACCAAGGTCGAGCTCGGCGAGGTCGACGCGGCTCTGGTGTACACCACCGACGTGCTCGCGGCCGGCGACAAGGTGAAGGGCATCGCCTTCCCCGAGGCCGACAAGGCGATCAACGACTACCCGATCGCCGCCCTGTCCAAGGCGCCGGCGGCGGAGCTGGCCGAGCAGTTCGTCGAACTGGTCCTGTCCCCCCAGGGCAAGGACGTGCTGACCAAGGCCGGCTTCCAAGCCCCCTGACCGACATGACACCGACCACGACATCGACGGGCCGGGGCGGCGCGCGGCGCGGCCCCGGCCCGGTGGGTGCCCTGGCGGGACGTACCCCATGGGTGCTGGTCCTGCCCGCCGTCCTCGGCATGGCCTTCCTGCTGCTGCCGCTGGCCGGCCTGCTGATCAAGGCCCCCTGGCCGACGCTTCCGGAGCGGCTGGCCGAGCCCCAGGTGCTGGAGGCGCTGCGCCTGTCACTCGTCACCGCGACCATCGCCACGCTGGTCTGCCTGCTGCTCGGCGTGCCACTCGCCTGGCTGCTGGCGCGGGTCGCCTTCCCCGGGCGGCGTGCGGTGCGCGCGCTGGTCACCGTCCCACTGGTGCTGCCTCCGGTGGTCGGCGGTGTCGCGCTGCTCCTCGTGCTGGGGCGGCGCGGCCTGGTCGGACAGTGGCTGGACGCCACGTTCGGTGTCACCTTGCCCTTCACCACCGCCGGCGTCGTGCTCGCCGAGGCGTTCGTCGCGATGCCGTTCCTGGTCATCAGCGTCGAGGGTGCGCTGCGCGCCGCCGACCTGCGGCTGGAGGAGGCGGCCGCCACGCTCGGCGCCTCCCGCTGGACCATCTTCCGCCGCGTCACCCTGCCCCTCGTCGCCCCGGGCGTCGTGGCCGGAGCCGTCCTTTGCTGGGCACGCGCACTGGGCGAGTTCGGCGCGACCATTACCTTCGCCGGCAACTTCCCCGGCCGGACTCAGACCATGCCGCTGGCCGTCTACCTCGCTCTGGAAACCGAACCCGAGGCCGCCATCGTGCTCAGCCTCCTGCTGCTCGCCGTCTCGGTCATCATCCTCGCCAGCCTGCGCGACAAGTGGGTGACCAGCCCGTGAGCCTGCACGCCCATCTGGTCGTCGCCCGCCCGCGCTTCCGTCTGGACATCGACCTCACCGTCGCACCTGGCCAGGTGGTCGCCCTGCTCGGTCCCAACGGCGCCGGCAAGACCACCGCCCTGCGCGCCCTGGCCGGACTCACCGGCCTGTCAGGCGGCCACATCACCCTGGACGGCGCCCCCCTGCACACCCTGGCGGCCGAGCGACGCCCGATCGGCATGGTCTTCCAGGACTACCTGCTGTTCCCGCACCTGTCAGCCCTGGACAACGTCGCATTCGGCCCGCGCTGCCACGGCGCGTCCAAGTCCGACGCGCGCCGCACGGCGGCCGCCTGGCTGGAGCGGGTCGGCCTCACCGAGCACGCGCGTGCCAGACCTCGGCAACTGTCGGGCGGGCAGGCCCAGCGTGTGGCCCTGGCCCGCGCCCTGGCCATTGAACCCCGCCTGCTGCTGCTCGATGAGCCATTGGCCGCCCTGGACGCCCGTACCCGGCTGGACGTCCGTGCCCAGCTGCGCCGCCACCTGGCCGCCTTCGACGGCGCCACCGTCCTGGTCACCCACGACCCGCTGGAGGCCATGGTGCTCGCCGACCACCTGGTGGTCATCGAGAACGGCGCCATCGTGCAACAGGGCACCCCCGCACAGGTCGCCCAGCGCCCGCGCACCGACTACGTCGCCCGCCTGGTCGGCCTCAACCTGTATCGCGGCATCGCCACCGGCCGGCAGGTCAAGATCGAGGACGTGCTGCTCAGCGTCGCCGAGCACCTCGACGGTCCCGCGTTCGTCGCCTTCCCACCCGCCGCCGTCGCGCTGTACCGGACCCGCCCGGACGGAACCCCGCGCAACCTGTGGCAGGCCCGCATCGAAGGCATCGAACGGCACGGCGACAACGTCCGCATCCATCTCGAAGGCCCGATCACCGCCTCCGCCGACATCACCCCCGCCGCCGTCGCCGAGCTGGACCTGACCCCCGGCCAGCGGATCTGGGCCGCGGTCAAGGCCACCGAGACGCACGCCTATCCCGCGTGAACGCGTCCACCTAGGCGAACTTCTTGCGCCAGGCCAGGGAGACGTAGACGAGGGCGACCAGGACGGGGACCTCGATGAGCGGGCCGACGACGCCGGAGAGGGCCTGGCCGGAGGTCACGCCGAAGGTGGCGATGGCGACCGCGATGGCCAGTTCGAAGTTGTTGCCGGACGCGGTGAAGGCCAAAGTGGCGGTGCGGTCGTAGGGCAGGCCGATGCCGCGGCCGATGGCGAAGGAGCCGCCCCACATCACGGCGAAGTACGCCAGCAGCGGCAGCGCGATGCGCGCCACGTCCGCGGGCCGGTTGGTGATCGTATTCCCCTGCAGGGCGAACAGGATGACGATGGTGAAGAGCAGCCCGTACAACGCGATCGGCCCGATCTTGGGCAGGAACGCCGTCTCGTACCAGGCGCGTCCCTTGACCTTCTCGCCCATGCGACGGGTCAGGTAACCGGCCAGCAGTGGGACGCCTAGGAAGACCAGCACGTTGATGACGATGTCGGCGACCGAGAAGTGCAGGTCGTCGGTCCGCAGGCCGAGCCATCCAGGCAGGATGTCGAGGTAGAACCAGCCGAGCAGGCCGAAGGCGAGGACCTGGAACACCGAGTTGAGCGCGACCAGCACGGCGGCGGCCTCCCGGTCACCGCAGGCGAGGTCGTTCCAGATGATCACCATCGCGATGCAGCGGGCCAGGCCGACGATGATCAGTCCGGTGCGATACTCGGGCAGGTCGGGAAGGAAGGTCCAGGCCAGCGCGAACATCAGCGCCGGACCGGCCACCCAGTTGAGGACGAGCGAGGTGATCATGAGGCGCCGGTCCCCGGTGACGGTGTCCAGGCGGTCATAACGGACCTTGGCCAGCACCGGGTACATCATGACCAGCAGGCCGAGCCCGATGGGCAGGGAGACCCCGCCGATCTCGACCTTGCTCAGTACGTCGTTGAGGCCGGGGAGGGCCCGCCCCAGGCCGAGTCCGGCGGCCATGGCGGCGATGATCCACACCGGCAGGAAGCGGTCCAGGGTGGACAGCTTGCCCACCAGGCCGCTTCGCGAGGCGGCGGCGGTCGATTCGGCGGTCACGCGCAGGGCCTTTTCTCTCGGTGGTGGCGGTGTGCCGGGCTTGGCCGGTGGCCCGCCTTTGACGCGATCAGGATAGCTCAATATATTTTGAGGCAATGAATGCTGACTGGTCTTCCTCGTTGCGTGGGCGGGCTCGCGTGCACGCCGCGCTCGGCGACCCGGCGCGGCTGTCGATCGTGGACCGGCTGATCCTCGGAGACGCTTCGCCAGGGGAGCTCGGCGGGTTGCTCGGGCTGCCCACCAACCTGCTCGCCCACCACGTGAAAACCCTGCAGGAGGCCGGCGTGGTGGAGCGGTGCCGCTCGGAGGGGGACCGGAGGCGGACCTACCTCCGACTGGTTCCCGGCCCGCTGCACGACCTGCTTCCGGCCCCGACGCGACAGGCTCCACGGGTCGTCTTCCTGTGCACGCACAATTCGGCGCGCTCCCAGCTGGCCGCCGCGCTGTGGGCGCGAAAGAGCTCGGTGCCGACGGCCTCGGCGGGCACCCGACCGGCCACCATGGTCCACCCGACGGCCGTCGCCGTCGCGCGCCGCCATGGGCTGAGGCTCGATGACGCCCGTCCCACCCATACGGACGAGGTCGTGCGGCCCGATGACCTGGTCATCGCGGTGTGCGACAACGCCCATGAGCAGCTCCGGCAAGACGATCATCTGCACTGGTCGGTACCCGACCCCGTCCGCGCCGGCACCGAGGACGCCTTCGAACGCGCCTTTGACGACATCGCCGGCCGGATCGACCGCCTGGTCCCGGCCGTTCACCCCCCACAGGAGTGACAACCGATGAGTGACAAGCCCAGCGTCCTGTTCGTCTGCGTGCACAACGCCGGACGCTCTCAGATGGCGGCCGGCTGGCTCGCCCACCTGGCCGGCGACCGCGTCGAGGTACGCTCCGCCGGGTCCGTCCCCGCGGACCGGATCAACCCCGTCGCCGTGGAGGCGATGCGCGAGGTCGGCGTCGACATCACCGGCGAGCTCCCCAAGGTCCTCACCGCCGATGCCGTCCAGGCCTCCGACGTGGTCATCACCATGGGCTGCGGCGACGCCTGCCCCATCTTCCCCGGCAAGCGGTACGAGGACTGGCGACTGGACGACCCGGCCGGCCAGGGCATCGAGGCCGTCCGCCCGATCCGCGACGAGATCCGCACCCGCGTAGAGAAGCTCATCGCCGAGCTCGCACCGGCGAATGCCGGACCGACCGCCTAGCGGACCGACCGCCTAGCGGACCGCGGCCTCGGTCATGGCAGGGGCCGCTAGAAGCGCGGAGAGCTGGTGCAGCCGCTCCCTCACCGGGCGGTAGTACACCCAAGTGCCGCGACGATCGTGATCCACCAGGCCTGCCTCACGCAGCAGCTTCAGGTGGTAGGAGATCGTAGGGGCCGCGACGTCGAACAGATCGGTGAGGTCGCACACGCACACTTCTCCATCGGGATGCGCGGCGATCAACGACAGGAGTCGCAAGCGGACCGGGTCGCCCAAGGCTTTGAACGTCTTGGCCATGTCGACCGCGTGCACGGGATCCAGCGGCAGAGACTCGAGCGGAGCGCAGCAGCCTTGCCGGGCCAAGGCGCGATCCGTGGCTTCCGACGCCAACCCTCTATTCGACATGCCTCTATTTTGACATCTGTCTAACTGCTGGACAACTCGTGGCGATGGTAGGTGAGAAGGGCGCTCGCGGCGGTGAAACAGCCCACGGCGACGGCCGCCATCACCGAGCCGTACCCGGCCGCCTGGGCGAGGGCGACCGCACCAAGCGGGGCGGTGGCCTTGGCGGTGATGGAGAAGAAGGCGATGCGTCCGGCGATGGTGGCGTAGGCGGTGGTGCCGTACCGGGCGGCGAGCAACTGCGGCCGGGTGATGGTGCCGACGCCGAAGCCCAGCCCGAACAGCAGCACGCACCCGACCGCTCCCGCCACGCTGCGACCCACCTGAGGCAACAGCAGCACGGCCAGACCTTGAGAAGGCGTAGTAGAGCACGCCGTATCCGATGGTCTGGGTGACGGCCAGCGCGGCGACGATCCGCCACCCCCTGCGGGAGCCCGGACGGCCGCCGCCTGCCGTAGCGGAGGCGGCGGCATGGGCAGGGACGCTCACACCGGCTCACCGTGGCATGAGATCAGGTGACGGTGTCCCTGCGGCATGATGAGGTCATTCCCCCTGGACGCGGTTCAACCGCAGCAGCCGCCGCCGTCGACGGTGACCAGGGGCAACGGAGTCGCGAGCAGGCCGCCGCCGATGCCGGTGGCCAGTCCGACGCGTGACTCCTGGGCCTCGGCCAGGTTGGCGGAGCAGACTCCCGTTTCGGGCAGCTCCAGCCGCACGTCCCGGGCGGCTTCCCAGTCGCCGGCCAGCGCCGCGGCCACCGAGCGGACCTGCTCGTAGCCGGTGGCCATCAAGAACGTGGGGGCGCGGCCGTAGCTCTTGACGCCGACCGCGTAGTAGCCGGACTCGGGGTGAGCCAGCTCATCCACACCGTGGGCGGGCACGGTGCCACACGAGTGCTGGTTGGGGTCGATCAGCGGTGCGAGGGTGCGGGTGGAGCCGAGGATCGGGTCCAGGTCCAGCCGCAGCTCGCCGGCGATGGAGTGGTCGGGGCGGTAGCCGGTGGCCGACACGATCCGATCGACGGTGATGGACCGCTCGGCTCCGGAGGGGTCGCGGCTTGTCACTTGGAGGCCGTTGGCGGTGGCGGTGATGCGGTGGGTGTAGAAGCCGGTGACCAGGTTGATCCGTCCCGACTCGACCAGGGCGTGCAGGCGGGTGCCCAGGGCGCCGCGGGCCGGCAGTGCGTCGGCGGCGCCCCCGCCGTAGGTCCGGGTGGCGCTGCCGGCCCGGATGGCCCAGGTGATCGGCGTGTCCGGCAGTTGTGCCAGGGCGAGCAGCGTGGTGGCGGCGGAGTGGCCCGCGCCGACGACCAGGGTGTGCCGGCCCTCATAGGTGCCGCGGCCGGCGCCCAGCACGTCGGGCAGCGCGTGGTCGACGAGCTTCGCCGCCTGGTCCTCACCGTGGGCGGGCAGGCCGCTCGCCCCGAGAACGTTGGGGGTGGCATAGGTGCCGGAGGCGTCGATGACGGCCCAGGCCTGCAGTTCCTCCCCGCTGTCCAGTCGGATGAGGAACGGCGCCTGCTCCCGCCCGTTGGTGCGGACCCGGTCGTAGCCGAGGCGGCTGATCGCGGTGACCTTCGTGCCGAGCCTGAGCCTGGGCGCGATCGCGGGATGGCCGGCGAGCGGGGTGAGGTAGCCCTCGATCAGCTCGGCGCCGGTCGGCAGCCAGTCCGAATCGGGGGCCGTCCAGCCGTCCGCTTCGAGGAGACGGCGAGCGGCGGCGTCGATGTCGTACCGCCAGGGGCTGAAGACGCGCACGTGTCCCCACTGGGCGACCGAGGCGCCGGCCTGGCGGCCGGCCTCCAGTACCAGGAAGTCCAGGCCGCGCTCGGCAAGGTGGGCGGCGGCGGCCAGCCCGACCGGGCCCGCGCCGATCACCACGACGGGCAGCGCGTGCGCGCCGGCCTGCGATGGAAAGGGCTCGATCTCCAGGCCCACCGGGCCGCAGCATCCGTCACTCATGGTCGCTTCTCCGCGCGGTCGTGTGTCGGTCCCGGGTCATCTCCGGGCTGTTTCGAACTTCATCTAAGCAAGCCCAGTGTCCCGCTCAACTTAGAGTGATGTCAAATTAGATGAGCTTCTAATTCGTGCGAGCGCCAGTTGCTTTCATTCTTGGTCCAGTGGCCGTCCAGGTAGCCGGGGCGGATCACCACGGCGGCACCGTGCGCCTCACCGTCACCCACGAAGACCTGCCGGCCGACCAGTACGAGGGCACCGCTCAGGGCTGGGCGAAGGTCCTCTCCAGCCTGAAGTCCCTGCTGGAGACGGGCCAGCCCCGCCCGATCTCGGTGCTGTGCTCCTGAGGCGAGGGCCGGCCCGCGTACGCTGCGCGGCCGGCCACTACAGACGACAAGCAGCTCACGAGAGAAGTGAAGATCACGATACCGCTGGAGTACTAGGAGATCGTCTGACTGCAGGCGCTCCGCGACGTTATGCGCCGCGGCCAACCATCTTGTAATGCAGCAGCACGTTGTCCGACTCATCCTGTCGCCGGGTGCTCATGAGCCGCAGCGGCGGGACCTGCCCGGCGCCGAAGGCCGAGGTACCCCCGCCGAGAACGGCGGCGCCGACCATGAGGTGCAACTCGTCGACGAGCCCGGCGACCAGCAGGTCGTTCCAGAGCGTCCGGCTCCCGAACATCAGGATGTCCTTGCCCGGCCGCTCCTTGAGCTCCGCGACGACCTTGTGCGCGTCCGCCCGTCGCACGATGGTCGTGGTGTCGGTCCACGGCGCCGTGTCCTCCTCGGTCAGGGAGTCGGACACGACGACCTTCCGCATCTCGTTGTTGCGCCGGCCGGTCTCACGGTGCAGGTCGGCCACGCCGGGGTTGTTGGCCACCGCCGGGGACACCCCGGGGTTCTCGGCCACCGCCGGCCAGTACCCCTTGAGCCCCATGTACGTCGTCGCACCAAGCAGCAGCGTGTCGGCGCCCCGCTGCCGCTCGAGGTTGTGCTCGTCGAAGAACCCGTCCATCGGCAGAGCCATGACGTTGCGGCCCGGCCCCTCGAAGTACCCGTCCAGCGACATGATGTTGGAAACGATCAGCTTGCGCATGGTGCGCCCCTCAGGTTGGTGTTCGAGCTGTCACCCCTTCAGAGACACCGGCGACGCCGGATTCATCGGTCCGGCGGAGAAAATTCCATGGGGACGGAGAAGCGGCGGAGCAGCTGGGGGTCGACGAAGCCGGCGATCCACGAGATCCGGCCGTCCCGAAGGCTCAGCACATTGACCGCGCCCAGCCGGAACCGCTCCCCGTCGTGCTGGTAGCACGCGAACGCGGGCTGCCCGTTCGCAGCGATCGGCACCAGCCGCCACGGCGTGGCGAACATCCGCTCGGCCAGAAACCGGCCGACATCCTCGCGACCGTCGAACCACGCGGGCAGAGGCGGCATTGTGAACCGGGCGTCCTCAGCCAGCAACTCGAGCAGCGCCGGGACGTCGGCCCGCTGCCACGCCGTCACGAACGCGTCCACCAACGCGCGGCGTCCGCCCGAACCCAGCGCAGCCAGCTCGGCTTGCTGGGTGCGCCGGGGCACCCGCTGCTCCAGAGCCGCCCGGGCGCGCTGCATCGCGCTATTCACCGACGCAGGCGTGGTATCGAGGATTTCGGCGACCTCCGCGGCGGTGAACCCGAGCACCTCACGAAGGATCAGCACCGCGCGCTGGGTACCCGGCAGGTGCTGCAGCGCGGCAACGAAGGCCAGTTCGACGCTCTCCCGGCGCAGGTACGCCGCCGCCGGGTCGGGCTCCTCCTCCGCGGGCAGATCGTCGGGCCACGGCTCAAGCCAGACCGGACCGGTCACCGGCTCCCCGAGGTCGCCGGTGTCGGAACGGGCCGGGCCGTGGTCGAACGACAGCATCCGGCGGGGTCGCGACGACAGCCGCAGGCAGGCGTTGGTCGCCACGCGGAAGAGCCAGGTCCGCAGCGAGCTCCGGCCCTCGAAGCGCACCAACGCCTCGGCGGAATCCTCCACGAGTATCAGCATGCCGCCTGACCTGCACGGATGAGATTTTCGGCAAGCGCAGCGCTCCTTGGCGGATGGACTCTCTAATCTCATCAAATAAATCAAATGCTCGTTTAAGAGGGTCAGGTGGGATGATCCCCCGGGTAACGGCGTGTCTGGGAAGCTGCGGAGGCCATCGGCCGGTTTCCGGCGACTCGTTCCGGGTGACTACATCGGTTCGGGGAGGATCTCGGTATCGAGGCCAGCCCCTCCACGACGCCCTAGAAGCGTATGAGGCGCTCCGCCTCCCGCCGGGCGGAGAATTCGCCGGGGACGTAAAGCGCGCCTCGTCTGGCATATCGGGGGTCGTCTTCGGATGCGAGTATAAGGATACCCATCGTCTTGTTGTCTCTGAGCTCAAAGGGCGTTCGCCTTGGCATAGCCGACGAGCGTGATCTTGCTGGCCGCTTCTTCAGCAGTGCGGCGTAGACAGCCAGGTGCTTGTTGCGGCTACACGCGCTTTAGTTCGAGGACGGGAATGATGCGGACCCCGGCGGTTTGGCGTTCGTACTCGGCAAAGCCTGGGAAGCGCCGCGCTTGCTCGGCGTAGATGCGGTCGCGTTCGACGCCGGTCAATTCGCGGACGGTCACCTGGTACGTCTCGGTTCCGCGTTCGACGCTGGCGTCGCTGGCGTCGCTGGCGGCGGTCAGGTTGTAATACCAGTCCGGGTTGGTGGGTGCTCCGCCCTTCGTCGCGAAGACGTAGGCGATGTCCGGCTCGGTGTCGTGCGGGAGGTACATCGTCGGAGTGACGTACTCGCTCCCGCTTCTGCGACCGCGGTGGTGCAGCAAGACCATGGGAGCGCCCTCGAAGATCCCGCCGACTCTGCCCTCGTTCGCTCGAAACTCTGCGATGGTCTTCGCGTTCCAATCGAGCGGTTCGTTCATATCGAACTCCTGTCGTTAGCGGTCCCGGGATAGGTCAGGCGAGATGCGCCGACAAGAACCGTCCGGCTCTGTCCAGTGCTGCGGCGGCTTCGTCGAGGATCGGGTGGTAGGCCTGGAAGACGTGGGGCACCCCGGGGACGATCTCGAGCGTGACCTCGACGTCGGCGAGCGCGGCCTGTCGCGCGAGGCGGGTGGCGTCGTCGAGGAGGACCTCGTGCGTTCCTGCCTGGATGATCAGGGGCGATAGTCCGGACAGGTCGGCGAATATGGGGCTGATGAGGCCGAGGGCGGCATCATTCCCCGAGACGTAGTCGGTGACTCTGGGTTGGAGCGCTTCTGGGCTGAGCAGCGGGTCGGCCTTGCGCTTGGTTTCCATGGTTATCCCGGCCAGGGTGAGATCGGCGTACGGTGACATGACGAAGGCCGCGGCCGGCAGCGGCAATCCGTGATCGCGGGCGTTGACCAGGGTGGCGACGGCGAGCCCGCCGCCCGCGGATTCTCCTGCGAAGGCGATGTCCGAAGGGTCCGTGCCGTTGTCCAGGAGGGCTCTGTAGGCGGCGAGAGCGTCGTCGACCGCCGCCGGATAGGGGTGCTCGGGGGCGAGCCGGTAGTCGACGGAGATGACCTTGGCGCTGGTCCGCCGGGCGACCTGCGAGGCCAGCTCGGCGGCGAGGAAGGCGTCCCCCAGCACGTACACGCCGCCGTGGAAGTACAGGACAGTGTGGCGAGGTTCGATTCCGTCGACTGTGACCTCGGCCGTTGGGACACCGCCCAGTACTGCCGCGGTCACGGTCACATCGGCGGGCAGGGGCTGCGCCGACAGCAACTCCCGGAGCTGTCGCCGCTGCTCGTTGACGTCACTCACGGCGGGAAAGGCTGACTGCCGCAGGATCGCGTCGAGGTTCTCTCGCTGTTCGTTGCTCACGGACGAATCTCCTCGTCGGTTGGGAGTTCCCAGCAGGGAGGTGCGCTGCGTGCTGATGCTTGCAGCCAGCCGGGTGAGGAGACGTCACCGGATCCCGGTGATTCGCTGGGACCGAGCAGGCAAGGCCCGGTCGGCGATGCTGAACGCCGTCTGGCGGTCCTGGTCCTCCCGCTGCCCTGAGGGGCCGCTGTGATCCCGTCCTGTGCTGCGTTGTCGAGTTGGGGCGAATCACCGGGATCCGGTGATGACCTCTCACTTTGCTGAAGGCGAGCCTTGGTTCGTCATGACGCTCGCAGGCCGCTGCGGACGTGCGGCCAGATCCTGGGGAGACACCGTGACATCACCTGCCTCCGGCGAAGACAACACCTTCGATCCATCCGGCGCCACTAACCCTCGCCTCGGCCTGGCTCTGATCGTCATTGCGACCGCTCAGCTCATGGTCGTGCTCGACTCCACCATCGTCAATGTGGCGTTGCCGCGTGTGCAGAGTGCGCTCGGCTTTTCCGGTAGCGGCCTGGAATGGGTGGTGAACGCCTACGCGGTCACCTTCGGTGGGCTGCTGCTGCTCGGCGGACGTGCCGGTGACATTCTCGGCCGGAGGCGAGTGTTCATCGTCGGGCTGCTGCTGTTCTCCATGGCGTCCCTGCTCGGTGGGTTCGCCACCAGCCAGTGGTGGCTGCTCACCGCCAGGGCACTACAGGGTGTCGGCGGCGCGGTGATCGCGCCGACCGCGCTGGCGTTGATCACTACGAACTTCCCCGGGGGCGCGGAACGCAACAGGGCGTTCGGTGTCTACGCGGCGATGGCCGGTGCTGGCAGCGCGGCGGGCCTGCTGCTGGGCGGTGTACTGACCACCTATGCGTCGTGGCGGTGGGTCATGTTCGTCAACGTCCCCATCGGGATCCTTGTGGCGGCCGCGGCGCCGCGCGTGCTGGCCGAATCGCCCCGCAGGCCGGGCCGGATCGACATGGCCGGCGGGGTCTCTGCCACCGGCGGAGTCGCGTTGCTCGTCTACGGCCTGTCCAAGGCCGCTGCTGGGCCCGAGGGGGTGTCGCACTGGGGTGACGTGCCGGTACTGGCGTCGCTGGTTGCCGCCGTCGCGCTGCTCGTGTCGTTCGTACTGATCGAGATGCGCAGTTCGCACCCGCTGCTGCCGATGCGGCTGCTGGCCGACCGTGACAGGTCGGGCGCCTACCTGATCATGCTGTGCGTCTCCACCGCGCTGTTCGGGCTGTTCTTCTTCCTCACCCTGTTCATGCAGAGCGTGCTCGGATACAGCGCGATCCGGTCGGGCATGGCCTACCTGCCGTTCGCCGTCGGGGTCGTGGCTGCGTCGGGGCTGGCCACGCCGCTGATGGCGCGGATCGGGGCCCGGCCGCTGATCCTGACAGGCGTCGCCGCGGTCGTGGTCGGGACGTTCTGGTTTTCCAGGTTGACCGAACAATCCGGCTATGCCGGGCAGCTGCTCGGCCCGCTGCTTGTGACCTCATTCGGGCTCGGCCTGGTGTTCGTCCCACTGTCGCTGGTCTCCCTGCACAACGTGGCCGAGCAGGACTCAGGCGTCGCCTCCAGCCTGCTCAACGCAGGCCAACAGATCGGCGGCGCGATGGGGCTCGCCCTGCTCGGCACGATCGCCTGGACAACCGTCGCCGACAGCGTCAGGACACAGGCCGCGGACGCCGCGAAGGCGGGCCGGCCACTGCCGAAGCCGGGCACCGCACCGCCTGCAGCCATCTACGATCACGCCCTGGCAGTCGGCTTCTCCCGTGGTTTCGAGGTTGCCGCAGGGGTCGCGCTGCTCGCCCTCCTCATCGCGATCGCCACCATCAGGCTCGGCCGCAAGGAACTTACCGGCGCCGCGCCGCTAGAGGTGGCACCAGAGCCCGCAGCGGAGCAGGAAGCGGCACCGCAGCTCGCAGCCCTTCAGCCCGAAGCTACGCAGCGTTATGAGGATCGAGTCGCTCTCGCTTCGGCGGTCCGTCCATGCCGGCTCTGCTAGCCAAGGCTCAGCAGAACTGAGGTTCGCACGCCGTTGACAGTGCGTGCGACGGCCCGATAGAGAGACAACAGGTGCCAGGGATGCGTGACCGGCGCCAGCGTGTCGGGCATTGATATCAAGGCAGGCCTGTGACGGTTGTTCCAACGACTCCCCGGCTGATCGACCGGCGTGATCTGCTCGCTGCCCTGGATCGCGCTGCGGCGAGCAAGGTGACGATCATCTCGGCCCCGGCCGGCAGCGGGAAGACGTCACTGCTGCGCGCCTGGGTCGGCCGAGCAGGCCGGCCGCATCGGCTCGCCCTCGTGCAGGTACAACGCGACCAGAACGATGCCCAGCAGTTCTGGCTGGCCCTGCTCGACGCGGTCCGTCGCGCCACCGGTGCGAACAGCGACGCGGAACTGTCAGCAGCGACACCTGACTTCAACGGGTACGCGATGGTCGACCGAGTGCTCTCGGAGCTCGCCGAAGCTCAGGGCGGTGTCACGCTGGTAGTTGATGATCTCCACGAGCTGCATCCGCCGGAGATCCCCGCTCAGCTCACCCGGCTGCTGACCAACCTTCCCCCGAACGTGCACGCGATCCTGGCCACGCGTCACGATGTGCGGCTGGGGCTTCACCGGCTGCGCCTGGCAGGCGAGCTCGCCGAGATCCGCGCGGTGCACCTGCGCTTTTCGGAGCGCGAGACCCGCGAGCTGCTCGAAGCGTCGGGCGTCGCGCTGTCCGCGGCAGGGACGGCGCTACTGCACCAGCGGACCGAGGGATGGGCCGCAGGCCTGCGACTCGCGGCCCTCTCCCTGATCGGCCACGCAGACCCGGAGCGGTTCGTCGCCGAGTTCTCAGGCAGCGACCGCACAGTCGCCGAGTATCTGCTCGCCGAGATGCTCGACCGCCAGCCGCCCGACGTCCAGAACCTGCTGCTGCGCACCTCCCTGCTCGACCGGGTCAACGGCGAGCTGGCCGACCTGCTGACCGGCCGCCCGGGCTCAGAGCAGATCCTGCTGGACCTCGAAGACACCAACGCCTTCGTCGAATCGTTCGACCCCGGACGCACCTGGTTCCGCTACCACCAGCTGTTCGCCGATCTGCTCCGGCTGGAAATGCGCCGTACGCTGCCCGCGGAAATACCCGCACTGCACCGGCGCGCCGCCGGATGGTTCAGTCGGCACGGCCAGGCGGCCGAGGCCATCCGGCACACCCAGGCCGCCGGTGACTGGCCGGAGGCGGCCCAACTACTCGCCGACCATGCATTCAACCTGACCCTCGACGGGCAGGCGCAGACCATGCAGGCACTGCTGCAGGCCTTTCCGCCGGGCGCGGACCACCCCGAGCTGGCCCTGGTGCACGCGATGGGTGACCTTGCTCATGGGCGCCTGGACGAGGCGGCCGCCCACCTGGTGGTCACCGAGACGTACGCCGAGACGACGCCACCAGGTCGCCAGCACAGCCTCCACGTGGCGATCGCGTCACTGAAGCTGTCGCTGGCCAGGCGGCGCGGTCATTTGGCCGGCGTCATCGAGCAGGTCCGGTTCCTGGCTTCCCCGCTCACGGGATGGTCCGACGAAGACCTCGCCTTGGGCAGTGACCTGCGAGCGGTGGCGCTGATGAATCTAGGGACCGCCGAGGCGTGGTCCCTAGGGGTGCCAGACGCTGAACGCCACCTCAGGGAAGCCGCCGCCCTGGCCCGGAGGATCGGTCGACCCTACCTGGAAGTCGGCTGCCTCGCGCAGCTCGGTTTCGCTTCCATCTTCCACGGTGCAGCCATGCCGAAGATGGAAGCGTTCGCCACGACACAGCGGCGCTGCCGCGAAGCGATCACGCTCGCTGAACGGTACGGCTGGGGCACAGAACCGGTCATCGCACCCGCACTGATGACGCTCACCAGCACGATGGTGTTTCTGGGTGAGTTCGACGAGGCCGACCGGTGGTTGCGGCGCACCGAACAGGCTGTCCAAACAGACACCGGGCCGGACATCAGGCTCCTGCTGCACCAGACGGTCGCGATACTGCACGCCTGTCGCGGCCGCCACCACGAGGCACTCGAAGAGTTCGGCGCGGCCGAAGACCTGGCATCGCAGATGGAGGGATCACAGGCGCTGGCGAGGCAGATGACTAGTTGGCTGCTCGCCACCCAAGCCCGCCTCGGACTGCTCGGTGAAGCCCGTGCCGCTCTCACAGCACTTGATGATGAGTGGACCAGCTCCGGCGAGATACGTAATGCCCGGGCGGTGATCTGCCTCGCGGAAGGCGATCCGGCCAGAGCCCTGGACGCGTTGCACGATGTGCTCGATGACACGGCACCCGTCCTTGGCTACGTCACGCTCGTTGAAGCGCACCTGCTCGCCGGGCTCGCCCATCGTGAGCTCGGCGACCAGCGCGCGGCGAACCAGGCGGCTGAACGTGCACTGGCCCTGGCGGATTCTGACCGGCTGGTCCTGCCCTTCGCGATGACCGGCTCGGCAGAGCTGCTCGAGGCGCTGCCCCGGCACCAGACCTCGCACGCCGCGCTGCTCGCCGACATCCTCGAGGTACTCCACGGCTCATCTTCGATGGCCAAAGAGCAGTCCTCGTTCCCGCCGGCGAAGAAGCTCAGCCCGGGCGAGCTCAGGGTGCTGCGGTACCTGGCGACCAACCTGTCCAGGCCCGAGATCGCCAACGAACTGTCCGTCTCGCTGAACACCGTCAACACGCATCTGCGCAGCGTCTACGCCAAGCTCCAGGTCCGTGACCGTTCCTCGGCCGTGCGGCGTGCCAGGGAACTGCGGCTACTTGCTGCTCGCCGCACTAGCTAGACCGACGGCCACCCGATCCCGGCGATCCGGGGTCACCTGCCAACACTCGACCATGGTGTCATGAACCCGGCACCCGCCCCGTACATGATCCGGATCAACGGGCACCTTGGCGCTACCGTGCTGTCGGCCTTTCCTGCGCTGGCGCCGCAGCATCACGGCGCGCACACCGTACTCACCGGCCTGCTGGATCGGTCTGCGCTCTACGGTGTGCTGGCCGAGATCGAAGCGCTCGGCCTGGATCTGCTCGAGATCCGAAGGCTCGCCCCGGAACGTAGATCATCGGAACCAGGTGACAGCCGCTAAGCGTGGCGGTCACCCCGCTCGCTGACCATCTCCTCACCTCGCAGAACACAGCGCTCCTGCTCATCGGCTACCAGCCCTCACAGACGGCAGTGGTAGCAGGACGGCCTGCAACGCCTCCTTCATGCCCGGTGAGCGTAACTCCCGATATCACTGGAATACGGTGACGACCTCTCACCGTCCCGGGGGTGAATCTGGTTACGCCGTGTTCGAGGCTCAGATGGGAGATCACAATGACGACCGACACCGAAGCGCTCGTGCGCCGCGCGTACCACTTGACGGAGGGTGATGTCCTGGACGTCCAGGGGTTCGTCGATCTGTTCGCCGAGGACGGTGTGTTCAACGGTATCGGCGGTGTGTCCGGGCAGGAGAGCTACCGTGGTGAGCAACTCGGCGACGTCGTTGTCTGGATGGGCAAACTATTCCCCGATGTTCACCGCGAGCTGCACCGGGTCAACGTGCTCGGGAACGTCGTCGCGATCGAGCTGTCGATCCAGGGGACTTTCCTCGGGCCGTTCGAGACGCCCGTCGGCGTCATCCAGCCCACGGGAGCCAAGCTCGACATCCCGACCGCCGACTTCTGGTACCTGAGCGACGGCAAGATCAAGATGTTCAACTGTCACATCGGCATGACCACCATGTTCGCGCAGCTAGGCGTACTGCCGGACTTCACCTCCGCAATAGCGGCGTCCGCGCCAGAACGATGAGCCCGACCGAGAAGCGTGCGGTGCGGGAGATAGGCCTGCTCTTCGTCGTGTTATCTCTCAGCTCAAGGGTTCCGGGTGGAACCCGGCGCCGGCATAGGGCTGGGCATCCAACTCAGGCGCGCCGGATCGGAATGCCTCGTTCGGCAGGCACGCATGGCTGGGTTCTCGCGACAAGCGGCATCTATGCCCAGGTCAGCATGCCCCTTCAGCGGCATGGCCTACAACGATGCCAACCAGCTCACCAGCCGAGCGGGCCAGACCCTCACCTACGGCGCTGGGTGTACGGCTGCATCGAGTGCGCCGAGTACTCCGAGTTGGGCGAGGATCACCGTTCCCGATGGGTAGCAATCGAAGCGCTTGATCTTGCCGTCTTCCAGTTCGAAGACGTCGCAGCAGGGTGCGTCCATCCGGTTCCCCGTCGGTTCGAGGGTTCCACCGGCTGTGCTCAACGGGCCGTTGTGGGTGCCCTGGAGAGCGAGCTGGACGATGACCAGGTCGCCAGTGACGTACACCTGGTGGAGCTCGCGGTGCATGTCGGGGAAGGCGCGGGCGAAGTTCTCCACCGGGAAGGCGCGGTCCCGGCCCCGGTAGGTGACGCCGATGGACTCGTCGGTGAAGGTGCCGTCCTCGGTGAAGGCGGCAAGCCAGCCCTCGCTGTCCTGGTCCTCGGCGATCTGGTAGGCGTTGCGGATGGTCTGTTCGTTGTCCACGGTCAGGTCCTTTCTGGTGAGGGGAAGTGTCGGGCTAGCTCGGTGCGGGCGGGATCGTCCAGGGCCACGCCGGGGGCTCCGAGGTTGTCGGCGAGGTGGGCGCGGCTGCGGGTTCCGGGGATGAGCAGGATGTTCGGGGAGAGGTCGAGCAGCCAGGCGAGTGCGAGCTGGACCGGGGTGGCGTGCAGCCGTTCGGCCATTGCGGTGAGCACAGGGTCGGCGAGCAGCCGGCTCCGGACGGGGCCGGGCAGGCCCAGCGGGGCAGTAAGGGATGAAGGCGATCCCGCGCCGGCTGCACTCGGCGAGCACGTCCGCCGAGTTCTGGTCGGCCAGGTTGAAGAGGTTCTGCACACAGACGATCTCTGTCTGGTCGACAGCGCGCAGCAGGTGGTGCAGGGAGACGTTGCTGAGCCCGACGCCGTCGATCAGCCCCTCATCCCGGGCCCTGGCCAGCGCCGTGAGCCGGGCGTCGAACCGCCCGTCAGGTGCCTCCGCCGGGTCCATCATGCGCAGGTTCACGGCGGCCAGCTGGTCCACGCCGAGAGCGGTGAGGTTCTCCTCGATCCCGTGGCGGAGCTGGTGCGGTTCGTCGTATCGCACCAGTGTGCCGCCGGAGGTGCGGCGCGCGGCCACTTTACTCACCAGCGCCAGCCCCTTCGGGTAGGGGTGCAGCGCCTCGTGGATGAGGGCGTTCACCGTGCCCGCGCCGTAGAACCGCGCGGTGTCGATGTGGTCGACCCCGGCCTCGATAGCGGCTCGCAGTACCTGGAGGGCCTCGTCCCGGTCCCGGGGCGGTCCGAAGACCCCGTCGCCGGCCAGTTGCATCGCGCCGTACCCGGCACGGTGCACCCGCCAGGGGCCGAGCGCGACGGTACCACCGAGACCGGGGCCTTTCGCGATCATCAGTCGTGGACCTGGGAGCCCGCGCCGAGGTCCAGGCGGATGGATTCGAGGATGATGAACGCCGTGCTGGCGGTGTAGACGTCGGCGGCGGCCAGCACTCCGGTGTATTTCTTGATGACGGGTGCGGCGGCGTAGTCGGCCTGCGCGGCCTGGTAGGTCTTGACCGCTGCCCAGGAGTTGTTGCCGTACTTGGCGAAGTAGGGGGTCGGGTCGACGGCCGTCAGGGCCTTGGTGACTCCCGCGATGATGTCGTTCACGTATTGCTGGTAGGTGACCATGTCGGCGCGGGTGCCGAGTTGGCCCATGTGGCCGCCGATGTAGTGCTTCCAGGGGTAGGTCATGGCTTTGGCGGGGGCGGCGATGGAGCCGGGGACGTCCTCGTTGAGGTTGAAGTTGTCGAAGGGCACCCAGCCGGGCAGGTTGATGTCGACCAGCATGAGGGTGTCGTGTTCTGGTAGGTGGATGTAGGTGTTGTCGGGGGTGTGGTTGGTGCCGTGCCATGCCAGGTCGATGCGCTCGCCGCCGACGTGCAGCGTGTGGCGCTTGTCGAAGGCGACGTCGGGCAGCGGCCGGGTCGGGTCGTTGTCGCGGGCCAGCAGCTTCTTGGTCTCGGCGTGGCCGACCCGTACGACGTGCTTGCCGAACAGTGACGAGGCCCCGAGGTGGTCGGCGTGGTGGTGGGAGTAGACGATGTGGGTGACCTTGTTGGAGACGCCGTTGGCGGAGGCGATCTGGTCGATGGCCCGCTGGAGGTTGCGCCCGATGGACGGCGGCGCGTCGAAGAGGACGACGCCTTCGCGGGTGGTGAGGAAGGCGGCCTGGTAGGTGCCGTCGGTGACCCAGTACAGGTTCTTCTCCACTCGTCCGACGTAGTAGCCCTGCGCGTTGAGGGCAGGGCCGAGCGCCGATGGTGGGATCGGTGCGTAGTCGGGCAGGGTGTCGGCTGACGCCGGGCCGGCCAGCGTGCTGCCTGCCACCGTGGCGAGGGCGGGCACGGCCGCGACGGCCGCTGACCGGGCCAGGAAGGAACGGCGGTTCGAGGGGTTGCCGAGCAGGGACATGACTCTCCTGGAGGTTGGCTGAGGGGATACGGGTCAGTCGGTCTCGGGTCGGCGGCTGAGCAGTGCCCAGCCCGAGGCGCAGACGCCGAGACCGACGAGGACGGCGAAGCCGAGCACGGTGTCGGGTGGGCTCGCACCTTGGTCGAGGGCGATACCGGCACCGATCACGGGGACCGAGAGCCCGATGAAGAGTGCGATGAGAAGGGCCGAGGTCATCGCCAGGCGGGCTTCGGGCGGGGCGGCCTCGAGAACGAGGGCGGTGGTGCCCTTGAAGACCGCTCCGGATCCGGCCCCGATCAGGGCGCCCCCGATCAGGAAGAGCGCCAGGTCGGGTGTCGGAAGGCGCTCGATCGGCTCGATCCCCTCGAGATCGGACAGCACCGCCGGGAGCGTAGGCGCGTTGAGGCCGAACTTGACGCCCACCGTCGACAGGACGATCGGCATGTTGAACGCCTTGGCGGTCCTCGCCAGCAGCCTGACATTCAGCTCGACCATCTCCGCGCTGGTCTCCGACCGGATGACCTCGAACATCTCGTTCTGGTAGTCGATCAGCACCAGCGCGCAGTCCTCGGCCTTCCAGACACCCAGATCCTTCGTCATCGACCCGTTCCCTCCTGTGGCGGCGTGCCTTACCCAGTGGCAAACAGCCTCTGACCGACCCAGGTGACTGGCCATCACCAGATCCTGGTGATTCAGATCGATCTGGTGAGTTCGATGAGGTCGAGCCCGAGCATCTCCATTTGGGAGAGGACGCCGTAGAGCGCGGAGCGGTCCAGCAGGCCGGTCAAGACGGTGTGGTCGGGCCGGTGCTCGGCGATCAGGGAGGGTGGGAACGCCGACAGGGCGGTGGCGCCGAGGCGGCCGGCTACGCGGATGGTGTACTGGGCCGGTTCTGCGTTCATACGAGCAGGGTCGGCGGGCGGTCGGTGATTGGGCCTCACCCAGATCGGGTGAACCTGGTGAGGAGTCGGCGTTCGCGCGCTCGTTTGACGGCTGAGGAGCGGCCGGTGGCCTGGAGCTTGGTGTAGATGTTGCGGAGGTGGGTGTTCACTGTGTTGACGGAAATGGAGAGTTCATTGGCGATCTCGGGACGGGAGAGGTTGGTCGGTAGGTAGCGCAGGACCCGCAGCTCTGCGGGGCTGAGCTCTGGGAGGGCCGCCGAAGACAGGGCCGGGGACGCTCCCCGGACGACGTCGAGAATGTCAGCGATGAGTGCTGTGTGAGCGAACCGGTGGTGCGGCAGCGACTCCAGGAGGTCACCCCCGCCGGTCATCACGAAGGGCAGAATCAGCCCCTCTGGTTCGGCGAGCGCCAGGGCGTGCTCAATGGACTGCCGGGTCAGTTCGGCGGCGCCGAGCCCAGAGTGGGCCAGTGCGGCGAGCAGGTGAGCCTCGACGACAGTGGCGATGTGGACGGCGGGCGCGCTCCGGTCGATGACCCTGGAGACCGCGGCCAGGGTCCCGACCAGTTCGCCCTCTGCCAAGCAGACGGCCGCCCGAGCGTTGCAGATCTCCGCAGAGTCGGCCAGTGGACCGCCGAGTGCTTCGAGAGCGTTGCGGGCTTCGGTGCAGAATCCGAGACGGGCCTGGGAGGCCAACAACCAGCCGGTTACGTATCCCGTCAACGCGTGCGGGTGAGACAGCTGTGACTGCAGGCGATGTGCGTCGGCGAACTCCTCCGCGGCTCGTTGGATGCGCCCTCGACCGGCCTGGAGCATTCCCTTCACAAGGTGGAGCAGCGTGCCGATGCCCGGTCCTTCGTCTGAGCCCAATGCCAGGTCGGCACGTCGCAGAGCGAGATCTGCGTCGTCGAACTCCCCCGTCCAGACCATCGAACAGGCCAGGGTGATCAGTGCTGGCGCGAGGATTGCCGCAGTACCCCAGCCATGCTCCTCGGCGAGGGCGATCGCTTCCTCGCAGCGCCTGCGGGAGTAGGTGAAATCAGGGAGCTTCGTCGCGAATCCGAGCTGGGCCAGACAGGCCACCTGCAGATAGGGCCGGCCGATCTTTCTGGCCAGGTCGGCGCCCTCCTGCAGATGACGAGCGCCATCGGAGATCCCCAGGGTCCAGGCCTCCGCCGTTCCCAGATTCATCAGGGCCATGACACGAAGTTCACTGCTCAGGGCGATGCCTCCGGGCGACGGGGAGTCGATGAATCGGGCATAGCGCATCACATCGGCGAGAACACCACGCCGCCGGGCGAGCGACAGGTTGAGTGAGGCGACCACAGTGGCGAGCCGACGCCGCCGGTCCTCAGGAGCCGTCGCCAGCCGGGCTTCGGTGATGGCCAGCTGAGCAGCCGCCTCGTCGAGACGTCCGTGGAAGAGGCTGACCATCGTGCGCACGACGCTCAGCTCCGGAAAGCTCGACCCAGTACGTAGGGGGAAGGCTTCCAATAGCGCCTGCATGGTTTCCTCCTGCCCGTCAAGCAACATGCCGAATGAGTAGTCGGCGAGCAGCACTGCGGCGTCCGCCCAGTCACCGGCGGCTTGCAGATGCCAGACGGCTTCGGTGATCTCCCCCTGGTCGGCGAGCCAGCCGGCAGTCCGGCGATGCAGGTTCTGCACTTCACCCGGCAGAATCCGGCGTAGTTCCAGCCGCAGGAGATCACCGAACAGGTGGTGGTAACGGAACCAGGTCCGGTCAGGATCGAGGGAGACGACGAACGCGTTGGCATCTTCCAGTCCCAGCAGGATCCGTTCTGCCCCGGTGCCCCCGGTCAACAGGTCAGCCAGCTCGCCGTTGACCCTGTGGAGGATCGAGGTCCGCAGCAGCAGATTCTGCACGTCCTCCGGCTGGTGGTCCAGCATCTCAGCGACCAGGTACTCCGCGACGGCCCGGTTGCTGCCAGTGAACTCGGCGACGAAGCGCTCCGGGTCTGGATGATCCGTCAGGGAGATCGCCGCCAGCCGCAAACCGGCGGCCCAGCCTTCGGTGCGTTCGTGCAGCTGGGCGACAGCGGCATCCGACAGGGTGATCCCCTCGGCGGCGAGCAGGGCCCGGGTCTCGGTCGCGTTGAAGCGCAGGTCGGCGGCCCGCAGCTCGGCGAGCCGCCCGGCCAGACGTAGTTGGTGGAGCCGGAGGGGAAGATCTCGACGGGTCGCGAGGACCGCGTGCACGTGCGGCGGAAGGTTGATCAGAAAATGGGTCAAGTGGAGGAAGGCCTCGGGCGTGGTCAGTTCGTGCAGGTCATCGATCACGAGGCAGACGCTGCCGGTCAGTTCGGCCAGTTCCGACAGGATACGGTCCGCGACGAGAGCGCCGCTGAAGTCCGGTGATGCGGTCAGCGGCTCGGCAGGGGTCGGCCTGTCCGACAGTTCCTGGACGGCGTCCAGCATCGCGAGCCAGAAGAGTTGGGCGCACTGCTTATCGCGCTGCACCTGGACGATCGCCAGTCGTTCACGATGCTCGAACCAGGCTTGCAAGAGCGATGACTTCCCGCTGCCGGCCGGTGCGGTGATGATCGTCACTCGCCTGGTGGCCGCCCGATCCAACGCGGCCACCAGAGCATCCCGAGCAATGAGTCGACGATGGAGCGGCTTTCCTGCGAGGGGTAGCACGATCAACTGCGTATCAAGCGCCTAGAACGGATGTCAACGGATGTCAACGGATCCACAATCACCGGGATCCGGCGATGAACGGTCACCAGACCCGGCGTGAACCTTGACCTGCGGCGTCAGCGAACGGAGCCACACCATTTCAGTCTCTCGCGAGACTTGGGGAGTGACTTAATCAGGGCGAGAACAAGATCTTTTAGACAGTGACTTTGACGGTGGCCGACCTCCGCGGTGATCTCACCGATGATGGTGGGTGGGCAAGGGTGACGGACCTCGATCGGATCGACCATCGCCAGCTACAAGAAGAACATCCGCCTGCACATCAAGCCGGCGCTCGCCGCCGTCCCCCTCTCCTCGTTGACGACGGCCCGGATCAACACGCTGTACCGGCTTGAGCGCCAGGGCCGCAGCGACCACAAGGCGGGCGATGGGCTGAGTCCGCGGACGGTGCGCTACATCCACACGATCCTCCGGGCCGCGCTTCAGGGTGCCGTCGACAGCGACCGCCTGGCGAAGAACCCCGCCGACCGAGCGAACCCGCCGACGGCGAAGCAGGCTAAGGCGCCGGAGATGCATCCGTGGACCGCCGGCCAGCTCCGGGCGTTCCTCGACTGGTCGAAGGAGGGCAGCCACCTTCACACCGCGTGGCATGTGCTGGCCATGACCGGTATGCGCCGCGGCGAGCTGCTCGCGCTGCGCTGGCGCGACGTCGACCCCGAGGCCGGCACCGTCCGGATCCGGCGGTCGGTGGGGGTCGTCAGGGTCAAGGGCGAGGGCATGCAGGTAAAGGAAGGGGACACCAAGACGGCGAAGCCCCGCGTCGTAGACCTCGACGAGGGGACGGCCGCGCTCCTGAAGGCGCACAAGCGGGAGCGCGGCGGCCTGGCCCTGGAGCTCGCGCGTGATGGGGCTCTGGTGTTCGGTGACATCGAGGGCCGGCACCGGCACCCAGAGCGCTTCTCCCGCACCTTCCGCGAGCATCTGGCGAGGTGCCGGAAGGAGCTCGGCGAGGAGCCGCGCCATCGGAGATCCGCCTGCACGATCTTCGGCATACGCACGCGACGCTCATGCTCGCCAAGGGGGTACCGCTCAAGGTGGTCAGTGAGCGGCTCGGCCACGCGAGCGCCACGGTGACCTTGACCGTCTACGCGCACGTGCTCCCGGGCAACCAGAAGGACGCGGCAGACACCTTCGCAGCCCTGGTTTCGGGGGTCTGAAACCATGATCGGTATCACCGCTGGTATCACGCGGGAGATCGGCCCGGAATAGAGAAAGTCCCGAGCCTGTGGCCTGCACAGAGTCGGGACTGATCTTGTGTCCGAGGGGCGACTCGAACCCTTCGCCTATCTTTTGGATTCTCAAGCGGACCCTTGGCTGCACCTCCCGTGAGCATCCGGCCTCATGCCGATCCCTCCGCGATCAATGAATGGGGCAAGCGTCGGTCACCGATCTTGCTTTGCTGGCAGCGCTGAGTCTTTGCGTGACGACCCGCGCGAGGGACCGAGGCCGAGTTGACGAAGATCATGGGTGTTAGTACCCTTTTACTAATCTAATAGGAAAAGGGTAGTGCAGTGATCAAGCTTCGCCTCGACCCAAGCTCTGGTGTGGCGACATATCTGCAACTAGTGCATCAGGTCAAACACGCCTTGCGGCTTGGTGTGCTCATGCCGGGCGATCGGCTGCCAACGATCAAAGAGGTCGTCAGCGACCTCGCGATCAATCCGAACACAGTGGCCAAGGCCTACCGCGAACTGGAACGCGAGGGCCTGGTCGTTGGCCGGCCGGGGTTGGGCACGTTCGTGCAGCGGTCCTTGGGCGGCGGATCCATGGCCGATCACACCCGGTTCCGCAGTGATCTCGCCCGGTGGGTGCACGGCTGCCGTGAAGCAGGGCTCGACCAAGAGGACATGGAGGCGCTGTTCACCTCGGTGCTCACTGACTCCCTTCGGGAGGAGACCGCATGACGGCGGACCGGATGGTAGGGATGTTCGGCGGCGGATCTGGTGAGTTCACCCCTCCCGTACAGAGCCCGACGGCTCTGGAGGCCATAGGGCTCGCCAAGCGGTATCGGGGCATGTGGGCGTTGCGCGACTGCTCGCTGTCTGTCCCCGCCGGCCGGGTGGTCGCGCTCGTCGGACCGAACGGCGCGGGCAAGTCCACGTTCCTGCACCTGGTCGCCGGTCTGATCGCCCCCACCCGGGGCAGCGTGCGTGTCTTCGGCGAACCGGTCGGGCAGCGGGCGGCGGCCCTCGCGCGGGTGGCGTTCCTGGCTCAGGACAAACCCCTCTATGACGGCTTCACCGTCGCTGAGATGCTCCGCTTCGGACACCATCTCAATCCGGGGTGGGACGACGCCCTCGCCCGGCAACGGCTGGCGGAGCTGGACATCCCGTTGAACCGCAAGGTCGGCAAGCTTTCCGGCGGTCAGCAGGCACAGGTCGCGCTGAGCGTCGCCGTGGCCAAGCGTCCGGATCTGCTGGTCATGGACGAGCCGCTGGCCAACCTCGATCCAGTGGCCCGGCACGATGTCATGCGCTCCCTGATGGCGGCAGTCGCCGAGACGCAGATGACCGTCGTGCTGTCCTCCCACGTGGTGTCCGACCTGACCAACGCCTGCGACTGGCTGGTGGTGCTCAACCGCGGCCAGGTCCAGATCAGCGGCGAGGTCGATGAGCTGCTCGCCACCCACCGGATGCTGTCCGGTCCGGCCGAGCTCGCCGACGGGGTGGCGGCCCGGATGCCGGTGATCAGCGACAGCCGCAGCGAACGGCAGGCCGACCTGCTGGCCCGCACCGGCCCGGGAACGCCGTTGCATGACCCGCGATGGAGCTCCTCCGGCGTGAACCTGGAGGAGCTGGTGCTGGCCTACCTGCGCCGCCCCGACACCACCTCACTGCCTCGTCCGACCCTGACCATTTCCTGACCGCTAAGGAGACATGGAAGTGTTGTGGCTTACCTGGCGGCAGCACCGCATGCAGGTGCTCCTCACCACGGCGCTGCTGGCCGTCCTCGGCGCAGTTCTGCTCATCAGCGGTCTGGGCGCCGCCGACTTTGCCGCCCAGAACGCTCCGGCGACCGACTGCGTGACGGACACGCCCGCATGCAGCGCTTACCTCGTGGCGATGAACGAGCGCATACGGCCGGTGGGTGAACTCCTCGGATGGCTTCCGCTGCTGGCCCCGGCGATGATCGGCGCCTTCTGGGGCGCTCCGCTGCTGGCCCGGGAGTTCGAGCACGGCACGCACCAACTGACCTGGACCCAGTCGGTGACGCGGCGCCGCTGGTTGGCGACCAAGATCGTCGGGCTCGGTGCCACGGTCACGCTCGGCGGGCTGGTGCTGGCTGGCATTGTCAACCCGTGGCTGGCCGCCTTCGACGTCCCCCCCTACAACATTGACCACCTCGACTTGAGATGGTTCCGCCTTGTCGGCATCGTGCCAGCGGCGTGGTGGCTGTCCGCGTTCGTGCTCGGCATGGCCACGGGCGCGCTGTTCCGGCGGACCCTGCCGGCGATGGCGGTGACCCTGGCGGTGTGCGCGTTAGCATTCTTTGGACTTCTTAGGGCGCCGTCCTTCTACGCGACGCCGGAGCGAGCAGTGCAGGCCACGGTCGCGGACGAGCTCGCGCCGGAGGGCTCCTTGGGGGTGAACGACTATTGGATTGACAGAAGTGGCGTGAAGTTCACCTCTCAGGAGAGAGCGCTCGCGCTCGCCGGCTCCTGTGGGACAGACGAGACGACCAAGAAGTACGCCAAGTGCGCTTTCGGCCACGGCTATCGACAGGTCGCCGAATTCCACCCCGCGAGCAGGTTCTGGCGGTTCCAATGGACCGAAGCGGGAATCCTGCTCATCCCCGCTCTCGTATTGGGCGGTGTCGCCGTCCGGCGCACCCTTCGGCCCCGCATCTGAAACCAATTATCGCCTTATCACGGTGACGGGACGGCCTGGCGCAGGACCGTCACCGCCTTCTGCAAGGCGTCCAGTAGAGGGCGAGCAGGGGATCATGCAGGACCGAGAGCAACGAGTTCTGCGTGGCGTAGGCCGGCCCGCTGCGGACTTGCCCGTCCTGATCAAACTGCCCGACTCTTCCTTGAGTAGATGCCCGAACGACAGCGCCCTTGCCGACTCGGCAGGTCAAAAGAGGGTGTCGCGCACCCGCAGCGGCCGGTAGCCAGTGGGGCCAAGCTGAGCCAGCTCGCCCTCGATGTCGACGTCGATGGACCCGAAGAAGTTGATGTTCTCGCTGTGCGCCGGGGATATGTGGGCCAGCACCTCATCGTCGACGCTCCGCCCGGTGGCGCGCATCGAGTCCACGGCCAGGCCGTAATACTCCGTCGTCCACGCGACTACGGAGTTGGTCACGAGCGTCAGGCACCACGCCTGCTCGGTCTGCTGCTCCAGGTGCCGCGCCCGGACGGTGCCCTCGTGGGCGTAGAGCAGATCGCGCTTCAAGACGTGCAGTGACTTCGCCTTTGTTCAGCTGCCGCGAGATCTTCCGCCGGTACGCCGGGTCAGCTAGGCCGTGTTCGGAGTTCCGATCTTTTAAGTCGCCGCAGCCGAATCCCGGAAGATCCACCTTTGTCGACCTGGCAGACGATCAGGAGCCATGATCTCTGCCGCCTACCAGCGGAGATTACTCCCGATACCGTCAGGCCAGCACCTCCCACTTGCGGAAACAGGATGGAAACTACTCAGCGGGTCTCAAGAGAGCTTCCGCAATCAGATAGCGCCGGATTCCGTTTGGTTTCACAGCGCAACAACGATCTACAAATTGTTACCTTGACGAGGTTCCGCTGTTCGAGCCCGCACAGGCGACCGTGCGGGGCTTGTCGCGTTCCGGGGATCACGACTCTGCGGTGAGGCGCTCTGCCTGGGCGCGGCCGACCGCGGCGGCCCGGGGGAGGTAGTCGGCGATCAGAGCCAGTTCAGCGTCGTCGTAGCGGTCGAGCACCTCGCCGAACGCCCTGCCCGGGATCTCCCAGGCCGAGCTGATCCGCGCGCGGGCCGACTGTTCGCTCCCCATAACATCACCCAGACGCTTGACGCCCTCGTCGCGGTCCAGGACGTACTGCCGCCACAGGCGCAGGGGATCGCCGCGGCCCGGCGGCAGATTGCCGAATGTGATCGCAAGCTCTCCCAGCACCGTGCCGCACTGGAGGCCGGCGCCGACCCCGCCGTGGTCGCCGGATGGATCCGTGAGGAACAGGCGCGCAAGGCCGAGGCCGAGAGCCGGCTGCGGCGGATGCCTGTGGCCCGACAGGGGCCGATAGAGCGCGACGAGCTGGCCGCTGTGATGCGCCGGCTCGGCGATATGGTGCATGTGCTCGCCCAGGCGGACCCGCTGCGGAAGGCCAAGGTGTACGCGACCTTGGGCCTGCGGCTGATCTATCACCCCAGCAAGCAAAAAGTCCTGGTCACGAACTCTCGTGACCAGGACCACATAGGCGACCGGTTTGTGTCCGAGGGGGGACTTGAACCCCCATGCCCCGTAAAGGGCACTAGCACCTCAAGCTAGCGCGTCTGCCTATTCCGCCACCCGGACAGGTGGTGCCTGCACGTTGGAACGTCTTCCCGCGTCGGCTGCACTAGGTTAGCAAACTTCGGGCACTGCTTCATACCGGGAATCGGCCCGACGGGGATCAGGCTATGCCGGAGATGCTGGTAGGTGTCCTCGGACGGCAGGATGGGTGATGTCAGCCTGTACTGAACCGAAGGAGCACGTATGACCGCGTTCAACGGCGAGGACGAGGTCGTCGAGCTGTGCCGCGACCTTATCCGCATCGACTCGACCAACGCTGGGGACAACGCGGGCCCGGGGGAACGGGCTGCGGCGGAGTATGTCGCCGGGAAGCTGGCCGAGGTGGGGCTGGAGCCGCGCATCCTGGAGAGCGACGACAAGCGGGCCAATGTGATCGCCCGCATCGAGGGTGAGGACCCGGGCCGGGGGGCTCTGCTGCTTCACGGGCACCTTGACGTCGTCCCCTTCGACGCCGGCGACTGGACCCATCACCCGCTGAGCGGGGAGATCGCCGACGGCTGCGTCTGGGGGCGGGGCGCGGTGGACATGAAGGACATGGACGCCATGATCCTTGCGGTCGTCCGCCAGCGGCTGAGCGAGGGGCGCAGGCCGCCGCGTGACGTGGTGCTGGCGTTCACGGCGGACGAGGAGGCCGGCGGCGAGTACGGCGCGCAGTGGCTGGCCACCGAGCACCGGAACCTGTTCGAGGGCTGCACCGAGGCGATCGGTGAGGTGGGCGGGTTCAGCGTCTCCGTCGGGGAGGCGAGGCGGCTGTATCTGATCGAGGCGGCGGAGAAGGGCATCGCCTGGATGAGGCTCGCCGCCGCCGGCCGGGCGGGGCACGGGTCGATGTTGAACAGCGAGAACGCCGTCACCGAGCTGGCCGAGGCCGTCGCCCGCATCGGGCGTTACGACTGGCCGGTACGGCTGACGCCCACGGTCCGGGCGTTCTTCAGCGAGGCCTTCGAGATCGAGCTGGAGGCGGACGACGCCGAGGCCGCGGTGGCGAAGCTCGGCCCGCTGGCCCGCATGATCGGTGCGACGCTGCGCAACACGGCGAACCCGACGATGCTGGACGCGGGGTACAAGGCCAACGTGATCCCGCAGACGGCGACGGCGCACGTGGACGGCCGCTTCCTGCCCGGGTACGAGGAGGAGTTCTTCGCCACGATCGACGAGCTGCTCGGGCCCAACGTGACCAGGGAGTTCGTCTACCACGACATCGCGGTCGAGACGGCCTTCGACGGGCCTCTCGTCAAGGCGATGGCGGGCGCCCTGCAGGCGGAGGACCCGGGGGCGCGGGCGGTGCCGTACACGCTGTCCGGGGGTACGGACCTCAAGGCGTTCAGCCGTCTGGGCATCCGCGGGTTCGGGTTCGCGCCGTTGAAGCTGCCCGCCGACCTGGACTTCTCCGGGATGTTCCATGGCATCGATGAGCGGGTACCGGTGGATTCGCTCCGGTTCGGAGTTCGGGTTCTTGACCGTTTCCTCGACTCCTGCTGACGTGTTCCGCGAAAAAGCGTTGCCTTAACTCCAAGTGCTGCTACGGTAACTTTCCGTTGAGGGGTTGGTCCCAGGGTCTGTCCTGCGAAAGCCGGGCGCTCGAGGAGTTCGGGGAGGTCACGTGGCACGCATGCCGGAAGGTAGGCGGAGGGCTGAGTCGCCCGCCGTCGCCGGGCGCGTGCCCGTGACCGTTTCAGGCGATCAGGCCCAGACGGGCGTGACGCGGGAAGGCCGGATGGCACGGTTCGTGGCCGGCTCCCGGTTCGGTCGTCTGCTGGCCATCGGCGGTCTGATCGCCGTCGGCTGGTTGCTGGGCGTGGTCTTCGGTACCGTCGGCGCCGCGCCCGCGGCCGCGGAGGCTCGCGTTCCGGCGGGTCACGTGGCTACGGCGAAGGTCGGCGACCTGGTCGAGAGCGCCCATACCGGAGCGGTGCGCCGTTCCGTCTCCACAACCCCTCATGTCGCCACCGGGCCGGCGTTGGCCGGCGGTTTCCCCACGGTGAGCGTCAACGCTCCGGCGGATGCCGGGGCCATGGCCGGAAGGACGGTCGACGGGCTCACCAGCCAGTCGAAGCCCGTTCATCCTCAACCATCCACCGCCGATCACTCGGCGGGGGCCAATGGGTTCGTGCCCAGGGGTGGTGGCTCCGGCCCGTCCGGGCCGAGTCTGGGGGACGTCGCGAGGTCCGTCTTCGACCTGCGGCTCATGGTCGCGCCCGCCGTCCTGGTGAGTGCGCCCACCCCTGTCGTCCGTACGGCAGCGGACGACCCTTCTTTCTCTCCCGACTGATCCCGCCTAGTGCCGGCCCTGACCTGAGCTGTCCGGCCGGTTGCGGAGCGTGCCGCCGATCTCTTCGTCGAGAAGCGACCTAGGCCGTCTCCGCGCGGGTGACACGTCGATTCCAGTCTCGCGATGGTCCCGGGCTCCACCGTGCGATCCGGCGATCCGCGTGATCCACCAGGTCGATCCATCGATTCGGGTGAATCCGCGCGATCCGGTGATCCGGATGATCCGCCGACTCGTGCGATGCGTTCGATCTCCGCGCCCTGCCGCCCCCGCGATCCACGCGGTGTGCGCAGTGTGTGCGGTCTCGTGTGGCACCGCCCCGTGCTCTTCGCGGTCTGTCAGGAACTACCCCCCAAAGAAACCAAGGAGCGATCTGTTATGCGAACGTGGGCGAAGGGCTCCGCTCCCGCAGCTCTGCTTGCGGTGGGCGTCATGGCTCTCGGTAGCGGCACGGCCGTTGCCGACACCTCCGGCACCGGTTCGGTGGGTGGCGGTAACCAGGTCAACCTGCCCATCACCATCCCCGTCGACATCAGCGGCAACGCGGTCGGCGTGATCGGCGAGTCGTCGGCCTCGTCCCGTGGCGGCTCGTCCGTCCAGGGCGGTTCCGGCTCCGCCGGCATCCAGGGCAGCACTTCAGGGCGCAACAGCGTGCTCGGCGGCAACCAGGTGAACGCCCCGATCACCGCCCCCATCAACGCGTGCGGCAACGCCGTCTCGCTGGTCGGGCGTTCCGACGCCGGCTGCCGGGGCGGGGCGACGGTCAAGAACGGCGGCGGCAGCGGCGGCGCGGGCGGCAACAGGACCGACGGCCGCAACAGCGTCCTCGGCGGCAACCAGGTGGTCGCCCCGATCACGGCCCCCATCAACGCGTGCGGCAACGCCGTGGCGATCTTCGGCGAGGCGACGGCAGGGTGCCGGGGCGGCGCGTCGGTCGTGAACGGCGGTGGACGCGGCGCGGGTGGCAACCGGACCTCTGGGCGTTCCTCCGTGCTCGGCGGCAACCAGGTGGTCGCCCCGATCACCGCGCCGATCAACATCTGCGGCAACTCGGTGGCCCTCATCGGAGAGGCGTTCTCCGGCTGCCGGGGCGGTGCCCATGTCAAGGGCGGCAACGGCGGCAACGGCTACAACGGCCACGGTTCCAAGGGTGGCTCGGGCGCCGGGCGTAACACGACCAGCGGGCGTCACAGCATCGGTGGCGGCAACCAGGTCGTCGCCCCGATCAACCTGCCGATCGAGGCCTGCGGCAACGCGGTGGGCAACGCCAGCGCGGGTTGCACGGGCGGCATCACCGCACGTCCGGCCGGGCGTGGCGGCGGCGCGGGCGGCAACAGGACCGACGGCCGCAACAGCGTCCTCGGCGGCAACCAGGTGGTGGCCCCGATCACCGCTCCCATCAACGTCTGCGGCAACGCGGTCGCCGTGATCGGCGAGGCCTTCGCGGGCTGCCGGGGCGGCGCGTCGGTGAAGGGCGGCGCCGGGCGCGGCGCGGGCGGCAACCGCACCGACGGGCGTCACAGCATTCTCGGCGGCAACCAGGTGGTGGCTCCGATCACCGCGCCGATCAACGTCTGCGGCAACGCGGTCGCCGTGCTGGGCGACGCCGCCGCGGGTTGCCTGGGCGGCGCGCGCGTCGGCGGCGGGCGGCAGGGCCACGTGGCTCACAGCTCCGGCCAGGTCTCGAGCACCAGGGCGTCGGGTCTCGGGCTGCTGCCCGACCTGCCTCTCGTCCCGGCCCTGCCGGGTCAGCGCGGGAACGTGACGCACCAGGCCGGCGGGCCGGAGAAGCCGGCCGCCCTGCCCGTGCTGCCGGCTCTGCCCGGTCAGGCCGGCGCCAAGAAGGGCCCGGCCGACGGGCCGCTGGACCAGGTCACCGGCATGGTGTCCAACAGCCCGGTCGGCGAGGCCGTGGCGAACACCCCTGTCGGCGGCGTCGTCGGCGGCCAGGCGACCCGCAACCTGCCGGTCAACACCGGCCTGATGAGCGCGGAGCAGCCGCTCGGCCTCACGGGGATGAACTCCGGTTCGCTGGCCGCTCTGCTGGCCGGTGCCCTGTTCGCCGCCTCGGCGACGCTGTTCGCGGGCACCCGCCGCCTTCGCTTCCGGCGGAAGTGATCACCTCATAGCGGCTCCGTCCGATCGCGGGACGGAGTGACAGACGCCTCGCCGCTTGCGAGGACGGCCGCGGTGCCGGGCCGTTGAGCCGGTTCGCGCGGCGAGGCACAGAAGCTTTGCCCGTTCCGGGGGCGCGGCCCGGAGCGGGCAAAGCCATGTCCGGAGGGGGGTTACAGTGGGCCGGACGGGGGTTACAGTGTGCTGGCCACTCGCAGGATCTTGCGGCGGAGCCGTACGTGCCGGCGGCCATCGGGATACAGCCGCAGGCGGTCCAGCTCCCAGTGTCCGTATTCAGCATGTTCTGTCAGCACTCGCCGGGCGGTTTCCCGTGTGGTCCCGCGCGGCAGATACAGGTCCAAATAGGAGTACTCGAGCACAGCGGTTAGTCTCCGAAGGGTGTGCAAGGGGACGCTGGCACTCTCTGGGCTCTATTCTGCGTCCTCGTGGGTATCGGGTCCAGGTAGGTGGAACACCGGTAAGTGACCGGGTAGTCCGACGGGGAGAGGTTTCCGACGACGGGTTACCTTCATGCCTGTGACGGATCACTCGGGCCGCCTCCCACGGTGGCCCGTCAGCGATCGGCAGGGGAATGACAGCGAACAGCGAGGTAGGAAGCAGCGTGCCAGCCAAGAACGGCAACGCCGGCGGAACCCGCCTGGTGATCGTGGAGTCGCCCGCCAAGGCGAAGACGATCGCCGGGTACCTCGGGCGCGGCTACATCGTGGAGTCCAGCATCGGCCATATTCGCGATTTGCCGGAAAAGGCCGACGACATCCCCGAGAAGTTCAAGGGCGAGGCATGGGCCCGTCTCGGGGTGAACGTGGACAACGAGTTCGAGCCGCTGTACGTCGTCAACCCGGACAAGAGGTCGCAGGTCTCCAAGCTCAAGCAGCTGCTCAAGGACGCCGACGAGCTCTACCTCGCCACTGACGAGGACCGCGAGGGAGAGGCCATCGCCTGGCACCTGCAGGAGGTGCTCAAGCCCAAGGTGCCCGTGCACCGCATGGTCTTCCACGAGATCACGCCGCAGGCGATCCAGGACGCGGTGTCCAACCCCCGCGCCCTGAACCTCCGGCTGGTCGACGCCCAGGAGACCCGGCGCATCCTCGACAGGCTCTACGGCTACGAGGTCAGCCCGGTCCTGTGGAAGAAGGTCAAGCCGCGCCTGTCGGCCGGCCGCGTGCAGTCGGTCGCCACCAGGCTGGTCGTGGAGCGCGAGCGCGAGCGCATCGCGTTCACCTCCGCCGACTACTGGGACCTGCGTGCGATCTTCGACGTGGGCCGCGACGAGGACCCGCGCAGCTTCGGCGCGACCCTGACCGGGGTGGACGGCCGGAAGGTCGCCCAGGGCCGTGACTTCGCCAGCACGGGCACGCTCAAGAACGCCGACGTCCTCCAACTGGACGAGCAGGCGGCCCGGGCCCTGGCGCAGCGCCTTTCGGACTCCCGCTACTCGGTCACCTCCGTCGAGAGCAAGCCGTACACGCGCAGGCCGTACGCGCCGTTCCGGACGACGACGTTGCAGCAGGAGGCGAGCCGCAAGCTCGGCTTCTCGGCGAAGTACACGATGCAGGTGGCCCAGAAGCTATACGAGAACGGCTTCATCACCTACATGCGTACCGACAGCACGACGCTGTCGGAGACCGCCCTGGCCGCCGCCAGGAGCCAGGCCGTGCGGCTGTACGGCCCCGAGTACGTCCCGGACAAGCCGAGGGTCTACCAGAGCAAGGTGAAGAACGCTCAGGAGGCCCACGAGGCGATCAGGCCCTCTGGGGACGAGTTCCGCACGCCCGGGGAGACCGGACTCTCCAGTGACATGTTCCGGCTGTACGAGCTGATCTGGCAGCGCACGGTGGCCTCGCAGATGAAGGACGCCGTCGGCGAGTCGGTCAGCGTCCGCATCGGCGGCACCTCCAGCACCGGTGAGAAGGTCGAGTTCAGCGCCTCCGGCCGCACGATCACCTTCTACGGCTTCCTCAAGGCGTACGTCGAGGGCGCGGACGATCCCTCGACCGACCGCGACGACTCGGTCAGCCGGCTGCCCAACCTGGGCCAGGGCGATCCGCTGACGGCGCTGGAGCTGGCAGCCGAGGGACACTCGACCCGCCCGCCGGCGAGGTTCACCGAGGCTTCGCTCGTCAAGGAGCTCGAAGACCGCGAGATCGGCCGCCCGTCAACGTACGCGTCGATCATCGGAACGATCCTCGACCGCGGGTATGTGTTCAAGAAGGGCACGGCGCTGGTGCCGTCCTTCCTGGCGTTCGCCGTGGTCAACCTGCTCGAGCAGCATTTCGGCAACCTGGTCGACTACGACTTCACGGCCGAGATGGAGAAGGTGCTCGACGACATCGCCAACGCCCGGGCCGAGCGGGTGCCCGAGCTGCGCCGGTTCTACTACGGCGAGCAGGGCGACGACGGCCTGAAGGAGCTGGTCAGCGACCTCGGCGAGATCGACGCGCGCGAGATCAGCTCGTTCTCGATCAAGGGCACGGACATCGTGATCCGCGTCGGGCGTTACGGACCGTACCTCGACCGTGACGGCGCGCGGGTCAACGTTCCAGAAGATCTCGCGCCCGACGAGCTCACGGCGGAGAAGGCCGAAGAGCTGTTCACGCAGCCGAGCGGCGAGCGTGAGCTGGGCGCCGATCCGGCCACCGGCCACATGATCGTGGCGAAGTCGGGGCGTTTCGGGCCGTACGTGACCGAGATCCTGCCAGAGGAGGAGCCGCCCGCCGAAGGCGCGAAGAAGAAGGCGAAGAAGGACGTCGCCAAGCCCCGCACGAGCTCGCTGCTCAAGTCGATGTCGCTGGACACGATCACGCTGGACGACGCGCTCAAGCTGCTGTCGCTGCCCCGCGTTCTCGGGGAGATCGACGGCGAGGAGGTCACCGCGCAGAACGGCAGGTTCGGCCCCTACATCAAGAAGGGGACGGACTCCCGCTCGCTGGCCTCCGAGGACGAGTTGTTCACGGTCACGATCGAGCAGGCCAAGGAGCTGTTCGCGCAGCCCAAGCAGCGTGGCAGGGGTCGTGCGGCCACCGCTCCGCCGCTGCGCGAGCTCGGCGTGGACCCGGTCTCCAAGCAGCCGGTCGTGGTCAAGGAGGGCCGTTTCGGGCCGTACGTGACCGACGGCGAGACCAACGCGTCCCTCCGCAAGGAGGACTCCGTGGAGCAGATCACGATCGAACGCGCCGCCGAGCTGCTCGCCGAGCGCCGCGCCCGTGGCCCGGCGCCGAAGCGGCCCCGCGCCAAGGCGGGAGCCAAGGCCGGCGCCAAGTCCTGATATTTCCGGCCACTACTCGGGGCGTCACGGACTGACGCCCCGAGCACGCCGCCAGGCGCCCACCGTCAGGCGAAGAGCGCGCGGCCCCAGTAGTCGCCGGCGTCGCGCAGGCCCGGCGGGCAGGCGAACAGGCCGCTGGAGATGTGCTTGATGTACTCGTTCAGCGTGTCCTTGCGCGCGAGCTCCATCTGGATGGGGACGAACTGCTTGCGCGGGTCGCGCTGGTAGGCGATGAAGAACAGCCCCGCGTCGAGCCGCCCGAGCCCGTCGGAGCCGTCCACGTAGTTGTAGCCCCGGCGCAGCAGGCGGGCTCCTCCGTGCGTGGTCGGGTGCGCGAGCCGGATGTGGGAGTCCATCGGGATCACCGGGGTGCCGTCGGCCTTCTTGCCGGCGAAGTCGATCTCGTCGAACTCGTGCTTCTTGCCCAGTGGCGCGCCCTCGCCCTTGTCCCGCCCGAAGATCTCCTGCTGTTCGGACAGCGACGTCCTGTCCCAGGTCTCGATGTTCATGCGGATCTTCCGGGTGACCAGGTAGCTGCCGCCGGACATCCAAGCGGGGCCGTCCGCGGCGGCGACCCACAGGTTGTCCCTGAGCATGGCGGCGTCCTCGAGCTTGAGGTTGTTGGTGCCGTCCTTGAAGCCCATCAGGTTGCGCGGGGTGGCCTGGCTGCGGGAGGTGGAGGACGTACGGCCGAAGCCGAGCTGCGACCAGCGGACAGACACCTTGCCGAAGCCGATGCGGGCCAGATTGCGCACCGCGTGCACGGCGACCTGCGGGTCGTGGGCGCACGCCTGGATGCAGATGTCGCCGCCGGAGATCTCCGGCCGCAGGTCGTCCAAAGGGAACTTCGGCAGGTCGGCGAGGGCGGCGGGCTTCTTGGCCGCGAGGCCGAACCGGTCGTCGAACAGCGATGCCCCGAAGCCGATGGTGATGGTCAGACCGGACGCGGGCAGGCCGAGCGCCTCACCGGTGTCGTCCGGCGGGGCCTCCACCGCGCCGCCGACGGCGCCGAAAGTCCCGGCGTCCTTGCCCTGGGTCATCCGCGCGGCCGCCGCCGTCCACTCCTGGAGCATCTCGACCAGTTCGTCGCGCTTCTTGGTGATCACGTCGAAGCTGACGAAGTGCAGGCGGTCCTGCGCGGGGGTGACGATGCCGGCCTGGTGCTCGCCGTAGAACGACACGGGGTCTGAGGTGGAGGCGGCCGCGGCGGGCGGCGTGCCGTCCATCACGGTGCGGGTCGCGAGCACTCCCGCGCCGGCGGCGGCGACGCCGGCCGCTCCGAGGCCGAGCAGCTTGCGGCGGTTGATCTGCGTCATCGGGCCACCACCGCGGCGACCTTGCTGATCGGCTCGGCAAGGGCGTTGATGGCGTCGGAGAGTTCCTTCAGATCGTCCTTGGACAGCTCGGTGTGCAGCTTCCAGCCGTCGCCGTCGCGGTGCTTGCCGAGGGTGTCCTCGGCGTGGGCGAACTTCTCGTCGAGCGTCTTGGCGAGGTCGGGGGCGCGCTCGTCGAGCACGGGGCGCAGCGCGGAGACGGCGGCCTGCGAGCCCTCGAGGTTGGCGGCGAAGTCCCACAGGTCGGTGTGCGAGTAGCGGTCCTCCTCGCCGGTGATCTTGCCGGTGGCGACCTCGTCGAGCAGCTCCTTGGCGCCGTTGGCGAGCTTGAGGGGCGGGACCTTCTCGGCGGAGGCCTTCTCGACGATCTTCTTCACGTCGGCCATCAGCTTGTCGGCGATCGGGCCGTCCTTGCTGATGTCCTTCGTGACCCAGAGGTCCTTCTCGATCTTGTGGAAGCCGGTCCACTCCTCGCCCTTGGCCAGGTCGCCCTCGCGGGCGTCGATGGCGGGGTCGAGGTCGCCGAAGCTCTCGGCGGCGGGCTCGATGCGCTCCCAGTACGTGCGCGCGATCGGGAACAGCGACTTGGCCTTGTCGATGTCGCCCGCCTTGACGGCGTCCACGAACTCCTGGGTCTTGACGAGCAGCGCGTCGGTCTGGCTCTTGACGTACCGCTGGTAGTCGGCGGTCGCCTTGGCGAGCTTGGCGTCTTCGCTGAGCGCGACGGCGTCGCCGGTGACCTTCAGCGGGTTGCGGATGCCCTTGCCGATCATGCCGGGCTTGCAGGCGGCCTCGTACACGCCGGCCGGCAACTCGATGAGGACGTCGCGGGTGAGGCCCGGGACGATGTTCTCCACCTCGCCCATCACCCGGTCGCCCGCGGCGTAGACGTAGAACTCGGTGACCTTGCTGCCGCCGTTGGTGACCGAGAACGTAGAGGTGCCGGCGGGGAGGGCGGCCGTGGAGACCTTGCACTCGGTGTCGGAGGCCGCGACGGTGATCTTTCCGGGCTTGCCCGATGCCTGGGCGGCCGTGTCGCCACCGCCGCTCGATGACGAGCATGCGGTGAGCCCCGCCAAGGCCAGCGCGCCGGCGGTGAGGACGAGGGCGGTACGCATGGTTCTCCAGTTCACGAGATCACGTTGAGCAAGGAAGGGGAGGTGGTCACGACGAAGCTGAGGCGGTGGTCGCGGACGGCGCGGGCTTTGGGCCCGGCCCCTTGCGAGCCGGCATGAGGAAGAGCGTCAGCACGGGCACGAGGTAGGCGACCCAGGCGATCGTCTCCAGGATGCTGGGCTCCGGAGTGAAGTTGAACATGCCGCTGAGCAGCGTGGTGTACCAGGCGTCGGGCGGGAGGGCGCCGGTCAGGTCGAACGCCGGGCCGGCCAGCACCTGCACCACGCCGGCCTCGATGAGGTCGTGGACGCCGTACTTGAAGATGCCCGCCGCCACCAGGATCAGCAGCAGCCCTGTCCAGGTGAAGAACTTGGTGAGGTTGATGCGCAGCGCGCTCGCGTACAGCCCCCAGCCGAGCACGACGGAGGTGGCCAGACCCAGGCAGATGCCGATCAACGGGGAGGCGCTGGTTGTCGCCCCCTGGGCGGCGGCGAAGAAGAGCAGCGCGGTCTCGAGGCCCTCGCGCGCGACCGCGAGGAAGGCCATCACGACGACGGCGGTGGCGCCGAGGTTGAGCGCCTCGCTCAGCTTGGCCCGCAGGTCACCGGACATGCGGCGGGCCGCCGTCCGCATCCAGAAGATCATGAAGGTGACGAACACCGTGGCGGCCAGCGAGGCGATCGCGTCGAAGAGTTCGTGCTGGCGCGAGTCGAGGTTGGCGGCGGTGAAGGTGAGCAGGGCGCCGAATCCGACGGACAGGGCGATGGCGGCGGCCACTCCGGCCCACACCAGCGGCAGCCGGTCCCGGCGGTCGCTCTTGACGAGGAAGGCGACAAGGATGGACACGACAAGGGTCGCCTCAAGCCCCTCTCGCAGACCGATGAGATAACTGGCGAACACTGGTGCTCCCTGACGCTTGCTTAGCCTTACCTAAATTAGGACAGACTTACCTTAGCGTTGGCAAGAGCATGACCCGCAGCCGGGCATCCTGTTCGCCTTGTTCCCTTGCCTTCGCGGTAAGCCGTTCCTGGGTTCCCGGGGTACGGTTCCCGGACTACCCTGCGAGAACGCGCGCACTGCGGCAAAGCTCCGGCTTCCCGGTGGCGGCCCCGCGGCCCCTTCGCCGTGGCCGCCCGCCAAAGCACGGCCTCGGGGTCCTTGTCGCCTTCTGGTGACAGTTGAGTGGCCGGTGAGTCGCGAGGGCCGTGCGTGCCGGCGCGGGCACGGGGCGTCCGCTGTTTCCGTCCGCTGAATCTCCGCCCGCTATAGCCGGATTGATCATCACTTTTCCCCATATGTTCCCTACGGGGTACGGCGCGGAGGTAATACGCTCAGGTAAGGAGCAGGCGGACGAATCCGTCTTGCGTTCGATCCACTCCGGCACAGCGAACAACCTGGATACGCTGACATCATGACCACCTCCGGCCGGTCCGCTACGCGTCGCAGACCCCCTCACGTGCTGGCGAACGCCCCCTTCCGCCGGCTGTGGTCGGCCATGGCGGTCTGCAGCCTGGGCGACTGGCTCAACATCATCGCGATCACGGCCTTCGCTGCGTACCTGACCCAAGGGTCGGGGTACAAGGCGCAGAGCCTGGCCATCGGCGGTGTCTTCGTCGTCAAGATGCTGCCCGCGATCCTGCTAGGCCCCCTCGCGGGCGCGTTCGCCGACCGGTTCGACCGGCGGCTCACCATGTTCCTGTCGGACCTGCTGCGCTTCGCGCTCGTGCTCTCGATCCCGCTGGTCGGCAGCTACCAGTGGATCATCATCGCGACGTTTCTCGTCGAGTGCGTGAACCTCTTCTGGGTGCCGGCCAAGGACGCCACCGTGCCCAACCTCGTCCCCAAGGAACGGCTGGAGGAGGCCAACCAGCTCAACCTGCTGGTGACGTACGGCACGGCCCCGGTCGCCGCGGCGCTGTTCGCCGTCCTGTCCGTGAGCGTCGAGATGCTCGGCAAGGCCGTCCCCAGTCTGGCCTGGGAGCCGGCCCATCCCGCGCTGATCGTCAACGCCGTCGCCTACCTCGTCTCCGCGTTCCTGATCTTCACCCTGAAGAGCATCCCCAAGGGGCACACCGCCACGGTCTCCGCGCCGTCGGTGTTCCGGCAGATCATCGACGGCTGGCGCTTCGTCGGCGCGAACCGCATGGTCCGCGGCCTGGTCATCGGGATGCTCGGCGCGTTCGCGGCGGGCGGCGCGGTCATCGGCGTGGCCAAGGTGTACGTCGTGGCGCTCGGCGGCGGGGACGCCGCGTACGGCACCGTCTTCGCCGCGGTCTTCATCGGTATGGCCCTCGGCATCTTCTTCGGCCCGCGCCTGCTGCGCGAGCTGTCGCGGCGGCGCCTGTTCGGGCTGGCCATCGTCACGGCGGGCGCCGTGCTCGCCGCCACCGCGCTGATCCACAACCTGGTGATCGTGGTCATGCTGGTCGTCGTGCTGGGCGCCTGCGCCGGCATCGCGTGGATCATCGGGTACACCCTGATCGGCCTGGAGGTCGAGGACGGCCTCCGCGGCCGCACGTTCTCCTTCCTGCAGTCCATGGCCAGGGTGACCCTCCTGCTCGTGGTCGCCGTCGCCCCGGCGCTCGCCGGCCTGTTCGGCGAGCACGTCATCTCGCTGGGCGCCGGCCTCGACTACCACTTCGACGGGCCCAACCTCGTCATGCTGATCGGGGCGGTGGTCGCGATCGTCGTCGGCGCGCTCGCGCTGCGCCACATGGACGACCGGCGCGACGTCCCCATCGCCTCCGACCTGATGGCCGCCCTCAAGGGTGAGCGGTTCGTCCCGGAGTCCACCGAGCAGTCGCGCGGCCTGTTCGTCGCCTTCGAGGGCGGCGAGGGGTCGGGCAAGACCACCCAGTCCCGGCTGATCGCCATCTGGCTGCGCGACCAGGGCTTCGACGTCGTGCAGACGCGCGAGCCGGGCTCGACCAAGGTCGGCATGCGGCTGCGGGCGATCCTGCTGGACTCCGCGCACCAGGGGCTGTCCGCACGCTCCGAGACGCTGCTGTACGCGGCCGACCGCGCGGAGCACGTGGAGAAGGTCATCAGGCCCGCTCTGTACCGGGGAGCGATGGTCGTCTGCGACCGGTACGTCGACTCCTCGCTCGCCTACCAGGGCGCCGGGCGCGAGCTGGAGCCGCAGGACGTCGCCAAGGTGAACTCCTGGGCCACCGGGGGGCTCGTCCCCGACCTCACCGTGCTGATCGACGTGCCGCCGTCGGTGGGGCTGGCCAGGTTCGCCTCGCCGGCCGACCGCATCGAGTCCGAGCCGGTGGAGTTCCACGAGCGGGTCCGCCGGGAGTTCCGGGCGCTCGCCGCCGCAGACCCCGACCGGTACCTCGTCGTGGACGGGCTCCGGACGCAGGAGGAGATCTCCCTTGTGATCCAGGATCGCGTCCGCGAGATCCTGCCCGACCCCGTCCCGCAGGAGACCGAGGCCATCACCGGCACGATGCCCGCGATCCGCGACTGACGTCCGGCCTCGGGTCCCCGGCGACGGGCCTCCAGGGGCAGGCCTCTGGGGGCGGGCCTCCGGTTACGGCCTTCGGTTACGGGCCTTCAGGGACGAGTCTTCGGGCGAGGGCATCCGCGGTTAGTCTGGCGTGCGTGACAGTCTTCGACGACCTGGTCGGCCAGGAGCAGGCGGCGGCCGTGCTGCGCCGCGCCGCGGCGGCCGGCGCCGAGGCCCTCGCCGGAGGGCGCGGGGCGGGCATGACGCACGCCTGGCTGTTCACCGGCCCCCCCGGGTCGGGGCGCTCCGAGGCGGCCCAGGCGTTCGCCGCGGCCCTGCTGTGCCCCGACCAGGGCTGCGGCCACTGCGACATGTGCCACCAGGTCGCCGTCGGTTCCCATCCCGACGTCGAGACGGTACGCCCGCAGGGGTTGTCGTACAGCGTCAAGCAGACGCGCGAGCTGGTGCTGCGGGCGTCGGGCGCCCCCACGCTGGGGCGGTGGCGGGTCATCCTGTTCGAGGACGCCGACCGTTCGACGGAGGCCGCCGCGAACGCCCTGCTCAAGGCCATCGAGGAGCCGCCGCCGCGTACGGTCTGGCTGCTGTGCTCGCCCTCCCCGGACGACATGGTGATCACGATCAGGTCCCGATGCCGCGTGGTCACCCTCCGCACCCCCTCGACGGCGGCCATCGCCCACGTGCTCGCCACGCGGGACGACGTGCCGGTCGAGATGGCGGAGTTCGCCGCGCGCGCCACCCAGGGGCACGTCGGCCGGGCGCGGCGGCTCGCCCTGGACGACGAGGTACGACGCCGGCGCGGGGCCGTCCTGTCGCTGCCGCGGACGCTGACCGGGGTCGGCGAGTGCGTCGACGCGGCGGAACGCCTGGTCAAGACCTCCTCCGAGGACGCCGACGAGGCGACCACGCACCTCAACGAGTCCGAGACCACCGAGCTGCGCAAGATCTACGGGGAGGGCTCGTCGGGGAAGGGCCTCAACAAGGGCCTGGTGCGCGGCGGCGCCGGAGCGATCAAGGACCTTGAGGACCGGCAGAAGTCCCGGGCGACGCGCATCAAGCGCGATTCCCTGGACGTGGCGCTTCTCGACCTGGTCGCCTTCTACCGCGACGTCCTGGCCGTGCAGTTCGGCGCCGAGGTGGAGCTGTCCGCCGAAGACCGCAGGGCCGACCTGACCGCGCTGGCGCGATCGAGCCCGCCCGAGGACACCCTGAGGCGCATCGACGCGATCATGCTGTGCCGGGAGCGGCTGGCGGCCAACGTCAACCCGCAGATCGCCATCGAGGCGATGACGCTCTCCTTGTGGCGCCCGCGCCTTTGAGGCTCCCGCACCGACATTCGTGACATTTTCCGCGTCGCTGCCGAGCAACCTGGAGAGAGCCGCCGCGTCTCTTGGACATGCAGGCTTCCGAAACCCCGGCGCGCACGTCCGGGCCCCGAGACGCCGATGACGCGATCACCGGGCTCTACGCCGAGCACGCCCTCGGGCTGACCCGGCTGGCCGTGGTGATGGTCGGGGACCGCGAGAGCGCCGAGGACGTGGTGCAGGAGGCCTTCCTCGGCCTTCACCGCCGGTACGGCGAGCTACGGGATCCGGCCAACGCGCTGGTGTACCTGCGCAGCGCCGTGCTCAACAACGCCCGCAGCGTGCTCAGGCGGCGGCGGCTGCCTTCGTGGTTCGCCGGAACCTACGAGCCGCCCGTCTGGTCGGCCGAGGCGGCCGCGCTACTCGGGGCCGAGCGCCGGGCCGTCCTGGAAGCGCTGCACCAGCTTCCCGCACGGCGGCGCGAGGCGCTCATCCTGCGTTACTACGCCGAGCTCTCCGAAGAGGAGACCGCCCAGGTCATGGGCGTCAGCCGCGGCACCGTCAAGTCCACCACAGCCCGGGCGCTGGACGCGCTCGGGCGCCTCCTGGGGGAGCGTCCGTGAACGACCGCATCATCCGCAGGCTGCGCGACGCCACCACCGCCGCCGGGAACACCGTCGAGCGGGCACCCGTCCTGCGGCTGGACGAGAGCCGTACCGAAGGCGCGAGCCGTACGAGAAAGGCGTGGATCGTGCCGGTCGCGGCGGCGGCGTCCGTGACGCTCGCGATCGCGGTGGGGGTGGCGGGCGTCAGATCGGGCGGGGACGGCGCGCGCGTGGCCGCTGCCGGGACCTCCACCCCGCCGAAGTTCCTCGTCACCGCCTCGGGCGATCGGCTCACCGTGCTCGCCGTGGACGGCGGGACGACGGCGAGCGTACCCCGGCCGTCCCCTGGCGAGCTCTTCGGCGCTGTTCAGGCCGCACAGGACAACCGGCTCTTCTACGCCACCACGCTGAGCAAAGGCTGCGTAGGGCGTTTCTACCGGCTCATGCTGGACGACTCCGGGCAGGTCGGCTCGTTCGGGGCGATCCCGCTCGTCACACCGGACGGCTTCCGGCCCACGTCCCTGGCGGTGAGCGGCGACGGCACCAAGCTGGCGTACGGGCTGGCGCGGTGCGACGTTCCGGACGCGGCCGGCCGGCTGGTGCTCGCGGACACCGCGACGGGCGAGAGCCGCACGTGGACCTCGGCGGAACCGCACGGCGTGATCAACGTGTCGATGAGCGCCGACGGGCGGTACATCGCCTACCAGCACCTGGGCGGCGTGCCGCGCTCCTTCCCCGGCACCGGCACGCCCCAGCCGGTGCCTCCAGGAACCGCCGGGCCCCGATCGGCGGAGCCGGCGATCCCGGAAACCTCCGAACCCTCGATGCTCACATCGGCGAAGCCCGTGACGCCTCCAGAGGCCGTACCGGCGACGGAGCTGCCGAGCGCGGGTACGGAGCCGATCCCGCCATCCCCGGCGGCCACGCCCAGCGATCCGGACGACTCCGCGGCGGGCCCCCTGGCCGTACCCGAGGTCACGCTGACGGCGACGACCGAGCCCGAGGTCACGCTGACGGCGACGGCCGGTTCAGAGGTCACGCTGACGGCGACGGCCGATCCCGAGCCCGGCGTCCCCGAATCGGTCACGGAGGACCCGGTCCTCCAATCGGCCACGGGTGACCCGCTCGTCGACACGGTCACGGTCGACCCGGGCTCGCCGGGACAGGTGGGCGGGTATCTCGAGATGCTTCCCGACTCGCCTGAGCTGTACCTGCTGGACGCCACGTCCGAAGGCGACACGCTCGACGCGAGCAGGAAGATCACACTCAAGACCACTCTGGACAGCGTCAGCGGGCCGGTACAGGGACTGCGCCTCAGCGCGGACGGATCCCGCGTCATCGCCTCGCTCGGCCAGGCCGCGGTGATGCTCACCGGCGGCCGGACCCAGGTCCCACCCTCACCGGCCGCGATCGTCGAGTTCGGCACGGCCGATGGTGAGCCGATGGACGTCGTCTACCGGGACGACAAGGGAGGCATGCTGCTCGTTGACGCCGATGGGGCCACCGAACGCTTCATCGTCCGGCGTGGCCCGGAACTGGGCGCGGTGAGCAAGGCGACCGGCTACCAGCGGATCGCCGACGACGAGACCGGCCTACCCCAGGCCGCCTGGTGAACCTGGGCGCTGTGACCTGGGGTGGGGGAGCCCCGAGGGTGACCAGGCTCTCTGAGACCGCCTGGTGAACCTGGGGCGCCATGACCCGGGATGCCGGAGACCGAGGGGTGACCTGGGCTCCCTGAGATCGTCTGGTGAAGCGGAGGCTGTCAGGACCTGTTCGGAAATGGGGGCGGGTGAGGCGCTGCCCTCCCCGGCTCAGGATTCCCACGGTCCGGCCTTGCCTCATGCCGCGCTTCGCCGGAACATCGGGACGATCCGGCTGACCCTGGCCCGGCGTAACGCCCCCGACTGGGTGCCCGTGGCGGTTCCCGCGGATCCCGGCCCCCACTAGCGGGCGGTCGCCGACATCGACGCCGCCCTGCGACCGATCCACATGGCCGTCACCGCACTGACGGCTGCGTCGGCTCCGATGACCCGCTGATTCCCCGGTGACAAAAGCAGCAGACGGAAACCTCGAACGTCTCTGTTACGTGGAAACCGAACTGGACGTGAACTCCCCGCGGCTCTCCCTCGCAGAGCCGTTGGCCCGAGAACGGGTCGACATCGCCGCGCTGTTCGTGGAACACCACCTGGGCCTCGTACGGCTCGCGCTGCTGATGCTGGGCGACCAGGCCAGTGCCGAGGACGTCGTGCAGGAGGCCTTCGAGCGGACCCACGCGGGACGCCGCCGCCTCCGTGACCCGGATCGCGCGCTCGCCTATATCCGGTCGGCCGTACTGAACGGTTGCCGTTCCGTGCTGCGCCGCCGCTCCACCGCGCTGCGCCGTCCCATGCCGTACGAGCCGTCCGTCTGGTCGGCGGAGAGCGCCGCGATGCTCGGCGAGGACCGCAGAGAGGTCCTGTTCGCCCTCCGTGACCTGCCGCGACGCCAGCGAGAGGCGCTGGTGCTCCGGTACTACGGCGGGCTGTCCGATCCGGAGATCGCCGGGACGATGGGGATCAGCGCGAGCACCGTCCGATCGACCGTTGCGCGCGGGCTGGCCGCCCTCGCACGAGAGCTGGGAGAGAACGCATGAGCCAGGACCGCGTGCTCGAGGAGCGCCCGCGCCGGGACCGCATGGTCGAGTACCGCCTGCGCCAGGCCCTGTCCGACGCCGTGAACACGGTCAACGCCGAGACCGTCCGTCCGCTGACCGAACCTCGGCGACCTAGCCACTCGCGGACGCCGTGGCTGGTCGCCGCATCCGTGCTCATGATCACCGTCCTGGGGGGCGCCCTGCACGGCAGTACCCAGTCCCCTGACGCCCCCGAGACGGAGGCGTTCATGAGCAACCTGCAACTGGCCGGCGTTCGGGCGACCGACCAGATCGCGATCTTCCTGTGCAAGGACGATGACCCCTTTATCCGATGCAGAGGGCAGAAAGCCGCCTCGGAGGTCGAGAAGCAGCGGATCCAGCACGCGGTGTCGCGCCTCGCCGGTGTGCGGTCGGTCCACTTCGAAGATCAGGCGACCGCGTACCTGAACTTCCGCAAGAAGAACACGGGTGATTCGGATCTTCTTCGCGCCGTGAAGCCCAGCGACATGCCCGAGTCCTTCCGCGTCATCCTCGAACCGGGAGCCGACCGGCGCGCTGTGCCGCAGGCGGTCGAGGATCTGCCCGGAGTGTCCAACATCGTCGACTCGACCTGTCCACACGATTGGCGGGAATGCTGACGACGTTGGACGGTATTGCCCATGGCCACCGGGGTGCGCGTAATGTGGGCCCGGAGCGCGTGGCTGTAAGCCGTACCGGCGAGGAGGCGGAGGCTTTCCGTGGGCATGATCATGGCAGTGAGCTTCACTCGCTACGGAAGGCTGTACTACCTCGATCCCGGCGGCCATACTCCCAAGGTCGGTGACAAGGTCCTGGTGCCGACGGACGCGGGCCCAGAGGTGGCCGAATGCGTGTGGGCGCCGCAGTGGGTCAGTGACGACATCGAAGGACTGCCCGTCTGCGCGGGCATGGCCGGCGACGAGCACCTCGACAGGGACGAGGGCAACCGCCGCCGGCGCGCCGAGGCGCGGAGCGTGTCCAAGCGGCTGATCAAGCGGCACGAGCTGCCCATGAAGATCGTCGGCGTCGACTACCTCGACGCCGAGAACGTCTACACCGTCTACTTCTCCGCTCCCCACCGCGTGGACTTCCGTGCGCTCGTCCGCGACCTCGCCCGCAACCTGCGGGCCCGGGTGGAACTGCGGCAGATCGGCCCGCGCGACGAGGCACGGCTGCAGGGCGGCATCGGCCCCTGCGGTCGTGACCTCTGCTGCGCGACCTTCCTCAAGGACTTCGAGCCGGTGTCGGTTCGCATGGCTAAGGACCAGGACCTTCCGGTCAATCCGCTGCGCATCGCGGGGGCCTGCGGTCGCCTGATGTGCTGCCTTAAATACGAGCACCCGCTGTACCAGGAGTTCCGGGCGTCGGCGCCGCGTGTGGGGCTCGCGGTGGACACCCCCGAAGGCGCGGGAACCGTCATCGGGCACAACGTGCCGTCCGATTCGGTCGTCGTGCGGTTGAACGACGGGGGACGCAGATGCGCCTGCTCACGCGCGAGCGTGTGCTCCCCGCGAAAGCAGCACGACGCGAGATACGGCGGGCAGGTAACCGTCGAGGAGTGAAAGCCCACGTGGGCGGGGTACAACCTAAGCGCCGCGCGGTTGATCAACCGGCCGGCGCTCAACACGGGGGACGGCCGGCAGGCGTTCTACAACGGGGGATAGGTGGTCGGCGCGATGATGCGCTCTACAGGCGCTAGCCGTACGGCTACCGCACTTCTCGCGGCGACGCTGTTCGCCTCGGCCTGCTCGGCAACGGGCGACGCGCGAAACCCCTCGGACGGATCGTCACCGGTTGATCCCCCCGCCGCCACGCAGGCCGTCGAAGCCGCCACCAAGGCGCCCTCGACCGCGCTTGAGCCCTTCTACACTCAGAAGATCGCGTGGAAGTCCTGTAAGGGGGGCTTCGAGTGCGGCAAGATCGAGGTCCCGTTGGACTACGCCGATCCTTCCGGCGAGCGCATCCAGATCAGCGTGATCAGGCTTCCGGCCACCGGGAGTAAGCGAATCGGCTCGATCCTGCTCAATCCGGGAGGCCCGGGAGGCTCCGGCATCGAGTACGCCCGCGCCGCCAAGACCGTCCTGACCCCCGCGGTCCTCTCGCGGTTCGACACCGTGGGCTTCGACCCGCGGGGAGTCGGCGAGTCCGCGCCGGTCCACTGCCTGTCCGGCCCCCAGCTCGACACGTTCATCGGGCTGGACGGCACGCCCGACGACGCCGGCGAAGTCGAGGCGCTGGCCAAGGGCGCCAAGCAGTTCGCGGAAGGATGCCAGGCCAAGTCCGGCAAGCTCCTCTCGCACGTGGGCACCGCCGACGCCGCCCGCGACATGGACGTCCTGCGGGCCGCTCTCGGCGACCAAGGGCTGACCTACCTGGGCAAGTCGTACGGCACCTACCTGGGCGCCGTCTACGCCGACCTGTTCCCGAAGAAGGTCCGCGCCCTGGTCCTGGACGGCGCCATCGACCCGGCCCTGCACCCGGTCCCCGCCGTCAACGCCGCCCAGGCGCGCGGCTTCGAAGTGGCGTTCCGCTCGTTCCTCGCCGACTGTTTCAACGCTGCCTCGTGCCCGTTCCCCACCAAGAACACCGACACGGCGCTGGCGCAGCTGTCGAACCTGCTCAAGACCACCGACCAGCATCCGCTGCGCAACAACACCGGCGACAGCCGCAAGATCGACGAATCCTGGACCACCCTCGGCATCGTCACCGCGCTGTACGACAAGCGCTCCTGGCCGGTGCTGCGGACCGCCCTCAGCCAGGCCTTCCGCGGCGACGGCACCACCTTGCTGCGGCTGGCCGACATCCTGATCGATCGCCGGCAGGACGGCACCTACTCCAACCAGACCGAGGCCAACATGGCCATCAACTGCGTCGACCACCCGTACCCGAAGAAGACCTCCGTCTACGAGGAGGCCGCCCGCGCCGCGCAAAAGGAGTCCCCGCACTTCGGGGCGTATGTGATGTGGGGCTCGCTCCCGTGTGAGTACTGGCCGGTCCAGCCGACGGGCACCGACAAGCCTCTGAAGGCCACCGGCGCGCCGCCCATCCTGGTCGTCGGCACCCAGCGCGACCCGGCAACGCCGTACGAGTGGGCGAAGTCCCTGGCCTCGGAGCTGTCGTCCGGCGTGCTGCTCAGCTACGACGGCGACGGACACACGGCCTACCGCACCGGCTCCACCTGCGTAGACGAAGCGGTCGACCGCTACCTCATCTCCCTGACCACCCCCAAGAACGGCACCCTCTGCCCCAAGGTCACCTAGCCCCAAGGCACCCGATGCTCCCAACGCCGAACCGGCCGTCCCCCCACGCCGACCCGGCCGTCCTCGCACGCCGACCCGGCCGTCCTCGTACGTCGAGCGGAGACTCCTCGGTGTACGAACGGACGATCTCCCACGTCAGACGGATGATCACCCAGCACCGGGAGGGCGTGAGCGAGAACGGCCGGAAACCTGTAGACTTCCACCACGCTGCGGGTTCACTCGCAGCACGCCGCCTTAGCTCAGTCGGCCAGAGCGACGCACTCGTAATGCGTAGGTCAAGGGTTCGATTCCCTTAGGCGGCTCCACAATGACCAGGGCGTTCTCCCGTTGAGAACGCCCTTGATCGTTTCTGGTTGCAGTTGAAGTTGCAGTTATCGCGAGTGGCCGTCTCCCCACAGCACCCCTGCGGGTGCCGATTATTCATCCGGCCAGGTCAAGCCACATGTTGGTACTCCCTAAGAATGCCGCCAAGTCGATCACGCCGGTGGACATCAAGGCAGGTGATCTCGGCCGGGACGGTGCTCGGATCAGGGAGAGATCGGAGCGGGGCCGCCTGAAGAAGAGTTCGGTGTGGCCGGTGTTCGTTGTAGAACGTCTCGAACTCTCGCAGGACATGCAGGAGATGGCGCTGGTTCCAGATCAAGATGCGGTCCAACAACTCGCGTCGGCAGGTCTGAATCCAGCGCTCCATGATCGAGTTCATTCGGGTATCCGAATGCCGGTCTTGACGACCCGCACTCCGGCATCGGCCAACACAGCGTCGAAGGCCGCGGTGAACTTGGCGTCACGGTCACGGATAAGGATGTGGGTGCCGAATATCGTGTCATAGGGTTGATCTGGGGTTTTGCTGTGCTCTATGGCTCGGCTCCGGCAGGATCGCAGGATGGCTCTGCGGCTGCTGTACTTGATCGTCTTACGGGTATTCGGCTGGATCGCGCTGCTCGCCCGATCACAGGCGTCTAAAGACGCAGAGATCCTGGTACTCCGACATCAACTCGCCGTGCTCAGACGCCAGGTCGCCGCTCCTCGACCATCATGGGCGGACCGGGCGATCCTTTCCGCGCTCGCGCGGCTCCTCCCCCGGCACCGCCGACACCACCTGTTCGTCACACCGCGGACGCTCCTGCGCTGGCATGCCGACCTGGTGAGACGACGTTGGACCTACCCCAAACACGGGCCGGGACGACCACCAATCCGACCCACCATCCGAGCCCTGGTGCTGCGCCTGGCCGCCGAGAACCCGGACTGGGGATACCGGCGCATCGCCGGACAGATCGCCGGTTTGGGCCGCAAGGTTTCCCCGGCCACCGTGTGGGCGATCCTGAAGAAGGCCGGCTTCGATCCAGCACCCCGGCGCAGCGGCCCGACCTGGGCCCAGTTCCTCAAAGCCCAAACATCCGGGATCTTGGCCTGCGACTTCTCTCACGTCGAGACGATCACGCTCGCGCGACTGTACTGCTTCGCCGTGGTCGAGCATGCCACCCGGCGGGTCCACGTGCTGGGTGTCACGGGGAACCCGACCGCCGCCTGGGTGACCCAGCAAGCCCGCAACCTGATACTCGACCTGGGCGATCGGACCGGCGACTTCCGATTCTTGATCAGAGACCGGGACAACAAGTTCACCACGCTGTTCGATGAGGTGTTCACGACCGAGGGCATCCGCGTCGTGCTCACTGCACCGCAGGCTCCACGGATGAACGCGATCATGGAGCGATGGGTGGGCAGCGCACGCCGCGAGCTTCTCGACCGGATCCTCATCATGAACGAACACCATCTGCGGGCAGTCCTCGGCGAGTACGAGACCTACTTCAATATGCGACGTCCGCACCGGGCCCTGACCCAGGCCAGCCCACTTCGAGCATTACCCGATCCCATCGACGCCGACATCAAGGTCACCCGACGAGACCGGCTCGGCGGCCTCATACACGAATACGCCCAGGTCGCATAAGGCGACACCATATTCGGCACCCACACGCGATTGACCTTGTACTTGGGGACAGGCGCCGGCGCGCCGGGAGTGCCCGGCTGGCACAGCGCTCCTGCACCTGCTCCGGCGGCTGGTCCTAGGCATGATCCCGACCATGACGGCGCCTCGCCTGGGGCGGTAGTGGGGTAGTGAAAGGCGCACTAAGGTCATTTCGTGCTGCCTCTCGCGTCTGCAGATCCGGGTCAGATCGACACCTTCCGGCTGAGCGGTGTACTCGGCCGAGGCGGGCAGGGGTCGGTGTATTTAGGGCAGGACGCCGCCGGGGCGAAGGTGGCGGTGAAGGTGCTGCATGCGCAGGTGGGGGATGCGGAGGCGCATCGGCGGTTCATGCGGGAGGCGGAGGCGGCGCGGCGGGTGGCGCCGTTCTGCACGGCTCGGGTGCTGGATGTCGGGGTCGCCGACGGCCGGCCGTACATCGTGAGCGAGTTCATCACCGGGCCCTCGCTGGAGCGGCTGGTGAGAGGCGAGGGGGTGCGGTTCGGCAGCGGGCTGGAACGGCTGGCGGTGGCCACCTTGACCGCGCTGGCCGCCATCCACCGGGCCGGGATCGTGCACCGGGACTTCAAGCCGAGCAATGTGATCATGGGGGCCGAGGGGCCGGTCGTGATTGACTTCGGGATCGCCAGGGCGCTGGATCAGACCGCCACCAGCAGTGTGATGGGGACCCCCGCGTTCATGGCGCCCGAGCAGTTCGCGGGCGGGGCGGTCGGGCCGGCGGTGGACCTGTTCAGCTGGGCCAGCACGATGGTGTTCGCGGCTACCGGGCAGCAGGCGTTCAAGGGGGACACGATGCCGGCCCTGATGCACGCCATCCTGACCACCGAGCCGGATTTGTCCGAGGTGCCGGAGGGGTTGCGGCCGCTGCTCGCGCGCTGTCTGGCCAAGGATCCGGCGGTGCGGCCCGGCGCCGAGGAACTGCTGGGCCTGCTGACGGGACAGGAGCCGGGGGCGGCGGCCGGATCGCGGACCGTGCCCGTGCCGGACCGCCCGGCGCCCCCGCCGTCCGGGACGTTGCTTCTGCCCAACCCGGGATCGCAGGCGCCGGGGAGCGGGGCTCGCTTCCATGCCCCGCAGTTGGTCGCCTCCGTGGTGGCGCTGGTCTTGATGGCCCCGCTCGCGCTGACCCTGTTCGCCCAGGGGCTGGACCTCCTCGCAGGGTGGGCCTTCGAGCGCAACGTGTATGTCCTGAGTCTGCCCGTCTGGATCATGATCAGCATGGGCTGCCTGATCCTGGCGATTCCCGCCTTCTGCGTGGCGGTGTGGCGCCACAGTGTGGCCTCGGCGATCAGCATGGCGCTCATGATCCCGCTGGCCCTGGTCTTCCTGTTCTGGGGGCTCGTCCTGAACACCGAGGACGACCTGCCCGGGGTGCTGCTCGCGATCGTCCCCGCCGTCCTGCTGGGCGTGGTGATCGCGGCGGCTGCGCTCCTGCTGTGGCGGCTGAACGCCTTCATCGCGGTGCTCGGCGGGATCGGCGGCCTGCTGATGTCGGTGGAGGCCGCCGGTCACTTCGTGGACCTGATGCCGGGGTCGGCGGGGCATACCTTCAAGGTCCTGCTGCTCGTGGTCATCCTGCTCACCAGGTTCACGCTCGGTGCCTGGCTCGCGCTGCTGGGCGTCATGCTCATACTGCGGGCCGTACAGAGCAGAAAGACATCAGGCCGCGAGCGCGGCTGATGACCGTTTTCCGGCCCGTACGGCTTGCGCCAGCACGAGCCCAGCGGCGGTCAGCGCCCACACCGCCATCGCCACCCGCCCGAGCGCCTCGGTGGCCAACGCGCCGACCCGGGGCCGAGTCGGCCACAGCTCGGCCAGCAGGCCCATGACGCCGCCGATCATCGCGGTCACTGCGACGATCCAACTCCAGCGCCTCTACTCTTTGAGCTCTTCTGCGACGGTCGCTCTGGGGCAATGTCCCAGCAGCGAGTACAGCAACAGGGTCACGCCGAGGCCCTCCTAATGAGTTCTAGGAGCAGGCCATCCGGCAGACTCCCTGATGGATAGCGGCCGCCGACGGGTGAGCACTCGGCCCTCCTGGACATTGAGTCCTTGACGAAGATCGCGCCCCCGCAGGTAGGTCGCGAGAGTTGATCGCTGCTGGGATGTCGTGCCTTCCCGTCGTGGGATGAGCACCGTTTCATTAGGTCGCCGATAGTTCTCCTGACGTTTCTGTCCCAGGAGATGCTTGACGGGTGTCACAGCACCACAGCGAGCTCGCCATGATCAAACTCTTGGCACCAGTAGGCGGCATCCCAGTATTGAAGTGACAGCAGCGCTGACAGCAACGTCACCGCACGAGTACCACCCACGGCAGCATCGAACGATCACGGCCGAGGCGTGCAGGGCAGACAGGGAGCAGGGTCGCGTGGCCTGGCGATACAGCTCTTGTTCTGCCGCAGGGGTCCGACATCGCCCGCCGTACGGCGGAGGCATCGGGCGGCTCCCTCACCCTCGGCGACTCCGAACTGGGCGGTGCGGAGGTGCGCCTTGTTTTAGGGATCGCTTAGCGCGGCCCTAGCATGATCGCCGCGATCGTTGAGGCATGAGACAGACAACGCGTTTCGCCGTCGTGAGCATCGCCACCGTCGCCGTCCTGACCGGCGGCACCGCCGTCGCCCTCGCGGCGGCCCCCGTCTCCATGTCCGCCCCCAGCTCAGTCTCCACGGCGGCCACCGCGAAGACCGCGACCACCGGGGCAGCCGCCCCCGCCTCCGCCGGTATCACCCGCGCGCAGGCCATCGCGATCGCCAAGCGGCGTGTCCCCGGCGCCCGGGTCACCGAGGTCGAGCGTGAATGGGAGCACGGCCACCGCACCTGGAAGGTCGAGCTCCACAAGGGCGGCCGGGAGTACAGGGTCTACGTGTCCATCAAGACAGGGAAGATCATCAAGTTCAGCAACCGCCACGACGACAGCGGCCACGGCGACGACGACCACGGCCACGGCCACGACGACTAACCCCACGGCAGGACTGGACGTCGTCCTCAAACAGCGTCTGGGCCGGGAGCGGATCCGCGGCCGCCGCGACCACCGCGGCGGCCGCGGACATCTCTTGGATCCCCAGCCCCAGCCCGACGCATGGAGTGCCGTCTGGCTCCGCTCGGGTCTTTCCCTTCCCGGGCGGAGGCAGCGTGGCGAAGCCGCCCGGTGATTCAGTCAGGAGTCTCGCACGCGTCTGTCACCCGCTCATTCGCTCTGCCAGAAAGTCCTGTCAGGTCTGCTTGCCCACATCGGCCCCCTCGAGAGACAGGTCCTCGCGGCCGGTCTCCGAACGATCTGGATCGACCACGGTAATTGGCCCGGCCAGGACCACGACGCGGATCACGTCGTCACCGACGTGATCGAGGCTATGGAAATCTTGCAGGAAGAGCGGTGATGAGCGGGTCAAGCCGCACCCGGTGGGTGGTTGCCGTACAGCAACCGATACAGCAACACCGCCTTACGCGATCACACGTCACCGGCCCGTACCTACCGCCTGAGCAGGCCGGGACACCGCTGACGAGACATCTGCCCTTCCCTACGGATCAGAAGGTGCGCCCCGGTCGAAGGTCAAGCATCTTGCTAGGAGTGTCCTGAAGATCTTGGTGGGTGGGCTGGTATGACCTGGCCCGTCCGCAGGTTATGGGGTGGTGGGTGTGAGCATCCAGGTGTTGTTGAGGTAGGCGAGTCCTAAGTTGACGAGGCGGCGGAGGTTGAGAGCGGCGGCGCGGTGGTGGAGCCAGCGGTCGTTGGCGTGGGTGCCGCGGTAGGGCAGGCGGCGGTTGCCGCGGGCTACCAGCCAGGCGACGGCGCGTTCGACCATGGGGCGCCAGCGTCGGTAGTCGTGTTGCCAGTCGGGGTCGGTGGTGGCTTGGTGGCGGGCGGCGGCTTGCAGATCGTGGTGGGGGCGGATGGTGAGGATGCGGCCGGTCTTGGCGGTGGTGCAGCGATCGTGGAGGGGGCAGGCGGCGCACAGGCCGGTGAAGGTTGCGCGTCGCTGCTGGTAGCGGCCTGCGGGTGCGGCTAAGAGAACGGTGTGTCCTGCGGGGCAGGTGACCGTGCCGGCGCCTGTGTCGATGTGGAAGTCGTCCAGGGTGAACCCGCCGGGGACGGCTGGCTTGAGCGCGGGTGGTTTGATCAGCAACTGGTGTCCGGCGGCTGTCAGGGCGGCGCGCAGGTCGGCGGTGGCGTAGGCGGCATCGGCCAGGATCTGCAGGGGGCCGTTCTCACCGGAGAGCAGTTCGGGGGTGAGGGCGGCTTCGTGGTGGTCGGCTCCGGCGCCGGGGCGCAGGGCCACCGCGGTGAACAGGCCGGTCTCCGGTTCGACGGCCAGGTGGGCCTTGTAGCCGTCCTGTCGCTGGTGTGCGCTCTTGTGGATGTGGCGGGCCTGGGGGTCGACGGTGGAGATGATCCGGTCCGGTGAGGTGCGGCGGGCGATCTGCCACCGTCCGTCGGTGCCGTCGGAGCCGTCGGCGGGCTCGACGTCTTGGCCGGCGATCAGTGCCAGCAGGCCGACCGCGCCGGCGCCGACCTGGTCCAGGTTCTGACCGGCCAGCTGGTCCAGCAGGGTGAGCGCGTCGGTGACCAGGCCGCTGACCAGAGCGGTCTTGGCCTCCTCATCGTCCCAGGCGATCTTCGGTTTGCCCGGATCGGTGTAATCGTGGGCGTGGCAGTGCGCTGCGACGATCGCGGCGGCCCCGTCCACCTGGCGGGTCACCCGGCGGATCGCGGCGATCAACTGGGTGATGGTGTCCTGGGTGGCGACCGCGTCGGTGAGCACTGTGGAGTCCAGCGCCCGCCGCATCCGGCCTGTCAGCGCCCCGGTCTGCTCGACCACAGCACGGACGATCTGGAAGATCCGGTCCGGATCCGACGAGCGGGCCAGGCGGCGCCGGAAATACGTTAACAGCGACGGATCGAACCCCTGGTCGTATAACCCCAGCCCGCAGGCGGCCTTCCAGCGCAGGTCGAACCGCAGCGCCGCCACCGCTTCGGTATCCGACAGCCCGTGCAGCGCTTGCAGCACCACCACCGTCGCCAGCAGATCCGGAGGCACCGACGGCCGCCCGCGATCGTCAAACTGTGGGAGGACGCCTGGGCGGAGTTCGTGCCCTTCCTCAACTTCGACACCGAGATCCGCCGGGTCATCTGCTCGACCAACGCGATCGAGTCGGTCAACGCCCGCATCCGCCGGGCGGTCAAAGCCCGAGGCCACTTCCCAACGAGCAGGCCGCACTCAAGTGCGTCTACATGGCCATCATGAGCCTGGACCCGACCGGGAAGGGCCGCAAACGCTGGATCACCCGCTGGAAAGCCGCCCTCAACGCCTTCGCCATCACCTTCGAAGGCCGCCTAACCCCGGCCCCTCGATAGAAAATCAAGATCGAGTTACACCGTTTACGTTTACTACTGGACACACCCCGTTGCTGCTGCGGACATCGATGGAGATGCGCAGCCGGTCTGCGAACGATCTGGATTGATCGGGGTACGTGGCGGGGCATGAGCATGGGGCGGATCATGTCGTTACTGACGTGCTTCAGGCGATGGAGATATTGCATGCCGAGCAGTGATCGAGCGGCCAGGCCGTAGTTCCGCGGGGGAGCGCTGTACTATACAGCAGCCGGTACAGCAACACCGCCTTACAGGATTATTCTCCACCAACTCGCATCCACCATCTGAGCAGGGCGAGATGCCGTTGACGAGGCATCTGCCCTTGACCCTACGGATCACCGACGTTGAAGCTCGACTCGCCATCCCGCCACAAACTGCCAAAGCAGTCGCTTGACATAGGAGCGTCAGAAGGTTGGGGGATCGAGTCCTCTCAACTGCGAGCTGCAGGAAGACCGCGAGACCAGGTCTGTGAACTTCTTACGCGCTCTGTTGAACGCGAAGGTGTTCGTCACGGTGAGGTAGGCCAGACGCAGCAGCACGACAGATCATCATGCCCCGGCAGCGCAGGCCTCGCGACTCCTGGATTCGAAGCATGTGCTCGCTGATCAGCGCTGTGATCTGCACGGATGAATTATCGGCACCCGCACCTGATCGGCAGTCCTTCGCCACGTGAGCGTGGGATCAGCATGTCTTTCGGAAGGGGAGGCCTACAACGTGGACTTGCCATTCCTGCTCGGTAAGCCCACGCCTGACGGTGGAGCATGCACGCTGAACTGGTTGCGTCACTGCGTCGCGTATCCGGGCGACATTCCAGAGGTGGATTGTGCCACCGCCGCCCACGACCAGGGTCCCGTCGTCACTGCTGAAGGTGATCGGGGAGTTGCTGCCCTCACTTGTCATGGTGGCCACCTGGTGGGGATTGGCGTGGTCGGTCACGTCCCATATGACCACAGAGGATCTCGGATCCACGACGGCGAGCAGGTGGCCGGTGTGGCTGAAAGCGGTTCCGAGCGCCAGACCCTCGCGGCCGACCGCGACCGCGACCCTCCGAGGGTTGGTGCGATCGGTGACGTCCCACAGCATGAGGGAGCCGTTCAAGTCACGGGCAGTGAGGGTTTCCCCGTCGGGCTTGAACGAGACGTCGTACATGTTCGGCAACGAGGCGAGCCACCTGGGCTTCACGGGGTTGGACACGTCGAAAAGGGTGGACAGATACCCCGTGTTCATGTCGTAGGTCGAGATCGCCAGGGTACGGTCGTCGCGGTTGAACGCCAAAGACCATGTTTGGCCTCCTGGAGCGGTCAACGGGGGTTTCACCAGTTTGGGGTTCGCGGGGTCTCTCACGTCCCAGATGGTGACGACGCCGGCGCGGTCTCCGGCGACCAGAGTATTGCCGTCCGAGCTGAGCACGATCGCATCGATCGGTTGCCGGGGGTACTCGGGAGAATCGGGGCCGTATAGCGGCGGCCCGAACGCGCGCGGGTTTCGCCTATCGGCGACGTTCCACAATATGACCGCACCGTCCTCGTCCCCGGAGGCGAGGATCCTGCGATGTGGGCTGAAGGCGAGCGATAGAACGGCATTCTTGTGACCATTGAGTAGAGAACCGGCGGGTCGGGGATGGTCGGGATCGGCGATGTCGTACAAGGCGATGACGTATGGCTCATGTGAGACGGCGGCCGACTCGTAGGTCACGGCCAGTAGGTCGCCGTCGGGGCTGGTTACCGCGATACTGCCGGTCAGAGTGGTTCTTTGCTTGTCGGTGGGGTCGGCTGCGTCCCAGAGAGTCACGCTTCCGTTCTGGCTACCGGTCGCCACTGTGCGGCCGTCCCGGCTGAACGCCACAGTCGCAACCCCTTCGTCGGATCTGTCATCGTCATACCCGGCCAGCGTTGTGATGATTCGAGGGCTGGATGGGGCCGTGACATCCCACAGAATGGCGGTCTTGTCCGCCGAGGCCGTCGCCAGCATTACGCCGCTCGGGCTGAACGCCAGCGATGTCACCTCGCCGGCGTGGCCGATCAGCGTGGCGACCTTTTTCGGCTGGCTGGGAGCCAGGTCCCACAGGTACGCGACCCCGTCCAGGCCTCCTCCCACCGCCAGGAAACGACCATTGGGGCTGAAGGCTACCGAGTGCTCGTTACCCGCCTCGTCGTCAAAGGGCCCTGCGCTGCGGTGCGGTGCGTCTAGATGGGTCACATCCCACAGCTCCAAGGCGTTATCCGAGGCGTTATCACAGCGCAGGGCTAGCATGCCGCTGCGCGGGCTGAACGTGACCGAACGCTCCTCCCAGGACCCTTCTTTGGCCCCGCAGTGGAGGGGACCACCTGTGTGACGGACCGATGGGATCCGTGTGATGTCCCAGAGATGGGCGCCGAAAACGCCAGCGGTGGCCAGGGTCTGGCCGTCTGGGCTGAAGGCGACAAACTCCACGTTCTGGTCGCTCTTCCACTTCCTGACATGGGTGGGGCGTGCCGGATCGGTGAGATCCCACAGGACGACGGTGCCGTCTTCGCTCCCCGCGGCCAGAAGGGGAGAGACCGGGGAGAACGCCGTAGACCGCAGACGGTTGCCCGCCTGTTCAGTGAGGCGGTTGATCTGCCGGGGGTGCGCGGGATCGGCGATGTCCCACAGAGTCACAGATCCGCCCTCGTTTGCGGCAGCCAGCGTGCGGCGGTCGGCGCTGAAAGCAACCGAGCGGACGTAGTCATCGGCCTGGGTGGTGAACCTGGACAGAAAGCGATCACGAGCGACCAGGTTCACTAATGCCGACTTGGCGCCAGTGTCAGCGGAAATGCTCGCGGCCGCGATGCCCAGACGTAGGGCCAGCTGAGGATTGCTGTCGCGAAGAACGGTGGCCTCTGCGGCGAGCGCACGCCCAGCGGCGATCCTGGCCTGGGCCTCCGCAACCGCGCTCTGCTGCCGCGCCTGCTGCCAGAGGACGGCCGTGGCAACGAGCAGGAGCGTCAGCACGAACGCCCCGCCGACAAGGAACCGGAAGCGGCGCCGGGCCGCCCGCTGCTCAGTCCGTTCACGCAGGTCGCTGACTTGGAGGAAGTCGAGGGTCGCCGGATCGAGCGATGCGGGTTCCGATTCCGCGGCCCAGTCGCGGGCTATGGACAGCCGACTGCCCCTGTACAGCTCGGCGGCGTCTCGGCCGCCCTGCTGCCAGGCTCGCGCGGCGTCCACAAGCCGCTGCCGGATAATCAGCCCAGCTCGGTCCGCCTCGATCCAGGTGCGCAGCTGGGGCCAACCGCGGATAAGCGCCTCGTGAGCGAGTGCGACGCTCTGGTGATCCACTGTGATCAGTCGCGCGCGCACAAAATGGTCAAGCACGTGCCCAAAGACGGCATAGTGCGGAGTGTCGGGCGGGGGACCCAGGTCGGCGAGGGAAACCGTCCGTCCGGTGTCCTCGGTTCCCTCGCCCAGGCGCACCAGTTGGGGTATCAACCGTCTGGCGATCTTTCGTTGATCCAGGTTCAGCTGGCCCAGCGCCGCATCGGCTGACCGGGCCAGGGACTGACTGATCCCGCCGGTCGCACGGTACCCTGCCAGGGTAAGGGTCCGGCCCTCGCGATGCTGCCATGTGGCCAGCAGAGTGTAGGAGAGTAGGGGAAGCGTACCGGCGGCTCCTCCGGAGCCGAGATCCTCCAAAATAAGATCGACGAGTCCGGTCTGCAGCGTCAGACCGGACTTCTCGGCCGGTTTCTCGATGGCCTCGCGCAGCTGTGCGGTGGTCATCGGGCTGACGATCACCGGGTGTTCGAGGGCAGTTATCAGTTCGGCGTGTATGGTGCAGTGGCCGGAGAAGTCGGCCCGCATCCCCAGAACGACGACAGCTTCCTGGGCCGCGCACACCGCGTGCAACGCCTGGACGAAGACTCGGCGCTGCTGCTCGTCGACCGGTGCCGTGAAGACCTCCTCGAACTGGTCCACCACGATGACCGGTCGGCTGGCGCGGTTCTCGGCGGTATGCCGGAGTATCTGCCGAAAGACACCGGGGTCGGCTTCCAGATGTCGGCGTACGTCGGCTGGGTGCGAGCCGTCCGCCGGGGCGAACCGCGCGGCCAGGGCGCGGACCGGATCTGCGCCCGGAGTCAGCCAGACCGCAGCTCCGGGAGTAGACACGTCCAGGTGGGCGATCAACCCGGCGCGCAGGAGCGATGATTTGCCCGAGCCGGACGGGCCGGTGACCAGCAGGGGCCCCTCCCGGTCCAGTTGATCGGTCACACGGTCGAGAAGGTTGGCAGTCAACTCCTCACGTCCGAAGAAGTCCGAGGAATCATCGGGCCCAAAGGCGGCCAGCCCCCGATATGGGCTGAACTCCCCCGGATCGGGGTTGGAATATGCGGCGTTGGGAGCAAATGGCGGCCTGTGCCCGTGGTCGGTGACGTGTCGATGGGGCTCAGGGAAACCCTGATCGGCCAGCGTCCGCGCCAGCGACCTGTGGACATCGTCCAGCGTCAACACACCGGGCGCGGTCGGATCACCGCTAACCAGCAGTCGAATCAAAGCGCCCGAGAAGGCGGTGTACGGCTCGCCCTGTGGAGCCCATGCCGCCTGGTCCCGACCGGTGGCCGCCAGCAGGTACATGCCGTGCCGAGCACCACGGAACATCTCCTCGGTATTCGCCCTCGCCACTCCCCCCGCGCGACCGGCGAAGCAACAGTCCAGCACGACCAGGGTGAACGGCGCCCTGGAGCCCTCCAGGACCCGGCCCACCTGCCAGTACGGCAGCGCTTGGTGAGCGGCGATCCCCTCGGTCAGATCCACGGTCGCGCGCGTGGCCAGATGCAGTTCATTTCGCGCGTCCACCAGGCCATGCCCCACGTAGTAGACGACCAGCACCTCTCGAGCCTGCCCGGCTGCCTCCACCAGTGCCTGGCCGAACTCGACCGGGCTGGCAGGGTCGATCAGCATGGTCAGATGAGCCTGATCGAGGCCGGTCTGCTCCACCAGGCAGCGGCCCAGATCACTCACCGTCGCAGCCACCGCGGGCACCGCCGACAGCCGGGAGCCGGCCGCATAGGTGCCCGATCCCACCAGCAACACCCGAGCGCCCGGCGACCCCAGCAGCAGCTCACCCGGCTCCATTGGTGTCCTCGGCGTTCTTGAGCACCTCGGCTAGGTGCGTGGTCAACGCGCGGGTCTGTGCCAGATCCAGGGACTTCACACCCTTGGCGCTGACCTCCGCCACCGCGTCACCGCGGGTGATCTTCACGGTCACCTCGCCACCGCGATTGCCCAGCCACGCGATCACCACCCCGGCCAGGGTGGCCAGCGCACCCCCGGCGCCAAAGGCGACCTGCAACATCTCCGGAACCGGACCGAGCGCCCCGGCGGCCGGCTCGGCCTCGACCAGGCCCACCCGTCCACGCAGCTCCGGTTCCTCCACCAGCCAGGACCGCAAATCACGCAACCCGTCCGCCGAATCACCGACTGTGACGGTAACCAGGATCTCCATCAGGCTCCAAGAGGCCAAGGACTCACGACACCATCGCCGGCCGTCATGCTCCCCGACACTTCATGAGCGCAGCCACCCACAAGCTTGGCCCAAGTCACCGAGATCAGCTAGGGCAGAAGTGGAGTTGGCCCGGTTTGGTGGACACCTGATTTCTGAGGAACCCTGTTCCCGAAAGGAACCCACTGTGCCGAATAACTATCCGCCGGAGTTTCACTGGCAGGCAGATGGTGGAGCTGGTGTGTGCGGGACGGTCGCGTGATCACGATGCTGCTCCTCCGCCTTGTGGGTGCCGATAATTCATCCGCCCAGGTCAAGCGGCATGGTGGTACTCCCTCAGAATGCCAATAGGTGCCGGAAACTCGACCATCGGTCGCGACCTGGGGTTTCTGTTCGGCGGACGAGAGGTATCCGAGACCGGCAGGATCGAGACTTGTGGCGGTCACATCCAGTTAAGTGGTGTACAGCAACACCGCCTTGCACGATCGCACTCCGTCGGACCGCATCCACCGTCGGATCAGGACGAGGAGCCACCAACAAAGGCTGTGCCCTTGCAATGAGGGGAACAGCACTGGATGACTCCCCCGCTGCGGAACATGTACGGAATGATCAAGAACAAGATGATCGGCAACTGTGTTGTTTCGGCAGGTCACGATAGCCATGCAGGGCGAGAAGCGATCGCACTCCTAAAGACCCCATGCCACTTCGTGACGCCCGCGGATAGGTGAAACTTGGGGTGCGTCGCCCGCTCGACGTCGTACTCGCTTGGACCTGCGAGGCTGTCCTACATAAAGACTGACGCTGGAGCCTGCCCGGTAGGTACCCCGGATTGCCGCTACGAGCGCGTGTCACAGCATCTCGATGTTGTCGCGGGCTCCGCGGGCGGCGCACCGTTGTCCATCTTCGGGGGACAGACCGCGGAGGCGCAATGGAGGTCGTCCATCCCCGGGCAGCCGGGATCGACGTGCACAAGAAGATCGTTTGGGTGGCGGTGCGGCTGCCCGGCGAGCACAAGCCGATCGTCAAGAAGTACCCGACGTTCTGGCGAGCGTTACAGAAGATGGCCGCCGACCTCGTCGAACTGGGCGTCACCGATGTGGCGATGAAGTCAACCGGCATGTACTGGTGGCCGGTCTACCACGCGCTGGCCCAGACCGGGCGGATCGAGGTGTGCGTGGCCAACGCCGAGCACCTCAAGAGCGTTCCGGGCCGCAAGACCGACATCCGCGACTGCCAATGGATCGCCGAACTGCACCAGTTCGGGCTGCTGCGGCCCAGCTTCATCCCGGCCCAGGAGGTGGCGGCACTGCGGGCCCGCACCCGCTACCGCAAGAAGCTGATCGAACAGCGGATGAGCGAGGGACAGCGGCTGGCCAAGGTGCTGGAGGACGCCGGGATCAAAATTGACTCGGTGGCCTCCACGCTGCTGGGCGTCTCGGCCCGGGACATGATCGAGGCGTTGATCGCCGGGGAGCGTGACCCGCGCGTGCTGGCCAACCTGGCGCGCGGGGTGCTGCGCGCCAAGCTCGATGATCTGGTCATGGCCTGCGACGGCCGTTTCACCGACACCCATGCGCAGATGTGCCGGCTGCACCTGGACGCCTACGACCACGCCACCGCCAGGATCGCCGAGCTGGACACTCTGGTCGCCCAGGCGGCCGCACCTTTCGAGCCGGTCATCGCCCGGCTGATGACCATCACCGGGATCGGACGGCGCACCTCGGAAGTGATCGTCGCCGAAACCGGCGGCGACATGTCCCGCTTCCCCACCCCCGAGCAGCTGGCCGCCTGGGCGGGCCTGGCCCCGGGCAACCGGGAATCGGCGGGCAAACGCAAGCGCGCCGGCACCCGCAAGGGCAACAAGCATCTCAAGGCCGCGATGGTGGAAGCGGCCTGGGCCACCGCCCGCACCCGCTCCAGGATGGGAGCCCGGCTGCGCCGTCTGACCCGCCGTTTCGGCAAGCAACACGCCAAGAAGGCCGCGGTCGCCGTCGCTCACACCCTGCTGCGGATCGCCTGGGCCGTGATGGCCAACAACGAGGATTACCGTGAGGACGGCGGCGACTTCTACGACCGGCGTGAGGCCCGGCACGCCCAGCACCTGGCCTCCCGCTACCAGAAAACCCTGGAACGCCTCGGCTACCAGGTCACCCTGATTCCGCCGGAGCCCGACCCGGCCAACAACCCCGTCTCCGACCCCCCGGAGGAATTAGCGGCTTGACACCCGGCAAGTCAGCAGCCGGTCACACCCTCACGACCGCGCCGTCGATCCCGCCTACCCACCTACTGTCCGCTGCCGCGCTGTGGCTGAGGCCCAAGTTTCGTCACAGCGGGTGCCTCTGGCTCATGGCGCGCCCGTCAAGACGGTCCTGTCGCGCGGGGCTCGACAAGCGCGTGTATCACGTTGGGCCTGTTGGTGATGACGCCGTCCACCCGGTCGGAGATGAGGCGGCGCATGATGTCGGGGTCGTCCACGGTGTAGGCGAAGACCTTCATGTGGTGACGATGGACGCCCTGGATGTACTCCGAGGTGAGCCGCTTGTACGGCGTGTCGATGTGGCTGGCGAACCCGGCGAGCTCCGGGATCTGGGCGGGGGTCGGCGTGCCGAGCAGGCCGATGGGCACTTCCGGGATTTCCTGGTGGAACTTTCGCATTGAGTCCCAATTGAATGACTGCACGACGAGCCGGCCGGGGCGCAGCCATGAGGGGTTCTGCCGCAGTTCGCGGGCGACGCGGGCCTCGATGCCCGGGGAGAGCCGGGGCGACTTGATCTCCAGCAGCAGGCCGAGCCGGCTTCCGTCCATCGCGCGCAGCGTTTCCGCGAGCGTGGGCACCCGTTCACCGCTGTATTTCCGGGCGAACCAGGAGCCCGCGTCCAGCTTCTGGATCTCGGCGAGGGTGAGGTCGCCGACCCGCCAGGGTGCCCGGTCCGGGAAGACCCTTGCGACGTTGGTGGTACGGGTGAGCGTCTTGTCGTGCATGACGACCAACTGGTGGTCCTTGGTCTCCCGGATGTCGAGCTCGAACATGTCGGCATGCTGCTGTTCCGCCAGCTTGAAGGCGGCGATGGTGTTCTCCGGGGCCTGCGCGGACGCCCCCCGGTGAGCGACATTGGTGATCGTGGACGTCGGTGCGGCGGTCGCAGTGGGCACAGCCGCTGTCAGGGCCACCAGCGTGGTCGTGATGGTGAGGCCGAGTCGTCGCAACATGGGTCTCCTCGGGCTTAGACAGACACCTTCGCCCAAATCTGACATTTATCCGCGACGAGTAGTTGACGCATGAGTAACCCATGAATGCCACATAAATGAGGATTTGATCTGCGGCTGGACATCAGGAACCGCCCTTGCGCAGCCAGCAGGTACCGGACACTCGCTCCTGGGTAAGGGTGAGCATCCGCCAAGCGCCCCGCCGGGGTAGCTGACCAATGCCTAGGCGTCCCCTCCAGCGACCTGCGCTGTAGTCGGGATTAATGAGGATTTCACCTGGCTGAACGGCTCCTTTCGCCTTCACAGTCAAGCCCCCCAGGCAGGCGACGCATCAGTTCAGCGGGCCATGAGCACGTATGTGCGTCAGCATTCGACCAAGGGGAACTTAAAAAGGCGGACTTTGGCCACTGATCGACGTCGCCCAGCTGCGGGAACTGCCTCGGCGAGCCGACCGCCGCCCTCATGCCGGCGACGCGCGCCGGGACCCACGGCTTGCGTGTGGCGCCGGAGTCGACGTGTGGCCCTGTTCGTGCTGAGCAACATCACGTGACCCGCGATGACCACGGTGAGATCACCGCGAGCGGGGGCAAGGCGTCGATCTTCCAACCCTGGTCGCTTGACCGGACTCGACTGGCACCCGTCGGCTACAAGTACCGGCTGCCCGAGGGCGACCAATAGTCCGAATCGTGAGGTGTGCATCTCCCGGCCTGTGGTGCGGGCAGGAGCTTCATGCGATGTGGGCGCCCGCTGGTGGTGTCCACACAGCCGGAAGTAGTTCTGTCGCCCTTTGGTAGGCGAGCTTGAGGGTGGCGTGTCGGACGGTCGCCGTTTCCCCGGTCTGGGCTATGAGTACTTCACGCAGCGGATGACGCGATTCGATGAGGTCGTTGTTGCGCTGTTCGAGCCATGGCATCCAGGTTTCGTGTGGTGCTCGGTCCTGCTTCGCCTGATTGCAGGGCTTGCATGACAGAACCAGGTTCCAGATGGCGTCGACATCGGGGCCGTTCCAACGGCGGGTAAGCAGCTTCCAGGGCAGGACATGCTCGACGACGGGCCCGGTTCTCGTGTCCTGCGCCATGACCTCGTTGCAGTAGGCGCAGCGGCCGTCTTGATATCCGCTGAGGGCGGCGACGACTCCGGTGACGCTCTTGCGGCGCTGCTTGGTCTGCAGTACCAGGTGCTGAGTGTCAGGGTCGTAGACCAGCGAGGGAGCGAGTACGGCGTCGGATATGCCGGTCTCCCACGCCGTCTCCACCAGCCGCCAACGGGCAGCGGTTTCGGCATCGAGATCCTGGGCGTGTACCGACCGGGCGAGTTCGAGTAGTTCATCGCGCAGCACCAGGCCTGGATGTCCAGCAGGGTCGCGCCGAAGGCGAACTTGTAGGTAGCCGAGTTGGCGCCGTACAACACGATGGCACGCCATACGCTCTCAGCGGTGACCACGCCACGTCGGTAATCCACATACGAAGTATCGGACAAAAAGGTGACATTTTGAGCCAGGAGCAGACGATCATCTACGGCAAGCTGGTCCGTGATCGGATCCCGGAGATCATCGAGGCCGACGGCCGGACGGCCAAGGTGCGCGTCCTTGATGAGTCGGAGCTGGTCTCCGCTCTGACAGCCAAGCTCGCCGAGGAGGCCGAAGAGCTGCGCCAAGCCGAGCCCGATGATCGCCTAGGGGAACTGGCTGACATCTACGAGGTGCTGGCCGCCCTCGCCGGAACACTCGGATCTCCGACGAGCAGGTCCAGGAGGCGGCACGCCACAAGCGGGCCAAACGGGGTGGCTTCAGCCGCCGACTGTGGCTTGACGGGGTGACGTCAGCTGAGTGAATCGTGCCGATCTTCGACGGCGACCGGGTTGGATGAAGTCACCTTCTGCACGATGTCGTTCAGCGCCAAGCCGCCGCGGGCGATGTCCGGGGCACCGCACACGATGCCTCGTGGGAACTACCGAACATAAATGGGTCTTGTCGGATAGCTGACGAGCGCTGACCTGTCGTTTACGACGAGTCTGTGCGATACGCGCAAGGTGGTGGATTCACCCCCCAGGAACAGCAGCGTCGCGAGCGGATACGGCTGGAAGCGGCCGAGATGTTCGCCAACGGGCAGAAGAACGCGGTGATCGCCCGCAAGCTGCGGGTCACTGAACGGTCGGTGGAACGATGGCGGCGTGCCTGGCGTGAAGGCGGCACCACGGCGCTGCACTCAGCAGGCCCGCCGGCGCTGCCCAAACTCAGTGCTGAGCAATTCGCGCGGCTGGAGACCGAGCTGGAACGCGGCCCGCTGGCGCATGGGTTCACCGACCAGCGCTGGACGTTGGCACGGATCAAGACGCTGATCGGGAAGATGTTCCACATCGGCTACACCGTGCCGGGAGTGTGGCTGCTGCTGCGGCGAAACGGCTGGTCATGTCAACGCCCGGTGCGGCGGGCGATCGAACGCCAGGAGCCGGCGATCGAGGTGTGGAAGAAGGAGATCTGGCCACAGGTGGAAGATCCGCGGCGGCCAAAGGCGCCTGGATCTGCTTCGAAGACGAAGCGGGCCAGGGCCTGAGGCCGCCTGCCGCCCGTAGCTGGGGCCCACGCGGGCGCACCCCGGTGGTGCACGTCCGCGGCGGCGGCACCGGGTATGTCTCCATCGCCGGGATCTGCTGCTACAAGCCAGGGCAGCGTTCCCGGCTGATCTACCGGCTGCATCTCTACCGCGGCCGCAAGGGCGAGTCCAAGAGCTTCGCCTGGACCGACTACCGCGACCTGCTCATCGCCGCACATCACCAGCTCGGCGCACCGATCGTGGTGGTCTGGGACAATCTCAATCGCCACCTGGTGCCGGGCATGAGAGCGTTCATCGACGAGCACGCCGAATGGCTGACCGTCTACCAGCTTCCCTCCTACGCCCCCGATCTCAACCCGGCCGAAGGCATCTGGTCGCTGCTCAAGCGTGGCGTGCTGGCCAACGTCGCCGTCGCCGGCCTGCCCCAGCTCGTCCGCGTCGTCAAGCGCGGTCTGAAGAAGATCCAGTACCGGCCACACCTGATCGACGGATGCCTCGCCGAGACCGGCCTGACCTTGACTTACACCCCACCCACACAACTCGACTTCACGAATTAAAGATCAGTAACCTGGCCTAAGATTATTAATGTATCTCCGCAGTCTGGCTACCAGATCTATGTTCAAGCATCCCAGGCCAAGGGTACAGGGATGTATCGTGTCTCTGATTCGGAGTATGTCAGCGCCGTAATCGATACAGTAGCCAGGATCCAGCGTCGGGAAATCGTCGGGTCGCCAGGTCAGCGGGATACAGCGAAGACCACTCAGCATATCAAGAGTGAAGTATGGCGGCGAGACCAAGGTAGGTGTGTGGAATGCGGATCGACTTCGTATCTCGAGTTCGATCACGTCATCCCGCGCAGTAAGGGTGGCGTTACGTCGGCAGGCAATTTGCAACTGCTGTGCCGTGCCTGCAATCTTCGCAAGAGTGACCGGATATAGATTCGCTGACGATCTGGCGCAGGTCGGTGACGGCAAGGGCGGACGACCCTGCTAACGCGGGTGCTAACAGCGTCCCGAGACGACGGTAGATGCCTGAAGGCACTGATCACGGTCAAAGGTGCTCTGACCAGGTTGGAAGAGGACCTTCCTGCCCTGAACGGTGTGCATGGTTAGTGAAGGTTCTGCACGAAGGTGCTGTAGGCCAACGTTGCGTCGTCGTGGGTCTTAAAGCGTGGCCAGCGTTGGCCGTGTGGGTCGCCGCGCTCGGCTGCGCGTACGTCCTCGATCAGGGCGGTGGGGCCTTGCGCACGGAGGACATTGAGGATGTCGGGCCAAGTGGCCAGGCGTCACATCTCCATGACGATGCTGGGCGCTGGCACGGCCCCCGCTTGGGCCCCTGTCTGGAACTGGATCACTCATCTCGACTACGGCGATGTCCCCACTGGGTGGCAAGTATTGGCACTGTAGGCACCCTGGTATTTGCGGCTACGACAATTCGTCAACAGAACAAGGCGCTTCAGATACAAATGACGCAACTCAATGCCGAACAAGAACGCGAAAATGAAAGGTGCCAAGAAGCAGCCCATGTCCGTCAACGTGAACAGGAAGCCCGTGCGCGACTGATCAGTGTCGAAGTCGGGGAGTTGGGGGTGTTCTCGGTCGAGCAGCAGCAACTGTTGGGGTTGATCAGGAAAAACCGTGAAGGTAGCGGAGTGGATGTCCTGCCCGCAGGATGGATCGCGGTCACCAACCATTCCTCTACCGGCGTCAGAGATGTCTGGGCGGGGCTGGGGGGCGTCCAACCCATCACATCTGGAAGGTGAGCAGCATTGGGCTGGAGCCGGAGGCGCGGACCTCGCTGCCTCTCCTGGCTGCTGGGGCGAAGGCATATTTCGTGCGCAGACAGTTCCCAGGGGGAGATTTCGCGAGTCTACCGGCCATGGTGAAGTTCACCGATGAGGACGGGCAGTGTTGGGAGCTCATCGGCGACAGAGAAGCACGTCGGATCGAAGATCCGAGGCCGTAGCGTGAGATTGCATCAAGGCGCGCAAAAGAGCTTGAAAGGTCGGGGTCTCATGGCGGAGCCGGGTCGGTGATCAGGCCGGTGTGAGCCATGAACGCGTCCAGCAGAGCGGGGCAGGTCGCGCTCCCCGGGAGTGTCCGGGACGGATTTCGGGACAAGGGCCGGCTGGTCCCCCGAGGGAGGACTTCGGCGCGCGGGGGGATCGTTTCCGTAGGGCGTTCAAGATCAACTCATGTGGGTTTCAGGCTCATGTGGGCTGCCCCCTAAATGGTTTGCCCGCAGATGGCGCGCACTGGGATGCTCGGCCGAGCAGGAACGGAGAGGAAACCGCAAAGTGGCCGTCACCGCATCCAGCAAGCCGTCCGAGTCCGAGCCGGAAGTCCGCACGGCGGCCGGCGTCCTCCGCGGCGGCCGGGAGGCGGGCCTGGCGGTCTTCCGCGGCATCCCGTTCGCCGAGCCGCCAGTCGGCGCCCTCCGTTTCGCCGCGCCGCAGCCGGTGTGCAGCTGGGACGGTGTGCGCCCCGCGGTCGCGTACGGCCCGCCGCCCCCGCAGTCCGGCGTGCTCGGGGTGTCCCAGGACACCGCCGGCGACGACTGGTTGACGCTCAACGTCTGGACACCGGAACCGGATCCGGCGTTAGGGCTCCCGGTGATGGTGTGGATCCCCGGCGGCGGTTACGCCATGGGAAACTCCAGCCTCCCGGAATACGACTCCGGGCACCTGGCCGGGAGCGGAGCCGTAGTCGTGACCCTCAACTACCGTCTCGGTATTGAGGGTTTCGCGCAGATCGACGGAGCCCCGGCCAACCGGGGACTGCTCGACCAGGTCGCGGCCTTGCAGTGGGTGCGGGACAACATCCGGACGTTCGGCGGCGACCCGGACCGGGTCACGGTCTTCGGGCAATCGGCGGGCGGCGGATCGGTCGCCGCGCTGCTCGCCATGCCGCGCGCCGCCGGGCTCTTCCGCCGGGCGGTCGCGCAGAGCGTGCCGGGGACGTTCTTCTCCCCCGAGCTGGCCGCCGACATCGCCGCCGCCTGCGCCGCCGAGCTGGGGGTACGGCCCACGGTGTCCGGCCTGTCGGTGGTGGCCCCGGCCCGGCTGCCCGCCGCGGGCGACGCGATCTTCGCCAAGACGGTCCAGTGGCGGGAGCGCTGGGGGCAGATCACACACCGGCCGATCCCGTTCGCACCGGTTGTCGACGGTGACGTCCTGCCGGTGACTCCTTGGCAGGCGCTGGCTGACGGCGCCGCCCGGGACGTCGGACTTCTCGTCGGGCATACTCGTGACGAGCACCGGTTGTTCAGCCTGATCGACGGCGTGCTCGGCCAGGTCACGCACGAGCAGACCGAGACCGCTCTGCACATGCTCGCCCCCGGCCCGGACGGCGCACGCCGATACCGGGAGGCATTCCCGGCTGCGGCCGATGAAGAGCTGTACGAACTGGTCAACGCGGACTGGCTGTTCCGCATGCCGAGCCTCCACCTTGCCGACGCGCAGATCGCCGGCGGCGGCCAGGCCCACCTCTACGAACTGACCTGGTCCGCCCCGGGATTGGGCGGTGCCCTCGGCGCCTGCCACGGCCTGGACGTGCCGCTCGTCTTCGGCAACCTGAGCAGCGGACAGCCCGCCATGCTGATCGGCGACCCGCCCTCCCCGGTGGCGGAGGAGCTGTCCGCGCAGATCCGCAGGGCGTGGACGGCGTTCGCCGCTCACGGCGACCCGGGCTGGCCTCCGTACGACGCCGACCACCGCCTCGCACAGCTCTTCGACACGCCGTCGATGGTCACCGCCTACCCGGAAGAGACCTCGCGGCTGCTGTGGCAGGACCACACCTTCCCGGCGCTCCCGCTGCTCGCGCGGTAAATGAAGCACGTCCACATGAACAAGACAGGCGATCTGTGGACGGCCAAACCCTGACCTGCGGGCAGAGAGCATGCAGCCACCCACCACCCCTCCCCCTGCAACCACAGGTGCCGATCCAGGAAGGTGTGGACCGGATCGTGGACCGAGAGAGCAGATCGCTACTGGGTTTGGGTGATTTGTGGAGGTAGGGGCGCGCAATCGGCGCAGGTAGATGCTGCAGGGCGCCTTCGCGTGCCCCTCGTACCTGATCAGGCTCGCAAGTACAAGGAAGCCGAGCGGCAGGACGTGCTCAAGGACCTGCTCGAGAAAGCCGTGGTCAAGTAAGTCGTCGCCCATTTCGGGGAGGCCCCGTGAGCCTCCCCGAAACAACGCCCGTCAGGTCGCCGCCAAGGCCTCCGTGGGTGCCAGGCGGGCCGCGCGGATCGCCGGATACAGGCCCGCGATCGCACCGATCACCACCGTCGCGCCGACGCCGCCCGCCAGCACCCACAGCGGCACGACCGTGGGCCACTTCTGCGTCGTGGCGTACATTCCGGTCACCAGATAGCCGAGCAGCGCACCGAACGCGCCGCCGAGCAGCGACAGGAGCAGCGACTCCGCGACGAACTGCGTACGGACCTGGCCCTTTGTGGCGCCCTGCGATCTGCGCAGGCCGATCTCCGAGCGCCTTTCCAGCACCGAGATCACCATCGTGTTGGCGACGCCGATCCCGCCCACGAGCAGCGCGACCGCGCCCAACCCGAGCAGCAATGCGTCAAAAGTCGCGTTCGTGGCCCGGCGCGCGGCCAGCGCGTCCGACGGCTTCGACACCTGCACCGCGCCCGGCGCCGACGGGTTGGCCGTGGGCGCGAGCACCGCACGCACCGCCTCCACCTGCGACTCCACCGACCGCGTGTAGACCGTCGTCGGATGCCCGTCAAAGCCCAGGTACGTCGTGGCCGCCGGCCATCCCATGAGCACCGCCGAGTCGAGCTCCGGCGCGAGCAGCACCTTCTGCAACACCCCGACCACGACCCACCACCGGCCGCCGATGTAGACGGCGGGCACGTTCCCGAGCCGCTCGGCCGCCGTCGCGCCGAGCACCACCGCCGGATACCGGTCGGTCGCCGCGTTGAGCCAGGCACCGTGGTCGAGCGTGCCGCCGACCGTCTTGAGCAGGTCGAGCTTGGCCGCGAGCACGGACAGGCCGCCGGACTGCGCCGCCGGGATCCGGTCGTTGCGATAGGCGTAGGTGTCACTGAGCACGCCGGTCGCGGTGACCGACTGCACCGGGCCGATCCACTTGATCATCGCGACCGACTCGTCGGGCAGCGTGGCCTGCTTGCCGAACATCGTTTTGCCGGGAGACACGGTCAGCATGTTGGTGCCGAGCTTCGCGAGTTCCTGGTCGAGGTCGGCGCGGCTGGAGGCGGAGATGCCGACCACCGCGGTCATCGCCGCGATGCCGATCGCGATGCCCAGCGCCGACAGCACGGCGCGCAGCGGGCGCGAGCGCAGGCCGTATCCGCCGAGCCGGGCCAGGTCCGACGGGCGCAGCCGGGCGGGCCGCAGCGAGCCTTTGGTCCGATTGTGGATGGTGGGCGAGGCGGTTGGGGCGGACATCTCAGATCACCTGCCCATCGCGCATCGGCACCTGCCGCGGCAGGCTGTCCGCGATTTCGCGGTCATGCGTGATGACCAGGATCGTCGTGCCCGCCTCGTTCAGCTCGCGCAGCAGTTTCATCACCCCGGCGCCGGAGACCGAGTCGAGGTTTCCGGTCGGCTCGTCCGCGAGCAGTAGCGGCGGGTCGCCCGCGACCGCGCGGGCGATGGCCACCCGCTGGCGCTCGCCGCCGGAGAGCTGGTAGGGGCGGTGGGTGAGCCGGTCGCCCAGGCCGACCCGCACCAGCGCGGCCTCGGCGCGCCGCTCGCGTTCCCGCTTGCCGACGCCGGTGTAGAGCAGGCCGTCGGCGACGTTGCCCAGCGCGTCCCGCCCCGGCGCGAGGTGGAACTGCTGGAAGACGAAGCCGATGCGCCGGGCGCGCAGCGCGGAGAGCTGCCGGTCGGACAGCGACGCCACGTCGTGCCCGTCGATTCGCACGGTGCCCTGCGACGGCCGGTCCAGCGTGCCGACCAGGTTCAGCATCGTGGACTTGCCCGAGCCCGACGGCCCGACGATCGCCAGCAGTTCGCCGTAGTCGACGACCAGGTCGACCGAGCGCAGCGCGGTGACCCCGCCGGGGTAGGTCTTGGTGACACCGGCGAGTTCGATCACCGGGTGGCCGACGAGGGTGTCCGGGGCGGTCACGACGGTTGCGAGGGGATTCACGACGGCATCGCCACTTTCGTGCCGGCCTGCAGCCCGTTCCCGGTGATCTCCACCTTGCCGTCGGCGAAGAGCCCGGTCTCCACCGCCACGATTCGCGTCGTGCTTCCGTCGACGACCTGCACCCCGTACCCGCCCTCGGCGAGCGCGAGTAGCGCAGCCACCGGAACGGCCAGCACGTTCGGCCGCTTGCCGGCGGTGAAAGCGACGGTGATGGCAGCCGTGCCCATGCTCTTGACCGCCGAGGTGAAGCGGATCGTCACCTGGATCTTGGTGGTGTCCGCTTCGCCGTTGTCGCCCTGGCTCACGACCGTGGCGAGCTTGATGATCTTGCCTGGGACGACCTTCCCGTTGGGAAGTGTGATCTGCACCGTGGCGCCCTGCTTGGCGAGCCGCCCCGAGCTCGTGTCCAGCCCGACCGTGGCCAGCGGCGAGGTGCCGGTGACCTTCTCCACGGTGGCGCCGGGCCCGACCACGGTCCCCACCTGCGTACTCAGCGAGTCCACGCGCACCGCGCCGGCGGCGTACACGATCTGGCTGGGATCCACCGTGCCGATCTTGGGCAGATCGAGATCGTCCTGCCAGTCTTTGACCGCGGAAGCGGTCGCCCAACTGTATGTCTTGTCGACGGTGAAGCCGCGGTAGCCGAGCGCCCGGAGGTTCTGCTCGAACTGCTTGACATCGGCGCCCTTGACGCCCGTCGAGAGCGTGCGATAGGCGGGGAGCGAGCCGTAGAGCAGGGTGACCGGCTTGTTGTCGAGGTGGAAGATCGCCTTGCCGCGGGTGATCGTCGCGCCCTCCGCGGGCAGCCCGGTCACGGTGCCGTTGCCGCGCGACGAGATCGTCGTGGTGTCGCCGTGGGCGAGCGTGCCGTCGCGGTTCTCCCGGTCGATCAGCGTTTGCTTGGTGATGTCGGCGGTGGACGCAGGCGTGCTATTGGCGGAGCTGGGGTTTTCCTCCGCCTCCGGCAGGTTGAAGACCGTGATCGCGGCGGCCACGGCACCGACCAAGAGCACACCGGCGACCACACCCACGGTGCGTCGTGCACCCATCAGGAGTTCCCACCGCTCTTCCGAGGCGGCAGGTACTTAGCGCACTCCTGCATCGCCTTCTGGAAGGCCGGGTCGTCGGGCTTGATACCAGAAACTTCGGAGTCGAACTTGATGGAGCCGTTCGCGTCGGGGTCGGGATACTTCGCGAATCCGTGGTCCCGTATGCACTGCGACACCTGCCGCAGCTTATTGAGATCCTCCGCGCTGATCTGTTGGCCTTGCCGGCCCTCCCAGGGGGAGTACGCCTTGCACGCCTCCTCCGCCTTATCAACCTTGCTCTGGTCGGCGCCGTCGGGGGCGTGCACCCCCAGATTGCCCTCGGCATCCGGGTCGGGGAACCACGTGAGGCCCTGATCCCGCATGCACTGCGAGAATTTCAGCGCCGAGGCCTGGTCGTTTCCCGCCGTCGCGCTGGCGCCGGCCTTGGGCGTGCCGGAGGTGGCGGTCGCCACCGTTGGGTCATCATGACGGGCGCAACCCGCCGTTCCCACGGCAAGCAGCAAAGCAACCGCGACAAGAGTTTGTCGCATCGTCTTCTTCGCCGGCGGCTTATTCGTATTCGTGGACATGCGTTATGTTCTACGCTTCGACCGGTCACACGACGGGCACAGAAAACGCTTAACCGCTATTACTCGGCTTTTCTGCAGCCGGGAAAAGCACCCTGATCGCGAGGCCGCCCTCCGGCCGGGCACGCACGGTCAGGTCCGCCGAGTGGGCAGCGGCGATCGACTGGACGATGGACAGCCCGAGGCCGTGATGACCGTCGTCGGCCGTCCGGTCGAGCCGCTGGAACGGGCTGAGAAGCTGGTCCACCATCTCCGGCGGGACGGGCCGCCCGGTGTTGGTCACCGACAGGAAGGAGCGCGCGCCCTCCGTGCCCGTCGCCACCTCCACCCGCCCGTCCGGGACGTTGTAACTCATCGCGTTGTCGACCAGGTTGGCCACCAGCCGCTCGACGAGGGCGGGGTCGCCGGTGACCCGGGCGGGCCGGACCTCCGCCGCGACGGCCAGGTCTTGTCGTCGCGCCTCCGGGTCGGCGGCCCGCAGCACGTCGCCGGTCAGCCTGGACAGGTCGACGCTCACCAGGCGGTCCAGGCCGCGCTCGCTGGTCGCCAGGACGAGCAGCGACTCGAGGAGCCGGGCCTGCTGCTCACTGACGGCCATCAATTGCTCGAACTGCCCGCGGAACGAGTCCGCCGTCGCGTCCGGGTCGATGACGGCTTCCTCCAGCAGGGCGTGTTCCAGCGTCAGCGGCGTACGCAACTCGTGTGCGGCGTTGGCGACGAACCGCTTGTGCGAGTCGAGTGCCGCATCCAACCGGCCGAGCAGCCCGTCGACGGTGTCCGCGAGATTCTTGAGCTCGTCGCGCGGCCCGGTGACGGCCAGCCGCTCGTGCACATTTCGCGCCGAGATGCGCTGGATGCTGGTTGTCATGGTCTGCAGCGGCCGCAGCACCCGCCCGGCCACCAGCCAGCCGAGCACGGCCGAGAGCACCGACATGAGGGCGAGCGCCACGCCCGACTGCACGAGCAACTGATGCATGATCTCCGCCTGCTGCCGGCGGGCCTGCTCCCGGACCGCCTCGGCGATGCGCCGCTCCGCCTCGGGCAGCTGGGCGTCCCCCGGCAAGGTCTCCCCCAGGTAGATGCTGACGCTCCGCCCACCGGACGGCGTCGTGCTGGTCGTGGACATCGCGACGTTCGGCCCGCTGTGCGCGAACAGAAGATAGGTGATGGCCAGCAGAACGGCGCCGGATAGCAGGAAGAGCACGCCGTACAGGAGGGTGAGCCGCAGCCGGACCCGCATGCCGGAAATCTTGGACTTCAGGCCCATGAGGATCCCATCCCGTTCAGATTCGATAGCCGGCCCGGGGAACGGTCTGAATGACGGGCGGCTCACCAAGCTTCGACCGGAGGCGGTTCATGGTCGCCTTCACCGTCGTCGTGAACGGGTCGGTGGCCTCGTCCCACACCCGTTCCAGGAGTTCCTCGGCGGAGACGACCCGGCCCTGCGCGGCGAGCAGGTATTCGAGGACGGCCAGCTCCTTGGGGTTGAGCGCCAGCCGCGCCCCGGCCCGGGTGGCGACCCGCTGGGCCGGGTCGAGCGCCAGGTCACCGCGCACCAGCACGGGCGGCACGGCGGGCTGGGAACGCCGGCCGAGCGCCCGGATGCGGGCCACCAACTCGGGATAGGCGAACGGCTTCGGCAGGTAGTCGTCCGCGCCGATGGTGAGGCCCTGCACCCGGTCGGCGATGGTGCCGGCCGCGGTCAGCATGAGCACCCGGGTGCGCAGCGGCTCCCGCATCAGCCGACGGCACACCTCGTCGCCGGAAACACCCGGCAAATCCCGGTCGAGGACCACCACGTCATAGTCGACCTCGACGGCGCGGTCGAGGGCCGTCGTCCCGTCATACGCCACGTCGACCGCCATGCCCTCGCGCCGCAGAACCCGTGCCACCGAATCGGCGAGCCGCACGTGATCCTCAACCACCAGGACCCTCATCCGTCTCTCTCCCGACCGCCCGTGTCCGCCTCCGATCCGGAACGCCAGCGTACGGGTGAGACGGTCACATGGTTGTCACAACGGCCCCCGGCATGGCGAACACCAGCTCTACGGTGGCGGGGCGCCCCTACAGGCACCGACCCTTGACGTCTACGAGGGCACAGAGATGACCTCGTGGCTGCGCGCCCGCGTTGGGGTGTGGAGTCGCACTCGGTCGGCGACTGCCTCCGCGTGGTGATGAGAGAACACTGCGAACACCGCCGCTTCGCGGTGCGCGACCTCGCGCTGCTCGAAGCGCGCTGAGTTCGGCAGTGCCGGAGCTCGCCACGACGCGAATGCAATATCGATTCAACAACGTCCTGACATGCCGCGCGCAGCGAACTCGTTGGTTCGCCTGCTGGTCAGACATCGACGGCCAGGCGGACCGTCACCATGTCGCCTAACTCAAGCCCTTCGGTCTTCCGCACCCACGCCTTCACCGGCACGAGGTACCGCCCATCTTTCGGGAACAGCGATGTCTTCCACCCGGTTCCCCCGACCTGCGCCGTGACCGGGATCATCCCCCAGCCGTAGGTCACGAGGGCAGAAGTCGCTTCCAGCTCACCGCACTCCTGTTCGGGAACGGTGATGAAGTGCCACGGTGCCGGGCCTTTCCAGAACCACATCTCGCCGCTGAACTCCAGGTTCGTTCGATCAGGATAGGAGCCGACCAGTTCCAGCAGAAGCGTTCACGCGGCCAGTTGACCGGCGATCGCGGCCGTGTTCGACATCCGCTCATGCCGCTGATCGGGGGGCAGGGGGTACGCACAGGTGCTCGACTCTGCCGATGAGCGTGTGGGCAGCCCAGGCGGCATTCACGCTGTGAGAAGTCGGGACGCGGCGCGCGGCGTCAGCGACGCGAACGCCGCGCCCACGGTGAGCTGAAGCTACTCGTTGCTGGCGGGCATTGGCGTCGCTCATTCCTCCACGTCGACGGTGGACAGCGGCACGGTGGCGGCGGACCGCAGTCTCGCGTGGATGGCGGTCCGGGCGCGCCGGTAGGCAACAGGGTCGTCGTGTAACAGCGATGTGGCGTTGGCCATCTCCAGCAGCGCGATCAACTCGAAGGCGAGCTGTTCGGCATCGGTCGTCTTCACGAGGTCGCCGAGTTGGCGTGCGTCCTCGATCGTGCGTGTCATCAGGCGGGTCCAGTCGAGGCCGGCGGCAGCTACCGCGTCGCGAACGGGGCCCGGGCGGGCATCGAACTCGGCGGCAACGGTGAAGAAGAAGCATCCGCCCGGGAACACCCGCCGCTGTGAGTAGTTCAGCCAGGTGTCGCACAGCCGCCACAGTCGATGCAGGCCCGGCGCGATGGCCATGGCGGGCTGGACCACCTCGTCCAGGTACACGGCGGACGCGGCGCGCAGGGTGGCGAGCTGAAGTTCCTCCTTGGAGCCGAAGTAGCCGAACAGCCCGCTCTTGCTCACGCCGAGGTCGGCGGCAAGCCGTCCGATCGACAGGCCCTCCAGGCCGTCCTTCGAGGCGATGTCCGCCGCGCGACGAAGGATCGTCGCGCGGGCACGCTCGTCACGTGGCCGACCCGCCATGCCGGAACCCTACCCTCGTTGATTCGCTCATTCAGCGTACGGACGTTCGGTTGATCGTAACTCAGCACGTGCTATCGTCCTTTTCAAGCACGAACGATCGTGCTTAAAATAGGGAAGGTTGATGGGGATGTCGGACGTCGAAAGGGGTCGCGTGCTGCGGACCTCATGGACACCGGGGCCGGACGTTGACGCCACCGGCGCCGTGCTCGTCGCGGTGACGGCGTTCCGCGCCGACCACGCGCGGGACCTGCCCGGGATCTACCGGGCCGGCATGCGCCTGCGCAGCGCCTGGCCGGACCTGGCAGGTGCGGTTGGCATGTGGTTGTGGACCAAACCGCTGAGGCGCCAGTGCGGTTCGGTGTCGGTCTGGCGAGACCAGGACGCGCTACGGCAGTTCGTGGCATTGCCCGACCACGTGGTGATCACGAAGCGGTACCGACGGCGTGGCCGTCTGACATCGACCACATGGGCGGCCGAGCGGTGCGAACCGTCAATCATCTGGCGGGAGGCCCGCGCGCACCTTACGGATCGGTGAGCCGCTGAGAGATCAGTCGCACCCTACTGGGGAGGACATCCGACTCTGCCGAGTGTCGTGCGTTTCGGCGTCCTGTTCGTGTGGGGTCGTGGCGGGTGCTGCCGAATACGTGGGCAGACGACATGGCCGGGCGTCGCTGGTGTGTTTCGGGATGGGCGGCGGTCACTTCCAGGCGTGCCGCAACCCGTCGACGAACGCGGCGAACTCGGCCCGCTGCTCATCGGTCATCGGGTCCTTCGGGATCGTGACCGCCTGGATCTTGCCGAACATGATGTACCAGACCTCGGGGGTCTCGATGGCGCGGCCGAGGCCGGCCCACCGAAACCGCGACTCGGCTAGCGGGTAGGTCACGGTGACCCACTCGTCGTCCAGAGTCACGTGAGACCCGTCCTTGATGACGTTGGACTGCGCACGCATTGACCAAGTCAACGTGATCGGTGCGATCGCGACCACGAACAGCAGGCCGAGGATCACGGCCAGGTAGGCGAGCGGCGTCGAGGGGTCCAGTGCCAGCAGGGCAAGGCCGAGGACGATCAGCACTCCGCCCAGGATGCGGATGAGTTTCATCTGTGGACGGAGGAGGAATTGGAGTGTTCGCCGTAGCCGTTTCTCGTCGTGGGGGACCCACATGGATATCTGCACCGTCGCATCCTAGATCGAGCGTCAATGGGTGCTGGCGGCCACGCCATCAGCCTGCTCGCGCTCGCGTGGCGGTGTCTCGCAGCGCCCGACGAACGTGCGGGGACTGTGGGGCGGCAGACTGCTTCATCGCTCCGGGGCGCCCACAGTCAGCGGAAGGACGTTTGGGCGTTACCGCATCAACTGCTGGTACGGCTCAGACGACCCCGCTTTCGTAGGCGAGCACCACCAACTGGACGCGGTCGCGGGCGCCGAGTTTGGCGAGTACGCGAGAGACGTGCGTCTTCACGGTGGCTTCGCCGAGGTAGAGCCTCGCCGCGATCTCGGTGTTGGACAGACCCGCGCCGACCAGTCGCCACACCTCGAGTTCGCGTGCCGTGAGCTCGGCGGCGCCGGATGGCATCGCCGCGGCAGGTGGGCGACGGACGTACGCCTCGATGAGGCGGCGGGTCACCGACGGGGCGAGCAGGGTGTCTCCTGCCGCGACCGCGCGGACGGCCGCCACGAGTTGGTCGTCGGGGATGTCTTTGACCAGGAAGCCCGCGGCGCCGGCGCGCAGCGCCTCGTACACGTACTCGTCCAGGTCGAACGTGGTCAGCATGACTACCTTCGAGGCCGACCCGGCCAACTCGCGGGCCGCGGCGAGGCCGTCGACGATCGGCATCCGGATGTCCATCAGGATCACGTCGGGCGTCAGCTCACGGGCCAGCTCGACTGCCATCCTGCCGTCCCGGGCTTGGCCGACTACTCCGATATCCGGTTCAGCCGACAGGATTGTGTGGAGGCCAGCGAGCACCATTGACTGGTCGTCGGCCAGGAGGACGCGGATCACGCCGCCTCCGGGGGAGCCGGACGATACGACCCTTCCGCCGAAGGGTCCCCGGCCGGGAGCGTTGCCCGTACGACGAATCCTCCGTCTGGAAGCGAACCCGCGGCGAGGCTGCCCTCGCGGGCGGCAACGCGTTCGGCCATGCCGCGCAGGCCGTGACCAGGCCCAGCCGGGGGGGCGGCCGCCATGCCGGCCTGCGGCGGACCATTGGTGACCTCCACGGTGATCGAGCCGCCATCTTCTCTCACGGTGACGGAAACGACGGCCCCCGGCGAATGGCGGGCCGCGTTGGTCAACGCCTCCTGTACGAGCCGGTAGGTCGTGTGGTCGATGGGCGCGGACACGTAGGTCTTCACGCGAAGCCCGCAGGTGCGGGCCCGGGAGACCAGGGCGTCGAGATTCGTACGCGGCTCCAATGGATCCTCCATCGCCAGCCACAGCACGAGCGGGCGGAGTTCTGAGACCACTTCGGCGACGGTCTGTCCGAGGACCCGGACGTGCTCGGCGGCCAGGTCGGGGGCGGTGTGCCACACGCGGCGCGCGGCCGTAGCCTGCAGCACGATGACCGTCAGGGCGTGCCCGGCCGCGTCGTGTAGCTCCCGGGCCAGTCGAGCCCGCTCGGCTCGTACCCGCTGCGCCACAAGCGCTGCCTGCTCGGCGCGCTCGCTCACCACCGCGTCCGCCTGCGCGGCGAGAGCGGTGGCGGCCGAGTGCAGTGCCACGCCGGCGGCCCAACAGCCCACCACGAGCGCATACAAGGGGACGACGACGCTGGCGTTCACATCGGCACCGCTGTCCACTATCGCCGCGCCGGTCGTGGCACCGAGGCACATCGCCAGGCCTGCCACCGCCCGTACGGACCGGCAGAGCAGACCGACGACCAGCGGAGCGATGAGCGTGCACGGCACCAGTGTCAGGCCGCCCAGCGGATCTGGGGGCAAGGCCACGGCCACGTAGGCGACCGTAGCGGCCGCACATACGGTCACCGCCCTCAACGGAGCCCGCCGTGACCACGCCAGCGGCAGGATGGTCGCCACCGTCAGGGCCGCCCCTGTGGGGAAACGAACAGCACTGCCCACAGTCGATGGATCCAGACCGACCGCCACGACCGCGTACACCGCGACGCCCACGCCGAGGAGGCGGTCGGCAAGAGCAGGGCCCAGCAGGCTGCGGCGAGCGAGCTCCGAACGGGGGTCCGGCTTGTCCACTTCGGGCAGAGCCGCCTGTACCCGGGCCCGAAGGACGGCCAGCGGCTCGATCGGCCGCAGACCTTCCGTGCCGCGGATGCGCAGGTCGCCGACGAGGCTACGCATGGCCCCCAACACCTCCCGCGCGATGCGTTCGACGTGGCCCACCTGATCCAGGGTGCGCGCCTGCCCGGCAGTGCGCAGCTCGTCGAGACCGCGCAGAACAACGAGCTCGATGTCCGAGGTGACGCGGTCGCGTTCCGCCGCGACCTGCGACGTCACGCGTTGCTCACCCAGCCGTTCCAACGTCTCAACGGAGTCGCGAAGCCGGCGCGCGAGATGGTGGCGCGTGCCTGCGAGGGTTCCCACGACGGTTGGAGCGAGAACGAGAAGGCCGACGAAGAAGGCGATGGCGGACCCGTGCGAGTAGCCCTGCGGGGGCCCGAGATATTGCGCCCCACACACCCCGGCGACCGCGGCGGCCAACCCGACGACCAGCTGACGGGGGGTGCCGTAAGCCGCGAGCGAGTAGGTGGCGATCATGATTGCGAGAAACGCGGGTGCTTCGCTCCCGGACGGTGCGGCCACCACCTCCACCAGCACCACCACGATCGCCGCCCCGAGCGCCGGCAGCGGCCGGCGGCGTCGCTGCGCCATCGCCATCAGTCCGGCGGACGCGACGACGGCCCCCACTCGCGATACCACGCCGGCCGGCCCCGTGACCGCCACGCCTGCCGCCATGGCGAGCGTCAGGGCGACGGCGAACCATGTGTCGGCACGGGTCGGGAGTTCCACAGATTTGACGATAGGTGCCCGGTCAGCTCAGTGCGTCAGCGCACCGGCGGAGAAATATGTCCGCCCGGGGGCGGACGCGATATCCGTTCGCGGCCTGACGCTTCACCGCCATCGCCCGCCTAGCGTCGACCTCCTCACCCGACCGAAGGAGACGACCATGTCGACACCGGCCGCGGCGGCCAAGGAACAAGGAACCCGTTCCCGGTCCGCCGTCATCATCGCGGAGATAGGGCTCATCTTCGGCACGCTCGCGGGCGCCGTCCTGGCCGCGATAGACCTGTTCGCGACCACCAGCGACACCACGTACACGTCCCCGATGGACTATGTCTTCACCGCCGACGGGTTCCCGTTTGTGCTCGGCCCGCTGCTCGCGATCACCGGGATCCATTCGATCCAGCGCCCTCGGGACGGTCTGGCCGGCCGGATCGGCTTCGCCGTCACGGCTGTTGGCCTGATCGGCTTCCTGCCGCCGTTGGTGGCGTCACTGGTCACGAAGCAGGCGGAAGCGCTGGGCCCCGTCTACTTCCTGTCCATGCTCACGTCGCTCATCGGAGTCATCGTGTTCGCGGTAGGCACCGTACGGGCCAGGGTGCTCCCCTGGTGGGCCGGCCCGGCCCTGGCGGTCACGTGGCTCGTCGGCGGACCGGTCGGAGAGGGTGGACCGATGGGCTTAAAGGGCTCCGCGCTGCTCCTCGCCGCCGTCCTCCTCACCATCGCGATCATCCTGCCCGGCCGCGCCGCCCGCGCCGCAGCCGCAATACCGTAGCCGGCACGGCCTCCCGATCCCGACCCCATCCGGTGTCCCGCCCGGATGGGGGCCCTCGATTCTTCCGAGACACATACGCCGTACCCCGTTCGGGACAGATAGACAATTCGGTGGCGAGGTCCCAACCGGGCAAGGGCAGGTCATACAGGGAAATGACCGCGAGGGATTCTGGCCCCCGTCACGACGTCCTGGCTGGGTTCACGCGGGTTGACTCCCTCGTCGGGACATCGTCAGCAACACATTCGGGATCGTCGGTTTTCACCGCGATCGGAGTGAAGGTGCTGGTCTCACCGGACGCGACCGGGGACGAGACGACCATCGTCACCACCGTTCCTGCGACCCAGCCCGTACCCGAACAGGCCTGACCAGACGCATCGCCGCCGCCGGGACCGCCAGCGCGGTTCACCGCGACCCCTGGACCCCTCGAATCTCGAAGCGCCGGCGGCGCCGACGACGCGAACGGTGGCGCATTTCTGGAGCAGCGCCGTCGACCCCAACAACGGCGTCACCTATGGCTACAACATGGCTGGGTCTGTCCCGCCGCCGGTGAATCCAATGGGTGAGGTAGGCGACGACGTCGGCGCTTGAAAAGACGTCGCAGTCGCCGACCCCACGCCTGCCATGGCACTGCTCCCGGTCGCCGCGGTGCCGATCGCGCCCGTCCGGGCCGCCGCACTCCTCCTGCCGGCCCGGCTGGGCCTTACTCCCGTGCCTCACCGCCCGGGCCGGGACGGGACCCCGGTCGGATGTGCCCGGGACAGGTCCCGATGGACCGTTGTGGCACTCGGCCGGATCCCGGCCGGTCACGAACGGAGCCTCCAATGACATCGCTCGACAGTCCGGTCCGCACCGCGTCGCCCGCGGCCTCCTGGAGCGTGGCGGCCCGCGTCGCCGGCGCGCTCACCCTGACTCTGTCCGGGCTGCTGTGGGCAGTCGCGGACCTCATCGAACCCGATCTGAACGGCGCGGACTCGCTGACCTGGACCGCTGCCCACCCCGGCCCAGCCGGGATCGCCATCACGGCCGACATGCTCGCCACGCCCTGCCTCCTCGGCGCCACCGCCGTCTGGCTGCTGCTGTCCCGGCGCCGATCCCCGCGGCTCGCGTGGGCCGGGGCAGTGCTGCTGGTCCTCGGGCTCACCGGGCAGGCCATGATCATGGGGGTCGGGCTGGTCGGCTACATGGTCGCCAGAAGCGGGGAGATCGACCCCGCGGTCTTCTCTGCGGTGGTAGGCGACGGCCCCGACCCCTCGCTGCCGGGAACGGTCTTCATGGCGATGTTCTTCGTGGGGGCCTTCGTCGGTATCGTCGTGATGATGGTGGCCGTCTGGCGCTCCCGCGCCCTCCCTCGGGCGGCCGCGGCACTGCTGGTCGCCTTCCAGTTGACCGAGCTGGTTAATCCGCCGTTCCCGAGCACGCTGATCGCGGCGGCGGGGTTGGTTTGGATGGCGGTGGCGCTGCTGCGCACGCCCGTGGCGGAGAGCATCGACGGCCGCGGCGGCGTGATGGAGCGGCGATGACCTTTACCGGCCCGGCGACCGTGGCGGTCTCGGCGGATAACGGCCGCCGGGGCGCCCGGTCCACGGCGGCCGTCGCCCTCGGCGTCGCCGCCGTGGTCGAGGTGCTGCTGTGGGTCGTCCTCGCGCGGGTGAACGGGCAGGCTCCGGCCAGGCTGGTCAGCGAGAACGAGGTGACCGGGGCCGCCGTGGCGGTGTCCTTCGGCGTCGTGGGGGCGGTGGTCGTGCGCAGCCGGCCGAACCACGCGCTCGGCTGGATCTTCGTCGCGGAGGGCCAGCTCCAGGGGCTGTGCGTGCTCGGCGCACAGTACGCGCAGCGGACGCCGCCGCTGCCGCTGGCGGGCGTGGCCGCCTTCCTCGGGGCCTACGTGTGGTTCCCCGGGATGCTGCTCGCGGCCGCGTTCATCATCCCCCTGTTCCCCGACGGCAGGGCCGCCTCGCCGAGGTGGCGTCCCCTGCTGTGGGTGGGAGGCGCCGCCGTCACGTGCGGCACGGTGGCCGTCGTCCTGTCGGGCGCGCCGATGCGGGACGAGTTCCCCCGGTGGACCGATCCTCTCGCCCTGCCGCGTGGGGCCGACGCGACGCTGGAGGCGGTGGTGGGGGCGTCGCTAGCTGTGGCGGTCGCCTGCGGTCTGGCGGGCGCGGTGGGACTGGTGCTGCGCCTGCGACGGGCTGAGGGGCCCGAGCGGCGGCGCATCGGCTGGTTCTTCGTCCCCTTCCTCGTCGGGCTGCTTGCCCAGCTGCCGCGGGACGACACCGGGTTGCTTCCCGCCGCGGCGTGGGGGTTCTTCCCCGTTGCGCTGGGCGTGGCGACGGTCCGCCACGGGCTGTTCGGGGCCGACCGCCTGCTCAGCCGCACTCTCGTCTACGTCGCGCTGACCGTCCTGGTCGCGGGGGTGTTCGGGCTGTTCGTCGGTCTGGCCTCGAACGTCCTCGGCGGTCAGGGCACCGGCGCAGTGGCCGCCGCCGTGGTGATCGCTCTCGGCTTGTCGCCCGCCCGGGCGCTGGTCCAGCGGGCGATCGACCGCCTCCTGTACGGGGGCAGCCGCGACCCCTACACCGTCATCACGGATCTGGGACGCCAGCTGTCGGCGGCGATCGCCCCCGACGAGGTGTTGGCGATCATCGTGCGGACGGTGGCGGCCGGCCTGCGCCTGCCGTACGCCGCGGTGACCCTCGAGGGGGAGGACCTCCCCGCCTCCCTGTACGGCGAGCCGTCCGCCGCCCTCGTCCACCTGCGGCTCCGGCACGCGGGGCAGGACGTGGGGCGGCTAACGATCGGGCTCCGTGAGGGGCAGCGCCGGCTCGACCCGGCCGACGAGCGTCTCCTGCACGACTTCGCCCGGCACGCGGGCGCCGCCGCCGACGGCGTCCGGCTCACCCGTGACCTGCGGCGCTCCCGGGACCGGGTGCTGGCGGCCCGGGAGGAGGAGAGGCACCGCATCCGGAGGGACCTGCACGACGGGCTCGGCCCGACGCTGGCCGGGGTCGCGCTCGGCCTGGGCGCGGCACGGAGGGCGGTCGGCGAGTCCGGCCCCGCCGAGCTGCTCGGACGTCTGGAGTCCGAGGTCGTCGGCGGCTTGGACGAGGTGCGCCGCATGGTCGCCGATCTGCGTCCGGCGGGGCTCGCGGACCTCGGCCTCGTCGCGGCCGTGCGGCGGCACGCGGATACGCTGTCGGCCCGGACGGGCGGTGCTCTGTCGATCACGGTCACGGCCCCGGAGGACCTGCCGTCGCTCGTCTCCGCGGTCGAGGTGGCGGCTTACCGCATCGTGCTGGAGGCGCTGACCAACGTGGCCCGGCACGCAGATGCCCAGGTGTGTGAGGTCGACGTGTTTACCGGTCCGGGCGTGCTCCGGCTGGCCGTACGGGACGACGGCGTGGGCATCGAGCGGAGCCGGCCGGGCCGGGGGATCGGGTTGCGGTCGATGGTGGAACGGGCGGCCGAGCTCGGTGGAACGTGCGAGGTCGGCCCCGCCGACGGCGGGGGCACGCTGGTCCTCGCGATGCTGAGGCTGGAGGGATGAGGTGACCGCCGAGGAGCCGATCAGGGTGCTCATCGCCGATGACCACCCGATGTTCCGGTACGGCCTGCGCGCGGCGCTCGCCGACGTGGACGGGCTGGTCGTCGCCGGTGAGGCGGCGGACGGCCGGGCCGCCGTCGAACTCGCCGCCGACTTAGGCGTGGACGTGGTGCTGATGGACCTCGACATGCCGGACACGAACGGCATCGAGGCGATCGGCGAGCTGCGGACGCGGCTCCCCGAGGTGGCGGTGCTGGTGCTCACGATGTTCGACAACGACGAGTCGCTTTTCACGGCGATGCGGGCGGGAGCGCGCGGCTACCTCGTGAAGGGCGCCGAGCAGGAGCAGATCGTCCGCGCGGTCAGGGCGGTCGTCCTGGGAGAGGTGATCTTTGGAAGCGGCGTCGCCGAGCGCGCCCTCGCCTACTTCGCCGCGGCCCCCGCCGGAGGCCGGGCCGCCCGGCCCCTGCCCGAGCTCACCGACCGGGAGATCGAAGTGCTGCGACTGGTCGCCGACGGGCTCAACAACAGCGAGATCGCCCGCCGCCTCTTCCTGAGCGAGAAGACGGTGCGCAACCACGTATCCAGCATCTTCGCGAAGTTACGGGTCGACGACCGGGCGCAGGCCATCGTACGGGCCCGGCGCGTGGGATTCGGCACCCCGGAACCCGGGGGCCCGGGGACGGTGTGAACCGGATCGCCGCCCCGGCCGGGGTGCGGGCTGTTCAGCAGTCCACGAGTTCGGGCTTCTGGTTCAGGATCTGGGCCGGGGCGTACGAACTCGGCGAGGGCGTCCGTCGTCGTTGGGTGGAACACGGCCACCCGGTGACAGTTCTGGAACGCCAGTCGTACGCCGCCGGGCTGCGCCTTCTCCCCGAAGCGGATGTTCTCGAAGCTGGTTCGGCGTGATGGAGTCGTGCGGGGTTATCCGGTGCCGAGCGCGCGGGAGAGCAGGGTGCGCCGATTGCGGGTTCCGGTCTTGCTGAAGATCGACTTCAAATGATCCTGCACGGTGTTCGCGCTCAGGAACATGCTGGTGGCGACGGCGCGGGTGTCGGCCCCTGTCGTCAAGTGCATCAGGAGCTCTGTCTCGCGCGTGGTCAGCCCGAAGGCCCGGGCGAACACAGCCGTCCGTTCGCCGGGCGAAGCCCCCTCGATTGTGACGGCGATCTGTGCGTCGGAGCGGCTGGCCGGGCCGAGACGTGCAGCGCGGAGCGTGAGCCACCGTCCCGCGGCAAGATGCACCCGAGCGCAGGGTGGCTGCAGGTCTATCCCCTCCTCGACCGCCACGAGTTGTGCTGCGACGTTGTAGGCGCTGGCCGGGACGGGTTCCATGCCCGCGTCCGGTGGCAGCATCCGCATCAGGTAGTCGTGTGTCTGCGGGGTTTGCTCGAGCACCTGCATGTCTGGAGCGAGCAGCAGGACAACCGGACCAGGACCCTGGGCGCCACCGGTGGCAGTGAACGTGCGTGCCTGGCACCGGCGCAGGTCCTCTGTCAGCCGCTCCGCGATGCCATCGAGGAATGTCAGCTCGGGACTGGTGAAAACGCCGCCGACGCGCCACAGGTCGAGGAAGCCCCAACAGCCGTACCGGTCTCGGAAGACCGTTGAGGCGATGTCGGAAACACCGTGAGCACACAACAGCTCGCGCCACACTAGGCTGTCCGCGGGCCTGACGAGTCGAGCCGTGGCGGCCAGACTCGTCCACCGGTTCGCCTCGGTCAGGTACTTGAGGCGGATCAACTGCGGCAGCGCCGGCATGAGCGTCGGTGGTATCGAGGCGAGCGGTTCCGTTCCGACGGACGTCTCCGGATCCGTCAGGGGCCAGACGTACGCGTCAAACGGCACGACGCGGCCGATCTCGATCAGGACTTGCGACCGTAGCGTTCGCGAGTCGGTCGCTACCCGGCTGATCCGCCGCACCCGCTCCACGGCCGCTGCATACACCACCGCACCAACATAAAGCCCCCAGACATCTGGGATAGGCGGCGCGCCCGGCCATCGTTAGCGTCAGTGTCATGCCGACCCTACGCATTGAACACCCGATCGTGGACTTCGCACTGTGGCGTCAAGCGTTCGACACCTTCGCAGAGGCCCGTAGTCAATCGAGAGTGTTGCGCCACCGCATCATGCGCCCCGTCGACGACGACCATTACGTCACGATCGACCTGGACTTCCTGACCACGGACGCCGCTCGAACCTTCCTGCAATTTCTGCAAACCACCGTGTGGTCCAACCCGCAGAACGCGCCGGCGCTCGCCGGTACCCCGAACACCAGGATCTTCCAACCGGTCGACGAAGACCGTTGAGCCAACGCGCTTCGGCCCCGTCGTGCCCTGTGGGCCTGCCGGCCCCGTGGGACCCTCCACGCCCGCCGGACCAGCTGGACCAGCTGGACCAGGCGGGCACCGCGCCGGAGGAGGTCAAGGTCCTGGGATGCGGCGGCCCACGAACTCAGGGCTGGAGCATGAGGGATGCGCAGTGTTCGGCGATCATCATCGCGGGGGCGTTGGTGTTGCCTCCGGTGATGGACGGCATGATCGAGGCGTCGGCGACGCGCAGGCCCTCGATGCCGCGCACCCGAAGTTCCGGATCGACCACCGCCCGCTCGTCGGCGCCCATCCGGCACGTGCCGACCGGGTGGTACACCGTCGTGGCGCGGTTCGGCAGCTCGGCGGCCAGGGCGGCCCGGTCCGGGTAGGCGGGGCCGGGGGACAGCTCGCCGGTCACGTCGGCAGAGATGATCTTGTTGGCCATCACGTCGCGGACGAGATCCATCCCGTCCAGGAGCAGCCTGCGGTCGTCCGGCTCGGCGAGGTAGGCGGGGTCGATGACCGGCGCGGCCGTGGGGTCGGCGGAGGCGAGCCGGAGGGTGCCCCGGCTCTTGGGGTAGATCAGCGTGGCCAGCAGGGTGAGGGACGGGCGCGGGTCGACCTTGTGCCGGATGGGCGCGTCCTGGTTGGGGCCGGGGTATCCCCATGGAAGCGCGTGGAGCTGGATGTCGGGGACATCGCCGGAGGCCATGGAGCTGCGGACGAAGCCGACGGCCTCGAAGACGCTGCGGCTCACCCAGGTGGTGCCGCTGCGCAGCGTCTCCCGGATCAGCCCTGCGGCGAAGTACGGCGCGGTGCCGCGGTTGCGGGCCGACTTCATGAGATACGTCATCGGCACGAACATGTGGTCGTGCAGGTTGTCCCCGACCGGCAGGTCGGCGACGACCTCGATGCCGTGCTCGCGCAGGTGCGCGGCTGGGCCGACGCCTGAGAGCATGAGGAGCTGCGCCGAGCCGAACGTGCCGGCCGCGAGTATCACCTCCTGGGCGGCCCGGGTCGTCCGGTGCCCCTCCTTGGTGATCACGTCCACCCCGGTGGCGCGGCCGTTCTCGAGCACGACGCGAGTGACCAGGCAGCCTGTCTCGATCTTGAGGTTCGGCAGGCCGTGGCCGTCCAGGTACCCGACCGACGAGCTGTAACGCAGCCCGCGGTGGGCGCTTTGCTGGAAGAGCGAGGCGCCTTCCTGGTACTCGCCGTTGTAGTCGTCGTTCTTCATGACGCCCGCGGTGTCGGCGAGGGCCTCGATGAAGGCCTGCGCGGCCGGGGTGATGTCCTTGGCCCGGGTCACCTGGATCGGGCCGCCGGATCCGCGCAGGTCGGTGCCGCCGTCCACCCAGTTCTCCATCCGCTTGAAGCTCGGCAGGACGTCGGCGTAACTCCAGCCCTCGCAGCCCTCGGCCGCCCAGTCGTCGTAGTTTTGGCGGTGGCCGCGCACGAACACCATCCCGTTGATCGACCCCGAGCCGCCGAGCACCCGCCCACGGGTCTGCGGGATCCTGCGGTTCAGCGCGGCGGCCTGCGGGCTGCTGTAGTAGCCCCAGTCCAGCCGCTTCTTCAGCTCGGGGATGTTGTGGAACACGGCGATCAGCCCGGGTTTGCGCACCAGCCTCGAGCGATCGGATCCGCCTGCTTCCAGCAGGACGACGCGGGCACCGGTGTCGGCGAGCCGCCTGGCCAGCACACATCCGGCACTCCCGGCCCCAACGATGACATAGTCGGCAGACTCATCCATGTGGCCCTCGCAAGCGACGACGAACGGCCACGCACACCGCAGCCAGAGCGAATGTACTCCACCAGCCAAACGCTTGGTCAAGACGTTGAACGCTATTGGAACGGGTGGGCCTTGGTCGATCAGCCCGATCGTGGGACGCGGCACCGCCTCGCCGGTCCTCCGCCCGGCACCCACACGCTTGAATCGCATGGAGGAAGTCTTCGAAGGGCGGGCCGCTGGTCAGGATAGGAACGTGAACGAAAGCGCGTGATCGTATTGTCGGGGAACATCCCCGATGTGAAGATCAGAAAATGCCGCGTTCAAGAGCCGTTCCGTCCGTGCTTGCCGTCGCCGCGTCCGCGCTGCTGATCAGTGGAAATGCCGAGGCGTCGGCGGATCCGCCGTTACCCTCGGCGATCTTTCGCGCCACGCACAACAGCTACTCGGGCAACGTCGACGGCGCCAAGAGCTCGATCGCCTACCAACTCGACCGCGGCATTCGCTTCATCGAACTCGACATACACGACAACGGTTACGCCACCTCGCACGACTACTCCATCGGCCACGACTCCCCCGGCAACCTGGTCGACCACACGGGAAACCCCCCGTCGAACCTCCTGCGCGACTGGCTCAACGTGATCAACACCTGGTCCGCGCAGCATCCCACCGCCGCACCGATCGTCGTCGCGCTCGACGTCAAAGACGACTTGACCGACAACACCTCGTACGCCGCAGGCAACCTGGCCGCGCTCAACCAGGAGCTCACTTCTGTCTTCGGCTCGCGGCTGTTCTGGGCCAAGGACTACCCGACGAGCCCACCGTCGGTGGACACTCTGCGCGGCCGGGTGCTCCCTCTGATCTCTGGCGACGGCAAGACCCGCACCGCGTACAAACGCGACGTCGGTTACCACCCGGCCGTCGCGATCAACGGCCGCGGCCAGGTCGTGGAGGTGAATGACTCGGGCGCGGGCGCGCTCTGGTACTGGACCGGCGCGTACGGTACCGACGGCCGCGTGACCTGGCTACGCCACGGCAAGTACGACACCGGCGTCACGCCGGCCGTCACGCTGAACGACAACGGCGACCTGGTCGAGGTCCACCAGTCCGAGAACGCCACCACGCTGTGGTACCGCGTCGGTCACCTCAATGCCGATGGCGAGATCACCTGGTCGCCCAGCCGCCAGTATGACGACGGCGTCCTGCCGACGGTCAGGTTCACCGACGCGGCAGGCACCCAGCTACGCGAGATACACCGCAGCCAGAGCGGCAGCCAGAACTGGAATTGGCGCGGCGTGCTCAACGCCGGCGCGATGACGGTCTCGTGGAGCGGCAACGCCAAGACCTCCGACGCCCGCTACGACACGGCCACCTCGACCAGCGGCGCGTCGCGCGTGCACGTGTGGAACGGCGCCGACGGCCCGACCCCGTCCCAGACCTTGCGGATGGACACCGACAGGTACACCGGCGACCGCATCCGCTACCAGCAGACCGCCTTCGACGAGTTCCAGCAGGGCGACAGCGCGGAGCTCCAGCAGGGCGCGCTGTTCTACGCGGCGCCCGCCGGCGAGTCCTCGTTCATCACCGCGGCACGGCAGGCGGGACGGCTCGTGCGCGGCTGGGATTTCGACTCAGTGAGCGACGCCACCAACCCGCTGGCCGACTATCCGGCGACCAACCACCCGTACGACACCTGGTACCAGGACCTCCTCACCCAATCCGGCGCTGTCGAGTGATCCGGTAGGCGCGGATCACGGTCGGTTCGACGGTGTTGCCCGAGTCGTCCGCCGACCTGGCTGGCAGCGACACGAAACCACGCTGCGGCGACGTCGGCGGATGACCTTCCACACGATCACGGCAGCGAGTACACCGCCGCCGACGACCTGCCCCCGGCCGCCGAAGCAGCAGCCAGGGCGGGACTTCAGCAGCCCATCGCCGTGTTGAAGAATCTCCACGGTTTCGGGGGCGTCATACGGTGGATGCGCCGACCCGGTACCCCAGCCGTCTGACCGCATACTCCCGACATTTTGCGAATACATGTCTTATTTGTGATGAGGTCATGGTCACACTCAGACGCGAACTTCCCCGCGCTGGCCGGGCTTATGAAGGCGGCACTGACCTCGGGCCCGCTGCCCGCGCCCAGCTCCCCGCCGGACGCGGTCATGCAGAACTCCGCCGCCGCCACTGCCGCGACCATGTGCAACGACGTGGAGTGGCCCGACTCGGTCCCGCTGCACCAGCGCTCGGTCTCACGATGTGAGGAACTCCGTCAGCCCTGGGGATGTATCTCGAAAGGCTACGAATTGCTTTTGCGCGAGATCGACCTTCTCGTGGCATTCAAGTGCGCCTTCTTCCCTTGCACGAAATTTTAGCAGGAGAATAGCCAATATGGCCGGCAGGGGCGGGTACAGTTGTTGTCGTATATCGCCCATTCTGGGCGAATCGACGAATCCGGGAGGCTGACATGAATGGACACCTACCGTATCGCGATTCCGGTCCGGCTGCCCGCATTGGGGGTGTACGCGGCTGGCAGGCGGACATTCTCCGCGGCGAGTCGTAGCTAAGTGAGCTGAGGTACTGCGGTGCGTATAGGCCGCAGTACCTCGACCTATGGCAGGCGGGGCGATACATCGGGGGGCGTTTATGGCGCGATTGTTCTACCCTGCCGCTTGGCGCAGCGATGTGGTGGAGGATCTGTCCGGATTCCTGGTTTCCGATCCCTACCGGTGGTTGGAAGACGGCAATGATGCGTGCGTGCGGGACTGGGCGGCGGCCCAGGATCGTCTCTTCCACGCGTATCGCGCCGGATGGCGTGAGAAGCAATCGTGGGCGTCTTTGATGGATCAGGTGTCATCCTTCGGCGTGTCGGAGCCTCCGATGGCGCGTGGTTCGGTCATGTTCCTTGCCGAGCAGCTCCGTGGGGATGAGCAACGGCGCCTGCTCGTCGTTGACGCCGAGGGCAACAGGCGGGTGCTGGTCGATCCGGTAGAGATCGATCCGTCCGGCCATACCGGGCTGTATTCCTGGTGGCCATCGCGCGAGGGCGAACGTGTGGCTGTCCAGATGGAGGTCGCCGAGCAGCCCGGCAGCGACATCATGGTGCTGGACGTGCGTACCGGCGAGGCGGTGGACGGGCCGTTGCCACGCGCCCGTAACACCTCGCTTGCCTGGCTGCCGGGAGGGGATGCGTTCTACTACGTCAGCCGTGTTCCTGATGAGGAACTGGCCCCCGGCGACATGCGTTTGCAGCGGCGGGTGAGGTTGCATCGGGTCGGTTCGCCCTGGCAGACCGACGCGGTGGTGCTCGGCGGCGACGATGCCCCAGACCACTATTACGGGCTCACGGTCAGCGCCGACGGCCGTTATCTGGCGATCACTGCGACGGTTGGGCCCGCCTCACACAACGACGTGTACGTGGCCGAGCTCATCGATCCGGAAGCCCCGCGTTTCATCAAGATCGTGGACGGACGCACCATACGCGCCCGTGTTCTCCCACGCTTCCTCACGGACGGCAATCTGCTGCTGGTCACCGACTACCAGGCCCCGTGTGGCCGCATCTGTATGGCGCACCGGCACGACACCGACCCGGCCGCATGGCGCGCGCTGGTAGCCGAAGATCCCCAGGCCCCCTTGGACGAGTGCCTGGTCCTGGACGACCCGGCACTTCCGCGGCCCCTCCTGCTGGTGGCACGCACCCGCCACGGCACCTCCACCCTGACACTGCACGACCTGGCCACTGGCCGGCTGCTCACCGGTCTGCCCCTTCCCGGCGCGGGCGTCGTGTCATCCCTGCGCACGAACATCCCACACGGACATCGCGCATGGTTCAGCTACTGTGACGCGACCACACCCCCCACCATCTATCGCTACGACGCCACCAGCGGGAGGACGGAACAAGAAACCGGCGCCACGATAGCTGGACATACTCCAGAGATCCGCAGCCGCAGCGTTGGCTATCACGCCGGCGACGGCACCGAGATCACGCTGTTCCTGTTCACCCCGGCTGAAGAACATCAGGGCCCCCGCCCCACCCTCCTTTACGGCTACGGCAGCTTCGGCATGCCGATGCGCCCATGGTTCTTCCCCATGGCAGCCGCGTGGGTCAGCGCCGGCGGCACCTACGCGGTCGCCTGTGTACGCGGAGGCGGCGAAGAAGGCCAACGCTGGCACGACGCCGGCCGCGGACCACACAAACACCGCGCGGTCAGCGACTTCAACGACGCCGCGACCTGGCTCATCAACACCGGTCGAACCACCCGCGACCAACTGGCGATCTTTGGCCAATCCGCCGGCGGCCTACTGGTCACCGCCGCCGCCACACAGCGACCAGATCTGTACGCCGCGGTCATCGCCGAAGGCCCGCTATGTGACATGGTGCGCTACGAACACTTCGGCCTGGGATGCACATGGACCGACGAATTCGGTACCGCCTCCCAATCCGAACAACTCCAATGGCTACTCACATACTCCCCCTACCACAACATCACGCCCGGAGCCCCCTATCCCGCATTCCTCCTCACCGGCGCGGTAACCGATCTGCAGACCGGAGAGGCCCACGTCACCAAAATGTGCGCGGCCCTCCAACATGCCACCAGCAGTGACCGGCCGATCCTCATGCGTCGAGAACCCGACACCGCCCACGCCGCCTTCCCCGCGAGCAAAGAACGGGCCTTGGCCGCGGACATCCTGGCCTTCGCCGGAAAATACACCGGTCTATCGCCGGAAAAGACAACCATGCGTCTTCACGAGACTGCCGCAGAACCACACTAGGCGACGAACGCGGCCCGCATGAGTGTGGCCATGTGGTCCGCGTATCCGTCGATGGACCAGTCGCAGTCGATCGTCAGGTTGTCGATGAGGTCGCTGGACATCAGCGCCCAGAGCATGTCGGTGGCACTGGCGATGGTCCATGAGCCCGCCAGCAGGCCCTCGCGGTGGAGCGCCTCGATGAGATGGCGGCAGATCCGGCGTTGGTCGCGGGCGACCACGTCCCAGTGCGCGGCGAAGTCGGGGTCGCTACGCCGTTGCCGTTGGATCGCTGTCGCGACCGCGCGGACCCGTGGGCGGATCCGGCCGAGGTGGGCCGCGAACTCGTCCAGCGCGGCGACTGGGTCCGGCGCGGCCAGCACCGGGCGGATGGAATCGTCTAGCCCCTCGGCCTCGTACACGTGGTCGTACAGCGCCACCAGTAGGTCGGCCCTGGTCGCGAAGTGGAGGTAGACCGAACGCCTCGACACCCCGGCCCGCTCGGCGGTGGCGCCCATCGTCAGTGCCGCCGGACCGTGCTCCTCCAGCAGCGCCCGGGCCGCGGCGAGCAGGGCGGCGCGCGTGCGTCGGCTGCGTGCGTTGGTCGGGACGGCGATAGGCCCGGTCACTGGCGACCTCCGTCGTTGTGTCACCCGGTTCGGGCGCCAACTATACGGGATGTATAGTTGAGCTAAAGTATACATAGCGTGTAGTTCCAGCGGCGTCGAAGTCGTCCGTGCACGGCATGAGCCGAGGAGACCGATGAGCGACCTTCAGGCCATCGCTGATCGCCTCGAGATCGAGGCGCTGCGCGGCGAGTTCACCGACGCGGGAATGATGCGCGACTACGACCGCTTCGCGTCGCTGTTACACAGGACGGCGCGTGGCGGATCCCTCACATCAACGTCCAGTTCGACAGCCGGGAGGAGATCCGCGCCGGGATCGAGCGGCTGCAGGGTCTCTGGGACTACTTCGTGCAAACCGTGCACCCGGGCACGATGACTACCTCTTTCCCCCTAGGAGCGACCAAGCGTGACAACCACGACCAAGCTCAGCGAGCTGACCGGCGACTACGTCCTCGACACCGCCCACACGCGGATCGGCTTCGTCGCCCGGCACACGATGGCCACCAAGGTGCGCGGGCAGTTCGACGAGTTCGAGGGCAGCGCGCGCCTGGACGGCGAGGACCCGTCGAAGTCGAGCACCGAGCTCACGATCCAGGCGAAGAGCATCCAGACCCGCAACCAGCGGCGCGACGAGCACCTGCGCAGCAAGTTCCTGGACACGGACAACCACCCGACCATCACCTTCACCTCGATCGGGGTGGAGCAGGTCGACGACACCAGCTTCAAGGTCACCGGTGACCTGACCATCCTCGGCGTGACCAAGCCGGTCACCGTGGACTTCGAGCTGACCGGCGCCGAGAACGATCCATGGGGCGACTTCCGGGTCGGCTTCGAGGGCAGCGTCACGATCGACCGCAAGGACTGGGGCGTGAACTGGAACGCCGCGACCGGGGTCCTGGTCAGCGAGAAGGTGACGCTGGAGTTCGACGTCGCCGCGATCCGGCGGTCCTGACCGATGGCCCGGTGGCGTCGGCCATGGCGGTAGCAGGATCTGGTAGGTGACCAGCAGGTCGTAGACCTCCTGGGTGACGCCGGCGGAGGTTCGGGCGCGCAGCACCCGGCCGGCGAGAATGCTGGATCTCAGTAGCTTCGGGGGACCTTTCTCTGGTCAGGTCGGCCTGTGCGCCGGGGGGCGGAAGACCGGGTACGTTCCCGCGCCGATGCACACGAAGCCGGCCGCCGCGGCGGCGATCTCCGGGGCGTTCCCGCCGAGAGTCCGCTGAGCGTCGGCGAGGGCTGCGGCGGGCGGGAGGCCCGCGGCCAGGCCTTCGTGGAACGCGACCATGACCGGGGTCGTCGTCGCGTCGGGTATCGGCAGCACCGAGGCGATGAGCTGGGAGGTGCCGCGGGCGAGAAACGCCACCGCGAGGCCCATCAGTTCGTCGCCGGTGTGCACCACGGAGCGACCGCTGTCGCAGGCCGCGAGCACCAGCGTGTGCGGCACCTTTGGAAGCCGTTCCACGTCGTAGACCATCAACGGTCCGTTCGCGAGCACGATGCCGGAGAACAGCGGGTTCTCGGCGGAAAGGTGCCCGTGCGCGGCGAGGTGCGCCAGCCCGGCGTTCGAAAGCGAGGCTAAGACCGCCTCGACCGATGCGTCGGCGCCGCTGAGCACGGTGCCGTCATGGATCGCCCCGACCGCTTTCGCCTCGGGACCCGCGGCTTGCAGCCGTGGGCCCGCTACCGCGGTCACCGGGCCGCCGGCGAACGAATCCGTCCCGTCGACCCGTGACCGGCGGGTCCACGCCAGGTGCCACAGCGTCGCGGACGGCGCCACGGTCACGGGCATTCCCGCGCAGGACGGCAGCAGGGACCACGGCAGGCTGTGCAGCGGACCGGTCGGCACCACGACAAGGGGGCGGTCCCCGACTTCGGTCAGCGGCCGGAGCAGCAGGGCGTCGAGGCGCGCGGCTGCGGTGTTCAGGAGCTCGGCGGCCGCCGCCAGCAGCGCGGGTCGGGCGGCCGGGCGGGCGTTTCGCCGCACGGCGAAGGTCAGCCGCTCTATCAAGTCGCCCACCTCGGCCATCGCCCCGAGGCGCCGGAGGCGCACGCGGCCGTCCACCACGGTGAGGACGTACAGGATGCTGCCCCGGCGGATGTACTCCACCAGCGCCCATCGGCCAAGTGCGGCGGCGAGGTCCCGTGGTGTGACCGGAGTCGGCGGTGTACCGCCCGGTGTGCCGCCAAGGTGGCGGCTGCGATCGCGGATTCGCCGTTCCAGTGCCGCCTGCCGGGCGAGCAACGGGGCGGGCGCCGCGGCTCGGTCGGCCAGGTCCCGCGTGATGGACCGCAACAGGGCCAGCAGCGAGGTCAGCTTCCGGTCGTCGGGCGGGCGGACCGGGGCGGCCAGCAGTTGACTGGCCCGAGCCCGCTCCGACCACTCCAGGAGGCCGTCGGGGCGGCCGACCTCGAAGGCCACCTCCAGCCCGAGCGCCACCAGGTCGGCCCGGTGCGCCGCGGCGTGCACCCGAAGGTCGGTGGCGCCCATGGCGGAGCCGTGTTCGTCCAGGACCCGCAGCCCTGTCCGGACGGCGGCGAGCACGCCGCGTGCGTCACCCGCCGTCCGCCGCTGAAGCGCCCGCGCATACCAGCCGCGAGCCCGGACGAGTGCTGGTCCGCGCGTCCGGGACGCCGCCGCGGCCCGGCTCAGGTAGTCCTTGCCCCGGTCCGTCGGCTGGGCGCGGCGCTCGGCGGTCACCTGGGCGGCCACGATCGCGGCGTCCAGCGCCGCCCCTGGCCAGCCCGCCGCGTCCAATGTCTCGACCATGACGTCGATGACCGCCGTCGAGAGGCGGGGCCGCCGGCCGTTGGCCCGCTGAGCGGACAGGACGGACAGGCGGGCGAGTTCGGTCCATTCCCGCCTCCCCTGGACACGGAACCGCCGCAGCGCCGCACGGGCCTGGAGCAGCGCGGCGGGCGGGTTGCCGGACAGGATCTCGGCCTGCGCCAGCAGCAACTGCACCTCGGGAACTTTGAGCGAGCGGCGCTCGCGCCGGTAGGAGTCGACGGCGCGAGCGGCGGCCGCCTTAGCCTCGGCGGTCAGCCCCACCGACAGCAGCAGTTCGGCTCGGTCCTGGTGCAGCGTGCCCAGTTGTGCACCGTACGAGCCGATGATGTGCTCGGCCCGGTCGAGGTGGCGGAGCGCGGCCGGGACGTCGCCGCGCAGCGTCTCCATCAGGCCGAGGTTGTTGGCGATGAGGCCGATGGTCAGCGGGCGACCCAGCTCTCGTGCCAGTGTCTCGGCCTCCAGCAGGTCGCGTTCGGCGGCGGCGAAGGCATGGCGGTCCGAGTGGACCAGGGCCCGGTTGATCAGCATCCGCTGCACGCCGAGAAGGTCGGCGTGGCGGCGAAGCACCTGGAGCGCTACCTCGAACTCGGCCAGCGCCTCGTCGAGGCGGCCGATCACGTGGAGCACGATCGCCCGTTGCGCGCGAGCGCGGGCGGCCGCGACACCGCGCAGGTCCGGCAGCGCGGCGTCGATCTCGCGCAGCGCGGCCTGGGGCCTGCCTCGTTGCAGGACCGCGAATGCGAGCTTGTACCGGGCTTCGGCGGTCAGGTCGGGGCGGCCCGCTCGGACGCCCCAGGCCGCGGCGCGGCTCAGATGGCGGATGGCGTTGTCGAGTTCGCCGACGTGCAGGAGCGCGTGCCCCCACGCACGTTCGGCCGTGGACGCCGCCGGCGCGTGTCGCGCCCGGGCGGCACGGTGCGTGGCCCGCTCGGCGCGCGGGAGCCCCGAAACCGGGTCACGGTCGACCGCGGCCAGCGCCGCGTCGGCCTCAGCCATGATCTCGTCGGGGACCCCGCACAGGACCTCGCCCGGAACAGCGGGGCGGCGTGGTGGAGCGTTCCGGCCGCCCCTTGCGTGCGGCGGCGTTTCGCGCGAAGGATGTATCACGGTCAGGCCCTTGTGGTTCCGTCTGAGCAAGTAGCGTTCCGGACGAGTCACGACCCCTGGAAGGACACTATCCAGATGCCAGTCGACCCAGGCGGCGCAACGCACCAATCAGACCAACTCATCGTCGACCTCCAGCACCTGGAGACCGTCGAGACCATGCTGCGTGACATCGGCATCCGGCACACCGATCTCGCCTCCGACGACCAGGACGATCTCCTGGGGCTGGCCCGCCTGCGCGAACTCAGGGACGTCGGCGGCGGCGCCCTGGAAGTCGAAGAGATTCTCGCCCTGCTGCGTCAGAAGGCGGCCGCCGACCGCGGCGGCTGGGAGCCGACGATCGGCAAGAACCGGGTCGTCGACGCGGTGATCGGGGTCGGGCACAAACCCATGTCCCTGGCGATCGGCGGGGTCGCCGTGAGCGGGCACAAGCCGATGGCCGGCGCGGAACCGGAACCAGTGGATGCCGCCGACATACCGCAGGTGCTCCTGAGCAGCCCTGACGCCGGGCGCGGTGTGCGGGTCGGTGTGGTCGACACTCCGCGCGCGCCCGCGGAGCCCGGCACGTTCGAGCACCCGGTGCCGTACCGGGCCGGGCACGCCGAGTTCGTGAGCAGCCTCATCCGCCGGGAGGCGCTCGCCGCGGAGATCTTCGTCGAGGGCGTCCTCGACGCCACCACCGGCCGGGCGGACTCCTGGGACACGGCGCGGGCGATGCTGCGTTTGGCGGCCACCCGTAAGTTGGACATCCTCAACCTTTCCTTCGGCTGCTACACGCTGTCCGGCGGGCCGCCGCTTGTCATCGCCCGCGCGATCGAGCGGCTCGGCCGGCAGGTGCTGGTCGTGGCCGCGGCGGGCAACCATGGCGCGCTCGACCACCTCACCGCCGGCCGCACGGGGCGCTCGGCCTGCTGGCCGGCCGCCATTCCGCCCGTCGTCGCGGTCGGCGCCGTGGACGACAGTGGGAGCAGCCCTCCGTGGAGCCCGGATCTTCCCTGGGTGACTTGCCTGGCTCCTGGGGTGGACGTCATCGGCTCGTATCTCAGGGGAGAAGTCGACGTCGATGGCAAGGTGCGTTCTTTCGACGGCCACGCCCGGTGGAGCGGCACCTCCTTCTCCGCCGCCTTGGTCACAGGCGCGGTCGCCGGCCGTACCGTCCCAGGCTCGGTGAGCCCGCAGCAGGCGCTGGCTCAGCTCCTGGCCGAGGGTGCTCTGGTGCGGCCGTACACGAAGGGGTGCTGATGCCTCATGCGTGACGATCCCGCGGTGGTCGACCTCGTTCTGCGCGCGCAAGCCGGTGATGCCGCGGCATGGGACGGCATCGTCGAACGCTACGCCCCACTGGTCTGGACGGTGTGCGGCAGATACGGTCTGACGGGCAGCGATGCGGACGACGTCGGTGGCGGCGTCTGGCTGCGACTCGTGGAGCGCCTGGACTCCCTGCGTGAACCGGCCGCACTCCCCGGCTGGCTCGTACGCACCACACAGCGCCAATGCCTGCAACTGCTGCGCGCCAGGAAGCAGCAGGTGCCCGTGAACGACCCCGAGCTGGGTGAGGGCGCGCCGGATGGCGAGGCAGGCGGCGTGGACACCGACATACTGGTGGCGGAGCGGCGGCATGCCCTGCGCATGGCCTTCGCCGAGTTACCGGTCCGTTGCCGGAGCCTGCTGGCCATGTTGTTCGCGGAGCCCCCGGCGTCGTACGCCGAGATCAGCGTCGCGCTCGATCTCCCGGTGGGGGCCGTCGGCCCCACCCGCGGGCGCTGCCTGGATCGTCTCCGCAGAAGCCGGGCCCTGGCCGCTCTCGAGCTGGCGTAGGGAATCGATGTCGAGGGGAGCGGCGGCGTGACGGACGTACCGAGCTGGTGGAGCGACGACGACCGGCTGATCGCGGAGCTGGGGCACGCGGTCCGTGAGGCCCGCGTGCCTGAATCCTTCGTTCGCGCGGGGAAGGGCGCCTTCACCTGGCGTACCGTCGACGCCGAGCTCGCCGAGCTGCGGCTCGACTCCTGGCTCTCGGCGTCGGAAGCGTCGGAACCCACGGGTCTACGCGACGAGCCGCCTGGGCGGCGGCACGGCGCCGGGCCGCGCACGCTGAGCTTCGCGGCCCGGGAACTGTCCATCGAGGTTGAGATCCATGCGGACGCCGTGCGCGGGCAACTGGTGCCCGCGCAGCCCGGAACGCTCCTCGTACGGGATGATGACGGCCCGGTCCGGGACGTCCCGGTCGACGATGTCGGCTGGTTCGTGATCGAGCCGGTCCCGGCCCGCCGCTTCCGGCTGCACGTACGGACCGCCGCCGGCTCCGCCGTGATCACCGATTGGATACACCCCCAGCCATAACCGCCGGCGGGAGCCGTGTCGCGGGCTCGCTCGGATCCGGCGTGAAATTCGTTGTATCACCGATCCGCTTTCTGCATCCGGTGTGTGACAAGACCCACCGCGTCAGGGATGACGCGCACCGGAGGGAGCGGCATCGTGAGCGATCCCGCGCGCGCCATGAGCAAGGACGACGCCTTCGCCGAACTGCTCGACCTGCAGTCGGGCGACGTGATCCGCCTGGAGGGGGAGGGCGGCCCGGCCGGAGTGAGCCTGGACGGCTGGGACGGTGAGCAACTCGCGGCCGGCAACGTCGCCGGAGTCGTCATCCGTTACCTGGAGTCGGGCACCGTCAAGTTCGGGCACCCCAGCGGCCCGACGGCACCCGACCGGCTGGACCCCCGCAACGCGCTCGCCCTGGTGCGGCTGTGCCAGTGGCTGAAAGCCACGTTCAACGTCGTCGAGCTCTACCACCTCGGCATCTCGGGCGGCGGCGTGGACAAGCAGGGGCGTCCGCGCACCGACTGCCACGGTCAGGGCCGCGCCATCGATTTCGTCGGCGTCAAGGCGGTCGCGGAGGACGGCGAGGAGTGGACCCTCACCGTCAGCGATGACTGGGGGACCGTGTCCACAGCCGCCACCCCCGGTGGTGACTGGCCGCCGGGCACCGGCTCCGGCACCTCCTACCGTCTGGACGACGACAACGCCGACCCGTTCGTGCGCGACTTCTGGCGCTCGGTCTACGAGTTCATCGCCTCGGAATGGCAGGACCGTTCCGACGGCCCGGACGGGTTGGACGCACCCACGTCCATCGGCGAGCGCAGCTTCATCATGCACCCCGACCACCCGGCGACCGCCCCCGGCACGGCGCACGGCCGCGAGGCGCACAAGAACCACCTGCACATGCAGATCGGCGTGACGGGGACGGCGACCTGACCATGCGGAACCTGACTTTCTGCGACATCCGGCTGCACCCCTCGACGGTGACGTCCACATTCGAGGAGGCCATGACCGGTGACATCATGCCCAAAGCGGGCGACCTGCCGCACCCGCCCGGCACCCTGTTCGTCCGCAGCCTGTACCGCGAGGCGGGCGACGGCTTCCCGCCGACCTACCGGTGTGTCGTGAACTCGATCCTGGTGAGCGATTCCGGATTCTTCGGCATGCGCCGCCGGGTCCAGCGGCTCGGCGCCGAAACGACGGACCCGCGGTTCCGGCTCGTCGCGGGCGTCCTGCCGGACGACGAGGCGGCCCTGGACGTGCTGCGGCCGGGGGATTCCCACTCGCTGGTGATGGTCACCATCCATCTTCCGCTGCGGATGATCCAGGAGGACTTCGAGAGGGAGCTTGTCCTCGCGCTCGAGGACGAAGTCGGCGTTCCTTCCCGGGTGAACAACGCCGACGCCGCGTTCTGGACGCGGGACGACAGCGTCGTGCCCGGCAGGACCGAGTACGTGGTCGCCGCGATCGGCGGCTTCGCCTCGCTGCAACTGCGGCCGGGGAACCGCGCGCGGATCGAGAAGGCGGGGGGCGCTCTCGTCGAGACACGCGGCTTCCACCACGTGGGGACGGTGTCGGGCGACGAACCGCCGTGCGATCGGAAGGTACGTTGATGCCGCTGAAGTCCTATGGTGTCCTGGCGGGCCGTGCCGTCGATCGGCGCCGCGAGGGAACGACCGACACCCCGCACTATCAGATCCATCTAATCGACGACGGCGGGACCGCCTACCGTGCCGCGGTCAACGTCCAGTCTCAACAAGCCCCGTCCGAGCTGCTGTATCTCGCCGACGAGGACTTCGGGCATCCCGTCACCTCGCTGCTCCCCGCCGCGGGCAGCGGCTGGACCGAACTGGCATCCCTGCCCGGCGGGGCATGTCTCGACTACATCCGGGGCAACCTCTTCGATCCCGCGATGATGCGCCCGCTGCCGCCGGATCTCTCTGGACCGGACAATGACCTGGCCGACAGGCTTGACCATTACCTGCAGCGCGCGATCAACGACGCGGACGCTGCGGTGTACATCTTCGGCGAGCGGTGGGGCCCCGAGGAAGGCAGCCCGGACAAGATATTCGGCTTCCGGACGGGTAACGGGGTTCACGACGTCCACATGAACCAAGGCAACAACGGACGGTTCCGGTCGGATGACGGGATCTGGCAGGACGGTGGCCTGCTCATTCATCTGCCGGCCGAGTCGCGGTGGGTCGCCGTCTTCTTCGCCTTCCAATCGCAGGCCTGGCACACCGACGACACCACCGGGCATGCCATCGACGCCGCACCACCGCGGTCGGCCACGGGTGAAGAACCCCTCCGTATCCTCGCGGCGCTGGTCAACCCGCTCGGCCCGGCACCCGAGCAGGAGACCGTCACCCTCCTCAACGCCTCACCCAACCAGATCGACCTTGACGGCTGGCACCTCGCAGACGAGCAGGAACGCAGACTCCCACTCACCGGAGCCCTCGGCCCCGGAGCAGTCCTTTCTCTGCCCGTCGGCAGCCGGCTTCAACTGGGCAACCATGGCGGCGCCATCACCCTCCTGGACGCTGCCGACCTAAAGATCCATGGCGTTTCCTATACCGAACAGCAGGCCGAACGCGAGGGATGGACGATCACCTTCTGACCCTCGGTCACATCCCTGGTCCGCACGGACAGTGCGCACCTTTCCACAGCCGACTCCTCGACGCGATGCTGGAGAAAAATCATGCCGTGGCCCAACGCCGACGATATGGAACCCGGAGACGTGATCAGCATTCTGGGTATCGATCACGTGTTTTATGAGGAGGAGATGCGCTCCGGCGGGACACCGTCGTGGAACAACAAGAATCCGGGAAACATCGTGCATTTCCATGGAGAGGCGGAGGGCTACGGCGCGTACCCCGGAAAACACAACGACATCTTCGCGATCTTCCCGTCGGAAGAGACGGGGTTCGAGGCGATCCGGCTGTTTCTGCGGAGGCGTCAGGACAAGACGATCCTGGAGATGATGCGGCTGTACGCTCCGGAAGGGCATGGGCCGAACAACCCGGAGGTCTATGCCGCACGGATAGCCGAGCGGCTCGGGGTCTTCGTCGACACGCCGGTGAGCACGCTCGATGACGATCAGCTGACCGGCTTCGCCGGCCGGATCCAGGAGATCGAGGGCTGGCGGCCCGGGCAGGTCAGCGGGCCCGACGACCTCCCCGAGGACGTCTCTCAGTGGCTGTTCGACTTTCCCGCACGCGCGGAGCGGGAGGCGGCGGACCAGCCTTTCGCCAAGGTGGGCACCCGGGCCGAGGGTGTGAAGAACATACAGCGTCGCCTGAACGAGCTGGGCTGGACGCCCGAGCTGGGGGTGGACGGCGTATTCGGCCAGGGCACCGATGCCGCGGTCAAGTGGTTCCAGAGCCAGAACGGACTGGGGCCGGACGGCATCGTCGGAAACAAAACGTGGCGCAGCCTGCTCGGGCTCTAGGGGAGTGTTTCATAAGTCCGCCCGGTCGCGTAGCAGGGCTGACTTATGAACCATGACCTGGCCGCTACCAGGAGGAAACATGAACGGGAAGAGTGACCTCGACATCGTATGCCGTCTGTTCACCGGCGTTTGGGGTGACCCGAACGGCGTCGTGCCCGACGGACTGGTTCATGAAGATTATTGGTCGAGTGAGCCGTCACTCGCCGGCTTGGGAATAGCGCCGGACGGGATGCTGGAGGCCCGGATCACCGGCATCGAAGCCCTGACAAAAGAGATCGCCCTCTATCGTGACCGCTTGAGCGACTTCACGCTCACCATGAAAGAAGTGTTCCCGGTGGCATCGACCGTTGCCGCGAGGGATGTCGCCATGTGGGAGGAGCGGAGGTTGGTCGGTGACGTCGTCGTCGTGTCGTGGACCGCCGGCGCGACGCACCCGACGGCCACGATCACCACCAGGGGCGGTCAGCAGATTGCGGCCCGGGTGGGGGGAGAAGGCGTCAGCGTCGTCCGCATCGTGGACGGCAGGATTCACTCGGCGAATAAGTACTGGGAAGGCGACGGCATTCTCCCCGAAATAGGCGGCTGAGATTTTCTCTCAGCACGGATTGTCGTAGTAGGGCAGTTGCCGAGTGGAGGAAATCATGAGTCCGCCGGGTACCGTTTCACTGTCCGTCGAACACGACGGTTCGGTGACCGCGATCGCGTTCAGTCCGGACAGCACGCGGTTCGCCAGCGGCGGGGAGGACTCGGTGGTGCGGGTGCGCACCATCGGCACCGGCCCGCCGCTGGACCTGCCCAGCAGCGGCTTCGTTTCCAGCATCGCGTTCAGCCCGGACGGTGCGAGGTTGGCGGTGGCCGACCTGGATCAGGTCTTCATGCGTGGCGCCGCGGACGGCGCGGTGATCTGGCAGGGGGCGGTCGCCGCGGGCAACTCGGTGAACTTCATCGCCTTCGGTGCGGAGGGGAAAAGCCTCGTCACCGCGACCGACACCGTTGTCGCGGTGCTCGACGTGGCGAGCGGGGTGCCTCGCCGGCACATCGCCGTCGACCGGCAGATCGCCGGAATCGACCTCAGCCGCGACGGCACCCGGGTCGCGGTGGCCATCGACGAACGGCACGGCGGCAACCACCGTTTCGCCGGGTCCGCTCGGGTGCTCGATCTGGCCACCGGTTCCGAGCTTGGGCGCCTGACGCCGGACAACGCGGTGTTCGCCGTGGCGTTCAGCCCGGACGGCTCCACCGTGCTGTGCTGCAGCGCCGATGACACCACGCGCATGTTCGAGGCGGTCGGCGGGATGCAGCTGTGGCCGGACAAGGAAGAGGCGGCCGAGGAGGTCGTCACCGCGCCGAACTGCCTGGCTTTCGACCCGGCGGGCCGGTGGGCCGTGGTCGGCGGCTCGGATGGATTCGCCCGAATATTAGAAGCCGAGTCCGGTGTGGAGAGCATTCGGGTGCCCAAGCTCGACCCCGGCGCCCCCGACCCCGGCCTCGGCGCCGTCACACATGTCGCGTTCAGCCCGAACGGTAAGTGGGCGGCCAGCGTGTGCATCGACGACCTGCTGCGCGTGTTCAACATCAAGTCCGGGGTGTACCGCTACGAACCGCGCGGCACCGGCGAAGTGCTGGCACTGCGGTTCAGCCCGGACGGCCGCTGGCTGGGGCTGGGCTACCGGGGTGGCGCGCTGGTCATCGACAACGGCGAACCAGGTGGAGGGTGATCCGGATGGACCCGCACGAACTCCTGCGCCAGATGAGCGACCAGCTCAAGGCGCTGGCCGAGGACGCGGTCGACGGCTTGGCGCGCCGGCCGGCCGAGCTCGGCGACGAGCCGTCGGCCGCAGGCACCGTGCTGGCCGGGCGGCTGCTCACCGCAGTGGATCGGCTACCGCCGGGCAACTCGCTGGTGGAACTGCTCCGCGAGATGGCCGGCGATCTCGAGGCCGGTTCGCCGGTGCGGCTGCACGGCTGGAGGAGGGCGCCCGGCGCGGCCGTCGGAGTCGCGCTGGTGTTGACCGACCCGGCCGACCCGGCCGCGCGCGCGGTCTTCGCCGTGACACCCGGCGGCCCGGTCTTCGACGTGGTGGTCACCAAGGGCGCGAACCTGGCCATGCCGCCGCGCACCACCGGCCCATGGACCGCCCAGGCCGATGTGGCCGCGCCGAACGGCTGGGACACCGCGTTCGGACCTGGCCTGGCGCCCGGCCCACCCCGCGGCCCCCCCCCGATCACCCTGCGGCGGTCCCGGCGGTTGGCGGGCGGGCTCGCCGACGGCCCCGGGATCAGCGTCAACGGCATCGCGATCAGCGTCACATCGAGCCCGGCGGCGCCTCTGTCAGTCGAGCTCGAGCTACACGAGCTCACCGCTGCCGTCCTGCCGGAGGCCCTGGCCAAACTGGTCGGCATCGCCGGGTCCAGCCCGATGACCACCGGTTCCGGGCCGGTCACCGTCACCGCCCGGGCGGACCGGGCCGGCGGGTTACGGTTCGCTCGCACCGGCACCGCGCGGATCGAGCTCCCGCTGCGGGTGAGCGGGCCCGGCATAAGCACCCGAGGCGCCGCCCTGGAGTTGACCGCCGAGGCCGGCGAGCTGCGGCTGGGCCTGTCGGTGTCGCTGGCGGCCAGCCTTCCCGGCCTGCCGCTGCGTGCCTCGCTGGACCGGGCCGGTATCGACCTGCCGGTGACGCTGTCCCCGAAACAGCGGCCGGGCCTCGACCCGGACCGGCTGCGAGAGCTGTTCCCGGACGGCGTGGGCGCCGCGCTCGCTCTGCCACCGGCGTCCGGCGGCGGCGTGCTGAGGCGCGACCAGGACCAGGGCTATGCCGGGTTGATCTCGATCGACCTGGGTGTGCTGCGGCTGCAGGCCACCGCGCTGTTCCGGCCGCCGGTCGGGAGTGCCCCGGCCACCTTCCTGGTGGTTCTGGCCGCCCACTTCCCGGATCCGGGACTGCAGCTGGGGCTCGGGTTCGCGCTGGACGCGGTCGGCGGGCTGGTCGGAGTCAACCGGCGCGTCGACGTCAACGAGTTGCAGCGGCTGGTCTGCGACGGCAACGCCGACCGGGTGCTGTTCCCGGACGATGCCGTGGCCCGGGCAGGGGAGATCATCGGGGCGCTGAGCTCGGCGTTCCCGGTGGCCCCCGGCCGGATGTTGCTCGGGCCGATGGTGCGCATCACCTGGTTCGGGCGGATGGTGTCGCTGTCCGGCGCGCTGGTGCTGGAGCTGCCCGCCCCGGTGCGCGCCGTGCTGGTAGGCCGGCTGCTGGTCGGGCTGCCCGACCCGGCGGTCCCGCTGATCCGGTTGCAGGCCAGCGTGCTCGGCCGGGTCGACCCGGGTGTGCCGATGGTCGAGTTGCTGGTCTCGCTGGCCGGGTCATGGATCGTCGGGCTGGCCGTGCGCGGCGAGATGTACCTGCTGGTGCGGGGTGGCCGGCAGCCGGAGTTCGTGCTGTCCGCCGGCGGGTTCCATCCCCGCTACAGCCGGCCGGCCGGGGTGCCCGCGTTGCGCAGACTGCAGGTCGACCTGGCCCCGGGCGCCGGATACGGGCTGCGCATGGAGGCATACTTCGCGCTCACCTCCAACGCGGTGATGTTCGGCGGGCAGGTGCAGCTGGAGGCCATGATCGCTGGGTGTGGCGTGCAGGGCTGGCTCGGGTTGGACGCGCTGTTCGTGTTCGAGCCGGCGTTCGCGTTCGCGGTGCGGGTCCGCGCCGGGGTGGCGGTGCGCGCGTTCGGCCGCCGGCTGGCCGGCGTGGCGCTGGACTTCACCCTGGAGGGGCCCGCGCCCTGGCACGCGTTCGGCACCGGCAGCATCTCGGTGCTGTTCTGGGACGTCGACCTGGACTTCGACATCCGCTGGGGTTCGCCGCCGGCGGTCGTGTCCCGGACCGGTCAGGATCCGGCCGGGCCGCTGCGCGAAGCCGTAGCCCAGGCGCGGGCGTGGGTGGCGGAGCGCCCGGCGGAGGAGCGGACCGCGCTGGCCTTCACCCCGGCGGCGACCGAGCGGCTGGCCACGGGCGCGATCGTGCACCCGGACGCCACGCTGCGGATGAGCCAGACGGTGGTACCGCTCGGCGTGCCGATCTCCCGGTTCCAGCGTCGGCCGGTGCCGGTGCAGACGTGGACGATCCAGGCGGTCACCGTCGGCACACCGCAACCGGCCGCCGTGCTGGCCTCGCTGCCCGAGCGGTTCGTACCCGGCGAGTTCTTCGACCTCACCGAGGATCAGCAGCTCACCCGGCCGGCCTTCGCCAGCCATGCCGGCGGGGTACGGGTCGGCACTGACGGAATCCGGCTCGGCGCCGGGCACCGGGTCGACGACGGCTACGAGACCGGCTACGAGCCGCCGCTACCGCAGCGGGAGTTCTCCCCCTGGGCGGGACACTTCCGCCGCGAGGCGGTGTACGCGGTGAGCGCTGCCGAGCGGCTGGAGCGGTGGCGGACATCCGAGGTGGCGGTACGGGTGCGGCGATCGACGCTGCGTGTGGCCGCCGCCGACAGCCTGCGCCCGCTGCTCGATGACGTACCCCTGATCAACGCCACCACCGACGCCTGGCAGGCGGTGCGCGCGCGGCTGGGAGACCCGCACGCACCCGTCCAACTGATCGAGAGCTGGGAGCTACCAGGATGAGCTGGAGTGAGGCATGAGCACGCGGTGGTTCTTCTCTGCGGCGCGGATCGGCGCCGGGGCGGCGGCCGGCGGCTCGACGCTGGCCACATCGGTGACGTTCATCCGGGAGATGAACGGTCAGCGTAAGGAAGAGCAGGCGGCCGGTCCGGCGCTGACCCTGGTCGGCACCGGCGACGTGCTCGGATTCGACCGGTCACTGGTGCTGCGCGAAGAACCGCCGCCCGGATCGGCCCCGGCGGCGGAGAACGTGCTGGCCGGCGTCGAGCTGGCACACGCCGACCTGCCGTGGCTGCTGTCCCCCGGGCAGGCGGCGACACCGTCCGGGCCGACCCCGCAGCCCTGGATCGTGCTGGTCGTGCTGGCCGAGGACGAGGCGGCCCCGCCTCGGGACGCGGACCCCCTGCCGGTGCTCACCGCCCCGGTGGCCGCGCTGCCGCCGCTCACCGAGCGGTGGGCGTGGGCGCACGTGGAAGCCCGCCTCGACGACGGCGTCACCGACATCGGCACCGCCCAGCGGCTCGCCGCGCAGGGGGTGCGCAGCCACTCGGCCGATGTGGTGGGCCGGCTGCTGTGCCCGCGCAAGCTCGACCCGAATCGGGGCTGGATCGCAGCCGTGGTGCCGGCCACGGCAGCCGGCGTCGCCTCCGGACTGAAGCGGAACCTGGCCGGACCGGGCACGGCGGACGCCTGGACGGCCGGCGCCGGCGGCACCATCGAGCTGCCCGTTTACCACTGGTGGAGCTTCCGTACCGGAGCGGCGGGCACCTTTGAGGAACTCGCCCGGCGGCTGCGGTTCCGGCCGGCCGCCGACGCCGGGCTGGGCACCCGGATCGTCGACGTCAGCCGGCCCTGGCCCGCCGAACCGCCCACCGGCCCGGCCACCGTGGCACTGGACGGCGCGCTGCGTGTGCCCGGATCAGCGGCGCCCGAGGCCTGGTCGGACCCCGCCGTGCAGGACCGGTTCCGCACGCTCGCCCGCGAACGCCTGAACGCCCCGGCGCGGCGCCGGCCGGCCGGCGGCCAACCGGTCGGAGACCGGGACACGGTGGCCATCGCGCCGCCGCTGTACGGCAGCCACCACACCGGCCGGCAGACCGTGCCCACCGACCCGCAGAGCTGGTTGAGCACGCTCAACCTAGAGGTCCGCCGCCGGGTCGCCGCCGCGCTCGGCGCCCGCTACGCGCAGCTGGAACAGGAGTTCCTGATGGCCCGGGCCTGGGAGCAGGTCGGCGAGATCCGGGAGGCGAACCGGTTGCTGGCCGCCACCGAGCTGGCCGCCGCGGCCGCCGAACAGGCCCAACGCAAGCACCTCGACGGACTGGACGTCGCCGAACTGGTCACCGCGATGGCACCGGTGAGCAGCCGGGTGCGCGTGTCCGCGGCGGTCTCCGGCCTGGTCGCAACCTCGACCACGCTGGCCACCGCGCTGGCCGTGTCCCCGGTGCCGACCGGGGCGGCCACCACCACATTCGCCCGGCTGACTCGCCGGGGCGGCGCGCTGGCCCGCCGAGCCGGCCGGATCGCGAGCGGCGACGACCCGAACGCGGTGGCGCCCACGCGGGTCATCGAACAGGGGCTGCGCGAGATGGGCGTGCTCGCCGACGACAACGCGCCCGGTACCGGCCTGCCGGGCGAGTTGCGCACCGCGGTCGGCCCGCTGCGGCTACAGCTGCAACGGATGATCGACCGGATCCCCACCGAGTCCTGGGCGCGGCGCACCGACGAGGACCCCCGCCCGCTGCGCCCGATCATGGCACACCCCAAGTTCATGGTGCCGATCGCCGAGGAACTGCTGGCCCGCTGGCCGGAATGGGCGATCCCCGGCATCGGCGCGCTGCCGCCGGATTCGGTGACCCTCCTGGAGACCAACCCGGAATTCGTCGCTGCCCTGCTGGTCGGGCTCAACCACGAGTTCAACCGGGAGCTGCTATGGCGGGAGTTCCCAACCGACCAGCGAGGCACCCCGTTCGCCCGGTTCTGGCCCAGCGACGGCACGGATGTCGACGAAATCGCTCGCTGGCCGGAGGACACCACGCTGGGCAGCCAGTTGCGCACCGACGCCGGAAGTAACCTGGCGCTACTCGTGCGCGGTGAGTTGCTGCGCCGATTCCCCGGCACCGCGCTGCTCGCGACGCGCGGCGAGGGCGGCAAACTGCCCGCCGCGTTCACCGGGCTGCCGGCCACCCCGCTGGCGCTGGACGAGTCGACCGTGCTCTACCTGTTCGCCGGCATCAACAAGCAGCGGGCGCTCGCCGAGGACTGGTTCTTCGTGTTCCGCGAGCCGATGCGCGGCACCCAGTTCGGTTTCGACACCGGCCCGCAGCCGGACCCGATGAAGACCTGGGCCGACCTCACCTGGAACGGGGTCACCAGGGACGCCGCCAGGTTCGTCCGCCTCGGCACCGCGCCCGCCACACCACGCGAGCTGCCGGCGGGCGACCCCCCGACATGGGGCCGGGACGCCGCCGACATGGCCCGCATCGCCTTCCAACAGCCGTTCCAGCTGGCCTTCCGTGCCACTGCGCTGCTGGGCGACTGACCGCCGCGCGACAAGAAGGAGGACACCGGGTATGAGCGAGCCATTCAGCGTCCGCGCCCAGCTCGACCGAACCCGTGCCGAGGCCGACACCGCACAGGCCCGCGCGGACGAGCAGCAGGCCGTGGTCCGGCGACTGCAGGATGCCATCCAAGCCGGCGACGAGCGCGCCACGTCCGAGCAGCTCACCACCGCCGCGGGCGTCCAGGCGGAGCTACGACGGGCGGCCGGCCAGCTGAACGGCTTCGTGAGCGGCGCCGAGGACGAACTGGCCCAGGCCCTGGACGCCGGCACCCGGCTGTTCGGCGACGACAACACCGACCCGATCGCGCTGCTGCCCGTGCGAGTGGAGACCATCTGGTGGGAACCGCGCACGCTCCGGGTCCGCGTGTACCCCGACGACATCCAGCTGTCCCGGTTCAACCCGGAGCTCACCCCGGACGAGGCGGACGCCGCCGCCGAGTATTGGCGGGACCCGAGCCAGGACGCCTGGCAGCGGCTGCTCCGCCGGATGCGTCCGGCGCGGGCCGCTTGGGCGGTGCGCGCCTGCCGCCCCGGCGCCCCGCCGCCGGTCGTACGCCCCGTCGACCAGCGCGAACGCCGGCAGCGCACGGTCGTGATGCCGAAGCGCTGGCGGTTCGTCGGCCTGGTCGACGGCCAGGTGGTGGTGGACAAGCTGGGCCGCCCCGTACCCGACCCGCTTCCGGCCGGGCTGCTGCGCGCCGAGGAGGAAGGCTGGGAGACCGACTGGTTCTCCGCGCTCAAGGCCGGCATGGCCGTCGAGCTGTCCTTCGCCGACGGCACCGACCACCTGGACGAGCTGCTGGTCGTCGGGGTGCGCGACGAGCCGGCGGCGGCCGGCGCCGCCCACCTGTCGGACCTGTTGCTCGGCCACGCGTTCGGCGGCGGGCTCGGCCTGCTGGCGCCCGGCACCCCGACCAACAACACGCCGCGCACTCGGTCCGGCTGGTCGTCGCAGCCGGCGTACCCGGGTCCAGACCTGCCGGCCGGTGAGCACCCGGTGGCGGATGCGTTGGCCGCCGCGCTCGGCCTGCCGGACGCCGGGCCGCTGCGCGGCCGCCCCGGTGCGAAGGACCCGGAACCGGCCGCCATCGCCGCGTTGTCCCTGCTCACCTGGCCGACCCTGGGCAAGGGGTTCGCCGAGGCTTCGGTGTCCCACCTCAACCTGGGTACTCGGCAGGTCCAGGCCACCGACCCGGCGCGGCCATGGCGCGCGATCCGGGACCACCTTGCCGAGCACGTCCGAAGTCGCGGCCCGCTGCCGATGCTGCGGGTCGGCCATCAGCCCTACGGGGTGCTGCCCGTCACCGCGCTGGGCGACTGGCGCGCCCGACGGGACCGCGATGTGGACGCCCTGCTCGTGCCATGGCTGCGCCGGCTGCGGGAACGCTGGCGCGCGGCACTGGACGAGGCCCCCATCCCGCGGGTGCGGCCGGACGAGCCGGTCGACCAGGTCGCGGTGGACGCCCTGCAGCGGCTGCCGGTGGCCACCGGGCTGGCCATGCGCCGGCTGAACGGCCCCGGGTTCGCCGTGCCCAGGACCCCGCGCGACCAACCACCCGCCGAGCTCGGCCTGCCCGGACTGCCCCCGGATGGAACCTTGCGCTGGACCACCCGTTCCGACGGCTGGACCGATCTCGGCTGGGGCCTGGACGAGGCGACCGGCGTGCCGGCATTCATGTCCAGGCTCACTCCGGACCCGGTCACCTTCCCGGCACGGGTGCTGGCCACCGCAGACTATCTACGGGCGGTGCGGGCGTTCCTGGCCGGCGAGCTGGACGCCGCGAGCTACCACCGCGACTGGCCGGTGGGGCTGTCCTCCGGCGGAGAGCCCCCTCGCCGGCGCGACACGCTGTTCGACCTGCCGGATGCGGCCGCACCGGCCCCGGGCAGGACGCCGCAGGACGACGGCGAAACACCGCCGGATGAGGGCGGGTCGCCGGAGGGCACCGACGAGCCACCTGACGTCAGCGAGGTGCTCACGGCGCTGCTGTACCTGCCCAACTGGGCGTTCATGGACGGCGACGACGGGGCGAACGACCCGCTGCGCCAGGCGCTGGCCGTGACCGGCGAGGTGGACCAGCTGGTGGCCGACGTGCTGGAAGGGCTGAACGAGAGGGACCACGAGGAGCGGGTCGCAGCCGCCGCCCACTTCTCGGACGCCCTGGCCGAGCTGGAAGCCGCGATGCGTGCCCTGGCCGCCGTCCCGGTGACGCGGTTGCCCGCGCTGCTGCTGGAGGTGATCGACATCTACTCGCACCGGCTGGACGCCTGGGTCACGTCGCTGGCCTCCCACCGGCTGGCCGAACAGCGGGCCTCCGGGGTCGACGGCGTTCGGTTCGGTTGTTACGGCTGGGTGGAGAACTTGCGACCGCCGGTGCCGAGGGAGCAAGTCGAGATCGAGCTGGACGACGAGAACGACACGGCCATCGTGTCGGACCAGGACGGCTACGTCCACGCACCGTCGCTGCAGCACGCGGCGACGGCGGCGGTGCTGCGCTCGGGATTTCTCGGACATCCCGGCGAGCAGACCTACGCGGTCAACCTCAACTCCAGGCGGGCCAGGATCGCCCGTTGGCTGCTCGGCGGAGTGCGCCGAGGACAGAGCCTCGGCGCGTTGCTCGGCTACCGGTTCGAGCGGGCGCTGCACGAGGCGAACCTGGACAGCGAGGTGGACGGATTCCGCCGCGCGTTCCCCATCCCGACGGTCGACGAGCCGGACGATCCCGATGGCGTCGATGGGCTGTGGGCGCACAGCACCCTGGCGATCGCCGCGCGTAACGTGGTGGACGGGATGGCGCTGGCCCGGGCCGGCGCGAACGCCCTGCGATTCGCCGGGAACCCCGGCGCCGTCGAGCCGATCCTGGCCGACCTGACAGACGCGCTGGACGCGGTGGGCGACCTGGTGCTGGCCGAGAGCGTGCACCAACTGGTCGGCGGCAGCCCACTGCGCGCTGGACTGGCCGCCGACACGCTTGGCCGGGGCGGCGACGTACCCGACGGTTGGCAGGTGCTGCGCACCCCGCACCGGGCTCAGGCGCTGACCCACCGGGTGGCCGCGCTGCTGCCTACCGAACCGGTCGGGCCGACCGGCTGGCCCGCCGACCCGGTCGCGGAGGTGACGCCGGCGGTGGAGTCGTGGGTTGCGCACCTACTCGGCCCCGCCGCAGGCTGGACGCTGACCGGTGAACTGGGCCCGAGTCGACCCGGCGACCACAATGGCGCGCGGGACGGTGGCGGCGCCCGGCCCTTCGAAATCCCCGCCGACCGCCTCGGGCTCGGCGCGCTGAGCACGGTGCTCGACGCGAGCAGCGCCGAACAGGACAGGCTGCGCCGCGCGGTGCGAGAAACCCTCGGGGCTGAGCCGGGCACGCTGGTGACCTTGGCCGGCGCCGGCTGGGCGGCGCTGCGCGGCACGGCGGCGCGGATCCGCTCGCTGCTGACCAGCGCGCAGCCCGTACTGCCGAGGCATCTGCCCGGCGAACCGGCGGATCACACGGTGGACATCGCGGACGCCCGGCGCCGGCTCGCCGCCTTCGCTGCCCACCCACTGGTCGCGTCTCATCCTGGCGCCGCCGCCCTGGCCGCCTGTGCGGCGGGCTCAGGGGATGCTGAATCCGGTGGGGTCGAAGGGTGGCTGTCCCAGGCGCGGGCCGCCCTGGCCGAGGTGCTCGGCGCGGACGTCCCGGTGTTGCCCAGGCTCGCCGGACCAGTGCCGGCAGCGCGGGAGGACGTCTCGGGCGCCGACGTCGAGGACTGGTTGCGGCGCAACGCGATGGTACGTCCGGTCGCCCGCACCCTGTACGAGACACTGGTGCCGGCCGGCGCCCGGGCCGGCCACGCGGAGCGGTTGTGCGCGGCGCAGGACCCGCCGACCGGAGCGGACGGCGCGCCCGATGCCTGGATCGGCGGTGTCTTCCCCACCGAACGGCGCCCGGCCGCTCGCGCCCAGCTCGTGTGGCACGCGCCGGCGCGACTGGGAGCGGACGTAGTGGGCGTGCTGCTCGATGAGTGGGTCGAACTGCTGCCCGGAGCGGACCGGTTCCGCCCCGCCGCACCGGCGCTGCCGACCGGCACACCGCCGGAGACCGAACTGACCGGCGTCGCGTTCCACTACGACCGGCCGGACGCGAAGGCCCCGCACACCGTGCTCATCGCGGTGCCCCCGGACCTGGACCGCGGCTGGACCTCCGACGGCCTGGTTCAGGTACTCAGGGAGACCCTGGAGCTGGCCAAGCTCAGGGCCGTCGACCTCGCCGACCTGCCGCTGCTGGACGACCTGATGCCCGCCATCCGGATCGCCCCGCACAGCGGGACCGGGCAACTGCTGGCCTCGATCGAAACCCGCCGTCCGGACACCGACCCGGACGGTCCGTTCCGACTGGAGCCCGGGCACCGTACCGGCGACGTCGAGTCCGGCCTGGCCGCCCGGGTGCACGACCCGCTGTGGCTGCTGACCCGGCAATGGCAGTTCGGTGAGTTCGCCGCCCAGGACGCCGGCTCGCCGGCGGTGGTCCGGATGTCCGGCGGCAGTGCGCCGATCGACGCCTGGCGCCCGGTCGGCGCGTCCGACTGGATACCTTATGACCCCCGCCGGGGCCCGCTGGACGCGCAGATCGAGGACGAGCCAGTGCGCGTCGACGAGCGGCTGCGCGCTGAGGGAGGCGCCCAACTGCTGCGCATGCTGGACGACGCCGGCCTGCGCGCCGCCGCCACCGAGGCACTCGCCCCGCACATCCTTCCGACCGGTGACGCGGATGGCGGCCTCGTCGACCTACTCGGCGGCCGGGTGCCGGACGCGGCGTCAGTGGCGGCGGCACTCGACGCGGGCACCTTTCACCCCGGGGCCGACCCGAGGCTCGGCGAGGTGGGCGGCCGCTGGCGGCGTTGGTGGGCGGATCAGCTGGCCGAGCGCGGACCTGACTGCTTTGACCCGCACCGGTTCGAGCACGCGGCCGAGCTGTCCAGCGGCGGCGCGGTGCTACGTGCCGAGGAATACCTGGGCGACGGGCTGGACTGGTACAGCGTCGACGTCGATCCCGAGTCGGCAGCCATGCCGCCCGGCCCGCGGCAGGTGTTCACCGATGAAGGCCTTCCCACGACAGTGCGCTACGGCGGAATGCCCGCCGACCGGTTCTGGGAGATGGAAGACGCGCAGGTCGACCTGGGCTCGGCGGAGGTGTCCACGCTCGACACCGGACGGCTGCTGCTGATCTCGTTCGCCACGGTCTACGGCAATGACTGGTTCCTGGTCCCCCTCGAGGCGCCGGTCGGCTCGCTGACCACGCTGGACCAGCTGTTGGTACGTGACGTGTTCGGCCGCCACCATCTGATCGAACGCGCCGGCCGGAGCGACTCGGCCTGGTCGATGTTCAGTCTGCACAGCCCCGACCCGGACCACCCGGCGGCGTCCGGGCTGCTGGTGCTGCCCTCCGAACGCGGCCAGATGGGGCAGCCACTGGAGCACATCGGACTGGCTCGCGACGAATTGGCCAACCTCGCCTGGGCCGTACAACACCACTACACCGATGGCCGGGGCGAGCCGGTGGATCGGCGGGACCGGTGGGCGCGGATCGCGCCCGATCCGATCCCGACCGGCGAGCTTCCGGCGTACGGCATGCAGACGGTCGTACCGGACTACTGGTTCCCGCTGGTCCCCGAGATGGTGCGGCCGTCGGTGATCCGGTTCCGGCTGGCCGGGCTCGACGCGCCCGGCCTGGCGTCGCACCCGCAGGGCCGGTTGATCAGTGAGGGGCTGTGGGTGCACGAAGAAGAGGTACCGCGCGACGGCGTGAGCCTGACCCGCCGTCCCGTGCTGGCCCGCTGGTTCGACGGGTCGTGGCACAGCTGGATTCGGCGGGAGAAGGCCCCAGGCGTCGGGGAGAGCTCCAGCGGGCTGGCCTTCGACACCGTGCGCCCTACCGAACCATGGCCGCAGTGACGCGAGCTGGACCGACTTCCTTGAAAGGCATCGTGAAATGATCAAGAGAATCCTCGCGGCAGCTGTGTCGGCGATCAGCGTCGTACTCGTCGTGTGGTGGACGACGGCCGTGTTCTCACCCACCGGTGTCTGGCCGCTGTCGGAGCAGCTCGCATGGCGCTTCACCCCTAGGTGGGCCGCACTCGCGTCGGCGCTGCTTGTGGCGGTGACGATGTGCGTCGTCCACATGGTGGCGGTGGGTGCCAAACCGCCCTCCAAACCCACCGAGGCTAACCTTCCGGGCGACATGGCCGAGCGCGCCGCCTCGATCAGCGACTTCCGGCGGGCCGGGTTGAAAGGCATGGTCATGGGATCGGATGGGCGGGCGTCGACGTCGAAGGTGCAGGTGGCGATCTGGAGTGTGGCCATCGTCTTCGGCCTGCTCATGTTGTTGCTCGCCGGTCGCACTCCCAACTGCCCCATCCCGGCGGGGACCGCCTATGCGGGCTCCTGTCCGGCGGACGTGATGGACGGAACTCCGTTCGCGAGGCTCCTCGGGAGCGATTTCCGGTGGGAGTATCTGCTTCTGCTCGGATGGCCGCTGTCAGTGGCGCTCATCAGGAAGAACCAGGTCCTAGGGGCCCTGGAGAGGATCAACAAGAGGATGCCTGCTGGAACGCCGGAGGCCGGGACGCCGCAGGCCGTGGACTCCGGCACCGCAGCCGCCACCAAGGCCCCGCCGGCCGATCCCCGTGAGGTCGGCCTGTTGGCCGGGCTCCGCCAGATAGTCACCGACGACGCCGGGCACGGGGCGCTACTGGACGTCCAGTATTTTGTCTTCACCCTCATCACTGTCGGCTACTTCCTGCTCCAGCTCATCACAAACCCTCGCGAAGGCCTCCCGGAGATCCCGGCCACCCTGCTCGTGCTGATGGGCCTCTCAGGCAGTGGCTACCTCTCCGGCGGGTTCATCGAACCGATCGGCAAGCCCGAGCCCGATTCCCAGCCCTCCACTGTCACGAACGCTTCCGCTTTGCGCCCATGATCTCGTCGTAGAGCGCAGACGGATGTGATGAATGTCGGCGAATCGTTTCGGGAGCGGCCGGCCGATCTATTTCGGTGTTGGCGCCGAGAGGCGTGCGGTGAGGTCGGCGACGCCTTCGCCGGACAGTTGCTGTAGCTCGGCGAGGCGTCCGGTGCAGATCAGGAGGATCGCGCTCATTGGGCCTTGGACCCCTGGCCCGTCGCCGACGGCCCAGGGCATGTCCGTGGCGGTCAACCGGAACCCTGTCACCTTCCGGGTGGCGGGAAGGGGCGGCGGCCAGCGCATGGACAACACCCGGCCGGCCGCGGCGGCTGCTGCGGCCGGTGGCATGTCATGGCGGCGGCCGAGGGGGATGGCGATGTCCTGCCCGTGGACGAGGATGTCGGTGAGCGTTTCCAGATGGGTGGCCCCGATGTTGTGACGCCGAGACCCGATCATGCCGCGGATCTGGGCGATGATCTGCCCGGTCGAGAGTGCGGCGGCGCGCCGGCAGGCCGCGTAGTGGATCGTGCGGTCAAGATTTCCGCGCCATTGGCCCATCATGCCGATCATGTCGGCCAGACCGAGCTGCTGCAGCGTCAGGTGCGCGGCGACGTCCCGAACCGTCCAGCCCGCGCACAGCGACGGCTGCCGCCACTTGTCGTCGGACAGGTCTTCCAACAGGTCGGCCAGGCTCGCTCGCTGCGCGTCGATCACTTGCCAGACTTGGTCGCGGTCCAGGACGACTGGATCTTGTGGCTGCTTGTCCCTCATGCCGGTGCCTCCGCTGGACGAGAACGGATGACGCTCGTGACGAGCGCCGATATTTGTTCGGATGGATCGAACGCCGGGTCTGGGATGGCGAGTTGGTGCAGGATGATGCCGGTCCAGTGGTTCATGATGATCGGCCCGTCGCGTTCGGGATCGGTGGAGCCGGCGATGCGCAGCCAGTTCATGAACCAGGCGTTGACCCGCGCGCCGGTGACCGTCAGTTGCGCCCGCAACGACGGACGGATGCCGGCCTCCACGAGGATCGCGTACCGGGCCAGCGTCAGCGTCCGCTGCGGCCCGGTGGCGGTCTGCGCGAAAACGGTGAGGGCGTGGGCCAGCTCCCGCGGCGTGGTGGGGTGCATCCTGACCGCGATTTCCTCCCAGTTGGCGCGCTCACGGGCGGCGAACCGCTCCACCACCGCGTCGAACAGCGCATCGCGAGTGCGGAAGTGGTTGGAGGTGGAGCCGGTCGGCAGCCCCGCGGCAGTGTCGATGGTGCGGTGGGTGAGCGCGTGGATCCCACGCTCGCCGAGCACGGCGATCGCGGCGTCGAGCAAGGTCTCGCGTCTGTTCGCCATACCAGGATACTACGGCAGTAGTCCAATTAACTACAATAGTTGTGCCTAGCACTACGATCGTCGTAGAGTCCGTCGTATGGACGTCGAGAGGCAGCCGGCGCGCGGGTACCGCGCGGATATCGCGTTCGACGGTGAGAAGGCGGTCCCGGGCGGCGCCCTGGTGCTCGTCCAGGACGGCGTCATCATCGGGGTGGAGCCGGGTCCCGCACTGGCGCCGGACGGTTTCGAGGTGACCTACCTGCCGGGAACCGCCCTGCTTCCCGGCCTCATCGACACTCATAGCCATCTCTGCGGCAACAATGAACCCGACGCGCTGGACCGGTTGCCCAGCCTGAGCCCCGACGAGCTCGACAACGCCGTGGAGGCGGCGCTCGCGGCACAGCTCGCCGCAGGCGTGACGGCGGTACGGGACCTCGGAGACCACCAGTGGGCTGTCGTCGACCGGCACCGGAGGCGGCCCCACGGGCCGACGGTGGTCGCCTCCGGGCCGCCCATCACCAGCCTGGGCGGCCACTGCGCGAGCATGGGCGGCGAGGCGAGCGGCGTCGAGGAACTGCGCCGGGCAGTTCGGGAACGCGCCGACCGCGGAGCCGACCTGGTGAAGATCATGACGAGTGGCGGCGTGCTGACGCCCACCACCGAGATCCGGGCCTGCCAGTTCAGCCTCGAAGAAGTGATGGCCGTCGTCGATGAGGCCCACCGGCTCGGCTTCCCCATCATCGCGCACGCGCACGCGCTCGCGGCGGTGGAACAGTGCGTCGCCGCGGGGGTCGACGGCATCGAGCACTGCAGCTGCCTCGGCGAGCAGGGCATGCACACGCCGCCGGAGCTCGCTGAGGCGATCGCCGCGGCCGGAATCATGGTCTGTCCGACGCTGGGCCACGAGCTTAGCCGGATGGCAGGGCCGCCGTCGCCGGCGATGGCGGCCCTGCTCAAGCGCAGCGGCGTCACCGTGGAGGACAGGCTGGTCCAGGTCGGAGAGCTGCATCGGGGCGGAGTTACCCTGATCAGCGGAGTCGACTCCGGCATCAACCCGGTCAAGGCGCACGGCGACCTCACGCTGGCGGTGATCGAGCTTGTCGCCTCCGGAGTTCCCCCAACGACCGCGCTCGCGTCGGCCACCAGCCTCGCCGCCCGGGCGTGCGGCCTGACGGACCGCACAGGCCGGCTGAGAATCGGGCTCGACGCCGACCTGCTCCTCGTCAACGGCGACCCGACCACCGACATCACCGCGATCCGCAACGCCCGCACCGTCATCTCCCGCGGCCGGGTCATCAACCCCGAACCGGCCACCTGACCTGCCGACGACCAGACGACCAGTCCTGACTCTGCGGGACGGGAAGGTCGTGCAGGGCACCGCCTTCTACGGCAGCCCCGCTCAGTCGGATCCGGTGGCAGGGCGTGTTCTGTCGTCAGGATGGGGCGAGACGTTGGATCTGGTCGCGGACGCGGTCGTCCAGGTCGGCCTGGAGCAGGCCGTTATTGATGGCGGGGACGCAGTCCATTGAGATCGTCACTGCGGCGGCCGGTCCTTCCGGATAGTCGAATATGAGCCGGATGCCGCGTTCGTGAGCGCCTCCTATCCCCTGGCAGGTGTTCTGGCTCGGCACGGTGTCCAGAGAGTTCAGCGTCTCGGCCAGCGCGCGGGCGACGTCCCTGCCGTGCCGTTTCCGGTAGGGCGGCCTTACGTAGGTGGCGTCCCTGCACACTGTGAGCCGGCCGGGTCGTCCTGGAACCATCAGCTCGTCTTGCCCCCGGCGGTCGCCGGGGCCCCGGCAGGGGTCGCCCGGAGGTACGGACCGCCAAGCTCCGTCCTTGTAGGCGGTGGTGAGGGCGGGCCCGGCGTACGAGCTGCTGCCGACCGTGCCGTTGGTGGTCCTCACGCAGTGGTTGACCTCCTCGGCGCTGCCCACCCACAGGGCGCGGCCGTCGGGGTAGGCGAACCGGATGAGGTAGTTGGTCATCGCTCCCCCCATCGCTGTACATGGACGGCCTACGTCGGCGGTGGTCACCGGGAGGTATGCGAGGTCGCGGGCCATCGCCGCCGTCTGATCCGTCAGCGTCCGCGAACCGGCCAGCCGCTCGCCACCCGGATGCGCGTTGTCCCCGGGATAGGCGCAGATGAGGGCCTTCACCGGCGAGCCGGGGACGAGCGACTCCTCCACGCCGTCGATGTCGGCGGCCGCGGGTACCCAGCCGCCGATGCCGTCGCCGCCCCAGCGTTCCGGGCAGGTGGACGGTACGGGCGGTGACTCGCTGACCGATCCCGAGAGCACCATAGCCGCTGTACACACCCCGGCCGCCGCGAGGCCGAGACCGATCAAAGAAAGCTTCACAGTTTCCTAGACGTCGATTCCTCTTCGATCGGTTCGCTCTTGCTGACACGGATGCCAACTGCGTGCCGATACGGTCGTAGACGTCGTGTCGTATCGGTTACCTGTTTCACCGGCGCGGGCCTGTCTGCCAGAGCAACCGGTGCACTGGAAACCTGAGCGTTTCGACGGTGTCGACATGACTGGCTGAGGCACCCACGTGTTCACTCGGGACCAGCCACCGCCCAGCCCGGCAGGCGATCTACGCGAGTTGTGCCGGAGATGGGTTCGAGTGCCGGACCGGCCGTACACTGATGTCCATGGGTCGGACAAGCGTCATGAGACATCGCCTGCGGCAGGCGGTCTTCGCGCTGTGCTCGACCATTGCGGGTCCGACAGGTGTCGGCCCGGCGACCGCAGCCGACGCGGAGGCGCCGGAAGCCGGTCACCGCGTGTTGCACGGCCGCGGCTAGCGATCTTCGCCGGCTCTCACCGGGGTCTGTCCCCGGCGCGCTCCTTTTCGAGAACCAAGTAGGACTCCGCCTACCAAGCTGAGCAGTCACATGTAGCTCGCATCGGAGTCCCATTCCCCGTAATCTTCCCGGTTTCCGGCAAGCCGTTGGCGCTGCCGGCCACGTGACCGGGCCAAATCCGTCTTCGAAGGAATCGCCGTGAGGCTGAGCGAACTACTGGCCGGGCACGACCACCAGGTGCTCCAGGGCGACCCGGAGACGCCGATCACCGCCGGTGCATGCTTCGACGTCGATCGGGTGACGCCGGGTTCACTGTTCATCGCGGTACCCGACCACCGCGAAGGCGGTCCCGATTCCATCGGACCGGCCCTCGCGCGCGGTGCGGTCGCGGTGATCGTGGACGGCGAGGCGCCGGCGCTTGTGGCATCGGCCGCGGGCGTATGTGTCGTCCAGGTGCTGGACACCCGTACGACGGCCGCGATCCTGACCTCCCGCTACTACGGCGAGCCGGGGCGACGGATGGACATGATCGCGGTCACCGGCACCAACGGGAAGACCTCGGTGTCGTACACGGTCGAGTCGGCGCTCCGGATCTCCGAGGGCGCGAGGGTGGGGGTCATCGGCACGTCCGGCAGCCGGATCGGCGACGAGCTGATCCCGATGCCGAGGTCGGTGCTGACCACACCGGAGTCACCGGACCTTCAGTACCTGCTGGGACGCATGCGCGATAGCGGGGTCGCGAGCGTGGTGATGGAGGCCACGTCGATGGCTCTGCTGACACACCGGGTGGACTGCTCCTTCATCGATGTCGGGGTCTTCACCAATCTGTCCCAGGACCATCTGGACGACCACGGGACGATGGAGAACTACCGGGACGCCAAGTTGCGCTTGTTCCAGGGGCTGTGCCGCCGCGCGGTGGTCAACGCCGACGACCCGGTGAGCGCCCGTATCCAGGCGCTCATGCCGGGCGCGGTGACCACGTACGCTCTCGACACCGAGGCGGACTATCGGGCCACCGACTTGACCGTGGACGCGCACGGCACGCGTTTCACCCTGCACCACGACGGCCGCAAGTACCCGGCGGCGATCCCCGTACCGGGCCGGTACTCGGTGGCCAACGCCCTGGCCACCGTGGCCGCCTGCCACGTCTTGGGACACGACCTGAACGGTCTGATCGCCGCGCTCGAGCGGATGCCGCCGATCCCCGGCCGGTTCGAACGCTTCGAGACCCCGGGCGGCACGTGCGTGATCGTCGACTACGCCCACTCCCCGGACTCTCTGGAGCAGGTCCTGACGACCATCCGAAGCTTTGCCTCCGGCCAGGTCATCACCGTCTTCGGGTGCGGTGGAGACCGTGACACCACCAAGCGAGCCGAGATGGGGGAGATCGCCGGAACCTACTCCGATCTGTGCGTCCTCACCTCCGACAACCCGCGCAACGAAGACCCCGAGGCGATCCTGGACCAGATCACCCCGGGCCTCGTGACCACCGGTAAACCGTTCAGACGCTTCGTCGACCGTCGCCAGGCGATCGCCTTCGCCCTGTCCGCCGCAGGACCGGACGACGTCGTGCTGGTCGCCGGAAAGGGGAGCGAGCCCCACCAGATCGTCGGCGAGAAGTTGCTCCCCTTCAGCGACATGGCCACGGTTCGTGAACTCGCCGGAACGTGACAGCCGCCGTCCTTGCCGTCCCGATTGGCGGGGCAGCCAGGTCGGCGTTCGCCTTGTTTCACGCGGTGGCGTCGCACCGGCGTGAGTCGGGCACCTCGTCCTGCGCTTTATGGGTGAAGGTCGCATATGGGGCTGGTGGGGAGGGCGATCCACCCTTCGGTGTGGGCCGCGCCGGCCTGCTCTGGGGTGGGGACGGTCACCAGCCCCTGATAGGAAGCGCGGGCCGTGAGCGCGGCGATGACGGCGTCTGCCGCGTCGTCGGAGTTCCGGCACATGCGTTCGTACGACCCAAGGTCCAGCCATGGTGCCGCCGCGTGGAGTTCGTCGATCAGGTGCCCGAGACCACCGAGATTCACTGAACGCTTGTAGCCGCGATGGGGCAGGTTCCAGCGCTTGAGCGATGCCGATGGGTAGACCTCCACTACGACGCCCTCCCCGCCGCGGTCGACCGGCCGGCCCTGCCGGGCGAGATCGGCGAGCAGGGCCGCGCAGCGCATGGCGGTGTGACCGATGCGGTCGGCGGAGACACTCAGGGGCGTAAGACCGGTGAGGTCATAGACGATCTGATCGGTGACCCGGAGTGCGAGATCCCTGCGCCAGGTACGGCCCATGGTGCCGGCGGGCACGTCGACGTGGCCGGAGCGGTGGGCTGCGATGAAATCGACGAACTTGTCCGGCCAGCCGAGTGGGCAGTCGATTCCGGCCTTGTCCGCGCTCTTGATCGCCTCAACGATCAGATCGTCGTCTGCCTGGATCTCGATCTCACGGACGTTCGCGCCGCCGGCGGACCATTCGACCCATGCCACCGCTGTTCGGATCGCCTCCGCCGCGAGATCGACGCCAATGGTGAGCACTCTCCCAAGGTAGCCGGTCGATCGGCCGCTGATTATTTGCGGCTTGTTCCGGCGCTGGCACAGCGGGACTCGTGTGGGTGACGGCGCCGATCTGGCCGACGCGTTCGCCTCATAGGGGCGACCCCCGCTGGGGGAAGGCGGCCACCAGGACGGTCGTGCGTGCCGTCCGGATGGTCCATCGCTCGTCGCTCGTCGCTCGTCGCTCGTCGCTCGTCGCTCGTCGCTCGTCCGCGGCGGCATGCGGTCGCCGGTCATCGTTCGCGGAGATCGAGGCCGCGCGGGGCGGCTCCGGTCGTCAGGGGGTGTAGATCTCCTGGAACTTCACGATCTTGCCCTTGTACACGGTGATCAGCCCCGGGTGCCGCCCGGCCTTCAGGAGGGAGATGGTGGCCTTCCTGGAACAGCGCTTGTTCCCCAAGCCCTGGCGGTTCACGGTCACATCCGTGCCCTTGCACGCGGTGGCGCCGTAGTACGCGAGCTTCGACGAGACAGGGGAGGCGTAGGCCGTGGCGTCGCCCTCGGGCGGGCCGGTGAACCATCCCTCCGTATTGCCGGTCTTGTCCTTCACCCACTTGATCGGCGTGTACTCGGCCACCCCCGCCTTGTAGTAGGTGACCCAGCCGCGCAGGATGCCGTCGTGCCGCGTGCTGATCCTCTTGGTGAAGTCGTGGTGCGGGTCGGCCTGGAAGGACGTCCCGAACAACTTGGGCTGCTTGAACTCCGGGATGGCGGCGGCGTCGGCGGCGACCGCTCCGGCGACCAGCGTGGCGGTGACCGTGGCGGCGACCGTGCCGGCCCGGAGGAGGGCGCCGAGAGATGCCGAGGACTTCTTGGAAGGTGTCATGACAGATGAGACTGTCCTGACCGGGATTTGGTTGGCGCATCCGATGTGATCATTCGCTGGGCCCCGTGGCCTGGGTGCGCTGGTTCTCCGCTGCCGATCTTCCTGGTTGTGGATCTACCTGGATATGGTGATCCACGACTGTTCCAGGGGGAGGGCGGGCGATGGCCACGGGTGGGGCTGAGGCGTCTCTCGGCAGCAGGTACGTGCTTATGGACGAGATCGGCGCCGGTGCGATGGGGACCGTCTGGCGAGCACGGAACCGGGACACCGGAGAGACGGTCGCGGTGAAGCTCCTGCGCGAGGGGCTCACCGGCGATCCGGATCTGGTCATGCGGTTCGTGCAGGAACGCAACGTGATGCGGAGCCTGCGTCACCCCAACATCGTCGCCGTGCGCGACTTCGTCATCGAGGGAGAGCGCCTCGCCCTCGTGATGGACCTGGTCGAGGGCGGGGATCTCCGTACCCTGCTCCAGCGGCACGGCACCCTGCCCCCGGCGGAAGCGGCCCGGCTGATGGCCCAGATCGCCGACGCGCTGGCGGCCGCGCACGCCCTGGGTGTCGTACACCGTGACATCAAGCCGGGGAACGTCCTGATCGACGGGGCCACCGGGCGGCTACGGCTGACGGATTTCGGCGTGGCGCGCATCGTCCACGGCCCTGGCCTGACCCAGACCACCTCCATCATCGGCACGCCTGCCTACCTGTCTCCCGAGGTGGCCGACGGCAGCGTTCCCACGCCGGCGGTGGACGTGTACGCCGTCGGCCTGATCCTTTACGAGCTGCTGGCCGGACGGCCGCCGTTCGTCGGCGACCACCCGATGGTCCTGCTCCGGCAGCACGCGACGGCCATGCCGCGGCGGTTGCCCGGGATGCCCGACGTCCTGTGGTCGGTGATCTCGGCCTGCGCCGCGAAGGATCCGGCCGCGCGCCCGCATGCCGGGGAGGTGGCGGCGGTGTTGCGCGAAGCGGCATCGTCGCTGGCAGCGCTGCCCGCCCTGCCTCGGGTCGCCAGGGAAGACCCTCCGTCCGTCACCGCCGAGCCTTTCCCTTCGGCGGGTTCCGCGATGGATTCCTCCTCTACGGGGCTGGTCGCCCGCCAGGGCGGGAGCTCCGGAACGGGCGGGCACCTCCCTGCCGGTGAGGCTGCCATGACCGGCGGCGCTTCCCCTACGCCCGATACTTCCCCCGCTCCCGAGGCTTTCCGTACCGGCGAGGGGTCCTCGGGCTCGACGCGGCGCCGGGGATCCCGGCGGCGGCTGGTCGTCATCGCGGGCACCACCATGGTCGTGGCGCTCAGCGCGGCGGCGGTGGCCATCGTGGCGCCATGGCGGGCCTCGACGGCCGGGGCCGCGGGGAATCCCGCCGCCGCGTCAACGGGACCGACCGACGGGCCGGTCGGCGGCGCCGGGACCGTGACCCCCACCCCGCCAAGCGCGAAGAAGGCTTCGCCCACGCCTTCACCGGAGACACGGCCGGCACGGAACCGCACCCCGGCGGCCGCCGTCTCCGAACCGCCCAAGCGGTCGAGCTCGCCGAAACCGCCGGCACGGCGCACCCAGACTCCCCGGCCCAAGCAATCGGTGACCGTGACGGCCGACCCGGAGGGGGACGACGACCGCACGACCGATCCCCCGCGCCAGGACTCGGCGCCGAACTGGCGATGCCGTTCGTGGATCTCCGTGGGCACCGGTACGGACACCGAGATGTCGCCCTGTACGGCCATGGTGGGCGATGTCTTCTACCTGCTGGGGCGGGTCAGAGGGGCAGCCTCGGTCCGTTCCGACATCCACGTCCAGCTGTACAACACCGACGCGGAGGACAACGTCTCCCAGCCGTTCATCTGCTCGGGTGTCTCCCCGCCGAACGACGGCGCGATCGTCACATGCGGCCCGTTCACCGCCACGGCTCCGCATGCCGGCGCCAAGCATGACGTCCGCCAACGATGGAGGAAGACGGGCACGGCCACGTACGGCGGTGGCGTGGAGAGCCCGTGGATCCTCTGGTAGCACCCGTCGAAGCTCACTGGCGGTGGTCTGCCTGCTTCGGTGGTCGCTCGGTCGGGAACCGGATCGTGCTCAGCAGGTGAGGGGCTGCGGTCCGGTGTGGGCTCGTTGCCCATTTTGGCGCGGAGGGCGGCGGATCTCTCGTGATCGGCCGGGCGCCGTCGACGGTCGCTCACGCGTCGCGGAGCCGTAGCAGGAGGCCACCGCCCAGAAGGGCCGCGGTGGCCCAGGCGGCGAGCACGCCGAGGCCCGCCCACGGGCTGAGAGGCAGGCTGGAGAGGTGGGTGGTGGTCTGGATGGCCAGGCCGGCGTTCGTCGGCGAGATCTGCCACAGGAGCCGCTGCCAGTCCGGATCGGAGATCATGTAGATGACGGTCGGGAGGAAGTACAGCAGCGCGAGCACGAGGCCGATGGATACGGCGGAGTCGCGTACAGCGGTGGCGACGCCGAGGCTGAGCAAGGCGATCAGCGCGAGGTAGAGGACCGAGCCGGCGGCCGCGCGGAGCGTCGGTCCGTCGGCCAGCGACAGGAGCGGGTGGCCGTGCGCGGGGGTGAAGCCGTTGCCCGGCAGGATGAGCCGCCCGGCCAGCACGGACGCGAGTACGGCGACGGTCCCTGCGGCCAGCGTCAGGCCGGCGAGGATGACCGCCTTGGCGGCGAGGACGGTGGTCCTGCGTGGCATCGCCGTGAGGGTGGTGCGGATCGTTCCGGTGCTGTACTCGCCGCTGATCGCCAGTACGGCCAGCATGGCGACGACCGCCTGGCCCAGCTGGATGCCGGTGAGACTGAGCTTGGCGGCGTCGTGGTCGCAGCCCGCCGTCGGGCAGGTCACCGCCGCGCTCGCCACTGCGCTCAGCGCCACGGTCAGCATGATGATCACGAATAGCAGCCGGCGGGTGCCCGCCAAGGTGCGCAGCTTCGTCCACTCCGCGTGCAGTTCCTGTCTCATGCGTCCCTCCGGCTCAGCAGGAAGGCGGCAAGGCCGAGGGCGAGCGCGGCGTAGCCGCAGGTGACGGCGAGGCCCGCCCACGGTGCCAGCGGGTAGTAGCCCATCTGGGGCGCGTAGTAGCCGAGCACGTGCGCGTACTCCGGGACGCTCTGCTGGATCGCGAACCCGGCGGCCGGGGTGAGCCGCAGCAGCCATTGCGCCCCGCTCAGGGGCAGGACGGAGGTGGTCGCGAGGACGTAGGGCAGGACGATCAGGACGATGGCGGTGACGACCGCCGCGACGCTGCGCCGGAACACCACCCCGAGTGCGAGGGCGAAGACGGCGGCGACGGCGAGGAACGCCGCCGTGCCGACCACCACGCGCAGTTCGGTGAGCGGCGACACCGGGAGGAGGGGGTTGCCGTTGGCGCGCAGCATCCGTGTGCCGACTTCGACCGTGACCGCGGCCGCGATCAGTCCGGTGACGAAGGTGACCATGGCGATCACGGTGGCCTTCGCCGCCAGCATCCGGCCTCGCCCCGGGGCGGCGATCAGGGTCGTGCGGATCAGGCCCCGCCGGTACTCGGCGGTGATGAACATCACCGCCATGACGATCACCACGATCAGCCCGCTGAGCGCGCCGGTGAGGGTGCGCTCGATGGCCATGCCCTCTGTGCCCGGTGCCATGTCGCCGACGCCGGTCACGGTGAACGTGCCACCGGACTCGACGACCCCGCCCGGATGGTGAGGCGTCCCGTCGACATCGCTGACGACTCCTACGTCATCGTGGCTCCATGGGCCGCCGGATACCGCGCCCTGCAGGTCGACCTGGTCCATGACGGCGGTGACCTCGGTGAAGCGCGCTGCCGCCGTGACCCCGCCGATGGCCGCCTGCCCCACCGTGAGGTCCCCCGGGGAGGTGGCGAAGAGCCCGACCCGCACCGTGGACGGCAGCCCGGCCAGGCGAGCCGTGCCCACCTTGGTCCAGTTCGTGCCATCGGCCGACTCGTAGCCGGTGAGCGTGTCGCCGGAGCGGGTCAGCCGCAGCCAGCGCGGGGACTCTTTCGAGACGCCGCCCGGGCGGCCGGCCACATCCTCGGTGAAGTTGTGCTGCATCCGCACCCCGTGGCTGCCGGTGACCATCAGCGCCGCGTAGGCCGACCCCTGCTTGGTGCTCTCCTTGATGAGGACACCGGCCTTCGCCCACGGCACGACTCCGCTGATGACGTTGCGAACCCCCGGGGTGACGTCGGGCTTGCGGATCTGGCCGGTCATGGTGTTCACGCGAGCCGTGATGCTGCCGTCGCCGGTCAGCGACTTGTGCACGAAGTAGAACCGGTCGTCCACGGCCTCACCGCCCGGCCCCACCGGAGTGACGGGACAGGCGACCTCGATCGGGCCTTTGCTGCACGAGGAGTGGCTGCCCGCCGCGAAGAGGACCCCGAGCAGGATGGTGACCAGCGCCGCGGCCGTCATGCCGATCATCCAGCCGCGGACCGTCCTGAACTTGGTCCATTCCGCACGCAGCAGTTGCGCGAAGCCGTCGCGGCCGGCTCGCAGGTCCGAGCGGTAGGGGGTGATGGTGGTCATCGTGCCGCCTCCTGCTCCGCGCCCGCGCGGAACTCGACCGCATCGCGGGTGAGGTCCAGGTAGGCCTCCTCGAGTGTCGCGCGGTGGGCCGCGACCTCGGAGAACGGCACCGCGTTCTGGCTGAGCAGCGTCACGATGCGCTCAGCGGCCAGTCCGGAGACGGTGAGGGTGTCGCGGTCGGTGGCGGCCACGGTGGCGCCGTCGTGTGCCAGCACCGTCATCGCCTCGGACCGGGCCGTGGTGCGCAGCGTGACCTGGCCGTCGGACGCGGTCGCGATCAGGTCGGCCACGCTGGTGTCCGCGATGACCCGGCCGCGGCCGACCACCACGATCTGGCCGGCGGTGTCCTCGAGTTCGCTCATCAGGTGGCTGGACACCAGGACGGCGCGGCCCTGCGTGGCCAGTGACCGCAGGAAGCCGCGGATCCACACGACGCCCTCGGGATCCAGGCCGTTGAACGGCTCATCCAGCATGAGCACCGGCGGGTCGCCCAGGAGCGCCGCGGCGATCCCGAGCCGCTGGCGCATGCCCAGGGAGTAGCCGCCGGCCTTCCGGCGGGCCGCGGACTCCAGCCCGAGCTGCTCGATCACCTCATCGACGCGCCTGGCGGTCAGGCCCTGGGAGTGGGCCAGCCACAGCAGGTGGTTGCGCCCGGTGCGGCTCGGCTGCAGCGCGCCGGCGTCCAGCAGCGCCCCGACGTGGTTCAGCGGGTGCCGCAGGCTCGTGTACGGTCGGCCGCCGACCAACGCGGTGCCCTCGTCGGCCGCGTCGAGGCCGAGGATCACCCGCATCGTGGTGGACTTGCCCGCGCCGTTGGGGCCGACGAAACCGGTGACCCGCCCCGGCGTCACGGTGAAGGACATCCCGTCCAGCGCCATGCTCTGGCCGAACCGCTTGCGCAGCCCGGCGACTTCGATGGTTGCTTCCATGCTCGGCAGATTAGGCAGCGGCCGGGGGTACGGTCGTCACTGTGCGGAGCCATCTTCGCCGTGGCTGGCGCGAGGGACGGCCCGTCGCTCGTACGAGGGATGCCAGGAACGCCGGACGGCCACGACAATGGCCTTCGTGGATCGAGCGGATGAGCGGCGCGGCCGATGGGCCGAGTGGGGGCGGCGGATCGCCGTGGCTCCGCACGTGTCCATGGTCGCCGGCGCACTGCTGACGACGCTCGCGGTGGCCGAGTCGATCGTGCAGGCCCGGGGCGGCCCGCTGGTCCATTCGATCGAGGGTGTCGCCAGTACGCCGGTGCGCGAGACGATCGCGCACACCTTGAGTGCGCCGACGCCGCCCGACAACACCGCCATCGCGCTGTACCTCTTCGTGCTCCCCCTGGTAGGCCTGGCCACCACGCTGCCGATCGCGCTGCTGTGGGCGCAGCGGACCGCGGCCGCCGTGCTCGTCTCCGCGTCGATCGTGCTGTCACTCGCGGCCTTCCAGACGCTGACCGTGGCGGGCCTGGCCGCGCAACTGGTCGCCGGGTACCGGCTCGGCCGTGGCGGCTCGCGGCTGACGGCCTTACTTCTCGCCGCGCCGTTCCCGGTGCTGGCACTGACCGATATGGTCGCGGGCCCCTCGACCTCGTATACGCCAGGCGGCGAGGCGCGGGTCCTCACCTTGATGCTGGCCTCCCTGGCCCCGGCGGCGGCCCTGGCCGGCATCGCACGGCGCGCGCACGGCGAGGCCCTGCGCAACACGGCCGCCCAGCAGGTCATCGCCGACAGCCTGCTGGAGCACACGGCGCGCGGCGAACGCGCGCGCATCGCCCGCGAGTTGCACGATGTCGTCGCCCACCACATTTCCATGGTGGCCGTGCAAGCGGAGACGGCCCGGCTGACCACCCCCGGGATGCCGGCCGCCGGCGCGGACCGGCTGTCCGCCATCGGCGACACCGCCCGGGCGGCGCTGACCGAGATGCGGCGGCTGCTCGGCGTGCTACGGGAGGACGCCAAGCCGGACGCCGCGGTCCGGCAGCCCCAGCCGGGCCTGAGCCTGCGGGAGCTCAACGAGCTGCTCGACGAGTCGCGGGACGCGTCAGGGACGGGTGTTCGTCTCATCCTCCGCGGCCCGCCGGTCACGCTCGACCCCGGCGTCGAGCTCGCGGCCTACCGCATCGTGCAGGAAGCTCTCACCAACGCCCGGCGGCACGCGCCGGGCGCCGCCGTCGACGTGGAACTGGACTACACCGGCGACGCCCTGCGGCTGCTCGTCCGCGACAACGGGCCCGGCCCGTCCACGGAGGTGCCCGCCGGCGGCCACGGGCTGTCCGGCATGCGAGAACGCGCCGCGGCCGTCGGCGGCGAGCTGCGTGCCGGACCTGCCGCCGCCGGCGGCTTCCTCGTCGAGGCGTGCCTGCCAGGAAAGGATGAGGCCGCCAGATGAGCGCCCAGCCCCCGGCGGTCCGGATCGTCGTCGCCGACGATCATCCGGTGGTCCGCACCGGATTCGCCGAACTGCTCGACACCCAACCGGACTTCGAGGTCGTCGCCACCGCCTCCGACGGGGCCGAGGCGGTACGGGTCTGCCGCGAACTGTCCCCCGACGTCGTCCTCATGGACGTCCGCATGCCCGTCATGGACGGCATCGAAGCCACCAGGCGGCTCGCCGGCTCCGTGACCACCGGGCCGCGCATCCTCATCTTGACGACCTTCGACCTGGACGAGTACGTCTACGACGCGCTTCGCGCCGGAGCCAGCGGATTCCTGCTCAAGGACGTCACCGCGGAGCGGCTCTTCGACGCGGTACGGGTCATCGCCGCCGGTGAAGCCCTGCTGGCCCCGGCGGTCACCCGCCGCCTCATCGGCGAGTTCGCCCTCCTGCACCCCAGGCCCGATGTCTCCTCGACGGCCGCGCTCGGCACCCTCACCCCGCGCGAGACACAGGTCCTGCGGCTCATCGCCGAGGGGCTGTCCAATCCGGAGATAGCGAGCCGGCTGACGGTCACAGAGGAGACCGTGAAGACGCACGTGAGCCGCGTGCTCGGCAAGCTCGGCCTGCGCGACAGGACACAGGCGGTCGTCACCGCGTACGAATCAGGCCTGGTCGTGCCGCGCTCCCGAGGGCCGAGATAGGCCTCCGGCAGCGCGGGACGCGCCGTTGCCCAGGGCACTAGTCGGGCCAGGTCCAGAGGGGTACTTCGCGCAGCGGGTGGAGCTGGTCGTCGGTTTCCGCGTGGGAGTTCTGGAAGGCGACGCGGGATCCGAACTCGACGTGGGAGCGGAGGGCTTCTCGGAAGGGCGGGTCGGCGGGCAGGCCGGCGGTGTCGGCGGCGGCCATGTAGAGCTCGACGAAGCGGCGTCGCTGTTCTTCTGTGATCTTGAGGCCGCGGTGGACCGCGATGAGGTGGGCGAATCCGCCCATGTCGGTGGTGAAGGTGTCGGGCCCACCGAAGGTCTCCGCGGTGAAGGCGGTGAGGTGGTCGACGTGGCCTGGGCGTCCATGGCCGAAGAGGGGCTGGAGCAGGGGATCGGCCAGGACGCTGGTGTAGAAGGTGTCGATGAAGCGGCGCAGCCCTTCCTGGCCGCCGGCGTGCTCGAAAAGGGTCTTCATGATTACATGATTACGTAAATGATCCCCGAAGTATGCCAGATGCCGCGAATGTCACGGCCGGGTCAGGGCGACGAGCAGGGCAGGGTGGTCGGTGTACCTCATGCTGGTCACCTCGGTGCGGGTGAAGCCCATGTTGGCGGCGAAGATGTGCTGGACGCTGCCGTCTCCCTTCCGGAAGAAGGGGGCCGAGTTGCAGTCCTGGACGTTGGGCCCGAACAGCGGAGCGTACTTGAGGTTGAAGTCGCCGGCCAGGAAGGTCGGTTTGCCGGCCGCCGCCCTGTCGCGCAGCATGGCGATCGCCGCTTTGCACTGCGCCATGGCGACGCTCCCGGTGGTCGACAGGTGGGTGCTGCAACCGACCAGGTCGGCGAACTCCGCGCACACGTAGACGCGCTTCTCCGATCCGCTGTCCTGGGTCGCGTACACGCCCGAGAAGGCGGTCCCCACGGTCGCCGAGCGGAAGATCAGGCCGTTGCCGTACTCGTCTCCGTTGGTGCAGCGCACCGGGGTCCCGTCGGGACGGCGGGCCGGCGCGAAGGTGCTGTAGCCGTTCCCCATGGCGCCCGTCAGTTGCGGCACGTCGTTCTTGCATATCTCGTTGAGCGAGACCACCTGGGGCTGCTTGGCGCTGATGACGTCACGCGCCTCCTGGAGGGTCGCGGCGCCGTTGTAGCAGGAGGTGTTCACGCCGCTGTGGCACAGATTGAGCTGCAGTACGCGGTACTCCTGCGCGGCGGCAGCAGGGGAGAGGTTCACCATTGAGCCGGTCGCGGCCAGCATGAGGACGAGGAGAAGACGGAGGGGCGGTAAGAGACGCATTGGCTCTCCTGACGGTGTGGTGTCTGGTTCTTCCTACGGTGAAGCCGGGGCGAATGACAAGAAGACCAGCCAGACGGTCACGACCATGATGACGATCAGTACGGTGAGGTCTCTTCTGGTGGGATGTCGAGAACCCGGGGACGGCTCCGACCTACTTGCGAGAGCGCGCCCACCGGGGCGCGCCGATCTCGGGGACCGCGACGATCCCGGCAGCGAGGCGACAGCCCTCCGCCGGGGTGGAGGGGTCCTCGGAGACGCACGGAGGAGGAGCGCGCCATGAGGAAGATCATCCACTGGGTGCACGCGTCCATCGACGGTTGCATCGAGGGCCCGAACGGTGAGTTCGACTGGCCGGTGCTCGGACCGGAGCTGTCGGCCTACTCCCAGAGCCTCAACGACCGGGTCGACACCTTCCTGTACGGGCGTGTGGTGTGGGAGATGATGTCCGGCTTCTGGCCGCACGCTGAGTCGATGTCGGACGACGAGCACGACCTCGCGTTCGCCCCCATCTGGAGGAAGACCCCGAAGATAGTCTTCTCGAGGACCCTGGAGAAGGCCGACTGGGACACTCGCGTGATCGGCGGGAACATCGCCGAAGAGGTGACGGCCCTCAAGCAGGCACCCGGTAAGGACCTGCTGCTGACCGGCGGTTCGAGCCTCGCGGCCGCCCTCACCGGACTGGGCCTGATCGACGAGTACCACATCGTCGTCCACCCGGTCGTCCTCGGCGGTGGTAAGCCGCTGTTCCCCGCGGCGAAGGATCGCCTCGCCATGCGGCTCGTCGACTCCCGGACCTTCGACTCCCGGACGGCGCTCCTCCGCTACGAGCGCGCCGAGCAGGTTCACTGACGACGCTCACCCTCCGGGCATGCGTCCGCCTCGGGCCTGTCGTGGCCCGAGGCGGACGGTGGCGCTGATGGCGCGTCAGGTTCTGGTGGCCGCGGCGCGGTACACGCAGACCAGCGCGGTGATTCCAGAAACGGCCAGCAGGCCGCACGGGATCAGGTAGACCAGGGTGGAGACGCTGAGGTCGAACGGCGCCAGACCTTCGATCGTACGCAGCAGGGCGATACCGAACAGGCCTGCGTACCCGGCGATCGCCATGACCACCAGCCACAGCTGCCGGCGCTGGGTCAGACCGGAGAACCCCAGGAGCCAGGCCAGCACCCCGAACACCTGGATCGCGTGCATGGGGACGGCGTGAGCGAACTTCATGGCTCCCGCCAGGCCGTACGTGCTCATCGACTGCGTGAGAGGGCTGGCGCCGTCCTCCACCAGGGACAGGCCGTGCACGATCATCCAGGCGCCGACGGCCTGCGCGGCCAGCAGCGCCACCATCCCCGACCGGAGCGCCCAGGCCATCGGCGCCGGCGCCGTCGTGCGGGCGAAGGCGGCGAGCGTCATGACGATGATGACCAGGATGGTGACGGCGATGGAGACCCCGCCACCGGTGAACAGCCTCTCGTCCAGCGGGGTCATGTCGTTGAAGTGCGAGGGGACCCCTCGGGCGTGCTGCAGCGAGACCCAGGCGACCTCCACGGAGGTCGAGGCGCACAACAGGATGGACACCGGCCAGCCGATCCACCGGCGCACCGGCAGGTAGGAGGCGACCACGCCCAGCGTGACGGTGGTCATGCCGAACGAGATGCCGAAGGTCGTGGGCTTGCGCCACGACAGCGGCCCGGACGCCGATCCGCCGACCACCGCCCAGATCACGGCGTGCGCCAGCCCTACGGCGATCAGCGCCACCCCGACGGCGTACGGCAGGCGCTGGTACCCCGGCGCCTCGGCCCAAAGGACCCGCAGCGAAGCCCGCATGCCACCGAGCAGTCCACGCATCCCAGCGGGAACGGAGGCGGGGGCGGGGACGGATCGCGGTCCGCGCGGCAGGTGCGGCGGCAGGGAGGGTGAGATCGTGCTGGACATCCGTGGCCTCCTGAGGGGCTCGATGGCGTTCGCGGGTTGAGCGGGTCGGTACGGATTCGCGGGTTGAGCGGGTCGGTAAGGATCGGGATGCCGGCACCCGAAACGTAGGCTCCGGCCCCGCTCGCACGGATCCCCCGCGCTCGCCAAACTCGGGCTCCCCCGCGGCGGTGAGCCGTCAGGTGGTATCCCTCTTCGGAGGGACATCGCCGCCCGCGCATGCCGCGCTCGCACCCGCCGGGCGAGGTGACATCGGCAGGTCCAGGGCGCCGCCGGCTGTGATCCCTCCTGTGGGGGAGGTCTCCCCAGGGCAGAGAACGGATACTGGGCGCCATGGGAACGCGCCGATCACCCAGCCCCATGGAGTGGGCGAGAGCTCACCCGCTGGTCGTGGACGGGTTGCTCGGCGTGCTGCTCGCCGCGGTGTCGCTGCTCGCGCTCGTGTTCCAGTCGCCTCGCGAGCATCTGCCTCCGCCGGGCCCCCTGGCCGTGGCGTTCGTCCTGGCGATCAACCTGCCGCTGGTCTGGCGCCGGCGCCACCCGTTCTGGATCAACCTGGCGATCGGCATGGCATCCGCGGTCTACGGGGCCACGCCGCTGCCGGACCTGGTGACCCCCGTGCCGCTCAGCGGCGTGGTCGCGATGTACACCATGGTCGCGTGGTGCGACCGTAGGAAGGCGGTGATCGTGGGCCTGATCGGCGGAATCGGCGTGCTGGTCGTCGCGTGGCTTCCGGCCACCGACACCGACCTGCTCGACTTCTCCTTCACCGTGCTGCTCCTCGCCGGGGCATGGGTGCTCGGCGACAGCGCCCGCATCCGCCGCGCCTACACCGCCGAGCTCGAGGCACGGACGGCCTGGCTGGCGCGCGAGCAGGACTTCGAGGCGCGGCGCGCCGTGACCGCGGAACGGGCGCGCATCGCCCGCGAGCTGCACGACGTGGTCGCGCATCACGTCAGCATGATGGTGGTGCAGGCCGAGGCCGGGCCGGTGGCGGCGGAGCGCGATGGGCCCGGGGCGGCACGGGCGTTCGACACGATCGCCGGCATCGGACGGCAGGCGCTGGTGGAGATGCGCCGCCTGCTGGGGGTGCTGCGCGAGGAGACCGGCGGGCAGGAGCCGAGCCTCGCGCCGCAGCCCGGCGTGGCGCAGCTTCCGGCCCTGGTCGAGCAGGTACGCCAGGCGGGCCTGGCGGCCGTGCTCGAGGTCGAGGGCGAGCCGGTCCCGCTGCCGGTGGGGGTCGACCTGTCGGTCTACCGGATCGTTCAGGAGGCGCTGACGAACGTGCTCAAGCACGCGGGCCCGGCACGCGTCCGGGTGCGGGTGCTGTACGGCGATGACGACCTGCGTTTCGAGGTACGCGACGACGGCCTCGGCACCAGGCACACCGCAGGCCCCGGGCACGCGGTCGGCACCGGGCACGCCGCGGGCAACGGGCACCTCGCGGGCACCGGGCACGCCGCCGGAAACGAAGCCACTGCCGGGTACGAAGCGCCTCCCGGGTACGAAGCGCCTGCCCGATATGCCGCGGCGGCCGGGTACGCCGAGCCGGTCGAGGGGAACGGCAAGCCCGGACACGGCCTCATCGGCATGCGGGAGAGGGTCCATCTGTTCGGCGGTGAGCTGACCGCCGGGCCGGACCCGGACGGGGGCTTCACCGTGGCGGCGCGGCTGCCGATCGGCGGTACGAGATGAGCATCAAGATCGTGGTCGCCGACGACCAGGAGCTGGTGCGTGCCGGCTTCCACATGATCCTGGACGCGCAGCCGGACATGGAGGTGATCGCCGAGGCGGCCGACGGCGCCGAGGCGGTCTCGGTCGCCCGCCGGCTGCGGCCGGACGTGGTGCTGATGGACATCCGCATGCCCCGGATGGACGGGCTGCGGGCGACCCGCGAGCTCGCCGGACCCGGTGTGACGTACCCGGTGAAGGTGCTGATGCTGACCACGTTCGACCTGGACGACTACGTCTACGAGGCGCTGCGGGCCGGCGCCAGCGGCTTCCTGCTGAAGGACCTGCGCCGCGACGACCTGGTCAACGCCGTGCGCGTGGTCGCCGCGGGCGAGGCGCTGCTCGCGCCTTCGATCACCAAGCGGCTCATCGGCGAGTTCGCCCGCCGCCCGCGCCCGCCGGACAGGACGCCGGCCGCGCTCGACACCCTCACCGCGAGGGAACGGGAGGTGCTGCACCTCATGGCCAAGGGGCAGTCCAACGCGGAGATCGCGGCCGGCCTGGTGATCGGCGAGCAGACGGTGAAGACCCACGTGAGCAATGTCCTGGCGAAGCTCTTCCTCCGCGACCGCATCCACGCGGTGATCCTCGCGTACGAGATAGGGCTGATCGAGCCCCGGACGCGGTGACACCGTCCCGCGAGGCGGCCGGGTCGGCTTGATCGAGCATGGGACGCGGTGACGCCGTCCTGGGGGCCGGCCCAGATTCGCTCGATCGAAATTCAGGCGTCGTGATGGCGTCAGGGTTGGCCGTGGCAGTGGGAATTGGCGTAGAACAGGCCGATGAGCAGTGAGACACTCACCGACCGGCTTGCCCGCGCCATCGAGCAGGAGCGGGTGCCTGACCTGCACGCCGTCGTCGCGCTCCACCACGGCCAGGTCGTCCTCGAGCACTATGGCGAGGGTGATGACTTCAGGCTGAACGAGCCCCTTGGCCACGTCCGCTTCACCCCCGACACGCTCCATGACATCCGCTCGGTCACCAAGAGCGTGGTCGGCCTGCTGTACGGCATCGCGCTGGCCGACGGCCGGGTGCCGGAGCCGCACGAGCCGCTGCTCCGGTACTTCCCCGAGTACCCCGACCTCGCCGAGGATCCGAGGCGGGCCGCGCTCACGGTCGAGCACGCGCTGACCATGACGCTCGGGCTGGAGTGGCACGAGGACGTTCCGTATACGAGTGCCGCCAACAGCGAGATCGCGATGGAGCTCGCCCCCGACCGCTATCGGTACATCCTGCGGCAGCCGATCGTGGAGGAGCCCGGCATCCGGTGGTCGTACTGCGGGGGAGCCTCGGCGCTGGTGGCGCGGCTGATCGAGAAGGGCACGGGGACGGCGCTGGAGGACTACGCGCGTGCCAGGCTGTTCGAGCCGCTGGGCATCACCGCCTGGGAGTGGTCGGCCGGCGAAGACGGGGTGGCCCTGGCCGCCTCCGGGCTGCGGCTCACCCCGCGCGGCCTGCTCGATGTCGGCCGGCTCGTGCTCGACGGGGGCCGCGGCATCGTACCCGCGCCGTGGCTGGCGACGGCGCTGCGCCCGCACGTGCGGATCGACGACGGCTTCCACTACGGCTACCAGTGGTACATGGGCGACACCTGGATGGGCGGGTTCGGCAACGGCGGCCAGCGGATCTACGTGGCGCCGGAACTCGACCTCGTGGTCGCCGTGGCCGCCGGGCAGTACGACCACCCCGATCAGCCGACCGCCTCGGTCGTCCTCGACGAGGTGGTCCTCGCGGGAGTCCGACCCTGAAACAGGTCTACTCTTCGTTGTCCTCCCGCCGTGGCGGCACGGGGCACTTGGCCCCGGTCTTCCTCGGGAGCCGGTCGAGCTTCCCGCGCAGGCGGCCATGGGGAGGCACACGGGCCTCGGCAGGCCGGCCGCCGGCTCACGGCCCGCGAGTTCGCCGGCTCACGGCTCGCGGGTAGGCCGGCTCACGGCTCGCGGGTAGGCCGGCTCACGGCTCGCGGGTAGGCCGGCTCACGGCTCGCGGGTACGCCGACATCGCCGCTCCGGATCCCCGCTCCGGATCCCCGCTCCGGATCCCCGCTCCGGATCCCCGCGCCGGATCCCCGCGCCGGAAATCGCTCGGCGGCGAGCAGCGGATCGGGGAAGCGGAGCAGCGGATCGGGAAAGACGCGCGTTGAGCTCAGGCGGCGAAGGCGTCGAGAGCCGCGAGGATCTCGTCGCGGAACGTGTCGCTGCCGGTGTGCCCGGAGTCGTCGACCACGACCAGCCGGGCGTCCGGCCAGGCCTGAGCCAGCTGCCACGCCGTGTCCAGCGGCCCGCCCAGGTCCAGGCGGCCGTGGATCAGCACGCCGGGGATCCCGGCCAGCCGCCCGGCGTCGCGCAGCAGAACGCCCTCCTCCAGCCAGACGGCGTTGGAGAAGTAGTGCGCGCAGATCCGTACGAAGGCCAGCAGGGCGGCAGGTGGCCGGTCGCTGTAAGCGTTCGGCTTGCCGTTGGGCTCCAGCGAGATCACCGCGTCTTCCCACGCGGTCCAGTCGTGCGCCGCCTTGGCGCGCACCGCGGGATCGGGGTCGGCCATCAGCCGTGAGTAGGCCGCCGGCAGATCGCCATCGCGGTCGGCCTCGGGGACGCCCTGCCTGAACCGCTCCCATTGTTCGGGGAAGAACCGCCCGACGCCCCGGTAGAGCCAGTCGATCTCGTAGCGACGGCTCGTCGTGACGCTGGCGATGACCATCTCCGACACCCGCTCGGGATGGGTCTCGGCGTAGGCGAGCATCAGCGTGGAGCCCCACGACCCGCCGTACAGCAACCACCTGTCGATGCCGAGGTGCTCGCGCAGACGCTCCATGTCGGCGATCAGATGGTGGGTGGTGTTGGTGCTCAGGTCGGTCACTGGGTCGCCGGCGTGCGGCAGGCTGCGGCCGCAGTTGCGCTGGTCGAACAGGACGATGCGGTACCGGGAAAGGTCGAAGGTGCGACGCTGACCAGGCGTGCATCCTGATCCGGGCCCGCCGTGGACGACGAGCGCGGGCTTGCCGTCCGGGTTTCCGCAGACCTCCCAGTAGACGAGGTTGCCGTCGCCGGTGTCGAGCATGCCATGCTCGTAGGGCTCGATCGGGGGATACAAGCCGCGCTCCTCTCCAGAATGTAACAGCACTGGTATGTTAGCGGTATGGCATCTCATGAGCTGCTCGGCACGCGGCTGCGCCATCTCCTCGACCGGCTGGACGCGGGGGTCGCCGCCGTCTACACCGACCTCGGCCTGGACGGCTTCCGCCCGCGCTACACGCCGACTTTGCGGACGCTGGCAACCGGAGGCCCCAGCTCCATCCGCGACCTGGGCCGCGCGATCGGCGTCACGCACTCGGCGGCCAGCCAGACGGTCGCGCAACTGGCCAAGGAGGGCCTGGTCACCCTCTCCCCAGGTGCCGACGCGCGCCAGCGCATCGTCAGCCTCACCCCGAAGGCAGAGTCACTGATGCCCCTCCTGGACAAGGAGTGGACGGCGACCAGCGCAGCGGCCGCCGAACTGGACGCCGAACTGCCCTACCCGCTGAGCAGGCTCATCGACGAGACCCTGGAAGCCCTGAACAGACGCCCAATGCACGCCAGAATCACCACCGCAGCCAACCAGTAGCCCTCCGGTGTGGTGACCGTGCTCTTTCGCCGGGTGCCTTCCCGTTCCGTCCCGATGGTGTGTGTATTGGCGCCGCGGCGGTGAGTAGGGGTACGGCGATGCCGGCGCCATCGTGCGGCGGGCAACCGGGCGAACGTTCGTGCACGTCGCACTGGGTGGCCTCCCACTCGCCGGCCGCGTCACCAACCTGTCCGGGCAGAACAGCTAGGCGCCCGGTTCAGGGTGAAGGGCCGGCTTGGTCGCGATGATCACGGTGGCGTACATCTCCTCGGAGGTGGCCACGTGCGGTATCAGCCCGTCGCGGGTGACGATTTCGACGGCGTGCGGCACCTGGCGTTCGCTGGTTTCGAAGAGCAGGTGGCCGCCCGGTGCCAGCCATCGTGCGGCGTCGGTGGTGACCCTGCGCAGGACGTCCAGCCCGTCGGCGCCGCCGTCGAGCGCCACCCGCGCCTCGTGCAGGCGGGCCTCAGCGGGGAGCAGTGCGATCTCTTCGCTCGGTACGTACGGCACGTTGGCCAGTAGGACGTCTACGCGGCCCCGAAGCATGATGGGCAGCGGTTCGTAGAGATCGCCCTCGTATACGTGACCACCGACCGCGGCCACGTTGCGGCGGGCGCACTCCACGGCGGCGGGATCGATGTCTGCGGCGTGCAACTCGGCCCCGTCCAGGGCCGCGACCAGCGCGGCTCCGAGCGCGCCCGAGCCGCAGCACAGGTCGACGACGACGGTGCGTGACCCGGCGAGGAAGGTGCCCTCATCGGTGGAGTCCGTAGGTCCGGCGGCCGGTTGGGACAGTGCGGCGACGTGGTCGGTGGGGCCGGGGGCGGGG
>NZ_JALLPO010000080.1 GCF_023276435.1 Sphaerisporangium perillae
ACTGGCTACGGGTAGGCGAACATGACATGCTGATTCCTCCTCTTGGACGAGGACCGGGCGCGTCCTGTCTTTGCGGGTAGGCGCGCCCGGAACATGCGCTCAGAGAATGCACAGGCCATCGGCCTGGGAGTGATGCGACGGAGATTCCTCCGCGCGACATCACGTGAGGGACACCTCAGGTGGACCGTGAGCGTCGTGAAGCCTTGGTCAGGCGGACTTGACCGCCGAAACCGTCGCAGTCTTGATCTCCGCCGCGCGAAACGCAACGCCGTTACGCCCGTTGGTCGCCCAGGGCAGGGCCTCCAACTTGGACAGAGAGACGACCTGTCCCACCTTCACCTCGGGCCGTTCACCGGCCGTAGTGACAGTGATGACTTCGCCTCCGTCCTCGTCCAGGATGAACACCTGCGTCGACCACATCGGCCGGCCGGTGTCGCGCTCGGACTTCTGACGACCGTTCTGGTCGGTCTTCTCGACCGCTCCCTTCGACACCGTCACCTGCTTGTTGCTCGTGTCCACGTAGAGCTTCATGAGCCCTTCCCTTCGATCAAGGCCGCACCGCCTCTCGGTGCGAGATCCTTTGTGGGTTTGTGGGCGAACCCACAAAGAGAAGGGTAGGGCTACCATGGCCCCCGCGCAAGAAGTTTGCCCACAAACCTGCAAAGATGAAGAGCATGGAACCACGTCCTACAGCCGTTCGGGCACCGATCCAGTTGAGGATCGCCGACGACATCCGGATACAGATCGAGCGAGGCGAACTCGCTCCTGGCTCATCGCTGCCAACGTTGGCTGAGATCTGCGAGCAGTGGTCATGCTCCATGAACTCCGCAAGAGGAGCGATCAACATCCTCAAGGCCCAAGGCCTCATCACTGCCGGACGCGGTAAGGCTCCGACCGTACGAATCCAGCCACGGCGTGTGATCCGCTCCTCGGAACGGCACCAGCTAGAGAAAGACCTCGCGCTCAAACCTGAAGAGGAGCGAGCCAGGCTTGGCGAGGCCGAAACCAACATGAACATGTCGATCGACCACCAACGGTTTTCCTCCCACTACAGCCAGGTCCCAGCGACTGAGGAATTCGCGACGATCTTCGGAGTCGAGCCCGGAGAGACCTTGCTACGACGGGAGTGGGAGGCCACCGACCCGAAGACGCATGTGCGCTTGTCCTGGAGCGTGTCACACATGCCTCTGGCACTCGTTAGCGGCAATCCCGCTGTCCTCGATGAACGAAACGAACCATGGCCTGGTGGCACACTGCATCAGTTGCTGACAGTAGGCATCGAGATCATGACCGTCGTAGACGAGGTCACAGCTCGAATGCCGACCACGGTTGAGGCCCAAGTATGGGACCTACCGGACGGCGTCCCGCTGATCTTCTGTCGCAGAATCTCAAGTGACGCCGCAGGCCGGGTCATCGAGGTCTCCGATGCCGACTACCCCGCTGACCGAACGCAGCTCAAGTTCGTCACGCCACTCAAGCCATGGCCGGAGCATCATCCGACGCCGATGGGTCATAACTAGCCGTGGCGCCAGTCTCTCAGGAGAGGATTCATCTCCATGCCCGACCAGCTCAACCACACTGACCAACACTTCCTTGAGCATGCCATCGAGATATCGCGCCGTGCGCTCGAAGACGAAGGGAAGACGCCATTCGGCGCGATCGTGGTCATCGAGGGTGAGATCATTTCCGAAGGAACCAGCAGCGTAGTCGAACTGACAGACCCAACCGCGCACGCAGAAGTGATGGCGTTGCGCCATGCCGGCACAAAGCTCGGACGGCATCTGTTCCCAGACGCGGTGATGTACGCGAGCAGCGAGCCATGCCCGATGTGTCTTGTCGCCTGCTACTGGGCACAGGTGCCCCGGCTTGTCTTCGGAGCTACCAGCCAGGACGTAGCGACTTACGGCTTCGAAGATCTCCAGTTCTACCGGGAACTCACTCTCACAGCCGAAGAACGGTTCCTGCGAGAAGAGGCAGCAGGGGGAACCCCTCATACTCAAGCCGTGGATGTCCTGCGAGGATGGGCAGACAAGATCCCCGGTGGCGTCGTTCCTAAGTACTGACCTGACAGCCAAGGGCCACCAAACCAGGTCAGGGCCTGTCTAGTACCACGACATGATTGACAGTTCTGTCCCACCACATGCTTGACGGATGCCCTAGGAAACATGACTGGCCTTGCGGGGCCGGGCCGCTTTGATGCTGCGGACGGGTTGGGTGGTGGTACGGCGGACGACGCGGGTGTCGTCGGGCAGTTCGATGGTGAGTGTGGTCTCGCTGACGTGCACGGTGACGATCGCGCGGGCGTGGAGCCGGCCGAGGGCGACCTTCTGCCCGGCCACCATGATGACGCCGCTGTTGCTCGCCACCCGCTGCACGGTGATCGGCTCGACCGAGGGCCGGGGCGGCGGTCCAGCCGGGCGGGCATCCCGCAGGTTACGCAGCCCGTCCACGCTGATCGGGTTGGGCCGGGTGCGCAGCAACTCCCGGGTGATCGGGTCGAAGGTCACTGAGTAGGCCAACGTTGGCGCATTGGCTGGGAGGGCACGCCCATGCTTACCGTAGTCAATGCCGTCGGCACGACGTCGAACGGATCTTTGATTGATGAGATCGTCCGGGAGGGGGCGCGGCGGATGTTGGCCGCCGCTCTGGAGGCCGAGGTCAACTCCTACTTGGCCGAGCTGGCCGACGCTCGCGACGCCGATGGCCGTCGGCTGGTGGTGCGCAACGGGTTCCACGGCGAGCGGACGGGCCAAGTTGATCGTCGCGAAGGTCTCCCACAAGGCCGCGTGATCAGTAGGACGAAACACAGAAGCTCCCGCTCATCCTCGTTGAGGGTGGGCGGGAGCTTTTAGTCGTTCCGGGGAGTATTCGGCCGGTCATCGGCGATGCCCAGCGACCTTGAGGCATGGGTTCTGTCACCTCCGATAGGTAGGGTCTGCTCCATGAGTGAGACGCCTGCAAGTGCGCCCGGGTCTGAGGCGTACGACGCCGACCTCTTGCACGAGATGGTGGAAGACCTGGAGATCCTCAACTTCTGGGAGTTCATCTCCAAGTACCCCGACGGCCGTGCGTTTGCCGAGATCCACTACGACGACGACCGTCGCTGAGTATGGGAGTGACATGAACTGGTGGAAACCGATGCTGGTTGACCACAATGTGTCGGTGTACGGATCGGGTAGCGACGAGGAAGGCCGGGCGCGGCGCTACGCGCACTGCCTCACGTGCGGGTGGGAGACCGACATCAGCACTGACGAGGCCGCCGTCCTCAAGGCGCTGCAGAAGCACGTGCGCGAGGTTGGCAAGGTCCCGTTCGTGGCCGCGAAGGTGCATCCCCGCAAGATCATGGGTCCGGCTACCGACCCGGAGCCCCCCGACCCTGCAGAGGTCGTCTAGGCCGGAGCAGTCCGAGGGTTGAGAACGCTGGGTACGTGTCAGGTCGCCTTCCTGATCACTCGGATGCTCCGTACCACCGCGCTGTCCTCATGGTCGGCCCTATCTACTGGTCTAAAAAGAGCCCGACCACCAGCTCATCGGGGGCCGCACCCTGCTTGTCGGAGTGGCATTCGACCAGGCTCGCGTCGACGTCGATGACGATCCACCCGCCCCAGACCTGCCCGGCCACCTGCATCCACGGGAACCCCGCGGGCCGGCCGCCAGGTGCTGTCAGATGAGACGGCGGTGCGTCGCCTTTCAGGAGATCGTGCAGCGTGACGAACATCGTTGGACCGCGGAGCCTCTGGTCTAACGGTTCATCTTGATCGACAACCCTTCTACCCGGGGGCTCCTCTATCTGGCGATCAAGTCCTCCCGCACAGCATCCCAGCGACCTGCGGCTTCAGGTTGAAACGCTCACGGCACCACTGTCAAGCATGTCCCGGGACAGGACAACGGCCATGGCCATGGCGCATCGCGTGTGAGAACTTTCTGTACATCTTCAAGGCGGCCCGACCGGGCCGCACGCGCCGCCGTCACGGCGCACGCCGCCGCCTCCCGCTAGCGCTCCCGGCGGACGACGCGCAAAAACGCCGGACGGCTGGCGCGGACGAGTCGACGGGCCGCCGAAGAGCTGCACAGGAACTCACCTCAGCTCAGTGATCCCGGCTGGAACAAGTCGCCGGCACGCCGGGTGCAGCGCAAGCTCATCAGGCGACCGACCCACCACAGCCATGCCGAGATTAGAACGTGCCGTGTCAACCGTGGAAGGTGCAAGGCACACCCTCCCTGCCCCGAGCTGCCGATTATGCGCGGCGACCGGCCCGCGTCAACCACGGCTGTGACCGCAGGACAACCAGCGAGCGCGGAAGGTCACCGGGGACCTGGAACACGCGAAGCCGCGGTTGACCCAGTCCGGTCGGCAGTCGCGCACTATCGCAGCTATCGGGGTCAGGGGGGTGTGGGCAGGAGATTCCGCACCAAGCGTGCTCGGCGGCTATGCCTTCGGTGGAAGTGAAGGCAACACGCGCCTGCAGGAGCGAGGCTAAACGACGTCCGCGATCCGATCGGCATGCCGGAACTCAACCTCGCCAGCCCCGTGCAGGTGCCCCAAGTGCCGCTGCTGCGGCTTCCACACCCGGCAGTACCGGCAACGCCACGACGTGCGCGGCTGCAACCAGAAGTTGTTGCCACAGACCTGGCACTCCGTGAGGAACGCCGAGCCGTTCGTGCCGCTCCACGACAACGAACCGTGCCGCATCGTCCTATCGAAGGGGCGCCAGGCAGGGTTCCCGATGATGACGATCTGACCACCCTCCCAGTCGCACACGCAGGGCGCCGGCGGCGGCGGCGGGCACGGGCACGGGCACGGGCACGCCAGCGTCTTGGCGAACTCGTGTGCCTTCTCGATCCGAGGGGTCGCCGGGCCCTTGACCTCAATCCACGTGCCCAGCTTGGGAAGCCAGAAGTCCGGGATGTACGTCGCACCGCTGGGCAAGTTGATGACCTTCGGCTCGAACGCCCACTCAATGCCGAGACCGTCCAAGGTGGCGGCCCAGTCGGCCTCCAACGTGGAACGGAAGCCAGTGAAGGCGTACCGGCGGGGTACTGCCTCGATGATGGGTTCCTGGGTCATGACGTCTCCAGAGGGGGTGGGACGGTATTTCCAATTGTGCAACGAGGCAGACGCTTCTAGCCGGTACAGGCGTGACGTTCCCGGGCTGCAACCAGCGCTGCCCGGGTAGTTGCTGCTCCACGAGCAACAACGGCGGCGCGGTTTCGTTCTCAGCAACGTCCAATCGTTCGATAGCCCAGACCGCCGAGCGGGCCTGGCGGTCGGCACGGGTTGCACCATCGGGTAGACGCGGCGGAGGACGCCGCTGCCCCTGAGACGACGGCCGCGAGCCGTGAGCGGTTTACCTCCGAACCGATCTCAGTGCATGTGCCACACGGGATGCCCCGAAGGCAGCATGTGATCTTCGCAATCCGAGGTGGGCTCGGCCCGCAGCCAGTTCACGGTGAGATCGACGGCAAGTGGTAGATAGGAGGAGGGCCGAAGCTGCGGCCTTGTTCCGTCCCTGTTCCGCTGGAACGCGAAAAATTTCCGGAACGGTTGGCAACTGCTAGAACATGAAATCCCAGCTCAAGCCAGGCTTGCACCTCCGTCGCCGACCCACTGTTGCTCCGCAGTGGGCCGATGGCACACGGAATGGATCAGGTCTAAGAGCTTAATCAGCCCACAGGTCGAACATATTCCGGCGATCATTTTCAGAGAACAGCGAATAAACCTCGAAGTGCGTCCACTTTGGGTGGACCACCGAAGACCAATATTGCGTGGTGACTGCGTAGCCATGAAATTCCATGGCTAGAGTATTGATTTCCAGATCGTAGCATTCCCTGGTACTTACATGCTGTGGATCCGGAAAGTTGTCTCGGAATATCTTATTGTACTTTGGCTGAAAGAATCGAATCAGTGCGGCCTCGGTAAGAGCTATGCCCTCTCGCGATAGGAAATCTCGATCCTCCGCCCACCGCAGCATGTCTACGGTTCTCGTGGCGTTCTCCTCGTCATCCTCGATCTCAGCGAGCAGATGTGGAGTCATGGTTCCCGATAAGGCTGCATCTGTTATACGACACAGGGAAAGCCAGATCTCTTTATCTGGGGGTAATTCCGAATATATCCTTTGCAGTGTCGAATGGCTGCGAAGGCGATCGAACGCAGTCCGCTCACCATCCTTACCGAAAGCCTGCCCAACGTAAAGTACTTCCTGCTCATACAAGCTAACAGGAAGACCGCTGACCTTATATTCGCGAATGAAGAGAGCTACTGGAGCGGTGAAGAAAAGTTCGCCACGATCGTCTAGGATCTGCATGAAGTCATAAGGCCACTCGGATCGATAAGAGAATCCAGCCTGTTCGGGAGAACTTGGCCTACTGATCCTATACTCATCAAACTTGTCGGCACGCTGCACTCGCAGTGTGGCGCTAAACTTTGACTTCGTAAACACCACGCTATCTGAATCTATAGATAGTCTTGGCTGTTGACTCACGACATAGATATGGCATCCCTCTAAGTCGTCCGGCGAGACCATCTCTATCTCGCGTTGGCGACCGAATTTATGAGGAGTGCATACCAGAATCAACCCGAACTCATTTGCGTACTTTCTGCGACTCATCAGTGTCTCTTTCACCTACGGCCATAAGCCAGGGCTATACATCAGCCCCCGGACCAAGACAAGGCTAGCTCGGGGCTTTGGTTGCAGTGCCCGGCAGCACGAGAGCAGGATGCGGCGAAACGGTCCTAGTGCTCGCCCAACATCTGACGTCCTTGCTGCTAACGCCCTCGATTCGTCCTGACCTACGGCGTGTTGACGTATGCCATCAACTGGTGCCGCAGGGATGTAAGCGCCTCGACCGTCCGTGCTCTGACCACATCCCACGCTCCGGCCCAGTTCGGTGGCGCATCATGGACCCCGAGCTCGCGTAGCTTGGCAGTCAGTCCGCCTCCCTCGGTGATGCCGTGTTGTGCGGCGTTTCGCGCTCCCCGGATGGTTCGCAGCGTTTTGATGGCCGCGTCCACTGCTGGATGCTGGGCCGCCGGGAGATGGTGGTGCAGGCAGTCCCCCATGCGGTTGAGGCTGGCGCGCAGTTGGTCTTTATCCTTCTTCATTTCCTCTTCCGACCGTGGTCGCAGCAGCGTGTCATCCACCTTGATGCGGTCGATCAGATCAGCCAGATCGCTAAGTCTTGTCTCGAATTCTGCTCGCGTAGCGCAGCCCAGCGACAGCGCCGCCGGTGTCGCCACCGTGCTCAGCGCCAGTAACGGCGTCCTTTTTCTGTCGAACGCCAGGCGCCATGCGGCATCCAGCACGTCGAACGCCTCGGCCAACTCTAACGGCGAGACAGGGTTGACGGCTGGTGTTTCCATTTCGACGATGCGTTGCCAGCAGTCATGACCCCCTGCCTGGCACGCGCCGATCTCGCCCATTTTATCTTGATGGCCCTTGTCGCACATGGCCGTCATGACCCTGCGCCCAACGATGCCTACCATGGTATTTATGCCCGACACTTTGGGGTGCATCAGGTGCGAGCACATGAAATCGGTGTTGGGCAGGGTGCAGTCTTGGCACAGCGGCTTGCTCGTCGGGGCGGTCGTGCGATTGTTGATGATGATGCTTGTGAGTGTGGTGTCCTCGTCGCTGGCGGCCGTACAGAACAGATCGCGCTTCAGCCGCACCTGGTAGTGACAGCCCTTTTCTGTGAGCAGCGCCAGGAGTTGCGGCACGTCATCAGATGCAAGGCGCCAGAGATCAACCGGATTGGCTGGCCGGCTTTCCGTACTAATCCACTCCGTAGCCAGGGGCTCTAGGCGACGGACCGAGTACAGCAGCAAGGCGTTGTTCAGAGTCTCGTGCGCCTGGTCGGGTGACAGACCTGTTGCTTCCAGACGATGGATGGCGAAGTCGGAGCCCTGACCGGATAACTCGGTGTGCACTCGAAACACTCGCTCATCGGCGATCTCGACCGCGAAGCACGGCACGAACGGGTGGAGGTCACGTGGACCGGGGCCCTGTGTGGGCATCGGCCCCAAGTAGCTGATAATGGCCTCGGGCATGACGCACACTCCTTTAGGTACGTGGGGGCGTCCACATCGAGGTTGGACGGTGGCTGTCGGGAGGCCAGCCGATCAGGCTATCAGGGGATAGACGCGGAGCGCTGGAAATATGTCGTGTACCTAAGCGATATCAGGACGGCTGGGGCCGTGTCTGGGCCGTCCGGGAGCGACGAACGATGACAGATGACGACTGGAGCTAACCACTTAGGAGCGGGACAAATGCGGTGACTTCGTGAGTGCCGCAGTGACCTAGAGATCAGTCCCTCAAGAAGAAGATGGCCGCCTGACCGCGGGCGCCGGCGACCAGGCGTGGGTGGCGGGGGATGCGGTGAATTGGTGGACGCGCTGGCCAATGTGCGTTTTGCTGTGATCTGCGGGGGGTGGGTTCGGCGGGTTTGCGTGGGCCGGAGGCGTGGGATGGGGCGGAGCCGGATCGCTGTGGTGATCGGCGGGCTGGTGCTGGTGGGGGCGGTTCCCGCGGTGCTGACCGCTTTCACGGTCACTGATCCGTGGGTTGCGGGGGGCGCGGCGTTGGTGGCGGCGCTGGCGCTGGTGGCTGCCGGGATGTGGCAGGAGCGGTTCAAACGGCTGGTTCAGCGCCGTGATGAGCAGCGGTTCAAGGTCGCCGATGGGCTGTTGCTGTTGAAGTCGGGGCGGGTGCCGAAGGTCGGTCAGATGAGCGATCCGCTGCGGCTGGGTGTGCATCCCAGTGCTCCGGCCCACGGGGCGGCTGCCGGGTCCGGGCGGGTGGCCGGTGACCGGGTGCCGGCCTATGTGCCGCGCGACGTCGATACCGAGCTTGCCGAACAGCTGCGCAGGGGCGGGTTTGTCGTGCTGGTGGGAGATTCCACCGCGGGCAAGTCGCGGACGGCGTTCGAGGCGATCCACACCGAGCTGCCATCGCATGAGTTGTTCGTCCCTGGTGACAAGAACCTCGGCAAGGATGTGATGACCGCTCTGGTCGAGCGGGTCAGCCAGTCCCGGCGGGCGGTGCTGTGGCTGGATGACCTGGAGCACTACATCCGAGCCGGCACCATGACCGCAGCGCAGATCAGCCGTATCCGGGACGGCAAGGGCCACAAGGTGATCCTGGCCACGGTGCGCAGCGCCGAAGAAGACCAGCTCACCCAAGTGCCCTCCGATGCCGAGGACCCCAAACGAAAGCTGGGCGATGAGGCCATCCAGATGCTCGGCCAAGCCTGCAAGATCCGCCTACATCGGCTGTTCAGCGCGGGTGAGCTGGAGCGTGCCCGGGCGCATGTGTCCGATGAGCGGATCGCTGATGCGTTGGACTACAGCGGGGAATACGGCATCGCCGAGTACCTGGCCGCAGGCCCGCATCTGCAAGACGCCTATGACAACGCCTGGGAGGTCGGCCGTAACCCTCGGGGTGCGGCGCTGGTGGCTGCCGCGATCGACTGCCGCCGCGCCGGGCATCTGTCTGCCCTTCCCAAGGTCCTGTTGGAGGAGCTGCATCACGGGTATCTCGATGCCCGAGGTGGGCAGCGGCTCCGGCCCGAACTGCTGGAGCAGGCCTGGGGCTGGGCGACCCGGCAGCGCCGCTCCACCACCGCACTGCTGCAACCAGCCGACGACGGGGCAGGGGTGGAGGTGTTCGACTATCTGGTCGACCGCTATCAGCAGCAGGTCGGCCCCACCGCCCATGTCCCCGAGCAGACCATCACGACCATCATCGGTCATGCCCGCACACCAGACCTCGATGCCATCGCTCGCCAGATGCGAGCACAGGGACGCTACAACCTCGCCACGCAAGCGCTCCAGCACGCAGTTCAGCTCCGCCGCGTCAACGATGGTGAGGAGCACCCGGACACGCTGACCAGCCGGAACAACCTGGCGGGCGCGCTGCGGGCGTTGGGGAGGTTGGAGGAGGCCGAGGCCGAGCACCGGGCGGTGCTGACGATACGGCGGCGGGTACTGGGTGAGGAGCACCCGGACACGCTGAACAGCCGGAACAACCTGGCGGGCGCGCTGGGAGCGTTGGGGAGGTTGGAGGAGGCCGAGGCCGAGCACCGGGCGGAGCTGGAGGTGGGCCGGCGGGTGCTGGGTGAGGAGCACCCGGACACGCTGACCAGCCGGAACAACCTGGCGGTCGTGCTGGGGGATCTGGGGCGGTTGGAGGAGGCCGAGGCCGAGCACCGGGCGGTGCTGCAGATACGGCGGCGGGTGCTGGGTGAGGAGCACCCATCCACGCTGACCAGCCGGAACAACCTGGCGGGCGCGCTGGGAGCGTTGGGGAGGTTGGAGGAGGCCGAGGCCGAGCACCGGGCGGAGCTGGAGGCGTGCCGGCGGGTGCTGGGTGAGGAGCACCCCGACACGCTGACCAGCCGGAACAACCTGGCGCTCGCGCTGGGGGATCTTGGGCGGTTGGAGGAGGCCGAGGCCGAGCACCGGGCGGTGCTGCAGATACGGCGGCGGGTGCTGGGTGAGGAGCACCCATCCACGCTGACCAGCCGGGGCAACCTGGCGGGCGCGCTGGGGGAGTTGGGGAGGTTGGAGGAGGCCGAGGCCGAGCACCGGGCGGTGCTGGAGGCGTGCCGGCGGGTGCTGGGTGAGGAGCACCCGGACACGCTGACCAGCCGGAACAACCTGGCGCTCGCGCTGGGAGCGTTGGGGAGGTTAGAGGAGGCTGAAGCGCTGGAGTGAGCCCGCTTCGCCAGTAATGAGCGCGAGAGTCTGAGTGACGAAGTGGGTGACAACCGCAGCGGACAGCCCCGAACGTTGGCGGACTCTCACAGATGTTCGCGCAGGTGACCGGCACTATGTCCCCTGAACAAATACGCGTTCCAGTTGCTTCACACCGAAGAAGTCACACCTCCTATTCCCCGTGCCGCACGGCCTACAGGCCGACTCACCGTAGGCCTGATCCGCACTTGCGCGAGGGCACAACGAGGGCACATGACGTCGTGATCAGCCGCGAAACACCGAGAACCAACGAGACAACAAACGCCAGGTCATCAGGGTGGCTCGGATGTTTCGCCAGGTCCCGATCGAGAGCTAATCAGAACTACGACGTGTGATCCATCGAAGCGATGGACCTGTCGGACGGACGTGCCCGTTGCGTGCCCGTACGGTCGGCAACCAGCGGGGAATCACGGGGACTCACGGTTACTCGACCGGCATACTCCCAGGTCACCGTTTCCCCAGGTCACACAACATGATGTTGAAAGACTTCCCAAGCTGACAGCGCGGGTTCGATTCCCGTCACCCGCTCCAACGACGAAGGCCCAGGTCAGAGGATGATTCCCGACCCGGGCCTTGATTGTTTTCTGGGCTGATTCTCGCCGTCGTGCCAGATCCGTGCCAGAACAAGTGATCTTGCTTCTCAGGCACTCGGAACGAGCACACCCGCCGAGCCCTCGTCGCCTTCCTCGCCCTTGGGCTTGAGACCCTTCTCCACGATCTTGCCGAGACCGTCCGCGATCTCACGGTCTCGCTCCTTGGAGCCGTGGAGGTAGATCACTGCCGCCTTGGTGCTCGCGTGGCCCATGCGCGCCATGAGCTCCTTCAACGTGGCACCCGTGAGCGCCGCAAGCGTGTTGCCGGTGTGGCGAAGGTCGTGAATGTGGATCTTCGGAAGGCCGGCCTTCTTGAGTCCCTTCGCCCACACCCGAGAGAAGTTGCTCCGGCGCAGTTGCGCGCCCTTCTCCCCCACGAAGACCAGGCCGTCATGGGCCTTCTCACTGAAGCGCTGAACGTGCCACGTCAGTTCTCCGGTGATGACCTCCGGGAGGTTGACCGTGCGGGTTCCGGCGTCCGACTTGGGCGGGCCGGTCAGCAGTTCGCCCGTCTTCATCTCGGAGACGGCGACCGCGATGCGGACCGTGCGGGCGTCCAGGTCGAGGTGATCCTTCCGGAGGGCAGCCAGCTCACCCCAACGCATACTGCCGAAAGTGGCAAGGAGCACCAGGGTGCGGAAGCGGGGAGGCATCGCGTCCGCCAGCGCGAAGACTTCCGGCACCGTGAGAACCGGGCGTTCCGCCGGGCGCTCGACACCCGCCTTCTTGATCAGTTCGTCGTCAACGGCGGAATGGCACGATCCGGCTTCAGGTCCTCCGGGCATTCCGACGGCGGAATGCGATCTGGCGGCCAGTCACCACGGCCTGTGTGAGGTGTGGGTCGAAAGCACCGGCATGCAGCGGGACAAAGAGCACGTCGGCCACTGGGTCAGGTGGCAGCGGGATGACCGTCCCGGCGTGTTGGCCAAAACGTATAGCTGGGTTCGTTCGGGTAGCTACTGCCAGGTCGAGAGCGCGCATGGTTGGTACTGCTCGCGGCCAGATCTGCACGAGGGTGGTCACTCCTTCAAAACAGTAGGCCACTGAATCCGGTTGTAATCACAGGGCGTCGCCCCTATTGGGGTCCCTCCGGAAACCGCGAATGGTTGGGTAGGGCGCTGCGGCTCACGTCGTCCCTAACGTCGGTCAGAGCGTCCAGGCTGGTATCTGATCAGTAGGTGACGGGAAGATCACGGGCGCGAGCCCGTGCGGAGGCCCGCAGAGTGCTCAGGTGCTGGTGGAAGGCATGATTCCTGTTCTGGTCCAGGTTGAGCGGAAGGTCCAGTTGGGCGATCAGCTCGGACTCGGCGACCCAGGGTTCAGGGTGCGCCAGCCAGCACACCCGGGCATTGTCGGCCATCCAGGTTGTCAGGTCCTTCTCGCCGGCCTGTCCGAAGGTCAGACGTTTTCCGCTGCCCACGCGGCGGAGTTCGAGCCCGAGAAGGCAGCCCAGGGTGAGTCGCAGGGTGGAGCCTTCGGCGTTGCCGCGGAAGTGGTAGCGAACTCGGGTGCGCAGGTTTTGCCTGCTGACTCGTGTCGCCATCCGGCGTGGGGCGATCCCGACGTACAGCAGTTGCCCGGCGGGCAACCGGGGATCGGGGGAATGCTCGAAATGCCAGCCGTAGACGCCGGGGGCGGCCGGGATGGGGCTCGGCCGTGTCAGCACCTCGGCTGCCCGCCACAGCCTGTCGGGCTCCAGGAGGTCAACCGTGTTCATCGCAACTCCCAGTGGATCTACGTGGATGAGGAGACGCTAGGGCATGGCGCCGACATCATCGATACGGGCCGCCCGTCCTGGGGGCAACGGTCTGTTGCTGTACAGCAGCCGCGTACAGCACCACCGCCTTACACGATCACGCCCGACCGCCCCGTATCCACCGCCTGAACAGACCGGGACGCCGCTGACAACGCGTCTGCCATTCCCTACGGATCCGCAGGACACCGATTCGATGCAAGCGCTACGATCCCTGCCTCTGGCGGGGGTGCTCCGACTCCGGGATGATCAGGCGGGGAGGGGCGTGGCGGGAGTCTGCCCATCCCTTCTATAGCCGGTGCGGTGCGCCTTTCATGATCCGGGATATGTGCGGGATGAGCTCTGGCGCGATGATCGGTCCGGATCGTATTGGGCCAGGTGGACGCCTTGACGCATACCTAATAGCCGGTCCGCTGTAAATCCGCCGGCTGTTGAGAGGCGTGCCCGTCAGGGCGGTGAATCGGGGGAGTCGCGGAGCCTCACGAGTAGAGCAAGGTAGGGCTTGACCTGCGACGCAGCATGTGGGGCCAAGATCGTAGAGAAATCTTTCAAACTGGTGATACATCGCCGCACCGGTACGGCCGGCGATCGCCTTCCTATGGGTTGCCGAACGATCGCGCCGACGCCAGCAGCGCGCCGCCTTGAGCAGTCGCCTCCGGCGGGGGTCTCGGGTTCCGGGATGATCGTCCCGTCACCATCGCCCCGGGCAAAGCCCAGCAGACCGTGGGAAGGAGGCGCAAGGTCGTTCGTCCCGCCGGGCGCGCCCCTTCCCACGGCCCGCTCCCCTACGGACGGTGACAACGGCGACGGGTCGCCGCGGCAGCACCTGTCCATGAGCGTCCATGACCGACTAAAAGCCCATCACCATAGCCTCAGGAAATGAGCATCCCAATTTAGTTCTAGAGGATCTACTGTTAGCAATTAGGAATTGCTGGACATCGCGGTCGCGTGGGGGCGGACAGCGCTGTAACGCCTGTTTTCGGTGGGGGATAGCGATGAACGTGCCCGACGACGCGCCAGCGCAGCCGGCGGATCAGGCGCAAGATGTGACCTTGCTCCTCGCGGTGGAGGCCGAGTTGCCTCGTGATGAGCTGGTGCGTGATCTTCGCCGCTGGGTGGCCGGTGAGCCGGAGCTTCGTGGCCGGGTACGGCTGGTCGAGGCGGTGCCCGGCGAGGGGGCCTTGAGCGGCGGTGGCGTGGTCGAGGCGCTGCAGGTGATCGTGGGCACTGGGGGCGCCGTGGCGTCCCTTGCCGGGATCGTGATCGCCTGGCTGGGAACGCGCAAGAACGGCGAAGTCACCGTGATCGTGTCGCGAGGCGGGGAGGAGGCCCAGGCGACCCGGGTGGAACTGTCGGCCAAGAACGTCAAAGGGCTGGATTTGGCCGCCACACGAGGCCTGGCCCAACAGGCAGCCCGCCTCCTGAACAGTCTCGACGGCGACCGTCCAGAAGGCGAAGCCACGACGCGCAGCGATCAGCCCTCAGTGGAATCAGCCCGTGCTGGTACTGGCGCGATCCCGCCACCGGAACATCCCGACAACCAGGCCGACGCGGCGGCCGGAGGGGATGAACAGCAAGAGTCGGATGATCCTTTGAACGCCGGTAAGCGACAGGTGCGGGGCGGCGATGCGAGCCCCTGACCCTTCGCTCTTGCTGGCTGCGGCGGGGACGCGGGTGCTGCTGGTCGGGTCGGCCACGCACGCGGCCGAGTCCGGACTTGCCGATCGGCCCTCGGTGGCTGCCAGTGTGCGTGATCTGGGCCGTGCGCTGAGCGACCGGGCCGGGCTGGACCCCGCGCACTTGAACGTCCTGGTAGATCCCGACGACCCCGCTTCCGTGGCCGCCGCATTGGCGCAAGCCGCTGAGCAGGCCGAGGATGTCCTGGTCTTCGGCTACGTCGGCCATGGCGTGCTGGATGAGCAGGGGGAGCTGTATCTGGCGACGCGGGCCACGACCGATCTCAGCGAGGGGACGGCGGCCTATCAGGCGCTGCCGTACGCGACGGTCGGCAAGATTTTGGCCCGTGCCCGGGCTCGGCTGGTGCTGGTGGTGATCGACTGCTGTTTCGCCGGGCGGGCCGGCGGCGCTGGCGGCGTCGATCCGGATGCTCGGCGGCTTCTGGACCATGACCAGCGTGGCATGTATCTGCTGGCGGCGACCGGACCGCACGAATACGCCTGGGCGCCGCCCGATGAGTCCTATACCGCCTTCACCGGCGCGTTGATCGATTTGATCGCCAACGGTGACCCCGTCGCTCCTGCTCGGTTGACTGTCGACGACTGCTATCGGTCGCTCATTCGTACGATGGCCGAACGCCAGTTACCCGCCCCGCACCGTCACGTTGTCGAGGCCGCCGACCGTGCCGTACTGATCGTCAACCGCGCTCACCCGCCCAGGGTTCAGGCCGCCGCGCACGGCAGCCTAGGTGGCCCCGGCGTCACGAATGGGAATCCTCCCAGCAGCGATACAGCACAACGGGCCGGCCTGACCGTGACGGGTCGAGCGGGGGCGGCGTTCAGCCCGTATCGCGGGCTGGCGGCGTTCGGCCCCGAGGATGCCGCGTATTTCTTCGGCCGCCGAGACCTGACCCGAACCCTGGTCGACCGAGTGGCAGCCTTGGACAAGAGCTCCGGTCCGCTGGTGGTGATCGGGGCGTCCGGTGCGGGAAAGTCGTCTCTCCTGCGCGCGGGACTCCTGCCGACGTTGCGCCTCGCGCGCACCCCGGTCGTGGTGTTCACGCCCTCCAACGATCCGCTGGGGCACCTGGCCCGGCACCTAGCCAATCTCGGCAGTCCGGCCAATGCGGGGGCGAATGATGCGGTTCACCTAAGTGAACGATTACGCGATGACCCTGCCCTGGCCGGGAAGCTGCTCACTAAAAACGATGCGAGCCCCAGCGTAATCGTTGACCAGTTCGAGGAGCTGTTCAATCCCGACCGGGACGAGCAAACCCGGCAAGCCTTCGTGACGGCATTACACGCGGCCAGCGCTCATGCCCGCATCGTCATCGCGGTTCGCGGCGACTACTTCGGTCACTGCGCCGCTTATCGGCTGCTGCTGGCTGCCCTGGAAAAGGCTGTGGTGGTCGGTCCCATGGACGACCGGCACCTGCGCCAGGTGATCGAGGAACCTGCCCGGCTGGCGGCCCTGGAGCTGGAATCAGGCCTGGTGGACCTGCTCTTGGATGATGTGGGTGCGATCAATTCGCCGGATGGGTCAATGTCGGCCGCCGCGGCCGTATTGCCGCTGCTGTCCCACGCCTTGTTATCGACCTGGCAACACAGTCCGGACAAAACGCTGACCCTGGCGGCCTACCGAGCCAGCGGCGGGGTATCCGGCGCGCTGGCAAAGAGCGCCGACACCACTTTGAACCAGGTTCCCCTGGACCACCGGCCAATCGCCCAGCGTGTCCTGACCTCGCTCGTGCACCTGGGCGACGACCTCGCCGACACCCGCCGCCGCGTCACCCGCGCCGACTTGATGGCCATGGCCCCCGCAGCAGCCCACACCAGCGTGAGCACAGTCGTTGAGAGATTCACCGACGCCCGGCTCCTCATTAGCAACAAAGAAGGGGTCGAACTCGCCCATGAAGCGCTGATCAGGTCTTGGCCGCAGTTACGCGAGTGGCTGGACGCCGACCGAGCCGCTCTGCTCGCCCGACAGCGTCTGCGCGATGACGCAGCCCGGTGGGACCGCAGCGGCCGCAATCCCGCCTTCCTTTACAGCGGCACCCGCCTGGACGACGCGCCCCGGGACGCCACACCCACATCGGCAGGCCAAGGGTCGGCAGGTGCTGCGTTGAGTGAGGTGGAAACTCAGTTCCTTGCCGCGGGCAGGCATGTAGCCCGCCGTGGTCGCCAGGTGCGGTTGCTGATCACCAGCGCATTGGCTGTGCTGCTAGTTCTGTCGTTGATCGCAAGCGTGTTAGCGGTCGTCACGGCTCGCCAAGCCAGTGATGTCGCGCGGCAGGCACGTGAGGCAGCACGGCTGGCCCTGTCACGGCAATTTGCGGCGCAAAGCATCGACCTGAGTGAGGTCAACAGCACGGTCTCCCAACTGCTGGCGGCGGCGGCATGGTCAACGGCGCCGACAGCCGAGGCGCGTCTTAGCCTTCTGGTGGCCGTAGCAAAGCCCGCACGTGGTGTATTGACTGGACATGAGAACAGCGTGTCCGGGGTGGTGTTCAGCCCGAACGGGCAGCGCCTGGCCAGCGCCGACTGGGACGGCACGGTGCGGGTGTGGGATGCGGCCACCCACCGCCAGATCGCCTCCATCCCCACCGGCCAGGGCAGCGTGTACGGGGTGGCGTTCGACAAGGACGGGCAGCGCCTGGCCAGCGCCGGCGAGGACGGCACGGTGCGGGTGTGGGATGCGGCCACCCACCGCCAGATCGCCTCCATCCCCACCGGCCAGGGCAGCGTGTACGGGGTGGTGTTCAGCCCGAACGGGCAGCGCCTGGCCAGCGCCGGCGAGGACGGCACGGTGCGGCTGTGGGATGCGGCCACCCACCGCCAGATCGCCTCCATCCCCACCGGCCAGGACATCGTGACGGGGATGGTGTTCAGCCCGAACGGGCAGCGCCTGGCCAGCGCCGGCTATGACGGCACGGTGCGGGTGTGGGATGCGGCCACCCACCGCCAGATCGCCTCCATCCCCACCGGCCAGGGCAGGGTGTCCGGGGTGGTGTTCAGCCCGAACGGGCAGCGCCTGGCCAGCGCCGGCTATGACGGCACGGTGCGGGTGTGGGATGCGGCCACCCACCGCCAGATCGCCTCCATCCCCACCGGCCAGGGCAGGGTGTACGGGGTGGTGTTCAGCCCGAACGGGCAGCGCCTGGCCAGCACCGGCTATGACGGCACGGTGCGGCTGTGGGATGCGGCCACCCACCGCCAGATCGCCTCCATCCCCACCGGCCAGGACAGCGTGACGGGGGTGGCGTTCGACAAGGACGGGCAGCGCCTGGCCAGCGCCGGCGAGGACGGCACGGTGCAGTTATGGGACGTTTCGGTACCGGCCGATCTTTCATCGGCGGTATGCACGTTCGCCGGTCGAGCGCTGACGCATGAGGAATGGTCACAGTACGCATCCGGCGAACCGTACCGTCCTGGCTGCCCGCAGGTTACTGCTAATTGAGTGCCATTGGGCGCGCTATGTCACTCGTTAGAGCCGCGTAGTATCCGCGCAATGACCGCAGGGTCAAGATGCATGAAGTCGTATATATGCAGGTCCAACCCTACTCGGTACTGATAGGGGGTCCCTGCAAATGCATCGGCTGTCTGCGCACAGAATCACCTCACGCTTACGTGCCATGACCCGTGCCAGTAGCACCGGTCTCCGGTGGACACTCACGGGCGCCCGTGTAGCATCAGCGACCGCGCTGAGCTGCGCAAACGCAGGTCAGAACCGTCGCGCTTCAAATCTTCCAAACTGGGGCTGTGCCGCGCGGCAGCGTAATCGACCGGAGGATCCCCAGAGGCACGGATATCGGTGCGCTCCCGAGTGAGCGGGTACTCGACCCAGATATGCCCTGGGGACCATCTGGGGACCACACGTCATGCACGTAGCCGAACAACGTGCACGTCACCAAACGTCATGCATAGCTACCTGAAGGCCGTTGAGCTGCAAACACGCCTAACCCCACTACCTGGGGGTCAAGGGGTCGCAGGTTCAAATCCTGTCGTCCCGACCAGGTAGTGCCTGGTCGGCAAGGGTGTCACGAGATCACGTGGCACCCTTTCTCGTTGCTGAGTGACCAACTGAGTGACTACGGATCTGATCACTCGAAGATCCGATCCATGGCTTCGGCCCCGCCGAGCAGCACCGGGCGGATCTGCTTGCGGTAGACGGCCTCTGTTACGGCAGTCCCGCTGTGGCCGACGAGACGAGCGATGTCCTCCAGAGGCACACCGGAGTCCGAGAGTAGCGAGACGAAGCTGTGCCGCATCTCCCGTGGCGTCCAGTCGCCGGCCGAGAGCCCGGCATCCTTGACGATCTTTCGGAAGGCCCGCCGGACGTTGTGGGAATCCAGGGGAGTGCCGACGAGGGAGGCAAAGACGAGATCGTTTTCCTGCCACCTGTTGCCGGCCTCCTGCCGTTCCCTGTGCTGCTGAGCCCGATGGAGGATGAGCGCTTCCACGCATCGCCTTGGCAACGCGAGCGATCTCCGCGACCGCTTGGTCTTGGTGTCCCCGCCCTCCCGTACGGAACGCCACACAGCGATCCACGCGGGCACGTCGTTGTCCGGATCACCGACGAGATCCACCTCCGTCCAGGTCAGTGCTCGCAGTTCCTCGGTCCTGGCGCCGATGAGGAGGGAGAGCACGACGTAGGCGTACATCCGGGTGCCTTCGGCCGCTTTGAGGATGGCTTCGGCCTGGTCGAAGGTCAGCGCCTTGGAGGGTCGGCCACCCTGCCCGTCCGGGATCTCGCAGAGGGCCACGACGTTGCGCTTGACCTTGTCACGCGCCTGGCCGAATTTCACGGCCCGGTTCAGGCAGGAGTGGAGCAATCGCACGGTCCGGCCGCTGAGGATCTTGGCCTTGCCAGTAAGCCACCGGTCGACGTCTTCAGCGCTCAGCTCCCGGAGTTTGCGTGCGCCGAGGTCGGGGACGATGTGCTTACCGCAGAGGATCCGGTAGTTGGCGACGGTATTGGGGTCCCGCCCGCGAAGTCCGTACTCGAGCCAGCTCGTGACCGCGTCGGCGACCGTGTAGTTGGCTGGGCCGTTGGCGATCCCATCGTCGTGGTCTCGGATGATCTCTTTCAGCTTGTTCTTGGCCTCGGTCTTGGTCTTGCCGCTTCCCCGCTTGATGATCCGCTTTCCGCTGGGGTCGAACCCGAGACTGGCCGTGGCGATCCACCGTTGACGCTTCTCATCCCAGTGCAACCCGCCGTCCCCACGACTGCGACGCTTGGTCATCGGGCCCCCTCTCCTTCACTCTCCAGCAACGCGACGTAGTCACGAATGGCTGAGGCGGGGGACCGGGAGGCGGTGGACCGGTTCGCGTTCGATGTGCGGTGGAAGTACGCCGCTGGTGGGCTGGATTTCGACCATCCGGGGTTTGTGCACACCGTGCTGGTGGATATGCGGGCCCGGCCGGCTGCCTCGGATCGGCCGGACCGGATCTTCGAGCCGACCGTGGAGGTGGCTGCGCAAGCCGGGCTGGTGGGCCGCCGGCGGGTGCTGGACTCAGCGCCGATCTATGACGCGGTGGCCACCCAGGACACCATCACGCTGATCCGGTCAGCGATCCGGGGCCTGCTGCGCGCTGCTGATCATGTGTTGCGGGCCCAGTTACGAGCGGTTATCTCCAGCGGGGATGCCTATACCGACATGGGCAAGCCGGTCATCGACTGGACGGACGCGGCCGAGCGGGAGGCGCTGGTCGACTCGCGGGCCAAGGATGGGCATGCGCTGCTGGCGGTGCTGGACGGGCGGAAGCTGAGCGGCGAGGTGGATCAGGCGGCGCGCCTGCTGGCCACCGTTTTGGGCCAGGACCTGGACCAGGGTGAGGACGGGGTGTTCCGGATCGCCCGCAAGGTGGCCAGGGACCGGATCATCTCCACCGTGGATCCGCAGGCGCGGCATGGCCGCAAGACCGCGGCCCGGTCTTTTGACGGCTACAAGGGGCACATCGCCGAGGTTCCCGGCAGGGAGATCATCACCGCCGCGAAGGTGACGGCGGGCAACGTCGGTGACGCCGAGCCCGCCGCCGACCTGCTGGCCGACATCCTCGCACCCGAGCAGGCCGAGGTCTATGGTGATGCCGCCTACGGCACCGGGCCGATGCCGGCCCGGCTGGAGCAGGCGGGCGTCGAGGCGATGGTCAAGACCCAGCCGGCCGGCGCGTCGGGCGGGCGGTTCTCCAAGGACGTCTTCACCATCGATCTGGAGGCCGGGCAGGTGAGCTGCCCGAACCAGGTCACGACCGAGATCCGCCGGCATGGTGACGGCGGCGGAGTCGCCGCGTTCGGCGCTGCCTGCGCCTCCTGCCCGCTGCGTGAGCAGTGCACCACCGCCAGGAACGGCCGCGAGATCAAGATCGGGCCGCATGAGGAGCACCTGGCCCGGGGACGAGCAAACAGCACCGATCCAGGCTGGCCGGCCCGCTACCGGGCCACCCGGCCCAAGGTCGAACGCAAGATCTCTCACCTGATGCGGCGCCGGCACGGAGGCCGCCGCGCCCGGGTCCGAGGCGTCACCAAGATTGATGCCGGCTTCTCGCTGCTGGCCGCCGCGGTCAACCTCGCGCGCCTGGCCGTACTCGGCATCGTCTCGACTCCCAGTGGAGCGTGGGCCACGGCAGCACCGTGACCAGGAAAACCCTCCTGAGGAGGGGCCTGGGCGAGGCTGTGA
>NZ_JALLPO010000081.1 GCF_023276435.1 Sphaerisporangium perillae
CGCCGTGGAGAACCCCACATCACGCAGCTCGTACATCAGCTGATAGGTCAGCGTCCCCGACTTGCTCACCAGACCGATACGACCCGCCGTGGTGATGTCCGCCGGGATGATGCCGGCGTTGGAGGCGCCCGGCGAGGCGATGCCGGGGCAGTTCGGGCCGATGATGCGGGTCTTGCCGCCCTTGGCGACGGCGTAGGCCCAGAACTCGGTGGAGTCGTGGACCGGCACGCCCTCGGTGATGACGACGGCGAGCGGGATCTCGGCGTCGATGGCCTCGATGACGGCGGCCTTGGTGCCTGCCGGCGGCACGAAGATCACGGTGACGTCGGCGCCGGTGGCGGCCGTGGCCTCGGCCACGGTCGCGAAGACCGGGAGTTCGACGCCGTCGAAGTCCACGGTGGTGCCCGCCTTGCGGGGGTTCGTACCACCAACGACCTTGGCACCCGACTTGAGCATCCGGCGGGTGTGCTTCGACCCCTCGGAGCCCGTGATGCCCTGGACGATGATCTTGCTGTTCTCGGTCAGCCAGATTGCCATTACGCACCTACCGCAGCGAGCTGGGCGGCGCGCTTGGCCGCTTCGTCCATCGTGTCCACGAGTTCGACGCGGGGCAGGCCCGCGTCGGACAGAATCTGCCGCCCGAGGGTGGCGTTGTTGCCGTCCAGCCGGACGACCAGCGGGTGGGTGACCGCCTCACCGCGGTCGGAGAGCAGCTTGAACGCCGAGACGATGCCGTTGGCGACCGCGTCGCAGGCGGTGATGCCGCCGAAGACGTTGACGAACACCGACTTCACGCTCGGGTCGGACAGCACGATCTCAAGGCCGTTGGCCATGACCTCGGCCGAGGCGCCGCCGCCGATGTCGAGGAAGTTCGCCGGCTTCTGCCCGCCGAACTCCTCTCCGGCGTAGGCGACGACGTCGAGCGTCGACATGACCAGGCCCGCGCCGTTGCCGATGATGCCGACCGAACCCTCGAGCTTGACGTAGTTGAGGTCCTTGGCCTTGGCCGCGGCCTCCAGCGGGTCCTCGGCGGCCTTGTCGGCGTAGGACTCGTGCTCTGCCTGGCGGAAGGAGGCGTTGTCGTCGAGGGTGACCTTGCCGTCTAGCGCCTTCACCTGACCGTCCTGGGTCAGGATCATCGGGTTCACCTCGACCAGCGTGGCGTCCTCGTCCACGAAGACGGCCCAGATCTTCTCGATGATGTCGGCCGCGCCGTCCAGCGCCGCCTCCGGCAGGCCGCCGGCCTGGGCGATCTCCCGGGCGCGCGCCCGGTCGACGCCGGTCAGCGGGGAGACCGGGATCTGGGCGACCTTCTCGGGCGAGGTGTGCGCGACCTCTTCGATCTCCATGCCGCCCGCGGCGGAGCAGATGGCGAGGAAGGTGCGGTTGGCACGGTCGAGGAGGAAGGAGAAGTAGTACTCCTCGGCGATCGCGCTGGCCTCTTCGACGAGGACCTTGTGGACCGTGTGGCCCTTGATGTCCATGCCGAGGATGTCGGTGGCCTTCTGCACGGCGTCGGCGGCGTCGGCGGCGACCTTGACGCCACCGGCCTTGCCGCGGCCTCCGGTCTTGACCTGGGCCTTGACGACCACGCGACCGGTCAGCCGCTCGGCTGCCGCGCGTGCCTCCTCCACGGTGTGCGCGACGATTCCGCGCGGCACCGGGATGCCATACTCCGCGAAGAGCTCCTTCGCCTGATGTTCGAACAGGTCCACGAGGGTCCGTCCTTGCTTGTCCGGCTGTTCTTCTTCTCTACGTTGAGGACCAGACCTCAGGACGCCCGCGATCCGCCGGAAGCCTGGCCTGAGAAGCCTAGCCGCCGCCAGGACGTGGAGCGCTCGCCGGGGGGCCATTACCACCGCGCTTCCAGTAATGAGATACCCCGCTTTATCCCAGTATTACTGAAAAGCTGACACCGTGCCCGATCCATCGGGCCCGCAGGGACGAGCGAGCGGACGTGCCAGGAGGACCGTGCGCCCCTCCGCCGCGTACCGCTTTTCGACATCCCCTATTCCGCCAATGGCCACCCATTCCGAAGATCTCGTGATTGCACTGTGATCTTGACTCGGAAGAATGCGCGGACCCCTCGACGACGGGGAGAGGGGCATACAACGGGAGGAACCCCCCAATGAGGCGATGGATCGCCCTCACCGCGACCGCCATGGTCGCCCCCGCGCTCGCGATGGCCGCCCCGGCCGCCGCGCACGCGGCACCGGGCACCGCAAACGCGACGCTCACCGCCCCGCAGGCCGCCCCCGGAAACCCGGTCGAGGCCCTGCGGCAGCAGTTCGCGAAGAAGAGCGGCGTGCGCCTGGACGAGCTGACGCGCATGCGGCTCGACGGAGAAGACCTCCTCAAATACCGGCAGGTGGGCAACCTGCGCTTCGGGAAGTCGGGCGTCGACGCCCTGGACGTCAAGATCGTCCTGAAGGGCGACGGCAAGGTCCCGGACTCCACTCTCCGCACGATCGTCATCGACGGCAAGACGTACCTGCGGAGCGCCCTGTACGACGACCTCCTGCCCGCGGGCCGGAGCTGGGTGCGCGCGGAAGGGGGCACCCCGACCCTGAGCACGATCGACGTCCTCCAGCCCAAGGTGCTCAAGACCATCCTCGCGAGCACGAAGAGCAAGAGCCCCGGCGGCAAGGTCGGCGGCGCCAGGACCACCCTGCTGCGCGGCTCGGTCACGCTGGCGAACCTCGCCAAGGTCTCGCCGTCCCTGGCCTCCCTGGCCAAGTCGCTGAAGTCCAAGAAGCCCGTCGCGCTGCCCTGGAAGCTGTGGATCGGCGGCGACCAGCTCCCCCGCCGGTTCCAGTCGTCACTTCCGATCTCGGCCAGTTCGCTGACCGGCAAGCTGACGATCGACACCGACAGCCGCTACACCTCTTGGGGCAAGAAGGTCGTCATCACGGCGCCCCCGGCCACTGAGGTCGTCGACGAAGAGGACCTCCAGACCGACCTCCCGGTGACCCCCGACCTGACCTTCCCGGTCACCGGCCTGACCGCCCGCCAGCACTGAGGCACCCCACGGGCTCGCCCGGCCGGACCCGGGGACGAGCCCGTCGCACGGCGTTCCCTAACGGGAACGCCGTGCGACGCTGTCACGGCTTTCGAAGGGGCACTGTCACAGCTTCCCGATGGGCACTGTCATAGCTTCTCGATGGGCGCATAGGCCAGGAGCAGCGTCTTCTCGCCGCCGGAGCCGAAGTCGACCTTCACCTTGGTCTTCTCGGCCACGCCGTCCACCGTCACCACGGTGCCGAGCCCGAACTGGTCGTGGGTCACCCGGTCACCCGGGCTGAGGTTCGGGATCGCGCGCCCGCCGGTCTTCGCCGGCGTCGCGGGGGCACGGCTCTCCCGCTTGGTGGCCGCGCTCCAGGCGCTCTTGCCCGGGTCGCCGCGCCAGTCGAGCAGATCGGCCGGCACCTCGGCCAGGAACCGGGACGCCGGGTTGAACGCCGGAGACCCCCATGAGCTGCGGACGGCGGCGCGCGAGACGTAGAGCCGCTGCTGCGCCCTGGTGATGCCGACGTAGGCCAGGCGGCGCTCCTCCTCCAGCTCCCTCGGCTCTCCCAGCGAGCGCATGTGCGGGAAGACGCCGTCCTCCAGGCCGGTGAGGAAGACCACGGGGAACTCCAGCCCCTTCGCGGTGTGCAGGGTCATCAGCGTGACGACGCCCTGGTGGTCCTCGCCTTCGGGGATCTGGTCGGCGTCGGCGACCAGCGAGACCTGCTCCAGGAAGTCGACGAGGGTGCCGTCGGGATTGGCCTCCTCGAACTCCTGGGCCACGGAGATGAGCTCGTTGAGGTTCTCCAGCCTGCTCTCGTCCTGGGGGTCGCCGGAGGTCTCCAGCTCGGTGCGGTAGCCGGTGCTCGAAAGGATCTCCTCGGCCAGCTCGGAGATCGGCAGTTCCTTGCCCCGCAGGTCGTCCAGCAGGGCGACGAACTCCTTGATGGCGTTGAGCGACCGCGTCGCCAGGCCGGGGGCCTCGTCGGCCCGCCGGAGCGCGTCCCAGAACGGAATGCGCTCCCTGGTCGAGAACGCCTCCACCATCGCCTCGGCGCGGTCGCCGATGCCCCGCTTGGGGACGTTGATGACGCGGCGCAGCGAGACGGTGTCGCTGGGGTTGGCGAGCACCCGGAGGTAGGCGAGCAGGTCGCGGACCTCCTTGCGCTCGTAGAACCGCACGCCCCCGACGACCTTGTACGGCAGGCCGGTGCGGATGAAGATCTCCTCGAACACGCGGGAGGCGGCGTTGGTGCGGTAGAAGACGGCCACCTGGCCGGGCGTCACGCCCTCCTCGTCGGAGAGCCGGTCGACCTCCTGCGCGACGAACATGGCCTCGTCGTGCTCGTTGTCGGCCACATAGCCGATGATCTTGGGCCCGGCGCCCTGGTCGGACCAGAGGTTCTTCGGCTTGCGGCTCTCGTTGCGCGAGATCACCGCGTTGGCCGCCGACAGGATCGTCTGGGTGGAGCGGTAGTTCTGCTCCAGCAGGATCGTCCGGGCGCTCGGATAGTCGCGCTCGAACTCCAGGATGTTGCGGATGGTCGCGCCGCGGAAGGCGTAGATCGACTGGTCGGCGTCGCCCACCACGCACAGCTCGGCCGGCTCCACCGCGGCCTCGCGCACGAGGTCGCCGTCGGCGGTGCGCAGCTCGGGCTGCCCGACGAGCTCCCTGATCAGGATGTACTGCGCGTGGTTGGTGTCCTGGTACTCGTCGACCATCACGTGGCGGAAGCGGCGCCTGTAGTGCTCGGCCACATCGGGGAAGAGCTGGAACAGGGTGACCGTCAGCATGATGATGTCGTCGAAGTCCATCGCGCCGGCCTCGGTGAGCCTGCGCTGGTAGCCGGCGTAGGCCTCGGCGAGGGTGCGCTCCAGGTGCGTCTGGGCCTTGCCCGCCGCCGTCTCGTAGTCGATCAGCTCGTTCTTGAGGTTGCTGACCTGCGCGGAGAACGAGCGCGGCGGGTAGCGCTTGGGGTCGAGGTCGAGCTCGCGGCAGACCATCGCCATCAGCCGCTGGGAGTCGGCCTGGTCGTAGATCGAGAAGCTCGACGTGAAGCCCAGCCGCTTGGCCTCACGGCGCAGGATGCGGACGCAGGCGCTGTGGAAGGTCATCACCCACATGGCCTTCGACCTCGGGCCGATGAGCCGGTCGACCCGCTCCTTCATCTCCCTGGCGGCCTTGTTGGTGAAGGTGATCGCCAGGATCTCCTGGGGCTGCGCGCCGCGCTCGGACAGCAGGTAGGCGATGCGGTGGGTGAGCACCCGTGTCTTGCCCGAGCCCGCGCCCGCGACGATGAGGAGCGGGCTGCCCTCATGGACGACGGCCTCCCGCTGCTGCGGGTTGAGCCCGTCGAGCAGAGGATGATCAACAGTGGGGTTCACGGCTCGGGTCGACACGCCCCTAGATTATGGCCGCCCACCGACAATGGGCGCCTCTTCGGCTCCACTCCGGCCACGGCTCCGGCTCCGTCCCGGCCGCGGGATCGGACGCGCACCCTGCCCTACCGGCGGGGGAGCCGACGCCCGTGGTCGGAAATATCGAGACAATGCCAATTGTTCAGCGCCCAGCAGACCTAGGAGGACGATCGTGACCGTACTTGCGGACGCCGACATCGGCACGGCTCTGGTGGTGACCGCTCACCCCGACGACGTGGACTTCGGCGCGGCGGGCACCATCGCGACGTTCACCGACAAGGGTATTCGGGTCGTGTACTGCATCGTCACCGACGGCGACGCAGGGGGTTTCGACCGCGCGCTCGACAACGGCGGCATGGCCGCGCTGCGGCGCGCCGAGCAGACCGAGGCCGCCAAGCTGGTCGGCGTGGAGGACGTGCGCTTCCTCGGATACAAGGACGGCACCGTGGAGCCGACCCTGACGCTGCGCCGTGACATCGCCCGGGTGATCCGCCAGGTGCGCCCCGACCGGGTGATCACCTCGAGCCCCGAACGCAACTACGCGCGCATGGGCCCGAGCCACCCCGACCACCGTGCCGTCGGCGGCGCGACGCTGGACGCGGTCTACCCCGACGCCCGCAACCCGTACGCCTTCCCGGAGCTGCTCACCGAGGAAGGGCTGGAGGCGTGGACGGTGCGCGAGGTGTGGCTGACGGGCGGCATGGCGAACAACCACTATGTGGACGTCACCGCCACGCTCGACCGCAAGCTCGCGGCACTGCGGGCCCACGTCAGCCAGACGGCCCACATGGACACCCTCGAGGACTTCGTCAAGGGCTTCCTCGGCAGGAACGCCGGCGCCGCCGGCCTCCCCGAAGGCACCTACGCCGAGGGCTTCCAGGTGGTCCCGAGCGCCTGAGCGGCCGGACCGGGCTCGGCCGGAGACCGCCGGTCGAGCCTTCTCGCGGCGCGGGCGGCGGCGTACCCCAGCGAGTTGGTGGCCAGGTGCAGCAGGGACGGCGCCGCGAGCCCCCCGCGACGGCGCAGCTCGTGGAAGAGCACCCCGGCCACGCCGGTGGAGATCACGGACGCCACCACCAGGCGCAGCGCCCCGCCCCCGGCCGGCGGCGCCGTCGTACCGGCGTCCGCCGGCCGCTCCGTCGTGTCGTTTCGCGCGAGGCCGCTGAGGGCCGGGTTGGCCGAGGCCATGTCGAGTGCCGGCAGGACGTGCCAGAGCCCGAAGAGCGCCGACGAGCCCGCGACGGCGACGCCCGGCCCGTGCCAGCGGCGCAGCACCGCGGGAAGCACGCCCCTGAACGCGACCTCCTCCAGCAGCACCGTGCCCAGCGGCACCTGCACCAGCGCCTCCTCCAGCAGGCGGGCACGCGAGAGGGCGAGGGCCCGCTCGTCGCGGAAGAAGCGCCGCGTCGAGGCCGGCAGGATGCCTCCGGCATACACCGCGGCCACCGCCGCCGCCAGCGCCCCGCCGATCTTCGCCCCCCGCCGCCCGTCCGCGAAGCCCATCTCCGACCAGGCCAGCCCGGAACGCCGGCCGAGCGCCACGAGCGCGCCGGCCGTGGCCAGCGACGTCACGGGCGCGAGGCGCCGCGCGATGCGGTTGTTGAGCACGTTGGCCGCCACGAGCATGGCGACGGCCGGCACCAGCACCGGCCAGACCCGTCCGGAATCGGTGGTCACGAGGCGGCCCGCTGCCTCCAGCCGGGCGGGAACCGCAGGCGGCGGCGTTCGGCCGTGGTCAGCCCTCCCCAGATGCCCTCGGACTCCCCCGCGCGCACGGCGTACGCCCGGCACTCCGCGATCACCGGGCAGGTGGCGCAGATGGCCTTCGCCCGCGCCTCGCGCTCAGGAGAAGGGGCATCGGGGAAGAACAGCTCGGGATCGGACGTACGGCAGGACCCCCGGGACGCCCAGTCCGCCTCGCGGACGGCTTCCGTGCCCATGACCACCTCCCTGGCCTGCGTCGACACCGCCACGTTACGGGCCGTGCCCCGGCGGCACATCCGCCTGACGATGTAGTCGACGGTCGTGGCGCTCCCCATCTCGGCGTACATCAGCAGGCGTCGACGCCTTGGTTGAAGCCCTTGGCGAAGGACTGCTGGCGCTGGGCGGGGGTGCCGTGCGCGTCCTCCCGCCACCACGCCTCGGTGGGGTCTCCCGCCGCCGCGAGGTTGGCGAGCAACTCCTCGTCGTCGCCGTTCTCGGCCTCCAGCCGCTGGTCCTTGATGAGGCCCTGCAGGGCGCCCCCGGCGTAGCAGTCGGCCTGCAGCTCGCGCTGGACGTTGAGGCTGAAGTCGCTCATGAGCTGGGCCTGGATGGCGTGCCCGATCTCGTGCGGGATGATCACGTAGACCGCGCCATCCCCCTTCTCCTCGTACAGGCCGCGCATCCACGCCTCGTCGTAGGCGATGAAGTGCCCGACGGGGCAGTAGAAGGCGTTCTCCGGCACGGCGGGCTGGCCGCCGCAGTCGGGCCCGCCGGTGCCGCTGTACGCCACGAACTTCTGCAGCGGGCGGTAACTGCGACCGGCGGCCTGGAACCTCTGCTGCCAGTAACGCTCGACAAGGGTGCGCGCGAGCTGGACGTCCTCCTCGAACGTCTGCCCGAGAGCCTTGGACGGCTGGGCCGGCTGGGCCGGCTGGTCGGGCTGGGCCGGTGAGCTGGGCGCGGAGAACTGGTCCTTCCAGAACGCCACGGACGAGCAGCTCGTGGCGAGCACGGCCGCGAGCACGAGCGTCAGGACTGTGCGAGGGGTCACACGACCATCCTGGCCGACCGGTCACGCTCTCGCGCGGTGAATCACACGAGCCGGCGAGCGGTCGCCCAGCGAGACAGCTCGTGGCGGTTGGAGAGCTGAAGCTTGCGCAGGACGGAGGAGACGTGGGTCTCGACCGTCTTCACCGAGATGAACAGCTCCTTCGCGATCTCCTTGTAGGCGTACCCCCGCGCGATCAGCCTCAGCACCTCGCGCTCGCGGGTCGTCAGCGAGTCCAGCTCGGGGTCGATGGACGGCGCCTCGGTCGAGGCGAAGGCGTCCAGGACGAAGCCGGCCAGGCGCGGCGAGAACACCGCGTCACCGTCCGACACCCGGACGATCGCGTCGGTCAGCTCCCTGCCGCTGATGGTCTTGGTGACATACCCCCGGGCCCCGCCGCGGATGACGCCGATCACGTCCTCGGCCGCGTCGGAGACCGACAGCGCGAGGAAGCGGACGGCCGACCCCGAGCCGAGCACCCGGCGCAGCACCTCCTGGCCTCCCCCGCCGGGCATGTGGACGTCGAGCAGGACCACGTCGGGCTTGAGGGACTCGATGGCGGTGACCGCGGACTCGACGTCCTCGGCCTCGCCGACCACCTCGATCTGCGGGCCGAGCTCGGCCCGCACTCCCGACCGGAAGAGCCGGTGGTCGTCGACGATCAGTACCTTGACCATGTTCACGGCTCCCTCACGCATCGGGGCGGTTCGTGGATCACGACTGCTCCCGCTTCATCGTCAGCATCACTTCGGTCCCCTCGCCCGGCTCGGTCTTGACCCGGGCGCTCCCGCCGTGGCGCTCCATCCGGCCGATGATCGACTGGCGGATGCCCATGCGGTCGTCGGGAACCTCGTCCATATTGAAACCCTTGCCGCGGTCCCTGACGAACACGGTGACCTCCTCGGGCTCCACCTCCGTGTAGACGGAGATCACCGGAGCCTCGGCGTACTTCGCCGCGTTGACCATCGCCTGCCGCACCGCCTGCAACATGGCCCGCAGCCCGTCGTGCAGATCGCAGTCGCCCACGCAGACGATCTCGATCGGGACGCCGTGCTCGTCCTCGATCTCCGCCGCCACCCGGCGCACCGCGGCCGCCATGGTGGCGTCGGCGTCGGCCTTGGGCTGGTAGAGCCAGTTGCGCAGCTCGCGCTCCTGCGACCGCGCCAGGCGGGTCACCTCGAACGGGTCGTTCGCGTTGCGCTGGATCAGCGTCAGCGTGTGCAGCACCGAGTCGTGGACGTGCGCGGCCATCTCGGCGCGCTCCTCCTGGCGGATGCGCTCACGGCGCTCCTTCTGGAGCTCCTTCCACAGGGCCGCCAGCCAGGGCGCCGCGATCAGCACCATCCCGCCGGCCACGACACCGGTGAACAACAGTTGAGGAGGGACCTGGTTCAGCTGGCCCTGGGACGCGAGGAAGCCGGTGGCGCCGGTCACGATCAGCAGCAGGCCGATGCCCGCGCGGACCCACGATCGCCGCACCTGCCGCACCGCGCCGGTCATCCAGCGCTGGCGGCGGTCGGGTTCGGCCTGCTGCCAGAGGATCAGCGTGCCAATGCCGCCCAGCGCGATCGACCAGGTGCCGATGCCCCCGGTGGACGCGCCGGTCAGCCAGCCGAACGCTGTCAGCGCCATGCCGAGCACGGCGTACGCGGCGATCTGGCCCCAGTCGCGACCGGGCGGCTCCCCTTCGCTCTGCTCGTTCGAAGTGAACAGCCACAGCGCGGCGTACGCGAGGAGACCGAGCCCGTCCAGGACGGTGAGCAGCACGAAAGCGAGCCTCAGCACGACCGGGTCGAGCCTCAGCTGGGCGGCGGCACCCTGGGCGACGCCCGCGACGAGCCGGCCGCGCAGCGGGCGGACCAGGCGGGGGTAGGCCTCGGGAATGGTGGGGGTCTCAGACATCTCTCGAGCATCGTCACACGTGCAGGGACAAAAGTGCATCAGGGCGCTCCCTGACTCCTGCCCTGAGTGCTCGGGGACGAGTCAGGGTCCTCCCGGATGGCGGGCGGGGCCGGCGCGCGGCCACGATGGAGCCATGACCGAAGCACGTAGTCCGGACCCGACGCTGGAGCCAGGTAACTTCGCACCCGTGAACGAGGAGCGCGTGCTCAAGCGTAGTGACGAGGGACGCATGCTCACGGGCGTGTGCGCCGGCCTCGGCCGCTACACGGGGATGGATCCAGTGATCTTCCGCGTGGGCTTCGCCGTCCTGGTCGTCGGATCCGGCATCGGCATCATGTTGTACATCGCCGCGTTCCTGCTGATGAGAAACACGAACGGCGGCCCCGGATACGCCGAGCAGTGGAGCCGCAGGGTCTTCGACGCGGAGACCGTGATGGCGCTGCTGGCGGCGATCTTCGGCCTCGGCCTGATCATCAACCTCGCGGCCGACGGCATCAGCACCGCCACGGTCGTCGTGGGCACGCTGCTCGCGATCGCCCTGCTCGCGGCGCACTCCCAAGGCGTCGACCTGCTGGCTCTGACCAGATCGCTGCCGGAGCGGATCAAGGGCAGGCGGGGCACCCGGCCGGTCCCCGACCACTGGGCCGGCGAGCCGTTCGGCGCCCGCCCGTTCCCTCCTGCGGCCCCGCCGTTCTCCTCGGCTCCTCCCGCCGGCGTGCCCTTCCCTTCCGGCGGGCGCTTCTCCCCGCCTCCCACGAGCGCGTCTTTCCCCTCGTCGCCCCCCGCCCCGCCGTCCTCCGCGCCGCCTGCCGCGGCCCCGACCTGCGTTCCTTCCACGCCCCCGGCCGGTGCTCCCACCGCGGCCCCGACCGGTGCTCCGTCCGCGGCCCCGACCGGTGTTCCCACCGCAGCCTCACCCGCCGGCGCTCCCCCGCAGGACCGGGCCGACGTGACGCACACCGAGGCGCCACCAGCGGACGCCGTCTCGGGCGCGGGCACCGAGTACCGGCGGCTCGCGGACCTGGCCCGGGAGGCACGCGCCGCCCACCAGGACGCCCCCTCCACCTCTTCCACCTCTCCCGCGTCTTCCGGCTACGGACGGCCCGGCTACGGGGCCGCGGGCGCTCCGGTCGCTCCCCGCTACGGGACCGGACGGTTCGGGGGCGGCGGCTTCGACTCCTCCGGTGAGCCGTTCGCCCCGCGAGGCCCCTACCGTCCGCACGACGCGCACCCACCGTACGAGCCGCAGTACTGGGGCTACGACAAGAGGGGCGGCACCCGCCCGGCACGGCCCGACCGGCCGAAGTCGTTCATCGGCGCGCTCACGGTCTTCATCGCGTTCATGGTCGGAGGGATCATGGTTGCCGCGCAGTCGTCGTCCACTACGTTCAACCTGCCGGTGGTCGGCGGGGTGGTGCTCATCACGATCGGCGCGGGGCTCCTCGTCGCGACCTGGTTCGGCCGGGGCGCGGGGCTGGTCGCGACCGGCACGATCGTGGCCCTTCTCCTCGTGGCGGGATCGACCATGAACGGTATTCCTAAGAAGATCGGCAGCTACACCTGGGAGCCGGTCGACAGCTCGCAGGCGGTCCGCACCTACTCGGTGGGCATCGGCGACGGCACGCTGGACCTGCGGAGCACCAAGCTCCTCCCGGGGTCGCGCACCCGCTTCGACGCCTCCGTGTCCATCGGCGAACTCAAGATCATCGTGCCGCGAACGGCCCGCGTGGAGGTGTTCGGCTACACCAGGCTGGGCGACGTGAAGATCGAGCACACGGTGCAGGGCGGAGCCGACGTCCACCACGACAAGGTCCTGGAACCCGACGTCAAGCCGTCGGGATCCGTCCCGGTCATCGAACTGCACGTCAAGGCCGGCATCGGAGACGTGGAGGTGCACCGTGCGGCATAAGACCGACTGGCTGTCGCTGCTCGCCGGACTGCTGTTCATCGGCGTCGGCATCCGCTACCTGACCCCGCCCGCGCCCGACGTGATGGTCATGGCACCGATCCTCATCTTCGGCCTCGGCTTCGCCGGCTTCGTCGGCATCATCGCCAAAGCCACCCGCAAACGCTGACCGCCGCCGGCGAATCATCCTCAGCCTGCTTCTAACGGAATCGGGCCCGATCCTCGTTAGACTGGAGCGATGTCCGACCCGCTGGCCTTGCGCTTCACCAGGACCATCCGCGCGAGTCGCGCCGGCGTCTCCGACGCCCTCGCCGACACCGGCGGCCTGACCGCATGGGTCCGGGACAACGCCGGCGACCTCGGGGTGGCGGACCCCGCCCGCTTCACCGCGACCGATGCCCTTCGCGAGCAGGTCGTCGCACTCCGCCAGGCGGTACGGGCGCTGTTCGCCAGGGCCGTGGCCCCCGGTGAGCCGAGCTCTGCGGACGCCGCGCGCCTGCCGGAGTTCACCGAGGCGCTCGCGGCGGTGAACGCGGCGGCCGGGGCCGTGCCGCTGGTCCGGCGGCTCGACTGGCCGGCGACCGGCGTCCCCCTCGCAACGAGCACCCCGGCGATCGAGGCCGGCGAGCCGGCGTTGCTGTGCGCCAGGCTCGCCACGGCGACGATCGACTTCCTCGCCGGCCCCGACCGCGTTCACCTGAGGGCCTGCCCGGCGCCGCGCTGCGTCATCTACTTCCTCAAGGAGCACGCCCGCCAGGAGTGGTGCTCGGTCAAGTGCGGCAACCGCGCCCGCGCCGCCCGCCACTACCACCACCACCACCACGCCCCCACCCCTGACTGACCCCCCACCGAAACCCACCTCGCCCGGCCACCTCACCCTCCCGGCCGGCGCCGTCGTACGGCGGACCACCGGGGGTGGAGCCGGTACCAGGGTCCGGCTTCTAACGGGTTGAATCCTTGACTTCCGTTAGGTTAGGGTCGGTGGCATACTCTAACGGGAATTGCCTCCTTCTTCCGTTAGACAGGTGCCGGCGAAAGGGTGAGCAGATGAGCTTCAAGATCGGGCATGTGGGTCTCAACGTGACCGACCTCGATCGCAGCAAGCGGTTCTACCTGCACGTCTTCGGGTTCGACCTGCTCAAGGAGTCGACCGAAGGCGACCGGCGGTACGCCACGCTCGGATACGACGGCGGTACGGTCCTGACGCTCTGGCAGCAGAGCGAGGGCCGCTTCGCGACGGCGTCACCGGGCCTGCACCACCTCGCCTTCCAGGTCCCGGACATGGACGCGGTACGCGAGGCCGAGGCCACCCTCCAGGAGATCGGCGTCCGGTTCGCCTACGACGGGCTCGTCTCGCACGGGGAAGGCAGGCAGTCCGGCGGCGTGTTCTTCGAGGACCCTGACGGCATCCGCGTGGAGATCTCCGCCCCGACCGGCGCCGAGGACCTCAAGGCCCCCGCGGCGGGGGCCCCCACCTGCGGGTTCTTCTAATGGAGCACCCCGGCGAGCTGCTGCTCCAGCGCCGGGCCGGGATCACGAAGCCCTTGGGGTCGGCACGGACCCGGGCCGTGATCCCCGACGTTGCGGCCGACTTCCTGCGGGCCCAGCGCATGCTCGTGATCGCGAGCCCGGACCGGCGGGGGCGGGTCTGGGCGACCGCCCTCACCGGGCCGGAGGGCTTCGCCGACCCGCTGGACGAGCGGCACATCGCCATCGACGCCCTGCCCGCCGGGCCCGTCGCCGGGCTGTACGACGGCGGCGATGACGAGGACGGCCGCGACATCGGGATCATCGCCATCGAGCCCGCGACGCGCCGCCGCATGCGCGCGAACGGCCGGGCGCACCGCGAGGGGGACCGCCTGATCGTCCGCACCGAGCAGGTGTACTCCAACTGCCCGAAGTACATCCAGAAGCGGGAGCCCGCGTTCGGCTCCACCGGATCGGCCACGCGGATCAGTACAGGCCAGGCGCTGACGCCCGCACAGCGTGACTGGATCCGCGCGGCGGACACGTTCTTCATCGCCACGCACGTGGACGGGCAGGGCTCCGACGCCTCCCATCGGGGAGGCGCCCCCGGATTCGTCCAGGTCATCGACGAGCGGCGGCTCGCCTGGCCGGAGTACCCGGGGAACCTGATGTTCATGACGCTGGGGAACCTGCTGCTCAACCCCTCCTGCGGCCTGCTCTTCCTCGACTGGGAGAGTGGTCGTGGGCTGCGTCTCACCGGCCGGGCCGCCTTCGACGGCGACGAGGCCGGGTTCGAGTTGGAGGAGGTCGTGGAGATGGCGGGCGAGATCCCATCCCCCTGGCGGTTCGTCGAGCGCTCGCCGTTCAATCCGCCGGTGGCCGCTCCCGAGGGATCTTCGTCCTCTCGCACCACCGACGCCTGAGCCCGTACGGGCGATGCCAGAGCGTGCCCGGCCGGCACCGGCGTCCCGCACAGGAAGGATGCGTGATGGCTCCGTTGACACCGCCGTTCACCGAGGAGACCGCGCGAGCCAAGGTCCAGGCCGCGGAGGACGCCTGGAACACCCGCGATCCACATCGCGTGGCGCTCGCCTACACGCCTGACTCGGTCTGGCGCAACCGGTCGGAGTTCGTGACCGGACGCGAGGAGATCGTCGAGTTCCTGACCCGCAAGTGGGCCAGGGAGCTGGACTACGCGCTGCGCAAGGAGCTGTGGTCGTTCACCGGCGACCGCATCGCCGTGCGGTTCCAGTACGAGTGCCGGGACGCGAACGGACAGTGGTGGCGCAGCTACGGCAACGAGCTGTGGGAGTTCGACGGCGAGGGTCTGATGCGCCGCCGCGAGGCGAGCATCAACGACCTGGCGATCACAGAGGAGGACCGCCGGATCTTCGGTCCCCGTACTCCCTCCGACCTCGGCCGCCCCTTCCCCTTGGCGTAGGGCGCGGACGAACGGGCGACGCGCAAGGGTGGCGTGTCATGGAAGCCGACGGGTGTTTTGCCGTCTCGGGGGTTGACCCCGCAGATCAGGGGCGTACTTTCGCATTTGTCGGTTCTCACTCCATCCACTCCTCACCGTTAGTGCGCTCGCCACCTCACCGTCACCCTCCTCCGGGACACCTCCAGCGAGGTCGGCACTGGTAAGCGCACGGCAATAGATCCACCGCCAGCGCGCTTGGAGGACCAATGACCCGTATCAGCCTCACCGTCGACGGCGTCACATACGAGGAGGAGGTGGAGCCACGCCTGCTCCTTGTCCACCTCCTGCGCGACCGGCTGGGAAAGACCGGCACACCGATCGGCTGCGACACCGGTAACTGCGGCGCCTGCACGGTCATACTCGACGGCAGGAGCGTGAAGAGCTGCTCGGTCCTCGCCGTACAGGCGGACGGCAGTGACGTCGTCACCATCGAGGGCCTGTCCGGGGTCGACGGCCGGCACCCGATGCAGGAGGCCTTCCACCAGGAGCACGCCCTCCAGTGCGGCTACTGCACCCCCGGCATGATCATGGCCGCGATCGACCTGCTGAAGGACGACCCCGACCCCTCCGACGAGGCGATCCGCCACGGCCTGGAGGGCAACCTCTGCCGGTGCACCGGCTACTGCAACATCGTCCGCGCCGTACGGCGAGGCGCGCAGAGCATGAGCAGCCCGGAAGTGGTGAGCGGCATATGACCGAGGAGCTCGACGCCGGATTCGTGGCCAAGCAGATCGCCGACAACGACATGCTCAGCGAGCCCGCTCCCGGCAGGCACGAGGTGGGCGCGGCGCGCAAGCGCAAGGAGGACGCCCGGCTGATCACCGGACGCACCCAGTGGACCGACAACATCCAGCTGCCCGGCATGCTCCACGTGGCGTTCCTGCGCAGCCCGATGGCGCACGCCCGCGTCACCCGCGTGGACGTCTCCGCGGCGCTCAGCATGCCGGGGGTCGTGGCGGCCTTCAGCGGCCAGGACTTCGCGGCCGAGCAGGGCAGCCTGCCGTGCGCCTGGCCGGTCAGCGAGGACATCGTCATCCCCGAGCACCCCCCGATGGCCGTCACGGAGGTGCGGTACGCGGGCGAGGCGGTGGCCTGCGTCGTCGCCACCGACCGGTACAAGGCGAGCGACGCGCTGGAGGCCATCGAGATCGACTACGAGCCGCTGCCCGCCGTGCTCGACATGACCGAGGCGCTCGAGGAAGGCGGCCCCACGGTCCATGATGCGGGGAACAAGGCGTTCACCTGGACGTTCTCGGCGGGCGACCTGGACGCGGCGTTCCGCGACGCCCCCGTGGTGATCGAGCGGACCTTCGTCCAGCAGCGGCTCATCCCCTCGGCCATGGAGCCGCGGGCCGTGGTGGCCCAGACCGACGGCGACTCCTTCACCCTGCACTCCTCCACCCAGATCCCGCACGTCCTGCGGATCATGCTGGCGCAGGTCACCGGCATCCCCGAGCACAAGCTGCGCGTGGTGGCCCCGGACGTGGGCGGCGGCTTCGGCTCCAAGCTCCAGGTCACCGCCGAGGAGGTGCTACTGCTCCTGCTGACGAGGCGCCTCGGCAAGCCGGTCAAGTGGACCGAGTCACGCTCGGAGGGCAACCTGACCGTCCACCACGGCCGCGACCAGCTCCAGCGCCTCTCCCTGGCCGCCGACGCCGACGGGCGCCTCCGCGGCCTGAAGGTGGACCTGCTCGCCGACATGGGCGCGTACCTCATGCTGGTCACCCCCGGCATCCCGATCCTGGGCGCGTTCATGTTCAACGGCATCTACAAGATGGACGCCTACGACTTCATGTGCACGGGCGTGTTCACCACCAAGATGCCGACCGACGCCTACCGCGGCGCGGGCCGGCCGGAGGCGACGTTCGCGATCGAGCGGCTCATGGACGAGCTGGCCGCCGAGCTGTCCCTCGACCCGATCGAGGTGCGGCGGCGCAACTGGATCGCCCACGAGGAGTTCCCGTACACGACGATCTCCAACCTCACCTACGACTCGGGCAACTACGAGGCGGCGACCGACAGGGCGCTCGCCCTGTTCGGCTACGACAAGCTGCGAGCCGAACAGGCCGACCGGCGCGACCGCGGCGACCCGGTGCAGCTCGGCATCGGCGTCTCCACCTTCACCGAGATGTGCGGCCTCGCGCCCAGCCGCGTGCTCGGCTCGCTCAGCTACGGCGCCGGCGGCTGGGAGCACGCGTCGGTGCGCATGCTGCCCACCGGCAAGGTGGAGGTCGTCACCGGCTCCACCCCGCACGGGCAGGGCCACGAGACGGCTTGGAGCCAGATCGTCGCCGACGCCCTCGGCGTCCCGTTCGACGACGTCGCGGTGCTGCACGGTGACACGGCGATCGCCCACAAGGGCATGGACACCTACGGCTCGCGCTCGCTGGCGGTGGGCGGCATCGCCGTGCTGCAGGCCTGCGACAAGGTGAAGGACAAGGCCAAGAACATCGCCGCCCACCTGCTGGAGGCCTCCGCCGACGACATCGAGTTCGACGGCGGCACGTTCAAAGTGCGCGGCACCGAGGCGGGCACGACCATCCAGGAGGTGGCGCTGGCGGCGTTCGCCGCGCACAACCTCCCCGACGGCGTCGAGGCCAGCCTGGACTCCGACGCGACGTTCGACCCCGGCAACTTCTCGTTCCCGCACGGGACGCACCTGTGCGCCATCGAGGTGGACACCGAGACCGGCGCCGCGAAGATCAGGTCGTACGTGGCGGTCGACGACATCGGCAAGGTGGTCAACCCGATGATCGTCGAGGGGCAGGTCCACGGCGGCCTCGCCCAGGGCATCGCGCAGGCGCTGTACGAGGAGGCCGTCTACGACTCCGAGGGCAACCTGCTCACGACCACGATGGCCGACTACCTGCTGCCGTCGGCGGCCGACCTGCCCGACTTCGTCACCGACAGGACCGAGACGCCGGCCACCAGCAACCCGCTCGGCGTCAAGGGCGTCGGCGAGGCCGGGACGATCGCCTCGACGCCCGCCGTGGTCAACGCGATCGTCGACGCGCTCCGGCCGTACGGGGTGAACGACGTGACGATGCCGTGCACCCCCGAACGGATCTGGCGAGCAGTACAGGGAGGCACCGCATGAACCCGGCGACCTGCGACCACGAGGGAGGTGCCAGATGATCCCCGCGACCTTCGACTACGTCCGGCCCTCATCGCTGAGCGAGGCGGTGTCGGTGCTCGCCGACGCCGGGGAGGAGGCCAAGGTGCTCTCCGGGGGGCAGTCCCTGCTGCCGCTGCTCCGGTTGCGGCTGGCCTACCCGAGCGTGCTGGTCGACGTCGGCCGCCTGGCCGAACTGCACGGCATCCGCGACGAGGACGGCCACATCACCATCGGCGCCACCACCACGCACGACGAAGTGGTCCGCTCGCCGATCGTGAACGCCGAGTGCCCGCTGGTCGCGCTCGCCACCGCGACCGTGGCCGATCCCGCCGTAAGGCACCGCGGCACGTTCGGCGGCTCCCTCGCCCACGGGGATCCGGCCGGTGACCTGCCGGCCGTGGCGCTGGCGCTCGACATGGAGTTCGTGGTCCACTCCGCGTCGGGCGAGCGGGTGGTGGCGGCCCGGGACTTCTTCCTGGACTACCTGGAGACGGCGCTGGAACCGGGCGAGATCCTCGCCGCGGTCCGGGTGCCCAAGCTGGGCGTGGGCTGGGGCTTCCACTACGAGAAGTTCCACCGGACCGCACAGTCGTGGGCGATCGTCGGCGTCGCGGCGGCCGTGCGCCTCTCCGGCGACCCCGGTGGCACGGGCCGCCGCGTCGAGGAGGCCCGCGTGGGCCTGACCAACATGGGCCCCACGCCCGTACGCGCCACCCAGGTCGAATCGGCGGCGGCAGGGATCGAGCTGAACGGTTCCCTCGCCCCGTACGGCGGCTCGGCGGCGAACGGCTCGGGCACCGCCGGCGGCGCGAACGGCTCCGGGCGGCACGCCGGCAACAGCACCGGGGCCGCGCTCCGGGAGGCTGCCGCCGCGGCGGCCGAGGGCACCTCCCCCACGGGCGACCTGCACGCCACCCCCGACTACCGCCGGCACCTCGCCCGCGTCCTCACCCATCGCGCCCTACTCTCCGCTGCCGCGACCGTCTAGAACACTGCCGAAGGCACGCATCCCCGGCCCGGATCACCACCGGCCCGGGGATGTTCAGTTGACTGCACCAACTCGTGTTGATCAAGCATGGTGCGAACGTCGTGGACACCGGCATGATCGGGTGGCGCGAACGGGAAGTCAGTCGATGGCGTCGGTGAGTCGGGCGGTGAGGTCTCGGATGTGTGCGATCAGTTCGGGTGGCTGGTGTATCCGGAAGCGGAAGCCGAACAGTGCGACGTAGATGGCGAGTTCGTCGAGTGAGTTGGATCCGGTATGGAGAAGGCAGCTGTGCGGGTCGACGGCCTCGATGACACCGACGGTGGGCGGGATCCGTTCGGCGGCGGTCTCGGCCGGCGCGTACAGGGTGATCCGGGCTTGG
>NZ_JALLPO010000082.1 GCF_023276435.1 Sphaerisporangium perillae
TGAGTGGCTCAGCACCCTGGCCCAGTCCCCAACCAATTCACCGCTATCCTCCAGCGACTTGAGAACCATTCGATGCTGGACCGTCCACAAACGCACCGGACAAATTATGTCAGCACAGGACAGATGATCCACGGGACACGCCCTAATAGCGTCCTGGATGAAGAACACCGGGATGTTATTACCCACGAGGTCGAAGACGCCCTCGCTGGTGTAGAACTTCATCGCGAAGCCACGCGTGTCGCGCACCGTGTCGGCCGACCCCCGCGACCCCGGCACTGGCGTCCTTGGCGAGGAACCCCGCCCTGGTCAGGGCCGCGGCCGTGCCGTACGCGCGAAAGACGCCGTGCGCGGCGGCTCCCCGGACGTGCACTACGCGCTCGGGTATGCGCTCATGGTCGAAATACATGATCTTCTCGCGCAGGTGATGATCCTGCGGCAGCACCGGCCCCCGGGGCCGGCCTTGAGCGAGTGATCGGTGTCCACCAGCCGCAGGCCCTGAGCCGTCGCCAGGTACGGACCTCCCTGCGCCCGCGCCATCGGCGGCCGGCAGTAGCGCTACGCCATACCCCTGATTCGGTACCTGAATCGGCAGGTGAGGGCCCTTTCCGGCAGAGAGGAGACGGCGCCGATCACTGAGTCGGGCGCCCTTGGTCCTCGGCACAGGCCGGCAGGGCGATTTCACGAGTCTCTTCACGGTCTGGAGGTATCCAGCGATCTTCGCGCCGCTTCTACGGGCGGTGAGAGGGTGCGGCGGCACACCAGCGCCCGGGGCAGTCTTCGCAGGACGCCCCCCAGTCCCTGCCATCCGGCCGGACCGTCGCGCGCGGCGGCGAACACCTCGTGCGCCACCACCGGCCACGGCCGGCGCAGGACGGCGTTGAGCACCGCGTTACGGATGGCGAGGTCCTGCCGCCCTCGCGGTTCGTGAGACGTCGAGGGATGGTGATGGGCGATGACGTCCTCGACATAGGCCAGCCCCCAGCCGGCCGCGGCCAGGTCCAACGCGAGGCGCTCTTCCTCTCCGAGGAAGAAGATGATGTCGTCGAAACCGCCGACGGCCAGATATGCCTCCCGGCGCACCACGACTCCGCATGCCAGGAACCCCAGGATTGCCGGGCCCGGGAGATCCGGTTCGGCAGCGAGGGGTGATTCGGCCATGTCTGCGCATATTGGATCCAGGCGCTCCTCGGAACCTACCAGCATGCGCGCTGCCAGCACCGCCAGGCGAGGGTGCGCGTCGAGCACGTCGGCGGCGCGTCCGAGCGCGCCGGTCTCCCACCAGGAGTCGTCGTCGGCGAAGGCGACATAGGGCGTCTGTGCGAGCCACACGCCGAGGTTGCGGGCCGGCGCGCCGCGGTTGCACCCCAGCTCGACGACCTGAAAATGCGGGAACCGTTGCCGAACGAGGGCTAGGGTACCGTCGGTGGAACCGTTGTCGAGCAGGATGACCGGGCACTCGTGGTGCGGCAGCGAGTGTTCCAGGTCGTGGCGGCGGTTCTGGGTGGCCACCACCACCGTTACGCGCGAGAACGGGTTCAAAGGCTCACGTCCGCACTTTCACGATGACCCTGGAGTTCTCTGGCGAACCAGTCGATGGTACGGCGGAGCCCGCTGAGCGCATCCACTCGAGGCTGCCAGCCGAGCCGTTCGGCGGCCTGAGAGGTGTCGGGACGGCGGACGGCGGGATCGTCCACCGGCCGGTCGATGAAGCGGATGGGCGAGCTGGAGCCTGCCAGGTCGCGGATCTTTTCGGCGAGGCCGAGCATGGTGAGTTCTGTGGGGTTGCCGATGTTGATGGGACCCTGGAGTCCGCTGCGGGCCATGGCGAGAATTCCCTCGACGGTGTCGTCGACGTAGCAGATGGAGCGGGTCTGGCTGCCGTCGCCGGTCACGGTGATCGGCTCGCCGTGCAGGGATTGGCGGATGAAGGTGGGGATGGCCCGGCCGTCATGGGGCCGCATCCTCGGCCCGTAGGTGTTGAAGATCCGCACGATCGCGGTGTCGACCCGGTGAGAGTTGCGGTAGGCCGTGGTCAGCGATTCGGCGAAGCGCTTGGCCTCGTCGTACACGCTGCGCGGCCCCACCGGGTTGACGTTGCCCCAGTAGGTCTCCCGCTGCGGATGCTCCAGCGGATCACCGTACACCTCACTGGTGGAGGCCAGGAGGAACCGGGCGTCCTTCTCCTTGGCCAGGCCGAGGGCGTGCAGCGTGCCGAGACTGCCCACCTTGAGCGTCTCGATCGGGTGCCGGAGGTAGTCCGCGGGCGAGGCCGCGGAGGCGAAGTGGAGTACCAGGTCCACTTCTCCGGGTACGTGCACGAAGCCTGTGAGATCGCATTCGATCAACCGGAGGGAGGACCGTCCAAGCAGATGCTCAAGGTTGCGGGGTGAACCGGTCAGGAAGTTGTCCATGCAGATCACCTCCGCCCCCTCAGACAGTAGGCGTTCGCAGAGATAGGACCCGAGGAATCCGGCACCGCCGGTCACCACCACCCGTTGCGTGCTCATCTCACACTCACCTCCAACAGCTTGCCCGCGGCGTCGAGGACTTCCCGGACGCCGATTTCCAGCAGGCCCGGATCGGGCCGGTGCCCGTGGAGAACTCATCGACGGCGTCGATCAGCGGCACCAGGCCCGCAAGGGACGCCGGCATGGCCAGCACGATCCGGTGCTCGGGGTGGGCGCGCCGTAGTGCCCGCAGGGCGGGCACCGCGGTGAGCAGATCGCCGAGGCCGAGCCCACGGAGCACAATCAGGGCAGGCGCCATCACAACCGCTCCGGCACGCCTGACCTCAGGACGCTCTTCGTGCGTCCTCCGTTCACGGCGGCTTCCTTCCCGAGGCTGAGGCTTCCTGGGGCTAGGGCGGCTCGGGTGAACCCGACGACGCCGAACTTGGCCGCGCAGTAGGCGGTCGCGTCGCTCACCGCGCGCAGGCCCAGGGTGGACGCGCAGGTCACCACCCGGCCTCCGGAGCGCCGCAGGTACGGCAGGGCTGCCCGGACGATCGAAGCGGTGCCGAGTAGGTTGACCTGGACCACCCGCTCCCAATTCGGGGCGGGAACGTCGGACAGGGCCCCGCAGGCGTCGATGCCCGCCGCGGTGACGACGCCATCGAGCCCGCCGGCCCGCTCGGCGAGCTCGCGCATGGCCCGCTCGACCTGCTCACGATCGGAGACATCGGCCGACACGTAGTCGATGCCCGCTTCCGGTGCGGTGACGTCGACGACGAGGGGCCGGCCACCCGCCTTGGCGACCGCGACCGCGACCGCCCGCCCCAGACCGGACGCGCCACCGGTGATCAGAATGTTTCCCACCATGGTGAAGTTCCTGTCGCAAAGTTTCAGATCATGAAGCCGCTCGCGCCGCGGCGATGAGACCGGTCGTGGAATGGCCGGGGACGCTGGGCAAGATCACGACTTCTCCGCCGGCCCGCCACACCGCCTCGGTCTCGGGCAGCTCGCGATCGGTGTAGTCGCCGCCCTTCACCCACACGTCCGGGCGGAGGCGGTCGATCAGCGCGCAGGGGGTGTCGTCGTCGAAGACGGCCACGGCGTCCACGCACTCCAGCGCCCGCAACACCTCCACCCGGTCCCGCTCGCTCACCACGGGGCGGCCCGGTCCCTTCAGACGCCGGACGGACTCGTCGGAGTTGACGCAGACGATCAGCGCATCGCCCAGCGCCCTGGCCCGGCACAGCAGGCTGACATGGCCGGCGTGCAGCAGGTCGAAGCAGCCCCCCGTCGCGATCAGCCTGCCCCCGGCGGCCCGGACCAGGGCCGCCGTCCGCGGGATCGCACCCGCGAGACTTTCCGGGCCGGAGGCCGGATGGGCCTCTTCCCGCGGGCCGACCGGCCCGCGCCGCCGAGCGGACCTGGGCAGCCGGACCGCCGCCGCTCCCCCCTGTTCGACGAACCGGGTGGCCTCCCCAACCGCCGTCGCGACCGCGTCCTCGGTGGAGGCGCCTTCTGCCAGGGCCAGCGTCGCCGCGGTGGCGAATCTGTCGCCCGCTCCGCAGGAGTCCCGCCCTGTGACGAGCGCGGGCGGCGGAATCCGAATGGGCCTGCCGCCCCGGCAGGCGAGCACGGTCCCCCTCTCGGCCAGAGTGACGGCCACCGCCTCCGCGCCGAGGTCGCGAACCAGGTCGTAGGCGATCCTGTCCGGTGTGTTGCACGGCTCGGCACACAACATTCGGGCTTCGGTCTCACTCGGTGTGACGAGCGTGCAGCCGAGCGCGGGCAAGGCACCGCGTGGGTGCGGGTCCCAGATCACCGGCACGGTGAGATCTCGCAGGAGGTCACGGCAGAGCTCGGCGATGCCACGCCCGTAGTCGGAGACCAGGATCGCCCGCGCGTTCCGCAGCGCGGTGGCGACGCGCTCGTCGGCGAGGCCCTGACTGAGCGGCTCGTCCACGAGGTCGTACCGGAGCCTGCCGTGGCCCAGGTGACGCGGGCCGTGGCTGTCTCCCTCGGCGCCCCGCGCCCAGCCGTCGCCGGTGTCGATTCGAATCAACGTTTGCCCTCGTGCCCGGACCCGGGTCTTGCACACTGTGGCGCCCCGCAGCGACAGCCGTACCACCTCCATGTGATCGGCGAGCAGACCTTCCAGGCACCGGCCGGAGACGTCGTTCCCGATCGCCGTGACCAGGACGACCTCGGCGCCGTCGCGCGCGGCGAGCAGGGCCGCCAGGCCGGCGCCGCCCGGGCGTCGATGCTCTGAGCGCCCGTCGACGACGGGAGCCGGGGCGTCCGGGCAGAGCCGTTCGGCGTCACCCTCGATGTCCACGTCGAGCAGCGAGTCCCCGAGGACCACGATCGGTCTAATCATGAGCTCTCCCGCGGCGGTCGGACCGCTGAGGCGCCGTGCCCGTCGAAGTCTTGGCTCCGACGGTCATGAGCATTCCTTCTCGATCACCTCGCAGAGCATGTGGATCACTGCGAGGTGCACCTCCTGCACGGTGGCGGTGTCCTCGACCGGCACCGCGAAGGCCTCATCGCAGAGCTCGGCCAGCGGATTGGGCGCGGGGCCGGTCAGCCCCCAGGTCGTGAGGCCGCATCCACGTGCGGTCTCGGCCGCCGCCACCACGTTGCGGCTCGCGCCGCTGGTGGACAGGCACATCAGCACGTCACCGAATCTTCCGTGTGCCCGCACCTGGCGGGCGTACATCTGCTCGGCGCCGTAGTCGTTGGCAATCGCGCTGACAGAGGAGGTGTCGGCGTGTAGTGGGATCGCCGCATACGGACGCCGGTCGTCGCGGTAGCGGCCGACGAGCTCGGCGGTCAGGTGCTGGGCCTCGGCGGCGGAGCCGCCGTTGCCGCAGACGAGCAGCCGGCCCCCGCCGCTCAGCACCGCGGCCAGCTTGCTTCCCCATGCGTGGATCTTGGGAATCTCGCAGTCCACAGCCGACAGCGCTGTGCTCAACCGGAGCAGATGAGGGTGCATGGGCTCAGCCTTCCGCCGCGGCGAACCGGTCCAGCCGGCCGCTGATCAAGGTCCGGTACACGGATTCGGTCTGCAGGGCCACGTGGGGCCAGCCGTATCGGATACGGGACCGTCGCGCTCCGGCCACTCCGAGCCTCTCCCGCAGGTCTCGGCGGGTCAGCAGGTCGTTCAGCTCGCGGGTGAGGGCTCGCGGACGGCGGGGAGGCACCAGCACGCCACAGCCGGCGACCGTGTCCAGGTGGCCGCCGACGGCGGAGACGATCACGGGCACTCCGCAGGCCATGGCCTCCACCGGGACCATGCCGAACGGCTCGTACCAGGGAACGCTCACCAGAACGTCGGCCGAGCGCATCAGGGCCGGAACCTCCGCGCGGCCGACGCTGCCGATCAGACGTACCCGGTCGGTCAGGCCGTATCCGGCGACCAGTTCGCGCAGCCGCCCGGCCTCGTCGTCGCCTGGCGCGCCGCCGGCGATCACCAGTTCGGCATCCGGCACGTGGCGCAATGCCCGGATGACCGTGTCGACGCCCTTGCGGGCGACCATGCGGCCGATGCTGAGAATGCGTGGCCGCCCGTCCCGGAGCACCGCCGGGCCGTCGGGGCGGAAATGATCCAGATCGACCCCGCAGGGAACGATCGCGATCTTCGTGCCGAATACGCCCATCGCCTGCAGCTCCCGCACCTCGTCGGCGCAGGTGGCGACGACCGCGTGAGCTCGCCGTCCGATGTCGGCCTCGATGGCGATCCGCTCCGGCGGGCTGGTGTCGGCCGCGCCCTGCCAGCGCTGCTTGACGGTGCCCAGGGCGTGGAAGGTCTGCACGACCGGCACGCCAAGGTCCCGCGCGGCTGTGAGTGCGGCCAGGCCGCTCATCCAGAAGTGGGCATGGGCCACGTCCGGGATGTTGGTCGCCCACCTGCGTGCGAGATACGCCGCGAAGGCGGGCATATGAGGCAGTAATTCGTCCTTGGGAAGTGGCTCCGGAGGACCCGCGGGAACGTGTTCGACGGTCACGCCGGGCGCCATGATCACCATGTCCGGCTGGTCTCGCCCGCTACGCCGGGTATGGACGACGACCTCGTGCCCTCTTCCCGCCAGCGCGACGGCCAGGCCCGCGACGTGGACGTTCTGCCCACCGGCGTCGACGCCTCCCACGGCCGCGAGAGGGCTCGCATGTTCCGATACCAGAGCGATCCTCATCGGACGACCTCCTTGACGAACGCCAGGCGATTGACAGCCTCGACGACCTGCTCGCTGTTCACCGACGAAAGGCACGGATGACCTTGAATCGGACAGACCTTGGCTCGGGTGCCCCGGCAGGGGGCCTGCTGATCACCGAGAACCACGGTGGGCACGCCGTACGGTGCCCAGCGTCCGGCCGGGACGATCGGGGCGAACAGGCTGACCACCGGAGTACCGACAGCCGCGGCCAGGTGCCAGATCAACGCCTGCTCCGGAGCGATCTCCCGGACGACCCGCAACAGCCGCAGCGCGTGCGAACCGGTCATCGGCGCCGGCTCGGGATCGATCCACGGCGTGCGCCACTCCACCACCCTGGACACACCGGGCAGCAACTCACCCGCCGCCCGGCCGAGCGGCCCCATCAGCAAGCACCACCTCCGCGCGCCCTCGGCGACCGCCCGCATCGCGGGTCCGGCCAGCAGCACGTCGCCCGCGTTGTCCGGCCGGGCGACCAGAACGGTGCCGGCCCTCGCCGCGCCACTCATCGCCGCACCCGCAGTTCGCCTCGGAGGCGATACGCACACGCCACGGGCGGGATGAGCACCGTCGCGATCGCCATCCGCCGGATCTCCTCCTTCGTACGCGGCCCCGGAGCGATGCGGGCCCAGGCGAACTCGGCGGTGAGCAGCGCCCACACCGTCCCGGCCAGGGCGGCCACCCATCTGGGCCGCGTCGCCGCCGTCACGAGCGCGAGCGCGAGCGCGCCAAGCCCGGTGGTCAGCGCGTGCCCGCGCAACCGTCCCGGGGCGCCGCCGATGGCGGCTCGCCAGGTGGGCCCGTGCAGGCGGCGCATCAGCGCGTCGTCGGCGTTGCCGCGCTGGAGGCGGACACTGGCCCACGGGCCGTCGTCCCTGATCGGATGCCGGGTGACGCGCTCGCCTCTGACCAGCCGGTATCCGGCTTGCATCATGCGCAGTGCGAGGTCGGCGTCCTCGCGGTAGGCCCGGGGGAAGCGCTCGTCGAAACCGCCCGTCCGCTCCAGCGTGACGCGCCGGTAGGCCATGTCCGCGGTGATCCACCCGGCATCGGCCAGGGCGGCGGTGTTCCGCTCGGCGTCGGTGGGCCGCCGGTCGGGCTGGAGCGGAACCTCGATGCGCCCCTGGCTGCCGCCCACCTCGCCGGACAGGTCGGCGAGATCGGCACGCAACGCCTTCTCCCAACCGGGCCGGGGCACCACGTCGTCGTCCAGGAAGGCGACCCACGGCGTCTTGGTCGCGCGCCAGCCGGTGTTGCGGGCGGCGGCCGGCCCCCGCCCTCCCGAGCGCAGCACCCGGATGTGGCCCGCCACTCGCAGCGGCTCGGCGGCGGTGCCCGCGGGCCGGTCGTCGACCACGATCACCGGCAGCCCCGGGCCCAGAGCCGTGAGCGTGGCGGCGAGGCTGGAACGGCCGATCGTGGGAATCACCACTGTGATCATGAAGTGAACGCCTCTCCCCTGCGGATCAGGTACGGGCCCAGCACCAGCAGGTCTACCGGGGTGGAGCCGAAGCACTCCAGGACGTCGCGAGGGTCGTCGACCATTGGCCTCCCCGCCGTGTTGAGACTGGTGTTGACCACCACCGGCAGTCCGGTGCGTATCTCGAACTCCTCCAGCATCCGGGCGAGCAGCGGGTCGTCCGCCCGGTCCACGGTCTGGATCCTGGCGGTGCCGTCGACGTGCACGACGGCCGGAATCCGCTCGCGCCACTCGGGCCGCACACGGTGCACGAAGAGCATGTAGGGGCTGGGGACGGGGCCTCCGTCGAAGATCTCACGAGCCCGTTCGGCCAGCACCATCGGGGCGATCGGGCGAAACTGCTCGCGGCCCTTGACGTCGTTCAGCCGCTCGGTGTTGGCGGCTCGCCCCGGGTGGGCGAGAAGCGAGCGGCGGCCGAGCGCCCGCGGGCCGTACTCGCTGCGCCCCTGGAACCAGGCCACGATCCTGTCGGCGGCGAGTTCCGCGGCGACCGCGCAGGCCAGGTCCGCGGGCCGCTCGTACGGTATCCGCGCCACGTCCAGCCACGCGGCCAGTTCCTCATCGCTCCAGCTCCGGCCGAGGTCGGCCCCCGGCATGGGCGCGGCCGGCTCGCCGAACGCCTGGGCCAAATGCAGTGCCCCGCCGAGCGCAGTCCCCGCGTCGCCCGCCGCCGGCTGCACCCACACCTCCTCGAAGGGGCCTTCCGCCAGCAGCCGCGTGTTGGCGACGCAGTTGAGCGCCACGCCTCCGGCCATGGTCAGGCACCGGTCGCCGGTTCGCCCGTGCAGCCAGCGGGCGAGATCGAGCAGCACCTCCTCCAGGCGCTTCTGGACGCTCGCCGCGAGGTCGGCGTGCTCCATGGTCCAGGGCTCGCCGCCGGCCAGCGCCTTGGCGTAACCGCCCCAGTCGACGGGCTCGATGCGGAAACCGCCCTCTCCGTCCGGGTGGATCAGCTCGCGCAGCTCGTCCAGGTGGCGCGGCTCGCCGTAGGAGGCCAGGGCCATGACCTTGTACTCGTCGCTGGAGCGCAGGAATCCCAGGTGCTGGGTCACCTCCTCGTACATCAGCCCCAGCGAGTGCGGGAGTTCCTGTGCGGCCAGGATGGTCAGCTCTCCGTCGCGGTAGTACCCAGCCAGGTGCGAGACCGCCTCACCCCGCCCGTCGCAGACCAGCACCGCCGAGTCCCGGTACGGCGCGGCCAGCCCCGCCGAGGCCGCGTGCGCGACGTGGTGGGGCACGTAGCGGACCTGCGTGGAGTCCAGGCCCGGCAGGACGCCCGCCAGGAAGGCCGGCGCCCGGCGGGCATAGGTGGTGCGCAGGTCCTCCCAGCCTTCGTCGAGGCCTGGCCCGCCCGGTCGCACCAGGCCCGGATCGTAGGAGTAGGCGACGGCGTCCAGGTCCTCGGGCCGCAATCCCGCCTGCTCCAGGCACCAGGCCGCGGCGCGCTCAGGCAGTTCCCACGCGGAGAAGGGAACGGGGCGCTTGCCATGCTTACGCCGGCTGAAACGCTCCTCCTCCGCCGCGGCGACGACTTCCCCATCGACCACAAGGGCTGCGGCCGGATCATGAAAGATCGCATTTATGCCGAGAAATCTCATGAAGCTGGCCTCTCGTCAGATACCTAATGACTACCGAGAGCAGCGCTTCTCAAACGGAAAAATCGGACATAGGCCTACTTAAGGGATTAATAAGGCCCACCTTTGTCACTATAAGTAGTTATTTCGAAGTTTATGTGCCTATCAGGTCGGGTAGCGACGACGCCCACGGAGAATAGGCGCGAAAATTCAGGACAGGAGATGTTTGATGTCCCGCCGAAAACGACCGGCCGCCGTCCTTTTCGACCGTGACGGCACCCTCATCGTGGATATCCCCTACAACCGCGATCCCCACCGGGTGCACCCCATGCCCGGCGCGCTGAGCGCCCTGAACCGGCTCCGCCGCGCGGACGTGCTGACCGGTGTGGTCACCAACCAATCGGGCCTGGCCAGGGGACTCATCAGCGTCGAGGAGCTGTACGAGGTGAATTCCAGGGTGGAGTCGCTCCTGGGTCCGTTCGACGTCTGGGCGGTGTGCTCGCACGGCGAAGACGACGGGTGCGCATGCCGCAAGCCCGCACCCGGGCTCATCCTGAGGGCTGCGGCGATCCTCGGCGTGAGCACCCGCGACTGCGTGGTGATCGGAGACATCGGCCGGGACATGGAGGCCGCCCGGGCAGCCGGGGCGAGAGGCATCCTCGTGCCGACCCCGCAGACCCTCCCCCGAGAGGTGGCGGCGGCATCCGAGACCGCCGACGATCTCGCCGCCGCGGTGGAAAGGGTGATCCGGTGAGAATCCTGCTGTGGCATGTGCACGGCTCGTGGGCCACCGCGTTCGTCCAGGGGGGCCACGACTACCTGATGCCCGTCGTCCCTGACCGGGGCCCCGACGGACGCGGCCGGGCGCTCACCTACCCGTGGCCGCCGAACGTGCGCGAAATCTTCTGGGACCGGTTGCGCGAAGAGGAGGTCGACGTGGTCGTCCTCCAGCGGCCGCACGAGGCCGATCTCGTCGAGCGCTGGCTCGGCCGCCGCCCCGGTCGCGACCTTCCCGCTGTCTACGTCGAGCACAACACCCCCACGGGAGCCGTCCCGCATACCCGCCACCATCTCGCCGACCGCACCGACATCCCGCTGGTCCACGTGACCCACTTCAACGACCTGTTCTGGGATTCGGGCCGCGCACCCACCCGCGTGATCGAGCACGGCGTCCCCGACCCCGGCTACCGCTACACCGGCGACATTCCTCACGCGGGCGTCGTCGTCAACGAACCCCTCCGGCGCCACCGGGTCGCCGGAACCGACCTGCTGACCACCCTCGCGAAATCCGCGCCACTCGACGTCTTCGGCATGAAGGTCACCGGCCTGCCCTACCAGACCTTCGAGGACCTGCCCCAGCGGGTGATGCACGCCGAACTGGCCCGGCGCCGCGTCTACCTGCACCCTTACCGGTGGACCTCACTCGGTCTGTCCCTCATCGAGGCCATGCTCCTCGGCATGCCCGTCGTAGCTCTGGCCAGCACCGAAGCCGTCGAAGCCGTGCCTGCTGGCGCGGGAGTCATCTCCACCCGCGTCGCCACCCTGGCCACCGCCCTGGAGACCTTCCTCGCTGATCCCGCTCGAGCGGTACAGGCCGGCAAAACCGCCCGCACCACCGCCCTCACCCGTTACGATCTCGGCCGCTTCCTGACCAACTGGAATCTCTTGCTTCACGAGGTCCACGCTTGAGACGTGCTCTAGCGTTCGGGCGTGGACCGGACAGGATCGCCGCTCATGGTTTACCCGATCTTCATCGGCGTACGGGCTGGCGGCTCATATGAGATAGGCGTGAGCCGGCCGAAAAAGCATCGTCCGGGCAGGCCGCCAACCGAGGGATACACGGCAAGGTGTTCTACGGACGCCGCCCCTTTTTCGCCGTCGGCCACGCCCCCTCCCGTGACCCGCGTTCGCCGGGATGCGGGCCGCATGCCGGGCAAGTCAGCCGTTCTTGCCCATCGCCTGGCGGATGACATCGCGGGCCCGGTCCATCATCGCCACCGGCGTACCGATCAGCAGGTTCTTGGTCGCCGGCTCAACCCCCGGATGCGGGTGGGTCGGCGCCATCGCCTCAGCCACCTTCACCCCTACCGCCATCGCCCGGCACTCGACCTTGCCGGCGGAGCACGCGCGCGAATCCCACGCCCCTCCCCTCTCTCGCCGACGCACGGGCCTTGCCGGTGACGCGCGGCTTAGCCGAGGTGCGCATCCGAAGCGGACCTCGGACCGGACCCGCCCGGAGCCGTAATGACCCCTGGGCTTTGCCGAAGTTTTTCTTCCTAGTCCGTTTCTCCACACTCCGAGGGCCGTTGCCGCGCGAATCGGTGACCGAGGTGACGCGGCGGTGAGGTGGAGGTGATGGCGCGTCTCACGACCTGGGTGAGGCCGTTTCGCCGGGCCAGCGCCGTGACCACCGGGCGAGAGCGAGCCCGGCCACGAGCAGGAAGGCCGCCCCGGCATAGGTGGTGAGCTCGATGAGCTGTTCGCGGCCGAGCTGCGGCGTCTGGGTGACGGTATGCCTGACGACCACCGACAAGATATGCCGGACCAGCGCGATTATGCCCACGATGATGAAGGGCTCCAGCAGGAGGTGCCCGCCTTGGAGGTGGGTGAGCACCGTGACGAAGATCTCGAGCACTATCAGCACCAGGAGGAGCTCCTCGATGGTGATGATGATGGCCTCCGGCCAGGAGGAGTGGCTTTGCACGATGCTGAAGCCGAGCTGCACCAGGACGCCCGACGCCAGGATCAGCAGGAAGACGCAGACCGCGTAGAGAATCGCGCGCTCGGCGTTCGCGAGAAGTTGCAGAGCCCGCCTGCTAGGTGTGCTCATGGTGTTCGGCGGTGGTGGTGCTGCTAGCGGTGGCGCGTCCCGCGCCTGCGGTTCGTCCGGCATGACGGCCCCCTTGACCAGAATTCAGGGGGAGCGCACACAACAACCTTAGTCCGCCGCTTCCGGATCTCGGTCTCCCCTCCGACGGGTGTCCGGGGGGCGTCGCAGCCCCACTAGGCGGCCCGGTCCGCATGCTCAAACAATAGGCATATAACCGGTTTCATTGGATATGCACCGGTTTGTCGGGTTTTAGCGGGGGTAGGGCATGCGCGTCCTCTCAAGGAGGCGGTAGCCATGACGAACCGCTTGTTCCAGAACCGGCGAGACGCGGGCCGGGTCCTCGCCGGGCTCCTTGAAAAGTACCGAGGCCGGTCTGAGATCGTCGTTCTGGGGCTGCCGCGGGGCGGCGTGCCGGTGGCATACGAGATCGCCATGGCCCTGGACACCCCACTCGACGTCTTCCTGGTACGCAAGCTGGGCGTTCCCGGAAGGGAAGAACTCGCGATGGGAGCGATCGCGAGCGGGGGGGTGGTCGTTCTCAACGACGACGTCATCAGGGGCCTGGACGTCCCGCCGGAAACGATCCAGCAGGTGGCCCAGCGCGAGGGCCAGGAACTGCTGCGTCGTGAACGGGTCTACCGGGAGGGACGCCCGCCGGTGGATGTCGCGGGCAAGACGGTCATCGTGGTGGACGACGGCCTCGCGACGGGGGCGAGCATGCGTGCCGCCATCCACGCCCTGCGCCGCCAGCGGCCCGCCGCGATCGTCGTCGCGGTACCGGCCGCTCCCGAATCGACCTGCCAAGACTTCGCCGCCATCGTGGACGAGATCATCTGCGCCACCACGCCGTCGCCCTTCCTGGCGGTCGGGCGATCGTACTGGGACTTCGACCAGACCACCGACGAGGAAGTGCGCGATCTGCTGCGCGCCGCGTCCAGGTCGCGCCCGGCGAGGGCGGACACCCGAGCGGTCAGCGACGTGGCCGTCATCCGATCCGAGGCGCTTCCCACCGAGGACGGCACGCCGGATGATCGTACGCTGTTCGATCTGGTCGGCGACGCTCGCTTCGTCCTGATCGGTGAGGCGTCCCACGGTACCCACGAGTTCTACGCGGCCCGCGCGCGGATGACCCGCCGGCTCATCCAGGAGAAAGGGTTCTGCGCCGTGGCAGCGGAGGCGGACTGGCCGGACGCCTACCGAGTGAACCGGTACGTCCGCGGCCGCAGCGGCGAGGCGACCGCCGAGGAGTCGCTGCGCGGCTTCGAGCGCTTCCCGACGTGGATGTGGCGCAACGCGGTGGTGCTCGACTTCGTCGGGTGGCTGCGCGATCACAACGACGACGTCGGGGAGGAGCGGGCGAAGGCGGGGTTCTACGGCCTGGACGTCTACAGCCTCCACCGGTCCATCCACGAGGTCGTCTCCTACCTCGAGCGGGTCGACCCGGCGGCCGCGGCCCGGGCGCGCGAGCGTTACGCCTGCTTCGATCACCACTCGGGTGACGACGGCCAGGAGTACGGCTTCGCCGCGGCCTTCGGGGCGGGCGAGTCGTGTGAGCGGGAGGTGGTCGAGCAACTGGTCGACCTGCAGCGCCACGCGATGGACTACGCGCGGCGTGATGGGCTGCTCGCCGAGGACGAACTGTTCTACGCCGAGCAGAACGCCCGGGTGGTCAGGGCGGCGGAGGAGTACTACCGCACGATGTTCGGCGGGCGGGTCTCCTCCTGGAACCTGCGTGATCGTCACATGACGGAGACCCTGGAGGCGCTGGCCGACCACCTGAGCCGCCAGCGGGGCCGACCGGCGAAGATCGTCGTGTGGGCGCACAACTCCCACGTCGGTGACGCCCGGACGACCGAGGCGGCGACCCGTGGCGAGTTCACCATCGGTCAACTCGTGCGCGAGCGGCACCCCAACGACTGCCGCCTGATCGGATTCACCACCTACACAGGGACGGTGACCGCCGCCGATGACTGGGGCGGTGCGGCCGAGCGCAAGCGGGTGAGGCCGGCGCTCGCCGAGTCGATCGAGGAGTTGCACCACGAGGCCGGGCAGAAGGAGTTCCTGCTCTCGTTCGGCGTGGCCCCGAGGACGGCCGAGGCGTTGCGCAAGGCACGCCTGGAACGGGCGATCGGCGTCATCTACCGGCCGCAGACCGAGCGGCAGAGCCACTATTTCCGGGCTCGGGTGTCCGAGCAGTTCGACGCGGTGATCCACATCGACGAGACGCGGGCCGTCGAGCCTCTCGAACGCACCGCCCAGTGGGAAAAGGGAGAAGTACCAGAAACCTACCCATTCGCCGTTTGAGGCATCGGGGGATACGCGGCGCCGGATCAGCAGGCTCTCGCCTGCCAGAGCCCGCGTCACCCGGCCGCAGCCGGCGTACATCAGCAAGGAGGCAGAGCTGATGGCGGAAACGGGATACTCGTCTTTCAACACCACCGTCGACAAGACCAACCACCTGCTGAAGCAGATCGAGCAGGCGTACGGATGGCCCAAGGAGCGGCGAAATCAGTCATATGCCGCTTTGAGGGCGGTTCTACATGCGTTGCGTGACCGCCTGACCGTCGAAGAGGCCGCCCAGCTGGGAGCCCAGCTGCCGATGCTGGTCCGCGGCATCTATTACGAAGGCTGGGACCCCACCGATGTCCCCGTCAAGATGGACAGGGAAGAGTTCCTGGCCCGTGTACGGAAAGAGTTTCCGTACGCGGTCAAGGGCGGTGCCGAACACCTGATCGAGACGGTCCTCAACGCTCTTAGGATCTATGTCACCGAGGGCGAGTGGGACGACATCAAATCGAGCATGCCCAGAGAGCTGGCCGAGGTCCTTCCGTAGCGGACGCAAGGCTTTCGCGTCATCGGGTGCCGGCGGCTCTGCGCCGCCGGCACCCGTCACATCAGCTCGTCCAGCATGCCGTGCAGGTGGGCGGCGGCCACCTCGACGTCGGTGTACTTCCGCTGCGCGGCCCGGACCTCCGCCGCGATGACGCCGCACCGGTGCACGTTCTCGAAGTCACCGTAAGGGAATTTGTACCTCCCCTTGGTGTCCTCACCCATCTCGTCGTCCACGCCGAGATGCCACTTCCCGTACTCATCAAGCCCGTGCTTCTCGATGAACTCGTTCTCCTGCGCGGCCGACGGCTGATGCTCACTCCAGTCGTCCATCACATCGAGCACGACCCGCTTCTCCTTGACCAGGCTCTTAGCGTTGTCGAACCCCCGCTGGTTCAGCTTCACCGCCATGGCTCTCCCTGTCCGCAGTGCTGAGCATCCGCCTCTTCACTGGGGGATGTACCCAACGGATCGCCGCGGTCCCGCCCGCGGAGGAGCCCGCACCGGCCTGCGCCCCGGAGGCCGACGTCGAGCCGTTTCAGCAGATCACGTAGCTTGGGGGTATGGGTTCATGGTCGTTGAGACTGCACCCACGGTCGATCCGCGGACGGATCACCCTGCTGACCGTTGTGATCACCACGCTGGTCCTGGTGCCCATGGCAGTGATCACAAGCATGACCATCCACCGAACCGGATGGGTCGATACCGCCATCGGCGCCGAGACAGTCACGCTGATCACGCTCACGGGCGCGGCCACCTGGATGCTCGTCGGCCAGGCACTGGAGCCGGTCGACGCCATCCGGGCACAGCTCGCCGAGATCACCTTCAACGACCTCAGCGATCGCATCCCCCAGCCGTCCGGCGATGACGAGGTGGCCAGGCTCGCCCGCACCGCCAACCAGACCCTCGGCCGGCTGGAGGAAGCCGTGAATGTACGACGGCAGACCGTCGCCGACGCCACGCACGAGCTGCATACTCCCCTGGCCGGGTTACGCCTCCAACTGGAGGAGGCCCGGCTGCATCCCGGCGAGACCGAACTGCTGGAGCTGCTGGACCGCCTGCTGGGCGACGTCGACCGGCTGCAGCAGATCGTGACGGACGTGCTCTATCTGGCAGGCGTCGAGGCCACCGGCGCCGTCGGCCAGGAACAGGTGGACCTGGCCGAGTTCGTGCGCAGGGGGCTGAAGCACCGCCGCGATCCTCTTCCGACTCAGCTCTTCCTGCAGGAGGGAGTCACCGTGGACGCCGTACCTGATCAGCTCGGCCGGGCGCTGGGCAACCTGCTGGACAACGCCCAACGACACGCCGATCAAACGGTGGGAGTGGAGGTGCGAGCTGAGGGGGACACCGCCTTGCTGGTGGTCTTCGATGACGGCTCGGGGATCGCCGAGCCCGACCGCGACAAGATCTTCGAGCGTTTCATCCGGGTGGACGCCGCCCGAAGCCGCGACCGTGGCGGCAGCGGCCTGGGCCTGGCGATCGCCGCCGTTGTGGTGCGCGCCCACGGAGGGACCATACGCGTGCAGGAATCTCCCACTGGCGGTGCGACCTTTGAAGTGCGGCTACCCCTCGGCGGTGTTTCCTGATGCGGAAGGCTCTCGGCCATCTCACCCCGGGCGAAGGGCGCCGCGAGGTCAACGACTGTCAGGTTGGAGGATGTGGGGCTCCTCGGCTGGCAAGGGTCGACAGTATGTCCTGCCTTCCCTCCTTGGCCCACCGCTCGCCGTCGAGCCCGGCGCGTACGGCGTCGTGCCCGGTGAGGACGAATCCCTTCTCGTCCAGCACCACGTCGCCGGCCAGCCACTGAGTGTGCGGCACGGCGCCGATGAAGACGAAGAGCGCCTTGGCCTCGATCTCGCGCCGCTCCCCTGTGCGGTTGTTCTCGGCGATGACCCCCTCCAGCACCCGCTCGCCGACCAGCTCCCGCACCTCGGTGTTGAACAGCACCTGGACGCCGGGGTTGCGGGTGACTCCTTGCCCTCATCCAGGCCGACCACGTAGTACCCCTCACGCCGGCCGAGCGAGAGGGCCTCGGCCGGCACCGAGATGTGCGCGCCGAACTTCTCCGCCTGGACGACGGCCCGGTCGGCGAGCTCCCCTATGCCAGCCCCGTTCCTGTGCGCGTGGACGCGCCGGATCAGTACGCGGCGCTCCGGCCGGCGGCCGCCTGCTCGGCTTCCTCGTCTGCCGGGTTCTGGTAGGAGACGGTGATCTCGCCGCCGGACTCGTCGACCCGGATGACGGCCCCGTCACGGACGTCCCCGGCGATCAGGGCGCGCGCCACGCGC
>NZ_JALLPO010000083.1 GCF_023276435.1 Sphaerisporangium perillae
ACTGGCTACGGGTAGGCGAACATGACATGCTGATTCCTCCTCTTGGACGAGGACCGGGCGCGTCCTGTCTTTGCGGGTAGGCGCGCCCGGAACATGCGCTCAGAGAATGCACAGGCCATCGGCCTGGAGTGATGCGACGGAGATTCCTCCGCGCGACATCACGTGAGGGACACCTCAGGTGGACCGTGAGCGTCGTGAAGCTTCGGTCAGGCGGACTTGACCGCCGAAACCGTCGCCGTCTTGATCTCCGCCGCGCGAAACGCAACGCCGTTACGCCCGTTGGTCGCCCAGGGCAGGGCCTCCAGCTTGGCGAGAGAGACGACCTGTCCCACCTTCACCTCGGGCCGTTCACCGGCCGTAGTGACAGTGATGACTTCGCCTCCGTCCTCGTCCAGGATGAACACCTGCGTCGACCACATCGGCCGGCCAGTGTCGCGCTCGGACTTCTGACGACCGTTCTGGTCGGTCTTCTCGACCGCTCCCTTCGACACCGTCACCTGCTTGTTGCTCGTGTCCACGTAGAGCTTCATGAGCCCTTCCCTTCGATCTAGGGCGCACCGCCTCTCGGTGCCACTTCCCTATGCCGTACGTCGAGTGCGGCTACTAGCATTTTGAGTGCGGGTCGAGGCTTAGTCAAGCACGACCCGCAAATAAAATGCGGGTATCGCATTCTGGTACTTGAAGTGCGGTCCGGCCTAAGGTGAGTAACGGATGAGATCCACCAACACCAGGAGCTAGACATGGCCGACGACGCGAAGCCGTTCGCACTGGTAGTGCGCTTCACGGTGCGTCCAGGGGCAGAAGCGGAGTTCGACGAACTCACCGCGCGAACTGTCGCGCAGATCCGGACGCAAGAGCCCGGAACATTGATCTACACCTGCCACGAAGTAGAAGGCACACCCAATGAGCGGATCTTCTACGAGCTGTACCGCGACCGCGCCGCGTTCGAGGAGCACGAGAAGCAAGACCACGTTCGGCACTTCCTGACCGCTCGCGAGTCCCTGCTCCAAGACCTCCGCGTGGACTTCCTGGCACTCGTCGACGGCAAGCCGAACGGAGCGATCACCACTGATGCCTGACGCGCAACTCATCGGTGAGCGCATCGCGTACCACCGCAAGCGACTTGGCCTGTCTCAAGTCGAATTCGCCGGCCTCGTGGGCCGGTCCGAGAGCTGGGTGTCTCAGGTCGAACGTGGAGTACGCCCGGTTGACCGACTCTCGGTCCTCCAGAAGCTCGCCGACGTCCTCAGCGTCTCGGTCGCGGAGATCCGTGGAACCGCCGAGGACGAACCCACGGCGACCGAGGAACGGCCCGAGGCGTTCGACACGCTCAGGCTCGCACTGACCGGCCACCCAGCGGCCCGGGTCGTCATCGGCACCGACAGGCCCGCCGTCACTCACGAGCGCATCACCGAGCTGCACGAGCGCAAGGCCCCGGTCTGGGACATGGTCCACGGCAGCCGCTACACCGAGCTTGCCCCAGTACTCGCAGAACTGATCTCCGATCTTGAGCTTGCCGTACGGCTTGCGCCCGACGATCAGCTCAAAACCGACGCACGCGAGCAGCTTGCCGACACCTATCAGGCAGCCGCCGCCATGCTGTCCAAGCTGGGAGAGAACGACGCGGCATGGATCGCGGCAGATCGAGCCGCGTTCATCGCCGAATCACTCGATTGGCCATTGGCCGTCGCCGCCAGCCTGTTTCGAATGGCGCACGTCTTCCTGAGCTTGCGCCAGACGACGCAGGCGTATCAGGTCGGATCAACAGCCGGCCAGGCTCTGGAGTCGCGCATTCGCACCGACCCCTCAGCCGAGGCCCTGTCGCTCTACGGCGCCTTTCAGCTCGTGTTGGCCATTGCAGCAGCCCGGGACAATGAGCGAGCCCAGGCGCACAAGCACCTCAACGCCGCCCGTGAAACCGCCGAACGGATCGGCGAAGATCGCAACGATTACGGCACCGAGTTCGGCCCTACCAACGTCGCAATTCACGCCGTAGCCATCGCCGTAGAGCTGGGGGACGCCGGACAGGCCCTTGACCTCGCCCAAGACGTGGACACATCGCACATGTCCCCCGAGCGGCAAGCACGGTTCCTCATCGACCTGGCACAGGCCCAAGCCATGCGCCGCCAGATCGGCGAAGCCCTCCACTCCCTCGAAGAGGCCGAACGTCTTACCCCCGAGCAAACCCGCACGCACAACGTCGCCCGGGACGTCGCCCGCGACCTCATCCAGCTATCGGGTGGCCGCCCCCGTCCGGAACTTCGGGACCTAGCGGAACGGTTCGGCGTCCTGCCCTGAGCTAGGTGTCCTGCTTCGGTTGATGCTTGACATGATCAATCCAGAGTCGTGCCGCGACTCGCGGCATGTCCGGATGACCGTTGGCAGGGGCGGACATCTGATTATCGAGGCACTACTGCTCGCAGCGCCGACGCGCGAGATGGACGGTGATGTCGGCGGCAATCTCGACCGTCTCAGGCAGAACCCGCATGATCCGGCTATATACCTGCTCTTGCTCCGAGGTCGGCAATCCGAGATAAGCCGAGACGGTCGAGAGATGGCCAACGTAGTCGCGAGCACTCATCGTCAAGCGCCGCTCGATCACGGACTGCTGAACATCGGCGAACCACTCAGACCGTTGGAGCTCCGTACCCGGCCACTGCATGTCATGTCCCGGAGGCGTCCCATCCGGAGACGGAACCTCGTCGCTCTCCAAAAACGGTGCCCGGGCCGCGCGAACAGCTTCCTCCACAGCCGGGTCAGCCAGCTGGACTGGTCCACCGAACGAGGCAAACACGCCACACGGCTCCAGCAGCGCGGCCATGCGCGACCACCGACCCTCCGGGTTCGTCCAATGCAGCGCCGCTGCCGCATAAACCAGCCCGTAGCTCTCGCCCGGTCGCAAGTCCTCGAACGCGGCTTGCACGGTCTTGACGTTTACTGGCACGTGCTTACGCAGCTCGGCGAGCATGGCCCCGTCAGGCTCGGTCGCGGTGACCGTGACCCCCCGTTGAGCGAACAGACAGGTTGCTTTGCCTGTCCCAGCGCCAATCTCGAGGGCAGTCCGAACCGGCTGACCCGCGTACGTCATCACCATGTCGAAAAGCTCAACGGGATACCCCGGCCGGAACCGTTCGTATGCTTCCGCCACCACTCCGAAGCTCAGTGCGCGACCAGACATGCCGAACATCCTGACACGATCTGCGCCGTCAATACTCGGTCTTTTCGCGCGACCCAACCGCCCGATCATGGGCAGCAGAAGTCTGAAGCAACGACGATCGCTCATCGGCAGATCAGGGCGACTGTCGGTCCAGACCGGACCGATCAGCGTTCGGTGTCGCGGTCGAGCACTGGCTTCACGTCCACGATCGGTGTTCCGTCCAGGGCCTCCAGGTTGCGCACCAGCACCCTGCCGCCTTCGGTCGACACGATCATCACCCGGTGCAACCCCACCGGATTAGGGCGATCAGGGGACCGTGTATTGAACACCCCCGTTTCCGGCCGGGTCAGATCTCCCCGCGGATGAACCACCAGCACGTCCCGACGTGCTCGATCAAGCCAGGTCAAAACGATCACCTCGGCGCCGACCTGAAGACCGCGCAGCCCTTCACCCACCTCAGGCTCGAACACCAACCAGGCATCCGGCGCCCCTTCATCACCCTGCTTGGGTGCCGCATCGCGCGCCACCAGCGAAGACTCCACCCACTCGATCGGATGTACGACGTAGGAACCGCCTGAATCCATGCGACCTCCTCATGCCACAGCGTATCGACCGGCCAGCGGCATGAGCGGATGTCGAACACGGCCGCGAGTGCCGGTCAACTGGACACGTGAGCGCGTCTGCTGGAACTGGTCGGCTCCTATCCTGACCGAATGAACCTGGAATTCAGCGGCGAGATGTGGTTCTGGAAAGGCCCGGCGCCGTGGCACTTCATCACCGTTCCCGAACAGGAGTGCGGTGAGCTGAAAGCGACGTCTGCCCTCGTAACCTATGGCTGGGGCATGATTCCGGTCACGGCGCAGATCGGGGGAACCGGGTGGAAGACATCGCTGTTCCCGAAAGATGGGCGGTACCTCGTGCCGGTGAAGGCGTGGGTGCGGAAGGCCGAAGGGCTTGAGGTAGGCGACATGGTGACGGCCCGCCTGGCCGTCGATGTCTAACCAGCCGGCGAACCAACGAGTTCGCTGCGCGCGGCATGTCAGGACGTTGCTGCGGGAGAAGGGGCGGCATGTGGGCCATGACCTGCTGCTCGCCTCCTGCGTCGACAGCCCCGCCATGCGCCGGGAACCGAGCGCATCCATCCGATAGAGCTGAACATCCGCTCCTCGATCAGAGGCGGGTAGGGCCTACCCGCCTCCCTGCGCCATGCCCCAGCGTCCCGCACCGAGCAGTTCCAGGTGGTGGGTGTGGAAGGCGTTCAACGTGCTGCGATGGCCGACGCTGACGAGAATGCACTGGGGCAGGCGATCGCGGATCAAGCTGTACAACGCGTGTTCGAGACCTTCGTCGACGGCGGAGGTCGCCTCGTCGAGGAAGGCCAGGCGGGGCCGCTTCAGCAGGACCCTGGCGAAACCGAGGCGCTGCTGCTCGCCGGGAGACAGGATGCGGGACCAATGGGCCTCATCGTCGATCTGATCCTCCAGGTGGCCGAGCTGTACCCAACGCAACGCCTCGCACGCCTGCTCGTCGCCGATCCGGTGCGCAGGATCGGGGTAGGCCAGCGCAGTACGCAGGCTTCCCAGGGGCAGATACGGCTGCTGCGACAGGAAGAGCGTGTGAGCTCCGGTGGGCCGGCGGACGGTGCCATGGGCGTGCGGCCAGAGACTGGCCAGGCTGCGCAGCAACGTGGTCTTCCCGCTCCCCGAGGCTCCCCTGACCAGCAGTGCTTGCCCTGGGCTCATGCTCAGCGTCAGGCCTTCGATCAGCGGTTGCCTGTCGGGACGCCATACCCTCAGGCCCTCGATCTCCAGCGCGTCGGGACGATGCGCGAAGGCCGGCGACGACAGGTCGCGCGACTCCTTGTTCGCGTCCATCAGCGCCGTCAGCCGGTTCAGCGTCGCTCGGTAGGTGGCGAAGGAGTCGTAGGAGTTCCTGAAGAAGGACAACGAGTCGTGCACCTGGCTGAAAGCGTCGGCGGTCTGGGTGATGTCACCGAGTGAGATCGTCCCGCTGAGGAAGCGCGGCACCTGGATGATGAAGGGGAACACGACCGAGATCTGGGTGACCGCGTCGTTGAACGCCTGAAGCTTCAGGGACCGCTTGGTGATCGCCCACGTGTTTCCCATGACACTGGAGAACCTGGCCGACAGCGCCGTCCGCTCGACATTCTCGCCACCGTAGAAGGCGATGCTCTCGGAGTTGTCCCGCAGGCGGACCAGGGCGTAGCGGAAAGAGGCGGAGAGCCCCTCTCGCAGGAAGTTCAAGTGGATCAGCGGGCGACCGATCCTGAAGGCGAGGAACGAGGCCATGATCACGTAGGCGTAGGCGAGGAAGACCATCGCACGCGGTACCTCGTGGCCGAGGACGGACATCGGTCCTGACAGCCCCCAGAGAATGGCGGTGAACGACACCAACCTCAAGGCGGCGCCGATCGCACCGATCGACAGGTTGTATGAGTTCTCGACGAACTGCGTGACGTCTTCCTCGATGCGCTGATCCGGATTGTCGACCGGGGAGCTCACGAACTGGCCCCGATGGTAGGCGTGCCCGTCCAGCCAGTCGGCGATCATGTGGTCGTTGAGCCAGGTCCGCCAATGGATGAACAGTCGCTGGGTGATGAGATACGCGAGCTGTGCACTGGAGACGGTGATCGCCGCGAGGACCATGAAGACGGTGACATAGAACCAGAACATCTTCGCGTCCAGCTCCTGCAGCGCCGTGAAGAGGCCGTTCGTCGCATACGAGATCAGCACTTCGAGGCGCACCGCGAGGACCGTCAGCCAGAGCAGCAGCAGGAGAGTGAGCAGCGGTCGCCAGGTGATCCAGCTATGCCCAGGCGTGAGATAGGGAAAGGCGAGTCGCCGGAACTGCCGCCCCCAGTGCAGGTAGCGGGTCAGCAGCCAGACCACCAGGGCGCCGACCAGAATGGTGACGACACAGGTCATCGCCGTCGAAGTGAGGGACGTGAGCCATTCGTGCTGCCAGTCCATGGCGCCGCTGGCGGATCGAGTCGACACCTTTAAGAAGATACGTCCTTAAAGTCCGATTTGTACTGTTTTGGGTGGAGATTTGAGGTGCGGTGGCTTGTCAATCGCTATCAATCCGCGGACGGCCTTACCGTCCACCGCCCCGGACGGCAGCAGACCGGCGGGTGGAGGCTGCTGGCGCTCTCGCTGGGCGGCGCGCCGGGTTTCCCGGTCGCGCCAGTGCCCCGGCTCGGGATCGGCCGCTACCACGCCCGGCTGTCGATCGGCGCCTGTCAGGCTCGGTCGAGGTGTTCGGAGGGACGCTCTCTCTTCGGCATGAGCGCACAGCGGCAGATCCGGATGTCCGCATGCTCCCCGGATCTCGTCAACGGTCGTCAACGCGGCTGGCGAGTGGACGCAGCATCGCCAGTAGTGCAGCGAGGTCGGGGATGGATTGGAAGAACGCGGCGTCGGTGGCCTCCACGGCGGTTACGGCTTGTCGGGCCAGTTCCGCGCCGCGGTCGGTCACCCGCAGACGTTTGGCCCGGGTGTCGGCCGTATCGACCTGACGCCGGATCAGCGACTTGGCTTCCAGCTTGCGCAGTACCTGGGAGGTCATCTTCACGTCGGTGCCGGCCTGCCTCGCCACGCTGAGCTGGTTGGGGTCCTCACCCTGAGAGTTCAACCACCAGGTGGTGGTCAACAACACAAACTGCACATGGGTCAGGTCCAGCGGGGCCAGCACTGCAGCAATGTCACGCTGCCAGCGCAGCGTGACATGCCACAGCAGTAACCCTGGGCTGTCGTCCGGATCGAGCGGCATGGCTCAACCCTCCGCGAGCTTCACCAAGGCGGCGAGGACATCGGGAAAGTCGGCTGTGATCGCGGGGCCGAGCTGCGGCCCGACCTGGTCGGCGGCGGGGCCGGTGATCTCCGTCCGATAGACCACCCGCGTCTTGCCGGTCGCCGCCGGTTCCAGCAGGTGCACCGTGCGCACTACGAAGTCTCCCGCGTCCATCTCGTCGGTGAACAGTTTCCCCGGTACGACTTCTGTTATGCGCATCTGGAGGGGATCGTCCCCGGGCGGGGTCATGGTGAACACCGTGCCGGCCGCGAACGGGCCGTCAACGTCGATCTTCTCAATGCCCGCGTTCCATTGCGGCCACTCCGCGATGGACGACCAGTGTCGCCAGAGGGCTTCCGGCGTCGCGGTCGTCTCCACGCTGTGCTGGTACTCCCACATGATTGCTCCTCACGCCAATTGAACTGCGTGGAGATTATCTCTGTGGAGACTATCCGTCAATGTGAAGAGCGCTTCTGCGTATCCGCTCATCGGCATGAGCGGAAGTGTCGCCGGGCGACATGATGGCCAGTCCACGCAGAGCTTGGGTTGGTCAACCTCGTCGTGATCATGTAACGCATCAGGCGGGGCCGAAGCGTCAAGCATCATGTGAGATCGGGCACTGCCCTGAGCTAAGGCTTGTGAGAACTTTCTGTACGTCTTCAAGGCGGCCCGAACCGGGCCGCACGCGCCGCCGTCACGGCAACGCCGCCGCCTCCCGCTAGCGCTCCCGGCGGCCGGCTAAGACCACGCCGGACGGCTGGCGCGGACGAGTGGACGGGCCGCCAACCAGCCGTACGGTAGTCCACCGCCTCAGCATTCCGGCAGGGGAACGAGTCGCCGGCACGCCAAACGCAGCGCGAGGTCATCAGGCGAACGTCCCGGCGCGCTGTGCTGAGGTGAGAACGCGCTGCGGTGACCGTGGAAGGTGCAAGGCACCCCCCTGCCCCGAGCTGCCGATTATGCGCGGCGCCCGGCCCGCGTCAACCACGGCTGTGACCGTAGGGCAACCAGCGCGCGTGGAAGGTCACCGGGAATCTGGAACACGCCAAGCCGCGGTTGACCCGGTCCGGCCGGCAGTCGCGCACTTTCGCAGCTATCGGGGTCAGGGGGGTGTGGGCAGGCGCGCTGTGCCCGTTCGTGCCCGGACGATCGCCGACCACAAGCGGGTGACGGGAGATGCGGTGAATTGGTGGACGCGCTGGCCAATGTGCGTTTTCCTGTGATCTGCGGGGGTGGGTTCGGCGGGTTTGCGTGGGCCGGAGGCGTGGGATGGGGCGGAGCCGGATCGCTGTGGTGATCGGCTGGTTGGTGCTGGTGGGGGCGGTTCCCGCGGTGCTGACCGCTTTCAAGGTCACTGATCCGTGGGTTGCAGGGGGCGCGGCGTTGGTGGCTGCGCTGGCGCTGGTGGCTGCCGGGATGTGGCAGGAGCGGTTCAAACGGCTGGTTCAGCGTCGTGATGAGCAGCGGTTCAAGGTCGCCGATGGGCTGCTGCTGTTGAAGTCGGGGCGGGTGCCAAAGGTCGGTCAGATGAGCGATCCGCTGCGGCTGGGTGTGCATCCCAGTGCTCCGGCCTACGGGGCGGCTGCCGGGTCCGGGCGGGTGGCCGGTGACCGGGTGCCGGCCTATGTGCCGCGCGACGTCGATACCGAGCTTGCCGAACAGCTGCGCAGGGGCGGGTTTGTCGTGCTGGTGGGAGATTCCACCGCCGGCAAGTCACGGACGGCGTTCGAGGCGATCCGCACCGAGCTGCCGGCGCATGAGTTGTTCGTCCCTGGTGACAAGAACATCGGCAAGGATGTGATGGCCGCCCTGGTGGAGCGGATCAGCCAGTCCCGGCGGGCGGTGCTGTGGCTGGATGACCTGGAGCACTACATCCGAGCCGGCACCATGACCACAGCGCAGATCAGCCGTATCCGGGACGGCAAGGGCCACAAGGTGATCCTGGCCACGTTACGCAGCGCCGAAGAAGACCAGCTCACCCAAGTGCCCTCCGATGCCGAGGATCCCAAGCGCAAGCTGGGCGATGAGGCCATCCAGATGCTCGGCCAAGCCTGCAAGATCCGTCTACGCCGGCTGTTCAGCGCGGGTGAGCTGGAGCGCACCCGGGCGCATGTGTCGGATGAGCGGATCGCTGATGCGTTGGACTACAGCGGTGAATACGGCATCGCCGAGTACCTGGCCGCAGGCCCGCATCTGCAAGACGCCTATGACAACGCCTGGGAGGTCGGCCGTAACCCTCGGGGAGCGGCGCTGGTGGCCGCCGCGATCGACTGCCGCCGCGCCGGGCATCTGTCTGCCCTTCCCAAGGCCCTGTTGGAAGAGCTGCATCATGGATATCTCGATGCCCGAGGTGGGCAGCGGCTCCGGCCCGAACCGCTGGAGCAGGCATGGGACTGGGCGACCCGGCAACGCCGCTCCACCACCGCACTGCTGCAACCAGCCGACGACGGGGCACAGATAGAGGTGTTCGACTATCTGGTCGACCGCTATCAGCAGCAGGTCGGCCCCACCGCCCATGTCCCCCAGCAGACCATCACGACCATCATCGGCCATGCCCGCACACCAGACCTCGATGCCATCGCTCGCCAGATGCGGGCACAGGGACGCTACAAGCTCGCCACGCAAGCGCTCCAGCACGCGATTCAGCTCCGCCGCGTCAACGATGGTGAGGAGCACCCGGACACGCTGGCCAGCCGGAACAACCTGGCGGGCGTGCTGCGGACGTTGGGGAGGTTGGAGGAGGCCGAGGCCGAGCACCGGGCGGTGCTGAAGATACGGCGGCGGGTACTGGGTGAGGAGCACCCGGACACGCTGACCAGCCGGAGCAACCTGGCGGGCGCGCTGGGAGCGTTGGGGAGGTTGGAGGAGGCCGAGGCCGAGCACCGGGCGGTGCTGAAGATACGGCGGCGGGTACTGGGTGAGGAGCACCCGGACACGCTGACCAGCCGGAACAACCTGGCGCTCGCGCTGGGAGCGTTGGGGAGGTTGCAGGAGGCCGAGGCCGAGCACCAGGCAGTGCTGGAGACGTGGCGGCGGGTACTGGGTGAGGAGCACCCATCCACGCTGACCAGCCGGAACAACCTGGCGGGCGTGCTAGGGGATCTTGGGCGGTTGGAGGAGGCCGAGGCCGAGCACCGGGCGGAGCTGGAGACGTGCCGACGGGTACTGGGTGAGGAGCACCCGGACACGCTGGCCAGCCGGAACAACCTGGCGGGCGCGCTGGGAGCGTTGGGGAGGTTGGAGGAGGCCGAGGCCGAGCACCAGGCGGTGCTGGAGACGTGCCGACGGGTACTGGGTGAGGAGCACCCATCCACGCTGACCAGCCGGAACAACCTGGCGGGCGCGCTGCGGGCGTTGGGGAGGTTGGAGGAGGCCGAGGCCGAGCACCAGGCGGTGCTGGAGACGTGCCGACGGGTGCTGGGTGAGGAGCACCCGGACACGCTGACCAGCCGGAACAACCTGGCGGGCGTGCTGCGGGCGTTGGGGAGGTTGGAGGAGGCCGAGGCCGAGCACCGGGCGGTGCTGGAGACGTGGCGGCGGGTGCTGGGTGTGGAGCACCCATCCACGCTGGCCAGCCGGAATAACCTGGCGGGCGTGCTGGGGGATCTTGGGCGGTTGGAGGAGGCCGAGGCCGAGCACCGGGCGGTGCTGGAGACGTGCCGGCGGGTACTGGGTGTGGAGCACCCATCCACGCTGGCCAGCCGGAATAACCTGGCGCTCGCGCTGGGAGCGTTGGGGAGGTTGGAGGAGGCCGAGGCCGAGCACCAGGCGGTGCTGAAGATACGGCGGCGGGTACTGGGTGAGGAGCACCCATCCACGCTGGCCAGCCGGAATAACCTGGCGGGCGTGCTGGGGGATCTTGGGCGGTTGGAGGAGGCCGAGGCCGAGCACCGGGCGGTGCTGGAGACGTGGCGGCGGGTGCTGGGTGAGGAGCACCCGGACACGCTGGCCAGCCGGAATAACCTGGCGGGCGTGCTGGGGGATCTTGGGCGGTTGGAGGAGGCCGAGGCCGAGCACCGGGCGGTGCTGGAGGCGCGGCGGCGGGTGCTGGGTGTGGAGCACCCATCCACGCTGACCAGCCGGAACAACCTGGCGAGTCTGCTGAGGGCGTCGGGGAGGTTAGAGGAGGCTGAAGCGCTGGAGTGAGCCCGCTTCGCCAGTAACGAGCGCGAGAGTCTGAGTGACCAAGTGGGTGACAACTGCGGCGGACAGCCTCGAACGTTGGCGGACTCTCACGGATGTTCGCGCAGGTGACCGGCACTATGTCCCCTGAACAAATACGCGTTCCAGTTGCTTCACACCCAGAGGTCAGCAGGAAAGCAGACACTGAACCTGGCATCAGGGCCGAGCTGGCCGGCGACACGCGGACAGTAGGCGCTTCTCCCAAGCGATCAATGTGCGATCAGGGCACTTTCAGGGCACATGACTTCGTGACCACGTGCGAAACGTCGAGAACCATTGAGATGCATGACGCCAGGTTGTCGGGGTCGTCGGCGCTACGGCCCAGGTCACAAACACATGGCGTCACTTCCTGCGCAACAAGCGCCAGCGGGAACGGTCAACCGTGTGGCGGCCTGGCTACCGCCAGAGACGAGCCCCGCATGGACGCGGCGCTGATCTGGTGCCACGCACGTGCCAGTCACCACGGGGATTCAGGGGAAATACGGGGACTCAGGGGGACAGCCAGATGGCACCTGACCTAGGCCGTACCTGGTCAGGCGATCACGGTCCGAAGCCTTCCAAGCTGGTTGTCACATCCCGTCGCTACAGTTCGATCACCGCAGGCGTTTGCCGGGCCGAGCTGAATTCAGGGAGAGGTGATGCGGGAAGTAGGTCACTTCCGAGAGCTTCGTCATGGTCGACCAGACGGGCCATCTCTCGTCGATGCGGTAGGGCAGGGCCGTTACCTCGATCGGGGACAGATTGCCGACTATCTGATGACCGCCTCTGTGCTGGCGGTCACGGGTTCCATGGTTGACGACGTGATCAATCCGGAGAAGAAGCGGGTGGCCCCTTTGGAGGTGGCCACGGACGGGGAGTGGATATGGCCGCGCGATCTCTCCTACTACGTTCGGGAGTACGGTGTGGCACTCCCTACCGAGTTCGTTGATCATATTCGCCGGGCGAGATGGACCTCACCCCAGCTTTCACACGAACAGCTTGCCGAGCTGACGGACCGGCTGTGGGAGGAGATCCACGGTGAGTCACCCGAGCTCTGATAAAGGGCAGGGCACATCCAGGGCACATGACACCGTGATCACATACGAAACGTTGAGAACCACCGCGATGACCAACGCCAGGTCATCAGGATGGTTGACGATACAGCCCAGGTCACGAGCACGCGCGATCACTTCTACGACATGTGATTCGTAAAGCGGGTTGCACCCGGTGCGACCACTGTGAACTGCCGCCAGTTCACTTCCGGGGCAACGAATGGATGCGCGGGCGCTCACGGGTAGCCATGCCTACGCAGCCATCGGCGCGCCGGCGCCGGCGGATCCGCATCTGATCATTGAGAAGGGCGCGAGGGCTTCTCAATTTCCATCCTCAATCCGGTGAGCCTTCCCGCCAGTGATTCATAGGTCCGGCGGAATCTGTTCGGGGCCTGCTGAGCGAGCGCCCGGTAGATGGTGAGGGCTTCTAGGGTGGGGGGCAGGGCGTCGGCCGGGCGGCCCAGCCCCAAGAACATGGCGCCGAGGTTGCTCAGGGAGTCGGCCAGGTCGGGGCGGTGGCGGTCGGGGTTGGCCTGGGCCAGTTCGCGGCGGATGGTGAGGGCTTCTTGGGTGGGGGGCAGGGCGTCGGCTGGGAGGCCCAGCTTTGCGAACATGGCGCCGAGGTTGTTCAGGGAGCCAGCCAGGTCGGGGCGGTAGCGGTCGGGGTTGGCCTGGGCCAGTTCGCGGCGGATGGTGAGGGCTTCTTGAGTGGGGGGCAGGGCGTCTGGGAGGCCCAACTCCGCGAACCGGTTGCCGAGGTTGTTCAGGGAGTCGGCCAGGTCGGGGCGGTAGCGGTCGGGGTTGGCCTGGGCCAGTTCACGGCGGATGGTGAGGGCTTCTTGGGCGGGGAGCAGGGCGTCGGCCGGGCGGCCCAGCCCCGAGAACCAGTTGCCGAGGTTGCTCAGGGAGGTGGCCAGCCCGGGCCGGTAGCGGTCGGGGTTGGCCTGGGCCAGTTCGCGGTAGATGGTGATGGCTTCTTGGGTGGGGGGCAGGGCGTCGGCCGGGCGGCCCAGCTCCGCGAACCGGACGCCGAGGTTGTTCAGGGAGTCGGCCAGGTCGGGGCGGTAGCGGTCGGGGTTGGCCTGGGCCAGTTCACGGCGGATGGTGAGGGCTTCTTGGGTGGGGGGCAGGGCGTCGGCCGGGCGGCCCAGCTCCGCGAACAAGACGCCGAGGTTGTTCAGGGAGCCGGCCAGGTCGGGGCGGTAGCGGCCGGGGTTGGCCTGGGCCAGTTCACGGCAGATGGTGAGGGCTTCTAGGGCGGAGGGCAGGGCGTCGGCCGGGCGGCCCAGCCCCAAGAACATGGCGCCGAGGTTGCTCAGGGAGTCGGCCAGGTCGGGGCGGTAGCGGTCGGGGTTGGCCTGGGCCAGTTCACGGCAGATGGTGAGGGCTTCTTGGATGGGGGGCAGGGCGTCGGCCGGGCGGCCCAGCTCCAAGAACATGGCGCCGAGGTTGCTCAGGGAGTCGGCCAGGTCGGGGCGGTAGCGGTCGGGGTTGGCCTGGGCCAGTTCACGGCAGATGGTGAGGGCTTCTAGGGCGGAGGGTAGGGCGTCGGCCGGGCGGCCCAGCCCCGAGAACCAGACACCAAGGTCGATCAAGGAGCCGGCCAGGTCGGCGCGACTGCCGTTCCTGCGCACGTAGTCGACTCTCGCGTAGCGGACACCGACGTGCACCCCACGCATCAGCCCAGGAGGTAAGACGAGTTCCAGGCGGTCGAGGTCTTCTTCCGACCATTGTGCCTGAGCGATCAGGTGTCCCAGCTGCTCTTCCAACTGTCCGCGGGTGCGTGCCGACCCCGACAGGGCGGCGACCGCCGCCGGCGCCAGATGGAACAGATCACTTGCCACCACATCCAGGAAAACCGCCACCCCCTGAGGCATGTGATCGGCGGCATAGCCGAGCCAGCCAAGGGCGTGAGCGGCCTGGTCACGGGTCAGATCGGTACGCATGGCGCGAAGGAGCGTTGGTGAGGTTCGCAGCTGGTCGGCCAGGAACCACCCGGCGATCAGCTGCGGGCCCAGCGCGGGCGTGAACCGCCGCGGCCCTGGATACAGCGCGTTCGCCCAGCGCACCAGCTTGCCCAGTTCATCGGCACCGACATCCCGCAGATCGGGAACCCGGGAAAGGACAGCCACGGCCTCTTCCTCGCTGTCGGCTCCCAGCAGGACCAGCGCGGCCATGGCACGTTCCCGTGCGGGCTCCGACACCATCAACCGATGCTCGGGACGATCGGCGACCGCGTGCCAGTAAAGCTTCTCCTCCGCCAACAGCTGGCCCAGCAGCACATCAAGCGACGGACTGTCCCGCACCGATACAGGCCCACCCTGCTTGGCCACGTCCAGGAACACTGCCAGGGCATGCGCCACCAGCAGTACAACCGGTGCGTTCTCCTCATGCCCGGGGCCGCGGAGATAGCCCGGCACGTGCGGAGGGTCAACCTTAGGGTTGCGGGTCATGGAGAAGGCCGCGACGGCTTCGGAAAACCAGCGAGCCCGATCGTCGACACTCCCCTGCGGCGACAAGCTCAACACGCGGGCCGACTCCACCACTGACGAGGCCTGCTCATCTCTGCTCCGGCTGATCTGCCTGAGCCACAGCCCTGCATCCCGGACGGTCACCAGCAGCCGGACCGGCGGCGGGCCGCCCTCAGCGGCCAGCGCGGCCAGCAGCCCGATCAGATCATCACGCTCCTCGGCGTCATCGACCAGCGCCAGCACCGGCCGGTCGGCGTCCTTCGCGACCGACGCCAACCGAGCCGTGTCCTCAGAGCGCAACCAGCCGCATACCCACGGCTCGCCCCGCTGGCGGGCGAACTCCATGACCAGGCGGGTTTTGCCGATCCCCGCCGGACCGTCCACCACGAACACCGCCGGAGCATGCTCATCGGCCAGCCACTCGCCCAGTGCGTTCCCTTCAGCGGTACGGCCGCGGAACAACACCGGGCAGCCCCGCGCCCGCAGGAACGACAACGGCATGTTCCATGTCCCCGTGATGTCCAGCCGCTGCGGAACAAGCTCTCTGAGCGCACGCCCGACGGCCTGGCGCTCAGTGCGGCGATCGACCATCACCGAACCGACCAGTCCGCCCAGTCCGCCAACGATCCCGCCCAGCCCCGGCGACAGCCCGCCTTGGGTCGCCCCAGCGATCCCCGCACCGACACCGGCAATCAGGAACGCCCCCACCGCCAACACGCGATTGAGCGGCTTGCCATAACTCGCCCGCCTCGACATGGGCTCTCCCAGATGTGAGAGACAACGACCGGCATCCCCCGACACCTACGACGAACCAAGCGTGATCAGCGTTTCACACAACGAGCGCGCCACGAAACAATTTAGCCCAACCGCTGATGAGTCGTGTGCCAGATGCGTGCCAGATTGAACGGCGATCAGCGGTGTCTCACGGGGACTCACGGTCACTCAACTGCCGCTGAGCTGCATCCCCGTTTCCAGGTCACAGGGGATAGATCAGTAGCCGATTCCCAAGCTGACAGCGCGGGGCAGGCCACCCGGCATCACATACAGAAGCGTGATTGGCTGAGCGCCCAAAGGGGAGCCAAGTCGAGAGCCACACGCGGTGAATCAGTGTGAACGGGTCTGGACTCAGTTGACCGGCCTGACCTCGCATCCGGATCAGCCTGAACTGATCGACACGGGGAGAGTCTGATTCGAGTCCTATCGCGGCAGTGAGTGACCAACTGAGTGACATCAGAGATGCCTCACGTGTCGACGACGGGTGAAAACTGACCCTGTGGCGACGGCCGAAAACTGACCCCCTTCAGTCCACTCTGGAGGGTGATCAAGGTGGAGGACTGGGCGGAGATCCGCCGGTTGCACCGGGCCGAGCAG
>NZ_JALLPO010000084.1 GCF_023276435.1 Sphaerisporangium perillae
GCGACGGTCAGCACGTCCGGGTCCACGGTGGGGCCGCCGGCGGGGACCGTGACGGTGACCGAGTGCAGCAGGTTGACACGGTGCCGTACGCGCGATGGCAGTACCTGTTCGAGCTTGGCCAGTGCGCGTAGCGAGGTTTCCTCGATGCCGTTGACCGTGCCGCTGGCGGCGGTGCGCAGCCCGATGGCGACGGCCACGGCCTCCTCGTCGTCGAGCAGCAGCGGCGGGAGCTTCGTTCCGGCGCCGAGCCGGTAGCCGGCCGCGCCAGGGGTGGCGTGCACCGGGTAGCCGAGGTCGCGCAGTTTCTGGATGTCGCGGCGCACGGTCCGCACGTCGACCTCGAGGCGCTGCGCCAGGTCGGCGCCCGCACCCATGCCACCGCATGGGGTACGGCTACTGCCATACTTCGACGCCTACACCGTTGGCTGCCACCCGCGTGAGCGACTCTTCCCCGGACCTGCCGCGCAACGCCCGCTCTCCGGTGGTCAGGCCGGCAACTTTCCGGTATTGCTCATCGACGGCACCGTTGCGGGGATCTGGCACTGCCGCCGCGCCGGACGCGGGCTGGACATCACGGTCGAACCGTTGACCACACTCACCATCGTCGAGCGACGAGAACTCGACAACCAGGTGAAGCGCATCGGAGAGATCCTGGAGGGCGAACCACGGTTGACCATTGCCACGGTCACCGTAGGCGGCCACGCGTAAGCCGCCAGTGCATCGGCGAACGCGGTCAGGCCATCGTGATCATGTCAAGCATCAGGTGAGGCCACGTCGTCAAGCATCATGCGAGACCAGGTACGGCGAGCGGCGGGTTGTCCCGCCTGGTGCGCGACAGAGGCAGGGTGCTCAGCAGGCGGTCTGTCACAGGCTGCATCTATTGTGAGCGCGTGAAGCGCCAGCAACGTACGGAGACCTCCGGTCCCCTTTCCGGTCACGTGCGAAAGGGACGCCGGTACCTCTCGCCACTCGCCGCGACCCGCGTACTGAACATAGAGCACCCTTGATGGAGCCTGAGATCACAACCCCAGCCTTCGGCACCGGACGTACTACCCCGCAGCGGTCCGGGGACGAGCTCCAGGTGAGCCGCTCGTCGATCCAGGAGGCCCCGCGCGTGCTGGAGAGCAGGGGGACTCCGCTCGACGACACACCTGCCTACGTTGTCCCCGAGGTCGCCCCGGCCGGGTGGTCCGCCCGGGCCGGTCGCCAACGCGCCTGGGTATGCCGAGCTGTCCTCACCCTCATCATGTTGGTGCAGGCACTGCTGTCGCTGCGACTGCACAACACCGCCTTCATGGACGAGGCGCTGTACATCTACGCCGGCCACATGGAGCTCGCCCACATCTTCAACGGGGCTCCAGTGATCTCCTGGTACAACAGCACCTTCTCGGGTTCACCCGTGCTGTATCCCGTGCTCGCCGGGGCCATGGACTCTCTCTACGGCCTGACCGGGGCACGCGCCCTGAGCCTGTTCTTCATGCTTGCCTGCACAGGCTTCCTCTATTCGCTGACCCGCCGCCTCTTCAACGAACGCGTGGGCCTGTTCGCGGCCATCCTCTTCGTAGCCTCCCAGTCGACGATCGTCCTGGGTTGGTTCGCGACCTACGACTCCGCGGCCCTGTTCCTGTTGGCCTTTGCCGCGTGGGTCGTGGTGCGCACCGACCGGGCCAATCCGTTCACGGTCCTGTTCGCCGCACCGATCCTGGTCCTCGCCTTCTGCACCAAGTACGCCGCCGGACTCTTCATCCCCACGGTCGTCGTCCTGGCCGTCATCGTCGCCTGGCCCCATCGGGGCGCCCGCGCGCTCTGGCGCGGGGTGCTGCTGTCAGCCGCCCTGGGAGCCATCGGCGGCACGGTGCTGTACGGCAGTTCCATCATGGCGGGCATCCAGTTCACCACCACCTCCCGGGCTCACGGCACCAACTCCATGAGCTCGCTGATCAACGTGTCCGCCGAATGGATGGGGTTGGCCCTCGCCGTAGCGTGCTGGGGGGCACTGTCCTACGTGCGGCGCGGCCGGATCGGCGAGGTCACCTCTGCGGCCCGGCAGACCACTGGCAAAGAGCCGGGCAGGATCTGGCGCACGATGCTGTGCCTCCTGCTCTGCGGGACGGGTCTGCTGGCCCCGGCCTACCAGATTCACTTGTCTACCTCGGTGTCCCTCTACAAGCACGTCGGGTTCGGCCTCTTCTTCTTCGCACCACTGGCCGGGCTGGGTGTCTCCAGGATCGTCGGCCCGCATTTCCGCCGCACCGCGATCGGCGTGCTGATCGTCCGCACCGCGATCGGTGTGCTGATCATCGTGCTTGCGCTCTCCTCGAGCATGGCGCAGTCCCAGTGGCGCTACGCGACCTGGCCGGACTCGACGCAGCTCGTCAACCTGCTCCGTCCATACGTGAACAGCAAGGGCCTGTATCTCTCGGACGTCGCGCAGGTCCCCACCTACTATTTCCAGAACATCACCAAAGCGAATCAGTGGACACGTACCTACCACCTCGACTACACCGACACCAAGGGCGTCAAGCACACCGGTACGGGTGCCTATACGGCAGCCATCGATGATGGCCGCTACAACTTTGTGGTGCTGCAGATGCCCGGAGTCTCGGCGATTGATCAGGCCATCGCGAAGGCCCTGCCGAGTAGCGGCAAGTACCGCCTCTACGCGGTGCTGCCATTCACCACCACCTTCGGGGACGGCTCCTACCAGATCTGGACGAGGACATCGGATCCGCGTGGAGCGTCAGCTGATCAGCGTGGAGGACTGGGTTGAGCAGGCGGACTCCGTAGGTTCGCCATGGATGCCGGCTGAGCTAGGTTGCGGCGGGTTCTTGGCGGCGGGTGCGTTCGGCGAGGGCGTGTTCGTCGGTGCGGGCGTCGTAGGTGCGGAACTTGGGAAGCACGGCGGCCATGGCGGCGACCGCGCCCATGCACAGCAGGCCCCCGACGCCGAGCGAGAAGCGGGTGCCGCCGGCCTGGGCCATGAATCCCGCCCGCGCGTCGCCGAGCATGGGACCGGTGGAGTAGGACAGCAACTCGATGCCGGCCAGTCGCCCGCGGTACTCGTCGGGGATGGTCTGGTTCCTGAAGGTACTCTCAAGGGTATTCAGGAAGGCGGACCATGGCGGAGCGGTCGGCGTCGGTGCCGGTGCCGGTGGTGTCGTACGCGCGCATCTCGGCTGACACCAAGCGCGACGGGCACGGCGTCAAGGATCAGCACAAGGTCAACCGGGAGACGGCCGCCCGGTACGGCTGGACGGTCGTCCACGAGTTCACCGACAACGACAAGTCGGCCGCGCGTCTCGACATCGTGCGGGACGACTTCGAGGAGATGCTGAGGGCTCTCAAGGCCGGAAGGCTGCCGGACGGCACGGCGATTCGGGGCGTGGTGGTCGTCGCCGATGACCGGCTGGCGCGGCGTCCTGGCGACTATGAGCGGTTCCTGGATGCCTTCACGCACAACGAGGGGTTCCTCTTCGCTGACGCCAAACAGGACATCGACCTCTACAACGAGGACGCCGAGACCATGGGTCTCATCGGCGTCGTCTTCTCCAAGAAGGAAGTCCGCAAGATCGCCCGGCGTACCCGGCAGGGCCACCGTAGGCGCGCTGAGCAGGGTATCCCGGTGGGCGGCCATCGGCCGTTCGGCTGGAAAGACGATCGGGTCACCCTCGACCCGGCGGAAGCGGAGCTGATCCGTACGGCCGCGCAACAGTTCATCGCTGGGCGCTCCCTCGGCTCGATCGCGAACGAGTGGCAGCGCAACGGCGTTCTCACCCCGCGTGGCAACCCCTGGATCACGAAGACGATCAAGCGGATGTTCCTCAACGCGCGCAACTGTGGATGGCGTGAGCTACACGGGGAGTTGGTCCGCGACGGCAATGGGAACCCTGTCGTTGGCGCGTGGGAGCCGATACTGACCACCGACCAATGGATGGCCGTGCGAGCGCTGATCGATACCCGCAAGGGTAAGCAGCTCGACAATAACGGAGCCGTCGTCGGCGTGTTGCCGCAGGATTTCCGGGATCACCGTTACTTGCTGACCGGCATTCTGCGATGCGGGCGGGCCAAAGAGGGCGGCGGCATTTGCAACAGGCTGCTTCGCGTCAAAACCTATGCCGGGAAGAAGCCCTGGGGATACGTCTGCGAGTCTCCGAGCGCGGGCGGCTGCTCGGGCGTCGGCCGGCGGGGAGACCTGGTGGACTTCTTCATCTCGGAGCTGGTCATCCACAAGATGGAGCAAGCGCAGTTCGCCAAAGCCGAGGAGACCGGCGAGTGGCCGAACGCGCAGGAGTACGAGAAGGCCAAAGAACGGCTAGAGGAAATGACACGGCACTGGGAGGAAGGAAAGGTGTCCAACGATCACTATTTCCGCATGCTCCCGAGGTTGGACAAGAACGTCAACCGGCTGCGCGCCGAAGAGGCGAAGTTCAGGGCGTCCGTCGAACGTCGCCAAACCCGGGCCAAGATCGACGTCGCGGAGATCCGGCGGCGCTGGTACCTGCCTGAGGACGAGGGCGGTATGCCGCTGTCCCAGAAGCGCACTCACATCCGGGAGGCGCTAAACGCGGTGATCGTGCATCCAAGCGGCAGGGGGAACAAGCCGTTCAACCCCGATCTGCTTGAGCCCATCTGGCGAGAGTAGACGTCTTGGGACGTCCTGCGGCCGTCGGGAGCCGTGACCCTTACCCGAGGGCGATGGCTCCCTTACTTTTGCCCCTACAGTGCCACACGCAGACGGACGTTTACGGACTTTCTCGGACGCGGAGAGACGTCTAGGGACGCGGACGCTAGAGGAACCCTGATCTGTCCCTATTCGTTGTCAGGTGGTAGTTCTAGAAGTGTCCGATGCTACCGACCACGAGTGATAGGAACAGCGAGAACCGATACACGACACGTACAGGCGCGAATACAACTACCGGGAATACAAACACAAATAATATGGTTGTCGTTCCGCTGGATGTGCCCGGCCCAGCGGTAGGCCAGAAAATAGGCACGCCAACCGGTCTATAAGAACGTCGCGCACAACACTAAACACTCCATATTTTCTCTCGCTGAAAGCACTATCGCCGCACGATGCCTTGTCTTCGTTATGGCTGGCGATGGTGCTTTCCCCTTCCCGCGCCTCGGTGGCTCCCTACGGCGAAAGGAGCCCCTACTGGTACCCGAGGAAATGGGACCGTATGCCGCGCTTGCTGAGGAGTGGTGCAAGCGCAAACTGGATGAGTCGCCTCACTGGTCGCCTGACAAGTGGCGGCGCTTCGCCATCATTCACGGTATCGAGTACGTCAGTGACGCACACGGTAACGTCTCCGTACCTCCGGCCGAGAGCGGGAGGGACGCCGCGTGAACGAGGTCCCCTCCTTCTCTCCTGAGATCTTCGCTGCTGCGCAACGTGCGTCCATGCCCGACTTCGTCCGATGGCAGGAGATGGTGCGCGCTACCGGCGGCTGCGCTGAGCCGATCCGGCTTCAAGGGCATCGGGTGACCTTCGATGCCGGGTTGGAGGTGCTGGACGTCTACCGGACGGCTGACGAGCCGACCGGGTACCTGCTGACGGCGTGCGGCAACCGTCGCGCGTCTCGGTGTCCCGCGTGCGCCGAGGTCTACCGGGACGACACCTACCACCTGATCCTGTCGGGCCTGCGGGGCGGCAAGGGCGTACCTGAGGAGGTGAGCGCGCATCCTCGGGTGTTCGCCACCTTCACCGCCCCCTCGTTCGGCGCGGTCCATGCTCGTCGGGAGAGGGACGGCAAGACGCTGCCGTGCCGTCCTCGGCGGGACAAGCCTCTGTGCGAGCACGGCAGGCCGGAAGGTTGCGGGGTGCGGCACGAAGAGGGTGATCCGCAGATTGGACAACCGGTGTGCGTGGACTGCTACGACTACCGGGGGGCCGTGCTGTGGAACGCTCATGCGGGGGAGTTATGGCGGCGCTTCACTCAAGCGCTCCCGGCCACCTTCGCCCGTCTGTTCGGCGTCTCACGGGCCGCGCTACGGCGTCGGCTCCGGCTGTCGTACGCAAAGGTGGCTGAGTATCAGGCTCGGGGCCTGGTCCACTTTCACGCCGTGATCCGCCTGGACGGGCCGGATGGTCCGTGCGATTGCCCCCCGGACTGGGCGACCGTTCCTGTGCTTGCGGCGGCCATCCGGGAGACGGCGGCCGGGATTGCTGTCCCCGTACCGGAGGACGCTCCCGCCTTCGTCGCCCGATGGGGTGACCAGCTCGACGTGGAGCCCATCTACGTTGCCACCGCCCTGGAAGGGCTGGCCGATCAGCGGGTGGCGTCGTACATCGCCAAGTACAGCATCAAGGGCGCCGAATCTGCGGGGACAGTAGACCGGCCGATCCGGCAGATGCGCGACGTTGCCTTCCTGAATGTCACCGAGCATGCCCGGCGCATGATCTACACGTGCTTCGTCCTTAACGATCAGCCCGAGTACCGGCTGATTCCGTTTCGGCGGTGGGCGCACATGCTGGGGTACCGGGGGCACTTCTCCACGAAGAGCCGCCACTACTCGACCACGCTCGGCACGCTGCGACAGGTACGGGCGGACCATCAGGCCGAACAGTCTCGGCAACGGCGGGGCCTGCCCGATCCTGGTGAGCGGCAGACGGTGACAGTGGGGGAGTGGCGTTACGCGGGAAGCGGCTACCGGCACGGGGGAACGCTTCTGGGCCGAACTGGCTCGGCAACGCATCGCCACAGCTCGCCGACTCGCACGGAAACAGCCTCGCGAGAGTCCCCCGCCTGACGCGGTCTGACCCCCATGCGGAGTGGTGCGGCCGGCGGAATGACCGAAGGTCACCCGATGGGCGAGTGCTGAGCGAGTTCGGCCGGCGCCACCACGGCGGAAGGCTCATCACCTGCGGTCATGTGATCAGCCCCCGTCGGCAGGGCAGGTGCAGATCACTCCCAACCTGCCAACTTGGTGCGATGTCCTGTATGTGGGTGGAGCGGCGGCAAGGGAATCGGGGAGCGATGTCCCTAGCCCTTTCCAGGGACATCCACCTTGCCGCCGCTCCGGTCTGGGGGCAGATCTCCTCATCGCGCACTGGTGTGACATCGAGAGAAGCGGCGGCCTGATCCAGCCCCTCCCGGTCGAGGTTCCAGCGTTCGATGAGTCGCCGTGCCTGCTGGTGTCGCCGGTCTGCCTCGACGCTGTCGGCGACTGTCCGGCGGGCTGTTGCCGCAGTCTCACGTAAAGCGCGTACCTGCTCCTCCGTGGGCTCAGGACGGTTCACGTTGCCGGGGATAATAAACACCATGGCCGGGATCACCCCCGCGCCTGTACGCGACCTCGAACCACGCCGTGCGTCCCGCGTCGTCCTCGTAGATTCCCCAGCGTTGCGACAGCGGGTCAACGAGCATCAACCCGCGTCCACCCTCCGCCAGCACATCGCCGCGCACGCACGGGACGGTGTCGCCTCCGCTGTCGACTACATCGACGTGAATGAAGCAGTGACAGTCGGCAAGGGCAAGAGACACCGATCCGCCATTCCGAGAGTTGGAATGAATCACGGCATTGGTGACGAGTTCGGACGTCAGTAGCGTCACGTCGTCCAAAGCTGGGTGCCTTGTGCCGAGTTTCCGCCGCACGTACTCGCGAGCTGCTGCTACCGACTCCGGAGAACCGGCGAGCTCGGTAACGCCTAGCAAGATTCCTGTTGCTATGCACTGTTCCTGTGTATCCGCACGAATGTCCGTATCCTTGGAACCGCCGATCACGACTCCAGCCCTTCTTGCGCGCGGATCTGTTCGGCGAGTTGACCAACGTCGTTGGCGCTGAGGGTTTGGCAGAGACCACTTTCGAATTCGTCCTCTGAGAGGTGTCGGCCGTTTCGCGTCGCCCACACGCGCCCCTCGGAGCTTCGCCATATGCACCAGCCGGGGAAGGCGCTCTGCAAATCGGCGAGAACCTTCGGGGTCGACATGGAGTAAGCATTGATCGTGTCCAGTGACGAACCAACCACGTTTGCGAGACGTCCAGGACGTTTCAGAGTTAGGCTTGGAAACGTCCCTCACGTCCCCCAGCAAGAGGTGTACCGTGGCGAATGTCTCCTTGCGCCGTGCCATGCAGGACGCGAAGATCACCGAGCACCATCTTGCCGAGCGTTGTGGAGTGGACGTCAAGACCGTGGCGCGCTGGGTGCAAGACGAGACGCGAATTCCGCATCAACGGCATCAGTGGAGTGCCGCTGAGGCCCTAGGAGTTGATTCGGCCGTGCTTTGGCCAGAGGCGATCCGTAACACTGTCAAGACGGGACCTGACCGAGAGGTCCTGAGTGTCTATCCGTATCGGTCGGCATGTCCCAAGTCGATATGGCGTAATTTGATCAGCTCGGCCGTCGGGGAGATCACACTAGCTGGGTACACGAACTACTTTCTCTGGCTGGAACACCCTAACCTGGCAAAAGTCCTCAGGCGTAAGACCGAACAGGGGTGCAAGGTGCGCTTCCTGGTCGGAGACCCGGATAGCGAGGTCACGCGTCGTCGCGAAGAGATCGAAAGTGTTCCCCTGACGGTTTCGACTCGCATTCGGATAACACTTGCCGAGCTTGAGCAGCTTCGCGATGTTCCCGGCGTAGAGGCGAGGTTCAGCGATGAACACATCGCCATGAGTGCTTTCAGGTTCGATTCCGAAATGCTCGTCACGCCGCATCTCGCGAAGCTGGTCGGGCACGACTCCCCGATGTTGCACCTCAAGCGCCATCAGGATGACGGGCTGTTCGACCGGTTCGCTTATCACATCTCCGAACTGTGGAGTGCCGGTCGCGCCATCTAGATCACTTGCGCAGGCTGGCGCCCATCGTCGCCCGCCGATCGCCCCCGGCCCGTGCGCAGGCCGGCCGCAGCTAGGCGATCGTAGGGTGGTAGTGGGACATCCCTGCTGGCTGAGGGGCCGCCGTCTGAGGATGGCGTGGCCTCCGGGACCGGCCCCCAAAGGACGCATGCGCGGGGAGTCGCTGGCCGCTGGCAGGGGCCCGGCGATCGCAACGAGCGTTTCATCGTGTGGAACACCGCTCGGCCACACTGCGGGCTGGTGGCAGGCATGAACGCTATGGACAGGCCCGTGGTACGGGGCAGGAAACCCCTTTGGGGCTGACGCGGTCCAGGGGGCAGCATGTAAGTATGCGTTCTGATGTCACGTTGCGGCCGCTCGATGAGAATCTGCTGCAGGACCTGCTGGATGTTGCCGCCGCCGATGCGGACCCCCTTGAGGTGATGCCACCCGTGGATGGACCCGCAGGGTGGACGACCGAGTGCCGGACGGCGTTCTTGCAGTTCCACCGGTCGAGGTCGCTGTCGGCTGAGCCGGTGGAGAGCACGTATGCCATCGTTGTGGGGGAGACGGTGGTGGGGGCTGCTCGGTTGTTCCCGCTCAAGGACGCGGAGCATGCGGTCGAGGCGGGTGTGTGGATCGGACGCTCGCACCGCGGTAGCGGAGTCGGCGGTGTGGTGCTCAGGGATCTACTGGACCTCGCTCGTGCCGACGGCGTCGAGCGCCTGTTCGCGAGTACGACCGCCGATAACACGGCCACTCAGCGCCTGCTCGCCGCGCTGGGCGTCGACCTCGTCCGTGAAGGCGACGTGGTCACGGCGTGGGTGGACCTCGTCGATGTCAGGTAGAGAGCCAGGCCAACATGGACTGCGGCCGGTGCCGTGTGGTCGCGGAAGGAAGGGTTGCTGTATCGGCAGCTGTACAGCATCACTGCGACGTCCGCCCCAGCACCCATCGGTGGCGAAGCATGGCTTCATGCCGCTGCTGATCGCCATGCCGCTAGTGATGGCCGACACTTTCCCCTGTGGACCACAAGCCGGTCGAGGAAGCACGGCGTTGGCTGGCAGAACAAGGCGTCGCCCAGGCAGGTGACGGCGCATGGACGAGCGACCAAGGCACGGCCGACGAGCTGCTCGCGTCCAATGATGTGGCTCATGCGTGGACGAGAGCGGCACTGGAAGACCCCGATCTTGATGCGGACGCTGGGCTGCGTCTCGCCCTGGGTCTCCTGGACCTCCTCGACGACTACTGGGTGACATGCGAGATCCGCTTCGCCATGGCAGATGCGCACGACCTCAATGCCGGACTGCTATGGGAGGCTTACCGTCGACGGCCCATGTGCCCTGAGCGTGCCCTGCCCTCGTAGATTTGGGTGTTCTCCGACACGTGATCCGGTCACCCGCGAAAACAGCTCGATCATGTTGATGACCAGGGGCTACGCCTGCGGGCGTCTCGCATCGCTTCTCGCTGATTCTGGTGCTCCCACGGAACAGCGACGGAACAAGACCAGGGCTTGGAGGCGGCTGTGGCGATGCCGAAGAAGGGCTCGCGGCTCATCACCAGCACCGTCTTCGGCCAGCGTGTCAGCCACAAGCCGACCTACCGCCAAGGCAACAGCTGGAGCCCTCTCAGCTCCGCCGTCGAGCGAGCCGAGGAGCCGGGAGCCGTCCTCGTGTGGGACGACTCGGGGCAATGGGGCTCGGCATTCACGCTCACCGTCGCTGAGGACGAGCTGGCCGCGCTCCTGGGCGAACCGCCCCCTAGACCAGGGCTTCTACCGATCCCGGTGGGAACGCGCCACGCCTGCACAGCGAGACTACTTGTGGGCGACTGGCCCATGATAGTGACGGCCCGAGCCGGTCTTCAGAGGTGGCTGCCGTCTGGGGAGGACTCCAACGTCACTTGGGCCAGGACGGGACTCTCTGATCAAGAAGGGACTCGTCTATGCACCCGAGCATGGACACGTCGCGTACACAGTTCCGCGCATGGCTGGCGGACTTCAGCAGCCGCCAGCCAAGCGATTGATGAAGGTATCAGTCGAGGGATAGCCCTGCGGCCGGAGTCACCCGGGCGGCCCGGCGCGCCGGGAGAACAGCGGCGAGTAGTCCGGCCAGGGCGGCGATGAGGACGACGACGCCGAGTTGTGGCCAGGGGACCTGCATGGTGGCTTCGCTGAGAGCCCGCGTCACGACCGTCTCGTAGCCGACCCAGGCGAACCCGACGCCGATCACGGTGCCGAGCAGAGTGGCCACCACCGACAGCAGCACCGCCTCGGCCGCCAGCATCCGCCGCAGCTGCCTGCGGGTGAGCCCGAGCGCGCGCAGCATCGCGTGTTCGCGGGCGCGTTCGAGGACGGAGAGCCCCAGGGTGTTCGCGATCCCGATCAGGGCGATCACCACGGCGATGCCGAGCAGGCCGAGCACCGACCAGGTGAGGATTCGCAGCTGTTGGTCCTCCGTCGCCTGGGCCTGCAGCTGGTCCTCGAGCTTCGCGCCGGCCGCATCCGCCAGCCCGTCCAGATCGTCGACGAGCTCGAGCGGGTTGGCGCCTGCGGAGGCGCGGACCCAGATGACGTGCGGTTCGGGGGAGTCGGTGAGCTGTGCCAGGGTCACGGGCGCGACCACGCCCACCCGGCCCCAGCCGGTGCCGGCGACGACCTGCAACTGGGCTCGCCGGTCGCCGGCGCGCACCGTGACCCGGTCACCGGGCCGCAAGCTCAGGTTCTTGTCAAAGGCCGCATAATCGAGTCTGATCTTCCCCGGCTCCACCCGGGCGAACGACCCACCGTCGCGGGCCACCTGCTCCGCGTCCGGCGCGGTGACGACCAGGATCGGTTCGTCGAGCCCCGCCACCTGAGCCATGGCGCCCTCCACCGGTATGGCCTGCTCCACACCGGGAGTGCGACGTACCTGGTCGAGGAGGTCGGTGGTGACCGGCGTCTCGGGCGAGGTGAGCGCGACATCGATGGGGTGATCCCTGTCACGTTCCTCGTCCACGGCCGCACGTGTCGTGGCCGATCCGGTGAGCACTGCGGTCGTCAGGGTGACGCAGACCAGCAGGGAGGCGGTGGTGGCGGCGGTCCGGCGGGGGTTGCGCACGGCGTTCTTGGTTGCCAGCCGCCCGGCGGGGCCGAGCAGCGCGCCGGTGATCCGGACCAGGCGGGGAACGAGCACCGGCCCGAACAGGAGTACGCCGGTGAACACAGATGCTCCGCCGGCCACCATGAACAGCGTGCTGTCCTGGATCATCGCCATACCGAGCAGGGCCAGCCCGGTGACCAGGAGGAGTGCGGCGAGCGCCAGCCGTACCCGGCCGGTGGCGGTGTGCACGACTGCGGCCTGCGGGCGCAGTGCCGCCAGCGGGCTCACCGCGATCACCTGCCGGGTCGGCAACAAGGAGGCGAGCATGGTGACGAGCAGGCCGACGGTGAACCCGCCCAGCAGCCAGGGCACAGGCGGTGCGGGGGCGGCCATCGGGGTGGTGGGTGCGAGGGTGTTGATCAGGGCGATCAGCCCGTAGCCGAGGCCGACGCCGATCAGTGTCCCGGCCAGTGACGCGAGCACGCCGACGGCGGCGGCCTCCCGGCGTACCGAACCCAGCACCTGCCGCCGGGTCGCGCCGACGCAGCGCAGCAGTGCGAAGTCGCGCAGGCGTTGCGCGAACAGGATGGAGAACGTGTTCGCGACGACCAGGACCGAGACGAAGACCGCGATGGCGGCGAATACCAGCAGCATCAACGCATACGCGTCCGTCCGGTTCGCGAGCTCGGCCATGCCTGCCGTGACGTACTCCTCCGGCGAGTACAGCGCGGCGCCCTCCGGGAGCTGGCCTACCTCCCCGCGTACCGCCACCCTGCTCACGTGGAAGGAGGGGTGGTCGCGCCAGTGCAGGAACTGCGGCCAGGTGACGTACACCGAGGCCTGGGCCGTGGGAGAGGGCGACTCCACGAGGCCGACCACTACTAGGTCGGTCGCGGTGGCGCCCTCGCCGATCCGAATCCGGTCGCCGATCGCGATTTCCCTGGCCTGGGCGTCCCACACGTGCACCACCGCCTCGCCCGTGCGTTCCGGGAAGCGGCCTGAGATGAGCTTCTGCCAGCGCATCTCCTCCGCAGGGGCGATCGGCCCCACGGTCATCTCGGAGGCCGACCTGTCGCCCGTGCGCGTCGGCAGCAGGACCCGGCCGAGCCCGGATGCGTTCTCGCCAAGGCGCTCGACGATCTCGATCGCGACTGACGTGTCCAGGGTGTCCTCCACGTGGTCGGCGTCGACCACGTGGTCGGCATTGCGGAACGGCGCCCCGGCGCTCGCCATGAATCCGGCGCGTGCCCCGGACGTGAGCATGCCGATCACGACGACGAAGGCGACCGAGACGATGACCGCGATCGCCGCTGCGACGTACCTGCGGGTGTGGGTGCGCAGCGACGCGAGGAAGACGGTGCGCATCAGGCGATCCGCCCGTCCTGCATGGTGACCACGTCGTCGGCGTAGGTCGCCGCGTCCCGCTCGTGGGTGACCATCACGACGGTCTGGCCGAGCTCGCGCGCCGACCGTCGCAGGTGGTCCAGCACCTCCGCCGAGGTGGTGCTGTCCAGGTTTCCGGTGGGCTCGTCGGCGAACAGCAGGTCCGGCTGGGTGATCAGGGCCCGGGCGATCGCGACCCGCTGCTGCTGGCCGCCGGACAGCTCTGCGGGCCGGTGGCCGAGCCTGTCGGCCACGCCGAGGGTATCGGCGAGTGTGTGCGCGCGCTCCCGTGCCGCGTCGTCGATCCGGCGACCGCCCAGCTCGAGCGGGAGCATGATGTTCTCGAGCGCGGTGAGCATCGGCAGCAGGTTGAACGACTGGAACACGAAGCCGATGTGCTCGCGGCGGAAGATTGTGAGCGCGTCGTCGTCGAGTGATCCGAGGTCGGTGCCGGCCACGGTGACTGATCCGCCCTACGCTTTCCGGACAGCTGCTTAACGGCTAATTCACGCTGCGAGCTGCTGGTTCAGGTACTCGTCGTGGACCTGTTGCGGGGTCCGGTAATCGAGTCCTGAGTGGCGGCGCCTCGAATTGTATCGGAATTCGATGTAACGAGCAACGTCGCGGCGGGCTCGTTCGCGAGTCGGATATT
>NZ_JALLPO010000085.1 GCF_023276435.1 Sphaerisporangium perillae
GCGAGATGTTCCGCATCGCCGACGGCGAGCCCCTCGGCTACGACGACCCCGACGTGCGCGGACACTCCATCGAGTTCCGGATCAACGCCGAGGACGCCGGCCGCAACTTCCTCCCCGCACCCGGCACGCTGATCACGATGCGGGCGCCCGCCGGCCCGGGCGTACGGCTCGACGCGGGGTACGAGGCCGGCATGACCGTGCCGCAGTCGTTCGACTCGCTGGTCGCCAAGCTGATCGTGACGGGCCGCACCCGCGAGGAGGCCCTCGCGCGCTCCCGTCGCACGCTCGAGGAGTTCGTCATCGAGGGGATGCCGACCGTCCTGCCGTTCCACCGGGCCGTCGTGTCCGATCCCGCCTTCACCGGCGAGCCGTTCTCCGTGCACACCCGGTGGATCGAGACCGAGTTCACCGGCGTCATCGAGCCCTACGCCGGGGAGACCTCGGCCGAGGAGCCGGTGGAGCGCGAGCGGGTGGTCGTGGAGGTCGGCGGCAAGCGCCTCGAGGTCGTGCTGCCCGTCGCCTCCGGCGTGGCGCGCCAGGCCGGCCCCAAGAAGCCGGCCCGCCGCGCCGCCGGCAAGGGCTCGGCGGCGGCCGCGAGCGGCGACTCCCTGGTCAGCCCGATGCAGGGCACGATCGTCAAGGTGGCCGCCTCCGACGGCGACGTCGTCCAGCCCGGCGACACGATCGTGGTGCTCGAGGCAATGAAGATGGAGCAGCCGCTCACCGCGCACAAGGCCGGCACCGTCACCGGTCTGGTGGCGGCGGTCGGCCAGACGGTCACGGCCGGGGCCGCCATCTGCGAAATCAAGGACGCCTGACCTCGGGCTACTGCGATTTCCCGTATCCGTAGAGATACGGTGGCGTATCGAGGAACCCAGACGTCCCCCCATTCGTCCTGTAGGACGAAGGAGGCATACAGCCGTGACCACTCATATGATGCGCCGCGCCACAGCCACGGTCGTGGCCATGCTGGCCGGACTGCTGACGCTGCTTGCTTTGTCGCCCGCGGCACAGGCCGCGGCCCCGCCGGATCCCAACACGATCCTCGCCGCCTGGAAGGGCGGAGACCCGGTCTACGCCGCGCCCGGCGTGTCGCTCAGCTCCAGCCAGCTCTCGGAGATCCGTGACGCGGTGAAGGGCGCGAACAGCAAGATCTACGTCGCCGCCCTGCCCGACGGCACCGTCACCGACAGCGCCTCGGCCGGGCCGCTGATCACCGCGCTCGGCAGGTCCCTCTCCACGGCGGGCCGCCCTAAGGCCACCGTGGCGGTCCTGGACGGCACCACGCTGTTCGCCGGGTCGAGCGCGATCCGCAAGACCGGCCTGGCCGGTCAGCTCGCCACCGCGGCGACCAGCAACAACAAGGACGTCGTCTCCGGCATGAAGGACTTCGTCGAGCGGGTCGACAAGGCCGTCAGCGGCGACACCAAGGGAGCCCTGAAGGCCGGCAGCGCCGCGAGCGGTGGAGGCGGCGGCGGTGTCCTGATCGGCATCCTCGTCCTCGCCGTCGTCGGCGGGCTCGGCATCTTCTGGTACTCCCGCAAGAAGCGGCGTGAGCGTGAGGCCCGCGAGGCCGCCGAGCTGGCCGCCGTCAAGCAGACCGTCGAGGAGGACGTCACCAAGTTCGGCGAGGAGATCACCGCGCTGGACCTCGACGTCAAGGTGGCGGACAACCAGGCCAAGACCCAGGAGGACTGGAAGCAGGCCCTCGACTCCTACGAGCGGGCCAAGAACGAGCTGGACGCGGTCAAGCGCCCGGACGACCTCCGCGACGTCACCACCGCGCTGGAGGAGGGCCGCTACGCGCTCGCCTGCGTCAAGGCCCGGGTGAACAACGAGCCGCTTCCCGAGCGGCGCGCGCCCTGCTTCTTCAACCCGCAGCACGGCCCCTCCGTCCGCGACGTCCTGTGGGCCCCGCCGAACGGCGCCCCGCGCGACGTGCCCGCCTGCGCGGCCGACGCGCAGCGCGTGGAGCAGGGCTTCGACCCGCACATGCGTGAGGTCATGGTCAACGGCGAGCGCCGTCCTTACTGGGACGCCGGCCCCGCCTACGCCCCCTACGCCTCCGGCTACTACGGCGGCTTCGGCGGCGACCTCATGACGGGCATGCTCATCGGCACCATGCTCGGCGGCTCCTTCGGCGGCTGGGGTGGCGGCGGCTACGCCTCCGGCTACGACGCCGGCTTCGCCCAGGGCGCCGAGTCCGGCGGTGGCGGCGACTGGGGCGGTGGCGGCGGCGACTTCGGTGGCGGAGGCGACTGGGGTGGCGGCGGCGGCGACTTCGGCGGGGGCGACTTCGGCGGCGGAGGCGACTGGTAAACCCACTCCCACCATCCGCGGCCGGGCCACCGGCCACGGTCACGGCTGGGCCTTCTGAAGAGCCCCGGCGCTTGACGGCGCCGGGGCTCTTCGCGTTGCCGGGCAGGACCACGGACCCGGACGGCCACGGTGGGCTTCCGATCGCGAAAGCGATCTGCAAGGCAGGTGCAACCCCTTATATATGATCACCTGCCACACTCGGCACAGTTGTCGAGGAGGCTCCCGTTGCGTCGTTCCATCCCCCTGGCCCTCATGTCCGGGCTGTTCGTTCTCGCCGTTCCCGCCGTACCGGCGGCGGCCGCGTCCGTGCCGGCGTCGGTGTCCGCTCCCGGCTCCGCCTCGGTCACTCTCCCAGCGCGGGCTTACGACGCGCTGGCCGCCCCGTGCAAGCCCGGGTCGGGCCCGAAGCTGCGGGGGAAGGACTTCACCGACGGAGCCGCACTCCCCGCTGATCTGCGCTGCGCCGATCTCAGCAACGCCAAGCTCGACGAGGTGGACTTCACCCAGAAGGACCTGTCGGGGGCGATCCTGCGGAACGCCTCGCTGAAGGAGGCGGACTTCACCCAGGCACATCTGGAGTACGCCGACCTGACCGGCGCCGATCTGTCCGACGCCGACCTCGGGCAGCTCCACGCCAAGCACGCCACCCTGCGGCGCGCGGTCCTCACCGACGCCGACGCGGGCCAGGCCGAGTTCCCGCACGCCGACCTCACCGAGGCGATCATGGCGCGGGCCGACCTGACCCAGGCCGACCTGACGGACGCCACGCTGATCGACGCCGACCTCAACGAGGCGACCCTCGGGCAGCTCCAGGCCAGGAACGCCGACTTCACCCGGGCCAAGATGCGCGACACCAAGCTCGGGCAGGCCCGGCTGCAGTTCGCCGTGTTCAAGGGGGCGAACCTCACCAAGGCGGAGCTCACACAGGCCGAGATGAACGGCGCCGACCTCAAGGGGGCGACGGTCGAGAAGGCGTCCTTCACCCAGGCGGACGATCTCAACCTGACCGGAGCGCTCGGCACGCCGGAGAACGTCCCGGACGATGCGACCGGCGCCACCGAGGACCTGCCGGAGGGCGCCCAGGGCACCGACGACCAGGGGCGGCCACTGCCGTCCAAGGGGAAGGGCGGGCTGGGACTGGTCCTGGTCATCCTCAGCGGCCTGGGACTGAGCATGACCCTGATCTTCTGGGGGGTGTCGCACCGGCGCAGGACCGAGCGGGCGGCCCGCTTCGCCACCGCGCGCCGCGCCGCCGAGGAGGACGTGATCAGGCTCGGCGAGGAGATCGACTCGCTGGACTTCGACTACAAGATCAATCACATGAGCACCGGCGGCGTGGACCAGGACTGGCGCCGGGCGCTGGACGCCTACGAGGCCGCGAAGCACTCGCTGGGCACGGCCAGGTCCGAGCCCGAGCTGGCGGGCGTGGCGGCGGCGCTGCACCACGGCCGCGACGCCCTCGGCCGCGTCCGATCGCGCCTGACCTGACCAGGAGCCGGGTGCGACAGGAGCCGGCCCGCCCGCCGTAGGCGAGACGCGCGGGCCGGCTCAGATGATGGTCGAGGTGCCCGGGAGCATGAGCTGGCGCGCGGCCTCGGTGATGGAGCCCGCGAGCGAGGGGTAGACCGCGAAGGTGTGGGCGATCTGGTCCACCGTCAGCCGGTGCTGGACGGCGAGCGACACGGCCAGGATCAGCTCGGAGGCGCGCGGCGCGACGATGACCCCGCCGAGCACGATGCCGGTGTTCGGCCGGCAGAAGAGCTTCACGAAGCCGTCGTTGAAGCCCTGCATCTTGGCCCTGGCGTTGGTGGCGAGGGGCAGCTTGACGACGTTCGCCTCGACCTCGCCCGCCTCGATCTGCCGCTGGGCGATGCCGACGGCGGCGATCTCGGGGTCGGTGAAGATCGTGGAGGCCACGGTGGCGAGGCGCAGCGGCTGCACGGCCTCCCCCAGCGCGTGCCAGACGGCGATGCGGCCCTGCATGGCCGCCACGGAGGCGAGCATCAGCACGCCGGTGCAGTCGCCGGCGGCGTAGACACCCGGAGCGGAGGTGCGGGAGACCTTGTCGACCTGGACGAAGCCGTTCCCGTCGAGCGTGACGCCGACCTCCTCCAGGCCGATGCCGGAGGTGTTCGGGACCATGCCGACGGTCATGAGGCAGTGGCTGCCCTCCGCCGTCCGGCCGTCCTCCAGCGTGACGACCACGCCGTGCTCGGTGCGCTTCACCGACGACGCCCGGGATTTGCCCATGACGTTCATGCCGCGGCGCCGGTAGACCTCTTCGAGGACCTCTGCGGCGTCGGCGTCCTCGTTGGGCATCATGCGATCACGGGACGAGACGAGCGTGACCTCCGAGCCGAGCGAGCGGTACGCGCCGGCGAACTCGGCGCCGGTGACGCCCGAGCCGACGACGATGAGGTGCTCGGGCAGCTCGTCCAGGTCGTACAGCTGCCGCCAGGTGAGCACCCGCTCCCCGTCCGGCTCGGCTCCCGGCAGCACACGCGGGGTGGCGCCGGTGGCGACGATCACGACGTCCGCCCTGATCGTCTGGTCACCCACCCGGACGACCTGCGGATCGACCAGGCGGCCCGAGCCCCGTACGACCTCGACGCCCTCGGCCGCGAGCCTGGCCGCGATGTCGGCCGACTGGGCCTGCGCCAGCTCCTTCACGCGCTTGTTGACCAGCGGCATGTCGGCCTGGATGCCGCCGACGTCTCCGTCGAGGCCGCCGGTGAAGTTGACGCCGAGGGAGGATCCGTCCATCAGGGCCTGCTTGCGGACGGATGTGGCGATCATCGTCTTGGACGGCACGCAGTCGGTGAGCACGCACGCGCCACCGGGGCCCTCCCGTTCGACCACGGTGACCCCGGCTCCGAGCTGAGCGGCGACCAGCGCCGCCTCGTATCCGCCGGGCCCGCCACCAATGATCACAATCCTCGTCACATACCCCATTCTCTCGCATGGCGCGGGATGCCATGAGTGGGATACCCGATCGAAACCCCCGAAGGCCGGTAAAAAGCTCGATTCCCCCGGGAAAACCCCTACGGATCCACGGGTTGTGGCATCGGTCACCGGAAGAAAGAAGGCGCCCGGCCACAGTCGCACGCGTGTTGGAAGCGCCGGGCCGGATCCTCGTGCCGATCTTGGATTACTCTTGTGTGCCGTGCCTGTTTACGCCGCCTATGGCAGCAACATGGACCCCAAGCAGATGGCTCAGAGGGCTCCGCACTCGCCCATGCGCGGGACGGGCTGGCTGCAAGGCTGGCGCCTGACCTTCGGCGGTGAGGACGTCGGCTGGGAGGGCGCCCTCGCGACGATCGCCGAAGACCCCGCCGAGCACGTCTTCGTCGTCCTCTACGACGTGCCCGAGTGGGACGAGGAGTCCCTCGACCAGTGGGAGGGCGCCGTGCTCGGCCTCTACCACAAGGTCCGGCTGCGCGTCGCGACCCTCGACGGCGAGGTCGTCGCCTGGTTCTACGTGCTCGACGACTACGAGGGCGGCCTGCCGTCCGCCCGCTACCTGGGCATCCTCGCCGACGCCGCCGAGAAGGCGGGTGCTCCGGACGACTACGTCGCCGACCTGCGCACCCGCCCCTGCACCTCCATCGGCGGCTGACCCGCCGATCGGTTTCAGCACTGACCGTCGGCGATGACCCAGTAATCGGGGCCGGTCTGGCGCAGCGAGTGGGTGACCATGACGTTCCACAGCCCCATGGCCTGGCCGGAGCCCTTGGCGTAGGTGAGGCCGAGGGAGACGTACGCGCGGCCCGCGACCGTGTGGGCGTAGTTGCCGGCGGTCACGCAGGCACCGCCGCCTGATCGGTCATCGCACCCCCGGCGGACAGGCCGGTCACGTAGACCCGGGCGGGGGCTTCCTTATCTGGCTGCGGTGAGGACCTCGGCAAGGGAGTTCGCGGCCTGGAGGGCGTCCTGGTAGCGGTTGTAGAGGGGGGCGAAGCCGAAGCGGAGGACGTCGGGAGTGCGGAAGTCGCCGATGACCTGGCGGGCGGTCAGCTCGGCCACGAGGGCGCCCGCGTCCGGGTGGCGCAGCGACACCTGGTGGCCACGCCGGTCGTCGCGCGGGGTCACCACCTCAACGGCGTCGCCGATCAGCTCGTCCACGCAGTCGATGAAGAACTCCGTCAGCGCGAGCCCCTTGGCCCGTACGTCCGCGAGGTCCACCTGCCGCCAGACTGCCAGCGCGGCGTCCAGGGTGAGCAGCGACAGGATGTCCGGCGTCCCGGCACGGGCCCGGGCGATCCCGGGCGCGGGCTCGTACCCCGGAGCCATGGCGAACGGGTCGCGGTGGCCGCCCCACCCCGACAGCGGCTGGCGGAAGGACTCCTGCAGCTCGCGGGGCACGTAGATGAACGCCGGGGCGCCCGGGCCGCCGTTGAGGAACTTGTAGGTGCAGCCGACCGCGAGATCGACCTTGAGCGCGTCCAGCTCGATGGGCAGCACGCCGGCGCTGTGGCACAGGTCCCAGACGATCCTGGCCCCCGCCGCGTGCGCCTTGGCCGTCAGTGCGGCCATGTCGTACAGCCGCCCCGTCTTGTAGTCGACGTGGTTGAGCAGCACGACCGCCGTCTGGTCGCTCAGCACGTCATCCAGCTCGTCCGGTGGTACCGGCCGCAGTACCGTGCCGGTCAGCTCGGCGACCGACTCGGCGATGTACCCGTCGGTCGGGAAGGTGCCGGCGTCCACCACGATCTCCCGCCGCCCCGGTGCCATCCGGACCGCCGCCACCAGGGCCTTGAAGATGTTGACGCTGGTCGAGTCCGCCACGACCACCTGCCCCGGCGCGGCCCCCACGAGCGGGGCGATCTTCTCCCCCACCCGCTCCGGCGCGGACCACCAGCTCTCCGTCCACGACCTGATCAGCCGGCGGCCCCACTGGTGGCGCACGACCTCCTCAACCCGCGCGGCCACCCCGCGCGGCGGCGCCCCGAGCGAGTTCCCGTCCAGATAGACGACACCGGGCTCGAGGTCGAACTCGTCCCGCACATGAGCCAGAGGATCCTCGGCGTCCAGCTTCGCCGCCCGCTCGATCAGATCAGCCATGTCCCACGCCCTTCACCTGCGCACTCGCCACCGAGAGCCCATTTCTCGACGAACGTTACGCAATGGACGTTTCGCCCGGATACCCCACCCCATCACCCGGCACGCTCCGTACCCGGGCCAGGACGCCCACGGCGGCGCCCCACGTCCGGCCGAGGGCGCGTTCAGCTCCACATGAACAGCACGAACCACAGCACGATCAGGCCGAGCGCGACGAGCCCGACTGCCGGCATGCCGCGCCTGACGGCGGGACGGGATCCTCCTGGACGGGGCGCCGGAGAGCTCAGGTCGATGACGACGGTGCCGGCCAGGACGTCGTGCAGGCACCTCTTGCCGGGACGGAAGATCCACAGAGCGTCGGCCAGGGAAAGGAGAAGGCCGATGTACGGCACCGCGGACGTGGCCGAGAAGGCCAGGGACCTCAACCCGGCCTGGCTCGGAGTCAGCGGCTCACCTGACCTGCCGACGACCTTTGTCCGGGTCAACCGCTTTCCGATCGTCTGTCCCCAGCGTGCGTGAGCGACCCAGAAGTACAGGAACGACACGAGAGTGAATACGAGGTCCACGTACCAGTACGGGTCCGTGGCGTAGGGATTGCCGAAGTACACCTCGAGCATGCTGCTCTCCAGCGCCGGCTGTTCGGGCGACTCGGCGAGCAATTCGGGCATCACCACGACGGTGAGGACGGTGTTCGCGATGGTGAGCAGCAGCAGGTCGATGAAGATCGCGGCGAACCGGTGCCGCCGGGCGGCGAGCACCAGCCCTGCCGACGCGGCGGGGGAGGAAATCACCAGCTCAGTCTGACAGGGATGATCTTCCTGTGCGAATTCGCTGCGGACGCCGGACGCCGGACGCCGCGTGGCGATAACACGGTGCGAAGGGGACGGTTCTCCGGCGATGATTCCGGTATGACGGACAGGTGGCTGCGAGCGGCGGCGCGGAACAACGCAGAGTGGTGCGACGCGATGTGCCGAGCCCACGACATGCCGGGCACGTTCACCGAGACCTTCTGGTCGAACCCGCGCAGGACGCCGGTCCTGTACCCGGACGCGGTGACCCTCACCCCCGCCGCGTCCGCCGGAGAAGTACTCGACGCCATCGACCTCAGCTCACCCGAGCCCTCCGTCAAGGACGGCTTCGCCCGGCTGGACCTGCGGGACGCCGGCTTCCGTGTCCTGTTCGAAGCCCGGTGGATCATGCGGCCCCCCGGCCCCGGCAGCTCTTCGGACGACCTGCGCGCGGTCACCGGCGACCCCATCACCTGGAGCACGATCACCACCGAGCCCGACCTTCGAGACTGGGACACGAACCTGCACGGCGGCTACGAGGAGGTCCTGTTCCCCCCGGGACTGCTCGCCGACCCCACCGTCACCCTGCTGGCCGGCCGCATCGACGGTGACATCGTCTGCGGCTCGGCACTCAACACCAGCGACGAGGTACTGGGCGTGTCCAACGTCTTCGCCTCCGGCTGCGACATCGACGCGGCATGGGAGGGCACCGTCACGATGGCCTCCGCCCTCTACCCCACCCGCCCCATGGTCGGCTACGAACGGCCCGACGACCTCGAAGCCCCCCTCCAGCAGGGCTTCACCCCCATCGGCCCGCTACGCATCTGGCTCAGATGACGAAGCGCGGCTGATGATCCCCGTCGAGAACTGAAGGGCGCGGATCCGGGCATTCGGGCTGTAGCCTCGGTCAACGTGAGCAATGACGCTTATTCGCTGGCCGCGCAGGCCGCAGACGCGCTGAAGGCCCTCACCGGGGTCGAGTCCTTCAATGTGGCGCTGGTCATGGGGTCCGGATGGGTTCCGGCCGCCGACGCCATCGGGACCACGATCGCCGAGCACGCGGTGACCGAACTGCCGGGCTTCGCCGCGCCGGCCGTGGCCGGTCATTCCGGGAAGGTCAGGGCGGTCGAGACCGAGTCGGGCAGGAAGGCCCTCATCTTCCTGGGCCGCACCCACCTGTACGAAGGCAGGGGCGTCGAGCCGGTCGTGCACGGCGTACGGACGGCCGTCGCGGCGGGCGCGAGCACGGTCGTGCTGACCAACGCCGCCGGAGGGCTGCGGCCGGAGGTTCAGAACGTCGGCGATCCGGTGCTGATCAGTGACCACATCAACCTGACCGGCGGCAACCCGATCACGGGCGCGACCTTCGTCGACCTGACCGAGGTGTACTCCAGGCGGCTGCGCGAGCTGGCCCGCGAGGCGGACCCGTCGCTGGCCGAGGGCGTGTACGTCGCGTTCCGCGGCCCCACGTACGAGACCCCCGCCGAGATCCGCATGCTGCGCACGCTGGGCGGCGACCTGGTGGGCATGTCGACCGTGCTGGAGGCCATCGCCGCGCGCGAGGCCGGAGCCGACGTACTGGGCATCTCTCTGGTCACCAACCCGGGTGCGGGGCTGGCCGGCGAGCCGCTGAACCACCAGGAGGTCCTGGAGGTCGGCAGGGTCACGGCGGCGCGGATGGGCGTCCTGCTGGCCAAGGTCGTCAACAAGCTCTGATCGGTGCGTGGCGGAGGACCAGAGACCCGGGGTGGGTTTCGCAAGATGCGATCAAAGGTGTGTCATGTCTGATCTGGTGCGGCGGGCGGAAGAGTGGCTGGCGCAGGACCCCGACCCGGAGACGCGGGCCGAGCTGCGGCGGATCCTCGATGAGGGCGACACCGCGGCGCTTCAGGACCGGTTCGGGGCCAAGCTGGAGTTCGGTACGGCGGGCCTGCGGGGCGAGCTTGGGGCCGGGCCGAATCGGATGAACCGCGTCACGGTGATGCGGGCCGCCGCCGGTCTGGCCGGGCGGCTCGGACCGGGCAAGCATGTGGTGATCGGGTACGACGCCCGGCACAACTCCGACGTCTTCGCCCGCGACTCGGCGGCGGTCCTGAACGGAGCAGGACTGCGCGTCTCGTTGATGGGACACCACTGGCCGACCCCGGTGCTGGCGTTCGCCGTACGGCACCTCGGAGCCGACGCGGGGGTCATGGTGACGGCCTCGCACAACCCGCCCCGGGACAACGGCTACAAGGTGTACTGGGGGGACGGCGCCCAGATCGTCCCGCCGCTCGACGTGGAGATCTCGGCGGCGATCGACGCGACCGGGCCGGTGGATCGGCTGCCGCTCGGAGACGAGTGGGAGACGCTGAGTGACGCGGCGATCGTCGAGCCCTACCTCGCCGCGGTCACCGCGCTGCCGACCGGGGACGCCCGGGACCTGCGGATCGTCTACACGCCGATGCACGGCGTGGGCGGGGAGATCCTGGTCCGGGCCTTCGCCGCCGCCGGGTTCGAGCCGCCCGCCGAGGTGGAGGCCCAGTTCGCGCCGGACCCGGACTTTCCCACGGTCGCGTTCCCGAACCCGGAGGAGCCGGGCGCGATGGACCTGGCGCTGCAGCTCGCCGAAAAGGCCGGCGCCGACCTGGTGATCGCCAACGACCCGGACGCCGACCGTTGCGCCGTGGGCGTGCCGACTCCGGACGGCGGGTACCGCATGCTGACCGGCGACGAGGTCGGCGGGCTGCTCGGCGAGTACATCATCGAGCACACCACCGCTCCGGATCGGCTGGTGGCCGAGTCGATCGTGTCGTCCTCGCTGCTCGGCAAGATCGCCGAAGCACACGGGGTTCGGCACGCCGAGACGCTGACCGGTTTCAAGTGGATCGTGAAGGCCGGGGAGGGGCTGGTCTACGGGTACGAGGAGGCGCTCGGCTACAGCGTCGGCTCCGACCTCGGGTTGCCCGTACGCGACAAGGACGGCATCGGCGCGGCGCTCACCATCGCCGGGATGGCGGCGCGGGCGAAGCGGGACGGCGGCAGGTCGCTGCTGGACCTGCTGGACGAGCAGGCCGTGACGTACGGCTTGCACGCGACCTCGCAGCTCGCCTTCCGGGTGAAGGACCTGTCGCTGATCACCGCCGCCATGGGACGGCTTCGCTCCCACCCGCCGCAGGCGCTCGGCGGCCGGGCCGTCCTGTCGGTGGACGACCTGAGCACGGGGGTCGGAGGGCTGCCGCCCACGGAAGGGCTGCGCTACCGGCTGGACGGCGGCGCCCGCGTGGTCGTCCGTCCCTCTGGCACCGAGCCGAAGCTGAAGTGCTACCTGGAGGTCGTCATCCCGGCCGCCGGGCCTGGCGGCGTCCCCGCCGCAAGGACACGCGCGACCGGCGACCTGGAGATCATCAAGACCGACCTGTCGGTCGCCCTGTGCCTCTAACCTGACCCCGACGTGCGAAAGACACTGCGTAGCACGCGTGGGCGTGGCTGATGAGCTGGGATTTTCACGTCGGCTAGGACCTCATGCCCGGCGGATGTTCACGTGCGGTGGTGTGGGCGGGGGGTGCGGCCGAGGTAGGTGTAGCTCCAGCGGTCTTTGCCGGTGCGGTTTCGTTGGTAGCGGTCGGGGTGTCGGTAGCGGTCGCGGTTGTGGAACTGGCAGGCGGGTCCGAGGTTGGCCAGGTCGGTGGGGCCGCCTTGGGCCCAGCCGTCGGCGTGGTCTGGCACATGGTGGCGGGGAGTGGGCAGCCGTCCACCCAGCAGGTGGCGTATCGGGCGATGACGGCTCGCCGCTGGGCAGGAGTGGCGAGCCGTACCTTTCGGCCCATGTCCAGCACCTGCCCCTCGGCGTCCATCACGATCCGCACCAAAGTGGAAGTGCGCGCCAGCCGGTGCACATCGCCTACCGGCAGCAGCTGCCCGGTGGCGGCCAGCAGCCCGGGAAACCACCGATCAGCCCGATGCCCACACCTGCCACAGCCATCATCAACCTCCCTGGCAGCTTCGGCCGGCTCCGCAGCTCCAGCAGGTGCCCCTACCGGCTCGTTACCTTCGACCCGCCCCCCGAAAGGTTCG
>NZ_JALLPO010000086.1 GCF_023276435.1 Sphaerisporangium perillae
CCATCTGCACCCAGTTGTGCAATGTGTACTCGTTGATACCAAGATCCCGCGCGATGTGCGCGACGGGTTTGCCGGTCTCCTTGACGATACGCACCGCCCCGGCCCGGAACTCCGGATCAAAACGACGCCTCGTGGTTCCTGCCACGACCAAACCTCTCTTGGTTCGGTCTCCACGTTACGAGGGGAAGGCCATACTCGCCAGACCCCACGACACCATACGGTGCTGCCAAAGCCGCAGCGGAGACTGCGATCAAGGGGATAACCCCGGCGGCCGTCATTGCTCGGACCTCGCTAATCATCGGTGACGGCAACTCGCAGCACGAGAGGTTTGTGCACGCACTGGCGTCCGGTGCCGTAGCCGGCGCTCTCTTCACAGACGACGTGCGATGCCCCGTGCACGTCACCGACCTAGCATGCGCACTACTTGAGCTGGCTGCGTCACCACACGCCGGAGTCCATCACGTCGCCGGCGCTGACGCCATCAGCCGGTATGAGCTGGGAGTACTCATCGCACAGCGGGACGGTCTCCGCCGATCCGCCCTTCCTACCGGCCTGCGCGCCGCCGCCGATCTTCCGGGCCCCATCGATGTACGCCTGGACTGCACCAACACCCAAGCACGGTTGACGACTCGGCTTCGAGGCGCACGTGACTTCCTCGTGCCCAGGTGGGCCTGACTGACCTGCTTGCTCTCTTCGCGACGCACGGTCACAACAGAGCATTGAGCGATCATCCGTAGACATCCGCTCATCGGCTACTTGTTAACTGGCGGTACGACCGCAGCCCGGCCAGGCTTGGTCGAGGTGACCGGCGGGGTAGCTCTCACATGCGGCTGCCCACCGCGGTTTGGTGTGGCTCACTGATACCTCGCACGCCGACGTCGGCCACGTCCCAGCCGAGCGGGCCACCCCGGCGCCGCCCGCACCGCGGGTGTTCAGCGTGGGTGACATCGCCGGGCTGCGGCCGCGCCGCCGCCGCGGTGACGGGGGAGAGGTTCCCGGGCCCGACGTCGACCTGGTGGACAGCCTCGACCGGGACACATTCGGCGTGGTCGCCGCCTGGCTGCGCGACAAGCCCTCGGCCGCGACCCGGCAGACCCGGCTGCAGGTGCTCGCGGCGTTCCTGCGCTGGCTGGACACCCTGGAGCTGCCGCTGCTGCAGGTCACCGAGGACGAGCTGCTCGCCTACCGGGACGCCGCCGCCACCGGAACTCTCACCGTCGGGGTGCGCACCCCCGGCAAGCCGCTAGGCCCGGCGACCGTGGCCAAGCAGCGCAACATCCTGTCCTCGTTCTACGACTACGCCCGGCGCCGCAAGGTGCTCACGCACAACCCGGCGCTCGACGTCCGGCCGCCCGCGGTCTCCCGCGACGGCACCACCGAGGCGCTGACCGTGGCCGAGCAGTATCAGGTGCGCGCGGGCATCATCACCCTGGCCGACGAGCGGCCGGTGGCGGCCGCGGCGGTCGCCCTGCTGGCCGGCATCGGCACCCGGATCGGCGCGCTGCCCGCGCTGACCGTCGGCGACATCCGCACCGCGCGCGAGGCCGACGGCAGCCGGCACACCACCGTCGCCTTCCGCAACAAGGGCGGCAAGACCGAACGGCTGCCCGTGCCGAGCCTCGCCGCCGAGCTGCTCCAGGCGCTGCGCGCGCACCGCCCGGCGATCGCGCTGCTGTTCGCTCGGGAAGACGGCCGGCCCGTCGACCGATGGTGGGTCAGCACGGCGATCACCCAGGCCGCGATCGCCGGCGGCATCCCGAAAGAGCGGGCCCGTGCCCTGCACCCGCACATGCTGCGCGCCACCGTGCTCACCCAACTGCTCGAGGAAGGCGTTCCAGCCGACCGGGTCAAGGACATCGCAATGCACACCTCGGTGGACACCACGCTCCGCTACGATCGGCGCCGCACTTCGCTCACCCGACACCCGCTTTACGAGCTGGAGGACAAGTACGAGGACCGAGGCGAGGCCCAGGACCAAGCAATCCCGTGATGAGCGATAGTGGCCGTGCCTCGTGCAGCATCTCCTTCTCGGCGTCGGTGTCGAACACCACGTTGCTGGTGCGGGTGCAGGCGCAGAACATGGCCTGATCGCCGCGCGCGGCGATCAGCAGCGACGGGCGCATTCGGCGACGCCCAACTCCCCGGGTTGAGTGCCCCGGCCCGGGCCGTCTCCAGGAGCGACCGAACTAAATGTCGGTGAGGGCCACTACGCTCCAGCATTCAGGCTCGATGCCGGGTCGACTCCCGACTCCCAATGGTCGTCAGGCCGGGAGAGCCCGCAATGCCTGATCCAACTCATGCACGTTGAGCTGGCTCAGGCGCGGCGAGCCCGCTCCGCGGCCGCAGGCTTCGCCGGCCGCCGTGGCCGCGCCCGTCAAGCACACCGCGCTGCAGAGCCACCCTCGAAGGCGCTGAAGTGGCCCTTCCGTATCTGTTCGCAGAAGGACTGGATGACCGAGACGCAGATCGCCGCGGCCTACCGGCGCCGGTTCGCGACGGCCGTCGACAGCGGGGTACGCGTCGGACGCGCCGAGTCTGATGTGCTGTTGCGGTTCGCCAGGGGCGCCAGCAGTTACACGCCGATCCCTCGCCCGTGTCGCTGGTCCCAGAGATGCCGGGTCACTTCGCGATCACGCAGGACGGGTTCGACCGCTTCCGCGATGACCTGTCGCACGAGCCGTTTCTTCCGAACCGCACGATGCCGCTGTTCACCTCGGCGGCGGTCGTGAGTAGTGGCCGCTTCTCCGCTGCCGCCAACTTCCATGGGCACACCGGATGGATGGACCTCCACACCGATGGGGCCGGCAGCATGGTGTTGCCGCTGGAGCCAGTGAGCAACGGCTCGGACGCGATGGCCGTGAGAGATTCCGAGGCTGTGATGCTTATCGTCAGCGCGCTGCGGCTCCTGGCCCAGCACGCCACCGACCGCGCCGGCGCGTCCGGCACGGCCGTGGTATCGGCCCAGGTCTTGCCGGATGTGCTGGCTTTCGAAAACAGCAGCAAGGATGACCTGCACTACGAAATCCGCGCCCAGCTTGTGGAGCACTTTAGGCACGATGAGGGGGTCGTTGTGCCCTCGGCCTACAGTGGGCCTTACAACCCTCAGGCGACCGTCATCCCAGTCACCCCGAGCGGTGCGTTTGCTGGACGCCAGTAAGCGCGCGACGCCTACGGCGAGACCGTGGTGTTCCTCGAGGACCTCGCCGGCGACGGGCGGCCTCTTGCGGCCGCCGTCGGGGAGCTCGCCGGGGCGGTGCTCAGGCGTATGGGATGGCCGAGCCCCGGCAGATCCGCCCAGGCGGGACACTTGTGGGGCACGCCTGGGACTTCTACGCCGCCGCGACTGCGGAGTGGGCGGCGAAGTTCGACATCCCGATCGTGTGACAGCGCGAGTGACGCAACTGTTGCGTCCTTCGATCCGCGTCCCGGACAACATGACGCAGATCTACTTTCCCTGGGCGGTCGGCGTGGCCCGGAGGCCGGGCTGTTCCGTGATCTACGGGCTCAGTGGTAGCGCGAGTGGATCCTCTTGGCTTGCGAGCGCAGGGTGAGGGCTTACGCTGCACACTATGTTTCCTCCAGTGAAGATTATCTCCGGCAGGTTGGAAATTCGTGAGTTTGGGCCGCAGGATGCTGTACCTGTGGCGGCATTCGTGGCGGCCGGGGATCGCACGGCACTGCCGCCGGGCTCCCCTGGGGCGGTCGCTGACGTGGATGGGTGGCTAGCTGACAAGGTGCACCAGCGGCGATTGGACGGCGAGGGCGTACACCTGGCGATAGTGGAGCAGGCCACCGACAAGATCGTCGGCAGTATCGGGTTGCGGGACACCGACTGGGAGGCTGGTCGCACCGAGATCGGCTACGGAGTACACACCAGTCAGCGAGGTCGAGGTTATGCGACCGAGGCGGCACACGCGGTTGGACGGTGGGCACTTACCGACGGCGGGATGCGGCGGGTCCAGTTGCACTCCCGCGTTGACAACGTCGCTTCCCTGCGGGTGGCAGAAAAGGCCGGATACCAGCGGGAGGGCACACTGCGGATGGTCGAGCAGGAGGGGGGCGAGACTTATGACCTGGCCGTCTTCTCGATGATCGCCACAGGGACACCCACCGACAATGAAGTTGCCCCGGTTCGGTAGACACGTCAGGGCTTGCGGCTACGCGGCAGCATAGTCGCCTTCTTGGGTGGCTGTGAGCGCCTGCCGACGCTCGTACTCGGCGGGGCTGAGGTGGCCGTTGGCGGAGTGACGGCGGCGGGGGTTGTAGAACCCCTCGATGTAGCCGAACACCGCGCGTTCGGCCTCTGACCTGGTACGGAACGTCCGACGGCTCGCCGGTCAATCAGTACGCCCCCTTCTACCTGTGGAACGCCACCGGCGCGATGGCTCACTTCATCGTCGGCGGCGGCGGATTCCAGAACATCATCCGGGACTTTGGCCGCCCTTCCGCCCCGTCACTGGACAGGCATCGCCTGCCACGCGGGCCCCGACCGCACTGCGCCTCCCAGGGCAGCCTCGCGCCGTCTCACACCCGTACCCTCCGACGCGGACCCGGACGGCACCGGATTGGGCCTGTCCGCGCTGTTTGAGCGGGAGGTCGAACAACTGCGTCAGCTCTCCCGCCATGACGGCGTGCACACCGCCGTGCTGGCCGTCGACTCCCACCACTGGCAGGTGCTGCGGTTGATGTTGTGGGCGGACACGTCCGCGCCGGACGAGGACGCCACCGAGCGTGGGTGTGGCTCTTCCGCAGTGACTGGTTCGATCGGGCTGTGAGGGTATGTTCGTCCTGGTGACGGCGGTGGCGAAAGCGCTGGTTCTCTCGGTCGCCATCTCCTGCGCGATCAGCGGCCGCGACAACCGATCCTCCTCGGCCTCCAGACGCGCCCGCACCTCGGCGAGTTGCTCACCAAGCTCCTCGATCCGCTGCCGGGACTCAGCCTGCCGCCGCACAGCAATGACGCCATCGCCACGAACGCCTCTGGGCCCTACGCCCATCCAGCTGAGCACGAATACTCATGCGCCGTTCTGGCGGCCTTTATACGCTTATACGCTTCAATCATGTTTCTGAAGCTGGCCGCCACCGGGCGATGGCTCGGGTGGGCAGCCGCCGTCGCGGCGGCCGCAGCCGCCGCTGGCCTCTGGCTCCGGTGGACGGCCCCTTGGGACGACGGCAACGACCGCTGGAAACTGGTGGCCGCCCAGTCGTCGGTCACCTACGGACAGGTCATCGCCAGCGGCGAGCACGACGCCTGGGCCTTCGGCTGGGACATCCTCGGCATCGGCGCCTGGCTGCCGATGGCCGACGGCCCGCACCGCCCCACAGTCTTCCACTGGGACGGCGACCGCTGGACGAAAAGCGACTTCCCAGTGAAACGCGGCAACATCGGCCCTGTCGCCGCGTCCGCCCCCTCCAACGTGTGGGCCCTGGCCGGCGACGAGAGCGGCACCTCCGTCCTGCGCTGGGACGGACACACCTGGGCGATCGTCCAGAAGCTGCCCGTTACGGCCGGGAGCCTTGCCGCCACCGCTGACAACGACGTGTGGGTCTTCGGCGACTACAAGGCCTGGCACTACAACGGCGCCACCTGGTCGGAACAGAGCGTCTCCTTTTCCGCCGTCCGAGTCAGCGCCCGCTCCGCCTCCGACATCTGGGCCCTCGATGGCGACGCCCCCTGGGTGCACCACTTCGACGGCAAGGTCTGGACCCGAGTCAACTTGACCGCGGCGTTGCCCAAGGCTCCGCCCCCGTCCGACGATTTCCCGCCCGACCCGACGGGTCCTCGGCTGACCGCCATCACCGCCGACCCATCCGGCATCTGGATCACGGGGGAGATCGGGGCGTCGTCGTTCCTGCTCTCCCGGACCGGTTCCGGCTGGCGCAGCGAGGACACCTCCGCGAAGGCCGGACGCATGGTCCGTGACCTCTCACCCGTCCCTGACGGCAGGGGCGGCCACTGGTTTCTCGGCTCCACCGACATCAACGGTTACGACTCCGCCCTCGCCCACCGCGACCCCTCTGGCCACTGGACCAGGGTTCCGTCCGGCGGTGAACTGACCTCGCTGTCGGCCGTCCCCGGCGGCCCGCTCCTGGCCACCGGAGTGATCGGCAAAGCTTCAGGCGTCTTCCGCAACCTTCCCTGAAGAGGACCCTGCAGCACCTCGGCCTCAGGTTCCAGCCACGTCCGCACCCGCGGGTGCTGCTCGTGAACGTCCTCAATCCGCTGCAAGGCTCGGTCTGCCGCTGCGCCAGCTCCTCCAGCAACGACCCCGCCGCCTCCCACGCCTTCACCCATCGGAGAGTCAGCAACCCGATCAACCAGCCCAGACCACAAACCCCAGCTCATACAGTCACTGCAAGTGAGCTACACCCATCGGTGTTGCCGCGCTTGATGTGAGCGAGGTGGTCGTTGACCACGTTGGTGGGCGGGTAGGCGAGCAATGCGCCGATGATGCCGTGCTCGTCGTGCTCGGCCACCAGGACCAGTGCTGCCTGCACATAGGCGCCTACCGGGTTGTCGCGGTGGGAGATGATGAATTGTTCGGCCATGTGCTGGTGGAAGCTGTCTATTCCTCCTCGGAGCCCGGCGCGTAACGCTGCGCCGGCGAGGCCTTCGTCGACGGCAGCGGCCAACGTCTCCTCCAACTCGACGCCGGCCAAGGGAGCTATAGCTCGCCGACCGCCTCAAGGTCCTATTTCGGATCAGGCGACCATTCCGGATTGCGCCACTCTTGGGCATAGAGACGATGGGCAATATTCCATAGCTCCATTGCCCGAGGGTCGGTTTCCTTCTTCTCGCGCAGGTGATCGAAAAGGTTCTTCCTGGCTCTGCGTGCGTCAATGACGTAGGAAATAGCATCCGGGTCGTTGACCCACATTGCATACTCGGGCCACAAAAGTCCGAGCGTGGTATGGAGGGGTGGCTGTTCCACAGGCGAGGTGTGCCATGCTCCGATGTAGTCATCGAGGTCCTCGACCTGTGCGCGTCCGTTGAGGACGTCGTCGATGTAGGTCATAGCTTGATCTTTCGTCCGCGGACTGCCAGCTTGTAGATACTACGCGCCGTGCGACGACCGGCCGGAGTTGTGCAAGGAGCTACTGCGGACGCTGTTGGACGAGCTGCGCCGTGTCCTGGCGATCGACGCCGACTGTCTGACCGAGCCCGGGGTTCATGCAGACAAAGGGAGAACATTCAGGCCCCCCACCGTAGCCGGGGGCTTCCTCTGTTGCCAGTCCTACGTTTAGCGCTCTCGCCTAATGCCGCCATCTCTCTTCACGCGGCCCTGACGACGCCGCTCCCATAGCGAGAAGATTGTCAGAGTGACTCCGATCGCCACCCCTGATCCCACGCCGAGCGACGCTGTAAGCAGCCACGGCATGGATCGTTCGTTGTGATACCACGAAGTAGCAGAAAACGTTACAAAAATGGCAAATCCCGCTAGAGCTCCGCAGCCAAGGCCCCACATAACCGGATGGCGGGCTGCCCAGCGTTGCGACTTAGTTGGCGGGTCGTCTCCTCCCATAGCTCGGTCCAACTTTCGCCAGTATTCTCGCGACTTTCCTGAACTGCCTCTTGGCTCTCTCATCGGTTGTCACATTTCTCTTTCGCCGGCGATATGACAGCAGTGGCCTAGCCTTCGGCCCGCGCTGGGGGGTATGTGGATTATGACGCATCCGAAAAGGCCCCGGCTTACTGGCCGGGGCCTTATAGGGCTGTGCTAGGCGGCAAGCTCAGGGGCCTGGAAGAGGGCCAGGGGCACCGGGGCAGCCTGGGCAGGGACAACCTTGGTAGCCCTACCAACCGCTACCTGGCACTACAGAAGCTGCCGTGTCCCGTCTACAGCGTGGCCCGCAGCCCTCTCAAGGAACCCGAGGACCGGCTGGTAGGCGAGGCGATCGTCTTCTCGGTTGAGTCACTGCTGCGCCGGCTGGGTGAGGTGCTCGCCGGCCGTCAGGCATGCGTGCTGGGCTTCGGAAAGATCGGCGCGGGGATCACGGCCGCGCTGCATGCCCGCCACGTGCGCGTGACAGTGATCGACACCGACCCAAGTCCGCCAGGCCCAGGCGAGGACAATCGGGTATGGCTGCGCCAGCCTGCCGGCGGCGATGGCGCTGGCGGATCTGGTGGTGAGCGCGACCGGGAGCCGCGCGATCGGCATAGAACATCTGCAGCTGCTGCGCGAGGGAGCGGTCCTAGCCGGAGCGACCTCCAGCGACGACGAGTTCGACCTGGCCGAGCTGCACAACCCCGCAGTCGGGTTCACCGGTACCGAGGTGATCCCGGGCGTGGCCCACTAGAGCCGCGCGGGCCGATCGTTTGTCTTGCTGGGCAACGGCAACGCCGTGAACTTCCTGCACTCCTCGACGCTCGGCCCGGCCATCCATCTGATCAAAGCCGAGATCCTCGCCGCGGCGGCACGCCTGGCCGGTACGGCGCACACCTCGGGCCTGTACGAGGTGCCGGCCTCCGTCCGAGCCCGGATCGCCGCCGCATGGGTGGAGGCCTTCCAGCCTCCGAGCGCAGCATGGCCGGGCGAGCCCGCCGAGCACGGGAAGGCAGGCGCGCGGTGATCATCGCGATCGAGGGTGTGAGCTGCACCGGCAAGTCCACCTTGGCCGCGCGGTTGGCCACTCGACTTGGCTGGCAAACCATCGAGTGCTACTACCACGTCGCCAACGATCGCCGGCGCGCCTATTGCAAACCGCATTAGCAGCTCGGATCTTGCCCGTCCCGATTAGTCCCACCCGGACCGACGCCACCTCGGCGGTCGCCATGGAACGCGGTGGTACGGCAGTGAACTGCAACCGAAACTGCAACCCTCGGTAGCCACCGATGACTGCCGACGGTCTTACAGGGCGTACCCCGATGCGAGGCCCTCCGGCCCCTCTGACCTGCTCCGTTGCCTTTCGTTAGTCACCTTCTCCCCCGATGCATTCCGGACATATTCCGGATCTTGGAGAACCTCAACGGGTGAGTAGTAGCCCCGGAGCCGAACACTCAACCCACGGATAAAAGCTCGGACGATCATGGTTCTGGACAGTTCAATGCAGACATCCCATGTCGTTTGAAGCACTCGCGTAGCGCGTGCCGCATCTGCTGGACGGTGCGGGTCCGCTCCAAGATCAGCGTCTTATGGGCCCGCGCCACCACCTTGATCGCTGCGGCCTGGTCGCTGTCGGCCGCGACCGCGTAAGCGTCTTGCAACCTTCTACCTCATTGGAGCGTCTAAAGGGCGAAAGCGGGGGAATGCGTCACGGGGACAGACAAGCGCGTGAGCCCGGAAGCAGGCGACACCTACAGGTGCGTGCACTGGCAGGCAAGGGCAAGGCGGCCATCTACCGGCTGTTCGAGGCCAGCAACCGAAGGCGCGAACGGGCCGCGCCACCCCCGTCCACGCACCAGATCAGGATCCTGCTCCTGCACGCGTACGGCATGGGCGGCACCATCAGAACGGTCTTCAACCTGGCCAGCTACCTGGCCTCGACCGGGCACGACGTGGAGATCGTCTCCATCCTCAAGGAGGCAGAGGAGCCGTTCTTCCCCGTCGACCCGAGGGTGAAGTTCCGCTTCCTCGACGACAGGCTGATCCCGCGGACCGGCCTTCGCGGCCGGCTGTCGAAGATGCCGAGCAGGCTCATCCCGCCGCAGGAGGCGGCCTACCACCGCTTCAACGTGTGGACCGACCTGCAACTGGCCCGATGGATCCGCTCGGTCGACACCGGCGTCATCATGGCCACCAGGCCTGGGCTCAACCTGGCCCTGGCCCAGCTGGCCCCGCCGAGCGTCATCACCATCGGCCAGGAGCACGTGGCCCTGAAGGGACAGCCGCAGGAGGTGCAGGAGCTCATCAAGCGTCGCTACCGCAACTTCGACGCGCTGGTCACCCTCACCAAGGCCGACATGCGCGACTACCGCGAGGCGCTGCGGCGCAAGCCCAGGAAGCTGGCCAGGATCCCCAACGCCGTGCCGCCCATGACCGGCGAGATCTCCAAGCTGGAGAACAAGGTCGTGGTCGCCGTCGGCCGCATGACCAAGCTCAAGAGCTTCCACCGCCTGATCACCGCGTGGGAGACCGTGGCCGCCGCCCATCCCGACTGGACCTTGCGCATCTTCGGCGCGGGGCCGCAGGAGGACAACCTGCGCGCCCAGGTCGCCGAGGCGGGGCTGCAGGGCAAGATCGAGCTGCCGGGCCCCACCACCGACGTCGGCGCCGAGCTGGAGAAGGCCTCGATCTTCGCGCTCAGCTCCCGCCACGAGGGCTTCCCCATGACGATCCTGGAGGCGATGGCCAAGGGGCTGGCGATCGTCAGCTTCAACAGCCCGCACGGCCCAAAGGAGATGATCGCCGACGAGGTCGACGGGCTGCTGGTCAAGCCGCGCACCAACGCCAACCTCGCCGCCGCCCTCATCCGCGTCATCGAGGACGAGGAGCTGCGTCACCGGCTGGCCGAGGGCGCTCTGGCGACCGCCGCCACCTACGACGTGGAGTCCGTCGGCGCCAAGTGGGACGCCCTTCTGGAGGAGCTGCTGGCCCGCCGCAACGGCACCTACGTCAAGCCGGCGCCCGCCGTACCGGCTCCTACGGGGAAGCCGTCTCCGGCCGTCAGACTGTCTTCAGCTCCACCGGCTCGGCGATGACGTCCACGAGCACGGCGTTGCGGAACACCGTGATCGGCAACGGCCGCCCGATCGCCTCGGCGAACATCAGCCGCTGAAGGCTCTGCGCGTCGCCCACAGGGCTGCGTCCGGGCCACCACGGGCGCAGTGGCAGCTGTGCGGCACCCGACCTCGGAGCGGAGAAGGGGGCAGGGCGATCGCTCCGCCTGGCTCGAAAATGAGCTTCCCCCCGTTCTCCCGTACAGGCCCACAGTCCGATCGCCACGACCGTAGCCTCACGCCGTCACCGCATCGGCTCCCTGCGAACGAGCATCGCCTTCCGCCGCTCGCGAGCTGAGGAGGCCCGCTCCATCCTGGCCGCTGGAGCAGGAACCCGACAGTCGAGTGGAAGGGCAGCACGTTCATGCTGACCAACGTCTTGGCACCGGTTGATCGCCTGCTCTGGGCTGCGTGCTTCGATCACCGCCTCGATGGCGCGGGATCACGAGCCGGCAGGTCCGTACGGCAATGGGCGGTTTACCGCCCTGGAGGCAGTCACCAGCGGCACAGGGAGTGCAACGGCGCCGTAGCGTCAGTGCCGCAGGTTGTTGTGGGTGATGCCGGCACGCTCGCACAGGCTCCGGCCAGACGCAGGACTTGCAGGATCCATGCCTCAAGGCTTGCCTGATCCGGCGGGATAGGCATTTGATCTGCCATCGTGTCGTCCTCGTTGTCCATGTGGTCTCATCTGAACGGATTCTGCGGCCGAACAGGAACGGTAGACGGGTCTCTGCCCTCATATCGAGCCGCCACGCTGATCCGGCAACGGCGATGTGAGCCGCCCCGAGCCTTCCGGACAGTGCCCCCATTAAGATTGGGGTCGTCTGGAAAGGAAGATGGTTTGTCGCGGAATCGTAGGAACTTCTCGCCTGAGTTCAAGGAAGAGGCCGTGAAGCTGGTGATCGAGACATCTCGTCCGGTTGCTCAGGTCGCGAAGGAACTCGGGGTACACGAGGCGACCCTTGGCAATTGGGTCAATGCTTATCGGCGCGAGCACGCGACCGACGAGCCGCCGTTGAGCGTCAGCGAGCGCGCCCGGCTCCGCGAGC
>NZ_JALLPO010000087.1 GCF_023276435.1 Sphaerisporangium perillae
AATATCCGACTCGCGAACGAGCCCGCCGCGACGTTGCTCGTTACATCGAATTCCGATACAATTCGAGGCGCCGCCACTCAGGACTCGATTACCGGACCCCGCAACAGGTCCACGACGAGTACCTGAATCAGCAGCTCGCAGCGTGAGTTAGCCGTTAAGCAGCTGTCCGGAAAGCGCAGGGCGGATCAGACGAAGCCCAACCTGCGGCTGACTGGTTGATCCGGGCCCTTGGCCGCCGGGGCTGCTCCGGTGTGGGCCGGGGTCAGCCTCGATGCGTTCGCTGGGTGCGCTACGTGATCGATGACACTGCTCACACGGTATGGATCGTCTATGCCTCGCCCCGTCATCCGAAGGACACCGATGCCTGAGGTCGGCTGACCCGCCCAGATCTATGACATAGCCAGGTCCGGCACCGAGGGCAGGAGAATATGTTGCCAGGTGTGCGGGCTAGTGCGGTAACCACGAACGTTCGCAGGGGTTGGTCAGGCGGCTTCGTTGGCGGGTCGTCCCCGGCGGCGTTGTTTCTCGCTGCGGATGCGGGCGCGTTCGCGTCGCTGGGCGGCAAGCGTGATGCCACCGCGGGCCCCGCCTGAGCCGCTCGGCTTGGAGTCCACAAGATTCACCGTCACGCTGTGTCTTGTCGTGATTTTCTGTGCGGATGTCGAAGATGCGGAGCGTCGTGCTCGCGGTGATCGTGGCTACGGCCGTGGGCCCGGGCGTGTCCGTGCTCCTCAGGGTGACCGGCGGGCTCGAGTCGGCGGGGGTGCTGACCGGCCTGGCGGCGGGGGGCCTCCTGCGGGGGAAGCCGGTCAGGGCCGCGGTCGCGACCCTGTACGGCAGCGCCTCAGCCGTTCTGATCGGCGAGATCTCACAGGGCGCTTTCGGCGGCGGCCCGGATTTCGCCGACGCCATGGCCGTCCGGCCGGGCTGGCCAGGGTGGGTGATCGGGGCCGTGCTCGCCTACGCGATCGCGGCCGGGAGGCCGCCCAGGGCGCAGGCCGATCAGGCGGCCCCCGCGCATCCGGTTACGACGTACGCCGATCCCGCTGGGGTGACTCGCGCGCACCGGACCACGATCGGGCGGCTGCCGCACGCCGATCCCGGCGAGGCCGGGCACCTCATGCTCGCGATCGCGCTCACGGCTGCGCTCGCCGCCGTGCTCGCCTGCGGCCAGATCGTCGCCAGCAAGGCACTGGGCATGACCTTATGGGAGGCCTACCACGAGTATGACGGGCCGGGCTGGTATCGCGACCTGACCCGTGCCCTCTGGTATCCCGCCGCCTCGGTGGTGCTGGCCTCGCTCGTCGCGGGCGGGATGCCCGCCGGCCAGGGGCGTTTCCTGGCGCCGCCCCTGGCCGCGTGGCTCGGCTGTGCGGTGACGGCCGGGCCGCTGCAGTACCTCCAGGCGCTCGGCGCGCCGCACGACCCCCCGGCCGTGGCGCTCATGGCGTCCCTCGCGGGTGGCGGCGTCGGCGCGGCGGCAGGCGCCGCCGCGCTCCGGCATACCGGGACGCGCCTCGGACTGGTCTGCTTCGTCCTGCTGTTCACCGCCGGCGACGCTACCGGCCGGCTGGACGACTTCCCCGTGGGAGTCTTCGTGTCGATCGCGCTGGCCGCCGTGGTGGCCGCGTGGGCTACGGCACGACGGGACGCGGACATCGGACCGGGGATACTGGCGGGCATGGCGGGGCCGCTGTTCATCTGGTCGGTGTACGCGACGGTCGGTTCCCGGCTTTATGACCACACTACCCAGGCGCTGCCGTACTGGAACGCCATGATCGTCGCGCTGCTGGCGCCGGCCGTCGCGCTGCCGGCCGCCGGCCTGGCACGGCTCGCCTGGCCGCGGACAAGGGCGCGACCGCATTGTGATAGGGCGGCTCGTTGACGGCGTCGATCCGGTCCAATGACCCGCCGACATCTGTGACACAGCGAGTCCCGGCGCCGAGGCAGGAGCAAGTGTCGCGAGATCCCAGCATGATTTATTGCCCGAGGAGAACCGCTACCACCAGCAGTACCTTTTTAAGGTGCCAAATGGGTATTGCGGCATCGGCGGCACCGGTGTCAACGCAGGTGACCCTTCGGCTTGGTGCCCGACGGGGTTGACTTCATCAGAGGAGTAGCTGCGGTTGCCGAGACCTCTGGGCGGCATGCTCGGAGGTCTCGTTCGCCCTCCGGGCTACGAAGGCGTCGCGGTCCTGTCGAGAAAATCGACGATGTGAGTGTTGATCTCGGCGGCCTCGTGCCATGGCATCGCGTGATGGGAGAGGTTCGGTAGCACCGCGGTTTCCGCGTGCGGCAGGACGCGCATGACGGCGGATGCGACGCGATGAGGGGCGTGAGCCCTGCTGCGCCCGGCGAGGAGCATCAGAGTCGGCGTCGTGAGCGCGCGCAACAATCCGGGCTTGGGCCGCTTTCCGATCACACTTTCGTATCTGGGAACTCCGCAGCCAGCCCGTACAGCCGCAGCCAGGCGGGGTCGGTTTCCGCACCGTCGGTCTCTCACGCCAGGAAGGCTCGTGCGCGCGAGGCCGTCGGCCGGATGAGGGACGGCAGCGCGCGTGCCAGGCCTCAACTCCGCGGGCACCACGGCGGTGATCGACCGTCTGGAAAGACTTGGTCATGTGCGCCGGGAACGCGACACCCGAGACCGTCGGCGTCTGCTGCTGAAAGTGGATGAGAGCGCCGTCGCGCTCGGATGGAGCTTCTTCGGTCCGCTCATCCATGAGATCGTCGCCGTCATGGGACGGTTCGACACCGCGGACCAGGCGACTGTCGAGCGCTTCCTCGGGGCGTGCACGAGGCTGTCACCCGGCAGCGAACCGGCCAGGAGTAGCACTTGCGGCGTTCCCTCCGACGAGACCGGCTCGGTGGTCTCCTACACGAATTGGTCGCATAGGGGTTGCCAGTTACGGGCACCCACAGGGTGCGGGTGCGTCTGCGCTGGAGTTTGGTGTGGCTGCGGGGGCGCGGTCGGCATGGCTGGGCTTTGTGTGGTGTTGTCACTGGAGTCACAGCCAGCCCGCGTCCTCGGCGATGCGGACGGCGTCGATCTTGTTGCGGGCACCGGTCTTGGTGATCGCGCCGGTGAGGTAGTTGCGTACGGTGCCCGCCGACAGGTGCAGCCGGGCGGCGATCTCCTCGGCGGAGGCCCCTCGGGCGGCTTCGCGCAGGACTGTGGCCTCGCGTGGGGTGAGAGGGCTTTCTCCGTGCTCCATCGCCGAGGCCACCAGCTCCGCGTCCAGCACCCGCAGTCCGGCCGCCGTGCGCCTGATCGCGTCGGCCAGGCGGTCGCCGGGGGCGTCCTTGACCAGGAACGCCTCGATGCCCACCGACAATGCCCGCCGTACCTGACCCGGTTGGCCCATCGCGGTCAGCACCAGGATGCGGCAGGAGGGGAGCACCTCCCGCAGTTGCGTGGCGGCGGTGATGCCGTCCAGCACGGGCAGGCCGATGTCGACGATCGCCACGTCCGGCCGCACCCGCAGCGCGGCAGGGACGATCTCGTCCCCGCGCGTCACCTCGGCCACCACCTCCAGGTCGGACTCCAGGCGCAGCAGGGCGGTGAGCGCGGCCCGGATCATGTGCATGTCCTCGGCCAGGAGAACGCGGATCACGTGGGCACCTCCATCGTCAACCGGAATCCGCCCTCGGACGTGCGCCCGGCCTCAACCGTGCCCCCCACCTGCGCAGCCCGCTCCGCCAGCCCGACCAGCCCGCCTCCGACCAGCCCGCCACCAAAAGGCTGGGCACCAACAGGCCCATCACCGACCGGGTCAGTAGCGGTTTGCGCGTCATCAGGTGGGAGGCCGTTGTTGACGATCTCCAGGTGGGTGCGTCCCGCGCGGTCCGAGGTGGTGATCGAACAGGTGGTGGCGCGGCTGTGCCGCAGGATGTTCGTGACACCCTCGCGCACGGCCCAGGCGAGGGCCTCGTCCGGCTCGCGGGACGGGGTGATCTCGGCGAGGTTGACCTGGCAGCCGATTCCGGACGATTCAAGCAGCGCCGCGGCCCGGTGCACCTCATCGGCGAGCGTCATCCGCCGGTAGCCGCGAGCCACCTGACGCACCTCCTGCGCGGCCTCCCTCGCCACCTGGACCAGCGCGCCGACCTCTGTTTTCGCGGCGGGGAGATCCCGGTCCATGAGCCGGGCGGCCAGGTCGCCCTTCAACACGATCGCGGTGAGGCTGTGGCCCAGCCCGTCGTGCAGGTCGCGGGAGATCCGCAACCGCTCCTTCAGCACCGCCGCCTCCGCCAGGTCGGCCCGCGCCTGCTCCAATTCGGCGGTGACCCGGACCAGCCGCACGACGACGTAGATCATGGCGCCGGTGATGAGGATGGTGAGGGCGTAGAAGAACGAGCCGGTCACGTTGTGGAAGATGCCCTGAAGCCACCAGAACTCCACCGCCGCCATCGTCATCACCAGGACGCCGCCCCAGCGCAGCGGGAGCAGTAGGAGCACCGGCCCGGCCAGGAGCGGCGCGGTCCCGGCCGACCAGCTGGTGAACCCGAGGGCCTCCGGCAGGTAGGTGGCGACCACCTGCACCGCCAGTGTCGAGGGGAGCCACCGGGATCGGGTGCCCGTGAACGCCTGCTGTACATGAAGAAAGTGCGGCCAGTAGAAAGCGGTCAGCGCCACGAGCAGTCGGGTGTTGAGCGACGTGGAGGCGGTCGCGAGGGAGACCACGAGGGGGATGATCGTGTAGCCGATGGAGACCAGGACGATCAGCGCGATTCCGAGCCGCCGCGCGGAGGTGGAGTTCATGGTCGGCCCATTATGACTTCCTGGACTCCCAGCGGAACCACCTCCTGATCGAGAGCAGCGCGACCCCCGCCCACACCGCCAGAACCAGAGTCGGTACGGCTGCCGCCACCAGGTCGGAGCCGAGTGTTCCCGGCCCGTAGGAGGCGCGGACCGCGTCCACCACCGCGCTGGTGGGCAGGGCGGCGAGGAATGGGTGCAGCCAGGAGGGCAGCAGGTTCATGATCGGGCCCATCGCCCCGGATGCGAGGCCGGCCAGGAAGAAGAACGGCATCGTCATGGCCGCTGCGAGCTCCCCGCGCGGGATCGCGGCCGTCCATGCCACCCCCAGCGTCGCCAGCACCGCCGAACCCGCGACCGCGAACACCGCGAACAGCACCGGATTCCTCGGCAGCGGCACATCGGCCAGGAGGTGTACGGCCACGGCCGACACGATCATGAGGGCGACCGTCTGCGTGACGGTGTTCGCGACCTCGCCGAGGAGAATCTGCCGGTCGGTGAGCCGGGTGGTGCGCAGCCGTTTGAGCAGGAGCTGGTCGCGGCGCATGGTCAGGGCGACGGTGATGTTCAGGAACGCGGTCCCCGACAGGATGAGCGCGAGCGCCCCCACGAACATCTGCGCCGCGGCCGTGACGCCGTCGGCCTGAACATTGCGCATCAGCGCCGGCATCCCGATCGCCAGCCCCAGCGGGGTGATCACGGAGGCGGGCAGCATGCCCTTGTCGCGCCAGAACAGCCGGGCGCTCAGCTTGTAGGTGGCCGTGAGGCTCATCGGCGTGGGTCCCATCGGAAGAGGAAGAGGAAGCGGACGGTGACCAGGCCGAGGAGGGCCCAGACGGTCAGGTTCAGGACGGGCCCGGTCAGTGTCGTAAGCTCGCCGCCCCGGCAGGCGAGTCTGGCGATCTCGACCATCGCTCCGGTCGGCAGCAGGTCGAGTGTCCACTGGACCCAGCCGGGGAGGAGGCCGGTGACGAACGGCCCATATCCTCCGGCCCCGGCCGCGCTGGCCAGCATGAACGGGATCGTGGCGGGGGCGTTCAGGTCGGGGCGGCGGGTCACGATCGAGAAGACGACGCCGATCAGTGCCAGCACCCCAGCCACCGCGACGACGCACGCCGCGAACAGCAGCGGCAGTTCGGGTGGCGGTAGGTAGGTGAAGGTGTAAAGGATCATCGAGACGAGGGCCGAGAGGAGAGTGGCCTGCGTCACGATGTTGACCAGCTCGCCGCCGATGATGGCCCGCCCGCGCAGGCCCGAGGCGCGTAGCCGCTTGAGAACCAGCAGCTCCCGCCTGGTCGACAGCGTCACGGCCGTCTGGGTGGTCGCGACGATGGTCAGGACCATGGCGAGCATGCCGAGATGCATGCCGAGCACCACCTCCACGTCGCGGCTCCTGAGCGAGGCGGCGATCAGCAACGGCAGGCCCGCACCCAGGCAGACGCTGAGCACCGCAATGCCGCCGACGGCCCGCCCGTCGCCCCAGAACAGCCGCCCGCCCAGCCGCGCCACGGCCAGCACCTCACGCACGGGCGTCACCACTCCGGGCAGGGCGGTCGCTTCGGGTTCCACGGTCCCTTTGGGCGGGTGCGTCGTTTTGGGATATTTCGTCGTTTTTGGCCAGTTCCAGGAACAGGTCTTCCAGTGAGGCCATCCGGACCTCTAGGCCGCGCAGGCGCAGGCCGCGTTCGCTCGCCCAGCCCAGCAGCGTCTGGGCGGCCAGGTCGGGATCGGCGGCCTGGACCATGGCGAGCCTGCCCCGCACGGTCGCGGGCAGCGGCAGCTCCCCGGGATGGATCACGGACGGCAGCTCGAACGAGACCCGCCCCACCCGCGCGGCCAGCGTCTCGGCCATGTCGCCGCCGACGACGATCTCACCCCTGTCCATGATGGCCAGGTTCGTCGCCAGTTGCTGGGCCTCCTCCAGGTAGTGGGTGGTCAGCAGCACGGTCGTGCCCCGGGCGGCGAGGTTGCGGACGACCTCCCAGACGTCGCGGCGGGCCTCGGGGTCCATGCCGGTTGTCGGCTCGTCCAGGAACAGCACGTCGGGCCGGCCCAGCAGGGCCAGCGCCAGGTCCAGGCGGCGTTTCTCACCGCCGGACAGTTGCCGCACCTTCGTCTTCGCCTTCGCCGTCAGGCCCGCCAACTCCAGCGCCTCGCTCGCGGGGCGCGCTGCGGGGGTGAAGTCACGCCATATCTCGACCGTCTGCCCGGTTGTCAGGTCGGGGAAGAATCCGGCCTCCTGCAGCATGATGCCGACGTTGCCGCGCACCTGGGCGCGGTCGCTGATCGGGTCGAGGCCCAGCACCCTGACCGAACCGGTGTCCGGCTTCTGGAACCCGGTGAGCAGCTCGATCGTCGTGGTCTTGCCCGCGCCGTTGCGGCCGAGCAAGGCGAAGACCGTCCCCGCCTCGACCTCGAACGAAATGTCGTTGACCGCCTGGAATCTGCCGTAGCTCTTGCTGAGGTGGTTCACCTGAATCGCTGTCACGCCTTGATCCTTCGCCAGGGGCGGCGGCGGAAACAGTGAGCAATTCACAACTTCGCGAGCAGGCCGATCACATTCGCGTCGAGCACCCGCCTCCCAGGGAGCCGGTGCCGGATTGGCTCGCGGATCGTTTGATCTACACCGTCGGGATGTCTCGCGGGGACGTCGCCGCGCTCGACTTGCAGCAGGCGGTCGACCTTTGGGCTGAGTTCCGGTCCAACCCGCGCTAGCCCAGACCTATTGCCTCAATTGAAGTGCTACCACCAGCAATATTTGTTCAAGGTTCCCAACGGCTACTGCGGCATCGGCGGCACCAACGTCAAGCTGGGTGACCGATCCGAGGGCGCCTGCCAGCGGGGCCGGGTCTCCCCGGCGGCACCGTTGTGACCTCGCGCTCCGCTGTTTCGCCACGGCGGCGGCTCGATGCCGCGTACTGGGCGGGCGGCACGGAGACGTGGCGTTTGAAGTGGCGGGTCAGGTGCGCCTGGTCGTAGAAACCGACCTCGACCGCCACCACCGCCGGTGGTTCTCCGGCCAGGATACGTGCGCGGGCCAGTTCAATACGTGCGCCGGTTACGTACGCGTAAGGGGAGATCCCGAAACGCTGTTTGAAGCTGCGAACGAGGTGAGGAACGGTCCTGCCGAACACGGAGGCCGCGTCGGTGAGTGTCACTTTCGCGGTGATGTGTCCGTCTAGGTAGTCACGGAGTCGGTCGGCGAGGGCCGGTTCTGGTTCGGGGGCAGCGGGGCCGCGGGCTTCGAGGTGCAGGCGGAAGCGGTCGGCGATCATGGCCAGCCGAATCTCGATGTCGAGCGGATCGGGGGTGACGAGGCGGTCGTGGAGATGGCTGATGGCGGCCCGGAGCTCAGGGTCCTGGAGGGTGGACGCCTTCACGGCGGGACCCACGACATGGGCCGGGAGAAAGCCGCGGTTCAAGTAGAGGTTGCGCTTGCGGAACCGGCCGTAGCGCTCAGAGGGGTAACCGTTGTGGACGACTCCGGGCGGGAGGACGGAGACGCTGTAGCCGACGGCCCCGTGGTGACGGGTGTCGAGGTCATATCGGATGGCGCCGTCGTCGACGATGAGGACGGTCCACGTGTCGTGGCAGTGCCGGGGATAACGGTAGTTGGCGATACGGGCGTGAAACACCTCGGAGATTCCAGGCACCGACGGTTTCCATGCCGTCACGCGACACGAGTCGGGAAGATCCTCCTCGTTCACATCAACATCGTACAAGTCCCGCTACGGGGCTGCAGGGAAAAATCGAGGGCATGAAAACCAAGCCGGTCAACCTGACCGAGGCACTGGCGTCGTTCGACGCCGTCTACAGCCCGCGGATCGTGGCTCGCATGAACGACTACGATGTGAGGATCGCGCACACCCGAGGCGAGCACGTCTGGCATGTCCACGATGACACCGACGAGTTCTTCCTCGTCCTCGACGGCCGGTTCGACATCGCCATACGCGATGCCGCCGGCGGCGCGATCACGGTGGTACTCCACAAGGGCGACACTTTCGTGGTGCCAAAGGGAACCGAGCACAAGCCGTCCTCGCCAGGCGGCTCGATCCTCATGTTCGAACCTTCGGGCACCCTGACGACAGGGGACCGACACCAAGGAGAGATCCCCTACAGCGTGGACAGTACAACGGGCCACGAAATCATGTGATCCATCCGGGCAATCCATGCACACCTCGCCGGCCCCGCGTACCTGCCGCATGGAGTGAACCGCTACCACCAGCAGTACTTGTACAAGAACCCCAACGGCTACTGCGGCATAGGCGACACCAGCGTCAAGCTAAGTGACCCGTCTGAGTGCAGCGGCGGCCAGGCGAGCTCGCTTCTCGCAGGGGGTGAGACTCGGTTGCTGGATCTATGGGAGTGAGAATTCCAGTTATTTGCTACTCGAAGTAGTAAACTAGCTGTATGAGCGTGCCTGAGCAGGACTACGCCCCGGGAGAC
>NZ_JALLPO010000088.1 GCF_023276435.1 Sphaerisporangium perillae
TGTCAATCCCCTCAAACCGTGGAGACGGTCCTATGCCACAGCGGCCCTCAGCAGGGCCGTTGATGCTGTCCTCTTCTCGATCACCTGACGCTCGAATGTGACAGGCGGCAGCCCGTCGTTGGCACTGTGCCTGCGCTTGACGTTGTAGAAGTCCGCGATCCAGGTCGCGATCTTCAGCCGAGCCTCCGCCCGGGTACGAAAACGGTGGCGGTGCACGAACTCGACCTTCAGGGTGCTGTTGAGCGACTCGGCGGCTCCGTTGTCGAGCGCACACCCGACCCGGCCCATCGACTGCACCACCCCATGCCTGCGGCATTCGGCCTGGTAGCGGGCGGCGGTATATTCCGAGCCGCGATCCGAATGGAAAATCACCCCGTCCACGTCGCCACCGCGCGTGACCACGGCCATCTGCAGCGACGCGACCGTCAGCGCCGCGTCATGGTGCTCCGACATCGCGTAGCCGAGCAGCCGACGGGAGAACAAGTCCTCGACCGACGCCAAGTACAACGGCCCCTCATCAGTGATGACCATCGTGACGTCGCCGACCCACAGCACGTCCGCAGCGACCGCGGTGAACTTGCGCCGCACCAGATCCGGCGCGGCCGGCCGCTTGCCCCGCCGGGTCAGCGAACGCGGCTTCTTCGGCCTGCGCCCGGCCAAGCCGAGTTCGGCCATCCGCTTGGCCACGGTGTTCTCCGACAGCTTCCAGCCCTCGGCCCTCAGGTCCTGGGTGATGCGTGGCGAGCCGTAGGTACCACCGGAGGCGGCGAAGTGCCGTTTGATCTCCTCGTCCAGACGGGCGCGCCGCTCTTCCCGAGCCGTTGACCTGCGGTTCTTCCATTTGTAGAACCACGAGGGCGATACTCCCAGCGCACGGAAGCAGATCGTGTGGGGGACACCAAACTCGGCCCTTTGGGACTCGATGAACGCCACCACGGTCATCGGTTCAGCGAGTCCTTGACCCATAGGACCACGGATCGTTTGAGGACATCACGCTCGTCCTCCAACTCAGCGCGCTCCTTCTCCCAGGCGGCCTTCTCCTTGGCGTGCTGCTTGACCAGCTCGGCTTTCTCCCGCCGCAGCCGCGCCAGCTCCTCCTGCTCGGACTCCTTCAGCTTGCCGCCTCCGTTGCCGTCGCGCCCGACCTGCCCTGTTGCGTGCCGGTCCATCTGCACCCAGTTGTGCAATGTGTACTCGTTGATACCAAGATCCCGCGCGATGTGCGCGACGGGTTTGCCGGTCTCCTTGACGATACGCACCGCCCCGGCCCGGAACTCCGGATCAAAACGACGGTGGTTCCTGCCACGACCAAACCTCTCTTGGTTCGGTCTCCACGTTACGAGGGGAAGGCCAGGTACAGATCTCGGCGTAGGTGCCTTTCGTGCCTAGGGGTATGGCGCCCGGTTTGAGGATGACGGTGCCGGCGAGCTTCATGGTGGGAGGTAGCTCCGGGTCGATGCATCCGTCTCCGTCGAAGTGGTAGTGGCGGATCTGGTGGGCTATTTCGGTGACCGCACGCTGGAGCGGCGTGAGTTGTGTCAACTGATCGCCGTAGGTGAGCCAGCCTTCGTCTGCTGCTGCGTATACCAGTTCGCGGGCCAGGTACTCGATGTGGCGAAGGTACTCGGGCTCACTGAGATCTGCTCCGACCATTCCGAGAGTCTCGCACTCAGGCTCCAGACTGGCATCTGAGTTCTTTGTTCGGTGGTTGACGAAGCCGGTATCCATGGCACGCGTCCTCGCTGTGCGGCGGTGCGGCGCTGGAGTCGGCGAGTTGGTTCGGTGCGGTGAGGACGTGGTACGGCTACGGCCCGGGGCGCCGCCGTCCGGGACCGGCGCCCACGCCGCACGCCCAGGCGGCGTGCGGCAGAGGGCCGGGTACGGCGGCGCGGCGCGCCGCCGCTTGATCCATACAAGCTTTATTCGGCAATATTGCAAGCACCCGCATTAGGAGAGCGGCGGCCATACGGCTGATCTATGCGTTGTGAGCTGCGGAAAGGCTTCACGCAGCCCGCACTACTTGCAAGATCATCCCACACATGTCTCGCACTTGGTCGACTCAGGAACGGGCGATGCGGGGCATGACCGCCTGCTTGCAAACGAGCGCCAGTCACGACGTAGATGGCTCCTCGCCCTGCTCAAGCGGCAGATGACGAGCGGCGCCGTGTGATCACGTAAGGTGGCGTTGCTGTACACGGCGGTTGGTCCAAGTCATCCAATGGCAAAGGGACCCGTACCGCAGGGCCGCCAGGCCCGAGGAACGGCACCTAGCGGCAGCCAAAGCGCGGCCATCCGGTAGGCGGCTTACTTGCCGTCGCGGCGCCGGGTCACGCAGATTGATCCGTAATTGTCCGAGGGGCCAGCCCCACTAGGGGCAAGCGGGGCCATCGGCGATAAAGGTGTGAGAGTGATCTATCCCACATTGTCACAAAGATTCCCCCATGTTGTGATCACTTGGACCCTTACACTCTGCCCCGCCAAGGAGTTCAGTGAACTTATCAGGACGATCACCCCTCGCCTTAAGGAACTGGCGACTACGAGGGGTGGCGCTCTTAACCGCGTCAACGACAGTGACCTCTCTGCTGGTCGCGACAGGGTCCGTCCCCGCCTCTGCAGATCCCTCCCCATCGCCGACACACCAAAGTGCTGTTGCCGCAACTGACCCTGTAGAGAACGCCAAGCGTGAGGCCAAGAGACAGAACAGGCGAGTCGAGGTTCCCGCCTACCGCTCGGAGTACTCAACCACATACCGCTCACACCCCTTCGAAAGTTACTACGTCAAAATTCCAAACTAATCGAATAATCGGCTGAGGCCCCAGTGGCTTTCTGGGGCCCAGTCGCATCGGCAAGTTAGGACCAATCCCGTTGGACGACCTACTGCACTACTATAGAGATTTCCTGGAAGAGAACTGGACCGTCAACGAGGACACCACCTGTTTCACATGGTTCAACGGGTGCGATATCCAAACAGCGGCTTCCTTCTTTGGTGCAGATCCTCGATCAGCAACACCGATGACTTATTCGGATGCCCGCGACGAAGCGTGTGCCGAACTTCAGTCAAGCAGCCGAAGTAACGTCGTTCTCTTCGGGACAGCCGACACCTGGAACATAGCCGTAGAACCATATGGATGGGAAGGTTCAGATGAACGGGTCATCAAAGCTATAGCGAGCGACGGAGACGCTCTATCCGTACTATTCACGGCTGAGGCAATTCACCGGATTACTTATGCGCACAACGGAGAGCGCCTTTGCGTTCTGCGTCCGCTGGATGAGCGTGACCGTCCAATGCCTCAAGCCCTCGAAGAGCATCTGGACGGTTTGCTACTTTTCGGGGACGTTATCAACAGTGATTGGAAGGCAAGCGCTCTTGCCCTTGTCCAGCGATTCACTGGGGTGCGCCTGGATCACGAGTGGCTCAGGCATAGGCATACGCGTTACCTGATTCAATAGGAGAAGGGTGGCCCGGCCGACATGGCCGACACCGACTCGGACAGGTCAAGACCGCCGCCGTTGCCCGAGCTTTCGGCATGGACGACGCGGTCAACCTCGACAGCGGCGGCTCCACCACCATGTCCGTCGGCGGCACGCTGGTCAACCGGCCCAGCGGGTCGAGCGAGCGAGCCGTCGGCGAAGCCCTCGTCTTCGTGAACTCCCCGTACTACGGCACCGCCGGCTGACAGCAGAGAAGGCCCGCCCCGGTGGTGGGCCATGCCGGCCAACCGGCGAGATACGTCGGTCGTCACGCCGGATCATATGCGTGCTGTTTCCCGATTTCTGGAGAAAGGCCCGCACCGCCGCTAATCTCCTTACCAGGGGAGCTGAGCAGCGAGGGGATCCGCGATGACGACCATCGACGTCGAGACGACCGAACCGTCGGACTTACCCGCGCCGCCGGGACCGCTGAATCAGGCGATCACGGCGGATCAGACAGGCGGCCCTACCGCGCTGGCCGACTTCGTCCGGCAAGCCATGGCCGAACTCCCGGCGATCGCCGGCGCAGACCGCGCGACCGCACACCGCTACTTCGACGACTTCGCCCTCCGCCGACTCCCCGCCGCGCTCGCCACGGCCCGTCAGGACACCGTCACGGCGGCCATGGCACCGCTGGCCGAGATGTTCGCCGACGCCGGCGGCATGGTCCAGCTGAGCCGTGAGCAGGCTCGCGGCCGGGCCGGCGACTTCGAGATCATCGAGTACATCCTGCGCGGTCAGCCCGGAGGCGTGCCCGGCACTGGGGCCACCAGACGACTACCTCCTGCACGCTCCCATCACCGACCAGCACCGCAACAAGATTGCCCACCAGGCCGCACTCATCGAGTCCGCACTCGGGAGCGACCCGGCGGACGTCCCGAGCACGGCCCCCGCGCGCCACCGGCCGCCGCATCCTGCTGATAGCGTCCGGAGGCGCCGCCGGCCTGCGCCGAGTCGACCCGGCTCTCCTGCACCCCGCCGACCGCCTGGTCCTCAACGACGTCGACCCCGACGCCCTCCAGTACGCCCTCGCACACCTGCCGCCCGCGACCCGCGCCCAGACCGCCGCGGCCCCCGGCAACGTCCTGCGCACCGCCGCGCACCTGGCCGCTGACCACGGCCCCTTCGACCTGGTCCTGGCCGGAGGCCTCTTCGACTACCTCGAAGAACGCTTCGCCCGAGCCCTGATCCGCACCACTCTGTCCCGCCTGTGCCGCCCCGGAGGCACGTTCTACTTCTCCAACATCGCGACCCCGAACCCCTACGCCGCCCTGATGACCCACATCGGCCGCTGGAACCTCGTCGAACGCACCCCCGCCGACATCGAGGCCGACGTCCGTGCCGCCGCGCCGCCGGGAACCGTCGCCGGACTGGACATCACCGCCGATGCCACTGGCCTGACGCTGTTCGCGACGGTGCGGCGCGCTGACGAGCCGGGGTGATCCCCGCAGTCGGCTTCGTGTTCGTCGCCGACGCAGCCTCGATCGTCAGTCGAGGCCTTCGATGATGCGGAAGTCGCGCTCGACGCCGTCAGCAAGTGCGGCCAGCGCCTCCTGGTAGGCCGCACTCGCATGTGCGGCGACCGCCTGTTCGAAGCTGTCGAACTCGATCAGGACGGTGCGCTCGGCGATTCCGGCGTCGTGTGCGACGACCCGGCTGCCGCGGGCGAGCAGCCGCCCGCCCGCGGCCTCGACGGCTGGACCAGCCAGCTTGTTGTAGGCAGCCAGCTTCTCGGGGTCCGCAATGGTGCGGTAGGCGCTGACCCAATAGCCCTTGACCACGGTACCTCCTGTGTTCGGAATTGATGCTCAGAAGCGCTCAGATCCATGGCCGGCGCGCTGTGGGTCAGCGAGCCGACGGAGACGGCGTCGAAGTCGGACGGCTTCGATCCTAATGGCGGTGCGGGCGCGTTCCCTGGTCCGGTGGGGGTGGCGGATGCCTTCTTCGTTCCAGGATCTTTGAGTCCTTCTTGCTGAGACTGGCGCTGTTGCCCCAAACGGCCGGACAGGGCGTGCCCGCACTGGTAGATCGTGGTCTTGCTTGCGTTCGTTCCGAGACCAGCCTCACGCCCCCGTTCGGCGATCCCTGGCACCGCAGCTCTGGACAAATATTGTTACGGTACGTACCGTAATAAAGCGTGAGTGATGAAACACGTCCTACCAGCCCAGCGGCGGGTGGACGCCAGCAGTGGGGCCGGCCGCGCAAGACCGAGACGGATCGGGTGATCCTGGCGGCGACCTGCGAACTTCTGCTGGCCAACGGCTACAGAAGGCTCACCATGGAGGCGGTGGCTGCCCGTAGTGGCGTCGCCAAACCCGCCCTCTACCGGCGCTGGTCAAGCAAAGCGGACCTGGTCGCCGCCGCCGTCGTGGCGAATCTGGCGATCGACGCACCGGCGGAGGTGGTCGCGCTCCCCGACGGCGGTGAGATCGGCCATGACCTGCATGCGTGGCTTGACGCCTTCGCCAGTGTCGCGACCGATCCACGCAACGCGGCCCTGGCACTGGCGCTGATCGCCGCGGCGGCCGAGAACCCCGCTGACGCCCAGGCCCTTTACGGGCTGCTGACCGGCCCCAGCCACCAGGCCTTGACCGCACGCCTTCGCGCCGCCGCGGCGGCGGGACAGATTCGGCCCGATGCCGACCTCGACGCTATCGGTGACGCGTTGATCGGGTCGATCGTCATCCAACTGCTCACCGGCCGGGCCGCGACGACACGACAGCACGCACATGAGCTCCTCGAGATCGTCCTGCGCGGCCTGCGGCCCGACATTGACCAACGCCGCTCAACACAACCGAATTGATGGAGTCCGAGATGGACGCTGAACGCATCTTCATGCCCAAACTCGGCATGCACATGACGGAGGGCACGGTGTCGGAGTGGCTCGTCGCGGACGGCGCCCACTGCGATCAGGGTGCCGTCGTCGTGGAGATCGACACGGACAAGGTCACCCATCAGGTGGAGGCCCCCACCGCAGGGTACGTGCGGATCGCCGTTCCGGTCGGCACCACCGTCGACGTGGGCACGGTGCTCGGCGAGATCACCGCTGCGCCGGCCACCGAGAACAAGGAGAAGGAGTCGGCATGACCCTCACCGATGAGCAGAAGCTGAGCCTGTTCCGCAACCTGCTACGCGCATATCGGATGGACGAGTACGCGTGCCGGTCCCTGAAACAGGGTGCGATCAAACTGTTCTGGCACAGCAGCGCCGGAATGGAAGCAGTCGGCGTCGGCGGTGCGAGCATGCTCGCCCCCGACGACTACGTCTGGTACCACTACCGCGGCCACGGCCTGCCCTATCTGCTGGGGCGTGGCGGCGACCCCAAACTGCTGTTCGCCGAGCACTACGGCAAGGCCTCCGGTTGCGCGCAGGGCCGATCCGGCTACCACGTCGTGGCACCGGACGTCGGCATCTTCGGTTTTTTTGGGTTCCTCGGTGCCGGGCTGGGTGTCGCCGTCGGGTACGGCATGTCGGCCAAGCGCCGCGGCGAGGGGCAAGCGGTGCTGTGCGGGCTGGGCGACGGCACCGCGACCCGCGGCAACATCCACGAGAGCCTCAACATGGCGGCCCTGTGGAAGTTGCCGATCGTGTATCTCTGCGAGAACAACGGCTTGGTCGTCCACACGCCACAGTCCGGTACGTACGCCGGCCCGTCCGGTGACTACAAGGAACTCGTCGAAAGCTACGGCATACCCGCCCGCGTCGTCGACGGCCAAGACGTGTTCGGCGTAGCCGAGGCGGTGGCCGAGGCGCTGCGGCACGCCCGCTCCGGGCAAGGACCGGCCTTCGTCGAGGCGAAGACGTTCCGATACCACTCGCACACCGAAGGCCAGGCCGATCTCCGTTACTCCACGCCGCGCGAGGCCGAGGGCAGGGATCGCGATCCCTTGGGTATCGCTCGTGCGCGGATGATCAGCGAAGGGTTGCTCACCGAGGAGCGAGTCGAAGCGTTGGAGAAGGAGGTCGAGACGGAGATCGCGGAGATCGACCGGTTCTGCCGCGACGCCCCTGACTTCGTCCCCACCGTCGAGAGCCTCCACGCCGCGACCTATGCCAGCTGATCATCCACCAGCGAACCGGAGATTGACTCATGCCCACCATGAACATCATCCAGGCCATCCGGGACGCGACCCGCTTGGAGATGGCTCGCGACCCGCGGACGCTGCTGATCGGCCAATCCGTGCAGGGCTCGCTGTTCGGCACTGGAGCCGGACTGGTCACGGAGTTCGGCCCTGAGCGCGTCATCGACACGCCGCTCGCGGAATCGACGACGGCCGGTGCCGCGATCGGCTTGGCCCTGACCGGGTACCGGCCGATCCTCGAACATATCGCCTCGTTCTCCTTGGCCAGCTTCGAAGAGCTCTTCCTGCTCGCGCCCAGCTGGAAGATGCTGCACGATCAGGCCGTGCCGTTGACCACGCTGCTCGTCGGTGGCGGGGGGAGCGGGTCACCCGATCACTCGATCGTCCCGCTCGGCATCGGTCTCCAGTGCGCCGGGCTCAAGATCGCCGTCCCGTCGAACGCCTACGACGCCAAGGGCTTGCTGGCCACAGCGATCGCAGATCCCAACCCGGTGCTGTTCATGGCGCACATCCACACCCTGGCGGACCGAACGGAGGTGCCCGACGAGCGCTACACGATTCCCTTCGGGCAAGCCAAGATCGTCCGGCAGGGCGAAGACGTCACCGTCGTCACTTCCTCATTCGGGGTGACGCTGGCGATGCGGGCGGCCGAGGCGGTGGCGGACGAGATCAGCGTGGAGGTCATCGACCTGCGCACCATCGAGCCGCTCGATCTCCCCACTGTCCTCGCCTCGGTGGCCAAGACCCGGCGAGCCGTCGTGGTCGATCAGGACATCAATCGGGGCGGACTCGCTGCGGAGCTGGCCGCGGTCATCTCGGATGCTTGTTTCGAGACGCTGCTGGGCCCTGTGCAACGGATCGGTCGCCTTCCGGTCCCGGTGCCCGGCGGGTTGATCGGCGACCTGTTCATCCATCCGAATGTCGAGCAGGTCGTCGAGGCCATCCGCGCCACGACCAAGGTCACCGCGAACCGCCGCCAGGGATGAGGACACGGTGCAGCACGAGCCAACGGCACGCGAAAACAACGCGACATCATCCACGGCAGCGGACTACGACGTCCTGCCGTTCAACAGCATCCGGCGCCGCACCGCCGCCCATATGGTCCGATCGAAGGCGGTGTCACCCCACACGCTCTGCTCGATCGAGGTCGACTACGTCCAGGTCGACCGGGTCCGCAGAGTCGCGAAACTCACCTACCTTCCCTTCGTGGCCAAGGCAGTGGCAACCGCGCTCCGCGACTTCCCTCACATCAATGCCTCGGTCGCTGACGAGGCGTTGCTGGTGCACCATCGCGTCAACCTCGGCATCGCCGTCAACCTCGACGCGGGTGGCCTCGTCGTCCCGGTTGTCCACGACGCGGACACCATGAGCGTGACCACGATCGCCGAGCGCATCACCGACATCGCGGCACGCGCCCGCAGCAAGAGGCTCACTCTGGATGACTGAGCCGCCCCGAGCCTTCCGGACAGTGCCCCCACTAAGATTGGGGTCGTCTGGAAAGGAAGATGGTTGTCGCGGAATCGTAGGAACTTCTCGCCTGAGTTCAAGGAAGAGGCCGTGAAACTGGTGA
>NZ_JALLPO010000089.1 GCF_023276435.1 Sphaerisporangium perillae
GGGTCGCCGATTTCGTGGCGCCGGGCTTTTTGGGGGTGCGGACCGGTGATGGGTTGTACCGGTTCATCCTGGGTCAGAACGACACGCTGGTGGTCGGGCACCACATCTTCGCCGACAAGGCCGACCCGAAGGCGCTGGAGCAGGCGTGGCAGGACTGGCTGGTCAAGCTCTTCGCCTGAAAACCCGCCATCGGCACCACGACGACCGGCGGCGCGACATGCCGCGCCGCCGATTAACCCGGCCGGCGGACCGTTAATCCCGGCATCGTTTGTATACCCACAATTACTTCCTCAGGAAATGGAAAAGGAAATGCGGAAACCGGTTCTCGCGGCGAAACCCCCGATCGCGAACGCCGAGGCCGCCGCCTCCGGTACCATCGGCGGTACCATCGGCATAGGCCGCTGCACCACGAGGATCCCGGGCATCACCTGGGACTGAATGAGGACGGGTGACGATGCTGGTCGAGTTGACGATGCACCGCACCGCCACGTCACAACCGTCGGCCAATTCCCCGATCGACGGCATCCGGATATTGGCCCTGCTCCCCGAACAATGGCGTAAAGACCTTCGTCAGGCGAACGGCGAGCTGGTGATCCGGATCGACACCGCCGACGACACCACGAGCGACCAGATCCAGGCCGCGGTCGCCGAGGCGCTGAACGACCCGGCCATCAGCCACTGGGAACTGCGCACCTGCCAGACCCTGGCGACCGGCCCCTCCGGCGACGAGCCCTCCTGATCATCCGGGCCGGGGGCGGCCTTGCCTTCTGCACGCGGGGCCCCAGATCGACCCCTATGGACCGGTATTCGCCAGGTGAATCGGAAGCGTTCAGGCTCGCGGGGTGGATAGTTGCCCGAGGGGACTCACGGCGATGGGCGGGCACCGGGGACGGGTACCGCGGGACTGCGGAGGTCGGCATGGAGGACTACGGCGTCACCGGAGCGCGGGTGGACCTGGAGGTCACCGTCGACGTGCCGCCCGAGCGGCTCTGGCACCTGATCACGGCCGTGCCGCGCATCGGCGACTTCAGCCCGGAGTGCGAGCACGGTGCCTGGGTCGATCCCGGCCAGGCGGTACTGCGTGAGGGGACGCGCTTCGCGGGGCGCAACCGCCGTCAGGAACGGGTGTGGACGGTGACCTGCGTGGTGACCGAGGTGGAGGCGCCGCGCACGTTCGGATGGATGGTGCTCGACCGTGAAGGCGACCCCGGCCGTCCCTCGTCGAAGTGGCACTACGAGCTGCTGCCCGGCGACGCGCCGGGCAGCACGCTGGTCCGCCACAGCTTCGTCCACGGTCCCGGTCACAGCGGCCTGCGGGAGATGATCCAGAGCAACCCCGAGATCGCTCCCATCATCCTCGACGTGCGGCTCACCGAGCTGCGCGACCACATGGTCGAGACCCTCGACGCGATGTCCCGCGCCTGACCCTTAGCCGGGCGTGCTCTCGATGCTCCCGGCCCGTGAAATGACGAATCCCCAGGTTGATGACCCGGGGATTCGGTGGTGGGCGATACTGGGATTGAACCAGTGGCCTCTACCGTGTCAAGGTAGCGCTCTCCCACTGAGCTAATCGCCCTTGTCTTGCCGATCGTCGCGCAGAGGTGGAGACGGGATTTGAACCCGTGTACGCGGCTTTGCAGGCCGCTGCCTCGCCTCTCGGCCACTCCACCGGGCGAGGCCTGTGCGCGCAGACCTCTCCGAGCGGACGACGGGATTCGAACCCGCGACCCTCACCTTGGCAAGGTGATGCTCTACCAGCTGAGCCACGTCCGCATGCTCCCCGCGGGCGGTTTCCCTCCCGTGGCGACGACACGGAACTCTAGCGGGTTTTCGCCGCCGGTGCCTAACCGGCGACCGATCCGGGGAAGTTGCGCGCCACACTGCGCTCGACCGCCGGCAGGGTCAGGAAGATCTCAAGGATGCGGGTGAGCCGGTGCACCTCGTTGCGATGGAAGGGCGGCCCCTCGGTCCTGGCGAGCAGGAACGTCAGCGCGAGCGGCGGCAGCGGCGCCGCGATGATGTGCAGCCCGGACGGCAGGGTGTGCGCCTCGGGACGCGGCGGCGTGATGGAGGGAAAGGGCACCTCCGACGGAGCACGCCAGCTGGAGTGCACCACGGTCCTTGGCACCTTCTCCGTGCCGGCGGCGGCCCAGTCGGCGCTGAACAGGACGGGCATCGAGTCGATCAGAGTGGCCAGGGCCCGGTCGCCCGCCGTGGTGATGTACTTGAGGATCTCCAGCTCCGGATAGGTGCCCGGAGCCTCGCGCGTGCCCCAGATGCCCTCGACGGTCACGTCCGAGACGCCTTCGAGGCACTGGGCGAGGGCCTCGCGCGGAGCCGAGTCGGGCCAGAACACCGTGAGGTCGTCCACCGCCCGGCCCTCACCCCGCTCGAGCACGACGAGCTGGATGATGTCGGCGCCCGCGACCCCGAGGACGCGCGTCACCTGGCCCAGGGATCCGGGCCGGTCAGGCAGGGTGATACGCAGTCTCAGGAGCATCGATCGCCTCCTATGTCACGTGGGGCGGCACTCCGTACCAATCTAGCCGCCGGTGCTCCCTCCGGTCCAAGCAGCCGGGGCCTACCAGGCGAATCACGCCTCCCGTCCCGGTGTGCGGTAGAAATGAGCAGGTGAAGATAGGTGCGATAGAGGTCTGGCCCCCCGTGGTTCTCGCGCCGATGGCGGGGGTCACCAACGCGCCCTTCCGCAGGCTCTGCCGCGAGCAGGGGGGCGGCCTGTACGTCTCCGAGATGATCACGACGCGGGCCCTGGTCGAGCGCAACGCCAAGACCATGACGATGATCCGCTTCGAGCCGGGGGAGTACCCCCGGAGCGTCCAGCTCTACGGCGTCGACCCGGCGATCGTGGGCAGGGCCGTCGAGATCATCGCCAAGGACGGCCTGGCCGACCACGTCGACCTCAACTTCGGCTGCCCGGTGCCCAAGGTCACCAGGCGGGGCGGCGGCTCGGCGCTGCCCTACAAGCGCGACCTGCTCCGTAGCATCGTGCGCGCGGCGGTGGCGAACGCCGGGACGCTGCCGGTCACGATGAAGATGCGCAAGGGCATCGACGACGACCACCTGACCTACCTCGACGCCGGCCGCATCGCCGCCGAGGAGGGGCTGAGCGCCGTCGCCCTGCACGGCCGCACGGCGGTGCAACACTACGGCGGCACGGCCGACTGGGAGGCGATCGCCCGCCTGAAGGACGCCGTCCCGGAGATCCCCGTGCTCGGCAACGGGGACATCTGGAGCGCCGGCGACGCCGTTCGCATGATGGAGCGCACCGGCTGCGACGGGGTGGTGGTGGGCCGGGGCTGCCTGGGCCGTCCCTGGCTGTTCCGCGATCTGGACAACGCCTTCCACGGCAGGCCCGAGCGCGTCCGGCCCGCCCTCGGCGAGGTCGCGGCGACGATGCTGCGCCACGCCGAGCTGCTCGTCGAGTGCTTCGGCAGCGAGACCCACGCGGTCCTGGACTTCCGCAAGCACGTCGGCTGGTACCTCAAGGGCTTCACCGTCGGGGCCGGTCCGCGCCGCGACCTCGCCACCGCCTCCTCCCTCGCGGAGCTCCGCGAGCGCCTCGCCGTCCTGCCCGGCGACCAGCCATGGCCGGGGGAGGCCGCCGACGGGCCGCGCGGCAAGTCCAACGCCCGCGAGCGGGTCCACCTGCCCGAGGGCTGGCTCGACGACCCGCACGACGGCGCCGTCCCCGAGGGCGCCGAGCTGGACTCCTCGGGCGGCTGAGCGCTGGGCCGGCCCGCCGATCAGAGACGGTCGAGGGCGATGACGTGGACGACCGCGTGGCCCTCCTCGTCGGAGGCGGCGAGGTCGATCTGGGCGTTGATGCCCCAGTCGTGGTCCTCCGCCGGGTCGTGGAGCACCTGCCGCACCCGCCACAGCTCCTTCTCCTCCTCGATGAGCAGCAGCGAGGGGCCGCGGGCGTCCGGACCGGTGCCGATCTCGTCATGCTCCTCGAAGTAGGCGTCGAGCGCGCTCTCCCAGTCGATGTCGGCCAGCTCGCGCAGCTCCTCGTAACGCTCGAGCGCGGCGAGCTCGACCATGCGGAACATGGCGTTGCGCACCAGCACGCGGAAGGCCCGGCGGTTGGCCGTGACCGGCTTGGTGTTCTCCTCCAGGCCGGGCCGCTCCAGCTCCTCCGACGGGTTCTGCAGCTGCTCCCACTCGTCCAGCAGGCTGGAGTCCACCTGGCGGACCAGCTCGCCGAGCCACTCGATGAGGTCCTGCAGGTCCTCGGTCTTCATGTGGTCGGGAACGGTGCGGCTGAGGGTGCGGTAGGCGTCGGCCAGGTAGCGCAGCACCGTGCCCTCCGAGCGCGCCAGCTCGTAGAACTGGACGTACTCGGTGAAGGTCATCGCCCGCTCGTACATGTCGCGCACGACCGACTTCGGGCTGACGGCGTAGTCGCCGACCCACGGATGCCCGCGCCGGTAGGTCTCGTACGCGCCGAACAGCAGGTCCTGTAGGGGCATGGGGTAGGTGACGTCGGTGAGCAGCTCCATGCGCTCCTCGTACTCGATGCCGTCGGCCTTCATCTGGGCCACGGCCTCGCCGCGGGCCTTGTTGAGCTGGGCGTGCAGGATCTGGCGCGGGTCGTCCAGCGTCGACTCGACGATCGAGACGATGTCCAGCGGGTAGGTCACCGACTCGGCGTCCAGCAGCTCGAAGGCGGCCAGCGCGAACGTCGACAGGGCCTGGTTGAGCGCGAAGTCCTCCTGCAGGTCGAAGGTCAGGCGCGCCATCCGGCCCTGCTCGTCGGGCACGCGCAGCTTCTCGACCACCCCGCCGGCCAGCAGCGAGCGGTAGATCGCGATGGCGTGGCTGATGTGCCGCCGCTGGGCCTTGCGGTCCTCGTGGTTGTCGGTCAGCAGGCGCTTCATCGCCGCGAAGCAGTCTCCGGGGCGGTTGATGACGGCCAGGAGCATGGCGTTGCTGACCTTGAACCGCGAGCCGAGCGGCTCGGGCTCGGCCTTCTGGAGGCGCTCGAAGGTCTCCTCGCTCCAGCTCACGAAGCCTTCGGGGGCCTTCTTGCGTACGACCCGGCGCCGCTTCTTGGGATCGTCGCCGGCCTTGGCCAGCGCCTTCTCGTTCTCGACCACGTGGTCGGGCGCCTGGCAGACGACGTAACCGATGGTGTCGAAGCCGGCGCGCCCCGCCCGGCCGGCGATCTGGTGGAACTCCCGGGCGCGCAGCAGGCGCACGCGGTTGCCGTCGTACTTGCTGAGCGCCGTGAACAGCACCGTGCGGATCGGGACGTTCACCCCGACGCCGAGCGTGTCCGTGCCGCAGATGACCTTGAGCAGGCCGGCCTGGGCGAGACGCTCGACCAGCCGGCGGTACTTCGGCAGCATCCCCGCGTGGTGCACGCCGATGCCGTGCCGGACGAGCCGGGACAGGGCGCGGCCGAACTTGGTGGTGAACCGGAAGTGCCCGATGAGCGAGGCGATGGCCTCCTTCTCGGCCTTGGAGCACATGTTCACGCTCATCAGCGCCTGCGCCCGCTCCATGGCCGCCGCCTGCGTGAAGTGCACCACGTACACCGGAGCCGACTGGGTGGAGAGCAGTTCCTCCAGCGTCTCGTGCAGCGGTGTCGTGCGGTAGCTGTAGTACAGCGGGACCGGACGGGTCGCCGAGCGCACCACCGCCGTCTCGCGCCCGGTGCGCCGCGTCAGGTCCGTCTCGAACCGGGTCACGTCACCGAGCGTCGCCGACATCAGGACGAACTGCACATGGGGCAGCTCCAGCAGCGGCACCTGCCACGCCCAGCCGCGGTCGGGCTCGGCGTAGAAGTGGAACTCGTCCATGACGACCTGGCCGATGTCGGCCTCCGCGCCGTCGCGCAGCGCGATGTTGGCGAGGATCTCGGCCGTGCAGCAGATGATCGGGGCGGAGGCGTTGACGGCCGCGTCGCCGGTCATCATGCCGACGTTCTGCGTCCCGAAGATCGCGCACAGGTCGAAGAACTTCTCCGACACCAGCGCCTTGATCGGCGCGCTGTAGAAGGTGCGCCTGCCGTCGGCCAGCGCCGCGAAGTGCGCGCCGGCCGCCACCAGGCTCTTGCCCGACCCGGTCGGCGTGGCCAGGATCACGTTGTTGCCGTACAGGATCTCGATCAGCGCCTCCTCCTGCGCCGGGTAGAGCGTCAGCCCGCGCTGGGTGTTCCAGTCGACGAAGGCCTCGAAGAGGGCGTCGGCGCCGGTGTCCTGGGGAAGGTGCTGGAGGAGGCTCACACCGTCAATACTGCCGAAGGCAACGCCATGGTCGGTCCATGACGCCGGAACGCCCCCGGCCCCGACGGCGTTCGCGCTCGTCACGGCGCACCTCGACCTCGTGTACGACCACGGCGCCGTCCCGTTCCCTGGTGACCATGTGAACCCCGGCGGCCGTCCCCGCGTCTTCTGCGGGGGTCGGCACCGGCCCCGGGGGAGAGGGAGTGGCGATGCGTGGATCGAAGGCCGTCGTGGGCCTGGCGGTGGCGGGGGCTCTGGCGTTCTCCGCCGGCACGGCGGCGGAGGCCGCGGCGGGCACGGTGACGGGCGCGGCCACGGCGGCGAGCGGGACGGCGGCACCGGGCGTGGCGGCGACGCCGGCCGCGACGGTACAGACGCCGGCGAGCGTCGCGAAGAAGCTGTTCAAGGCCTGGTTGAGGCGCGACAGGAACGCGGCGGCCGCCGTCGCGACCCCCTCCGCCGTGAAGACCCTGTTCGCGTACGTCTACCGGGCACCCGACGAGTTCGCCGGCTGCTCCGGCAACTCCTGCCGGTTCGTCCACACCAGCGTCCGCGTCCAGGGCGGCCTCAACGGCATCCTGATGATCGTCTCGGGGGGCACCGTCACCAAGGTCTACGAGTCGCGCCACCTCACCACCGCCGACAAGGCCGCGAAGTACCTGTTCGCCGCCTGGAAGGCCGGCGACAGGAACCGCGGGCTGGAGATCGCCTCGACGGGCGCGGTGAAGAAGCTGTTCCGCGCGCGATTCGGCGGCGTGGGGTACTTCTACCAGGGATGTAACCCCGAGACGGGCGGCAAGGTCTGCGCCTACTCCTACGAAGGCGGCGCCATGCTCATGCACGCCCGCGGGAGCAAGACGCGCGGCTACGAGATCCGCTCGATCTCCTACATCGCCGACTGAACCGGGCCGGGCGGCACACCGGCCCGGCGAGCGGCCGGGGCGGCCCGGCCCAGCACCCCGACGTACCGAGGCCGCCCCATCCGCCTCGGGGCGCCTACCCGAACTGGACGGTGGGCGAGTAGTCCTTGAGCCTGACGATCTGCGTCCGGGTCTCCGGCGCGTCAGCGGCGATCATGTCCAGTACCTCCTGGGTCGGCGTACCCATCCTCATCGGCGAAGCCGGTACGGCGGAGTGCTGGGCCTGGCCCGCGAGGACGGCCCGGCCGCCTGGCACCATGAGGGTATGGGTGATCTCGCCGAGGAGTGGTCGGGCATCGCGGGCGACTCCCCGGCGGCCCGTGCCGTCGGGGCCGAGCTGATCGCGCGCTGGGCCGAGCCGCACCGGCGCTACCACACGCTCGCCCACCTGCGCGCGGTGCTCGCCGCGATCGAGCCGATCGCGGCCCTCGCGGACGACCCCGTGGCGGTGCGGCTGGCCGCCTGGTTCCACGACGCCGTGTACGACGGCAGGCCGGGGTGGGACGAGGAGCGCAGCGCCCAGCTCGCCCAGTCGCGGCTCGCCCGCCTGGCGGAGCCCTCCGGATCACCGAAGATCTCCAGAACGGTGGTGACCCCTAAATCGGTGGTGACCCCCGGGACGGTGACCCCTGGGACGGTGGTGACCCCCGGGACGGCGGCGACCTCCGAAATGGCGGCGACCTCCGAAATGGCGGCGACCTCCGAAATGGCGGCGAAGTCTGAAATGGCGGCGAACTCCGGGACGACGGGGGCGGCCATGTCCGGGACGGTGGCGGTCCGCGGGAGCGCAGGGCGGGGCAGCCTGTGCGCGCGGCGGATCGGCGAGGTCGCCCGGCTGGTGCGGCTGACCGCCGGCCACGACCCGGTGCCCGGCGACCGCGACGGCGAGGTCCTGTGCGACGCCGACCTCGCCGTGCTCGGCGCGCCGGGGTACGACGCCTACGCCCGTGCGGTGCGGGAGGAGTACCGGCACGTACCCGACGAGGCGTTCAGGGCCGGCCGGGCGCAGGTGCTGCGGGCCCTTCTCGCCATGCCGGCGCTGTACCGCACCCCGCTCGCGCGCGAGCTGTGGGAGTCGGCCGCCCGGGAGAACCTGCGGGCGGAGCTGGCCGCCCTGACCGGCGGGTGAGGCGGCGGTACGGAGACGGGGCCGGTAGGCGAGGCGGCGGATCGGAGACGCGCGGAGGCGGGTCCGGCGGGGGAGATGGCGGCTCGGAGATCGGCGCGGTGGTTCAGGAGGCGACGCGGCGCCGCCGGCGTAGCCCGGCGGCGATGAGGCGCTTCACCAGCGTCTGGGAGGACACCGGCTCGGCCCCGAGCTCGACGGCCCGGTCGTACACCGTCTCGGGCACATCGTAGTGATCACGGTCGAACGCCCGGCGCGGCACGCCGAGCCCGGCCGCGAAGGCGTGCAGCTCCTCCAGCGAGGCGTCGCTGACCAGATGCGACCAGAGGAGGCCGCGCGGCCCGGGCCAGTTCGGCTGATCGATGAGCACGGTCACGGAAGGACCATACCGGCCTTCCTCCGGCGGCTTCCTTCCGGGCGCGGTCGAGATCAGCTGGAGTACGCGCGGGGGTCCGGCCCCGCGTACGCCCCCCACGAGCGCCCGGCGCGCGCGGTCGAGATCAGCGGGAGTACGCGCGGAGGTCCAGCCCCGCGACGCCCGGCGCGCGCGGTCACAGGCCCAGGTCGTCGAGCTCCTTCATCAGGGCGGCGCGGGAGGGGTCGCCGCCGGCGGCGTCCGGCCTGCCCGGCCCCTGGGGTGCGGAGCCGCCCAGGGGCCGGGCGGCGGCGCCGGCCGCGGC
>NZ_JALLPO010000009.1 GCF_023276435.1 Sphaerisporangium perillae
CCAAGCCCGGATCACCCTGTACGCGCCGGCCGAGACCGCCGCCGAACGGATCCCGCCCACCGTCGGTGTCATCGAGGCCGTCGACCCGCACAGCTGCCTTCTCCATACCGGATCCAACTCACTCGACCAACTCGCCATCTACGTCGCACTGTTCGGCTTCCGCTTCCGGATACACCAGCCACCCGAACTGATCGCACACATCCGAGACCTCACCGCCCGACTCACCGACGCCATCGACTGACTTCCCATCGCCTGCGCAGGACGCTGGAGCCGGAACGGGCGACCGGCGCTCCGGCCCGGGCGGCGCCGACCCCATGATCACTGTGGGGCGTGGGCCCGGCCCTCGTACTGGCTTGAGCGCCCGCGAGCGGGTCGGCCGGTCAGCCGGCGAAGAGTTGGGTGAGCTTCAGGAGCAGCTGGTAGACGCCGTAGCCGAAGGGCAGAACCACCCAAGCCCAGGCCAGAATCATCAACGGGATGTGCCGCGCCGTCTCTCCCTGGTCCGCCATCATGAGCCTCCCTGTCGCGTGAGCAAAGTCTCCTGTGGGCCCATCTCCGCGACCTGAGGCTCGTGGAAGCGGGGGTTCACCGGGCGGATCAGCTCGTTGGCCAGGAAGCCGACGACCAGTAGCCCGATCATGATGTAGAGGGACGTCGTGTAGAGCGCGGGTCCCGTCCTGCCCGCGGCCTTCTGCGAGTCGGCGATGGCGTTGATGATCAGCGGGCCGAGGACGCCCGCGGTCGACCAGGCGGTGAGCAGCCGGCCATGGATGGCTCCCACCTGGTAGGTGCCGAACAGGTCCTTGAGATACGCAGGGGCGGTGGCGAAGCCTCCCCCGTAGAAGGACAGGATGCCGATCGCGCAGAGGATGAACACGAAGTTGTGCGCGTTTCCGGCGAGCGCGATGGTCAGGTACAACAGGGCGCCGACGCCGAGGTAGACGCGGTACATGTTCTTGCGGCCGATCAGGTCCGAGGTCGAGGACCACACGATCCGGCCCGTCATGTTCGCCAGGGACAGCAGGGCCACGAAGCCGGCCGCCGCGCCGACCGAGACCGGTGTGGCCGTGTTCGCGAAGAAGTCGCGGATCATGGGCGCGGCCTTCTCCAGGATGCCGATGCCCGCGGTGACGTTGAAGCAGAGGACGACCCACAGGCACCAGAACTGCGGGGTGCGGATCGCGTTGCGGGCCGAGACGTTCGCGGTGGTGATCAGTGCTCGCGCGGCGGCCTTCGCGGGAACCCAGCCTCGCGGGACCCAGCCGACCGGCGGGACGCGGACCAGCAGCACGCCCATGGACATGAAGACCGCGTAGACCAGGCCGTGCACCAGGAAGGTCGTGGCTATGCCTCCGGTGTCGGTGCCGAAGGTGCCGAGCATCTGCGTCGACCATGGCGAGGCGATGAGCGCTCCTCCGCCGAAGCCCATGATGGCGATGCCCGTGGCCATGCCGGGCCGGTCGGGGAACCATTTCATGAGCGTGGACACCGGCGAGATGTACCCGATGCCGAGGCCGATGCCGCCCACGAAGCCGTACCCGAAGACGACCAGCCAGTACTGGCTGGTGGACACACCGAGGGCGGCCAGTAGGAAGCCCGAGGAGAAGCAGATCATCGAGACGAACATCGCCCAGCGCGGACCATTACGCTCGACCATCGGTCCGCCGAAGGCGGCCGACAGGCCGAGCATGACGATCCCCAGTTGGAACGGCAGAGCGCTGCCCGTGCCCGAGACGTGCAACGCCGACTCCAGCGGCGGCTTGAACACGCTCCACGCGTAGGCCTGGCCAATGGCGAGGTGCACCGAAAGGGCTGCCGGGGGGACGAGCCAGCGGCTCCAGTTAGGCGGTGCCACCGTACGTGAACGGCTTAGAAAGCCGCCAGGGGCGGCCAATATCGGCTTTTGACCATCTTCGGACATGAAAGTGCAGTATGTCGTAGATAATGTCCGAGTGTCCATAATGGGATGCGGTTGCTCCAGCGCCGCACCTGTGGCCATGCTCACAGTCACGGTCGACCGCTCCGAAGGCCGCACCATAGCAACGTCGCGGGCGACGACCAGGACCGCCGCCATCACGCGGTCATCAAGCCGCACGTGTTCGTCTACCCGAGGTCGGATCATACGATCTCCCGCGGATGTTCCCCTCGGCAGCCGATCGGACGATCGTCACCGGACGACCCTCAGGGGCGAGGACCCCGTCGACCCATCGCCCGGGGATCGCGCAGCGTGCACGATGGCGTATTTTCGGACAGGACTGATGGCCAGGAGTGAGGTATCGGGTGTCTAAAAAGGGTCCGCTGCGGGACGCTGGCGACGAGGATCTGCGGGTCGGATCACCGAAGGAGTGGGCAGCAGGAGTGCCTGCGGTGGTCCACTCGATGGTGATGTCCTACGCGCAGATGGGTGTCAAGCGTACGTTCCTGACCTTGGCACGCGTGAACCAGAAGGACGGCTTCGACTGTCCGGGCTGCGCGTGGCCCGAGGGGCAGCATCGCAGCCCGGCCGAGTTCTGCGAGAACGGCGCGAAGGCCGTGGCCGAGGAGGCCACCCTCCGCCGGGTCACCCGCGACTTCTTCGCCGAGCACACCTTGGACGAACTGGCTCAGCGCACGGACTACTGGCTGGGCCAGCAGGGCCGGCTCACCGAGCCGATGCACAAGCCGGTCGGCTCTGACCGCTATATGCCGGTGACGTGGGACGACGCCTTCGCCATCATCGCCAGGGAGCTTCGCGCGCTCGACAGCCCAGACGAGGCGTTGTTCTACACGTCCGGGCGCACCTCGAACGAAGCGGCGTTCCTCTACCAACTCCTGGTACGCCGGCTCGGGACGAACAACCTGCCTGACTGCTCCAACATGTGCCACGAGTCCAGCGGCTCGGCGCTCACCCAGACACTGGGCATCGGCAAGGGCACGGTCTCGCTGGACGATCTGTACAAGGCCGACCTCATCTTCGTGGTCGGGCAGAACCCTGGCACCAACCATCCGCGTATGCTGTCGGCGCTCGAGAAGGCCAAGGGGAACGGCGCGCGCATCGTCGCGGTGAACCCCCTGCCAGAGGCCGGGCTGCTGCGCTTCAAGAACCCGCAGCGGGCGGGCGGAGTGCTCGGGCGAGGCACGACGCTGGCCGACCGGTTTCTGCAGATCCGTCTCAACGGTGACCTTGCGCTGTTCCAGGCCATGTCACGGCTCCTGCTGGAGGCGGAGGACGCGTCTCCAGGTTCAGCGATCGACCGCGAGTTCATCGAGGCCCACACCCACGGGTTCGACGACTGGGACAGGGACATCCGCGACCTCGACTGGGCGGACGTCGAGGAGGCCACCGGGCTGCCCCGGACGGGCATCGAGGACACGGTCCGAGACGTGCTCGGGGCCAAGTCGGTGATCGTGTGCTGGGCGATGGGCCTCACCCAGCACAAGAACTCCGTCGCCACGATCCGGGAGGTCGTCAACTTCCTGCTGCTGCGCGGCAACGTAGGGCGGCCGGGGGCGGGGGTCTGCCCGGTGCGGGGACACTCCAACGTTCAGGGTGACCGCACGATGGGCATCTACGAAAAGCCCTCGGCGGCGTTCCTCGACGCGCTCCGCGACGAGTTCGGCTTCGAGCCTCCCCGGCACCACGGCGCGGACGCCGTGGAGTCGATCAGGGCTCTGCGAGATGGCCATGCGAAGGTGTTCCTCGCGATGGGCGGCAACTTCGTCGCCGCGACGCCGGACACGGCGGTGACCGAGGCGGCGATGCGCCGGGCCCGGCTCTCCGTACAGGTGTCGACCAAGCTCAACCGGTCCCACGCCGTGTGCGGTGCGGAAGCGCTCATCCTCCCGACGCTCGGCCGCACCGAACGGGACGGCGACCAGTTCGTCACGGTCGAGGACTCCATGGGCATGGTCCACGCCTCCCGCGGCCGGATGCGGCCGGCCTCGCCTGACCTGCTGTCCGAGGTGGCCATCGTTTGCCGGCTGGCACGGAAGATCTTCAACTCGAGTGACCATCCCGGCTCTGACATCCCCTGGGAAAGCTTCGAGGCCGACTACGGCGCCATCCGCGACCGCATCGAGCGGGTGGTGCCAGGGTTCGGCGACTTCAACGCCCGAGTCCGTGCTCCGGGGGGTTTCGCCCTGCCCAACGCGCCACGCGACGAACGGCGCTTCCCCACCGAGACGGGCAAGGCCAACTTCACCGTCAACGCCCTGGAGGTCCTGAGAGTCCCCGAGGGGCGGCTCCTGCTCCAGACGGTACGCAGCCACGACCAGTACAACACCACCATTTACGGCCTGGATGACCGCTACCGAGGCGTGCACAGTGGCCGCAGGGTCGTTTTCGTCAACCCCGAGGACCTCGCCGAGCGCGGCATGGCCGACGGCGAGATCGTCGACCTGATCAGCGAGTGGCCCGACGGGGAGCGCAAAGCGGAGGAGTTCCGCATCATTGCCTACCCGACCGCGCGCGGGTGCTGTGCGGCGTACTTCCCTGAGACCAACGTGCTCGTGCCGCTGGACTCCGTCGCGGAAACCTCCAACACCCCCACGTCCAAGAGCGTCGTGGTGCGGCTCGGCCGACGCACCTCGGTCGGCGGCTGATACCCGTCACTGCCGGGGGCTCGTGGGCGGCGGGCAGTTCCTCGTGCGGACGTCCGGCGAGCCGTCGAACGGCCCGCTCGTGTTCGGGTGCGACCAGTTGCGCTTAGGCAAGCCGCCCCGGTGCGCGCCAGGGGCGGCTCGGTCATCCCGATTCTCGGTCTACCTGTGGCCGGTTTACCTGTACCCGGCGGAGGTGATGTTGGCCTGCACCGCGTTCTCGGTGGCGTCCGACGGATAGCCGGAGGGCATCACGCCTTCGTAGAAGGTGCCGGCGGCACCGATGCTGTTGTCGCCGCCGATGCCGAGGATGATGGCGCCTTCCTTCTTCATCGGGTTATAGCCTGCGACGTTGGGGCGCACCCCGTTGTAGAACGTCGACAGGCCGCCCGACTGCGCGTTGCCGCCCCGGATGGCCCAGTGGTTCGGCTCGCCCTTGATGATCGCGGTCAGGTACCGGTGGCTGATGCTCGGATCGCCGGCGTTGTAGCGCTGGTTGACCCCGGAGAACAGGCCGTTCTCCAGGTCGGCCATGATCCAGGGGCCGTTGCCGGCGCCGTAGCCCCAGACCTTGATGTTCCCGAAGTAGATGGCTTCCATGGTGCCGTTGCCGTTGTCACGGCTGTTGGTCTCGGCGTTGCCGTAGTCGAAGCAGCAGCCGCCGTTGTAATGCGTGCCGTCGAAGATGGCGTACATCCCCTCCGGCTGGTCCCCCTTGGCGATGCCGTTGGTGTTGTTGTTGCGGTACCCGGTGCCAGGAGCCACGAAGACGCCGTAGGCCTTCTGGCCGCCGACCATGGTCGGCGCCGCGGTCGCGTTCGCGAGGTTGTCGTACCCGCCCGCGGCCGGGCCGGAGAACCCGCCGGGAGGCGCCTGGGTGAGGCGGTTACCCCGGCCGGACTGGTCGTAAATGATGGTGATGAGGCAGGTCGTGCCGGCACAGAACGAATCCTGCGCGGCGGCGTTGGCGACTCCACCCACGCTCAGGACGCCGATGTCCCGGGTGGTGCTGTCCGAGGAGCGGCGCACCTGGTACAGCGAGCCGTTGTAGGACGCGTACAGAGCACGGGTCGTGCTGTGCGCCGCCACACACGGCGTGCCACCCCCGGCGTAGATATCACACGGCTGCTTGGACGGCGACGGCGACGGGGACGTGGAGGGCGAGACGGTGGGGGTGGGGGACGGGGAGGTGACGCCGCCGGTGCAGGTGACCCCGTTGAGGGCGAAGCTCGCCGGCTCGCGGTCGAGACCGCCGTCCGCGGTGTGCCTTGAGCGCATCTGTCGCCAAGTGGGTGGGTCTTATAGCGTCGAGCCGCGTGGTCGCCCCTCGACCCCGTGGGGAGGTGAGGATGGTGCGGTCGGGTGCGTGTCCTTAGGGGGTTTGAGAGCGTCGACGAGACGGCCGGTGAAGTATGCGGGAGGGCTGCTGGTGAGTGTCGCCGAGGGCGTGCGGTTCGGGGTGCTGGGGCCGCTCAGGGCCGAGGTGGGCGGCCGGCCGGCAGGACTCGGCGGACTCCGTCAGCGGGCCGTGCTGGCGCTGCTGCTGATCGCGCGGGGCAGGATCGTCTCGGCGGAGCGCATCCTCTCCGAGGTGTGGGCGGACTCCCGGCTTCCCTCCATGACGACTCTCCATGGGTACGTCGCCGATCTGCGCAGGACGCTGGAGCCGGAACGGGCGACCGGCGCTCCGGCCCGGTTGCTGGTGCGCGAGGGACCGGGGTACGCCCTTCGCGCGGCCCCCGCCGCGGTCGACGCCGACCGCTTCACCGATCTGGCCGTTCGTGGCCGGCGCGCACTGGAGGGCGGCGAGCCGGAACACGCCGCGGACCTCCTCGGACAAGCCCTCGCGCTGTGGCGGGGCGCGGCCTATGCGGACTTCGGCGGGGCCGCCTTCGCGGCGCCCGACGCGACCCGGCTTTCAGACCTGCGGGCCGCTGTGCACGAGGACCGGCTCGCCGCCGTCATAGCGTCGGGGCGGCACGCCGCTGCCGTAGGCGAGTTGGAGGCCCTGGTCGCCGAGCAGCCGCTTCGGGAGCGCGGCTGGGAGCTGCTGGCCCTTGCCCTGTACCGGTCGGGGCGGCAGGCCGACGCGCTCGCCGCGTTACGCACGGTGCGCAGACGGCTCGCCGATGAGCTGGGCGTCGACCCAGGACGCGGACTGCGCGAACTGGAGGCGGCCGTACTCGCCCAGGACCCGCGGCTGGCCCCGGTACCTGCGAGGCCCAGCCGTGTGTCCTCCTCCCCCGCGCCGCAGGCCGCGGCTGCGGCACCGTCCTCGGGCAATCTGCCGTTCGCGCTGTCCAGCTTCGTCGGCCGCGGCAGCGATCTCGCGGCCGTCGCCGGTCTGCTCGACGGGCACCGGCTCGTCACGCTCACCGGCCCGGGTGGGGTCGGCAAAACCCGCTTGGCCCTGGAGGCCGCGCGCGCCCGTACCGACGCCGACGGGCCCTGGCTCGTGGAAATGGGCGGTCTGCACACACCCGAACTGCTCACCGCCATCATCGCCGCGGCCCTGGGCCTGCCCGTCGCGTCGTCCCCCGATCAGCTGGCCGGGATGCTCATCGACCGCGACCTGCTGATCGTCCTGGACAACTGCGAGCACCTGCTCGCCCCCGCGGCCATGCTCGTTCACACACTGCTGGCCCGCTGCGGCACCGTACGGATCCTGGCCACGAGCCGCGAACCACTGGGTATCACCGGTGAAACCGTCTACGACGTACCTCCCCTGCATGCCGCCACGGAGGCGGCGGAACTCTTCCTCCGCCGCGCGGCCGCCGTCCAGTCCGGCTGGGCGCCCGGGCCGGACGACAGGGAAAGGATCGCCGCCCTGTGTGCGGGGCTCGACGGCATCCCATTGGCGATCGAGCTCGCCGCCGCGCAGTGCCGGACACTGTCCGTCGGCCAGATCGCCGATGCCCTGGAGGACCGCTTCACCCTGCTGGTGGGCGGGTCGGCCGGACGGCCGGACCGCCATCGGACCCTGCTGGGCACGGTCGCCTGGAGCGACCAGTTGCTGCAGCCGGCCGAACGCCGGCTGTTCCACCGGCTGGGCGTGCTCGAAGCCGGCTTCGACCTCGAGGCGGCCGCCGCCGTCGGAGGAGCCACTCCCGTTCTGGCCCCGCTGTCGGCATTGGTCCGCAAATCGCTGGTCACCGCCGAACCCGGCACGGCGCCACGCCGCTACCGGATGCTGGAGACCCTGCGCCAGTACGCCCTGGACGCGCTCTCCCCGGGCGAGCTGGCCGCGGCCCAGGAACGTCACCGCGCCTGGGCCCTGGCCCGGGCGGAGAGCGCCGAACGCCACCTACGGGGCCCGCAGGGCGCGGCGTTGCTGGACGGGCTGAGCCTCGATCAGCCGGAGTTGCGGGCCGCGTTCGCCTCCGCGCTGGCATCGGGTCACGGCGACTACGCGCTGCGGCTGGGCAGCGCGCTCTTCTGGTTCTGGTTCCGCAGGGGTCATGTCGCGGAGGGACTGGCCTGGCTGTCCGAGGCCTTCGCGGCCGCCCCGCAGGCCGGCGCGGGTACCAGGGCGCGTGCCAGGTTCGCCGTCGCGGCACTGCGCTACCTGGCCGGACAGCCGGCGCAGGCCCACCAGGCGGCCCGTACGGCCCTCGAGGAGGCCCGCGAGGCCGGTGACCCGGTGACCGAGGCGTGCGCGACCGCCTACGCCGGCTACCTGGGCTTGCTGGCCCGAGTGCCGATCGACGCCGCGGCCCTCGCCCGCGCGGCCGTCCAGATCGCCCGGCGCAGCGCCCAGGGCTGGCTGGAGGCCGAGACGCTCATGGTCCAGGGCATGGTGCTCCGGGTGCTCGGGGATCTGCCGGGCGCCGACGCGGTCTTCCAGGAGGCGATCGCCGCCGCCCGCGCCAGTGGCCACGAGTGGGTGGCGGACGGGGCCGCCTGGTGCGACATGAAGACCGCCTCCGACCGCGGGGACGGTTCCCGGGCACTGGCCATCGCGGGGGACATCCTGGCCGCGATGGACCGTTACGGTGACATCTCCTTCTGGCTGGTGACGGTGCACAGCGCGGCCCGCGCCCTCGTGCTGACCGGGCACGCCGAGCAGGCGGCCGTGCTGATGGGCGCGGTGGAGGCCATCGGTGAGCGGGCCGGCGTCTCCCCGGCGCTCATGGACCCGCTGGACGGGCCGCGCGAGGCCGCCGCCGTACGTGGGGCACTGCCGCCGGCCGAGTACGAACGCCATGCGGCCCGCGGCCGCGTGCTGTCCCGGCAGGACGCAAGCGTCCTGCTCACCGCCCTGATCGCCGGCAGCTGACTCTGTCGAGCGCCCTGACCGCCGGCCTGATGGCCGGCGGTGCCCCCTGTCGAACGCCCTGCGCACCGGGCTGATCGCCGGCCGCCGGCCCCTGTGCGCCGGCCTCGAACAGTAGAACGGCCTGTCGAGGAGCATCTGTCCTCACTGAGCACAAAGGTCCAACAAAGAACGCCCTGCCACCTCGTGGGCCTCGGCAGTCCGCCTGCTTCCCGTCCCTGACCGGAACCGGCCCGCTGACGCGCTGCCGCCGCGCCGGCGCCGCCATCCAGGGCCCCGCCGCCGACGTGATCAGCGGCGTGAACATGGGCGCCGGATCGATCGCGTGGATTTCTAAGCGTGTGATCTGATATCCGGATTTCGGGAGCTTGTTTATTTGCTTTGCCATGGCCGCCGGTGACGCATTTCCTGCTTCCCGAAATGGGTATTCGAGACTATGCCGCTAAGGTGCGGCATTACGAAAAGGTCTGATTTCATGGACTTCGAGTAGATATAGGAAGCATGTTGATACCTCGCGAGAGCAAATGGGCTCTGGGCCTGCTCGCCAGGGGACGCCCCTGGCCATGGGTCGTCGCGACGGCGATAGCCGGTGGGCTGGTCATGGCGTCCTGTCCTGCGCTGGCCACCGGCCGGCAAGGGACGGAGACATCCGTCGCCCTGCCGGGGAGGCATGTCCGGCATATCACCGATGAACGGCCCTCGGGACACGGCGACCACGGTTTTGGCGGGCGCCGCCACCAGGGTCTCTCCAAACACCGGCACGATCGGCTTCTCGGGCGTCACGACCACGCCCTCTCCGGGCATCGTCACCAAAGGGCCTCAGGACGTCGCCACTATAGGCTCTTCACTCATCGCCATTATCACCTCCTATCGCGTCGCCACCACGACCTCTACGGTCACGGCATTTTCCACGATAGAGACCATTCCTATGACGATAAGGCGCTGAACGATGGAAAGCGTCTAAAGGGACATACGCGCACCGTCGGCGCGTCTGGGGCTAAGGGACCTCGTGGCAACGCCCGTTCAAAGGGGAATCCAGGCTCGTCGAGACCCGCCGGTCGTCCGCGCGAACACGGCCACCAGGGTGATTCGGAAGCGACCAAGCCTGCCGATCCGCCCGGCGCGCCGAGTCCCGGCAGTGACACGGGAGCGACGGGGCCCGCGGGTCCGATGGGACCACCTGGGGCGAGCGGCCCCGCGGGCCCTCAGGGGGTTCCGGGTCCAGCGGGACCACCCGGAGCGACCGGAGCCACAGGCCCACGAGGAATCACAGGCCCCACCGGACCACCCGGAACCACCGGAGCCACAGGCCCACGAGGAATCACAGGCCCCACCGGACCACCCGGAACCACCGGAGCCACAGGCCCACGAGGAATCACAGGCCCCACCGGACCACCCGGAACCACCGGAGCCACAGGCCCACGAGGAATCACAGGCCCCAGCGGACCACCCGGATCGAGAGGACCTCAGGGGCCGTCCGTCCCGGACCCCCGCTTCGGCACGGACACCGCGGGCGCCATGGGCGGCATGGGGGCCGACTGCACCATGGGCGCCGTGTGGCTTACGGCGGGAGCGAGAGCCGGGGCTACGCTGGCCAGCGGGCAAATACTGTCCATCGGGAGGAACGAGGCGCTGTTCTCGCTGCTCGGTACCCTCTATGGCGGTGATGGCAGGACGACGTTCGCGTTGCCCAGCTTGCAGAATGCCGCCCCGAACGGCCTGACCTATGTCATCTGCACGGAAGGCATATATCCTCGCGAGCGGTAAACCTTGATCATGCTCCCCACGGACGCTTCCAGCCGGGCTCGGGCGACCTGCCCGGGCCCGGCTTGCCGCCCATCTGCGCTACTTCTCCTTGACAGTCAGGGAGGCGGCGGCGAGGTCGGCGGGCACCTAGCTCCTGGGCCTGCAGGAGTGGTCGTCTCCGGCCGTGAGCGGCGTGTCTGGGTAGGCGCAGATCAGGCGCCCCTGTCCTTCACTGTCGGCTTGGACGAAGGACCCCGGCGCGTCGCCGCGTTCGGCCCAGGCTTGCAGCGCGTCGAGCATCTGGTCCTGGGCCGATCCGGTGCCTGCGAGGGTGGGATCGGTATGGGAGACGCCAGGGAAGAAGAAGGTGCGCACGAACGAGCGCGTCCCCTTCACTTTCACTCCGTACCGGTCGAACAATCGCTGCTGATAGTTGTAGGAGCCGAACGGCACGATCAGCGGGTCATTGGTGCCGTGATAGATGGCCTTGGCCTCCGCCGGTGACAGGCCGTCCACCCTGAAGGCGTCGAAGTGACACCGGCGCGGCTCGGCGATGACCTGGTCGACGACGCCGTCGGCGCCGTCGCAGGCCGCGACGGCGGCCGCGTTCGCCGCGTCGCGCTTGGCCTGCGACAGCCCGGCCGATCCCAGCAACTGGCCGACCCAGTAGTTGTGCAGCGCTGGTTTGCCGTAATAGCTCTTGGTGAGCTCGAGCGCCCACAGCGTCTGTGCGTGCAGGCTGCGCCCTCGTGCTGACCGGGCACGCCGAGCAGGCGGCCGTGCTGATGGGCGCGGTGGAGGCCATCGGTGAGCGGGCCGGCGTCTCCCCAGCGCTCATGGACCCGCTGGACGGGCCGCGCGAGGCCGCCGCCGTACGTGGGGCACTGCCGCCGGCCGAGTACGAACGCCATGCGGCCCGCGGCCGCGTGCTGTCCCGGCAGGACGCAAGCGTCCTGCTCACCGCCCTGATCGCCGGCAGCCGATCCGTGTGATCCCAGCGGACCCCGACCGTCGGCGCGGCCGCTGACCGGGGCGCCCCACGCCTTGGGCGCCGCTGGGAAAGCCTGTTCCCAGCGACCGCCAAGCGGCCGCGCACATCCTCGTAGTCGTGAACGCGGCGCCGCCCTTCCGGGGCGGCCCGGACGACCCTGGCGCCCCCTCCCAGTGGGGCTGATCCCAGGAGAGGGTGAGGACACCATGAGCGACACCGGTCACCGGCCCACCGGGCACGCCGTCGTCGTCGGAGCGGGGATCGGCGGGCTGCTGGCTGCCCGGGTGCTCAGCGAGACGTTCGACCGTGTCACGGTGATCGACCGTGACGGGCTGCCGGGCCAGGGCGCCCCGCGGCGGGGCGTGCCGCAGGGCCATCACGCGCACGGGTTGCTGTCCCGGGGCTGCGAGATCCTCGACGACCTCTTCCCCGGGCTGACCGCGGACCTGGTCGCGACGGGCGCCTCCACCTGCGACATGCAGAATGACGTCAGCTGGTACAACGAGGGCCGGCGGTTGCACCCGGCGCCTTCGCGGCTGCGCGGCCTGACGGTGAGCCGGCCTCAGCTCGAATGGTATGTGCGGTCCCGGGTCGCGGCCCTTCCCCGCGTGGTGATCCACGAGCGCTGCGAGGTGGTCGAGCCGATCTCCGACGCGGCCGGCGCGGTCACCGGAGTACGCCTGCTGCGCCCCGGCCACGGGCCCGAGGACGTGGCGGCCGACCTCGTGGTGAACGCCACGGGCCGGGGCAACCGGGGCACGGAGTGGCTGCGCCGGCTGGGGTACGAGCCCGCGCCGGAGGAGCGCATCGATTCCCGGCTGGTGTACGTCTCGCGCGAGTACCGGCGTCGGCCGGGCGACGCCGACGTCGTCGCCTTGATCGTGGGGCACAGCACGTCCGTCCCGAGGGGTGGCGTCGCGCTCAGCGCTGAGGACGACCGCTGGCTTGTCACTCTGTTCGGCATGGGCGACGACGTCCCGCCCGTCGACCCGGACGGATACCACCGGTTCGCCGCCCGGCTTCCGGTCCCGGACCTGCACCGCCTCCTGGAGCGCCTGGAACCGCTCGGGGCGCCCCGGCTGATGCGCATCCCGGTGAGCATCCGCCGCCGCTACGAACGGCTCGACCGCTTCCCCGAGGGCTATGTGGTGTTCGGCGACGCTCTGTGCCAGTTCAACCCCTCCTACGGGCAGGGCATGACAGTGGCCGCCTGCGAAGCCGTCGCCCTGCGCGAATGCCTGGCGGACGGCGGACGCGACGGCCTGGCCCGCCGCTTCTTCCAGCGCGCCGCGCGGATCATCGACGTGCCGTGGGACATGTCGGCCGGCGGCGATCTGCGGTTCCCGTCGGTCGAGGGCCCACGCAGCCTGCGCGTGAAGCTGCTCAACGGCTACATCGCACGCCTCCACACCGCCGCCGAGGCGGACCCGGTGGTCGGGCACGCCTTCCTGAGCGTCGCCAACCTCCAGGCCCCTCCGCAGCGTCTGTTGTCGCCCGGCATCCTCGCCCGTGTGCTCCGGCCGCGTCGCGGCGGAACCCCGACCGGCTCCCGGCTCGCGGCCCGGGAAGAGATCCCGGCCGCTCAGTGACCCCCCGGCCCCACCCGGGCCGGGCACCCCGAACCCGAAAACGGTCCCGAAGGGACCCAGAGAAAGGACATTTCCATGATCAAGCGCATCACCGCCGGAATCGTGCTGGCGACCGCGGCCGTTGCCGCCGGGCTGCCGGCCATCGCGGCCCCGGCCTCCGCGGCGACGGCCGGGGCGGGCAACGCGGTCTGGGTCGAGCCGGGCGCCACCAGATCGTTCCTGGTCATGTGCTACTCGTACGCGCCCACGATGCTGACCGACACGATCAGCATCACGGCGGGGACCGGGGTGTCGGTCTCGACCAGCCTGGACACGACCTCCGACGCCTTCAGCCGCGACAAGCTCACGGTGACGGCCACCAACGGGGGCGCCGTCCGCGTGTACGTCTCGGTCAAGGCCACCTGCGCCAGTTGACCGTTCCAATTCCCCCCTTTTTGGGAGGCGGCTCTTCGGTTACCCTCGCATGAGATCTTCAGAATTGTGCGAGGGGGCCGATGGGCCGGGTCGACGCTGTGCGGTTCGGGGTGCTCGGTCCGCTCCGGGCCGAGCTTGACGGACGGCCGGTCGGTCTGGGCGGTCCGCGGCAGCGGGCGATACTGGCCGTCTTGCTGATCGCCCAGGGCAGGATGGTGTCCGCCGAGCGGATCATGTCCGATGTGTGGGAGGGGTCCCCGCCCCCGTCCCCGACGTCCCTCCATGTGCACATCTCGCAGCTGCGCAGGGCGCTGGAGCCGGAGCGGGCGGCGCGCGCCCCCGCCGGACTCCTGGTCCGTGAGGGGCCGGGGTACGCGCTGCGGGCCGATCCGGCCGCGATCGACGCCGAGCGCTTCGCCGACCTGGCCGTGGCCGGGCGGCGCGCCCTGGACTCCGGCAGCCCCGGGCCCGCCGAGGAGCTCCTCACCGAGGCGCTGGCGCTGTGGCGTGGTCCCGCCTACGTCGACTTCGACGGGGCGGGTTTCGCCTTCTCCGAGGCGGCACGGCTTTCGGACCTGCGTGCCACCGCGCACGAGGACCGGCTGGCCGCTGCCATCGACCTGGGCCGTTATGCCACCGCGGTAGGCGAGCTGGAAGCCCTGGTGGCCGAGCACCCGCTGCGGGAACGCGGCTGGGAACTGCTCACCCTGGCGCTCTACCGGTCCGGGCGGCAGTCGGACGCCTTGGCGACGCTGCGCGGCGTACGGGAACGGCTCGCCGACGAGCTCGGCATCGACCCCGGCCCCGCGCTGCGCGACCTGGAGTCGGCGGTGCTCGCCCAGGATCCGCGGCTCGACCCGCCGCCCGCCCGCACCCGCGTCACCGGCACGACCGCCTCCGCCACCCCCCGCACCGCTTCCACCGCACCGGCCGGCCTCCCGGCAGCGGCCGCGCCCGCCGGCAACCTGCCGTTCGCGCTGTCGAGCTTCGTCGGGCGTACGGCGGACATCGCCGCTGTCGGCGGGCTGCTCGCCGAGCACCGGCTTGTCACGCTCACCGGCCCGGGCGGGGTGGGCAAGACTCGCCTCGCGATGGAGACGGCCAGAGGCCGTACCGACGACGCCGACGGGCCCTGGCTGGTAGAGCTGGCCGCCTTGACCTCGGCCGAACTGCTGCCTGCCACCATCGCGGCCCTCGTGGGCATCCCGGGGGCGGCCTCCGGCGAGGACCTGGCGGCCGTGCTCGCCGGGCGGCGGCTGCTGCTGGTGCTCGACAACTGCGAGCACCTGCTGGAGGCGGTCTCCGCCCTCACCGGCGTGCTGCTCAGCCGCTGCGGGGGGCTGCGGGTACTGGCCACCAGCCGTGAAGCGCTGGGCGTGGAGGGCGAGGCGGTCTACGAGGTCCTGCCGCTCGATCCGGCCGGGGACGGCACCGAACTCTTCCGGAAACGGGCCGCCGCGGTGCTGCCCGCATGGTCCCCTGACCCGGGCGATCTGGACCGGATCCCCGGGCTGTGCGCCGGCCTCGACGGCATTCCGCTCGCCATCGAACTGGCCGCCGCGCAATGCCGGATGCTTTCGATCGGCCAGATCGCCGACGCCTTGGAGAACCGCTTCGATGTGCTGATCGACGGCCCGCTCGACCTGCCTGACCGGCATCGTGCGCTGGAGGCCACCGTCGCCTGGAGCCACCGGCTTCTCGAGCCCGAGGAACGGCGGCTCTTTCATCGGCTGAGCGTATTCGCCGCCGGATTCGACCTGGACGCCGCGGACGCGGTCGGGGGCCAGGCTCCCGTTCTGCCTCCCCTGTCGGCCCTGGTACGCAAGTCGCTGGTCAGCGTCGAGCCCGGCACCGCGCCGCGCCGCTACCGGCTGCTGGAGACGCTGCGTCAGTACGCGCTGCGGGAACTCGAGCAGGACGACCTCGCGCAGACCCAGCGACGCCACCGGGCTTGGGTGCTGGCCCGGGCAGAGAGCGCCGATCGCAGGTTGCGCGGCCCGCAGGCGGCCGAGCTGCTGGGCCGGCTGACCCGGGAGCAGCCCGAGTTCCGTGCGGCCTTCGCCTCCGCGCTGGCCGCCGGGGATGGCGACTACGCGCTGCGGCTCGGCGGCTCGCTGTACTGGTTCTGGTATCGCATGGGCCACATCGCCGAAGGACTGTCCTGGATGTCCAGAGCCTTCGCCGCGGCGCCGGACGCCGAGCCAGGGGTCCGGGGACGGGCCCGGCTCGCCGTCAGCGGGCTGAGCTACCTGGCCGGGAGGCCGGCGCAGGCGTACGAGGCCGTCGTGCTGGCCGAGGGCGAGGCCAGGGAGGCGGGTGACCTGATCGTCCAGGCGTCCGCACGGGTCTACCAGACGCACTTCGGCGTGCTCGCCGGAATACCACTCGACGCCCCGGCACTCGCCCGCAGCGGCGTGGAACTCGCCCGGCGTGCCGGAGAGGACTGGCTGCTGGCCGAAGCACTCATGGTGCAAGGCATGCTCGCCCGGGTCCTGGGAGATCTTCCGGCCGCCGCCACCGTCTTGGCCGAAGCGGTCGCGACCGCCGAGTCGTGCGGCCATGACTGGGCCGCCGGCTCCTCGGCGTGGGCCGCGATGAAGACCGCCTGCGATCGCGGCGAGGGTGGGCGTGCGCTGGACATCGCCGCCGGCATCCTTGACGCGCTCGAACGCCACGACGACGTCACCTCCCGGCTCGTCCTGCTCCACACCGCCGCCCATGCCCTCGCGCTGAATGGAGAGGCGGAGCCCGCGGCCGTACTGATGGGCGGGGTGGAGGCCGTTGGCCGCAGGGTGGGCTTCTCCCCCGAGTTGATGGACCCGCTGGACGGCCCCCGCGAAGCCGCCGCCGTACGCGAAGCCCTCCCCCAGGACAGGTACGAACGCCTGACGGCCCAGGGACGCGAACTGGCCCTGTCGGAACTGACCACCTTCCTGGTCGGCCTGCTCAAGCTCCGCTGACCGCCCGGCCCCGGGCACCAGCTGCGTGGTGACAGTTCAGGTCACGCTGTGGCGGGCATCCAGGGGGTTGCCGAGGATGGCCACGAAGGTCTGGGCGCCTTTGAGCGTGCGGAAGCCGCTGACCTTGGTCTTCGTCTTGATCAAGCGGATGGCTTGCTCGGCGATGCCAGCTGGATGGCCTCCGGCCATCCAGACCAGGTCAGGCTGGAAGAATTTCTGGCGGACGCATATGACCTGCTGGAACCGCGGCTTGAACAGCTGGCTGACCCGCTGACCCTTTGCCTGGATGTTGGCCTTCGGCCAACCATCCCGATTCTTGAACAGCACGATCTCGATAATTACGTCTTCCCGCTCGCGAGTCGGCTCACTAAGCGAAGCGGTCGGCATTTCGTCTCTGTATGGTGCAGCAAGCGACATGCCGAGACGTCGCTGACCTCCATCACACGGGCTACGCCCGCTGCGAGGCTGACGACCGCCAGTTACTCATCCGTGGTTCGCACAAGCGCATCAAGCCAGTCAGCCGCCTACAAGCAGCAAATCCAGGAGCAGCTTGTCGACGCCACCGAACTTCCGGACGGCCCGATCGCGTTACAGCTTTGCTTCTGTGTCGGGCCTCGGCGTAGCTGGCCGAACCTATGGAAACCCACCATTGACGCTCTCGATCGGATTCTCGGTCGCACGATAGGCCAGCAGCAGTGGCACCCCCGCGATGGCCGAATCGTCGAGTTAGGGCTGCACTGCCGTGTCGATCCGATGGTAGGCAACAACGTCACGATTGCCATCGAAGCTGCCGCCATCGAGGGGGCCTCACCTACTCGGTGATTGGGACCTCGTCCTGCAAACGAATCGCGACCTCCTGGACGTGCCCTAGAGCCTGTATCGAAGTCCGCTATGGAGTGGGCGTTGGCCTGATGGTTCGAAGCGTGTCGTCAATCGACAACGAGCGCGGTCTCCGATAGGTGGTTCGTCGACCAAACGAACCGAACACCGGAGACCTCGTGGCCACCTCAGCGGTGACGCGGCGGTTCGACCTGACTGACGCACAATGGGCGGTACTGGAGCCGTTGCTGCCGGTGCCGAAGCGATCAGGCCGGCCGTCGTTGTCCAGCAAGCGGCAGCTGATCCATGGGATCCGCTGGCGGGTACCGGTGCGCCCTGGCGGGATGTGCCCCCCTGCTACGGATCCTGGTCGGCGGTGTATGCGCTGTTCCGGCGATTACAGCGCGATGGCACCTGGTCGCGGATCTTGATCGCGCTGCAGGCGCTGGCGGACGCGGCCGGGCGCATCACCTGGGACGTCAGCGTGGATTCCAGCATCGTCCGAGCTCACCAGCACGCCGCGGGCGCACGGAAAAAGGGGATCTTCAAGCTGAGCCGCCCGGTGGGAATTGGGTAGAGCCGGCTGATCATGGGTTGGGGCGGTCCCGCGGAGGATGGACCACCAAGTTGCATCTGGCGTGTGACCAGGGGCAGAAGCCGCTGTCGATCGTACTGACCGCCGGTCAGCGTGGGGATAGCCCGCAGTTCACCGCGGTCATCGACAGCATCCGCGTACCGCGTCTGGGTGGCGGGCGTCCCCGTACCCGTCCGGATCGGGTGCTGGCTGATAAGGCCTATACCTCCAGGGCCAACCGTGCCTACTTGCGGCGGCGGGGCATCAAAGCGACGATTCCCAGCAAGGCCGATCAGGACGTCAGCCGTCGTAAGAAGGGGTCGATGGGCGGCCGGCCACCGACCTTCGACCCCGAGGTCTACAAGCAGCGCCATGCTGTGGAGTGCGGCATCAACCGGCTCAAACGCCATCGTGCGGTCGCGACCCGCTTCGACAAGCTGGCCGTGCGCTACGAAGCCACGGTCCTCATCGCCGCAATCAACGAATGGCTCTAACCGGCTTCTATACAGACTCTAACCGTGTCCGCTTGCGCCAGGTTGGACGCTTACGCTCAGGAGTCAAGTACGGCGGCGACGGCTTCGATCTCAACGAGCTGGTCGTCGTAACCAAGCACGGTGACTCCCATCAACGTGCTCGGTACGTCATGTTCACCGAACGACTCCCGGACTATCTTCCAGGCAGCCCCCAGATCCTCCTGCCGGGTGGACGCGACGAGAACCCTTGTGCTGATGACGTCCTGCAATGATGCGCCAGCGGCAGTGAGGGCCGTCTGCATGTTCTCGATGGCTTTCGCTGCTTGACCTGCGTAGTCCCCAATCGCTGCCGTCGAGCCGTCCTCGTTCAGGGGACACGCTCCGGCGAGGAAGATGAGTCGTGACTCGGCAGGCGCCGTGGCTGCATAAGCGTACTGAGCGACGTCGGACAGAGAAGCGGAGCGGATCAAAGTGATGGCACTAGGCATGGCCACTCAGGTCCTTTCACATCGGGTACAAAGCGACCATGCTGGCATGGGCATGTGACTGCCGCCTCCTATTTTCGTAGGCCAAGCCGCCTGGACCTCGCGGACCGCCCGCAGTCACTCCGCCGCCCAGATGCGGCATGGCGATCGCCACAGGGTGGCCGATCGCCGTTCGAGGGCGATCGGCGGTCCAGGACTTCGTTTCTCAACCCCTTCTTGATCGCCGTGCGCTACGAAGCCACGATCCTCTTGCCGCGATCAGCTCTGATCGACTTCGATACAGGCTCTAGGACCGAGAAATCGCGCCGATCGACGCGGTGACCTGCCTGTGGGCGCGCTACGAGGAGAACCACCAGGACCGGAACGAGCCGCCCAGGGCGGTGAGCGACGAGAACGGCCCTCTGCTCAACCTCGTCCACCCTTGTTCCCGATGAGCACGAACAGTACCCGGACGCTTCTCTCCGTCACGATCTTGGCATCGCGCTTGCACATCACGAACTTTCGGTGCCGGCGCAGCTCGAAGGCGAAAGGGCACGTGGGGACTCGTGAGGGTCGATGTCATTCCTGGGGGACAACTCTCACCTACCGCCTGAATAGGTACCCCAAGGAGCCGCTGCACACCGAATTGACAGTTCGGGAGTGAGCGTGAGCCCATGCGAGGTACCTCGCCGACTCCCTGTGAGCCGCCCGCACGCGGCGTGCGGGCTCTCACTTCGGCCATTGACGGCGCCGTGGTCAGGATCGGCCGAGATGGCGGAGCACCTGTGCGCGGGTCGTGGCGTCGAGGCCGTTGAGCAGTTGGTCGGCGTGGCTGCCCGGCAGTGACTTCAGCAGCGCGGAGACGGTGGCGGGAGATACGTAGCAAAGGACGCCGCACGCCTGCGTCACCGAACGGGCCGCCATGGCCTCGACCAGTGGAGCGGCGGCGGGGCCTGTGGCGAGGACGCCGATGATGCCGGCCGCGGTCCGGGCGTGGGTGTGCGCGAGAATCCTCGCGGCCTCGCCGGGCCGCATGGCGGTCAGGAGCGCGGCGGCCTCGTCGAGATCCATGTAGTCGACGGCCCTGCCGGCCTGGGCCGCTTTCAGCATCTGGAGCACCGAGGCGGTCTCCTGCGGGCTGGCGGCCATCCTGCCCAGCAGCCCGCCGGTGGCCTTGGCGGGGATCACCGTCAGAATGGACGCCGCCTTGCTTCGAGGCATCGCCAACAGGACCGCTCCCGCGACCCGTGACTCGACCCTGGTCAGCACCTCCCGAGCGGCCTCTGGGGACAGCGAGGCAAAGGACCGGGCTGCGGATCCGGCGGACATGCCGCTGACCAGCCTCGCCGCCTTCTCAGGGTCGAGTCCCGTGAGGTTCGGCGACTCCGGCGCCACGGGCCTGGGCGACTTCGGCGGGACGGGCCTCGGCGACTCCGGCGCCATGGGCTTGTGCGACTCCGGCGGGGTGGGCCTGTACGGCTTCGGCGGGGTGGGCTTCGAGGGCGCGGGCTTCACCGGCACGCGCGGCTCGGGTCCGGCAGGGGTGCCGTCGATGATCGACCGCAGGGTGAGCGTGAGCTCGCGCGCGTTCATCCGCTGGTCCGGGTCCTTGTGAAGCAGCCGTACGATCGCGTCGGCCAGCGGCCCCGGGCGGGCCGCCTCAGGAGGAGAGTGGTCGGTGACGGCTCGCATGGTCGCGAGGAGGTCGTCACGGCGGAAGGGCGAGTACCCCTCGAGGGCGTAGAAGAAGGTGACACCGAGAGACCACAGGTCGGAGGACGGTTTCAGGGGGCGTCCTTCGATCCGCTCGGGCGCCATGAACTCGAGGGTGCCGATGAAGCCGTTCTGAGCGGTGAGGGTGCTCTCGCCGCCGATGCGGGCGATGCCGAAGTCCACCAGGAACACCTTGCCGGCCTCCCCGATCACGATGTTGGCGGGCTTCACGTCACGGTGCAGCACGCCCGCGCTGTGCGTGGCGTCCAGCGCGCCGAGCACCCGGATGCCGATCTCGGCCAGCTCCCGCTCGCCGAGCGTACGGTCCTCGATGAGATCACGAAGCGAGCGGCCCTTGATGTAGGCCATGACGATCCAGGGGCGGCCTCTCTCCTCGAACACGTCGTAGATGTCGACGACGCAGGGGTGCTCGATGCCTGCCGCGGCCCGCGCCTCGCGCAGGGCCCGCTCCCGGCGCACCGACAGGGGCTCGCCGTTCTCGGCCATCACGAGCTCCTTGAGCGCGACGTGGCGCCCGAGTCTCTCGTCGGCGGCCAGCCAGACGTTGCCCATGCCTCCCCTGCCCAGCCGCAGCATGAGCCGGTAACGGCTATTGACCAGGCGGGCCCCCGATCCGGACATCATCGGGGCTCAGTGATCGTCTTCTGGGAACAGCTCGAATCCGCGGGAACGCTCGGAGCTGTGCGCCTCCGCGAGGGTGGCGACGCGCGTGTCCGGCATCTCCCGGAGCGCCTCGTCCTCCAGGGTGCCGTGCTCGTGTTCCAGAGTGATCGGCTCGGACAGGGGCGGCCCGGCCTCCGTACGAGGGTCGAGCGGGGTGGTCGCGGTAAGCGGGGGCTCCTGATCCGGGGTGGGCTGCCTGGTCCAGATATCGCGTATCGCCGAAGATCCTCCCTGCGCACCCAGCCGGGCTCCCAGGTTCAGGGTCTCGCGGGCCTGCAGGAGCTCGTTGCGCGCCACGAGGGCGAGCACCTTCTCGTAGTTGCCGGGCTTCTGCATCAGCTTGACCGCCACCGGCAGGCACTCGATCAGCAGGAACAGCAGGAACAGCAGCGCGCGGGCCACGTTGAGGGTGAAGTCCTTGCCGGAGACCTCGTTGAGAGCCCGCAGCCTGATCAGCAGCCCGTTCAGTGTCTGGTTCTCCGCGTTGAACGACGCCTGCAGGTCGCTCTGCTGCCTCACCGCCGCGTCGAGCTGTGCCTGGACCTTGGGCAGTTCTGCCTTGGCCGCCGCGAGCCGGAGGCCCTTCGCGCTCTCGTCGGTGGCGGTGAGCTGCTTCTTGCGGTCGTCGATCTGCCGGTTGAGCTTGTCGACCAGACCTTTCGCCTTCTTGTAGGAGCTCTCACTGGCTCGCGCCAGCACGCCGTCCCCCTTGCGGGGGCAGTCCCGCCCGCCGTAGAGCTGGCACTGCCATTCGTCGTAGTGCTTCTTGGCCTGGGCCTGCTGGGCGTCACGTTCGGCGATCAGGGCTTTGATCTTCGGATCCTTCGCCGGGTCCTGGGGCACCTCGCCGCCCGAGGCGACGACCTTCTCCTGCTCGGCCACGGCCTGGCGGAGCCGCGCGACCTCCTTGCCGACGGTTCCCCGCGCCTGCTGGTCGGTGAACGCGTTGGCTCGCTCCTGCTTGATCTCGACGATCTGGGCGTCGATCTCGGACTTGAAGATCTGGAGGACCAAGGGCGTGGAGATGACCACGCCGAGCAGCACGGCCATGAGAATCCGGGGCACGGCCAGCCGCCATTGGCGCGGCCCGTCGGGCTGGATGGAGCTGACCAGCCATCGGTCGAGGCTCAGGATGGCCAATCCCCACACGAGGCTGGCGGGTACGGCGATGAGGACGCTGACGCCGAGGGCGCTGTACAGGGCGAATGCCATTGAGATGGTGGCCAGCACGCTGGTGGTGAGGACCGCTCCGCCGATGCCTTCGAACTTGCCTCGGTCGGTAGGGCAGCGTTCGAGGATCTCCGGTCGAGCACCGGACAGGACGATTAGCAACCTTCTCATCTATTCTCCCCGCAATGGCGCCGCGTCTGGGACATCCTATTTCGTCCGCACCAGCATCATCACCAGGTGACTGGATTAACCTGTACATGTATCTGGATATGGTCATACCGCAACGCGCCGTGCGAGTGACCACGCATTACAGCGCATCTGGACTCCAGGTCGAGGGGACAAACGTGGCGTTATGGGGAGTAATAGTCGGTTTGTTCCCTACGCTCAGCCGGAGCCGTATTTGACAGAGTCAGGTGAGGACCTCCTCCGCAAGGCCCTCACCGGGGGGATCGCAGAGCTCACCGGTTCCAAGCGCCTCATCGTGTTCGAGATCGCCGCGGAGGGCATCACCGCCTTCGACGTACGCCGCGACGAGACCGGTACGCCACGCGGCCGGGTCGGGCCGGTGATGCCCTGGAAGGACTCCGTCACGTCCTCGGCCGAGCGGGCGGTCGCCATGACCTCGGCCCTGTCCGGCGAAGCCATGGTCATCCTGGTGTGCCCGTCTCCGGACAGCCCGCCGGTCGATCAGGCGATGGAGTCGCTACGGGCCGCACGCCCGGGGGTGCTCACCTTCGCCGAGTCGGGCGTGAGGGTTGCCGAGCTACTCCGCCAGGTCATCGCCGACGAGCCGCTGTGGCAGTCGTACGACCTGGTCGTGCTGCAGCGGCATCCGGTGACGGGCGGGATCCGGTTCGCCGGCCATCCGATGTTCCGGATCGAAGCGCGTCGTGGAGAGCTCGCCGAGTTCGCCGTGGACTGCGAGCCGGGCGACGAGCACGGCACCATGTTCGCGGTCGCGGCCTGGCAGGGCCCCCGGCCTCGCCTGCTGTCGGTTCACGCGGCGAGTCTCCCGCCCGGGCGGCACCGGATCGTCGCGGAGCTGGAGCGGCCGGGACGGGTCCTGTTCCACGAACCGCCGGGACTCGTCAGGTGCGACCGCACCTGGGACGAGCTGGTCGCCTCGGTGCCGCCCCGGCTGGATCGCCCGGCGGATCCGGCGCACCTGATCTGCGCTGTCGAGGTCGGCGGCCCCAGGAGCCAGGTGGCCGAACGGCTCAGCCGCGTCGGCCAGCTCGTCACGGCGATGGCCGACGACCTGTTCATCGGGCTCCGGGTGTCGCTGATCGCCTATGGCACGCACTCGTTCGAACGGAGAATCCCCGACGAACCGGTCCACGTGGCGTGCTGGCAGGTCTCTCCTGAGCAGGCTCAGGACTCCCTGCGGCGCCTTGAGGAGCGTCATGATCTCCGCATGCCCGCGGGCGGAGCCACGGCGCGGGGGTACGCCTACGCGGCGCAGGTCGAGGACATGCTGGCCGAGGTGACGCGCAGGCTCGACTCCGGCAGCCATGTCCGGACGGTACTGCTCACGGTCGGGGACCGGCCACCGCACCCGCCACGCGCGCACCCGTCGGAAATCCTGCCCTGTCCGCACAGGATCGACTGGGAACAGCATGTGCTCCGGCTCGAACGTCACCCCGCCCTGGTGTTCGGGGCGATCTGCGACCAGCCCCCCGAGCGTGCGCACCCCATCTGGTCCCGGCTCGGGCGGGAAGCGCTGGCCCACCTGGACGCCGTGGACGTTCACGGACTCAGCGCCGACCTGGGCCTCACTCCGCCGCAGGTGCAGCGATTCCCTCTCCCCTTCCTCGCGGTGCCGTGACCAGGCATCGACGAAACAGTTCGAATGAGGTCATACATGCCCCTTGAGCATGGACAACCGGCGCACTCCGATCACAACATCGCGATCTGGGGCGCCCCGGGCAGCGGCAAGACCACGTTTCTCGCCGCCCTGAACATCGCGCTCATCCTCAAAGAGGGTCCATGGAAGGTCATCGGCGCCGACGGCCCCTCCCGCGACTTCCTGATCGAGATGACCAGCGTACTGTCCCAGCATCAACGTTTTCCCGAGGCGACCCTGACTCTCGGCCACTACCGGTGGTTTCTGAGCAGACAGCCCGAGAAGAAAGGCAGAGGCTGGGGGTTCGGGCGAAAGCCGTCCCCCGATCACCGGATCGGCCTCGACGTGCTGGACGCGCCGGGCGGCTTCTACCGTGCCAAACGCACCGGTTCCGGAACCGACCGGGAGGAGCTGCTCAGCAATCTCGAACGCAGCAGAGGAATCGTCTACCTGTTCGATCCGATCCGTGAATTCAAGGACGGCGACGCGTTCAATTACCTGCATGGCGTGCTGACCGATCTCGCCGGGCGAATGCTCGCGAAAAACCGGTTCGGCGACGACATGCTGCCCCACCATCTCGCGGTGTGCGTCACCAAGTTCGACGAGCTCAGAATTCTGGAGACGGCGGAGAAGCTGGGACTACTCGCGCCGGACCCCGACGATCCGCACGGCTTTCCCCGGATCGACGACGACTTCGCGGAGGAGCTGTTCCAGCAGCTTTGCAGCGTGTCCGCCACCGGCAACGCGAGGATGGTCGTGCCCGCTCTCAAGCAGTTCTTCCGGCCGGAGCGGATCAAGTTCTTCGTGACCTCCTCGATCGGTTTCTATCTGGACCCGGCGAAGGGGGTCTACGATCCCGACGACCCTCAGAACCTGGTTCCAGAGGCCCCCACGTCCCCGGGCGATTCCCGGAGTACCGGTATCGCACCTGCCGGCAAGTTCCGGATCCGCGGCCAGGCGCACCCGATCAACGTGATGGAGCCGATGCTCTGGCTCGGACAGCGGATGTCCTCCGACCGGCGACGCGGGGAGGCCGGAGGGTGAGCCGTGAGATGAGGGTCACGGCCGAGTGGGCGGTGTGGGGAAAGCGCCCCGGCACGTGGGACGACTACGAGATCCTGCACTGCAGCGAGGGGCAGTTCAGCCACGACGACTTCCGCGAAATCATGATCAAGTGGGCGCCGGGGACCTTGGCGGACCTGCCACAGGTGACGATCAGCTGGGTCAACGGCCGCGGTGACGTCGCGCACGTCGGATTGGCCATCCAGAGCTGGTCCGGTCAGCTGGACGGACTGGGCAGGCCGATCGCCGTCACCACCTACTACTGCGTCCCCTATGCCCAGATCGCCGGCGGGCCGGTGTCCTACGAGGGGCTGTACCGTGCCTTCAGCGAGTGCGCGCTGCCGGTGGACGCCCCGCTCACGCTGAACATCCCGGTGCTCGAACCCCGTGACATCGCCGGCAGGGTCGACGAGACGGCCATGGGAGCGGCGGCGCTGCTGCTCGCCGACGAACCGGTCTGCGTCGTCGGGGGCGAGTTCCTGCCGCTGCCCGATCGGCTGCGGTACCTGGACACCGTGGCGGCGCTTCTCCCCTACGGCCTGCGGACGAGGCTCACGGCCTCCACCTGGACCGACAGCTCGACCAAACACCGGATCAAGCTCTCGTTCGCCAAGCATCCCCTGGAGGGAGCGCGCTCGGTCACCTGGGGGACCCCCGAGAGCGATTCCCACCGCTGGACCGACATCACTCGCCATTACTTCGACCTGCTGACCAGGCGTTCCCCTGGCGAACTCGTCAGGAGGCTCGCCCGGCAGACAGAGCCGGTGTCGTTCAAAGAGGCTCCGAAACGGGCTCTGGCGCTGCTGGACGACTCCACGCACACGCTGGTCCACAGTGTCCCGTCCTCGCACAGGGGCTACGCCATCGAGGACGACCTGCACCAGTGCGCCGACCTGCTCGAAAAGGGGCGGCTCGATGAGGTCGGCGAGATCGTCGAACGACTCCGGTACAACGGCCGCACCCATGAGGCCACCGAAGACGAGCGGGAACGCTACCGGGAGATCGTCGAAGGACGGCTGCTGGCGAAGGGGCGGGCCCTGCCTGCCGACGTGGTGGACGCCTTCTATGGCATGACGCTGGTCCTCGCCTATGGCCGGGTGCTCACCGTCGAGGCCATGGAGAGGGTCCAGGAGGCGGCCGGGCAGTGGAGCCTGCCGCTGATTGAGGCGATGCGGCGCATGCCGGCCGCCGAGCCCGCCGTCTCGGTACGGCTGGCGATGCTCCTCGGCGGTGTCGGGCAGGCCCAGGTGCTGGAGTCGATGCAGACCCCGGACCTGGTCGAGGCCGCCGCGCGGGAACCCTTCGACCCGGCGCTCATAGGTCTCGTGCACGAGCAGCTCGTCGAGCGAGGCGGCGACGGCGGCGGGGAGGATGGGGAGTTGGCCCCGGCGCTGGGCAGGCACGCCTATCTCGCGTCCGCGTCCGCGGCGCTGCACGCGCGGGACCCTGAAGCCCATTTCCACTCTCTGCGGCAACTGCTGGTCGCGGCGTACGGGCGGGGTCTGGACCAGAAGGCGGTCAACGAGATCGTCTCCGGTGTCCTCGACTTGCGATACGCGACGCTGATCACCGCCATGGCCGCCTTGTACGGAAAGGGCGCCGAGCGGGCGCTGGTGAACGCCGTCCAGAGCCGGGCTCAGCTGGACCGCGAGACCAGGTACTACATGCTGGAGCGGTTGTCCGACCCGGCTCCCGAGGTCGCGCCCGAGCCCGAGCCTAGGCGTGGCCATCGGCTGCTCCTCCGCGGGGACAGGCGGCACGAGCGGTCCGCCCGCGGCCACCGCAGGGCCTCGCCACCCGATCGGCTGATCCCGCCGGCAGGCTGGGTTCTGCTCACCCTCCTCGCGGCCGGGGTGGTCGTGGCCGTCGTCGTGATCGTCATTCTCCTGCAAGCACCCCACGGGTAGCGGTTCTCCTGGTGAGGATCTGTTGATGGTACGAGTGACCGCCGAATGGGCGGTGTGGGGCAGGCGCCCGGGTACCCGGGACGGCGACGAGATCCTGGCTTTCAGCCAGGGGCGGTTCAGCCGTGACGACTACGGCGAGATCATCGCCCGGTACGCGACGGGAGCCCCAGTGAACCTGCCGCAGGTGACGATGAGCTGGGTCGGCGGCGGTGCGAGCGCGCACATCGGCCTGGCCGTCCAGTCGTGGTCGGGCAAGAGGGACGGTCTCGGGCGGGACATCGCCGTCATCCGGTACTTCTGCGTGCCCTACGCTCAGCTCGCCGGTGGGCCGGTGTCCTACGAGGCGCTCTATCACGCGCTCGACGGGCGCACGCTTCCGTTCGACGGCCCGCTCACCGTCGAGGTGCCGTCGCTGGACGCCGAGCCGGTCGCGGCGGCTGTCGACGGCACCGCCAGGAGCGCGGCGGCGCTGCTGCTCACGGGGGCTCCGGTCTGCGTCGTGAACGCGGAGGCGGTGCCGCTGCTCAACCGGCTGCGGTTCCTCGACGCGGTGGCGTCGCTGCTCCCGTACGGGTTCAGAAGCAGGCTGACCGCCTCGACCTGGACCGACAGCGCGTCACGGCATCGGATCAGGCTGTCGTTCGCCAGGCATGCCCCGCAAGGGGCCCATTCCATCTCATGGGGCGAAACTGCGCCGATCAGTAAATATCCGGATATCGCCCAGCATTATCACGAGACCCTGGTGAACTGCCGCGATCTCACCGGACTCGTCAGACGCTTCGCGCGGGAGACCGAGCCACAGTCCATGAGGACGGCGGACCTCTCCCATATCCCCGGCCTGGCCGGCGCGGCACCGGCGGCTCGCCCGCCGTCCGCGGCCACCGCGAGCCAGATGGCTGCGACCCAGCCCGCCGAGGATGTGGAGGAGCCGGCCTCGACGCTGACATCGCTCAGCTCCAAGGAACTGATCAAGGTTGCGGTACGCAAGCCCATGGATCCGGAGGCCGTGCGCACGATGTGTTCGGAGCTCGCGAAGCGGGGGGACGATCCGGCCAATCGCGCGGCGATCAGTGAGGCACTTCGGCGGCGCGGACGGCTCGTGACGGCGATCCACCAACTCCATCCCGCCGATCCGGATGGCCAGGTCCGCCGGTTCCACGCCCTTCTGACCGCCGCCTATGGCCCGATGCTCGATCGCCCCGCGTTGGAGAAGGACTTTCTTTCGGAGTCCGGCCCGCCCTCGGTGTCGCTGCTCACCGCGTTGACGATGATGTGCACGCCGGACGCCCGCGTCGCGCTGGTGGAGAGCGTCTTCATGGACCTTCTCGGCCAGGCGGGCCTCACCCGCGACACCCTCGACCAGGTCCGGGCCGACCGGTTCGACTCTCATCGTCGCTTCATCCTCGATCGCCGGCACTGGAGCATGTGACGCGGCATCACCCCCGCCGCCGGTCGAAGGCGACCCCTGACTTCCGCTATGACGCCGGGTCACGATCTGGCACGCGGGATTATCGCATCGGCCATTGATCCGGTGTTGGCGCGAGCGTATGGTCCTCCCAACATTCGAGTACGCCTCATGTTTTGGGGGTTCTCAACATGCACGCACGTCTCCGGCGGACGATCACGGCGGCCTCCGCGCTCGCGATCCTCGCGCTGGCATCCCCCGTCGTGCCGGCATCAGCGGCCACCTACACCAACGACGACTACTGTCTCGGCCAGTGCGCCGACGTGTTGCCGCCCGGCGAGAACGGCAACGCCACCCTGGTGGAGATCCTCGCCAACCAGTCGCTCGGCACGATGCCGCGGCACAGCGACGACCAGCTCGGCAAGTACGCGAACCTCATCTCCGGCTACACCGGCCTGACCGACGACCAGATCGCCGCGTTCTTCAACGACGGCTCCTTCGGCGTGCCGGCCGGGCAGGTGGAGAGCACGACGAGCCCCCGCTCGGACGTGACCATCGTCCGCGACAAGGCCACCGGCGTCCCGCACATCACCGGGACGACCCGCGAGGGCACCATGTACGGCGCCGGGTACGCGGGGGCGCAGGATCGCCTGTGGCTGATGGACCTCATGCGGCACGTCGGGCGCGGCGAGCTGACACCCTTCGCGGGAGGCGCGCCGGGCAACCGGGCCCTGGAGCAGAGCGTCTGGCGCAACTCCCCCTACACCGAGGCCGACCTGCAGGCGCAGATCGACAGGGTGAGGGACTCCGGCACCCGGGGCGCCCAGCTCTACGCCGACGTGCAGAACTACGTGAGCGGCATCAACGCGTATATCGACCACTGCATGGCGAACCGCGACTGTCCCGGCGAGTACGTCCTGACGGGACATCTGGACGCGATCACGAACGCGGGCGGGCCCCAGGACTTCACCATGACCGATCTGATCGCGGTCTCAGGGGTGATCGGCGGCCTGTTCGGCGGAGGCGGCGGAGCCGAGATGCAGTCCGCACTGGTCCGGGTCGCGGCCCGTGCCAAGTACGGGACGGCCGCCGGCGACCAGGTCTGGGCGGCGTTCCGGGCGCAGAACGACCCGGAGGCCACCCTCACCCTGCACAACGGCCAGAGCTTCCCGTTCGGCGGCGCGCCCGGCGCCACCGGGGTCGCCCTGCCCGACCCCGGCACGACGGCTCCGGTGGACATCACCCAGAACGAGCAGGGATCGGCCACCAGCTCGGCCTCTGCGGCCAAAGGCGTCCTGGACGGGCTGACCGTCGACAACTCCAAGCCCGGCATGTCCAACGCCGTCGTGGTCTCGGCCGCCGAGTCGGCCTCCGGGCATCCGATCGCGGTGTTCGGCCCGCAGACCGGCTACTTCACCCCGCAGCTCCTCATGCTCGAGGAGCTCTCCGGTCCCGGCATCCGGGCGCGCGGTGTGGCGTTCTCCGGGCTCAACCTGTACGTGCTGCTCGGCCGGGGCACCGACTACGCCTGGAGCGCGACCTCCGCCGGCGAGGACATCACCGACACCTACGCGCTGCGGCTCTGCGAGCCCTCGGGCGGCACGGTGACCACCGCGTCGAACCACTACCTCTACCACGGCACCTGCACGGCGATGGAGACGCTGAAGAAGACCAACTCCTGGAAGCCCAACGTCGCCGACACGACCTCCGCCGGCTCCTACGACCTGGTGATCCACCGGACCAAGTACGGGCTGGTGAGCTGGCGGGGCACCGTCGGCGGCCAGCCCACGGCGTTCGCCGACCTGCGCTCGACCTACCAGCACGAGGCCGACTCGGCCGTCGGGTTCCAGATGTTCAACGAGCCCGCACAGATGGGGGACGCCGCCTCCTTCGCCGCCGCGGCCTCCGAGATCGGCTTCGCGTTCAACTGGTTCTACGTCAACTCCGCGGACGCCGCGTACTTCATGTCGGGCGACGTCCCGGTGAGGCCGGCGGCCGCGGATCCCAACCTGCCGATGACGGCCGACCAGGCGCACGAGTGGAGCGGCTTCGACCCCGCCACCAACACCGCGACCTACCTGGCGCCCGCCGCCCACCCGCAGACCGCGAACCAGGACTACCTGGTCAGCTGGAACAACAAGCAGGCCAAGGACTTCGGAGCGGCGGACGGCAACTTCAGCTTCGGGCCGGTCCACCGCGTGGACCTCCTCGACGCTCCGGTGAAGGCGGCGCTGGCCGGGACGGGCAAGCTGGACCGCGCGGGCACCGTCAAGATCATGGCCGAGGCCGCGACCACCGACCTGCGCGGCAAGGAGGTGCTGCCGCACCTGCTGCGGGTGATCAACAGCTCGGCCGTGACCGATCCCGCCCTGGGCTCGGCGGTCGCCAAGCTGTCGGCGTGGGCCACGGGCGGCGCCAGAAGGCTCGAGACCTCGCCCGGCAGCAAGACCTACGCGCACGCGGACGCCATCCGCGCGTTCGACGCCTGGTGGCCGAGGCTCGTCCAGGCGGAGTTCAAGCCCGGCCTGGGCGACGGCCTGTACCAGTCGCTGGTCAACGCCCTGCAGATCAACGAGTCGCCCTCCGGCCATCAGCAAGGCGACCTCTCCAGCGTGCCCACCTCGGCCAACGAGGCCCAGACGCACAAGGGCTCGTCCTTCCAGTACGGCTGGTGGGGGTATGTGAGCAAGGACGTCCGGTCGGTGCTCGGCGACCCGGTCGCGGGGCCGCTGCCCGCGAAGTACTGCGGCAACGGCACGGTGGCCGGTTGCCGCACGGTCCTGCTGGACAGCCTGTCGGCGGCGCTCGCCGAACCCGCCACCACGACCTACCCGGCCGACGACGCCTGCGCGGCGGGCGACCAGTGGTGCGCGGACGCCATCCGCCACTCGCCGCTCGGCGGGATCAAGCAGTCGCTGATCTCCTGGCAGAACCGGCCGACCTACCAGCAGGTGGTGTCGTTCCCCGCCCACCGCGGCGACCCGATCGCCAACCTCGCGGCCGGAGGGAGCGCGACCGCCTCCAGCTCGCAGCTCTTCCTGCTGTACCCGGCGAGCAAGGCCGTCGACGGTGACCCGACCAGCCGCTGGTCCAGCGCCTCCAGCGACGACCAGTGGCTGCGGGTCGACCTCGGGTCGTCGAAGCCCGTGGCCCGGGTCGTGCTGCGCTGGGAGGCGGCCTACGGGGCGGCGTACCGGATCCAGATCTCGCCCGACGGCTCCGCGTGGACCACGGTGTACTCCACCACCACGGGAAACGGCGGCGTGGACAACGTGACCTTCGCCCCGGCCACCGCCCGCTACATCCGCATGCAGGGCGTCACCCGCGGAACCTCCTACGGCTACTCCCTCTACGAAATGGAGGCCTACTCCCGCTGACTGGGCGCCCCACCGAGCGGGATAGGGGCGGCCACCCGGCGGAGGTAAGCGATCGCCCCACCAGCCGCAATGCGGGTGGTGGCCCACCAGCCGATCGGGGCCACAACGCGAACAGGGGCTGCAGTGGATCGACTCCACTGCAGCCCCCTGTCCGATTTCACCGCCCGGCCGCCCGGCGGCACCGCTCACACGGCACCCCGGCCGAACCGGGCTAGGCGGCCCCCCTGGGGTTGGGTCAGGCGGTGTTGGGTCAGGCGGTGCGGAGTCGGGCTCCTGTGCGGTCGGCGGCCAGGGCTACGGCGGCGTCGCGGGCGGCGGTGGTCTCCTCGACGATCAGGGTGCGGTCGGCGGCCCGGAAGCGCAGGGTGTACGCCAGGGACTTCTTGCCCTCGCCCACCTGCGACCCGGTGTAGACGTCGAACAGCCGCACCGACTCGAGCAGGGCACCCGCCCCCTCGCGCAGCGCCGCCTCCACCTCGGCCACCGGGACCTCGGCCGGGACGACCAGCGCGACGTCCTGCGTGGCGACGGGGTAGGCCGAGACCGGCTCGGCCTGGATCGGGCCGGGCAGGGCCGCCTCGAGGACGGTCAGCTCCAGCTCCATCGCGCAGGTGCGCGCCGGCAGGCCGTAGGCCTCGACGACACGCGGGTGCAGCTCGCCTGCGTGACCGAGCAGGGTCTCCCCGGCGTACAGCGCGGCGCACCGGCCCGGATGCCAGGGCTCGTGCCGGTCGGCGCGGATCGTGATCTCGACCCCGGCCTCGCGCGCGATCACGCGTGCTGCCTCGATGGCGTCGGCCCAGCTCGCCGGGCGGCCCTCGCCCCACCAGCCGGAGCGGTCGTACTCGCCCGCGAGCACGACGCCCACCCGCAGGGGCTGCCGGGGCAGCGCCGCCGCGATGGTCGCCAGCTCCTGCTCCGAGGGTCTGCGGTCGACCCCGAGCACCGGCGCCTTGGCCGGGGCGTCCGGCTCGGGCCGGTAGACCAGGCCGGACTCGAACAGCGCCACGTCGACGAACCCGCGCCCGACGTTGCGGACCAGGGTCTTCAGCAGCCCCGGCAGCAGCGTGGTGCGCATCAGCGGCTCGTCCTCGCTCAGCGGGTTCGCCAGCCGGACGGTCCTGCGCCGCGCGTCGCCGGCGGGCAGCTGGAGGTCGTCCAGGTCGCGCGTGCTGATGAACGGGTAGGCGAGCGTCTCGACGTAGCCGGCGGCGGCCAGCGCGCGGCCCACGCGGCGGCGCAGCCGCTGGACCTCGGTCAGCCCGGCCCCCGCGGGAGCGGCGGGCAGCACCGAGGGCAGCCGCTCGTAGCCCTCGAGCCGGATGACCTCCTCGGCCAGGTCGTTGGGGTCGGTCAGGTCGGGACGCCACGACGGCGGCGTCACGACGAGCAGCTCGGCCGGGTCGGGCCGGGCGGGGGCCTCGAGGACGTCGGCCGGGATCGCCGAAGGCGCCTCGGCGCCGTCCTGCCCGCCCGCCGCACCCTGGGCGACCACCGTGCAGCCGACCTGCTCCAGGCGGTGCACGACCGCGTCGCGACCGTAGGCGACGCCCGCGACCCGGTCGGGGTGGTCGGCCCGGATGACGATCGACGGCGGCTCGACGTCGGCGAAGGCGTGGGTGACCCCGGCGTCGGCCGTGCCGCCGCCGAAGGCGACCAGCATCTGCACCGCGCGCCAGGAGGCGTAGAGCGGGAGCTCGCGGTCGACGCCGCGCTCGAACCGGCGGGAGGCCTCGCTCACCAGGTTGTGGCGGCGGGACATGCGCGCCGTGCCGGTGGCCGAGAAGTGGGCGGCCTCGATGACCAGGTCGGTGGAGTCGTCCGCGATCTCGGTGTTGAGCCCGCCCATCGTGCCGGCCATCGAGATCGCCCCGGAGGAGTCGGTGATCAGGATGTCCTCGGGGTGGAGCTTGCGCACGACGTGGTCGAGGGTCTCCAGCGTCTCGCCCGGCTCTGCCCTGCGCACCACGATGGGCCCGGTCAGCCGGGAACGGTCGAAGGCGTGCAGCGGCTGGCCCAGCTCGATCATCAGGTAGTTGGTGACGTCGACGGCCGGCGAGACCGGCCGCATGCCGGCGCGGGCCAGGCGCACCTGCATCCACATGGGCGTCTCGGCGGAGGGGTCGAACCCGGACACCGAGCGCAGCACGAACCGGTCGCAGGCGGTCGGGTCGGCGATCGAGGCGGGGTAGGACTCCTCGGTGAACGATGGCGGCTCGATGTCGGCCGGGTCGCGCCACGGCACGCCGAAGGCGGTGGCGACCTCGCGCGCGACGCCCCGGATCGACAGGGCGTACCCGCGGTCGGGGGTGATCTCGAGCTCGATGACGTCGTCACGCAGGCCTAGCAGCTCGACCACGTCCGCGCCGAGGTGGGTGTCGGCGGGCAGGATGAGGATGCCGCTGTGGTCCTCCCCGATGCCCAGCTCGCGTGCCGAGCAGATCATGCCGTCGGACACGTGGCCGTAGGTCTTGCGGGACCCGACCTCGAACCCGCCGGGCAGCACGGCTCCGGGCAGCGCCACGGCCACCCGGTCGCCGACCGCGAAGTTGGTGGCGCCGCAGATGACCCAGCGCGGGGCGGCCTCGCCGACCTCGACCGAGCAGTAGCGGATGGGCTTCTTGAAGCCGGCGAGCTCCTCGATGGACAGCACCTCGCCGACGACGACGTTCTTGATGTCGTCGCCGACCGACTCGATCGACTCCAGCTTGAGCCCGGCCGCCGTGAGCTTCTCGGCGACCTCGTGGGCGGTGGCGGCGGGCAGGTCGACGTACTCCCGCAGCCAGGAGAGCGGGAACTTCATCAGGCCTCCATACCGAACGGGAGCGTGAAGCGCACGTCTCCCTCGACCATGTCTCGCATGTCCTCGGCGTTGTTGCGGAACATCAACGTCCGCTCGACGCCCATGCCGAAGGCGAACCCGCTGTAGCGCTCGGGGTCGACCCCGCAGGCCACCAGCACGCGCGGGTTGACCATGCCGCAGCCGCCCCACTCGATCCAGCCCTCGGACTTGCAGGTGCGGCAGGGCGGGTTGCCGGGGACGGCCGAGGCCCCCCGGCACACGAAGCAGCGCAGGTCCATCTCGGCCGACGGCTCGGTGAAGGGGAAGTAGTTGGGCCGGAAGCGGGTGCTGATGCCCTTGCCGAACATGACCTCGGCGAACCGGTCGAGCGTGCCCTTCAGGTGGGCCATCGTCAGCCCCTCGTCGACCGCCAGGCCCTCGACCTGGTGGAACACCGGGGTGTGGGTGGCGTCGAGCTCGTCAGTGCGGAACACCTTGCCGGGCGAGATGACGTACACCGGCAGGTCGCGCGAGAGCAGCGCGCGGATCTGGACCGGGGAGGTCTGGGTGCGCAGCACCATGCCGGAGTCGACGGAGCCGACGAAGAACGTGTCGTGCTCGGAGCGGGCCGGGTGGTCGGGCGCGATGTTGAGCGCGTCGAAGTTGAACCACTCGCCCTCCAGCTCAGGCCCCTCGGCGACCTCGTAGCCCATCGCGACGAAGGCGTCGGCGATGCGCTCTTGCAGGGTCGTGAGCGGGTGCCTGGCACCGCGCGGCCGGCGGTCCCAGGGGAGGGTGACGTCCACGGTCTCCTCGACCAGGACGCGCTCGTCGCGCTCGGCCGTCAGCACGGCCTGCCGGGCGGCGAGCGCCTCGCCGATGGCCTTGCGCGCCCCGCCGATGCGCTTGCCCGCCTCGGCGCGGGCCTGAGGCGGCAGCGCGCCGATCTCGCGGTTGGCGAGCGCGATCGGGGACCGGTCGCCGGCGTGCGCCAGACGCACTTGCTTGAGTTCGTCGAGGTCGGCGGCCGCGTCGATGGCGGCTACGGCTTCGGCCTCCATGCGCGCCACCTCGTCGGCGTGCAACGGCGTCACCTCGACCGGATCATAGGTGTTCGACAAGAGAGAGCTCCGTATCCAGGGCTTGAGCGGGCACGAGTCTAGTCCGTCCAGAGTGGCGGACCGGCCGGGAGAGAAGGGCTGTGGACAATCCCCGCGATCCAGGAAGAGCGGGAGGCCCTCACCATCTCCGCCGCGACCGCGAGCCCCCGGCCTCGCGGGGCCGGGCGCCGGTCACGACGCGGCCGGGCCGGCGAATGCCGGCGTGGTGCTTGCCCACCGGCCGTCCCGACGCCTCAGGCGAAGTCGGGGGTGCCGGCGGGCATGGTAAATCGGAACTCGGCGCCGCCACCGGGCGCCCGCTGCACGGTGATGGTGCCACCGTGGGCCTCCACGAGGCCCTTGACGATGAATAGGCCGAGGCCCGTGCCGCCGCGGCGACGCCCGTTGCCGCGCCAGAACTGCCGGAAGACGCGCGAGGCCAGCTCGGGTGCGACACCCTCGCCCTGGTCACGCACGGACACGGCAACTCCCCACTCGACAGGCTCCACCACTATGGTCACCGTACCTCGTCCGTGACGCACCGCGTTTTCCAGGAGGTTGCCGAGAATCTGGTCGATCTTGTCCTGGTCGAGCCACACCTCGGGCAGATCGCCACGGACCTCCAGCCGGAAGCGGTCCTCCGGCTCGCCCGCCGCCACCCGGCCCGCGATGATCTTACGCGCCCGGGCGGGGACGTCGACCACCTGCCGGTGGACCTGCAGCCGGCCCGACTCGATGCGGGACACGTCGAGCAGCTCGGTGATGAGCCGGGTGACCCGGTCGGCGTCGGCGTTGACCGTCTCGAGCATCACGCGCTTCTGGTCGTCGGTGAAGCGGCCCCACTTCGCCAGCAGGGTGGCGGTGAACCCCTTGACGCTGGTCAGCGGTGAGCGCAGCTCGTGGGCGACGGTGGAGACCAGGTCGGCGCGGCTTCGCTCCAGGCGGGCGCGCGCCGCCGCGTCACGCAGGGTGACCACGACCCGGACGACGTCGCCGCTCCGCGCGGGCGTGCGCACGAACCGGGCCGCCACCAGCAGCTCGTGACCGCCGGGCAGGTAAAGGGAGCACTCGGGCTGGCGGCTGCGGATGCGCAGCCCTCCGTAGGCGTCGAGCCACTTCCACCAGTCGCGGCCGTCGTCGTCGCGGAAGGGCAGGACATCGGGAAGGTATCTGCCGAGGGCGGCGTCGCTCCCCACCCCGGTCAGGCGGCTGGCCGCACGGTTGAAGGCGACCACCCGCCCCCGGCCGTCGGCCACGACGACGCCGTCGGGTAGGTCGTCGACCTCGATCGAACATGCGGCATCGGCGCCCCTTTGATGGGTTTGTCCGCCGCGCACTATCGCCTCCCTCGACCCCTACAGCGCCGACAATAGCGGGTTTCCCGTGCCGGACGGCAGCCCCGCGCCCGCGCGGGACCGCCTACCGTGTCCGGAAGCAGACTTGTTGTCCGGTAAGGATTCCGCCGGCGGCTCGCGGGGTCATCCGGAGCGCTGAGCCCGCGCGGAGGCGTACAGGCAGACCGCGGCCGCCGTCGCCAGGTTGAGGCTCTCGGCGCGCCCGTAGATGGGCACCCGGACGACCTCGTCGGCCAGGGCGAGGATCTCCTCGGGCAGGCCCCACGCCTCGTTGCCGAAGATCCACGCCGTGGGGCCCTTCAGGTCCACGTCGTCGAGCGTCTTGCTCCCCGCGCCGTCCGCCGCCAGGACGCGCAGTCCCTTCTCCTTCAGGTGGCGCACGGCCTGGGCCACCGGAGCCGAGGTGACGACGGGCAGGTGGAACAGGCTTCCCGCGCTGGCCCTGACGCACTTGCCGTTGTAGGGGTCCACGGAGGCGTCGGTGAACACCACCGCGTCGGCGCCCGCCGCGTCGGCGGTCCGCAGGACCGTGCCGGCGTTCCCGGGGTCGCGCACGTGGGCGAGCACGGCGACCAGGCCCGCGCCCTCGGTGACGCCCTCGGTCAGCGGGACGTGCACGAACCGGCAGACCGCGAGCAGCCCCTGCGGGGTGACGGTCTGGGCGAGCTCGGCCATGACCTCGCCGCTGGCGCCGAACACCGGCACCCCCGCCAGCCGGGCGGCGGTCACGATGTCTGCGTGCCGGATCTCGGCGTCGGCGGTGGTGAACAGCTCGACGGCCACGCCGGGCAGCGCCAGCGCCTCCCGCACGGCCTGCGGGCCTTCGGCGAGGAAGGCGCGGTCCCGGTCCCTGAAAGCCCGCTTGGTCAGGCGCTTGGCCGCCTTGACCCGCGGAGACTTGATGTTGGTCAGCTCGGACCCGGCCACGTGCCCCCCTTTCGAACTCCCGAACCGTTACAGCCCCCGTGCGGTTCGATCACGGAGACGGCCCCGCAAAACAGTGGACGACCCGCTCCGCGAGAGAACGAGTCGTCCACTTGAGCCGTGCGCCGGATCAGCTGGCGACCGGCGCGTTCACGTCGGCCGGAAGCGCCTTCCTGGCGGTCTCGGCGAGCGACGCGAAGGTCTGGCTGTCGTTGACGGCCAGATCAGCGAGGATCTTGCGGTCCACCTCGACACCGGCGGCCTTGAGGCCCTGGATGAACCGGTTGTAGGTGATGCCGTTCGCGCGCGCCGCGGCGTTGATCCGCTGGATCCAAAGACGCCGGAAAGCGCCCTTCTTGTCCTTGCGGTCACGGTAGGCGTAGGTCAGTGAGTGGAGCATCTGCTCCTTGGCCTTGCGGTACAGCCTCGACCGCTGACCCCGGTAACCACTCGCCCGCTCGAGGACGACGCGGCGCTTCTTCTTGGCGTTGAGCGCCCGCTTTACGCGTGCCATTGTTCTATCTCCCCGGGGGTTCGGTTACTTGCCGAGCAGCTTCTTGATCTTCTTGGTGTCGGCATCGGACATGACGACCTCAGGCTTCAGACGGCGCGTCACCGTGGACGCCTTGTGCTCGTTGTAGTGGGCACGGTTCGCACGCCGGCGAATGATCTTGCCGCTTCCGCTGAGGCGGAATCGCTTCTTCGCACCGCTGTGCGTCTTCATCTTCGGCATGTCAGCCGTCTCTCCCTCGTTCGTCCGTGCCGATATCCCGGGTCAAGGTACCCCAGCCAGGCGCATGCCCGGCTGTGGCACCCCACCCGGTCTCGGTGTCCAGTCGCTTCCCGCCGGGTCGTCAGGCGGGGGGCGTCACTCCTGCGGTTCCGATGCCCGCGCCATTTCCGCGTCGAGGTCCATGTCGCCCTCTGCGGCGTCGCCGGTCCTCGCGCGAGCCGCGGCCCGCTCGGCCTTGGCCTCGGCCTTCTTCTTGTGCGGCCCGATCACCATGATCATGTTTCGGCCGTCCTGCTTGGGCTGGGACTCGACGAAGCCGAGCTCCGTCACGTCCTCCGCCAGCCTCTGCAGCAGCCGGAAACCCAGCTCGGGACGGGACTGCTCACGTCCACGGAACATGATCGTGACCTTGACCTTGTCCCCCGCTTTGAGGAACCGCACGACGTGACCCTTCTTGGTCTCGTAGTCATGCGGGTCGATCTTCGGCCGGAGCTTGATCTCCTTGATGATCGTGTGCGCCTGGTTGCGGCGCGCCTCGCGTGCCTTCATGGCTGACTCGTACTTGAACTTGCCGTAGTCCATGAGCTTGCACACGGGCGGACGAGCCGTGGCCGCGACCTCTACCAGGTCGAGGTCGGACTCCTGGGCCAGCTTCAGCGCGTCCCCGATGGAGACGATGCCGACCTGCTCGCCGTTCGGGCCGACGAGGCGGACCTCGGGCACACGAATACGCTCGTTGATGCGGGGCTCAGTGCTGATGGGACCTCCTAGGTACCTGGCATTTTCCGCGTATGTGCTCGACCGTGCGTGGGGTTTGTCGCCAAAAGCGAAAAGCCCCGCACGTCGCGCATGCGGGGCCACCGAGCTCTCAGATCGATCAAGAGCTCCCCGGAGAAGTCCGGTAGTGATCCTTGACCCGTCGACCTTCCGGTCGAGCAGGTGGGAGGAAGACCTCCGCTTGCGCGTCCAGCAGCCATGCCGGACCGATCAAGCAGCTACGTTACCACAACACCGGACACCGGCCGAATCATCCCCCGCGCGTCTCACTCTTCGTGATTAACCGGACACGAAACAGGATCGGCTGCTAAAGTTGATCCTGTAAATCTAGACAGACTAGACGGAGGGTGGGGGTCTCATGGGCCAGTGGCAACTGCAGGAGGCGAAGCAGCGCTTCAGCGAGGTCATCCGCCAGGCGCACGACGAGGGGCCGCAGATCGTCACCCGGCACGGGGAGGAGGTCGCCGTCATCATCGACATCGCCGAATACCGTCGCATGGCGCACGGCGCGCCGGACTTCAAGGAGTTCCTGAGGTCCGCACCCGACCTGAGCATGCTCGACATCCGGCGATCGGACGACCCGATCCGCACCGTGGACCTGGACGGCTGACCATGGCATTCCTTCTGGACACCAACGTCGCGTGCGAGGTCACCAAGCGGCGGCCGAATCCCCGCGTCGAAGAGTGGCTCGATGTCGTACCCGGTACGACTCTGTACATCAGCGTGATGGTCCTCGGCGAGATCCGCCAAGGCATCGAACGTCTGCGAGCGCGCGACCCCTCCCAGGCGGCCGTCTACGAGACCTGGCTGGCACGCCTGCGGCACGAGTTCATCGACCGCATCGTCCCTGTCACTGCCGACATCGCAGAAGAGTGGGGATCACTGAACGCGCCCGATCCGCTGCCGCTGGTGGACGGCCTGCTGGCCGCGACCGCCAGGGCGAATGGCTGGACCATGGTCACCCGTAACGTGAAGGACTTCGAACGCACCGGGGTGCGGGTGCTCAATCCGTTCGAGCCGATCGTCTGAGGAGCTCGGCCTCGCCGGCGGCGCGTACGGCCACTACCGGGACGCCCGTCCGACCCGTGTACAGCTCCACCTGGCGCACGGCCTGGTGGAGCAGCATGGCGAACCCGCCGACCACCGTGCCGCCCTTGTCATGCACGGCGCGCGCCAGCCGCGTGGGCCAAGGGGCGTAGACCACGTCGAAGACGGCCGGGACGACGGCCAGCGCCTCCGCGTAGGCGTCGGCGGCGCCCGACGGCAGCGTCGAGACCACCAGGTCCGTGTCGAGGGCGGCGGCGAGATCGTCGAAGGTGCGCACGGCCAGGGCCATGCCGAGCCGGTCGGCGACCTCCTCGGTCTCCCTCGCCCGCGACCGGTCGCGGACGACCAGCGTCGCCTCCGGAAGGCCGAGTTCGCGCAGCGCGGCCAGCGTGGAGCCGGCCGTCGCGCCGCCGCCGAGGATCGTCGCCGCGCGCGGGGCCGTGACCCCCGACTCGGCGAGGGCGCACACGATGCCGTGGACGTCGGTGTTCTCGCCGTGCCTGGCGCCGTCGCGGAACACCACGGTGTTGACCCCACCGACCTGCACGGCGAGCTCGGCCACGGTGTCCAGCAGCGGCAGCACAGCCCGCTTGAGCGGCATGGTCAGCGACAGCCCGGCCCACTCGGGACCCATCGTGGCCAGCAGCCCGGCGAGGCCCCGCTCGTCGCACTCGATCGCGTCGTACCGCCAGCCCCGCAGGCCGAGAGCCTGGTAGGCGGCGCGGTGCAGGCACGGCGAGAGCGAGTGGGCGATCGGGGACCCGAGCACGGCGGCGCGCCGCTCCATCAGTTGGCCGCCTGGTTCCTGTTGAACTCCTCGACGTACTTGTCGTGCTCGGCCTGCGAGTCGGTGAACTTGGTGATGCCCCGCTTGGTGTCGGTGGTCACGAAGAACAGCCAGGGGCCGTCGGCCGGCTTGAGCGTGGCCCTGATGGCGTCGACTCCGGGGTTGCAGATCGGGCCCGGCGGCAGGCCTGGGCGTGCGTAGGTGTTGTACGGGGACTTGCTCTTGAGCTCTTCGTGGGTGGCCGCGACGTTGAACTTCTTCAGGCCGTACATGACGGTGCTGTCCATCTGGAGCAGCATCGGCGGCGTCCGGTTGAGCCGGTTGTAGATCACCCGGGCGACCTTGGCCATGTCACGCTTGCTGCCCGACTCGGCCTGCACGATGCTGGCGATCGTCAGCACCTCCAGAGGGGTGTGGCCGATCCGCCTGGCGCCGGCCTCCAGGTTGGTGTCCTCGGCGGCGCGGTCGAAGCGCGTGACCATCGAAGCCAGCAGGTCGTCGGGGGCGGCCTTGGGCGAGACCTCGTAGGTCGCCGGGAAGGCGAAGCCTTCGAGCTTGCCCTTGGCGTAGGACGGCAGGCCGAGCTCCTTGCCGTTCATGGCGGCCTTCTCGAACTCCCGCACCGGCCGGCCGGTGGCGGTCGACAGCTTCTCCAGGATCTGGGAGAGCCGCAGCCCCTCAGGCACGGTCAAGGTGGTCTGCAGCCGCCGCTTGGGGTCCAGGAGGGGGACGGCGCTGGCGGCGGCCATGCCCTTGCGCAGCTTGTACTCCCCCGGCTGGAGGGAGGCGCTCTTGCCCGCGGCGCCGATGGCGTTGATGAACGCCCGCTCGCTCGCGACCACACCCTGGTCGACGAGGGTCTGGGCCACCTCGGTGGCGCTCTGGCCTTCCTTGATCTCCACGAGCACCTCGCCGGAGCCCTGCCCGGCGAAGTCCTTGGGCACCGCCACGCCGCGGATCCATTGGTAGCCGTAGTAGCCGCCGACGCCGAGGACGCCCACGATGATGACCATCGCGAGGAGGAACGCCACGAAACCCTTGCGGCGCTGCCGGCGCTGGCGCTTCCTGCTGCGGCTGCGGGCCGTCCTGGAACCACGGGACCTGCGCCGGGGACCTTCGTCGTCCCCGGCACCCAGCAGACTATCGAGGTCGAGATCGTTCATAGGTGCGCTCGCCAATCTCCCGGTCGGACCGGCCTGTCGTCAAGCGAGTGCCCCAAATTGGTGGGACCTCCCGGACAGGTGGTCACTGCCACGCCCGGGGTCGCGCCGGCCCGGGTCACCGGGCGCGTACGGGAGGAGGTGGCTGTCCCGCCGGGCATCAGTGCTGCCCGAGCCGTTTGTTCAGCTCTTCTCGGTATTTCACGAACTCACTCTCTTTGTCAGTGAATTTCGTGATTCTATGCTGTGGGTCGATCGTGACAAACCAGTACCAATCACCCTTAGCCGGATGAAGCGCCGCACGGAGCGCCGCCTCGCCGGGGTTGCTGATCGGCCCGGGTGGCAGCCCGGGATGCATGTAGGTGTTGTACGGGGTGTCGCGCTTGATCTCGGCGTTCGACGCCACGATGCCGTGCTTGCCCAGGCCGTACATCACCGTGCTGTCCATCTCCAGCTTGGCTCCGGACGCGAGGCGATTGTAGATGACTCTGGCGATCTTCGGATAGTCGCTGTCCCTGCCTCCTTCCGCCTGCACGATGCTCGCGACGACGACCACGTCACGCGGAGTGAGACGGTGCTGGGCCGCGCCCGCCTCCAGCCCCACGTGGGTGGCGGCCCGCTTGAACCGGCGGACCGTCGAGCGCATCAGGTCGCGTGGCGTCGTCGAGGACTCGATGTCGTAGGTCGCGGGGAACAGGAAGCCCTCGACGGTGTTCTTGGCGTAGGCGGGCAGCCCCAGATCGGCCGGGCGGGCGATGACCTTGGCCAGTTCGGCGGCCGGCAGCCCCGAGCCCTGGGCCAGGCGGGCGACCGTCTCCACCGCGCGCAGCCCTTCGGGAACCGTCACCCGCTTGCGGATACGCGACTGCGGCGCGAGCAGCAGGTCCAGCGCCGAGGCGGCGGCCATGCGCTTGCGCAGCAGATAGCGGCCCGGCCGCAGGCTGCCCGCCTGGCCGCGCTCCTCGACCACGCGGATGAAGGAGCGGGGGCCGGCCACGACCTCCGCCTTGGTGAGGACGTCGGCGATCTCCGCCGCGCTGGCGCCGGGGACGATCTCCACCGCGACGGGCACCGACCCGTTGCCCTCGAAGTCCTCCGGCGCCATCAGCGGCCCGAACAGGGCGAGCGCGCCGGCCAGCCCGGCCGCGACCAGCACCGCGCTGCCGCCGCCGATGAGCATCAGCAGCCCGCGCCGGCCGCGCCCGGCCCGGCGCTCGTCGTCGCCCTCCGGGGCGTCGTCCTCGGTGAACGCGATCAGGTCGCCCGGGTCGTCGGCGTCGTCTGGGCTGTCGGGGCCTCCCGGAGGGGCACCGGGCCGCTCACGGCCACCGGGGCCGCCGTCCGGGCCGTCGAAGTCGTCGGGACGCTCAGGCCCGTCCTGCGCGTCGGGACCGTCCGCACCCGGCCCCGCGGGCCGGCTCACCTCGCCGGCCCGGCGCTCGATTCCCCACCGGGGCGCTGCCCCGGCGGCTCGACGGGTCTGCCCGGCGGGGCGCCGCTCGCCCGCTCGGCGTCCAGGGCGGCCTGCAGCAGCACCACGGCCGCGGCCTGGTCGACCACCCCTCGCTGGTTCTTGGCCTTGACCCCGCTCGCCCGCAGCCCCTGCTGCGCGGTCACGGTGGTCAGCCGCTCGTCGTACAGGCGGACCGGCGTCGGCGCGAGCCGCACGGCCAGCCGGCCGGCGAACTCGCGCGCGGCGGCCGCCGCGTGGCTCTCACGGCCGGACAGGGAGGTGGGCAGGCCGACGACGATCTCCATCGCCTCGTGCTCGCCCGCGATCGCGGCGATGCGGTCGAGGTCGCCCTTTCCCCGGCGCACGGTCTCGACCGGGGTCGCCAGCAGCCCCGACGGGTCGCTGCGGGCCACGCCGACGCGGACCGATCCCACGTCGACGCCGAGGCGGACGCCGCGCCTCACCACGGCCTCCGGCCGTGCCACGCGGATGAGCGGGCACCCTGCCGCCGCCTGCCGGCGTGGCACGGTGCCCGCTGGGCGTCCATGTTCAGGAGAGCGCCTCCTGGATCGCGTGCTCGACGGCGCCGAGCGCCTCGCCGATCGCCTCAGGCCGCGCTCCACCGCCCTGCGCGACGTCGTCCTTACCGCCACCGCCACCCCCAAGTGCCTTGGCGGCGACGCCGACCAGTCTCCCGGCCTTGAGTCCCCGGGCGCGCCCCGCATCGTTCACAGCGGCGACCACGACCGGCCGGTCGGCGGGAACCCCGGCGATCACGATCATCGCAGCGCGGTCACCGGGGAACCGGCCGCGCACGTCTAGGGCGAGTTTACGCAGGTCATCGGCCGAAGTGCCGTCAGGCGCGCGGTGGGTCACGACCGAGACGCCCTCGACGTCGCGGGCGGAGGCCGCCAGCTCGCCCGCCACCGCGAGCACCTGGGCCGAGCGGAGCCTCTCAAGCTCCCGCTCGGCCGTGCGCAGGCGGGTGACGATGCCCTCGACACGCTCGGGCAGCTCCTCGCGCCGGGCCTTGAGCTGCTCGCTGATCTGGGCGACCAGCACGCTCTCGCGGGCGAGGAACCGGAAGGCGTCGATGCCGACCAGGGCCTCGACCCGGCGCACGCCGGCGCCGATGGAGGCCTCGCCCAGCACCTTGACCAGGCCCAGCTGGCCGGAGCTCGCGACGTGGGTGCCGCCGCACAGCTCGCGGGAGTAGTCGCCGACCTCGACGATGCGGACCTCGTCGCCGTACTTCTCGCCGAAGAGCGCCAGCGCGCCCATCGAACGGGCCTCGCTGAGCGAGGTGTGGTAGGCGTGGACCTTCAGGTCGTTGATCAGGATCGCGTTGACCTCGTCCTCGACGTCCCGCAGCACGGTCGGGGGGACGGCTCCGGCCGCGGTGAAGTCGAACCGGAAGCGCCCAGGGGAGTTCTCCGAGCCGGCCTGGGCCGCGCTCTCGCCGAGCGCGTTGCGGAACCCGCGGTGCACCAGGTGGGTCGCGGTGTGGCTGCGCGAGATCGCCCGTCGGCGCTCGATGTCGATCTCGGCCTGCGCCTGGTCTCCCACGCGGATCTCACCGCCGGTGACCTTGCCGCGGTGCACGACCAGCCCGGCGAACGGCGACTGCACGTCGACGATCTCGACCTGGGCTTCGCCGGTGCGGATGATCCCCTGGTCGGACAGCTGGCCGCCGCCCTCGGCGTAGAAGGGGGTGCGGTCGAGCACGATCTCCACGGTGGTGCCCGCGCCGGCCGCCGGGACCGAGACCCCGTCGACGAGCACGCCGATGACGCCGGCCTCGGCCGTGGTCTGGTCGTAGCCGAGGAACTCGACCTTGCCGGCCCGGTCGAGCATCTCGCCGAGCACGGAGATGTCGGCGTTGCCGGTCTTCTTGGCCACGGAGTCGGCCTTGGCGCGGTCGCGCTGCTCGTTCATCAGGCGGCGGAAGCCGTCCTCGTCGACCTGCAGGCCCTGCTCGGCGGCCATCTCCAGCGTCAGGTCGATCGGGAAGCCGTAGGTGTCGTGCAGCTGGAACGCCTGGCCGCCGGCCAGCGTGGTGACGCCCTTGCGCTTGTTCTCCTCGACCGCCGCGTCGAAGATGGCGGTGCCGGTGCGCAGGGTGCCGAGGAAGGAGACCTCCTCGGCGTCGATCACCATGTGGATGTTGGCGGCGTCGCCCTTGAGCTCGGGGTACTGCTGGCCCATCGCCTCGATCGTCGTGGCGGTGAGCTCGTGCATGTAGCGCTCCTCGCCCGAGCCGAGCAGGCGCAGGTTGCGGATCGCGCGGCGCAGCATGCGGCGCAACACGTAGCCCCGGCCCTCGTTGGAGGGCAGCACGCCGTCGCCCACGAGCATGACGCCGGCCCGCAGGTGGTCGGCGATGACACGCAGCGAGACGTCCGCGCGGGCGTTCCGGCCGTAGCGGGACTTGGTGAGCTCGGCCGCCCTGTCGAGGATCTTGTAGGTGGTGTCGATCTCGTAGATGTTGTCGACGCCCTGCAGGATCGCCGCCATGCGCTCGAGGCCCATGCCGGTGTCGACGCTCTTGGCGGGCAGCTCTCCGGCGACGTCGAAGTCGACCTTGCTGCGCACCGTGCTGAGCTGGAACTGCATGAAGACGTTGTTCCACACCTCGAGGTAGCGGTTCTCGTCGGCGACCGGGCCGCCTTCCTTGCCGTACTCGGGGCCGCGGTCGTAGTAGATCTCGGAGCAGGGGCCGCCCGGACCCGGCACGCCCATGTGCCAGTAGTTGTCCGCCAGACCGCGGCGCTGGATGCGCTCGGCGGGGATGCCGACCTTGTTGTGCCAGATGTCGTAGGCCTCGTCGTCGTCGTGGTAGACGGTGACCCAGAGGCGCTCCTCGGGGAAGCCGAAGCCGCCCTCGGACTCGGGCTTGGTCAGCAGCTCCCAGGCGTACGGGAGGGCCTGCTCCTTGAAGTAGTCGCCGAAGGAGAAGTTGCCGAGCATCTGGAAGAAGCTGGCGTGCCGGGTCGTCTTGCCGACCTCGTCGATGTCGAGGGTGCGCACGACCTTCTGGGCACTGGCCGCCCGAGGGTACGGCGGCTTCTTCTGACCGAGGAAGTACGGCTTGAAGGGCACCATGCCCGCGTTGACCAGCAGCAGCGTCGGGTCCTCTGCGACAAGACTGGCCGAGGGCACGACAGTGTGACCGCGCTCCTCGAAGAAGCGCAGGAAGCGGCGGGCGATCTCTGCCGACTCCATCTCAGCGGCCGTCCTTTACGTCGTAGTGGGTTTCTTTGAGGGTGTCGAGTCCGAACCGCGCTCGCAACTCGGTTTCCCTGCCGGCCGAAAGGCGGCGGACCTCGTCGGCGAACAGGCGGGCCTCGCCCGCCAGGCCCACGGCGCGATCGGCCGCGCGGCGGGCGATGTGGTCGGGCTTCAACGCTTGCAGCTTACGCATCACCCAGACCGCGATGTACGCGCCCAGGGCCATGTAGAACAGCCGGCGGATCACGGGCGCCACCGCCCGCCGCCCGAGTGGGACACCGCGCGTCCGCGGCGCCCGGTGAGGGCCGCGCGCAGGGCGTGCAGCAGAGCCGCGACCCTGATCAGCGGACGGGCCAGCAGCGCCGAGGCGACGCCGGTGACCTTCACCATGTTGCCGCTGACCTGTTTCATGTCGACCGCGATGGCCTCGACCGCGACCAGCTGGCGGTTGGTCTCCGCGACCGTGACGCTGACGTCGTCCAGCAGCGGGATGACCCGGTCGTTGAGGTCGGCGACCATCTTGGTGGTCTGGGTGAGCAGCCGGGCCAGCCTCACCAGCACCACTGCAAGAAAGCACACCAATATCGCCCAGAACATGGCGACGATGAGGCCGGCGACCTCTCCCGCGGTAAGCATGTCGATGCGTCCCCTCGTAGGTGACCTACGGATGTCCGGCCCGGCTGGGGCGGTGGAATGCAGAGACCCTATCGCGCCGGGGCGCGGTGCCCGCGCTCAGCGCGCCACTTCGCGAGGTCGCCAAATGGTCACTGGCGGCCGCGCAGGAACTCGCGGATCTTGGCCCACCGGTCGGCGAAGTGCGCCTCGGCACCGTGGCGGGTCGGTTCGTAGTAGCGGCGGGCGCGGATCTCCTCGGGCGCGTAGTCCTGCCGTACCAGGCCGTGCTCGAAGTCGTGGGGGTACTGGTAGCCCTTGCCATGGCCGAGTTTGGCCGCGCCCGGGTAGTGGGCGTCGCGCAGGTGGCCGGGCACCTGGCCGATCAGGCCCTTGCGGACGTCGTCCGCGGCGGCGCCGATCGCCTTGATGACGGCGTTGGACTTCGGGGCCAGCGCGCAGTGGATGACCGCCTGGGCCAGGTTGAGCCGGCCCTCCGGCAGGCCGATCATCTGCACGGCCTGGGCCGCGGCGACCGCGACCTGCAGGCAGGTGGGGTCGGCCATGCCGACGTCCTCGGAGGCGAAGATCATGATGCGGCGGGCCAGGAACCGGGGATCCTCCCCCGCCTCGATCATGCGCGCGAGGTAGTGCAGGGCCGCGTCGACGTCGGAGCCGCGCATGCTCTTGATGAACGCGCTGATGACGTCGTAGTGCTGGTCGCCCTGCCTGTCGTAGCGCACGGCCGCCTTGTCGACCGCCTTCTCGACGGTCTCCACGGTGATCTCGCCCTCGGGGACGAGCAGCGCCGCCGCCTCCAGATAGGTGAGCGAGCGGCGCGCGTCTCCCCCGGCCAGGCGGACCAGGTGCTCCATCGCCTCCGGCGCGAGGCTCACCCGGCCGGACAGGCCGCGCGGGTCGCCCACGGCGCGGTCGAGGACCACCCGGACGTCGGCCTCCGACAGCGACTCCAGCGTCAGCAGCAGCGAGCGGGACAGCAGCGGCGAGATCACCGAGAAGAAGGGGTTCTCCGTGGTGGCCCCGATGAAGGTGACCCAGCGGTTCTCCACGGCGGGCAGCAGGGCGTCCTGCTGGGCCTTGTTGAAGCGGTGCACCTCGTCGACGAACAGGACCGTCTGGCGGCCGGTCATGCCGAGCTCCCGCTTGGCCTGGTCGATGGCCGCCCGGACCTCCTTGACCCCCGCCGAGACGGCCGACACCTCGACGAACCGGCGCTTGGTGACGCCTGCGACGACGTAGGCGAGCGTGGTCTTGCCGGTGCCCGGCGGGCCCCACAGGAACAGCGACATGGGGGCCTCGCTCTCGACGAGCCGGCGCAGCGGCGTGCCCTGGCCGAGCAGATGGCGCTGGCCGATCACCTCGTCGAGGGTGCGCGGCCGCATGCGCACCGCGAGCGGCTCCTGGCCCTTGTGGGCCTCCTCCGCCGCCGAGTCGAACAAACTCTCCACGCGTCGACACTACCGCCGGTGCGGGAGGGCCCACGGCGCCCGTGGCGGGGGCGCGGTCAGCGGGCCCAGGCCGCCGTGGCGCCGGAGTGGCCGGCCCGCGCGACGTAGTACCCGGCGGCGAGGGCGAGCACCACGGTCACCACGGTCAGGATCGCGGTGGTCGTCTTGCCGAGCTTGCGGGAGGAGTAGACGAGCAGGAGCGAGCTGACCGCGAGGCCGAACGAGCTGAGGACCAGCGGGCCGGCGTAGCTCTCGTGCTCGGTGATCCGCTGCCCGAGCGCGCCCTCTGGCAGTCCGGCCGCGAACATCCTCTCCAGGAACGCCTCGCCGCTCTCCTTGGCCACGAAGGCGGTCACCGGGGCGGCGATCGCCAGGAGCACCACGGCCCAGGCGATGGAGGGACGCACCCGGGGGACGACCCCGTACACCACCGAGCCCAGGGCGAGCAGCGGGATGAAGATCACTGCGGCGTGGATCATCAGGGGGTGGGCGGGAAGCCCGAGAATCTGGTCGAACATGTCATGACTCCTGTCGGTGGCTCGTCTCCTATACGGATACGGCCGGCAAGGGGTTCTCCAAGAACGGGTCGCGCGGTCCCCCCGGCCCACGCACACGCCCTCATGCTCGCGAAGGGGGCATCAAGCCATCGTAAAGAATTCCCCGTAGCAACTTTCCCCGCAGCAATGACACCCCGTCCGGACGGCCGCCGACGGAGGAGCGCCAACTCGGCGTTTTATACGGGCTCGACGTAAAGGCCGGTACGATTCCCGAGCACATCAAGTCATCTATCGGCAAATGGAAGGCATACCGTGACCGACGTGGATCGCCAGACCCAGCTGGCACGGGAGCACCGCGAGCGGCAGGAACAGCGCGCCAAGACCACCGGCACGTCCAAGCGGAACACGTTCATCGGCGCCGGCGTGGGGCTGGTCATCGTGGCCGGCGGCATCTTCGCCGCCACCACGCTCATGGGGAACAAGGAGGACACCAAGCCGGCCGCCGCCGCCAGCCCGTCCGCCTCCGCCTCGGCCGATGTCTCCGCTCCGGCCGCGCTGCCCAGCACGACGGCCAACCCGACGGGCGTGACCTGCACCTACCGCAAGGACGACAGCGGAGGCCTGGCCAAGAATGTGGGCCGTCCGCCGTCGAAACCGGATCTGAAGGCGAAGAACATGACCGTCGTCACCAACCAGGGGACGATCGTCATCGAGCTCGCCACCGCGCAGGCGCCGTGCACGATCAACTCCTTCGAGTTCCTCGCCAAGAAGAACTTTTTCGACAACACGCGCTGCCACCGCCTGGCCACACCGGAGACCGTCGGCCTCGGCCTGCTGCAGTGCGGCGACCCGCTGGCCAAGGCCGACGGCAAGAGAGCCGCGGACGGCACGGGCGGCCCGGGGTACCTGTTCGACGACGAGAACCTCGGCGGCATCCCGCTCGGCAGGGGCACGGTGGCGATGGCGCAGGCCTCGGAGGACGCCAACTCCAACGGCAGCCAGTTCTTCTTCTCCTTCTCCGACGAGAACACCCAGCTGACCGCGTCGGGCGCCGCCTTCACCCCGTTCGGCGTCGTGGTCAAGGGCATGGACATCGTGGACAAGATCGCCAAGGGCGGCATCATCCCCTTCAACGGCGACCCCCTGGCCGACGTCAGGGGCGAGGGATCCAACGCCCCCAAGCTCCCGGTGATCATCAAGGACGTGAAGGTCACCCGCTAGAACCCGCGGAACGGAACGAGCCCCGGCGCGCCACGCGCGCCGGGGCTCGGCCGTCGGAACGGCGCGCCGGTCAGGCCTCCGCGGCCTTCCCCGCCGCCGAGGCGGCCGCGGGGGCGCGCACGGCGTCGACCCCGGCCTCCTTGCGCTGTTCGGGGGTGATCGGCGTGGGAGCCGCCGTCAGCGGGTCGAACCCCGAGGCGGTCTTCGGGAAGGCGATGACGTCGCGGATCGACTCGCCGCCCGAGAGCAGCATGCAGACGCGGTCCCAGCCGTAGGCGATGCCGCCGTGCGGGGGCGGGCCGTACTTGAACGCCTCCAGCAGGAAGCCGAACTTGCTCTCGGCCTCCTCCTTGGAGATGCCCAGCACCTCGAAGACCCGTTGCTGCATCTCGGCCCGGTGGATACGGATCGAGCCGCCGCCGATCTCCATGCCGTTGCACACCATGTCGTAGGCGTACGCCAGGGCCTCACCGGGGTGGTCCTGGAAGGTCTCGGCCCACTCGGGCTTCGGACCGGTGAACGGGTGGTGCACGGCCGTCCAGCCGATCTGCCGGCCCACCTCGTCGAGCACCGGCTCGAACATCGGCGCGTCGACGACCCACAGGAAGCTCCACTGGGACTCGTCGATGAGGCCGCAGCGCCGCCCGATCTCCAGGCGCGCGGCGCCCAGCAGCTCGCGCGAGGGGCCCTGCGGGCCCGCGGCGAAGAACACCGCGTCGCCCACGGAGGCGCCCGCGGCCTCGGCCAGCCCGGCGCGCTCCTTCTCCGAGAGGTTCTTGGCGACCGGGCCGCCGAGCTCGCCGTCCGGCAGGACCAGCACGTACGCGAGGCCCCTGGCCCCGCGGGCCTTGGCCCAGTCCTGCCAGCCGTCCAGCTCCTTGCGGGTCTGGGACGCGCCGCCGGGCATGACGACCGCGCCGACATAGGGCGCCTGGAACACCCGGAACGGGGTGTCGGCGAAGTAGCCGGTCATCTCGACCAGCTCGCAGCCGAACCGCAGGTCGGGCTTGTCGGAGCCGAAGCGGGCCATCGCGTCGGCGTAGGTCAGCCGGGGAAGCGGCGTGGGCAGCTCGTACCCCACCGTCTCCTTCCAGATGCGGCCGATCAGCGCCTCGCCGAGGGCGATGACGTCGTCCTGGTCCACGAACGACATCTCGACGTCGATCTGGGTGAACTCCGGCTGCCGGTCGGCGCGCAGGTCCTCGTCGCGGAAGCAGCGGGCCAGCTGGTAGTAGCGCTCCAGCCCGCCCACCATGAGCAGCTGCTTGAACAGCTGCGGCGACTGCGGCAGCGCGTACCAGCTGCCCGGCTGCAGCCGCACCGGCACCAGGAAGTCACGAGCGCCCTCGGGCGTGGACCGGGTGAGGTCGGGCGTCTCGACGTACACGAAGCCGTGCTCGCGCATGACATCGTGGGCCAGATAGGTGGCCGTCGAGCGGGTGCGCAGGGCGTTGCCGACCTGCTGGCGGCGCATGTCCAGGTAGCGGTACTTCAGCCGCGCCTCCTCAGAGACGCCCGTGCCGCCCTCGATCGGGAACGGCAGCGGCGCGGACTCGCTCAGCACCTCGACCTCCGAGGCGACGACCTCGATCTCGCCGGTCGGCAGATCGGGGTTCTCGTTGCCCGCGGGGCGGGTGCGGACCTCTCCGACGATCCTGACGCAGTACTCCGAGCGGAGGTCGTGCGCGTGGTCCTCCTCGCGGAAGACCACCTGCGCAGAACCGGACGCGTCGCGCAGGTCGATGAACACCACGCCGCCGTGGTCCCGGCGGCGTGCCACCCATCCGGCCAGCGTCACCTGCTGGCCGGCGTGCTCCTTGCGCAGCGATCCGGCGGTGTGCGTGCGGATCATCGAAACTCCTTGAGCGTGGAGAGCCCCGCCTTCAGGCAGGGAGAAAAACGCGGCGTGGTGCCGCATGATTCGTTAATGTGTTCGGCGGTGGCGACAACCAAGCCGCCACATGCATGACCGGCACTCCCCTCGCCGCCGGGCCGGCGGAGAGGTGAAACGCCTGTGGAGCTGGTGTAAGACCTCAAGGAGAGTCCTCTCTGGCGGGCAACCGGCAGGGAAGCAGGAAAGCTCACGGGTGACCGTGGGAATCTCCCTCGTTCACGAGGGGAGGAGGTCAAGTGGTCAGTTTCTCCTTCAACGTCGCGACGATCTCGGCGAGTGGTACGGCGGTCTGCTCGCCGCTCGCCAGATCCTTCAGTTGTACGGCTTCCGCCTCGAGATCTCGCTCGCCGAGGATCAGGGCGTAGCGGGCGCCGCTCCGGTCGGCGGCCTTCATGGCGCCCTTGACACCCCGGCCGCCGAAGGCCATGTCCACCGAAACGCCTGCCCGGCGCAGCTTGCCGACCAGCGGGAAGATCCGCCGCTTGGCCTCTTCGCCCAGGGGGATGGCGAATACGTCGATGTGCCTGGCCCGCTCCGCGAGCAAACCTTCGGCCTCCATCGCGAGGACCGTACGGTCGACCCCGAGCGCCCACCCGACGCTGGGCAAAGGCGGGCCGCCGATCATCTCGCTCAGGCCGTCGTAGCGTCCTCCCCCGCCGACCGCGGACTGGGCTCCGAGGCCGTCGTGCAGGAACTCGAACGTCGTCCGCGTGTAGTAGTCGAGCCCGCGGACGAGCTTGGGATCGTCCGTGTAGGTCAGCCCGGCGCTGGTGAGCAGGCCGCGGACCTCCTCATGGTAGGCCTTGCAGGCCCCACAGAGGTGGTCGGTCACGAGGGGCGCGTTCACCAGCTGCGCCTGGACCTCGGGACGCTTGTCGTCGAGCACCCGCAGCGGGTTGATCTCGATGCGCTGGCGAGTGGCGTCGTCAAGGTCGAGCCCGCGCAGGAAGTCCTGCAGGGCCGCCCGGTACGCGGGGCGGCACTCCTTGCAGCCGAGCGAGTTGAGCAGCAGCCGCACATTCTTCAGGCCCAGCGAGGCGTAGCCGTCCGCGGCCAGGACGATCAGCTCCGCATCCAGAGCCGGGTCCTCAGCGCCCAGCGCCTCCGCGCCCACCTGCGAGAAGTGGCGGTAGCGGCCGGCCTGGGCCTTTTCGTAGCGGAAGTAACTTCCCGAGTACCAAAGCTTGATCGGGAGCGCTCCACCGTACAGGCCGTGCTCGATGACGGCGCGCACGACGCTCGCCGTGCCCTCGGGGCGCAGCGTCAGGGACTGGCCGCCCCTGCTCTGGAAGGTGTACATCTCCTTGCTCACGATGTCGGTCGACTCGCCGACCCCGCGCGAGAACAGGCCGGTGTCCTCGAACGCCGGCGTCTCGATGTACTCGTAGCCCGCACGGCGGGCGGGCGCGGACAGCGCGTCGCGCACGATGAGTGCCCACTCGGAGCGCGGCGGCATCCAGTCGAAGGTGCCCTTGGGCGCCTGAAAGCTCATTTACATTCCCCTGGTTGGGCCCGCGAACGGCACCGCCTCGGCGAGATACGGATTCGTGGCGCGTTCGCGGCCGATCGTCGTCTGTGGTCCGTGACCGGGCAGCACCGTCGTGTCGTCCGGCAGCGTCAGGCAGACGCCGCCCAGACTCCGCAGGATGGTCTGGTAGTCACCGCCCGGGAGGTCGGTGCGGCCGATGGAGCCGGCGAACAGCAGGTCACCGGAGAACATCACCTGTTCCCCTGGAAGCCTGAACGTCACCGACCCCCTGGTATGCCCGGGAGCGTGGTCGACCGTGATGGCCATGCCGGCGATGTCGAGCACCGCGCCGTCCGACAGCTCGCGAACGTCGTCGGGCTCGGTGAACCTCAGCCCGCCGAAGAGCTGCTGGCGGGCCATGAGCGACAGGCCCTTGCCGGGGTCGGTCAGCAGCTCGCGATCCTCGGGGTGGATCCAGGCGGGCACATCCCGCGCTCCGCAGACCGGCGCGACCGACCACACATGATCGATGTGACCGTGCGTGAGCAGCACGGCGACCGGCTTCAGCCGGTGCTCGCGCAGCAGGTCGTCCAGGTCCTTGACAGCGTCCTGACCTGGGTCGACGATCACGCACTCCTCCCCCGCCGCGGGAGCCACGACGTAGCAGTTGGCCTGGAAGGAGCCTGCGGGAAAGCCGTCGATGAGCACGGAAACGGTCCTCGGTGTGATCGATCTCGTCAAGGAAAGCGGATGGGAATGTAACCGAAGGGTACCGGTGCGGGTCGCCGGGCTGCGAACCATTACCCCGGGGCCGATACGATTCGCCCACTCCATAAAGGTGGCGGTCGTCCAGTGAGGCGGCCAAACAGGATCAACTCGGACAGTCGGGAGGGCGCAACGGTGGCGACCGGCAAGGACCGTCAAAAGCAGCTGGCACGAGAGCATTACGAACGGCAGATGCAGCGACGCGCCGAGCGGCAGGCTCGGCAGAAGCGCGTGGCGATCTTCGGCACGACCGTGGGCGTGCTCGTGGTGGTGGGCGGCATCTTCGCGGCCGTCGCGCTGGTCGGCGGCGGCGGCTCCAAGACCGAGGCGGCGGCCTCGCCTTCGGCCTCGGCCTCGGCCTCCGCCGCCCCTTCGGCGGCGGCGGGGCCCAAGCCGTACGACGCGGCCACCGGCACGTGTGACTACGTCGCCGACACCAACGGCGCACCGGCGAAGAACGTCGGCATGCCGCCGGCGAAGCCGGACAAGTCCGCGAAGACGATGACCATCGCCACCAACCACGGCGACATCGTGGTGGCTCTGGCCACCGACAAGGCACCCTGCACCGTCAACTCCATGGCATTCCTGGCCAAGAAGAAGTTCTTCGACGGCTCCAAGTGCCACCGCATGGGGCCGGCCAGCTTCCCGATGCTCCAGTGCGGCGACCCGCTGGCCAAGGCCGACGGCAAGAGCCAGACCGATGGTCAGGGCGGGCCGGGCTACCGGATGGCCGAGGAGAACCTCTCCGGCGCCAAGTACACCCGCGGAGTGGTGGCCATGGCCAAGAGCCAGGCGCCCGGCAGCACCGGCAGCCAGTTCTTCATCATCTTCGGTGACCTCCAGCTCCCCGCGGAGTACACCCCGTTCGGTACCGTCACAAAGGGGCTCAAAATCCTCGACGACGTGAGCAAGAAGGGCGTGCTGCCGGGCGGCCTGGGCGACGGCTCGGGGGCTCCCAAGGACCCGGTCGAAATCAAACACGTGACAATCTCTGGCAAGAGCTGACGTAATACAACCAAGGACGCACAGCGTCCTGGAGGCTGATTCGAGTGCGGGAGGACACGGTGAGCACCGACCCGTGGGGCCGGGTAGACGACGACGGCACCGTCTACGTACGTACGGCTGAGGGAGAACGGGCCGTCGGGTCCTGGCAGGCCGGTGAACCGGAAGAGGCCCTCGCCTACTTCCATCGCAAGTACGACGAGCTGGCGACCCAGGTGGAACTGCTGGAACAGCGGCTCCGCGGCACCGACCTGCCACCCGCCCAGGCGGAGGCGACGATCGTCAAGCTGCGCGAGTCGATCGCGGAGGCGCACGCGGTCGGCGACCTGGCCGCGCTGGAGGGCCGTCTCTCGGCGCTCAGCGAACTGGTCGGCAAGCGCCGTGAGGAGGTCAAGGCCGCCCGCGACCAGGCACGCGCCCAGTCGCGGGAGATCAAGGAACGCATCGTCGCCGAGGCCGAGCGCATCGCCGAGGACACCACTCACTGGAAGTCCGGCGGTGAGCGGCTGCGCCAGCTCGTCGAGGAGTGGAAGGCCGCCGAACGCATCGACCGGGTCACCGAGGCGGCCCTGTGGAAGCGGCTGTCGGCCGCCCGCACGGCCTTCGCCAAGCGGCGCAAGTCCTACTTCGCCGGCCTGGACGAGCAGCGGGAGTCGGTGCGCAGCGTCAAGGAGCGCATCGTCGCCGAGGCCGAGGCCCTGGCCGCCTCCACCGACTGGGGCGAGACCGCCTCGGCCTACCGCGAGCTCATGCGCCAGTGGAAGACCGCCGGGCGGGCCTCCCGGGAGGCCGAGGACGACCTGTGGACCCGCTTCAAGGGGGCCCAGGATCTGTTCTTCCAGGCCCGCTCCGCGGTGTTCGCCGAGCGTGACGCCTCGCTCCGCGAGAACGCCGAGGCCAAGGAGCGCATCCTCGCCGACGCCGAGCGCATCCTGCCGGTCACCGACGCCCGGGCCGCGCGCGCCGCGCTGCGCGGCGTGCTCGAGCGCTGGGAGTCCGTCGGGCCGGTGCCGCGCGAGTCCAGGGACAAGCTGGAGGGCGGGCTGCGCCGCATCGACGAGGCCGTGCGCAAGGCCGAGGAGGCCGAGTGGAAGCGGTCCAACCCCGAGGCCCGCGCCCGCGCGCAGAACACCGTCGACCAGCTGCGCAGGTCCATCGAGCAGCTCGAAGGACGCCTGGCCAAGGCCGGCGCCGCAGGTAAGGACAAGGACGTCAAGGAGGCCGAGGAGGCCATCGCCGCCCGCCGCTCGTGGCTGGAGGAGGCCGAGCGCACCCTCGCCGAGTTCTCCTGACCGGCCCGATCCCGGGTCCCGCCCATCGGGGGGGCGGCCCCGGGCCTCACCCGGCGGGGACCTTGCCGGTCCCGCCAGAAACGCCCCGAGCTCTTCCCCGCGCCCCGATCGGCTCCTTCTCCCCGCCCCCGGCCCTCCTGACCGCCCCGCGAGGGCCCTCCTGACCGCCCCGCGTGATCAGTTGGTGACGCGGTAGACGTCGTAGACGCCCTGGATGTTGCGGACCGCCTTCAGGACGTGACCCAGGTGCTTGGGATCGCCCATCTCGAAGGTGAACTTGCTGACCGCGGTGCGGTCGCGCGAGGTGGTCACCGAGGCCGACAGGATGTTCACGTGCTGGTCGGACAGCATACGGGTGACGTCCGACAGCAGGCGGGGCCGGTCGAGCGCCTCCACCTGGATGGCCACCAGGAACACCGAGTCGTCGCTGGGCGACCAGCTCACCTCGACCAGCCGGTCCGGCTCGGACCTGAGCTGCTCGATGTTGGGGCAGTTGGTGCGGTGCACCGACACCCCGTGCCCCCGCGTCACGAACCCCACGATCTCGTCGCCGGGCACCGGCGTGCAACAGCGCGACAGGCGTACCCAGACATCGGAGTCACCCGCCACGATCACCCCGGCGTTGGTGCCGGTGCGCGGGCGGCCCCGCATCTTGGTCGGCACCGCCGCCTCGGCGATGTCCTCCTCGGCGGCGTCCACTCCGCCGAGCGACTGGACGAGCTTCTCGACGACCGACTGCGCGCCTGTGTGGCCCTCTCCGACGGCCGCGTAGAGCGCCGAGACATCGGGGTAGCGAAGGTCCCTGGCGAGCGCCAGGAGGCTCTCTCCGGACATCAGGCGCTGCAACGGGAGGCCCTGCTTGCGCATGGCCCGGCCGATGGCCTCCTTGCCCGCCTCGATCGCCGTCTCGCGGCGCTCCTTGGAGAACCACTGACGGATCTTGTTGCGCGCCCGGCCGCTCTTGACGAACTTCAGCCAGTCACGGGAGGGGCCCGCGTCGGGTGACTTGGAGGTGAAGATCTCGACGGCGTCGCCGTTGCTCAGCCGCGACTCCAGCGGCACCAGCCGGCCGTTCACGCGGGCGCCGATGCACCGGTGGCCGACCTCGGTGTGCACGGCGTAGGCGAAGTCGACCGGCGTGGCGCCCTCGGGAAGCGCGATCACCTGGCCGCGCGGGGTGAAGACGAACACCTCCGACACCGACAGGTCGAACCTCAGCGACTCCAGGAACTCGCCAGGGTCGGAGGTCTCCTTCTGCCAGTCGAGGAGCTGGCGGAGCCAGGCCATGTCCCCCGCGGTCTTCATGCGGGCTCCGGCGGGGCCGGAGGCGCCGATCTCCTCCTTGTACTTCCAGTGGGCCGCCACGCCGTACTCAGCGCGGTGGTGCATCGCCCGGGTGCGGATCTGCAGCTCCACCGGCTTGCCCTCGGGCCCGATGACCGTCGTGTGCAGCGACTGGTACATGTTGAACTTGGGCATCGCGATGTAGTCCTTGAACCGGCCGGGCACCGGGTTCCACCGCGCGTGGATCGTTCCGAGCGCCGCGTAGCAGTCGCGCACCGTGTCGACCAGCACGCGGATGCCCACCAGGTCGTAGATGTCGTCGAACGCGACCTCACGCGCGATCATCTTCTGGTAGATCGAGTAGTAGTGCTTGGGCCTGCCCTTGACCGTCGCGCGGATCTTGGCCTCCCGCAGGTCGGCGGAGACCTTCTCGATCACCTCCTGCAGGAACAGGTCGCGGCGGGGCGCGCGCTCGGACACCATGCGGGCGATCTCGTCGTACCGCTTGGGGTAGAGCATCCCGAAGGCGAGATCCTCGAGCTCCCACTTGATGGTGTTCATGCCGAGCCGGTGGGCCAGCGGCGCGAAGATCTCCAGCGTCTCGCGGGCCTTCTGCTCCTGCTTGTGCCTCGGCAGGTAGCGCAGGGTGCGCATGTTGTGCAGGCGGTCGGCGAGCTTGATGACCAGCACCCGGATGTCGCGCGACATCGCCACGACCATCTTGCGGACGGTCTCGGCCTGCGCGGCGTCGCCGAACTTCACCTTGTCGAGCTTGGTGACCCCGTCGACCAGCAGCGAGATGTTCTCTCCGAAGTCCGCGCTCAGCTCATCGAGGCCGTAGGCGGTGTCCTCGACGGTGTCGTGGAGCAGCGCCGCGCACAGGGTCTCGTCGTCGGTGCCGAGCTCGGCCAGGATCGTCGCCACCGCGAGCGGGTGGGTGATGTACGGGTCGCCGCTCTTTCGCTTCTGATCGCGATGGTGGTAGGCGGCCACGTCGTAGGCACGCTCGATCAGGCGCAGGTCGGCCTTGGGATGGGTGGCCCGGACCGTCTTGAAAAGCGGTTCCAGAACCGGATTCATCGCGCCACCCCACTGCCCCCCGAACCGGGAAAGCCTGCGGCGTACGGCAGGCGCCGGTTTGTCGTCCGTGCCTGCGGACGTGGCTAAACCCGTTTCGTCCGCGGGCGCGGAAACCGGCTCAGGGGTGTCGGTCACTTCGGGCAAGGCCACATCACGGGGCACTCAGACTCCTCACGTCGAGTCCAGATCCTCCAGTGTATCCACGCTGGGGACGCCGACCTCGCGGAGGAGTCGATCAGACGGCCACCAGGGCGCGCACGTCGACGTCCGGCAGACGGTCGCGCCCCTTGAGGAAGGCTAGTTCCATCAGCACGGACACGCCCACGACGTGGGCGCCCGCCCGGCTGACCAGCTCCACCGTCGCCTGGGCGGTGCCGCCCGTGGCGAGCACGTCATCGACGATGAGAACCCGGTCGCCCGGAGAGAAGGCGTCGCGGTGCACTTCGATGACGGCGGAGCCGTACTCCAGATCGTAGGACGCTTCGAGCGTCTCGGCAGGGAGTTTGCCCTTTTTACGGACAGGCACAAATCCCGCGCCGGCCCGGTACGCGACCGGCGCGGCCAGGATGAAGCCGCGGGCCTCGATGCCGACGACCTTGTCGACCGCGAGTTCGTCGGCCAGGGCGTCGATCACCGCGCAGAACGCGACGTGGTCGCCGAGCAGTGGCGTGATGTCCTTGAAGACGACACCGGCCTGGGGATAGTCCGGGACGTCCCTGATGCGGTCGAGGATCGTCGTGGTGAGGTCGGTCATAGGGGGCTTTCCTTCCAAACGGCAATGAAGCGCCCCCGTGATACCAGCTCACGGGGGCGCCGTGGGGAACCGCCTCGGCTGCTAGCGCTTCTTGCGCTTGTCCGTGGCCACCGCCCCGTTCGCCGAGCCCGTGGTGGCGGCGGCGTGCTCCTTGCCCTTGCCCTTGCCGCCCGCGGGGACGGCGTCCTTCACCGGCGAGGACTTGCCGGCGAGCCGCTTGGCGATCGCCATGTACTTCGGCTCGCGCTCCTTGAGGTTCACCAGCAGCGGGGTCGCCACGCACAGCGAGGAGTACGTGCCGACGATCATGCCGACGAACAGGGCCAGCGACAGGTCCTTCAGCGTGCCCGCGCCGAACAGCGTGGTGCCGATGAACAGGATCGCCGCGACCGGCAGGATCGCCACCAGCGAGGTGTTCAGGGAGCGGATCAGCGTGTGGTTCAGCGCGTTGTTCGCGGCCTCGGTGTAGGTCATCTTGGCGGTCGTGCCGAGCTTGGCGGTGACCTCCTTGATCATGTCGAACACGACGACCGCGTCGTACAGCGAGTAACCGAGGATCGTGAGGAAGCCCAGCATGGTCGCCGGCGTCACCTCGAACCCCGACCACGCGTAGATGCCGGCGGTGATGATCAGGTCGTGGATCAGCGCGACCACCGCGGCCAGCGCCATTTTCCACTCGAAGGCCATCGTGAGGTACAGGATGATCGCGATCATGAAGACGATCAGGCCGATGACGGCCTTGTTGAGCACCTCACCACCCCAGGTGGCGCCGATGATCTGCTTGTCGACCTCGTGACCGGCGATCTTGTACTTCGCGGAGATGGCGTCCTGGACCTTGGTCACCTCCGCCGCCGGCAGGCTCTGGGTGGTGACCCGCCAGCGCGTTCCGGCCTCCTGCACGATCACCTGGTGCGCGCCGGCGCCCTCCACCGTGGAGCGGACGTCCTCGATGGAGGAGGCCGCCGGCTTGGTGAAGCTGAACACCGAGCCGCCCTTGAACTCGATGCCCAGGTTGAGCCCCTGGACCAGCAGGCCGACGATCGAGATCAGCAGCAGCGTTCCGGACAGGACGGACCAGAGCTTGTACCGGCCGACGAAGTCGATGTTGACCTCGCCGCGGTAGAGGCGGCGCCCGATCGTACCGATGCGCGACATCAGCCCTCCTGCGGAACGGTCGTGCGGGCGGTGGACGTCTCGCGTCCCATGCGCTCGGCGTCGATGCCCGAGAGCTTGTGCCCCTTGGCGAAGAACGGCAGCTTGGCCATCAGCGCCACGAACGGCTTGGTGAACAGGAACACCACGGCGATGTCGATCAGCGTGGTCAGGCCCATCGCGAAGGCGAACCCGGCGACGCCGCCGACGGCCAGGAAGTAGAGCACCACCGCGGCGATGAACATGACCGCGTCGGCGATCAGGATCGTGCGCCGCGCGCGCACCCAGGCGACCTCGACCGCCACCCGGAGCGACCGCCTGCCTTCCTTCATCTCGTCGCGCATGCGCTCGAAGTAGACGATGAAGGAGTCGGCGGTGATGCCGATCGAGACGATCAGGCCGATGATGTGCGGCAGCGAGAGCCGGAAGTTGGCGTTGTGGCCGAGGATGACCACGGTCCCGTACGTCAGGATCGTCGCCACCCCGAGGCTCGCCACCGCGACCAGGCCGAGGCCCCGGTAGTAGAACAGCGAGTAGAGCACCACGAGGATCAGGCCGATGGCGCCCGCGAGCAGGCCGCCCCTGAGCTGGTCGGCCCCCAGCGTGCCGGAGACCTCCTCGATCGAGCTCTGCACGAACTTCAGCGGCAGCGCGCCGTACTTGAGCTGGCTGGCCAGGTCGGTGGCGGTCTTCTGGGTGAAGCTGCCGGAGATGCGGGCCTGGCCGCCGGGGATGGGCTCCTCGATGACGGGAGCCGAGATGACGACGCCGTCCAGCACCATGGCGAGCTGGTTGCGCGGCTGGGGCGCGCTCGTGATCTCACCGGTGATCTTCGCGAACTGGCTGGCGCCCTGGCTCTTGAAGTTGACCGAGACGATCCACTCGCCGGTGGTGGAGTCGACGCCGGACTGGGCGCCGGAGACCTCCGTGCCCTTCACCGCCGCCTTCTCCAGGATGTACTTGGCGGTGCCGTCGTCGCTGCACGCCGCGAGCTGCTTGTTCGCGTCGTCCTGGACGCCCTGGCCGCGGTCCTTCTTGGTGCAGTCGAGCTTCTTGAACTGCTCGGCCACGGCCGGGTCGACGCCGGTGAAGTCGACGCCGGCGAGCGGGTCGTCCGCGGAGTCGGTGGGCTGCACGCTGGGCTGGCCCGACGGAGCCGAGGCGCTCGGCTCGGGGGTCGCCTTGCCCGTCGCCTTGCCCGACGAGGACGCGGACGGAGCGGGCGTCGGAGCGGTCAGCGCCGACGACAGCGCCCGGCCCGCGGGCGTGCCGCTTGGCGCCGGCTTGGCGGTCGACGACGGCTGGGCGGTCGCGGTCGGCTTGGCCGAGCCCTTGCCCGTGGGCGCCGGGCTGCCGCTGCCGGACGGCTGGGGCGTCGCCGGCGAGGTCGGCAGCTTGTCCGGCACGGGGGCGGCCGCGGCCACCGCGAGCACTTGACGGAAGCGCAGCTCGGCCGTGGTGCCTACGAGCCCGACGACCTCGTCCTGCCCGGCGCCGGGAACCGAGATGACGATGTTGTCACCCGACTTCGCGACCTCGGCGTCGGAGATGCCCGTGCCGTTCACCCGCTCGCGGATGATGTTGACGGCCAAGTCGAGGCTCTCCTGGGAGGGAGCCGCGCCGCTCTGGGTCTTCGGTGACAGCGTCACCGTGGTGCCACCGGCGAGGTCGAGGCCGAACTTGGGCACGAAGGCCTTCTGCAGGAGCATCACCCCGCCCATGGCGAGAATGAGCGCCAGGAGCGCCAGGAGCACACGTCCCGGCTTGCTCTGGCTACTGGTCGATGGGGCCACTGGTGGTCAGTTCTTTCGTCAAGGGGTTTGCGGTGAGCCTACTCAGGACTTCTTGTCGGTCGAGCCTTCGTCTCCCCGGACCTCCGGGGCGTCCATCGGCTTCACGTCGGTGACCGTGTCCGGCTCGCCGTCTTCATTGTCCACCGTCTCCTCCTCGACCGGGACGAGCACGCGGCCGATGGCCCCCTTGGTCCACCGGGTCTCGACGCCCGGCGCGATCTCCATGAGCACATCGTCGTCCTCGACGGCGGTGACGGTCGCGAACAGGCCGGTGGTGGTCATCACCCGGGTGCCGGGGGTCAGGCTGCTCTGCATCTGCGCCTGCTCCTGCTGCCGCTTGCGCTGCGGGCGGATGAGCAGGAAGTAAAACACCACGACCAGCAAGATCAGTGGCACGAACGATCCAAGGCCCTGCACGGGGCTTTCCTTCCGGTTAAGAACTGACCGGCCTGGCGCCGGAGGTCTGGCGGCTCGATCGGCACGGCCACACTCTGATCATGTCAGCGTACACAGCCAGCCAAGCCACGGAGTTTAGGCGAGCTTGTCAAAGCCCGGCAACGAACCCACGCTCCGGCACGCTGGAAAGTTCCCGTTGTCACCGATCTGTGACCGCGTGATACAGCGAGCTTGAAACTTTCAGGGACTTCCTGCCGCCCGTGCCCGCCACCTCCCCGGGAGCGGCTCACCGGGCACGGCGAGGGCCCCCGCCAGGGTCGCCGCGGCGCTGGATCCGCCCGGAACCGTTGTCAAGACCCGCAGTAAGGATACCGCCGGCCCCGGTGGAGACGACCGGGACGACGCGGCCGGCGGCGACCGCGGTGACCCGCCGACCGCCGGGCGTCCGGGCCCGCCGCCGGATCAGGGCCCCTGCCCGGGATCGTCGAACAGCGCCCGCTGGGCCGTCGCGCCGAAAGCGTCCGGCGGAGGGGTCAGGCCGAGATGCGACCAGGCCGACGCCGTCGCCACCCGCCCGCGCGGCGTCCGGGCGAGCAGGCCCTGCCGTACCAGGAAGGGCTCGGCGACGACCTCCACGGTCTCGGGCTCCTCGCCCACGGCCACGGCCAGCGTGGACAGCCCCACCGGGCCGCCGCCGAACTTGCGCAGCAGCGCGCCGAGGACGGCGCGGTCGAGCCGGTCGAGCCCTTCGGCGTCCACCTCGTAGAGGTTGAGCGCGGCGGAGGCGATGTCCCTGGTGATGACGCCTTCGGTGCGGACCTCCGCGAAGTCGCGCACCCGGCGGAGCAGGCGGTTGGCGATGCGCGGCGTGCCCCTGGACCTCCGGGCGATCTCGTGCCCGCCCTCGTCGGGAAGACCAAGCGCCAGCAGCCGCGCCGACCGGCGCAGTACCTGCTCGAGCTCCGCCACGTCGTAGAAGTCCATGTGGGCGACGAAGCCGAACCGGTCGCGCAGCGGGGCGGGCAGCAGGCCGGCGCGGGTCGTGGCCCCGACCAGGGTGAAGGGGGCGATCTCCAGCGGGATGGCGGTCGCCCCCGGCCCCTTGCCGACCACGATGTCGACCCGGAAGTCCTCCATGGCGAGGTAGAGCATCTCCTCGGCGGGGCGGGCCATGCGGTGGATCTCGTCGATGAACAGCACCTCGCCCTCCGACAGGGTCGACAGGATCGCCGCGAGGTCGCCCGCCCGCTCCAGGGCCGGCCCGGAGGTCAGCCGCAGGGGCATGCCGAGCTCCGCTGCGATGATCATGGCGAGGGTGGTCTTGCCGAGACCCGGCGAGCCGCTCATCAGGACGTGGTCGGGCGGCCGGCCCCGGCGCACCGCGCTTTCGAGCACCAGGGACAGCTGCTCGCGCACCCGGCCCTGGCCGATGAACTCGCTCAGCCGCTTGGGCCGCAACGCGGACTCGATCGCCTGCTCGTCCGGCTCCGCGTCCGGGGACACCAGATGATCTCGCTCAAGGCTCATCGCGCGGCTCCCATCGCCTGCGCACCGCTCACCGGCGGGCCTCCATCACACACTGGCGTCACAGGCAGGGCCTCGTCGCACACCCGGCTCATCAGCCCGCCCCTATCGCACACCCGGCTCATCAGGCGGCGCCTGTCGCGCACCCGGCTGATCGCGCGGCGCCCTGTCCACACTCGGCTCATCGGGCGGCGCCTATCGCACGCTCAGGGCCCGCAGGGCCGCCTTCAGCAGGGCCGCGACCGCCGGGGTGCGCCCCGCGGCGAGCTCCGCGTCGGCCTCGGGCGTCACGATCGCGATCGCCTCGTCGGCGTCCCTGGCCGAGTAGCCGAGCCCGACGAGGCCGGAGTGCACCTGCTCGCGCCAGGCGGGCTTGCTCGCCTGGCCGTTGAGCGCGGCGGCGACGGCCGCGTCCGGGGTGCCGAGCTTGTCCTTCAGCTCCAGGATGATGCGCTGCGCCCCCTTCTGCCCGATGCCGGGGACCATGGTGAGCGCCTTGACATCGGCGGCGGCGACCGCGACCCGCAGAGCGTTCGGCGCGTGGACGGCGAGCATCGCGAGCGCGAGCCTCGGGCCGACGCCCGAGGCGGTCTGCACCAGCTCGAAGACCACGCGCTCGTCGTCGGTGGTGAAGCCGTAGAGGGTCAGGGACTCCTCGCGGACCACCAGCGAGGTGGCCAGCCGGGCCTGCTCCCCCACCCGGAGGGTCCCCAGCGTGCCGGGCGTGCAGTGGACCAGGATGCCGACGCCGCCCACCTCGACCACCGCCGAGTCGGGGGCGAGGGCCGCGACGCGGCCGGAGACCGACGCGATCACAGGGCCGCTCCCTTCGAGGGCCGGGCGGGACCGCCGCCCGGCACGTCACCGGCCGCGGCGGCCTCACCGGTCGGGGAAGGCCTCCTCGCCGGGCGGGCCCCGGGCAGACGTGAGGCGCCCGGCCTGGCCTTGGCGAGGGCCTCGGCCAGGCGGTTCTGGGTGCCGCCCCGCCAGATGTGGCAGATGGCCAGGGCCAGCGCGTCGGCGGCGTCGGCCGGCTTGGGCATGGCGTCGAGCCGGAGCAGGCGGGTCACCATCGCGCCCACCTGGGCCTTGTCGGCGTTGCCGTACCCGGTGATCGCGGCCTTCACCTCCGACGGCGTGTGCAGCGCGACGGGCAGGCCCCGGCGGGCGGCGCAGACGATCGCCACGGCGGAGGCCTGGGCCGTGCCCATGACGGTGCGCAGGTTGCTCTGGCTGAAGACCCGCTCGACCGCGACGGCGTCGGGTCTCACCTCGTCGAGCCAGCGCTCGATCTCGGCCTCGATCGCGACCAGGCGCGCGCCGATGTCGTCGCCCGCGGGGGTGCGGGCGACGCCCACCTTGACCAGCGACAGCGGGGCTCCCGCGCGTCCTTCGACGGCGCCGAGCCCGCACCGGGTCAGCCCGGGGTCGACCCCCATCACCCGCAGCTCCGGCAGCCGCACCGGCACGCACGCCTCCCAAGAACGCCGAACACCTGTTCGGCCCGCACTCTACCCCGGCCGCCGCGGCGGCGCACCACCGACACGCCCGGCCTGAGGCCCGGTCAGAAGTAGTCGATCATGTACGGCTTGGCGGCGAAGGCGGCGCCGAGGAGGTCGTCTGCGGCGGGGGTGCCGCCGGTGAGCAGCCCGGCACGGCGCAGGGCGCTGGTCTGCACGCCCGCGAACAGGGCCGACATGCCGCCGATGGTGAGGCGGGACGTCTCCTGCCCGGCGGGCGCGGTCGTGGCGGTGGCCGTGCCGGCGCCGCCGGAGATCGAAAGGCGCCAGGCGCCGGAGTTGGCCGGGCGCTGCGGGTCGTTCACCTCGACGACGGTGTCGGCCTCGACTCCGGCCGGGTACCCGCGCCCGGCGACGGCGGAGGCCAGGTCGACGATCCGGAACATCCAGCGGGTCTGGTCGACCGTGTCGTACGAGCGCTCGCGCAGCAGCCACAGCATCGGGTCGTCGGGCTCGACGCTGGCGGTCACCGTGGTGGCGATGGAGGAGGCCGTGCCGACCAGTGACCACAGCGCCCTCGCCGTGGTCTCCGAGCCGGCCACCAGGTTGTCCACGTCGATGTTCCCCTCCTGCCAGCGGTAGAGGACGAAGCCGTCGTCGGCCAGGTAGCCGAAGTCGTCCTCGTCCGACAGCCGGCGCCGGACGGAGCGCTCATCCCAGCCCAGCGGGCCGCAGGCGCGCGTGGCGGCGTAGACGCGCCGGAGGGTGCCCATCAGCTCGGGGGCGTCGTCGGGGACCGATCTGCGCAGCTTGACGCCGCCCTCGCGGGCGCCCAGCCCCCGGAGGGCCTCCGTGCGCAGCGTGACGCGGTTGCGGGCGCCGGCGTGCTCGTAACCGAGGCTCCGGTACAGCGGGGTGGTCGCGGGATAGAGCGCGGAGACGACGTGGCCGAGCTCGGCGCAGCGCTCGATCGTGCCTTGCATGAGGAAACGCCCCACCCCGCGCCCGCGGTCCTCCGGGGCGACGGTGACGCTCGCGACGCCGCCCATCGACACCGCACGGCCATGCCACCACTGCTCGTAGTCGTTGATCCTGCTGGTGGCGATCAGGCGGTCGCCGTCGAAGACGCCGAGGTAGCGACCCTCGGCGAGCACCGGCGCCACCATCTCGCGCCACTGCTCGACGCTGCTCGGGGGCAGGGGGCCGAAGGCGCGCTTGCGGTTGTCGAGCACGGCGTCGAGGTCGCCGGCCGTCACATCACGGATTTCCACAACGGTCCAACCTATGGCGACCGCCCCGACCAGGTCGAACCGTTTTCCCGGCCACCGGCGCCGCCGCACGGCGGCGCCGCGTCCACCGCGCCGCGATCCGCCGTACCGGCGCCGGCGAGCACGTCGGCGGCGAACGGAGAAGACCGTCCCCCGCCGGACATCCCGCGTCCGAGGATCTAGTCGAGCTTGGCCAGCACGTCGTCGGAGACCTCGAAGTTGGCGTAGACGTTCTGCACGTCGTCGCTGTCCTCCAGGGCGTCGATGAGGCGGAAGACCTTGCGCGCGGCGTCCTCGTCGAGGGGGACGCTCAGCGTCGGCATGAAGCCGCTCTCGGCCGAGTCGTAGTCGATGCCGGCGTCCTGCAGCGCCTTGCGGACCGGGACGAGGTCACCGGCCTCGGACACGACCTCGAAGGAGTCGCCGAGGTCGTTGACCTCCTCGGCGCCGGCGTCCAGGACGGCGGTCAGCACGTCGTCCTCGCTCAGCTCGCCCTTGGGGACGATGACGACGCCCTTGCGGTTGAACATGTACGACACCGAGCCCGGGTCGGCCATCGAGCCGCCGTTGCGCGTCATGGCCACGCGGACCTCGGAGGCCGCGCGGTTGCGGTTGTCGGTGAGGCACTCGACGAGCACCGCGACGCCGCCGGGCGCGTACCCCTCGTACATGATGGTCTGCCAGTCGGCGCCGCCCGCCTCAAGACCGCCGCCCCGCTTGCGGGCGCGCTCGATGTTGTCCACCGGCACCGAGCTCTTGCGTGCCTTCTGGATGGCGTCGTAGAGGGTCGGGTTGCCCTCAGGGTCGGGGCCACCGGTACGGGCCGCCACCTCGATGTTCTTGATGAGCTTCGCGAAGAGCTTGCCGCGCTTGGCGTCAATCACGGCCTTCTTGTGCTTCGTCGTCGCCCATTTGGAGTGGCCGGACATCGGCTAGAGCTCCCTCACCATCTCGACAAAATACGAATGAACCCGCGTGTCCCCGGTCAGCTCAGGGTGGAAGGACGTCGCGAGCAGAGGTCCCTGCCGGACCGCGACGATCCTATCCCCCGGCTCGGCCAGACCCAGCACCTCGACATCCGCGCCGACGGACTCGACCCAGGGGGCCCTGATGAAGACGGCGCGCATCAGACCGCGTCCCGCGAAGTCCAAGGATGCCTCAAAAGAGTCGACCTGGCGGCCGAAGGCGTTACGGCGCACCACCATGTCGAGGCCGCCGAGGGTCTGCTGGCCCTCGATGCCGCCTTCGATGCGGTCGGCCAGCATGATCATCCCGGCGCAGGAGCCGTAGGTCGGCATGCCCGACTTCACGCGCAGCCGCAACGGTTCGAGCAGCTCGAACGCCTCGGCGAGCTTCCACATGGTCGTGGACTCGCCGCCGGGCACGACCAGCGCGTCCACGGCCTCAAGCTCCGCCGGGCGGCGAACGGTCACGGCCCTGGCTCCGGCCGCCTCGAGGGAGCGGGCGTGTTCACGCACGTCGCCCTGGAGGGCGAGCACGCCGATCGTCGGCGCAGAGGTCACCGGTCTTCCTCTCGATCACTTTCGTTCGTCGCTCGGACGCCCAAGGTCGCGCCAGGCACGGCCTCGCGCCGTCCCCTGGCGCTTCGCGGAGGCGATCGGCGATCCACGGGGGACACGGGCACGCGGCCTGGACGGGGGTACGGCGCATGCGGTTCCGCTGGACGCATACGACCCGAAGCGTACGGCCATGCGGAACAACGTCCCAAACGGCCCCGGGCTTCCCCTCGGGCCTCAGGCCTGCCGGATGAGGCCGGGCAGCTTGTCGGCGACGGTGAAGCCCGCGGCGGTGAGCGCCGGAGCACCGGGGGTGCTCACGTAGCGCACGATCTTGAAGTCGGCGGCGATCGCGGTCGGCTCCACTTTGAGCAGGAGATATCCCCGCCGCCGCAGGTGGAACTTCAGGTGCGGGTTGGTGTCGAGCAGCGCGTCCCTGGCCCGGTCGTGGTCGTGGCCGTCGCCGCCGCTGCTGATCGAGGTGACGGCCAGCTCGGAACCCACGAGAGGCGAGTCCTCGTCGTCGTAGTCCAGGGCGAGGTCGCCGGCCCAGTGGGAGTGCACGTCGCCGGTCAGCACCACGGCGTTGCGGACCCCGGCGTCCACCCAGCCGCGCGTGACCCTGGTGCGCGATCCGGAGTAGCCGTCCCAGGCGTCCTGCCGCACGACCAGTTCCGGCGGGGGGTACTTGGTGCGCCTGCCGAAGAAGACCTGCTGGCCGATGATGTCCCAGCGCGCCTTGGACTCGCGGAACCCTTCCAGCAGCCACCGTTCCTGCTCGGTCCCGGTGATCGTGCGGCCGGGGTCCTCCGACTTCGGGCACTCGCTGAAGCCGGAGCCGCAGAGGGCGCGGTCGCGGTACTGGCGGGTGTCCAGCAGGTGCAAGGTGGCGAGGCTCCCCCACCTCAGGCGCCGGTAGAGGCGGATCGAGGGGCCCTGCGGCATCGCGCTCCGGCGGAGCGGCATGTGCTCGTAGTAGGCGCGGAACGCGGCCTCGCGCCTGGGCGCCTCCAGCAGGCCCGTCCAGTTGTTGCGGACCTCGTGATCGTCCATGATCGGCACCCATGGCGCCGCCGCGTGGGCCGCCCGCAGATCGGGGTCGGTCTTGTACAGGGCGTGCCTGCGCCGGTAGTCCGTCAGCGTCTTGGCCTCGGGTCCTTCGTGCTCGCGCACGTTGCCGCCGGGGCACGGCTGCTCGTCCTTGCCGTACTCGTAGATGTAGTCGCCGAGGTGCAGGATCAGGTCGGGACGCTCCTGCGCCATCCTGGTGTAGGCGGTGAAGTGCCCGTGCTGGTAGTTCGCGCAGGAGGTCACCGCCATGGTGAGCGTCTTGACGGGCGCGCCGGCGGCGGGGGCGGTCACCGCGCGGCCGATCGGCGAGATGTACGGCCCGGCCTTGAAGCGGTACCAGTATTCGCGGGCCGGCTCCAGTCCGCCGACCTCGACGTGCACGGCGTGGGCCCACTCGCGTACGGCCTCCTCCGTGCCGCGCCGTACGACTTTGGCGCAGGCGGGGTCGGTCGCGACCTCCCAGTAGACCGGCACGGGCACCGGGGGCATGCCACCGAAGCCGTCCTCGGCGAGCGGGACCGGGGCCAGGCGGGTCCATGCCACGAAACCGTCGGGGGCCGGATCGCCACAGGCCACGCCAAGCGTGAAGGGCTCGCCGTAGGGGGCGCGCAGGGGTGGTACCCCCGGCACGCCCGATGCCAGCCCCATCACGAGGAACGATCGCCTGTCGATCACATGACGATCATCAACTATCCACAGCAAACGCCGGGTATAGCCACACCCAGGTCAGAGGGGATATTTCCGGACGATCAGCGCCGATCGGCGCAACGCCTTCCCGGCGGCCGCGGAAGGCGGCACCGGGAAGACGGCACCGGGAAGGCGTGAAGGCTACCAGCCCTGGGTGGCCGGGCGCCGTGACCCGGAGTGGCGTGGGCCGACCCGGGGTGGCGCAGGCCGACCCGGGCCGACCCGGGACGGCTACCAGCCCCGGGTGGCCAGGCGCTCCGACTCGGGGAGGGTCGCCAGGTTGATGCCGACCATGGCCTCGCCCAGGCCGCGGGACACCTTGGCGATCACGTCGGGGTCGTCGTAGAAGGTGGTGGCCTTGACGATGGCCGCGGCCCGCTTGGCCGGGTCGCCGGACTTGAAGATGCCCGAGCCGACGAACACGCCCTCGGCGCCGAGCTGCATCATCATCGCGGCGTCGGCCGGGGTGGCGATGCCGCCCGCGGTGAACAGCACGACGGGCAGTTTGCCGGTCTTGGCGATCTCGGCGACGAGCTCGTACGGAGCGCGCAGCTCCTTGGCGGCGGCGTAGAGCTCGGCCTCGTCCAGGGCGGCCAGGCGCTTGATGTCGCCGCGGATCTGCCGCATGTGGCGGGTGGCCTCCACGACGTTGCCGGTGCCGGCCTCGCCCTTGGAGCGGATCATCGCGGCGCCCTCGGCGATGCGGCGCAGGGCCTCGCCGAGGTTGGTCGCCCCGCAGACGAAGGGAACCGTGAAGGCCCACTTGTCGATGTGGTTGGCCTCGTCGGCCGGGGTGAGCACCTCGGACTCGTCGACATAGTCGACGCCGATGGCCTGCAGGACCTGCGCCTCGACGAAGTGGCCGATGCGGGCCTTGGCCATGACCGGGATCGAGACGGCGGCGATGATGCCGTCGATCATGTCGGGGTCGCTCATGCGCGACACGCCGCCCTCGGCGCGGATGTCGGCCGGAACACGCTCGAGGGCCATGACGGCGACCGCGCCGGCGTCCTCAGCGATCTTGGCCTGCTCCGGGGTGACGACGTCCATGATGACGCCGCCCTTGAGCATCTCGGCCATACCGCGCTTCACGCGGGCGGTGCCGGTGACGGCGGTGTCGGTGACTTCGGGGGTGCTGCTGGACACGGTCTTACCTCACGAGCGCGACAATGGGTTCCCGTCCCATGTTAGGCGCTGATCAGCCCGGCCCTTGACGCTCCAGATCGTCACAAGTTGACGTCGTCTTTGGACATGTTGGACGATCCGGCCCGGCCGGCGGTCCGCCGGAGCGGCGGTCACAGGGAGCCGATCACCGCCGATCATGGCCGGTCGCCGCCGGTCGGACGCGGGGCCGGGCGGCGGCTAGGGCTGTACGGGCTTGGGCGCGGCCAGCACGATCCACACCTGGCCCCGGCTGAAGGTCATCGGCTCGCCGCCCTCGGTGGTGAACATCGTGCCCACCTTCTCCGACGAGCGCGACCATTCCGCCTTGTAGGCCTTGCCGTCGCGCAGGACGACCGCCTTGCCGGTGCCGGTCGTGTGGATCAGCGGCGTGTAGCTGCCGGTGAAGTCGTGGAACTCCGACCTGGTGGTCTTGGCGTACTGGACCACGATGGTGGGGGCGCCCAGCTGGCCGCCCTCGGCCGCCATGTCCTTCTTGCCGTCCTGCGTCACCAGCCAGCGCTTCTGGTCGGCCGACCAGGTGAACGTGAAGCGCGCCGCCGGATATTTTACGTTAAATGACTTTTTGGGGGTTCCGCCAGCGGGCGCGTCCCCGAAGGTGAAGCCGATGTCGTCCGCCTTGCTGGCCTTCGGCGCCTTCGCCAGCAGCTTCTTGGTGTCGGCGAACAGGTTGTAGGGGGCGACGCGGCCCGACTGGCGGAAGTAGGCGCCCGGCGCGGCGCTGTCGGAGACGTCGAACAGCGAGGCTCGCTGCACCAGGGGGACCATCTTGCTCTGCACGCCCGAGTAGGCCAGGGCCGGCTTGCCGAACATCGGCAGCAGGTGCAGGTCGGAGATGCGGGCGCTGCGCACCGGGCCGATCTTCGCGGGGAACTTCGAGGAGAAGACCGCCATGAGGCGGGTCAGGCCGCCCTCGACCTGCTCGATGTATACCAGGTCGGCGCTGCGCAGGCCGAGCTGCGGCTTGCCCGACGAGGTATTCTCGATCTTGACCGCGAGCACCGGCCTGCGGCCCGCCACCGGCTGGCCGGTGAACGGATGCTCGGGCGGCGGGGCAGGCGACGCCGAGGCGGAGGGGACGGGCTCCGCCCCCTGAGCGGCGGGCGAGGCGCCGCCGCCCGAAGACGAGCAGGCCACGGCGGGCGCTAGAACGGCGGTTCCCGCAAGCGCGATGCCAATCACCCGTTTTACCTGCACAGCCCGGCTCCTCCCGATTCTGCATGAAATCGCCATGAGCTTACCGATGGTCGGCAACAGGTTTCCGCAGGTACGGCCAAACTTTCGGTGATTCACAGCTTGATCGGAGCCGGGCCGCCTTTGGAGCGATCCCGGTCACTGACGAACCGCCACCGGCCGAGCCCGCCACCGAGCCCGCCTCCTGCCCTGACCGGATCAGGCCCGGGTCCACGACCTGAAAGGCTGATAGGTCGGGAGCTGAGGGAGTGACGTCAGATACCGATCAGCCGGACTCGGCCGCCGCACAGCTTTGCCATGTCATCGATATCGGAGGTCAGCATCGCCACTGGGCCCGGCTGGCGAAGCGCCGCCTCGGCGACGGTCGCGTCGACCGCGTACTTGTGTCCGTGCAGTCCAGCGCTCTTGAGCAGCTCCGCCGACGCCTTCGCGGCCTGCTCGGTGACCGGCTCCACCTTGACCCGGGACAAGACCCACTGCAGCCGGGGCAGGTTCACCCGTGCGTGCACGACCTCCACGATGGTGTTCGCGCTGACGACGAGGTCCGATCCCATCGCATGGAAGATCTGCAACATCGCGAGCAGCTTACGATCTTGGTTGATCCAGGCCGAGACGCCTTGAGAATCGAGGACGACCGTCTCGACGTGCTCATTCACGCAGCGCTCGCCGGTCCGGTGGCCTCTCCGGCACCGAAGATCCTGCCCTTGGCCGCCGACAGTTCCTCGTCGGTGAAGGCACCGTGCTCCTCCTGGTGCCGGCGCAGGTCGGCCGCGAGGAGTTCGTGCCGGATCTGACGGGCCACCGCCTCGGCCACGTAACCGGACACGTTGTCGGTCAGCTTCCTCAACTCGGCCACCTGCTCTGACGGCAGGGTGACCGTGATGCGCGTGGTACCGGACATGGCACAAGCATACTCCGGTATGCGCCATCCCGGCATAGAGCAGCGATACGCGCCACAAGCCGAACATATGGCGTTGGGCGGCCACGGGGGGAGGGTGTTCAGGCCTGCTGGGCGAAGGAGGTGGGTTCGGCGTCGTCGATCTCGAAGTAGGACGGAGTGTCGGTGTGGCCGGCCAGGCGGAGGGTGCGGGCGAGCCAGCGGCGCTGGGCGCGGCGGGTCACGTCGACGGCGTTGTTGTAGAAACGGCGGGAGTAGATCACCTTGGTCACGGCGGTGTCCAGCTCGGCGATCAGGTCGGACCCGTCCGGGGTCTCGACGAGGCGTTCCCGGAAGCGTTCCTGGTCCATCACGGCCCTGATCGTGCGCGACAGGTCGCTCTCGGCGTGCTCGCGCTCCTCCGGCCCCGCCGTGCGGGCCTCGTGGGTGGCCGCGGCCAGCACCAGGCTCGTCGCGGGGTCCAGCACCCGTGAGGCGGCCAGCTCCATGCAGACGGCGGCCCGGCTGATCAGCGCGGCGTCCAGGGCGGCCCGGGCGGTCTCCAGGCGGATGTGCATCCGGTCGAGCCGCCCGGCCCGCCAGGAGATGTAGACGGCGGCCAGCACGACGACCGCGCCGACCAGCAGGCTGATGGTCATGGTGGTCATGGGTCCTCACCCGGCACGATGAAGTCGATCACGGTCACAGGGCGCATAGGGATCATAGGACAGCGCCGCGCCGTTCTTCTTCGACGCCGCCCGTCGCGGTCGCCGTGACCGTTTCGTAGACGCGCACGACGTCGCGGGCCACGGTGGACCAGTCGTACTTGCGCACGGCCACGCGGGCCTCGTCCGCGAGCTTGACGCGCCGCCCGGGATCGTCGAGGAGGGCCGCGGCCTCGCGGGCGAGGGAGCCGGCGTCGCCGGTGGTGAACAGCGCACCCGCCTGGCCCTCCCCGAGCACCTTGCGGAAGGCGGGGATGTCGCTGGCGAGCACGGTGGCCCCGGCCGCCATGGCCTCGGCGAGCACGATGCCGAAGCTCTCGCCGTGGGTGTTCGGGGCGCAGAAGACATCGACGGAGTGATAGGCGCGGGCCTTGTCCTCCTCGCTCACCATGCCGAGGAGGCCGACCCGGTCGCGCAGCGGCGCGGGGACCTTGGCGAGCACCTCGTCGGCGTCGCCGGGCCCGGCGACGAGCAGCCGCAGGCCGGGACGCTCCGGGGCGATCAGCGCGAACGCCTCCAGCAGCACCGGCAGGCCCTTGCGCGGCTCGTCCATGCGGCCGAGGAACCCGATGACGCCGCCGTCGGGGCCCCACCCGGGCAGGGGCTCGGCGTCGGCGTACCGGCTCACCGTGACGCCGTTGGGGATGAGGACGGCGTCGCCGCCCATGTGCTCCACCAGCGTCTTGCGCGCGGCGTCCGACACGGCGATGCGGCCGGTGATCTTCTCCAGCGCGGTGTGCAGCACCGGCGCGGTGACCGACACGGCGCGCGAGCGCTGGTAGGAGGCGTGGAAGGTGGCGACGATGGGGCCGCGCGCGGCCCAGCAGGCGAGCAGGCCCACCGATGGGACGGCGGGCTCGTGGACGTGGAGCACGTCGAACCCCTCGCGCAGCCACTTGCGCACCCGCCCGGCCGACAGGAAGCCGAAGGCCAGGCGTGCCACCGAGCCGTTGTACGGCACGGGGACGGCCCGGCCGGCCGAGGTCACGTAGTACGGCAGGGGCGCGTCGTCGGAGGCCGGGGCGAGCACCGACACGTGGTGGCCGTCGGCGATGAGCGCCTCGGACAGGTCGCGGACGTGGGCCATGACGCCGCCGGGGACGTCCCAGGTGTAGGGGCAGACCATGCCGACCCTCATGGCGCACTCACCGCGGCCGGCCGGGCCGCCGTCACCTGCACCGCGGCCCCGGATCGGGGCCTCACTTCGGCTTCGGCTTGGCGGAACGCGAGTGCCGTCACCGGGGCTCCAGGTCGTCGAGCCACAGGCGCTGGAGCATGTGCCAGTCCTCGGGGTGCTCGGAGATGCCTTCCTGGAAGACCCGCGCCATGGCCTGGGTCATGATGGCGACCTTCTCCTGACGGCTGCCCTCGGCGGGGACGGGGATCTCCTCGTGGATGCGCACCCCCCAGTCGTCGCCTTCGAACCACAGCGTGGCCGGGTGGAGCGCGGCGCCGGTCTGGATCGCCAGGAGCGCGGGGCCGGCGACCATGCGGGTGCGGCCGTCGAAGAAGTCGACCTCGATGCCCTTCTCGGTGAGGTCGCGTTCGGCGGGCAGGCAGACCGGGCGGCCGGCGCGCAGCCGCTGGGCGAGGGTGCCGAAGGCGTGGGCGGTGCCGCCTCCCTTGGCCGTGAGCGGCAGCACCTCCATGCCGAGGCTCTCGCGGAACGCGACGAACCGCTCGTACAGCGACTCGGGCTTGAGCCGCTCCATGACGGTGGCGAAGGGGTAACCCTTGTGGATCAGCCAGGCGCCTGCGAGGTCCCAGTTGCCCATGTGCGGCAGGGCCAGGACGATGCCCCGGCCGCCGTCCACGGTGGAGAAGATGCGCTCGCCGTCGATGTCGTGCATGCCGGTGAGGATGCGCTCCTTGCTGATCACCGGCAGGCGCAGCGCCTCCAGCCAGTAGCGGAAGTAGGACCGCATGCCGGCCCTGCTGAGGTCGCGGATCGAGGGGTCGGCGACATCCTTGCCCGTGACCCGGGCCAGGTTGGATTCGAGGCGGCGCACAAGCTTGCCGTGCCGCCACCACATGAAGTCGGCGATGGAACGGAAGACCCACGCGGCCACCGGCTCGGGCAGCTTGGGCACGAGCACCCAGCCGAGGTGGAAAGCCCAGGCGACGAGCCGATCAATCAACGCGAGGTCACCCCCAGAAGTGGGTCAGGAAGTCATCGTCGGTGCGAGAGCACGTACGTTCATGTTGGCACCGTCTGGCGGTAAACGTGGAGAATCCGCTGCCCGGCGGTGAACGCGCTCGCGGCGGCGAGGAGCCACAGCCCCGCGGCCAGGATGTAGGGCACCCCCAGGCCGCCGAGACCGGCGGCCACGAGCACGACCAGCAGCCGTTCTCCCCGTTCGGCCAGGCCGACGTCGCAGTTCAGGCCGAGGCCTTCGGCGCGCGCCTTGGCGTAGGACACGACGGCCCCGGCGACCAGGCAGAACAGCGCGACGCCCGCGAGGACGCTCTGGCCGCTGGACATGAACCAGAGGATCAGCCCGGAGAAGACGGCGGCGTCGCCGACGCGGTCGAGGGTCGAGTCGAGGAACGCTCCGAAGGTGCTTCCGGTGCCGGTCATCCTCGCAAGGACGCCGTCGAGCAGGTCCGCCAGGACGAAGACGGTTATGACGACCGAGCCCGCGAACAACTGGCCGCGCGGATAGAAGCCCAGAGCCCCGGCCGCGACCCCGAGCGTGCCGAGGACGGTGATGAGGTTCGGGCTGATCCCCCGGCGGGCGAGCGCCCGGCCGAGCGGGGTGAGCACACGGGTGACGGCGGGGCGCAGGAGCTTCAACATCGCCGTCCGATCGTAGGCCACGTGAGGCAGGTGGTTCGAACGAAGCCCCCCACCCGGCCCCACCAGTGGCTCGACCAGGTTCGGGCGAGCCCGCGGGAGCGCATCGGGTGGCGGAGCCGTGAAACGGGGAAGGTAAGGAGACGAGAGGGGAACGCGCCGTCGAACACACGGGCAAGTTCAGGCGTCATTTCGCGAGCACTTTTGCCTGTTGCCTCTTGTGATCCGCGCCATGGGGGTGAAGGGTGAATGCACCGCGCTCTCTCGGGCGGCGGGCGCGGCGGCGGACGATGTGGCCGCGTGCGGCCGCATCCCACGGCGAGACGCGGGAGGCGACGTGCCGGAGAGAACCACGGGCGGACCATCGGGAGCCGCGGGCAGGGCACCCTCGGCCGACCGGCCGGATGCGGTACGCAATGTCGTGCTGGTCGGCCATTCCGGATCGGGGAAGACGACGCTCGTCGAGGCCCTGCTGGCCGCGACGGGCACCATCCAGCGCACGGGCCGGGTGGAGGAAGGCACCACGGTCAGCGACTTCGACGAGGTCGAGGTACGCCAGCAGCGCTCGGTCAACCTGTCCGTCGCACCGGTGACGCACAACGGCATCAAGATCAACCTGCTGGACACCCCCGGGTACGCGGACTTCGTCGGCGACCTGCGGGCGGGCCTGCGCGCGGCCGACGCGGCCCTGTTCGTGGTCTCGGCGGCCGAGGGCATCGACGGGCTGACGCGCATGCTGTGGGAGGAGTGCGCCGCCGTCGGCATGCCGCGCGCGGTCGTCATCACCAAGATCGACCACCAGCGCGCCGACTTCGACGACGTGGTGGCCACCTGCCAGGACCTCTTCGGCGACGGCGTGGCGCCCCTGTACCTGCCCGTGGTGACCAACGGGCACGTGAACGGCCTGATCGGGCTGCTCTCGCAGAAGTTCTTCAACTACGCCACCGGCACGCGCACCGAGAACGAGCCGGGCGCGGGCTACCAGGAGCAGATCGAGGCCTACCGGGGCACGCTGATCGAGGGCATCATCCAGGAGAGCGAGGACGAGTCCCTCATGGACCGCTACCTCTCCGGGGAGGAGATCGACACCAAGGTGCTGATCGACGACCTGGAGAAGGCCGTGGCCAGGGGCGGCTTCTATCCCGTGCTCGCGACGTGCGCGATGCCGGGCTCCGGCGCGGTGGTCGGCATGCAGGAGCTCCTTGAGGTGATCACCTCGGGCTTCCCCTCGCCGATGGAGCACCCCCTGCCGGAGATCACGACGATCGACGGCCGGCCGGTGCCCGGCCTGGCGTGCGACCCCGACGGGCCGCTCGTCGCCGAGGTCGTCAAGACCACCAGCGACCCCTACGTCGGGCGCATCAGCCTCGTCCGGGTCTTCTCGGGCACCCTGCGGCCCGACATGGTGGTCCACGTCTCGGGCCACGGCCTGGCCGAGCGCGGGCATGAGGACCATGACGTGGACGAGCGCATCGGCGCCCTGTCCTCGCCGCTCGGCAAGCTCCAGCGCACGACCACCAAGTGCGTGGCCGGCGACATCTGCGCGGTCGCCAAGCTCAGCAGGGCCGAGACGGGCGACACCCTGTCCGACAAGGACCACCCGCTGCTGGTGACCTCCTGGGCGATGCCCGACCCGCTGCTGCCGGTCGCCATCCGGGCCAGGTCCAAGGCCGACGAGGACAAGCTGTCGCAGGCCCTCGGGCGGCTGGTGGCCGAGGACCCGACCTTGCGCCTTGAGAACAACGCCGAGACGCGCCAGCTCGTCCTGTGGTGCATGGGCGAGGCCCATGCCGATGTGCTGCTGGACCACCTGGCCAAGCGCCACGGCGTCGAGGTCGAGCGCATCGAGCTGCGGGTCCCGCTGCGCGAGACCTTCGGCGGCAAGGCCCAGGGCATGGGACGCAACGTCAAGCAGACCGGTGGGCACGGGCAGTACGCCATCTGCCACGTCGAGGTCGAGCCGCTGCAGTCGGGCGGCGGGTTCGAGTTCGTCGACAAGATCGTGGGCGGGGTGGTGCCGAGGCAGTTCATCCCTTCGGTCGAGAAGGGCGTGCGGGCCCAGATGGAGCGCGGCGTGCTCGCCGGCTACCCGGTCGTGGACATCCGGGTGACGCTGTACGACGGCAAGGCGCACTCGGTGGACTCCTCCGACATGGCCTTCCAGATCGCCGGGCAGCTCGCCTTGAAGGAGGCCGCGGCCAAGGTGCCCGCGCTGCTGCTCGAACCGGTGGACGAGTTGTCGGTGCTCGTCGAGGACGAGCACGTCGGCGCGGTGATGTCCGACCTGTCCTCGCGCAGGGGGCGGGTCCTCGGCACCGAGCCGGTGGGCACCGGGCGCACGCTGGTCAAGGCCGAGGTGCCCCAGCTGGAGATCACCCGGTACGCCATCGACCTGCGGTCAATGTCGCACGGCACGGGCACCTTCCAGCGGAGCTTCCTGCGGTACGAGCCCCTGCCGTCCCACCTGGCCGACAAGCTCAGGTCGGCCGCGGACTAGTGCTGAACCGATCGCTCCGTTCCCGTCGCGCGTGTCGCGGCGGGAACGGGGCGGGTAAGGCAGTTGTCACCTCGTCCTGGTGGGCGTTCCATGGGCCAGGACGCGCACCGCGGGCCAGCGCGGGGATGCGGGAGCGAACTCCCTGCTCCCGGCGCGATCACGGAGCGGCGGGAGCAGGCCCCGGCTGCGGGACCGGCCGGTTCACCCCCGCCACATCGGCCCCAGAGATCCCGCGAGTCACCCCCGCATCACAATACGATTTCTTTTATCGGGCATTACCATCGCTTTGCCGATGCCAGACTGATGTCCCATGCGAAACGGACATCGGCCTCTGCTCGCCGCCACGACCATGGCGGTGGTCACCACCGGCGTCGCCTACTTCTTCGGTCAGGGCACCGCTCCCGCGGGCGGTGAGGCCAAGCCCGCGGCGCGGGCGGCGGCCCGTCCCGCCGCAGCGGAGGCGTGCCAGGTGAGCCCCAAGTATCCCAAGCGGCAGCTACGCGGCGTGTGGATCGCGACGGTGCACAACATCGACTGGCCGTCTAAGACCGGCCTGGACGCCGCGCACCAGCAGGCGGAGTACGTCCGCATCCTCGACAACGCGGTCAAGCGCAACCTCAACGCGGTGTTCGTCCAGGTCCGCCCGGCCTCCGACGCGATCTACCAGTCCCCCTACGAGCCGTGGTCGCAGTGGCTGACCGGCACCCCGGGCGGCGACCCGGGCTGGGAGCCGCTCCCCTTCCTGATCGCCGAGGCGCACAAGCGCGGCCTGGAGTTCCACGCCTGGTTCAACCCCTACCGCGCGGCCGACAAGGACGACCTGGCCAAGCTGCCGGAGAACCACCCCGCGCGCCTGCACCCCGAGTGGGTCGTCCGGCACGAGGGCAAGGTGTACTACAACCCGGGCCTGCCGGAGGTGCGGTCGTACACCGTCAAGGTGATCAAGGACGTCGTGCAGCGGTACGACATCGACGGCGTGCACTTCGACGACTACTTCTATCCCTATCCCGGCAAGGGCACGAAGTTCGCCGACGCCGAGGCCTTTACAAAGTACGGCAAGGGGATGTCGCTGGCCGACTGGCGGCGCGACAACGTCGACAAGCTCGTCGCCCAGGTCGGCAAGGCCGTCCACGCGGCCAAGCCGTACGTCAAGTTCGGGATCAGCCCGTTCGGCATCTGGCGCAACAAGTCCGACGACCCGTCGGGCTCGGACACCAAGGGCCTGTCGGCCTACGACGCGATCTACTCCGACGCCCGGGCATGGATCAAGGCCGGGTCGGTGGACTACGTCATGCCGCAGCTCTACTGGCCGCGCGGCTTCGCCGCCGCCGACTACGCCAAGCTGGTGCCGTGGTGGGCGGACCAGGTCAAGGGCACCGGGGTGCACCTGTACATCGGCCAGGCGCTCTACCGCGTGGGCACCAAGGACAGCCCGGCCTGGACCAGGGCCGGCGAGCTGCCCGCCCACCTGACGCTCAACCGCGACCACCCCGAGGTCAAGGGGGACGTCTACTTCAGCGCGGCCCAGCTCGGCAAGAACCCGCTCGGAGTGCTCGACAGGATCGTCAGGGACCACTACTCCCGTCCCGCGCTGCCACCCCTTATGAAGGACCGCGGGGGCAGGGCCCCGGCCACGCCGGCCGGACTGCGCCGGTCCGGCGAGGCGCTGCTGTGGCAGGCCTCCGCGGGCGCCCGCGCCTACGCCGTCTACCGGGTGGCGGGGGCGAAGGCCGGCGACTGCGCGACCGCCGACGGCCGCAACCTGCTCGCCGTGGTCCCCGCGACCGGCGCGGCGGAGCAGTCCTACGCCGTCAGGGCCGGCGGCACTTACCTGGTGACCGCCCTGGACCGCCTCGGCAACGAGAGCAAGCCCGCCACCGCCGTCCTTCCCTGACCCCGGCGCGCGTCCCCCGCCCACTCCGGGGGGCGCCGCACGCCGCGGCTTCCAACGATGTTCAACGCGATTCCCTGGACCGGGCGACCTGGTTTCCCGTACGGTTCCAGGGTTCTCAGGTGGAGTCAGGGGAGGTCGTCAGTGGTGAGGCGGGCGCTGAGCGCATTGGCGGTGATCATGTTCGGGCTGATCACGGCCTCCGCCGCCGCGCGGGCGGACGCTCCGGCACAGGCGAATGACGCTCCGGGCCGGGTGGCGTTGATCGGCGTGCCCGGGCTCCACTGGCACGACGTGAACGCCACCGACACCCCGAACCTGTGGCGCCTGGCCGCCCAGAGCGCGGTCGGGTCGCTGTCGGTGCGCACCGTCGGCCGGACGACCTGCCCCTACGACGGGTGGCTGACGGTCTCCTCCGGCGTGCGCTCCTCGGTCGGGTCCCGGTGCGGGCCGCCGCCCGCCGTGGAACAGCAGGGCGGCAAGGGGGTCGTCCCCGGGTTCGACTGGCTGTGGACCGTGCGCGAGGCCACCTACGCCGGAACGCTCGGCACCGCCCTCCACGCCGCCGGCCGCTGCACCATGGCGGTCGGCCCCGGCGCGGCGCTCGCGCTGGCCGACCGGTCCGGAGGCGTCGACGTCTACGCGCCCTCACCCGGCGCGGTCACCGACTGGACGGCCTGCCCCGTGCTGGCCGTCGACGTCGACGACCTGGTCCGTCCCTACATCGACGGGGAGCGGCTGGCGGAGGTGCCGGAGAAGCTCTCCCCCGCCCAGCGCGAGACCGCGATCCAGGCGGCGGACGCCAAGACCGGCGCCGTGCTCGGCGCGCTGCCCCCCGGCACCACCGTGCTGCTGGCCGGGCTGGCCGACCACGGCTCCGAGCCGCACCTGCGGGTCGCCATGTGGCGGGCCGACGGCGCCGAGGGCCACCTGCTCGGAGCGGCGTCGACCCACCGGGACGACATGGTCATCCTGCCCGACGTCACCGCGACGATCCTCAAGGCCGCCGGAGCGGCCGTCCCGGCGACCGTCATCGGGGCGCCCTGGAGCGCGAGCCGCACGTCGACCGTCGAGGACGGCGCCGCGGAGCTGCGCCAGGCCGACATCGCCGGGCAGACCATCCGGGGCGTCGGGGGGCCGTTCTTCACCGGCCTCGCCGTGCTCCAGGTGCTCTTCTACGCGGTCGCGTTCCTGCTGCTGCGCCGCCGCCGCGGCCTCGGCGGGGTGCGGGTCGCCGCGATCGGCCTGGCGTCGCTGCCGGTCTCGACCTACCTGGTGAACCTCACGCCATGGGAGCGCGCGGCCGTGCCGGCGTTCACGCTGGTGTCGGGCGTCCTGCTCTGCGCCGCCGCGCTGACCGGGATCGCCCTCGCCGCTCCGGCCCTGTGGTCGCGGCTGCGCGGCCGCCCCGGAGCGGCCGGCGTGCTCGGGCCGCCCTCGGTGGTGGCGGGCGTCACGGCCGCCGTGCTGGTGGGCGACCTGCTGACCGGCACGCCGCTGCAGCTCAACAGCATCATGGGCTACACCGGCGTCGTCGGGGCGCGGTACTACGGCCTCGGCAACATCCCCTTCGCGCTGCTCGCCACCGCCGTGCTCCTGCTGACGACGGCGGTCGCCGACGGGCTCGTGCGGGCGGGCCACCGCCGGGCGGCCATCGCCCTGGTGGCCGGGCTGGGCGGCTTCGCGATGATCCTCGGCGGCTGGCCCGGGGTCGGCAGCGACTTCGGCGGCGTGATCGCCTTCGTGCCGGGCATCGCGGTCACGGCGCTGCTGGTGGCCGGCAGGCGGGTGTCGGTGGTCAAGCTCGGGGCCTTCTGCGCGGCGGGCGGCGTGCTGGTGATGGGCATCGCCTATCTCGACCACCTGCGGCCGCCCGCGTCCCAGACCCACCTCGGGCGGTTCGCGGGTCAGGTGATCGACGGGACGTTCCTGCCGGTGATCCTGCGCAAGCTGGCGGCCATGCTCAGCACGCTGCTGTCGCCCAACCTCATGCCGATCGTCATCGCCGCCTTCGCGTTCCTGGTCTTCGCGCTGCTGCGCCCGGGCACCGCCAGCGCCGGAGTGCTGCCGGTGGCGTTCGAGCGCGCGCCGATGCTGCGCGCGGGCCTCATCGGAGCCCTGGTCAGCGGCGTGGTCGGCATGCTGGTGAACGACTCGGGCGCCGCGGTGCTGTCGATGGCGCTGGCGCTGGCCGTCCCGCTCGTGCTGTCGGCGGGCATCCGCGCGCTCGCGCCGGGGTCGTCGCCGCGTCCCGCTTCTCCGGTGCTGAGCCCCCTGACGACCTGAGCTCTGACGACCTCACACACTGGCGGCCTGAGACCCATGAGACCGCTCAGGCCCGGAGCGGGCCCTGATCGCGGGTCCGGCGGTCAGCCGGCCGGCCAGGCGTCGGCGAGCAGGTCGCGGGTGTCCTTGAGGAGCTGCGGGAGCACCTTGGTGTGGCCCACCACCGGCATGAAGTTCGTGTCGCCGCCCCAGCGGGGCACGACGTGCTGGTGCAGGTGGTTGGCGATGCCGGCCCCGGCGACGTGGCCGAGGTTCATGCCGACGTTGAACCCCTGCGCGCCGCTCGCCTTCCGCAGCGACAGCATCGCGCGCTTGGTGAAGTCGGCCAGCTCGGCCGTCTCGCCCGCGTCCAGATCGGCGTAGTCGGCGACGTGGCGGTACGGGCACACCATCATGTGCCCGGAGTTGTACGGGTAGAGGTTGAGCACCGCGAACACCGAGGAGCCGCGAGCGACGATGAGCCCGTCCTCGTCGCTCATCTCGGGGATCTCGCAGAACGGGCAGCCGTCACCCGGGCCCGTTCCGGTGGGCTTGTTCTCTCCCTTGATGTAGGCCATGCGATGCGGGGTCCACAGACGCTGGAAGTTGTCGGGATCTCCGGCACCGGGCTGCTCAATCGGCTCCTGCATGCCTTGCAGCATAGGGCGCGGCATCGGGACGGTGACGACCGGGCACGTCCCGCAAGAGGCGACGAACCGGGCGGGTTTCCGGCAGAATCCCACACGGGCGGCAAGCCGGACAGGCAGGACGGGGAGCCGCCGCCTGGACCCCGCTGGCATCCACCACCGTCACGTTCGGCTGCTCCAACGAGCCGACGGCTACGGCCACACCACCCACCCCGAAGCGCGGCACCGTACCGCGTCTCCTCCCGCCGGAAGGCGGGGGGCATCCACGCCGGAGGTACTCAATGACCGACACCGTCTCCACCGAGGAATCGGAAAACGGCATTCACGAGGGGTACGCGGAGTCCTCGCAAGCGGCTCCTGATGACGTGCTCGCCTCGTCCTTCCCCGAGAACGGGCGTTCCCTCCAGGAGTCGCCGCTCGGCGGATCCACCAGGCCCGCGGGCGCCGGCGCGAGCGGCCCCGGCCTGATCGTCGACGAGTCCGACAGCGGGGCCGGAGTCAGGGGACGCATCAAGGTCGCCGACGAGGTCGTGGAGAAGGTCGCCGCCCTCGCCGCGCTCGAGGTCATGGGGGTCGCCGACCTGGGCGGGGACTTCGAGCGGGCGCTGGAATCGGTGCGCGACCGCATCGGCATCGGCGCCAAGCGCCCCAACCAGGGCGTGCGGGCTCGCATCGACAACCGTCAGGTCGCCGTCGACGTCACCATCGTGATCGAGTACGGCCACATCGTCATGGAGGTCGCCGGCGACGTCAAGGTCAACGTGGCGCGCACGGTGAGCCACATGCTCGGGATGCGGGTGGTGGAGGTCAACGTGACCGTGGACGATGTACGGCTTCCGGACGAGGAGCGGCCGGCCGGGTCCGACGACGAGCACGCCGAGGCCTTCTAACGGAGCGGCGGCCGAACGCCCGGACGTCGGACGCCCGGGCGTTCGGTCACGCGGTCAGACCTGGACGCGCCGCTCGACGGCGTCGACGATCTCGGCGATCGCCTGCTCCACCGGGACGCCGTTCTTCTGCTCGCCGCTGCGGTAGCGGAAGGAGACCGCGCCCGCGGCGATGTCCTCGTCGCCGGCGAGCAGCATGAAAGGCACCTTCGCCTTCTGCGCGTTGCGGATCTTCTTCTGCATGCGGTCGTCGGAGGAGTCGACCTCGACCCGGATGCCCCGCTCGCGCAGCTTCTTGGCCACGTCGCCGAGGTAGGACACGTGGGCCTCGGAGATCGGGATGCCGATCACCTGGACGGGCGCCAGCCAGGGAGGGAACGCCCCGGCGTAGTGCTCCACCAGGACGCCGAAGAACCGCTCGATCGACCCGAACAGCGCACGGTGGATCATGACGGGACGCTGGCGCGACCCGTCGGCCCCCTGGAACTCCAGCTCGAAGCGCTCCGGCAGGTTGAAGTCGAGCTGGATGGTCGACATCTGCCAGGTGCGGCCGATGGCGTCGCGGGCCTGCACGGAGATCTTCGGCCCGTAGAAGGCGGCGCCGCCGGGATCGAGCACCAGCTCGAGCCTCTCGGACTCGGCGACCTCGCGCAGCGTCTCGGTCGCCTCCTCCCAGTCCTCGTCGGTGCCGACGAACTTGACCGGGTCCTTGGTCGACAGCTCCAGGTAGAAGTCGTCGAGCCCGTAGTCGCGCAGCAGGGCGAGCACGAAGCGCAGCAGGGACTTCAGCTCGTCGCGCATCTGGTCGCGGGTGCAGTAGATGTGCGCGTCGTCCTGCGTCATGCCGCGCACGCGGGTGAGGCCGTGCACCACGCCGGACTTCTCGTAGCGGTAGACGGTGCCGAACTCGAACAGGCGCAGCGGCAGCTCGCGGTAGGACCGCCCGCGCGACCTGAAGATCAGGTTGTGCATGGGGCAGTTCATCGGCTTGAGGTAGTAGCGCGCGCCCTCGAGCTCCATGGGCGGGAACATGCCGTCGGCGTACCAGTCGAGGTGGCCGGAGATCTGGTAGAGGTTCTCCTTGGTGATGTGCGGGGTGTTCACGAAGGAGTAACCCGCCTCCTCGTGCCTGCGCCGGGAGTAGTCCTCCATGATGCGGCGGATCACGCCACCCTTGGGGTGGAACACCGCGAGACCCGAGCCCAGCTCGGTGGGGAAGGAGAACAGGTCGAGCTCGGCGCCCAGCTTGCGGTGGTCGCGCTTCTCGGCCTCCTCCAGCCGCTTGAGGTACTCGTCCTGCTTGTCGCGGGACTCCCAGGCGGTGCCGTAGATGCGCTGGAGCTGCGGGTTCTTCTCACTGCCCCGCCAGTACGCGCCGCCGGAGCGCATGAGCTTGAACGCCGGGATCCCCCGGGTGGAGGGAAGGTGCGGGCCGCGGCACAGGTCCTTCCAGCACAGCTCGCCCGACTTGGGGTCGAGGTTGTCGTAGATGGTGAGCTGGCCGCCGCCGACCTCCACGCTCTCCTCGGCGTCGGCGCCGCCCTTGAGCCCGATGAGCTCCAGCTTGTAGGGCTCGGCGGCGAGCTCCTCGCGCGCGGCCTCGTCGGAGACGGCGCGCCTGGCGAAGGTCTGGCCCTGCTTGACGATCTCGCGCATGCGCTTCTCGACGCGCTTGAGGTCGTCGGGGGTGAACGGCTGCTCGACGTCGAAGTCGTAGTAGAAGCCGTTCTCGACCGGCGGCCCGATGCCGAGCCGGGCGCCGGGGAAGATCTCCTGCACGGCCTGGGCCATCACGTGGGCGGTGGAGTGGCGCAGGATCGCCCGCCCCTCCTCGCTGTCGATGGCGATGGGCTCGACGATGTCGCCGTCGGCGACCAAGGTGGCCAGGTCGCGCGGCTCCCCGTTGATCTTCGCGGCGATGACGGTGCGGCCGTCGGCCGCAAGCGCCTCGCCGGCCGTCGTACCGCCCGCCACCACACGCTCGGCTCCGGCGAGGGTGATGCGTATTTCGAGGGCGGCAGACACGATTGCTCCAAGGAAGTCGTGGACGGGATTGCTCCGGTTGTCGTGCCCGATGCTACCGGGAAACCGGCTCCGGTCATCTCCGGTCCCTACGCCTTGCGGCGGCGGTCCAGCGGCTGCGCGCCGAGCGCGGTGAGCTGGGCGCGGGTGCCCCGGAAGACGTTGCGGTCGATGGGGCCGTGCGCGTACTGGTGGATCGTCCACCTGTTCCAGGGCGGCGGCACGAGGGGGCGGCCCTTGGGGTGGCTCGGCGCGGCGATCCACAACGGGTAGTCCTCCAGCCCCTGGCAGTACCCCTTCTTGGCGAACGACAGGAACGTGTAGATCAGCGGCCGGACGCCGGTGCACAGGGTCAGCACCCGGCACCAGCGCCGGGCGAACGCGGCGACCTCCTGGGGCGGCAGGTGCCCGGAGTGCTCGAGGTCCAGGGCGATCAGGTCGCCCCGGCGCAGGCCCCCCGCCGCGTCGAGGACGTCCAGGAAGTGGCGCACCTGGTCGTCGGGGTCGCCCTTGGGGTGCCCGAAGTGGTAGGCGCCGCAGACCAGCCAGTTCTCCCGCATGGCCGCCCAGTTGCGGGCGAACCACTTGTCGGTGAAGCGCGTCCCCTCCGTCGCCTTGGCGAAGCCGAAATCGACGCCGTCGCCGGCGTGTTCCGCCCAGTCGACGGCGCCCTGCCAGTTGGACACATCTATGCCGTGCAGCATGAGGGTTCCCACACTCCCCCGAGATTCGGCCCCCGGGGGAGTTTAGTGATGACCGCCCCCGCGAGCGGCCGGGACACGCCCGGGGAGCCCTCCCGGGCGGGCGCCGGGAGGGCCACGGCCGCCGGGCGGGCCACCGATAGGGTTGCGGAATGGAGCCCGATGGAGTGGCCAGGCTGCTGGCCGAGGCAGGGGTGGACGCCAGACGGTTCCGCGCGGCTCTGGCGCTGCTGTGCGACGGCGCCTGGTGGACCCTCGCCGACCTGGTACGGGAGAGCGCGACCTCCCGGCGCGGCGTGGAGGCGCTCCTGCGCGAGATCGGGCCGCAGCGGTCCGGTGAGCGGTTCCGGCTCACGCCCGCGCAGGCCGGCGCGTGCCGCGCCCTCCTCCAGGACGGCTCTCCCGGTCCCGCCGACCCGGTCGCCCACCTGCTCCCCGCCCACGCCGAGGTCGTCGAGCGCATGGAGCGGCTGATCGAGGGGGCGCCCCGGGCACGGCAGGCGCTCGACCACGTGGCCGCGACGCCGGAGACGGTCGTGCGCAGGGCGCTCCTGCTCGGCGCGCGGTTCTGGCTGCCGGGGGCGCGGCTGCTGTGCGTCGGCGATCATGACCTGACCTCGCTGGCGGTCGCGATGATCCATCCGGGCGTCCAGGTGACCGTGGTGGACGTCGACGACCGCATCCTCGCCTACATCGACGACCAGGCGCGGAGCCTGGACCTGGACGTGCGCGCCCGCTGGGGCGACCTGCGCCTCGGCCTGCCGCCGTCGGCGCGCGGCCAGGCCGATCTGGCGATCACGGACCCGCCGTACACGCCCGAGGGCGTCGGGCTGTTCGTGGCCAGGGCGGCCGAGGGGCTCGCCGATCCCGAGCGGGGCCGGGTGCTGCTCGCCTACGGGGCGAGCGAGCGCACCCCCATGCTGGCGCTGAAGGTGCAGAGCGCCCTGCACGACCTCAACCTCGTCCTGGAGGCGATGTATCCGGACTTCAACCGGTACTTCGGGGCGGAGGCCATCGGCTCGGCCGCCGACCTCTACGTGCTGCGCCCCACCACCAAGACCCGCCCGGCGATCGCCGCCCGGGCCGACGGCTACGGCACGGCGATCTACACCCACGGCCCGCAGTCGGTCGAATCCCGCCCGGCCGGCTCGCCACAGGGCGCGGGACCCGATCGGTCCCCCGGGGCGCCGGGCCCGGCGTCCGGCCCCCCGGCGGCCCCGGAGCAAGGGTCAGGTCCCTTCCTGGAAGAGGGCTTCGCGCCGGAGGTGCTGGTGGGCGACTGGCCGAAGGACGTGCTCCCCCGGGTTCCAAGGGCCAGGCACTCCACCTGGCTCGCCAAGCCCTACGCCGCCTCCCCCGCCCGGGTCGCGATCACGGTGCCCGCGGGGCTGGAGGCGGCGCTCCCCCGCCTGCTGCTCGCCACCCGCGCCCGCCAGGTGCGGACCTTCCTCGCCGGGCCCGCGCCCGGCCTGCGCGCCCTGTCCCCGCTGTACGAGATCACCGTCACCGGGCAGGCCGTGGACGCCGTACGGCTGCCGGCGCCGCAGGACGAGGCGGGCCGGCTGCTGCGGGGCATCCTGGACAACGCCCACGGCAAGCTCGCCAACACCTGGCGGGAGGGCCTGACCAGAGCGCGCGGGCACCTCACCAGGAAGCAGGCCAGGGCGCTGGTCTCGCGGGCGGCCCCCTGGGCGGGGGAGGTCACGCTTCTCGAGCTTCCCGAGCACCGCCTCCGGGGCCTCGGCGAGGCGGTCGCCGCCTCGCTGCGCCTCGCCGATGAGGTGCCCGAGGCCCCGCACGACCCGGCCGATGAGGTCACGGCGGCCGTCCACCAGCCGGCCGCCGCCCGCGAGGGCCACCGCCGCTGACAGTGGCCGGGGCCGGGTTCCGGGCACCTCGCCGCGTGAGAGATGGTTGAGGGAGGAGACCGGCAGGAGGTGCTGTCATGCAGGCCAAACAGTGGACCGTGGAGATCTACATCACCGAGGACGACAACGACGACCGCACAGTCGCCCGCGCCGTCCTGCTCACTCGTGGAGGCAGAAGGCACGAGAGCGTCGGGTACGCCCGGCGCAACCCCGTCGACCGGCCCGTGCCGGAGATCGGTGACGAGCTGGCCGCGGGCCGGGCGCTCGCCGACCTGGCCGACAAGCTGACCGGGGACGCCGCCGAGGACGTCGCCCAGCTCGCCGGGCAGGCCAGGCGCATGTGACCCACCGCCGCAGGGGCGAATGTCCTCCTCATTCGGGACCTACGGCCTGTGTCCGCGGCGCATGCCGTGGCATCAGATGAAGGTGAAGGTTCGACAACCCAGGGAGGTTCTCATGGCCATGCCGACGCGCAGGGAGTCCAGAGGCCTGGTACCGGATCTACTGGACTGGCTGGAGGCGCCCTTCGCGGGAGCCGGCCGGCCGTACTCGGGCGCCCAGATGGTGCGGTTCGAGGACACCGTCAGGGACGGTCACTACATCGTCCGCGCGGAACTGCCCGGCATCGACCCCACGAAGGACGTCGAGGTCGTCGTCTCCAATGGCGTGCTGACCATTCGTGGCGAGCGCAAGGAGGAGCGGTCCGAGCCGCACCGCACGGAGTTCAGGTACGGCGAGTTCAGCCGGTCCGTGCCGCTGCCGCCGAACGCCGGGGAGAAGGACGTCAAGGCCGTCTACCACGACGGGATCCTGGAGGTGGACATCCCGCTGGCGGAGGAGAAGCAGGAGACCAAGCGCGTGCCGATCGAGAAGACCGGCTGACGTCAGGCCTCGTCCCGGGCCCGGCCCGCCTTCGCGCGCCGGGCTCTGCGGGCGTCGCGACACGTCCTGACCAGGGACTTTCGTCCCTTCCAGAACGGCGAGCCGGCGGTTACGGTCCCAATATGATTCGGGTGTTCCTCCTGGACGACCATGAGGTGGTGCGGCGCGGTGTGGCCGCCCTGCTGTCGTCCGAGGGCGACATGGAGATCGTCGGCGAGGCCGGCACGGCGGAGCAGGCCGTGGCCCGCATCCCCGCGCTGAAGCCGGACGTCGCGGTGCTGGACGTGCGACTGCCCGACGGCGACGGCGTCGAGGTCTGCCGCGAGGTGCGTTCCAAGACGCCCGGGCTGGCCTGCCTGATGCTCACCTCCTTCGCCGACGACGACGCCCTGTTCGACGCGGTCATGGCCGGGGCGGCCGGCTACGTGCTCAAGCAGATCCACGGGTCCGACCTGGTCGGCGCCGTGCGCACGGTGGCGGGCGGCCAGTCGCTGCTCGACCCCGAGACCACCGCCTCGATGCTGCGGCGCCTGCGCGACCAGGCCGACCGGAAGAACCCGCTGGCCGCGCTCACCGGCCAGGAGCGCCACATCCTGGAGCTCATCGGCGAGGGCCTGACCAACCGGCAGATCGGCGAGCGGCTCTTCCTGGCGGAGAAGACGGTCAAGAACTACGTCTCGAACCTGCTGGCCAAGCTCGACATGCAGCGCCGCACCCAGGCGGCGGCCCTGGCGGCGCAGCTCAAGGCCGACCGCCGCGGCTGAGGCGTGCCTCAGGGCCCGGCGGAGGCGCCCTGCCGGGCGAGCGGGACGCGCCAGCACACCCGCGTGCCGCCTTCCTCCCCGGTCCGGACGTCCAGGGACCCGCCGAGCAGCGCGGCCCGTCCCGCCAGCGTGCGCAGGCCGTGGTGGCCGGCGGGTGAGGGGCCGGCGCCGTTGTCGCGGACGAGGAGGGTCAGCCAGCCGCCGGCGGCCTCCACCCGCACGTCGGCCCGGGACGCGCGGGCGTGGCGCACCACGTCCGACAGCGTCTGGCGCAGGACGGCCAGCAGCAGCTCGGCCGGCTCCGGCGGCACCACGTTGTCGATCGGCCCCTCCATGCGAAGGCCCGGCATGAAGCCGAGGTGCCGCCGCGCCACCGCGACGAGCTCGACGATCCGGCCGCGCAGGCACGGCGCCGTCACGCCGGGCGGCGTCTGGAGCGCGAAGATGGTCGAGCGGATCCGCCGGATGGTGCCGTCCAGCTCGTCGATGGCGTGCCGGATCCGGGAGGAGGCCTCCGGCCGGTCGACCAGGCGGACCGCGCCCATCAGCGTCATGGCCACGCCGAACAGCCGCTGGATGACCACGTCGTGCAGGTCCTTGGCGATGCGGTCGCGGTCCTCCAGCAGGATCAGCCGCTCGGCGTCCTCGCGGGCCTCGGCCAGCTCCAGGGCGAGGGAGGCCTGCCCGGCGAAGGAGTGCAGCATCCGCACGTGGGGCCGGTCGAACGGCGCCCGGCCGGGGCGCCTGCCGAGGGACAGCACTCCTCGCACGGCTCCCGCGGCTCCCAGCGGCACCGCCACGGCCGGCCCTCCGCGCACCCGGTCGCAGGTCACGGCGGTGGTCTCCGTCTCAGCCCGGTCCACCACGACCGGCTCGCCCCCGGTGAACGCCCGTCCGGCCGGTGAGCCGGCGACCGCGACCTCCACCGGTGTGATCTCCTCTGCGGCCACGCCTTCGGCGACCGTGACGCACAGCCTCGCGCCGTCGGGCGAGGGAAGGAGCACCACCGCGATGTCGGCGCCGGTCATCTCGCGTGCCCGGCGGGCGACCAGAGTGAGGACCTGCTGGGAGCCGGCCCCCGACAGCAGGGTGGTGGTCACCTCCGAGGACGCCTGGAGCCACACCTCGCGCCTGCGGGTCTCCTCGTACATCCTGGCGTTCTCGATGGCGACACCGGCCGCCGTGGCCAGGGTGACGACGACGGCCTCGTCCTCCTCCTCGAAGTCGCCGCCGCCGCGCTTCTCGGTCAGGTAGATGTTGCCGAAGACCTCGTCGCGCACCCGGATCGGCACGCCGAGGAAGGAGCCCATCGGCGGGTGACCAGGCGGGAAGCCGTAGGACTCGGGGTGCTCGGCGATGTGGTGGAGCCGCAGGGGCCGGGGCTCCTTGATCAGCAGCCCGAGCAGGCCGAGCCCGTGGGGCCAGTGCTCGATCCTGGCGATCTCCTCCTCGGTCAGTCCCACCGGGACGAACTGCACCAGGGTGTTCTCCTGGCCGATCAGGCCGAGGGCGCCGTAGGTGGCGTCCACCAGGGTGGTGGCGGTCTCCACGATGCGGCGCAGGACGGTCTGCAGGTCCAGGTCGCTGCCGACGGAGACGACCGCGTCCAGCAGCGCGTGGACGCGGTCGCGGGTGGCGAGCACGGTGTCCAGCCGGACCCGCAGTTCCGCGAGCAGCTCGTCCAGCCGCATCTGCGGCATGAGCGAGTGCGGTCGGTCATCCGCCATACAGGAAGTGTCCCCACCGCACCTCCGCCTCGAATCTGGACGACAGGCATGTTCGGAACATTTATCTATAAATCGGATGGTCCTTGACCGTTGCCCTGCGGGCCGCGGGCGATCATCTCCGGGTTCCCGGCGCTCGCCGGGCGCCAGGCGTACGGTCCCCGGGGCCGGACCACCGCGACGGGACAGCGGGCATGCTGGAGCACGCCGTACCCGACCGAGCCCCGCAGGGCCGGACCGCGCCGCGCGCGCGCGCCGGAACCGACGACCACCAGGTCGGCCTCCCGCGACGCGTCCGACAGGGCCGGGACCGGATGCCCTCGCACGGCACACCCGTCGATCCGGACGCCGGGATGTCTCTCCTGCCAGACCGCGAGGCTACGCCGCACCTCCTGGGACACCTCCACCAGCGCCTCGGCCACACCGCCCGCGTGCGCGGTCGCGTAGGGCGCGAACGGCGGCGTCCGCCAGGCGTACAGGACGCGCACCCGCGCCCCGCGCAGCCTGGCCTCCTGCACGGCGTACTCCATGGCGGCCTCCGACAGCCGCGATCCGTCGAAGCCGACGACGATCTCGCCGTGCCGGGTCGGCGGGGAGCGCCGCACCACGACCACCGGCCCCACGGCGTGCCAGGCGACCGACCTGCCGACCGAGCCGAGGACCACCCCGGCGACGCCGCCGAGCCCCGTGCTGCCGAGGATGAGCTCGTCGGCCTCCTCCGACTCGGTTCGCAGCCTCTCCGAGGCGGAGCCGGTGACCATGGCGGCGCTCACGTCGATGCCGGGCGCGTAGCTGTGCACCCAGTCGACGGTGGCGGCCAGCACCGCCAGCCAGTACGCCGGCAGCGAGTCCTGCGACCTCGGAGCCGCCTTGAACGGGAAGTCGTAGGACCACGGCTCGCGCACGTGCACGATCCGCAACCGCGCCCCCCTGCGCATGGCGTCGTCGGCGGCCCACTCCACCGCGGCCGCCGCCGACGGCGAACCGTCGACCCCGACGACGATCTGTCCGGCCATGCCGCACCTCCCCCACGCACCCGTCGCTCGCCGCCCCCCGGCCGGGCGGGTGCTCCTTCCACCATCACACGGCCCCACGCCGCCCGGCACCCCACCCCGCGGGCCGGGCACGCCGCTTCGCGGGCGCGGGGGAGGTGCGCGAGGTCCGGCGCGGGAGGTGTCAGATGTACAGCGGTGGCACGGTGATCAGGTCGTCGGTCTCGTAGCCCAACCGGTCGTCGACCTCGATGACGCCATCGATCCCGTGGATGCCCTGGACGACCAGCGCGATCTGCGAGCGCCGCGGGACGGTGCCGCCGATCGACACCAGGCCGTGATCGACCACGACCGACAGCGACTCCGGCTCGACGCCGGCCCGGCGGATCGCCTCCTCGACGTCGGCGCGCACATCGGAGGGCGGCCGGACGAAGATCCTGAGCAGGTCGGACTGGTGGACCGTACCGACGATCTTGCCGGTGACGCCGTCCACGACGGGAAGCTGCCTGATCCGGTGCTCGTGCATGATCCGGGCCGCGTCCCTGACGGGCGTCGCCTCGGTGACGGTGATGGCCGGACTGGTCATGACCTGGGCCGCCGTGCTGCCCGCGGCCTTCGCGCGCTCCCTTCGCCTGCCGAGGCCGCCGAACACGGTCCCGCCGCCCGGCGCGTCGATCTCCTTCAGCAGCAGGTCGTCCGCGGACACCACCCCTACCGGCCGCCGGTCCGGATCGATCACCGCGACGGCGCCGACCTTGAAGCGGCGCATCGTCTCGACGAGATCTGCGAACGAGGTGTCCAGCCGTACCGCGATGGCCACCTTGCCCATGACGTCACCGACATTCATGATCATGGCTGCCTCCCCTGCCCCCCGGCTCCGGTTCCGATTCCAGCATCCCGCTCCTCGCGGCGGGGCCGTCAGCGACGAAAGTCCCAGGTGGCGGGGACCTTCGCCTCGCCGCCCCCGCCGCCCGCCCGCCTCGCCGCCCTCCGTCCGGCCACCCCCGCCGGGTCCCCTTCTTCGCCGGGCTATCCCTGTCCGGTTCTTCGCCGGGCTATCCCTGCCCGGCGCGCACGACGCCGGACTCGTAGGCGTACCGGACGAGCTGGGCGCGGTCCCGCAGCGCGAGCTTGGCGAGCAGCCGGTTGACGTGGGTGCCGACCGTCGCCTCGCCGATGAACAGCGCCGCCGCCATCTCGGCATTGGACAGCCCGCGCGCGATGAGCCTCAGCACGTCCAGCTCACGGGGCGTGAGAACGTCCGCCGGCCGCGCCTTTGCCGCGTACCCGGCGCCGCCGGTGTCCGGCGCGTTCCCGGTGACCCCGGCGTATCCGGCGATCACCCGGGAGGTCACCGCCGGGTCCAGCAACGCCTCGCCACGCGCCGCCGCGCGGACGGCGGCGAACAGCTGCTCCGGCGGCGAGACCTTCAGCAGGAACCCGCTCACGCCGGCGGCGAGCGCGGCCCGCAGGTTCTCGTCGGTGTCGAACGTCGTCAGCATGATCACGCGCGGCGGCGTCGTGCCGGACAGGATGCGCCGGGCGGCGGCGAGCCCGTCCGCGCGCGGCATCGCGATGTCGAGCAGCACCACGTCCGGCCTGAGCCGCCGTGCCAGCTCGACGGCCTCGTCGCCGTCCCCGGCCTCCCCGACGACCTCCAGGTCGTCCTGGGTGGAAAGGACGAGCCGCAGGCCCGTGCGTACCATGGCCTGGTCGTCGGCGATCACGACCCGCACGCTCATCGCGCCCTCAGCGGCAGCACGGCGCGCACGCGGAACCCCTCGCCCGGGACGGGCCCGGCCGTGAACGTCCCCCGGAACAGCGCCACCCGCTCCCGCATGCCGATCAGCCCGTGTCCTCCGGGCATCGCGGCCGGCCGGGCGCGGTCCTCCGGCGGGCCCTCGTCGAGGATCTCCAGCGCCAGCTCGTGCGGGCGGTAGGCGATGGCGACCGTCGCCCTGGTCGGGCCCGCGTGCTTGAGGGTGTTGGTCAGGGACTCCTGGACGATGCGGTAGGCGGACAGGTCCAGTCCCGCCGGGAGCGGGACGGGGTCGCCCTCGGTGGCGACCGTCACGGTGAGGCCGGACGCCCGCATCTGTTCCACCAGGTCCGCGAGGCGGGCGAGGCTCGGCTGCGGGGTGAGCCCGTCGGTGTCGCGGGCGCGCAGCAGCCCGAGCATGCGATGGAGCTCCTCCACGGCGCCCCGGCCGGTCTCCTCGATGACCGCGAGCGTCTCGCACGCCTTGGGATGCGCCCCCTGGAGCGTCAGCCGCACGCCGCCGGCCTGCATGACCATCACGCTGACGCTATGGGCGATGATGTCGTGCAGTTCCAGGGCGATGCGGGCGCGCTCCTGGGCGACGGCCTCGCGGGCGAGCAGCTCGCTCTGGGCGGCCAGCAGCTCGCTGCGCTCGTCCGCGCGGACAGCGTGCAGGCGGTGGCGCCGCACGGCGACGCCGGCCCCGCCCGCGATGGCGGCCATGACCGCCGCGACCGCGTACTCGGCGACCTGGGCGGTCTCCGACATCGCGAGGCCGGTGAGGAAGAAGAGCGCCATCACCACGCTGAGGACGCCTCGGACCGAGCCCAGCGGCACCCGCGTGAGCAGGGTGAACAGGAAGAGCAGCTGGGTGTACCACTGCCAGGCGCCCGGAGCCTGGTGGCCGGCGAGAAACGCGATCACGTTCACCGCGGTGAACACGCTCATCACCCCGAAGGGAACGGACCGCCGCAAAAGGACCAGCACCGCGGTCGCCGCCGCCCCGGCGACCCACAACGCCGGGCTCGGGCGCGCCGGCAGGCCACTGCCGCCGCTGAGCTCCTCGGCGACCGCGAACGTGCCGAACGCGAGCGCGATCAGGACGTCGACGGCGCCGAGCTGACCGGCGAGCCGCGACAGGCCCGCACGAGGCGACATGGCCGCGAGCCGGGGAGACCGGGAGGTGGGCGGGCTCGGGACACCGGGGTCGCCGGAGGCGGCGAGCGGGGCGCGGCGGAACATGGGCAGAGCGTAAAGGCCGGGGCCGTGAAAGGCATCCCCCCGGCATCCGACTTCGCCTCCCCCGCGCGGCGGATCCCGGTTCAAGGCCTGCCTTGACGACGGGGAGCAGCGTCCGCTCCTAGCGTTCGGCGCCATGATGACCGACGCGAACTCCTTCCGCCGCCGCGCCGCCGGCGTGGCCCTCATTCTGGCTCCCGCCCTGCTCCTGCTGTCCATGATCATCGACCCGACCGGCGAGAGCGGCCAGGCCGAGGGCCTGGCCTACGCGGCCCATCCCGGCGCCATGAGCGTGGCCGCCACGCTGCTCCACTACTGCTGGGTCCTGCTGGTCCCCGGCGTCCTCGGCATGCTGCACCTGGTCAGGCGGCGCGGCGTCGTCCTCGCGCACGTCGCCGGCGTGCTCTCCGTCCTCGGGCTGGTCAACTTGTCGGGGCTGATGCTGGTGGACTTCTTCGAGTCGGCCGCCTACCTGCGGCTCCCGCCCGAGCAGGCGGCCGCTTTGATCGACGCGGCCGGGATGCCGGCCGTGATCGCCGGGTGGCAGCTGCCCGGGATGGCGGGCTCGCTGCTCGGGCTGGTCCTCGCCGCCTTCGCCGTCGTGCGCGCCGGCAAGGCGGGCTGGTGGCTGCCCGCCGGAACGATCACCGGGCTCGCCGGCTTCGTGGCCGGGGCCCAGAGCGCGAACCTCATACCGGCCCTCGCGGGCCCGGCCGTCCTGGTCGCGACCTTCGGCGCGATGGGCCTGTCGCTGATCCGCATGAGCGACGAGGAGTGGGCCTCCCACCCCGCCGCCTCGCCCTCCGCCTCCGCGGTCCCGGCGCTCTGAGTCATGCCGCTCGACGGCATCCGCCGCAAGGATGACGTGGTCCTCCCCGCTTCGACCTTCCCGGCATCGACCCCGACTCGATCGAGGTGACCGTCGACCGCGGCGTGCTCACCGCGACACCAAGGCGATCCGCGCCTGACCCGGCACACGAGAGACGATGCGGGCCCGGTGCCGCCCGAGGCGGCGCCGGCCCGCTTCGGCTCCCTCCTCCGCGGCTAGGCCCAGGGGCGGAAGACCGCGCGCACGCAGCCGTCCTTCTTGTTCTTGAACATGTCGTAGCCCCTCGGCGCCTGGTCGAGCGGCATCGTGTGCGTCGCCAGGTGGGCGGTGCGCAGTTCTCCCCGGGCGACCAGGTCGAGCAGCTTCGGGATGTACCGCTGCCCGTGCTGCTGGGCGGACCTGACGGTGAGCCCCTTGTTCATCATCGCGCCGAGCGGGAACTTGTCCACCAGGCCTGCGAAGACGCCGAGGATGAAGACCGACCCGGCCTTGCGGCACGCGTAGATGGCCTCCCGCACCGCGATCGGGCGGTCGAGCGTCATGCCGAGCCGCTGCTTGGCCTTGTCGTAGAGGTGTCGCCGCCCGGCGCCTTCGGCCTCCAGGCCCACCGCCTCGATGCAGACGTCCGGCCCCCTGCCGCCGGTCCGCTCCTTGAGCTCCTCGATGATGTCGGTGCGGGTGTAGTCGAGCGTCTCGCACCCGACGTAGCGCTCGGTCATCGCCAGGCGTTCGGGGTAGCGGTCGATGGAGATCACCCGCTCGGCGCCCAGGAGCATCGCCGCGCGCGCCGCCATCTGCCCGACGGCGCCGCACCCCCACACGGCGACCACGTCACCGGGCCTGACCCCGGCGAGGTCGGCCCCCATCCATCCGGTGGGCGCGGAGTCGGAGGTGAACAGCGCGTCCATGTCGTCGACGCCGTCGGGCACGTGGAAGGCGCCGTAGTCCACGAAGGGGACCCGGATGTACTGGGCGTGGCTGCCCTTGTACCCGCCCGTCACGTGCGAGTAGCCGTAGATCCCGCCGATGGGCTGGCCGTAGAGCATGTCCGCGAACGCGGGCTTGGTGTTGGAGTTGTCGCAGGCGGACCACAGGTCGTTCTCGCAGTACCAGCAGCGCCCGCAGCCGATGATGGAGGCAACGACCACGCGGTCGCCCACCTTGTGCCTGCGCACCTCCGTGCCGACCTCGACGATCTCGCCGAGGAACTCGTGGCCGATGACGTCGCCCGCGCGCATGGCCGGGATGTAACCGCCCAGCAGGTGCAGGTCGGATCCGCAGGTGGTGGTGAGCTTGACCTTGACGATGGCGTCCTGGGCGTTGAGGATCCGAGGGTCGGGGACGTGCTCCACCGACAACTCGTTCACGCCCTGCCAGCAGAGTGCCTTCACAGCCGTCCCTCCCCGCCCGCGCGCTGCGCCGCGAGATCCAGAATCCTTCCCGCGGGAGTGGGCCGCGTCGTCGGCGGCTCGTCCGGCCGCAGCACCTCCCCGGTCTCGATCAGGCACTTGGACTCCCGCAGGGCCCTGCGCACCGCCTGGCGCGGATCCTCGTCGCCGAGACGGGCGAGGACCCCGGTGACCCCGGCGGGCACCGGCGTGATCGGCCGGGCGCCGAGCTCGGTGCCCCGGTCGCCGGGCGCCTCGCGCACCTGCACCTCGATCGCGTCGCCGAGCCTCGCCAGCGGCTCGGGCAGCCGCCCGTCGGGCACCACCTCCTCGGGCCGGCGGTTGATGGTGACCATCAGCCAGCGGCTCGCCGCCTGCCGCGTCCGGACCTTGGTGCGGCGCGACGAGAGCCAACGCATCACGCCCAGACCGATGCCCCCGAGCGTCAGTCCGCCCAGAACAGCACGTTTCATTGCCCTCTCCCCCTTGATGGACAACTGCTCGAATGGCTACCCATTCCCACCCACGGCTACCTCGGGCCCACGACCACTTGAGGAGGAGTTGACGGCCGCCTGATCGCGTCGTGGCCACCGGAGGGGCCGGGATGGCCGTCCTCGCCCGGCACCGTGACGGGCGGACACGCCGCTCGCTCCTATCCCTTACAGGAGCCAGAAAGTCACGACATACCGCCATAGGACGCTTACCCAAGGTCACAAAATGGCTCCCGGGATTCCCGCCCGGCACGGCCCGGAGGGCCGCCAATACGGCCGGCGCGGGCATTGCGTTATCGGGATCGTATGTAACGCCGTGGTTTGGGCAGGGGACGGCGGTGGCGAATGACCGCATGCGGCCAGGGACGCGCGGGGGCCGGGATTGTCCTCACCCCGGGAAATGCCCGGGCAATCCTCGCCGCCCGTGGCCATTACAAAGCCGGCCGGCGGGACGGGGCCCGGTTCGGCGGTGCCGGCACATGACCAGGCCGGCCGCCTCGGCCGCGGAGAGGATCCAAGATAGTGGCGCGGTATCGCCCGCGCGGCAAGTCACAGGCCGGCCGGATGAGTTCGGATTGCCGTGGACGCCGGTCGGCGGCATACCTGCCACCGGGACGCCGGAAGACTCAGGGGTCGCTTGCGAAGCGGTGATGGCGTCGTCTCGCACCTGTTATGCGCGGAAAGCCGCCCCGATGACGGGTGTGCGGCAGGCACGTGTTTTCCCAGGAACTCTCCAGGTCGGCCGTTGGCACGGGTAACACGATGGCATGGTAAGGAATAGTGCTCATAGTGACATACTTGCTGAAGTGAGCACTACTTCGCGGGAATCACGAACCGCGAACCGGCGGCCGCGAACGCCGAGGACCTGCAGGCCAGACCCATCGCCTGCGGGCGACATCGATCGGGCTGGGGCCGTCCTCCCCACTCGGACGGCCTTTGCCCGGTGCGAGCACGGCCGCCACAAAGGCGGTCCGCGTGAGACGATCCAGGCGGCGGATCTCGTGCTCGTCGGGCGACTAATCCGGGCGCGACGGGTTAATCATTCACTGTGCCGCTTCGTACTGGGCCACGATGTGCGAGGCGATGCGGCCCCGCTCGCTGACGTTCAGCCCATGCGCCTTGGCCCAAGCGCGGATCTCCGAGCTTTTGTCGCGAGAGGGACGCTGGGAGCCGCCGCGCTTGCGACCCCGGGCAGGGACGCCCTCGGCCCGGCGCGCGCTGGAGACGAAAGGCGAAAGAGCCTCGCGGAGATTCCTGGCGTTTTTGTCGTTCAGATCGATCTCGTAGCTGGTGCCGTCAATCGCGAAGACCACGGTCTCTTTTGCTTCGCCGCCTTCCAGATCGTCGATGAGAAGCGTCTGGATCTGTGTCGCCATCTCCCACTCCTTTCACAGGGCTTAGTTTGACACCTCAAGAATATACCCGGTTTCCGTCGCTTCCCACGCGGAGAACAGGGCGATGCATTGGCGGTCCCTTGGTGTAACTTAGCCGTTTCCGGCCGCCGCCTCCGTTTATCGGAGCGCCGGTCGGCCGGTCATCTGGCCCCACGGTCGCACGCTGAGCCACAAACTGGTGTCAGCACCACCTAAAAGGGCGATCGCGGATAGTGTCGGCTACAGATTCACCAGGGTGGCGACGGCCTTCTCGCGGTGCGGCGCGACGCCGGAACGCCGCACCCGCCCCTCCCCGCTGCGGCCACGGGCGGCGCCGGTGGTACCCCGGGCCCGTACAGTTGCCTCATGGGCATGGTCAAGACCGTAGGCCTGGTACTGCATCCGAAACGCGACTCCAAGCAGGCCATCGACACGATCGTCGAGTGGGCCCGCACCAGGAACGTCACGGTGCTCGGCCTGCCGGACGAGGTGGACCGCATCGACTGCAGCGCCGTGCGCGTCGACGCGGCCACCCTGGTGGACCGCGCCGACCTGCTGGTCAGCCTCGGCGGCGACGGCACGATGCTGCGCACCATGCGGCTGGTCTGCGGGCGTTCCACCCCGGTCCTCGGCGTGAATCTCGGCAAGCTCGGGTTCCTCGCCGAGATCGACGTCGACGAACTGCCGCCGGCGCTGTCGGCCATCGACAACCACGACTTCACCGTCGAGCCCCGTATGGCGGTCCGCGCGTCGCTGCCGGCCGGCCCGGCCGTCACCGCGTTCAACGACATCGCCCTCGTGCGGATCCCCGGCGACCGGCTCTCCGCGGTGGCGATCTCGGTGGAGGGCCACCCGTTCGTCCGCTACGCCTCCGACGCGGTCATCGTGGCGACGCCCACCGGGTCGACCGCCTACAACTTCTCCGCCGGGGGACCGATCGTCTCCCCCCTGGTCGAAGGGTTCCTCGTGGTGCCCGCGGCCGCGCACTCCTCGTTCAACCGGGCCCTGGTGCTGTCGGCCGACGAGGAGGTCACCCTGGAGCTGCTGCCGACCAGCGGGCAACTGGCCGTCGAGGTGGACGGCTCGATCGGCGGGCGGCTGTCCCCCGGCGACCGGGTCACCGTGACGGCGGTGCGCGCCGCCGGCCAGGTCGTCCGGCTCGGGACCACCACGTTCTACGAGCGGGCCCGGCGCAAGCTGCGGGTCAGCGGCAGCGCCGAGGTCGACTGACGGCGATGGCGGACAGGGGCGCCTCCCGCCGGAGTGCGCCCGCCGGCCGGCGGGCGCGCCGCAGGTCCGTCACCCGCCGCCGCTAGTACGCCGTGTGGTCACTGATGTCGATCTTCGACCGGTCGGGCAGGAGGGCGGCGGAAAGCTCGCTGCTGGGGAGCACCTTCTCCTCCTGACGAAGCAGGGATGGTGACTGCGATCTTCACTCGCTGACAGCGCGGCCGGCGTTCGCGCCTTCGCGCGACGGTCGTAAGGTCGGACCCATGGAACGGCTAGGCGCTGCGTGGTCCACCTTGGGGGTGATCTCCGCCGGCGGGGTGATCGGGACCCTCGCCCGGTACGGGCTGAGCACGGCCTTCCCCCATCCGCCGGGGAGCTTCCCGTGGGCCACGTTCGTGACGAACGTCACCGGCTGCCTGCTGATCGGGGTGCTCATGACCATGATCAGCGAGGTGGGCCAGGTCCACCGGCTGCTCCGCCCCTTCCTCGGGGTCGGCGTCCTCGGTGGGTTCACCACCTTCTCCGGCTACGTCATCGACATCGGCCGCGCCGCCGCGGCCGGGGCGCTCGGCACCGCGCTCGCCTACCTGGCCGGCACGGTGATCTGCGCGGTGCCCGCCGTGTACGCCGGGGCCGTCGCGGCCCGCGCGACGCTCCGCCTCCTGCGGAAGGGACGGTCATAGTGAAGATCGAAGGCCCCGCCGTACGGCTGTCCGTCTTCATCGGAGAGTCCGACCAGTGGCACCACCGGCCGCTCTATCACGAGATCGTGCGCCGGGCCCACGAGGCGGGGCTGGCCGGGGCGAGCGTGATCCGCGGCATCGAGGGCTACGGGGCCTCCTCGCGCATCCACACCACCCGCATCCTGTCGCTGTCCGAGGACCTCCCCGTAGTGATCATCATCGTGGACGCCGAGGAGCGGATCCGCGCCTTCCTCCCCCGGCTCGACGAGCTGGTCACCGAGGGGCTGGTCGTCCTGGACCCGGTGGAAGTGATCCGCTACGCGGGGCGGCAGGGCGAGGCGGCTCCATGATCTTGCTGCTCGTCGCCGCCGGAGCCGCCGTCGGCGCGCCCTTGCGCTACCTCACCGATCGCGCCGTCCAGAGCAGGTACGAGACGACCTTCCCCTGGGGCACCCTCATCGTGAACGTCGCCGGGTCGGCGCTGCTGGGCTTCCTCGCCGCGCTCCCCGCCGGCGAGGGGATGATGGCGCTACTGGGCAGCGGCTTCTGCGGCGCGCTCAGCACGTACTCGACGTTCGGCTACGAGACGCTGCGCCTGATCCAGACGGGGGCCAGGCTGGTCGCCGTCCTCAACGTCGTCGCCGGCATCGCGGCCGGTCTCGCCGCCGCCGGCTGCGGCGCGCTCCTCGCCCACCTCGTGGCAGGGTGAGGTCAGCGGTCCGGGGCCAGCGCCCGCTTGAGTGCCGCCACCCGGTCCGCCGCGGCCCTGCGGCTCAGCTCGGCGTCCGGCACCATGGCGTCGAACCCGTGGAACGCCCCCGGGTACAGGTGGAACTCGGTCGACACCCCCGCCTGGACGAGCCGCCGGGCGTGGTGCAGGCACTCGTCGCGGAAGATCTCGAGCTCGCCGACGTCGATGTAGGCCGGCGGCAGCCCCCTGAGGTCGGCCGCCCTGGCCGGCGCGGCGTACGGCGACACCCCGTCGGTGCCGGCCGCCGTCCCGAGCAGGGCCGTCCACCCGAAGGCGTTGGCGGCGCGGTTCCACGTCAGCGCCTCCTCGAACTCCCGGCTGGAGGGGGTGATGCCGCGATCGTCCAGCATCGGGGACAGCAGCAGCTGGAAGGCGACCGCCGGGGTTCCCCGGTCGCGCGCCAGCAGGACGGTGCCCGCCGCGAGCCCGCCCCCCGCGCTCGCGCCGCCCACGACGATGCGGTCGGGGTCGGCGCCGAGCTCGCCGGCGTTCTTGGCCGTCCACACCAGGCCCGCGTAGCAGTCCTCGACGGGAGCCGGATGCGGGTGCTCAGGGGCCAGGCGGTACTCGACCGAGACGGCCACGCATCCGGCGTCCCGGACGAAGGACGCCATCCGGGCGTCGTCCATCTCCACCATGCCGAGGATCATCCCGCCGCCGTGGATCCAGTACAGGCAGGGCGACTGGCCACGTGCCGCCGGCGGCCGGTAGATCCGCAGCCTGATGTCGGGCTCGCCGTCCGGCCCTGGCACCTGCCGGTCCTCGATCTCCACGGCCGGCCCGGCGGGCGGCGGCATGGCCGCGAACCCCGCGGCCATCCTGCGGCGCAGTTCGGGCAGGTCCTGCGGTGACAGGCGGGCGAAGTCGATGGGCGGGATGAAGGCCCGTTCGAGCCCTGCGGCCAGTTCGGGGTCCAAGTTGGGGTGAAGCGGCATGTCATTCACCTCGTGCGGTCTGTCGTGGCGGGCGCGGCGGAAGCCGGTGGCGATGCCGGGGGGCACACCACGAGCCTCCGCCGGACCCCACGCCCCCACAACCGCGACATGCGTGGATGACCTGCTCTTTCCCTCCCGTTCGGCACTCCGAGGTCAGTGGTGCCGGCGCGTCGTCCGGCGGGCGGTGCGGGTGGTCGCGCGCGAGGTCCTGGCCGCGGACCTCGTACGCGTGCCGCGCCGTTCGGCCCAGTTGAGCAGGCCCGCTCCGACCATGGTGGCCGCGCCGATCGCGATGACCACGGCGGGGCGGCGCCTCGCCTGCGTGGACACCTGTCCGGCGACGTCCTTGAGCCGCACCGGGACCGCCTCGCGGGTCGTTCCGGCCTTCTCCGTGGCGGTCCTGGCCGAGTGCGAGGCGACGCCGCGCAGCCGGTCGGCCACGCCGGCGGCCTTCTCCCTGGCGGCGGCCTTCGTGTCCGCCATCTTCTGCTGCGCCCTGGACTTCACGTCCACCTTGTGCGCCAGCGCCTCCACCGTGCGCCCGAGCTCCTCGCGGGTGCGGACGATGTCGTCGCGCAGCCGGTCGGCCTCGGAGCCGCGCTTCCCGTCGTGCCGGCCGCGCGGCGGGGCCTTCTGCGACTCCGCCACCGTGTGGACGGAGGGCGGTTCCGCGGCGGCCTGGACGGTGGTCGTCTCGGACAGACCGGCGAGAGGATCGCCCCTGCCGTGGCTCACCACGGGTTTGACGTACGGCTTCGGAGGCACGTGGACCTCCGGGACGTTGAGCGAGGGGCCGGCGGACTCGGGCGTCGCGGTGCCCGGCTCCTGCCTGTGCAGGCCCACCTCACCTGCGGTCGGGCGCTCCGGGGCGCCGATCGGGTCGGTCTCTGTCATCGAATCTCCTTGAGCGTGGCCGCGGGGAGGAGGTCAACGATGTGCGCTCTCCTTCACGGCATCGACATCGGCCTTGATGTTGCGGATGGCCTCCTCGGGAAGCGGCGGCGTGGCCCTGGCCACCTGCCGCTTGCCGACGAGGGCGAGCACCGCGGCGACGATCAGCAGCACCACCCCCACGATCAGGGCGGCGATCCACGGCGTGAGCACCTGTGCCACCAGCAGGATCAGCGCCGCGACCAGCGCGCCGCCGCCGTAGAGGGCGATCACTCCCGCGCCGCCGAACAGCCCGGCCCCGAGGCCGGCCTTGCGGCCCTTGCGGGTGAGCTCGAGGGTGGCCAGCCGGATCTCGTCCTTCACCAGCCGGGACACGTCCTCGGACAGGTGCTTGACCAGCTCGGCGGTCGAGAGGGAGGCGTACGGCTTGGTGACGGGCGGGGCTTCCTTCAGGTCGGTCATCGCTTTACCCCTTTCCTTCCCCGGCGCCGGCGGGCGGCACCGGCCGGAATCGGCTGTGAACGGCGGAGCAGGGCGACCACCGCGCGCTCCACGCCACCGTGCGTGGCGAGCTGCCCGAAGCCGGCGTCGGCGCCGAGCTCGACTAGCGCCCTTTCGATCGTGCGGCCCTTGTCGAACGCGTCGATCACCCGCGGATCCACGTAGGACGTCCGGGCGACGGCCGGGGTGTTGCCGAGGTAGTCGGCGACCTCCTTCATGACGCGGCTCACCGCCCGCTTCCTGCCGGTCCTGTTACGGGCCCGGGAGGAGACCGCGAGGCCCACCGCGGCGAGGACGGTGGCGTGCCAGGTGCGGAAGTCCTTGGCCGTCGCCTCGAAGTCCATGACGTCGCGCAGGTAGGCGTTGATGTCCTCGCTGCGCACGTCCACCCACACAGATCCCTCCTGGTAGCGCAGCAGCTCGCCTCCGTCCGCGTGGCGGTGGAGCGCGGAGACGACCTCGCAGACCTGCTCGTCGATCAGGCTCACCTCGCGCATCTTGCCGCCCTTCGCGGGGTAGGCGCACGTGATCACCCCCTTGCCGCAGGTCACGTGCTCGGTGCGCAGGGTGGCCAGCCCGTAGGACTCGTACGCCTCTCCCCCGACCCGGAAGAATCCGATGTCGAGCATCCGGGCCGCGGCGGCCAGCACGCGGTCACGGGTGAGACACCGCTGCTCGAGGTCCTTCGCGACGCGTTCACGGAACGCCGGGAGCCGCTGCGCCATGTCGCACACCCTGTCGAACTTCGCGACGTCCTGCTCTTCCCGCCACACGTCGTGGTAGCGGTACTGGCGCCGTCCGGCCGTGTCGGTGCCGACGGCCTGGATGTGGCCGTCGCCGGACCGGCAGATCCACACGTCGGTCCAGGCGGGCGGGATAGCGAGGTCTTTGATCCTGGTGAGTACGCGGCGGTTCTTCACCGGCCGTCCGTCGGGCCAGTGATAACCGAACCCGCGTCCCCGGCGCCTGCGGCGGATGCCCGGCTCGGCGGGATTGCTCTCTCGAAGCTCCACGACGACCCCATACCCGTGCTGAGGGCGGCAAACGGCCAGGCCACCGTGGCCGGCGCCCGTCCGCTGGACGGGGCCGCGAAGTGGGTGTGGCGGGCAGGCCGCCACACCCGGCCGGCCGCTCCTCTACTGCCTTATCGGCATCTTCCGGTTTCCCACCGCCATGGCCCCCAACCCGAGGAGCAGGATGACCAGGCCCGTGATGACGTTGTTCCAGATCGAACCGGTCGTATGCGACCGGATGATCCACGGGGACAGGATCGTCCATACTCCGAGGATCGGCGCGATCCAGGTCAGCCCGTAGGTACGGCCGAACGCCGACGCGAAACCAAGGGCCAGGGCGGCCAGCGCCAGCCCGGTGACCATGTTGCTCACCGCGAGCCGGGACAGGCCGTTGAACCCCACCACCCACGGCGATATCGCCAGGTAGAGCCCTGCCAGGAGCGTGAGCCCGTCTATCACCTGTGCCACCGTGCTGGAACTCGCCCGTTCGTACTTGGCTCGCATCGCGACGATGTCGGGGTGCGCTTCCAGGCCGGTCGGTCTAGTCATGACCTCACCGCCTTCCGTTTTCCTTCGCGGAACGGATCAATTTCGCCATACCCCTGCCGGGGAGCCGGGTCACGGTGGGCAGGGCAAATATTTCGGATGTTCAGCACCGATCATCCACTTACCGGACGTATCTGGATATATCAGGACATGCTGACCTCGGCGCAACGGCCGACCCATACCCCCGAGCGCCGGCCGCCGACCCCCAGCGCGACGCCGGTGACCCCGATGCCCGCGAGGGACACAAGGCGCGCGGCGAAGACGTAGCGGAAGTCGCGGCTGGTACGCAGCGGCGAGATGTCGATGGCGAACCGGCCCGGACTCATGCGCCGGAGGGGCGGTCTCCCAGAGCCTCACCCGCAACCCGCTGGGCAGTCCCGACATCGTCGGCCTGGACCGCGGAGCGGCCACCGGCGCGCTGGTCGCCCTCCTGGTCCTCGGCGGCGGGACGGCCGCGATCGCGGGCGCGAGGTTCCGGTCCCCTGCTGGTCACCATTTGGTGCGCCACTGCATGGGCGGCGAGCCGCGCCCGCCGAGGACCGGCGGCGAGAAGCGCGTCAGGTCGGGTTCGGCCGAGCCGGGGGCGCGGGCGGAGCCGTCGGCCACCAGGGCTCCGAGCAGGCCGAGGGCGTACTCCGAGGCGCTGCCGGGGTCGGCCTGGAAGATGAGGAGTTGCTGGCCGGGCGCGCTGTTCACGGTGAACGACTCGTAGGAGAGGTCCAGGTCGCCGACGTCGGGGTGGTGGAAACGCTTGCGTTCCCTGGTCTTGGCGCCCACGTCGTGGCGTGCCCACAGCCGGCGGAACTCCTCGCTGTGGGCGGAGAGCTCCTCGACCAGCGAGGGCAGGTAGGGGTCGTCGGGGTCGGTCGCCGCGGAGCGCAGGTGCGCCGTCTTGTCGCGCGCGATCTTCTCCCAGTCGGGGTACAGGTCGCGCGCCCCCGGGTCGAGGAAGGTCATCCGGATCAGGTTGTCGCGGTTGGCCAGCCCCGCGTAGAGGGCGTCGGCCAGCCGGTTGGTGGCGAGCACGTCCATGTACCGCCCGTGGACGACCGCCGGTGTCGCCTCCCAGCCCATCAGGAGCCGCAGCAGGTTGGGGCTGACCCGCTCGGCGCGGCCGTCCGTCAGGCGGCGGCGTGGCCGGGGATGGGCGAGTTCGTACAGGTGCTCGGTGGCGTCGGCGTCGAGGTCCAGGACGCGCGCCAGGGCGTCCAGCACCTGCTCGGAGGGACGGCGCTCGCGCCCCTGCTCCAGGCGGACGTAGTAGTCGGTGCTGACACCGGCCAGCATCGCGACCTCTTCGCGGCGCAGCCCGGGCGTCCTGCGCCGGCCGCCCCCGGTCAGCCCCACCATCTTCAGATCCGTGGACTCACGCCGAGCGCGGAGGAAGTCTCCCAGGAGACGGTCACGTTATGACATAAATGGGCGGTTAGGGGGGGACTATTACACCCAGCTTAAATACTCCCGGGTAGAGCGCGTCCTGGCAGGTCAGAGGCATATGGCAACGATCCCCCGCGCGCCGGCAGGCGCGCGCCGAGAGAAGAGAAGATCATGCAGATGTACCTGTACGGCTCCGCGGCGGCGAGATCGACGACGACGAGTACCGCCGCAACCGCGAAGCCCTGCGAGGCATCCCGCGGCCGACGGCCGTGGCCACGCCATGCGCCGGGTCCTCCGGGAAGGGCGTCCGGTAGACGTCCATGACGACGCGACCGCCTGCGGGCGCCCGAAGGCCGGCCGCGCCGCCGTCACAGCTCGCCGAGGATCCGCCTCAGGGTCCTGGCGGTCGCGGCGGGCGGCTCGGCCTCGACGCTCAGGCGGTTCATGACGTCCCAGTAATGCTGGATCTCAGCGGGTTTGTCCGGGTAGAGGGCCGTGATGAGCTGCTCGAGATAGACCACGTCCGGCAGCGCGCCGGCCGGCAGGCGCAGAATCGCGATCGGCCCGCCGCCCGCCGAGTGCCCGCCGAAGCTGAGCGGCATCACCTGGACGGTGACGTTGGGAAGCTCGCCGATCTCCAGCAGATGCTCGACCTGGGCGCGCATCGTCCCCGGCCCGCCGACCGGGCGCCGGAGCGCCGCCTCGTCGATGACGGCCCACAACTTCACGGCGTCCGGCCCGCTGAGGATGCGCTGACGCCTCATCCGCAGGCGCACGCGGCGCTCGACCTCGGCTTCGGTGACGTCGAGCCCGAGCCGGATGACGGCGCGCGCGTAGTCCTCGGTCTGCAGCAGGCCGGGGACGAACTGCACCTCCCAGGTGCGGATGACGGCGGCGGCCTGCTCGAGCCCGATATAGGCCTCGAACCAGGAGGGCACCACATCGCTGTAGGCGTGCCACCAGCCAGGGGTGTTGGCCTGCTCGGCCATGGCCAGCAGGGTCTGGCGCTCGGCGTCGCCCGTCACGCCGTAAAGGGTCAGCAGGTCGGCCACGTCGCGTGGCTTGAAGCCGGTGCGCCCGAGCTCCAGGCGGCTGATCTTGGTGTCCGACGCCCGGATGGCGTAGCCCGCCTTCGCCCGGCTGATCTCCGCGGCCTCGCGCAGGCGGCGCAGCTCGGAGCCCACGAGCATCCGGAACACCGTGGGACCCGCCTCCCGCTGGTCCAGAATGTGATCGTCCTCTAGGTCACCCCAGGCCTGAGAAGTGCTCATGTTCCCTCTCCGCTAGACCACCGGCTCCCGAGCATTCCCCAGCCTCTCATTTCACCGGCGTCTCGAGGGACGATATCCGATGGGCGGCTCCACGCGAAGACGTCGCCGGCCCGCCGTAGCCCGGCCGCCGCGGCCGACGGCCTTCCCGGCCACGCCGCATATGCGGGTAGATCAGGGTCGTCTCAAACTACTCGTGCCCGAGCGCTTCCTGGATCTCGCGCGGCTTCGCCCCAGCCTCCTCGGCGAGCGTCGCCCAGGTGTGCCGCAGCCCGTGCGGCGTCACCTTCGACTCGATGCCCGCCTGCCGAGCGATCCGCGCGACCAGCTCCCACGCCCTGCCCCGCGGCAACGCCTGGCCACCGGACGTCGTGAACAGCGGCCCGCGAAGGTCCCGCAGCTCCACTCCGGCCCGCGCCGCCCTGTCCGCCAGGTACTGGTCCAGGGCGTACGTCGTCTCCACCGGCAACCGGCGGACCAGCTTCTTGTCGCCCTTCAACCTGACGCGCAACGTCCGATACCCGCGGCTGTAGCCCAGGTCGTCGATCTGCGCGTTAACGGCCTCGGTCACCCGGATCCCCAGCTGCAGCAGCCGGATCAGCGCCGCCGTGCGCAGCCGCGCCGGCCCGTGGTCGGCGTCGGCCGCCTCGATGAGCGCGTGAGCTTCGGCTCGGGTGAGCGCCACCGTCTCCGGCTGCTTACGCGCGACCTTCGGCCGGTCCGCCTCCGCGAACGGGTTCCGCGTCGCGGCGTCGTTCTTGATGAGGTACCGGTACCAGGCCGACGCCACCGACATCCGCCGCGCGACCGTCCGCTTCGTCGGCGGCTTCTCGTCGTCCTCGGCGGCCTGTTCGACCATCCACCGGGCGTACAGCTCGGCATGCCGGACCTTCATCTCCAGCGGATCAAGGCGCGTCCGCGCGCAGTAGGTGAACCACAGCCGGATGTCGCGCCGGTAGGCGTCGCGGGTGTGCGGCGACTTGCGGGACGCCAGCCACATCGCGGTGATCTCCATGACGATGGGCGGCAGGTCGAGCAGGAGCGCGACGTCGCCTCCCGGGCGGACCGCGACCTCGACGGTCACCCGTCTGCCTCGCCGGCGCCGGGCCTGATGATCAACGTTATCGGGTCGTGGCCTCGTAGTCAGCGCTGTGCGTATCGAGCGCCTGCCGGAAGACGACTTCCGCCCGATAGTTGCCCTCGCGCTCCGGGTCCTCTTCGACGTCGGCGCTCATCACGTCGAGTTGCGCGTCCTTGCCGAAGAATCGCGTTGCCGCGAGCAGCGCCCGAGCCCGGATATCGGCGGGTGAGTGCCCTTCGACTCTTACCCGCAGATCGAGGCGGAAAAAGGGGTTGGCCATGGCGGGCCTTTCGCGAGGGTCTAAACGATCTCTCGTGAGAGTAACACGCGACCGTAACATAACGTGGATTATGTTACGGTCCTAGCGATCTTGGACACAAGATCAACCTGTATGCGATTCAACCTTCCGCTCCAGCAGCAGACAACGCGAACTCCACCAGTTGCTCACGCGGAAGGGCGGGCCGTGGAGCCGCGGATGACCAGGGAGACCGGCAGCAGGAGCGAATGGGACTGGCGCTCGGGGCCCTCGATGCAGTCGAGCAGCATGCGGGCGGCCTCGGCTCCGATGTCGCCGTGCGGCACGCCGACGGTCGTCAAGGGAGGGCGCAGCTTGTCCAGGAAGGGCATGTCGTTGAAGCCGACGACGCTGATGTCCTCCGGGCAGGAGATGCCTCGCTCCGCGAAGACGTCGTAGCAGCCGAGCGCGATGAGGTCGTTGCCGGCGACGACCGCGGTGAACGGGGTCCCGCGGTCGAGCAACCCGCGCATGGCGTCGGCGCCGTCGGCCTCGTTCCAGTACGCGCACTCGGCGATGAGGGCCGGGTCGTCCTCCAGTTCGTGGTCGCGGATGGCGTGCCGGAACGCCCGTGCCCGCACCACTCCGGAGGAGGTGTTCCGCGGTCCGGCGAGATGGGCGATCCGCGTGTGGCCGAGGCCGGCGAGATGGCGCACGGCCAGCGCGATCCCGCCGGCGTCGTCGGCGGTGACGAAGGGGATCTGGAGGTCCTCGACGCGGCGGTTGACCAGGACCATCTTGACGCCCTGCTCGTGCAGGCTCCCGAGCAGAGGATGGTCCAGCCGTGCCGTGGCGATGATGAGGCCTTCGACATGACGCGAGCGCAGCGAGTCGATGCGGGTGCGCTCGCGCTCGCGGTCGTTGTCGGTGTTGACGATCCAGGCGCTGTAGCCGGCCACCTCCAGAACGTTCTCGATGCCGCGGACGATCGGGGGGAACAGCGGGTTCGTCAGGTCGGGGACGACCACCCCGACCGTGCTCGACTTCGAGGTCTTCAGGCTCCGGGCGATCGGGTTCGGCTGGTACCCCAGGGTCTTGGCGGCCTTCATCACGCGCCGCGCCGTGTCGGCGCTGACGAGCCGCCGCGTCTTGGGGTTGAGCGCCCGCGACGCCGTGGCGGCGTGCACCCCGGCGGCTTCGGCGACGTCACGCAGCGTGGGCGGCTGCTGCGCGGAGGTACGCCTGACGGTTCCCTCCTGCGAGGGAACGGGAGGCTGGTCGGGTCTCAACGGCCTGGCTCTCCTTCAGGTCGGATCCAGCGCGTGCGTCCCAGGGTGGCGAACAGGCCGAGCGGAATCGCCAGCACGGTCGCCCAGCCGAAGATCTCAGCGTACCTGTGGCTCTCCGCGAGCCCTCCGACGAGAACGGCGGCGACGGCGCTGCCGAGGAACAGCGCCCCGGCGAAGGCGGAGACCACGGTGGCCCGCGCCGACGGCAGCACCTCGGTGGCCCACGTCTGCAGCGACGAGTGCATCGAGGCCCAGGCCAGTCCGAGGAGCCCGGCGGCGGCCAGCGCCACGCCGGGCGCGCGCGACAGGGCCGTAAGCCCGCACGCCACCGCGGCCGCGACGGCGCCGAGCGCGATGAGCCTCGACGCGTGCATGCGCTGCGACAGCGCCCCGACGACCCTGGCGAATCCCAGGACCGCGACGCCGTACACGGCGGTGACCGCTCCGGCGACGGACGTGCTGGCGCCGGAGGCCTCGACGGCCGCGGGGAGCAGGGTCAGCACACCGAGCAGCACCGCTCCCTCGGTGAAGGCCAGGGCCAGCACCAGCCTGGTCGGCCCGGAGCGGACGACGTCCAGCAGCGGGGCGAGGACGCTCGTGTGCGCTCGCGCGCGCGGCGGCCGGGGGAGGCGGCCGAGCGCGACGGCGAGCACGACCGCGGCGAGGCCGGTCAGGAGGAACGCGGCCCGCCAGCTGGCGAACTGGGCCAGCACCCCCGCCCCGATCGAGGCCAGCGCGGTGCCGAGCGCGACGCCGACCATGAGAGCGGTCACCTCCCGCTGCCGCAGGTGGGCCGGCACCGTGTCGCCGACGTAGATGAGGGCCGCCGGGATGGCGGCGCCGAAACACGCCCCGGCCAGCCCGCGGGCGATGCCGAGGCCGAGGGTCGTCTGGGTGAACGCCGCGGCTATCGTGCTCACCGCCGAGAGCGACAGCGCCATCCGCATGGTCGTCACCAGCCCGACCCGGTCGGAGATCATCCCCCATACCGGCTGCATGAGCCCGTACGCGAGGAAGTACGCCCCGGCCGCGTTGACCATCGCGGAGAGCGGCGCCCCGAGTTCGTGCGCTATCGCGATCAGCATCGGCGGCATCGCGAACCGGTCCAGGGTGCTGACGAACGTGATCAGCTGCAACAGCCGGGGTGCCCGTCCCGGCGCGGCGGCCGCGGTCATCGCCCGGCCGCCCCGGGCGGGTCGAGCAGGCCGCGAGACGGTTCGAGCGCGGTCGCGAGCACGTCGGCGCCGCCGGCCGTCGCCGGCACGTACCTGCGCCGGAGGCCGACGACCGTCTCCATCGCCTGGAGGTCGACGACCCCGTCCGCGACGAGGCCTTCCTCGGGATCCTTCAGCCGCTGGAGGTACCGGCGGGCCAGGGTCTCGGGGAGGCCGAGCGCCGCGGCCGCCTCCTCGACGGCGACGCGGTCGGCGTTCCCGGCCGTGATCTCGCGGGCGGCGTCGCGAAGGGCGCCGGCGAGTGCCTCGACGAGGGCCCTCCGCCGGTCGCCGACCGTGCTCAGCACCGTTCCGAGGTAGGGGCGGCACACGTCGACGAGCCTGACGAGGCGTGCCGACCCGGCGTCCTCCGCCCGCAGTTCGTTGCCCGCGTTCAGCATCGTCGCGTCGCAGTCCCCGGCCATCAGCGCCTCGAGGCGGCGAGGCGTGGAGCCGAGGGGGACGACGCGGTAGTCGGCGCGGTCCAGTCCCAGGGACGCGAGCAGTGCGTAGAGCGCGAGGGCGAAGCCAGAGCCGGGCACGTCGACGCCGATGACCGCGCCCTTCAGCCGGTCCGCGGTGGTGATCCCGGGCCGGGCGTACAGGCCGAGCCCGAGGCCGCGGTCGATCGCCGCGACGATGCGCACGTCCGCCGTCTCCCCCAGCGGGTTGCCGGGGTCGAAACGGTAGGCGACGACGTTGTCCGGGCTGGTGAGCGCCGCGTCGAGGTCGCCGTCGAGGAGTGCGCGGAACTGCGCGGGCGAGGAGGGGACGGGCTGCTCCAGCACGTCCAGACCCCGGTCGCCGAGCAGGCCGAGACGCCGGCTGACGCGCAGCAGCACCGAAGGGCTGAAGGCGCCGACCACGAGTTGCCCTCTCACCTGTCGTGACTCTCCTTCTTCGATGGCTTGTATGGATCCGCCACATGATAGCCGCACTCGTTTGCACCCCCGCGCCGACGGCGGTCTCCCCTCTTGACAGTCACACGATCAAACCTCATGCTGCTGGCCATCGCAATCGTTTGCGGTTAAATCGATGCGGCAAAGCTCACAAGGAGGGCTCATGACCGCTTCATCCCCCGGGCAATCCGAGATACTCGCCGAGTCGGCACCCAGGGTTACGCGCCGGCGTGGTCGAGGCTGGAGGACCGCGGCGGTGGCCGTCGTGGCGGTCTGCGCCGCGACCGCCCTGTCCGCCTGTGGCCAGCGGCCCTCCGAGATCGCCAAGTCCGACACCGGCAAGCCGATCGTCGTCGGCATCTCCCTGCCCTTGACCGGAGACTTCGCGCAGCCGGGCACCGAGGCCAAGCGGGGCTACGAGGTGTGGCGCGACATGGTCAACGCCAAGGGCGGCATCCTGGGCCGTCAGGTGCAGCTCAAGATCACCGATGACGCGAGCAACCAGGACACCGTGGTCGCCGACTACACCAAGCTGATCACGCAGGACAAGGTCGACCTGCTGCTCGGCACGTTCTCCTCGCTGCTGAACTACCCCGCCTCGGCCGTGGCCGAGAAGAACGGCATGGTCTTCGTCGAGCCCGCCGGCGGCGCGCCCAAGATGTTCGAGCGCGGCTTCAAGTACCTCTTCTTCGCGCAGCCGGCGACCGCCCCGCACCAGGCCGACGTCTTCATCGACTGGATCAAGTCGCTGCCCGAGGCCGACCGCCCGAAGACGGCGGCCTACCCGAGCCAGGACGACCCGTTCGCCCACCCCGTGGTGGAGTCGATGCAGAAACAGCTGGAGGCCCTGGGCGTCCAGACCGTCTACAGCTCCCTCTACCCCGCCGACACGACGAACTTCCAGTCCGTCGCGAGCACGCTGGCCAGCAAGAAACCCGACCTGATCGCGCAGGGCGCCGTGTTCGAGGACGGCGTCGGGCTGGTCCGCGCGCTGAAGCAGCTCGACTACTCCCCCAAGATCCTCTTCCAGACCTCCGCGCCCAGCAACGCCGGCCAGTACAGCGACGGCATCGGCCCGGCGAACACCGAGGGCGTCTTCTACACCGTCAGCTGGAACGAGAAGGCGTCGACCCCGCTCAACGCCGAGTTCGTCGCCGGATACAAGAAGGCCTACAGCGCCGACCCCGCCGAGGACGCGGCCGACGCGTTCGCCGCCGCGCAGGTGCTGCAGGCCGCGGCCGAGAAGGTCGGCTCCATCGACCAGGACAAGATCCGGGACTGGCTGCACGCCAACACGGTGGACACGATCCTCGGTCCGCTGAGCTGGGAGGCGACCGGTGAGCCGAAGGGCCGGTTCCTGCTCGCCCAGTGGCAGTCCGGCAAGGTCGAGGTGGTCGGGCCCGCCGACGTGGCGACGACCAAGAACGTCGTCAACCCCAAGCCCGGGTGGAAATAACCGTCAACGACCGCCGATGCCGCCGGGCCCGTCCGGCGGCATCGTGGGCAGGAGCCCGCGCCCGCACCAGGATCGGGGCCGACGAGGAGTTCTTGAGATGACACATCTAGTACAGGCGATCACGTTGGGCCTGCTGATCGGCGGGGTCTACGCGCTGATGGCCTCCGGCCTCACGCTGATCTTCGGCGTCATGCGGATCATCAACATCGCGCAGGGCGCCTTCCTGGTCCTGGTGGCCATGCTCACCTGGTGGCTGTGGCACGAGACCGGGATCGACCCCATCCTCGCGTCGGTGGTCACCACGCCGCTGATGTTCGGTTTCGGGTGGGTGGTCTACCGCCTGATGATCTCGCGGATCCGCGGCTCGTCCGCGTCGATGTCGGTCCTGCTGACGTTCGGCTTCGCGCTGGTCATCGAGGGCGTCCTGAACGTCGTCGCGGGCAACAAGTTCAGGTCGGCGACCCCTTCGTACTTCGAGGAGTCCTTCCGGGTGGGGGAGATCTCGCTGCCCAAGGCGCAGGTGTTCGGCTTCCTCGCCGCGATGGCCGTGCTCGGCGCCCTGTACTTCGTGCTGACCCGGACCTGGACCGGCCGGGCGATCCGCGCCGCCACGCAGAACCCGTCGGGCGCCGCCCTCGTGGGCGTCGGCGCCACCGGCACGGCCGCCCTCGCCTTCGCCATCGGCAGCGCCACCACCGGCGTCGGCGGGTCCATCCTGTCGGTGCTCTACCCGTTCTTCCCCGCCTCCCACTACGACTGGATCTCGCGGCTGCTCGGCATCGTGGTGCTCGGCGGGATGGGCAGCCTGCCCGGCGCCCTCGCGGGCGCGGCCATCCTCGGCCTGGCCGAGACGCTGACCGCGACCTACGGATCCCTGGGCTGGTCGACGCTGGTCTTCTACGTCGTGATCATGGCCGTGCTGCTCATCCGACCGCAGGGCCTGTTCGGCGCGAAGCTGCGGGAGGACGCGGTATGAACCGGCTGCGAGCGGTCCCCCGCGCACATCTCGCCGCCGGTCTCTGCCTGGTCGCGCTCCTGCTGTACCCGGTCGTCAACCCCTGGCAGCCCTACCCGCAGGCCGTCATGCTGCTGGGGTTCCTGCTGGCGATCCAGGCGTCGAGCTGGAACATCATCGCCGGCTACGCGGGCTACATCTCGCTCGGGCACAGCATGTTCCTGGGCCTCGGGTCCTACACCGCAGGCATCCTCGCGCTGCGGTGGGGGGTGAACCCGCTGTGGGTCGCGCCGATCGGCGGAGTGACCGCGGTGGTGGCGGCGGTGCTGATCGGCTCGGTCGTGCTGCGGACCCGCGGGCACGCGTTCGTGATCATCACGATCGCGATGCTGCTGGCGGCGCAGATCCTGGCGATCAACTCCAAGAGCCTCACCCAGGGGTCGGACGGGATCACCCTCGACCTTCCCTTCTGGGACCGCGACTTCCAGAACATCCCGTTCTACTATCTCTTCCTGGTGCTGCTGGTGCTGACGGTGCTGTTCAGCGCCTGGCTGAGGAGCACGAAGTTCGGCACGGGACTGGTGGCGATCCGGGAGGACGAGGGTAAGGCCGCCTCGATCGGCGTCAACACCACCCGCTTCAAGATCGTCGCCTACGGCGCGAGCGCGTTCTTCATCGGAACGGCCGGAGGCGTCTACGCGTACTACCTGACCTTCATCAACCCGGTCGGGTCGTTCGCGATCCTCGGCAGCGTGACGATCGTGCTCGCCGCGCTGGCGGGAGGCCGGGGCACGCTGTACGGCCCGGTCCTCGGCGCCTTCATCGTCAACCTGGTCAGCGAGGCGGCCACGGTCTACGGCGGCGGCAGCCAGTCGCGGGTGCTGCTGTTCGGGTTCGCCCTCGTGCTCGTGGTCCTGTTCCTGCCGCGAGGCATCCTGCCGACCGTCGAGGCCTGGTGGCGCCGGCGCCACCCCGTGGACGTGGAGTACACCGACCAGGCCGGCGCCCTCGCCCGGGCACCCGTCACGACGCGCGAGCGGGCGCCCGCCCCGGCCGCCACCGGGCCGGAAGGCGCGGCGGAGGGCGAGATCCTGCTCGACGTGCGCGGGGTGTCCAAGAGGTTCGGCGGCCTGACGGCCGTCGACGACGCGCGCCTGACGGTCCGCCGGGGCACCATCACGGCGCTGATCGGGCCGAACGGGTCGGGCAAGACGACGCTGTTCAACCTGATCTCCGGTGGCATGGCCGCCGACTCGGGTGAGATCTGGTTCGGCGGCAGGCGGATCGACGCGATGCGGCCCTGGGAACGGGCGCACCTCGGGCTGGGCCGGACCTACCAGGTCACCCGGCTGTTCAAGGAGATGACGGTCCAGGAGAACGTGGTCGCCCCCCTCCCCGACTCGCGCCCGCGGACGATGTTCGCCGGCGGCGTGCACGGCCACGAGGCGGCCCGGGCGCGAGAGCTGCTCGACATCGTCGGCCTCGGCCGCCTGGCCGGCGAGCGGGCCGGCGCGCTGTCCTACGGCCAGCAGAAACTGGTCGAGCTCGCCCAGGTGCTGATGCTCGAGCCCAAGCTGATCCTGCTGGACGAGCCGGCCGGCGGGGTGAACCCGAGCCTGCTGGGACGGCTCACCGAGGTGATCCGCGAGCTGAACGACGACGGGGTGACGTTCCTCATCGTCGAGCACAACATCCCCCTCGTCCTGGACCTGTGCGATCCGGTCGTCGTGTTCTCCCATGGCACGCCGATCGCCGAGGGGCCGCCTGGGCGGATCCGGGAGGATCCCCTGGTCCTGGACGCCTACCTCGGCGACGACTGGCGGCCTGCGGCCGGCGACGGCGGGCCGCGGACGCAGGGCGCGGCGACACGAGAGGCGGTGCAGTGACGTGCTGTCCCTGAACGGGGTCTTCGCGGGCTACGGCGGCGGGAGCGTGCTCCAGGGGGTCGACCTCGAGTGCGGCAAGCAGTCGATCACCTGCATCGTCGGCCCCAACGGCGCCGGCAAGTCGACCGTGCTCCGCGTCATCAGCGGCCTGCTCCGGCCGAGCAAGGGCGAGGTGTCGATGGACGGCGAGCCGATCGGCCACCACGCCCCCGACGAGATCCTGCGCAAGGGGATCACCCAGGTGCCGCAGTCGCACGCCCTGTTCCCGGCGATGTCGGTGCACGAGAACGTCCTGATGGGCGGCTACCTGATCCGCAAGGACCGCAAGCTGCTGCGGGAACGGCTGGACAGGGTCAAGGATCGCGTCCCCATCGTCGCGGCCCGGGCGCAGGAGCACGCGGGGAACCTCAGCGGCGGCCAGCGGCGGATGGTGGAGATCGCCCGGTGCCTCATGCTGGATCCCAAGGTGATCCTGCTCGACGAGCCGTCACTGGGGCTGGACCCGCGCAGCCTCGCCGGAGTCGCCGATCTGATCCACGAGCTCCACCAGGCCGGCACCACGGTGCTGCTGGTGGAGCAGAACGTCCGCCTCGGCCTCGGCCTCGCCACCCACGGCGTGGTGATGGAAGGCGGCAAGGTGCGGCTCACCGGCACCGCCGCCGAGATCAGGGACCATCCGGAGATCTCGTCGCTGTACCTCGGCGGCGGGGCGGGCCCGAGGGTCGCGAGCGGTCCCTGAGCCGTTCCCCTGGGCGCCTTGACAGTCGTTTCCGATGAAGGATATGCACTCGTTTGCAGAACCGGTTGTGAGAGCAGGGATCGACCATGGACGAACGCGTGAGCTCCGCCATCGCACACTGGGGGCCGCGTTTCACCACGAACGGCGTGACGGTCTCCGACTTCGAGCGGGTCACCCGGGGGATCGACCGCTGGGCGGACTGGTGCGCCTCCTGGTCCGCGGTGGCGGCCGAGCACGAGGCGCTGGGACGCGACGCCCTGTCCGGCGGACGGTTCCTCTCGGCCGGCGGGCATCTTTCCCGCGCGGCGGTCTACTACCACTTCGCGAAGTTCGTCTTCGTTGAGGACCTGGACCAGATGCGGGAGGCGCACGCGCGTGCGGTGGTGTGCCTCACCGACGCCCTGCCGCACCTGTCGCCACCCGGCCGGCGGATCGAGATCGGCTTCGAGGGCGCCACGCTGGCCGGCGTGCTGCGGCTTCCGGCCGGACCCGGACCGCATCCGGCGGTCCTGATGCTGGCCGGCCTGGACTCGACGAAGGAGGAGTTGCGGTCCACCGAGGAGACCTTCCTCGAACGCGGGCTCGCCACCTTCAGCGTGGACGGCCCGGGACAGGGCGAGGCGGAGTACGACCTGCCCATCCGGGGGGAATGGTCGCTGCCGGGAGAGGCGATGCTCGACGCGCTCGGCGCCGAGCCGGACATCGACGAGGCCAGGATCGCCGTCTGGGGGGTCAGCCTGGGCGGGTACTACGCGCCCCGGGTAGCGGCCGCGGCCGGGGACCGGGTGAAGGCCTGCGTCGCCCTGGCGGGGCCGTACGACTTCGGGGACTGCTGGAGCGGGCTCCCCGAGCTCACACGGCAGACGTTCCGGGTCAGGTCGGGCGCCGGTTCACCGCAGGAGGCCCACCGCATCGCCTCGACCCTGAGCATGGAGGGATGCGCCGGCGCGATCAGCGCACCGCTCCTGATCGTCTTCGGGCGCAAGGACCGGCTCATCCCGTGGCGGCACGCGGAGCGGCTCGCGGCCACGGCCGGCGGCGAGGTCGAGACCCTGATGCTCGAGGAGGGCAACCACGGCTGCGCCAACGTCGCGCCGTGGCACCGCCCCTACACCGCCGACTGGGTCGCGGAACGGCTCCGATGACTCCGGCGGGCCGGTGCCACGGCCGGGACCGGCGTCGTATTGACACAGGACAGATCACCTCCTACTTTTTGCAGCAAACGATTGCAGAGGCGGAGCCAGATGACTGAATCGACTACCGGCGCTTCCGATCCACGCGTCGGCTGGATCGGAACCGGCCGCATGGGCGTCGCGATGGCGGGGCGGCTCGCCAAGGCCGGCGTGGACCTCACCGCCTGGAACCGCACCATCTCCAAGGCGGAGCCTCTCCAGGAGCACGGCGCGTCGGTGTGCCGTTCGATCGCCGACCTGCGCGACAAGGACGTCGTGTTCACGATGGTCTCCACCTCGGCCGACCTCGAGCACGTGCTGCTCGGCGAAGGCGGGCTCCTCGCCGACGGCGGACGCCAGCCCGGCATCGTCGTCGACTGCTCCACCGTCTCCACCGAGTCATCGGCCGCCATGCGGCAGGCGTGCGAGGACAGAGGCGTCGGCTTCCTCGCCGCCCCGGTCAGCGGGAACGGCAAGGTCGCCAGAGCCGGCGGCCTGAGCCTGGTCGTCTCCGGACGGCGGGAGATCTACGACCGGGTCGCGCACCTGCTCGGGCACATCGGCAAGTCGGCCACCTACGTCGGGGAGGGCGAGACCGCCCGGCTGGTGAAGATCGCGCACAACCTGATGCTCGGCGTGGTGACCCAGTCCCTCGCCGAGATCACCGTGCTCGTGGAGAAGGGCGGCGTCTCGCGGCACGCCTTCCTCGAGTTCCTCAACGACAGCGTCATGGGCTCGACGTTCACCCGGTACAAGTCCCCCGCCTTCGTCAACCTCGACTACACCCCGACGTTCACGCCCGTCCTGCTGCGCAAGGACTTCGACCTCGGGCTCGCCGCCGCCCGCCGGCTCGACGTCCCCATGCCGCTGGCGGCGATCACCGCGCAGCTCGTCCAGGCCGCCGTCGGCAGCGGCCGGGTCGACGAGGACTTCGCCATCCTGCTCGACCTGCAGGCGGCCGTCTCCGGCCTCGACCTCAAACCCGAGAACGTCGCGGTCGACGACGGCCTCGGCACCGCGCGCGGGGACGAGCGGTCATGACGTCCGCGGCTCCGCTGCCCGCGCCCGGGCACATGGCGGTCGACTACGAGCAGCGGGTCGACTTCGGCCGGCTCCGGGACCACCGGCTGAGCCGGGCACGCGCCTCCCTGGCCGCCAGCGAGTGCGGCGCCTTCCTGCTCTTCGACTTCTACAACATCCGGTACGTCACCCAGACCTGGATCGGCGGGGCCCTCGGCGACAAGATGACGAGGTACGCCCTGCTCCCCCGGGGCGGCGAACCGATGCTGTGGGACTTCGGGTCGGCGGCCCGGCACCACCGGCTGTACAGCCCGTGGCTCGATCCGGCCAACTGCCACGCGGGCATGCTCGGCATGCGCGGCGCGATCGCCCCGACGGCCGGCCTGATGGTGGAGGCGGTCCGCCAGATCAAGGGACTCCTGCAGGACGCCGGCCTGGCCGACGCCCCGGTGGGGGTGGACATCGTCGAGCCGCCGTTCCTCTTCGAGATGCAGCGGCAGGGCCTGAAGGTCGTCGACGCCCAGCAGCTGATGCTCGACGCGCGGCAGATCAAGTCCCGGGACGAGATCATGCTGCTCACCCAGGCCGCCGCGATGGTGGACGGCGTCTACCAGGACGTCGTCGAGGTGCTCAAGCCCGGCATCCGGGAGAACGAGATCGTGGCGCTGGTCAACAAGCGGCTCTACGAGATGGGCTCCGACCAGGTCGAGGCGGTCAACGCGGTGAGCGGCGAGCGATGCAACCCCCACCCGCACAACTTCTCCGACCGCCTGATCCGGCCGGGCGACCAGGCCTTCTTCGACATCATCCACTCCTACAACGGCTACCGGACCTGCTACTACCGGACGTTCAGCGTGGGCAGCGCGACGGCGAGCCAGCGGGACGCCTACACCAAGGCCCGGGAGTGGATGGACGCGTCGATCAGCATGATCAAGCCCGGAGTGGGCACGGACCAGGTGGCCGCCGTGTGGCCCGCGGCGACCGAGTTCGGATTCGAGAACGAGATGGCGGCCTTCGGCCTCCAGTTCGGCCACGGCCTCGGGCTGGGCCTGCACGAACGGCCGATCATCTCGCGGCTCAACAGCATGCGGGAGCCGATCGAGCTCCAGGCCGGCATGGTGTTCGCGCTCGAGACGTACTGCCCCGCCAGCGACGGCTTCTCGGCGGCGCGGATCGAGGAGGAGGTCGTCGTCACCCCGGACGGCGCCCGCGTCCTCACGCTGTTCCCCGCCCAGGACCTGGTCATCGCCAACCCGTACTGAGAGCCCCCGCTACCCGAAAGAAGGCGTTCCGATGGGAGACAAGGCATTTCTCGGCGACCTGCTCACCGACCTCTACATCGGGGGCAGGGCGGTCCCGGCACAGGACGGCGGCCGCTTCGACGTGCTCGACCCCGCGACCGGGGAGGTCGTCGCCTCGGTGTCCGACGGCACCGTGCAGGACGCGATCGCCGCCGTCGACGCGGCGGAGAAGGCGTCGGCGTCGTGGGCGGCCACGGCTCCGCGCGAGCGCGCCGAGATCCTGCGGACGGCGTTCGAGCTCATGACCGAGCAGAGCGAGGACCTCGCCATGCTGATCTCCCTGGAGAACGGCAAGGCGCTGCCGGACGCGCGGGGCGAGGTGGCCTACGCCGCGGAGTTCTTCCGCTGGTACTCCGAGGAGGCCGTCCGGAGCGTCGGGGCGCTCGCCACGGCGCCCTCCGGCGCGAACCGGATCGTCGTCCTGCACCAGCCCGTCGGCATCTGCGTGCTCGTCACGCCGTGGAACTTCCCGGCCGCGATGGCGACCCGCAAGATCGGCCCGGCCCTGGCCGCCGGCTGCACGGTGATCCTCAAACCCGCGAGCGACACGCCGCTCACGGCGCTGGCGATGGCCCGGATCCTGGAGGCGGCGGGAGTGCCACCGGGGGTGGTCAACGTGCTGCCCGCGCGCCGGTCCGGCCCGGTCGTGTCGGCGATGCTGCACGACCCCCGCGTCCGCAAGCTCTCCTTCACCGGGTCCACCGAGGTCGGCCGCGTGCTGCTCCGCGAGGCGGCGGACCAGGTCATCAACACCTCGATGGAACTCGGCGGCAACGCACCGTTCCTGGTGTTCGCCGACGCCGACCTCGACGCGGCCATCGAAGGTGCGATGATCGCGAAGATGCGCAACGCCGGGGAGGCCTGCACGGCCGCCAACCGGTTCTACGTCGAGTCCTCGATCGCCGGCGAGTTCGGCAGGCGGCTGGCCCAGCGGATGTCGACGCTGACCGTCGGCCCCGGAACCGAGGAGGGCACCCAGGTCGGCCCGCTGGTGAACCAGGACGCGGTGGACAAGGTCGACGGCCTCGTGCGCGGCGCCGTCGAGGAGGGCGCGCAGACGGTCGTCGGCGGCTCCCGCCCGGACCGGCCGGGCTTCTACTACGACCCGACGGTGCTGGTGAACGTCCACCCCGGCTCGCCGATCCTGCGGGAGGAGATCTTCGGCCCGGTGGCCCCGATCGTCACCTTCGACGACGAGGCCGAGGCGATCCGGCTGGCGAACGACACCGAGTTCGGGCTGGTCGCCTACGTGTACACCGGCGACCTCGCCCGGGGACTGCGGGTGACCGAGAAGCTCGAGTCGGGCATGGTCGGCCTCAACCGCGGCCTGGTCAGCGACCCGGCGGCGCCGTTCGGCGGCGTGAAGCAGAGCGGCATCGGCAGAGAGGGCGGCCACGAGGGCATGCTCGACTACCTGGAGGCCAAGTACATCGCCGTCCAATGGTGACCCATAGTGACCGCTGAGATGCCCAAGGCAAGGGCCGAGCAGTAGGCACGCTTCGCGCAATGACGCTCGGGCCGTGTCTCTTCGGGGGCAAGCCCCCGAACCCCCGGCGAGGGGACGGCCGGCCCCTCGCGCTCCCCGGCCGTCACCAGGTCGCCGAAGGTCAACCCACGGCCGGTTCACTTCCTCGCCTGGACCCACGGCTCACTGACCGTGGCCACTTACAACAGTGGGGTCATTGGCAGCGGGAATCCATGATCATCGCTACCGTCTCCCGGCCTGTCGGGTGTTGTTGTCCAGTGGATTCAGGTCAGCCGGTGCCGCCGGGGGAGATCAAGCCGGTCTCGTACGCGACCACCACGGCTTGGACACGGTCGCGCAGGCCGAGCTTGGACAGGATGCGCGCGACGTGGGTCTTCACCGTGGCCACGCTGAGGGTCAGCTGGTCGGCGAGTTCGGCGTTGCTCAGTCCGGTGGCGAGCAGGCGCAGCACGTCCAGTTCCCGGGGCGTCAGCTGGGAGAGATCACGGTGGAGGGTGGGCCGCACGTTGTCGCGGCGGGCGAAACGTTCGACCAGGCGGCGGGTGATGGTAGGCGCGAGCAGGGCGTCGCCGGAGCGCACCAGGCGTACCGCGGCCACCAGGTGTTCGGGTGTGACGTCCTTGAGCAGGAACCCGCTCGCCCCCGCGGCGAGCGCGGCGTACACGTAGTGGTCGAGGTCGTAGGTGGTCAGGATCAGCACGCGGGTCTCCTCGGCGCCGCTCGCGAGGATCCGCCGGGTGGCCTCGAGGCCGTCCATCTGCGGCATGCGGATATCCATGAGCACGACATCGGGCCTGGTACGGCGCACCGCGGCGACGGCTTCGCCCCCGTCGGCGGCCTCGGCCGCCACTTCGATGCCGTCGGCGGCGAGAATCATGCGGAATCCCGTGCGTACCAGTGCCTGGTCGTCGGCGATGACGGCGCGCAACCGCTCGGTCATGCGGTCCTCCACAGGAGACGGGCCCTGATCCGGAATCCGCCCCCGGCCGTCCGCCCCGCGTCCAGAGTCCCGCCGTAGACAGCGAGCCGCTCGCGCAACCCGATCAGCCCCCTGCCGCCGCCGGTCCGCGGCCCGGCGCTCCGTGCCCCGCCGGTATCGGTCACCTCGATCTCCAGCCAGTCGCCGTCATGACCGATCGTCACGGACGCGGCGGCCCCGGCCGCGTGCTTGATCGTGTTGGTGAGGGCCTCCTGCACGACGCGGTAGGCGGCGAGGTCGATCCCGGGAGGCAGCGGCCCAGGCGGCGACACCTCGACGCTCACCGGCACGCCGGCGGCACGGACCCGTTCCACCAGGGCGTCAAGCTGGTCGAGCCCGGGTTGGGGTTCGAGCCCGTCGGAAGGCCCGTCGAGACGCTCGCCGCCCGGGCCGGCGAGCAGGCCCATGACGTTGCGCAGTTCGGCCATGGCGGCCCGGCCGCCGGACTCGATCGCGAGCAGAGCCTGCTTCGACTGTTCCGGCTCCACGTCCATGACCTTGCGGGCCGCGCCGGCCTGGATCACCATCACGCTGACATTGTGGGTCACCACATCGTGGAGCTCGGCGGCGATCCGGGAGCGCTCCTCCGCGACAGCCCTGCGCATGGCGTTTTCCTGCGCCTGCTGCAGCTCGGCGAGCCGATTCCGGCTGGCTCCCAGCTGTCGCCGCCAGAAACGGACGAAGCTCCCGAAGACGCCGACGCTTAGCATGACGACGAACGGTCCCATCCAAATCGGCAGCGCAGGCGCGACGTCCCGGAAGGCGCCACCGGCGAGCCCGGCCGCGAGCACGAGGCCACCCATCGCCAGGAACCTGTTACGGCTGTGGGCGACGGCACCGTACGCGGCGACAGCGCAGGTCAGCACGGTGATCCAAGTGGCACCCGCGTGGGTGGCCAGCGCCGCGGCCAGCACCACCCAGAAGGTGATGAGCGGGTACTGGCGCCGCGCCGCCAGCGGCAACGCCGTCAGCGCCACCAGGAACGCGGGCGGGTCGTAGGGCAGAGGCTGGGCCGGCGCGTTGCCGGACGGGTCGCCAGAGACTGGGGATGGGCCGTTGGACAGGACGCCAGGAGGTGGTGGGGAGCCGGTCGGGGAATCAGGAACTGCCGGGAGATCAGGAACTGCGGGGAGATCAGGAACTGCAGGGAGATCAGGAACCGGCGGTCGGGGCGAGAGGGCAGGTCGGAGCCGCAAGTACTCGATCACATCGGGCTGATACGCGATAGGGCCGATCACTGGATATCTCGCCGATACGGCCACCGCGATGACCGTCAGGACGATCGCGACCACCACGTCGGCGGCGAGTGCTTTGCGAGACGCCCTTGGGGGTCCGTCGCCACTCAGCCCCGGCGTGCCCCGGACGCCACGCCGGTCCGGGTAGTCCTCGTCCAGCCGGCTGTCCAGGTCGAGCACATGCCGCCACCACGGCGGTCGTTCACCGGTTTCCACCGGCACATTGTCACGCCTGCCTGTCCGTCCCGCATCGGCCGTTATGACGGGGCTCACGGTCTTCGGGAGTACATCGCAGGGATGACCTCGCGGCCCTTCGTTCTCAGGAGGTACGCGATCTCGATATGACGGCCGACGCGCACCGGCATGGGCAGTGCCTAGTTTCGTTCCCGCCATCCCGCCGCTCTGGAGCCGCGGTTCCGGCCCGGGCCTCGACGAAAGCATCGAGGCGCTGTTCATGACCACCTTTCGGACCACCTCTCAGGAGGACACAGCGTGACCTCTGTCCTAGAAGCCCAGGCACTGGGCAGGAAGTACGGCAAGCGCTGGGCGCTGCGCGAGTGCACCATCGACATCCCGGTGGGCCACGTCGTGGGGTTGGTGGGTCCCAACGGAGCCGGCAAGACGACGCTGCTGAAGCTGGCCTGCGGTCAGCTCGAACCGAGTGCGGGCGGCGTCACCGTGCTCGGCGGCCGGCCCGGGGACACGCCCGCGCAGCTGGCCAAGGTCGGGTTCGTCGCCCAGGACACCCCCGTCTACGCGGGACTGACCATCGCCGAACACCTGCGATTAGGCGCCCGGCTCAACCCCCGCTGGGACGAGGCCATGGCACGGGAGCGCATCGCGCAGCTCGGCCTCGCCCCCGCCCAACGGGCGGGCAAGCTGTCCGGCGGCCAACGCGCCCAGCTCGCCCTCACCCTGGGCCTGGCCAAGCGGCCCGAGCTGCTGATCCTGGACGAACCGGTCGCCTCGCTCGACCCGCTGGCCCGCCGCGAGTTCTTGCAGGGCCTGACGGAGGCTGCCGTCGCGCACAAGCTGAGCGTGCTGCTCTCCTCCCACCTGGTCTCCGACCTGGAACGGATCTGCGACTACGTGATCGTCCTTGCCGACTCCCGCGTCCAGATGGCCGGGAAGGTCGACCAGATAATGGCCGGCCATCACCGGCTCACCGGCCCACGCCGCGACCCCGACCGGCTCCCCGCCGACCAGCACGTCATCTCCGCCAGCCACACCGAGCGACAGAGCACGTACGTGGTCCGTACCGACACGCCGATCCACGACCCCGCCTGGACGGTCACCCAGCTCAGCCTGGAGGACCTCGTCCTGGCCTACATGGACAAGCGCACCGCCGACAACCGGCGAGCCGCCCTGGAGGTGCAGCGATGATCTGGCTGACCTGGCGCCAGTTCCGCGGCTCGGCCACGATGATGGCCGCCGTACTCGTGGTTCTCGCCGCCGCCCTGGCCCTGACCGGCCCGAATCTGGCCTCCGACTACGCTGCCGGGATCGCCGGCTGCACCCCGGACAACACCTGCCTCGACTTCTTCGACCGGTTCTTCGGCGAGTACGACATCCCCTTCCTGGCCCTCACCCTCGTCGTGCTGATCCTGCCGGCGCTGGTCGGGCTCTTCTGGGGAGCACCGTTGATCACCCGGGAGCTGGAGGCGGGCACGCACCTGCTGGTGTGGAACCAGAGCATCACCCGCGGCCGCTGGCTGGCGGTCAAGCTCGGGCTCACCGGCCTGGCGGCCATGGCCGCCGCCGGCGTGTGCGGCCTCGCGGTCACCTGGTGGTCCGACCCTCTGGACAAGTCGGCCGTTCCGGAAATGGCGCAGATGGCTCCCGTGGTGTTCGGCGCGCGCGGTATCGCCCCGATGGGGTACGCGGCCTTCGCCTTCGTCCTCGGGGTGACCGTGGGCATGCTGGTGCGCCGCACGCTGCCCGCCATGGCCCTCACCCTGGCCGTCTTCGCCGCGATCCAGCTCGCCATGCCGCTGCTCGTCCGTCCCCACCTGATGCCCCCGGTCCCCGGGACCTTCGAGCTCGGCCGGGAGAACATGGACGGCCTCGGCGCGCCGGGAGGCGGATCCCTGCAAATCTTCCTGAGGACGTCGGCCGTTCCCGGCCACGCGGGCGCCTGGGTCCTGTCCAGCAAGCTGGTCGATCCGTCCGGACGTACGATCTCCAGCGGAGATGGAAGCTCGGGACCGTCGTCGACGATCGTGCGGGCCGTCCCGGTCTCCACGACGTCGGGACCCTGCTCACTGCAGGGACTACCCGCGGAGGGGTGCACGGCCGAGATCAACCGGCTCGGCTACCGGCAGCAGGCGACCTACCAGCCCCTTGAGCGCTTCTGGCCCTTCCAGTGGATCGAGACCGGGATCTACGCCCTGCTCACCCTCGGCCTCGCGTGGTTCTCCTTCTGGTGGCTCCGGAGACGCCTGTCATGACCGCCGTCAGAACCGCCGCCGCCGGGCTCGCGCTCCTGCTGGCGGCGGCCTGCACCGCGCCGACGCCGCCGCGCGGCCAGGCAGGCACAACAACTGGTACGGTCTGCGCCCCGCCCCAGGCACCCCCAGGGGCGGAGACGGCCACCACGATCGACATCATCGAGCAGGCGTACTTCTGCATCCTCGGCAACTACTACAGCGGCGCCACGCTGGACGCCCGCTCGCTGCTGACGGCTGGATTCGTCGCCCTGACCCAGGAGCTCAACCACGACGGGCGCGACGTGCCCGGGGCGACCATGCCCGCGCTGACCGGCGACCGCAAAGCCGACTGGGCCGCTTTCGAGACCACCTACCGCAAGATCACCGACCAGGCCCCCGACCTGCGCGACAAGCTGACCGCCGTCACCCTGCAGGCCATCGTGGCCGCCCTCGGCGACAACCACGCCGACTGGAAGCACCAGGACAAGCGGCCGCCCGACTACTACGACGGCGACGGCTACGGCCTGGGCCTCGAGGCGAACGTCAACGGCCCGCAGGTGGACACCAACCCCGGCGCCGCCGTCGCCCCGCTGTTCGTCGCCACCGTGCTCGGCGGCGCGGCGCAGGCCGCTGGGCTGCGCCCCGGCGACATCATCGAAGCGATCAACGGGTCGGCGCCCTTCATCGACGGCGAGGCCACCCCCGCGATCGCCGCCCTCTACCCGAAGTATCCGGAGGCGCGGCCGGTGCGGCTGCGGCTGCTGCGGCAGAGCACCGGCCGCCGCTGGAGCGTGACGCTCAAGCCCGGCCTCTTCCAGCGCGATCTGGCCGGCCTGCAGGTGGTGCGGTCGAAGCTGCTGGACGACGACATCGCCTACGTACGGATGACCGGATTCGCCCCCGACTCCGCGAACCGGGTCCTGCGGGCGATCACCAGGCTGCGCACCGGCCGGACGCTGTCCGGCGTCGTGCTGGACCTGCGCGGCAACGGCGGCGGCAGCCCCGTGGAGGCGGCCCGGCTGCTGAGCGCGTTCGTCCACGGCAAGAACACCGCCTACCAGTGCACCGTCGACGGCACATGCCAGGCCACGCCGACCGACGACACCGTCGAGCTGCTTCACCTGCCGCTGGTCGTGCTCACCGACCGCGACTGCGCCTCGGCCTGCGAGCACTTCAGCGCCGCGGTCAAGGACCTGCGCATCGGCCGGCTTGCCGGCACCAGGACCGCCGGCGTGATCTCCGGCCCGGCGCAGGGGTACCTGCTCGCCAACAACACCCTCCTGAGCTTCCCCGCCAGACACCACCTCGGGCCCAACCGCGAGGTGATCGACCGGATCGGCGTGCCGCCCGACCACTACGTGCCCCTGACCCCGAAGGACGCGGCCGCCGGACGCGACCCCGCCCTGGCCAAGGCACTGACCTTGCTGCACGCGTGAAGGGATCTCGCCATGAGAAGACTCCTGACCCTCGCCGCGGGACTGGCCGTCCTCGCCGCGTCCGCCTGCTCCGCTCCCGCGCCGCCCAGGTCCGACGCCCCGCCGGCCAAACCGCCCGGCCCCGCCACCCTGCCCGCCCCCACCGGCCCCCGGCCGGTCGGCACCACCGCCCTGCATCTGACCGACACCTCCCGCCCCGATCCCTGGGACCTCGACGTCGACGCCAGGGAGCTCAAGGTCACCCTGTGGTATCCGACCAAGCAGCGCGAGGGGGAGCGCGCGCCGTACATGACGGCCAAGGAAGCGGAACTCCTCCTGAAAGGCTCCGGGATCGCGACCACGCCGTACGACACGCTGAGCAAGACGCGCACGAACGCCGTCAAGGACGCCGACCCCGAGGGGAAGAAGCTTCCGCTGGTGGTGCTCTCCCCCGGCTTCACCAAGCCGATGAGCACGCTCACGTCCCTGGCCGAGGATCTCGCCAGCCGAGGGTACATCGTGGCCGGGATCGACCACACCTACGAGAGCTACGCCACCACCCTGTCCGACGGGCGGGTCGCCGAATGCCTCGCCTGCGACAGCGACACCGACCCGGGCTCCCACGCCGCACTGGTCCAGGGCCGGGCCGCCGACGTTTCCTTCGTCCTCGACCAGCTGACCTCCACCTGGGACCGGTCCGGTTTGATCGACCGCACCCGGATCGCGATGGTGGGCCAGTCGATCGGCGGGGCCAGCGTCGTGGCGGCCATGGTCAAGGACCAGCGCATACGCGCCGGGATCGACATGGACGGCACCAGTTACGCCCGGATCCCCAAGAGCGGGTTCTCCCGGCCGTTCATGTTCCTGGGTTCGCGAGACCACGTCCCGGGCGGCCCCGACAATTCGTGGGACCGTGACTGGAAGCTGCTGACCGGGTGGAAGCGCTGGCTCGTGCTGTCGGACGCCGAACACCAGTCCTTCACCGACATCCCGCTGGTGGCAGACGTCATCGGCATCGAACCTCTCCCTGGCATGCTGCCCGCGGCCCGTGGCGCAGAGCTCACCCGCACCTACGTGGCGGCCTTCCTCGACCAGCACCTGAAATCACAACGACAACCCCTCCTGGACAAGCCGTCATCACGCTACCCCGAGGTCACATTCTGCCCCGCGACCTGCGGTCAATCCTGAGACCCTGCGCATCTCGATGTGCGGGTAGCCGGCCCCAGCACGGGCGATGCCCCGACCACTGGGCCGACCAGTGACCGGCCGGCGGCCAGCCGCTACGGCGTCGTGATCGGGGTGGCGGTTGCCGCCGATCCCGTGGGCGAGGGTGTCGTGGAGGCCTGCGGGTGGGCATGTCGCCCGGGACTGACCCCATCAGGGAATAACACGCGTTCGTCGGCCCGCTCCGGGGTCGGCGACACCCGCGTCGTTCTCAGAGGTCTGAGGACTCGATGGCGGCGAGGACCGCTTCGGGGGTGAGCGGGAGGTCTCGGACGCGTACGCCGATGGCGGCCGTGACCGCGTTGGCGATGGCCGCGGCCGTCGGTCCCTGGGCCGCCTCGCCGGCTCCCACCGGCGGCAGCCCCGGGGCCTCGACGAGTTCGACGGAGATCTCCGGGGACTCGCCGAACCGCAGGATCGGGTAGCTCTCCCAGTCGTCGCTGGTGATCCTTCGCCGGTCGAACCGCACGCGTTCCTTCAGCGTCCAGCTCGCCGCCTGGGTCGCTCCCCCCTCGATCTGGTTGCGCACCCCGTCCGGGTTCACCACCAGGCCGACGTCCACGGCGATGGTGAGCCGGCGGACGCGGATCTCGTGCTCGGCCTCCACCTCCGCGACCACCGCGCAGTAGGCGCCCTTGTCCTTGTAGCGGGCGAACCCGAGGCCGAGTCCCGTCCCCTCCGCCACCGGCGCCCCCCAGCCGGCCGCCTCGGCGGCGGTCTGCAGGACCTTCCGCCCCCGGGCGTCCCGCAGATGCGCCAGCCGGTACCGCAGCGGATCGATCCCCGCGGACAGCGCGAGCTCGTCCATGAACGACTCGATCGCGAACACGTTCATGAAGGCGCCCAGGGATCGGATGGCAGACGAGCGGATCGGCGTCTCCAGCAGCCGGTGGCCGGTCACCCGGCGGTGCGGGAAGTCGTAGATGGGCACCGCGTTGCGCAGCGTTCCCGCCCCGGCGGCGACGGGAGGGTCGGCGGGCGCGGGGTAGCGCCAGGGCCGTTCGAGGTAGGCGCCGGCGAGGAGGCCGGGCACCCCGAGGTAGCCGGGACGGCTGGTGTGTCCCTGGCTCCACACCTCGTACCGCCAGGACCGCACCGCGCCGGACTCGTCGACCACCGCCTGCACGTCGGCCGACATGGCCGGTCCGAAAGGCGACCACGCGAGCTCGTCGCGCCGGCTCCACTGCACGTGAACCGGCCGGCCGGGCACGCGGCGGGCCAGCAGCACCGCGTCGAACGCCGCGTCGTCGGCGGCGTTGTGGCCGTAGCATCCGGCGCTCTGGACGTGCTCGACATCGATCCTTTCCGCGTCGATGTCCAGGGCGAGCGCGATCGCGGCCCGCAGCCCGTGGATGCCCTGGCTGTGGCTCCAGACCGACAGGGTGCCGTCGTCGTTCCATCGGGCCACCCCGCAGCTCGGCGCGATCGACGCGTGCGCGAGGAAGGGCCGGCTGTAGCTCGCCCGCAGGGGCCGCCCGGCCGACGCCGGCTGCCCGGCGGCCGGCGGATGGTCGAGATCGGTGGCCGGTGGCCGCTCGGCGGTCCGCTCGGTGGCCGGTGGCCGCTCGGCGGTCCGGTCGGTGGCCGGTGGCCGCTCGGTGGCCGGCGCCTCGGTGGTCTCGTGCGGGCCGGAGCGCAGGAAGCCGCGCAGGTCGTCCTCGTCGGGCAGGGTGTCGTGCTCCTCCCAGGTCGCTGCGGCCCGCAGCGTCTCGAGGGCGCGCGTGACCTCCGCCTCGTCGGCCCCGATCACCCCCAGGAACGAGCCGTCCCGCACCAGCTCGACCGGCAGGTCCGCGAGCCGGGCCGCGTCGAGGTCGGTCAGCCTCGCACCGGGCGACGGCGGCCGCAGCACCCTGCCGAACAGCTGCCCGGGGAGCCGGAGATCGTGGATGAACCGCGGCAGGCCGGCGACCTTGCCGGGCAGGTCCAGCCGGGGAGAGCTCGTGCCTACGAGCACGGGCGGGCCGCCGTGCGTGAGAGGCCCCTGCGGATCGGCGGGCACGTCGAGGTCCACGACGCCCGCCAGCGCGCCGTAGGACGTGACCCGCTCACCGTGGCGGATGCGGCCCGCCAGTACGGTGACCCGCTCGGCGTCGACGCCCCAGCGGCGTGCCGCCTCGGCCACGAACCTGGCCCGCACCTGGGCGCAGGCCGCGCGCACGGCGGGGCCCGCCTGGGCGATCGACATGCTGCCCGCCGTCAGGCCCTCGTCGGGGCCGTGGAGCGTGTGGGCCGGCGGCATCAGGACCTGGTCGAGGCCGACACCGAGCTCGTCGGCGGCGATCTGGGCCAGCGCGGTGAGGATCCCCTGGCCGAGCTCCACCTTTCCCACCCGCACGCTGATGACGCCGCCCGCGTCGACGCTCACCCAGCGCGACAGGATCGGGTTCGCCGCGAGATCCCTCGGCAGGCCGGCGGTCCATACGGCTTCGCGTTCGGTGGTCATTCCGCGGCCTCCTGGGATCCGGCCCTGAGGACGGCGCGCACGACACGGCGCTGGACCCCGCAGCGGCACAGGTTCCGGTCGAGCGCCTCTATGACGGCCTGCTCGCCGGGCGCCGGGTCCCGGTCGAGCAGGGCCGCCGCGCTGACGAGGATCCCCGAGACGCAGTAGCCGCACTGGACCGCCTGCTCCTCGATGAGCGCCCGCTGCACGCGGTGCAGGGCGTCCCCGGGCGCCAGCCCTTCGACGGTCACGACGGTCCGGCCGGCGGCGGACCACATGGGCGTGTCGCAGGACGGGACGACCTGGCCGTCCAGCAGGACGAAGCAGGCGCCGCACTGGCCCATCCCGCAGCCGAACCTTGCGCCCTTCAGGTCCAGCTCGGCGCGCAGGACGTGCAGGAGTGGCGTGTCCGGGTAGGTCTCGACCCGCACGCGGCTTCCGTTGACGGTGAGCTCGAACACCTCGGTCACGGAATCGGCCCTTCGAAGACTTCCGGGTGGTGGGAGAGCTCGATGCGGGTCCGCCGGATGTGCCCGGCCAGGCACCGCTCGGCCTCGTCGGCGTCCTGCCGTTCGATGGCGTCGAGGAGCAGCCGGTGCTCGGCGTTCACGATCCAGCGCCTGGCCTGCCCGCTCAGGTGCATGTACGCCCGCCGGTAGTGCTGGGTTGAGTTCCACAGTCTGACGACCATCGAGGAGAGCTGCTCGATCGCGCATCCGGAGTAGGTCAGCAGGTGGAACTCGCGGTCCAGCGCGAGGAACTCCCCGATGTCGCCGTTGGCCTCTATGCGCTCCTGGAGCCCCTCCAGCCGGCGCAGGTCGTCCCGGGTCAGGTGCTGCAGGCTCTCGGCCAGCGCGAGCGGTTCGAGCCGCTCGCGCATCCGGTAGATGACCTCCACCTCGTGCATGTCCAGCTTGGGCACCCGGGCGCCCTTGTGCGTGTGGTGCTCGGTGAGCCCTTCGGCCTCGAGCATGCGCAGCGCCTCGCGCACCGGCAGCCGGCTCGCCCCCAGCCGCTCGGCGACCTCCTCCTGGCGGATCCGCTCTCCGGGCGCGATCTCGCCGCTGAGGATCGCCGCGCGCAGGTGGTCGGCGACGCGCCGGCTCGCCACATCGCTCCGCGCCCCGTTCACGGCCGGCTTCTCCTGTCCTGGCACATCCGACCTTCTCACGGGAGTGGGGGCTGCCGGTCGAAGGCCTTGCCGTGCGGGTAGGACACGAGCTCGAACTGCATGCCCCAGGGGGCGAGGAAGTAGACCCAGCGCTGGCCCTCGCTCGGCCCCCTGCTGGCCGTCGGTTCGCCGAGCACCGTGACCTGTCTGCTCTTGAGGTACTCGACCGCGATGTCGAGGTCGTCGACGTAGAGCGCGACGTGGTGGCCGCCGATGTCGCTGTTCTTGGGCACGGTCGCGTCCTGGCCGGGCGCCGAGTACTCGAAGACCTCGAAGATGGCCTGGCCGCCGCAGCGGAAGAAGTGGAGCTCGCGCATCACCGCGCGGGGGTGCACGTTGAGGTGCTCGGACATCCACTCGCTGTCGTCATGGCGGAACGGCCCGAGGCTGTACATGTACTCGCAGCCGAGCACGTCGACCAGGAACCCTCTGGCCTGCTCGAGATCGGGCACCGTGAAGCCGATGTGGTCCACGCGGGCGAGCCCGGGAAGTCCGGTGTTCATCGTGCCCTCTTCCACGAGCCGTATTGGATCCAAAACACCATACATAACAGTCTAACCGCCCTCCCTGTCGGATACACGGCTAGAAGTTGGATCCAATCCATGTCAGGCTTGAGTCCTTGCGATCGATTGCACGGAGGTTTGCCCATGCCCCAGCACCACCGGCTCGAAGCCGCGGCGCCCTGGGTGGAGGTCGTCGCCACCGACGCCGACTGGGACGCGGCCGCCCCGGCCCTGCTGACGGCGATGCTCAGCCAGCTCGTCCTCATCCGGACCTTCGAGGAGTACGTCCTCGACCTCGCGCGCGCCGGGCTGATCCACGGGCCCGCCCACTCGAGCATCGGGCAGGAGGGCGGCGCCGTCGGGTCGATCCTCCCCCTCACCAGCAAGGACACCGTCAACGGCTCGCACCGTGGCCACCACCAGTTCCTCGCCAAGGTGCTCGCGCACGTCGAGCCGAAGGGCATCGACCCCACCCGGGAGTTCTCCGGCGACGTGCGGGACGTGCTGCTCAGGAGCCTGGCCGAGATCTGCGGCCTGGACCGCGGCTTCAGCCACGGGCGGGGCGGGTCGATGCACCTGCGGTGGAGGGAGGCCGGCGCCATCGGCACCAACGCCATCGTCGGAGGCGGGGTTCCGCTCGCCGCCGGCTCGGCGTGGGCGCACCGGCAGGCCGGCACCGACGCCGTCGCGGTCACCTACTTCGGCGACGGGGCGGCAAACATCGGCTCCACGCTCGAGACGTTCAACCTGGCGTCCGCGTGGAAGCTGCCGTTGTGCTTCTTCATCGAGAACAACCTCTACGCCGTCTCGACCAACGTCGCCGAGGCCACCGGAGAGCCCCGCCTCTCGGCGCGCGGGCCGGGCTTCGGCATCGCGAGCTGGAAGGTCGACGGGATGGACCCGCTGGCCGTCCACCTCGCCATGAAAGAGGCGCTCACCCACCTGCGGGCGGGCCGCGGCCCCGCCGTGATCGAGGCGGACGTCTACCGCTACTTCCACCAGAACGGCCCCTTCCCCGGCAGCGCGTTCGGCTACCGGACCAAGGAGGAGGAGAAGCAGTGGCGCGACCGCGATCCGATCGAGCGGCTCTCCGGGCACCTCGTGCGGCGCGGCATCCTCACCCGGCCGGAGATCGACGCGACGGCCGAACGCGCCGGAAGACTGATGGCCGGCATCGGCGACGTGCTCCTCGAACCGCTCCCCGGCGGCAAGCCCGGCCGCCGCCGGATCAAGCCGGAAGAGTGGCCCGATCCCGGCTTCGCCGACGTGGGGGTGCGCGGCGACCTCGGCGAGTTCGCCGGCGCCCGCTTCGCCGACCGCGACACCTTCGCCGGGACGCTCGCCGAGCAGAAGTTCATCGACGCCGTCGCGGGCGTGATGGCGCGGCGGATGGAGACCGACGGCGGCGTGGTCGTGCTGGGCGAGGACGTGCACCGCCTCAACGGCGGCACCAACGGCGCGACGCGGGGCCTCAAGGAGGCCTATCCCGACCGGGTCCTCGGCACCCCGATCAGCGAGAACGCGTTCACCGGTCTCGGCGGCGGCATCGCCCTCGACGGCCGCTACAAGCCCGTTGTCGAGTTCATGTACGCCGACTTCATGTGGGTCGCGGCCGACCAGCTCTTCAACCAGGTGGGCAAGGCCCGGCACATGTTCGGCGGTGACGACGACGTGCCGTTCGTGCTGCGGAGCAAGGTCGCGATAGGCACCGGGTACGGTTCGCAGCACTCGATGGACCCGGCCGGAATCTTCGCGACCGCTCCGGGCTGGCGCATCGTCGCTCCCTCGACCCCGTTCGACTACGTGGGACTCATGAACAGCGCGCTGCGGTGCAAGGATCCCGTGGTCGTCCTGGAACACGTCGACCTCTACGGCTCGGTGGGAGAAGGGCCGGTGGACGACCTCGACTACTGCATCCCCGTGGGCCGCGCCGCCGTTCGCCGGTCCGGGTCCCAGATCACCGTCATCACCTACCTCGCGATGACCCAATTCGTACTGGAAGCGGTGGACTCGCTGGGCGACGTCGACGCGGAGGTGATCGACCTTCGCTGGCTCGACCGGGCGAGCATCGACTGGGACACGATCGGCGAGAGCGTCAAGAAGACCAACAACGTGCTCATCGCGGAGCAGGGCCCGATGGGCACCTCCTACGGCGGCTGGCTGGCGGACGAGATCCAGCGCCGCTTCTTCGACTGGCTGGACCAGCCGGTACAGCGCCTCACCGGCGGTGAGGCCTCCCCCAGCATCAGCAAGGTCCTGGAGCGCGCGGCCATCGCCCGCGGCGAGGAAGTGGCCGCCAAGCTCACCGAGATCACGGAGTACTGACGTGGCGAGGCTCCTGCGCATGCCCGAAGTGGCCGCGAACGCGGCCGAGGCCGTCCTCCAGGGCTGGCCCATCGCCGAGAACACCCCGTTCGCCGCCGGCGACGTGATCGCCACCGTCGAGACCGAGAAGGCCGTGGTCGACGTGGAGGCCGAGGCGGACGGCGTGATCCTGAAGACCCTGGTGCCCGCCGGCGCCGAGGTCCGGGTCGGCGCGCCGATCGCCCTCATCGGCGACCCGGAGGAGAAGACGGACGACCTTGACGCGCTGCTCGCCGAACTCGGCGTGCCCGCCCCGGGCCGCCCGGAGGAGGCGGGAGGGGACGCGCCTCGGGAACCGGTGGTGAACGGCCGGACGGAATCCCCGGCTCCGGCGGTGAACGGCCGGGCGGAGTCCCCGGCTCCGTCCGTGGCGGGCGGCGGCTCTGCCGGGCGCGTCTTCTCCAGCCCGCTGGCCCGCCGGCTGGCCCGCACGGCCGGCATCCCGCTCCAGGAGATCACCGGGACGGGCCCGAACGGCCGGATCATCCGCAGGGACGTGGAATCGGCGATCGCACGCCGAGGCGCCGCCTCGCAGGTCCCCGCGTCGACCGTGCCGCCGGGCCCGGAGCCGGCGCCGGCGAGCATTCCGACCGCGAGCGCTCCGACGGTGAGCGCGCCGGCCGCGAGCACTCCGGTCGCGAGCGCTCCGGCGGCGGGCGCTCCGGCCGCGAGGGCCGCGGCGGCCTCGCGGGCCTTCACCGACGTACCGCACTCGCGGATCCGCCGGGCCATCGCCGCCCGGCTGACCGAGAGCAAGCAGACCACCCCGCACTTCTACCTGCGCGGCACCGCGAACGCCGGCAAGCTGATGAAGCTGCGGGCGCGGCTCAACGACGGCGGCGGCCCGGTGCGTGTCTCCGTCAACGACCTGGTGATCAAGGCCGCGGCCCGCGCCCACGTCCTGGTTCCGGCGATGAACGTCATCTGGACTCCGGACGCGGTGCGGTCGTTCTCCTCGGTCGACGTGTCGGTGGCGATCGCGACCGGACGAGGCCTGGTGACGCCGGTGCTCAGGTCCGTCGAGGGGATGACCATCTCCTCGGTGGCCGCCGCGGTGCGGGACTTCGCCGAGCGGGCCAAGGCCGGCCGGCTCCGGCAGGACGAACTGGAGGGCGGCACCATGAGCCTGACGAACCTCGGCATGTTCGGCACCGAGGACTTCGCGGCCATCATCAACCCGCCCCAGTCCGCGATCCTCGCCGTCGGCGCCGTCCGCGAGGAGCCGATCGTCAAGAACGGCAGGCTGAAGGCCGGCACGGTGATGCGGGTGACGCTCTCGGTGGACCACCGCCCGATCGACGGGGTGGTCGCGGCCGAATGGATGAAGGTCTTCCTCGCCCTGCTCGAGAACCCCGTCCAGGCCCTGGCCTGATCCGGAGCCCAGCCCACCGGGTCCGCCACGGGGCGGACCCGCCCAGGGCCTGCCCGGGCGGTCCGGGCGGGTCCGGGGCGCTCACGCCCCGCCCGGCACCCCGCTCCGGACCCGGAACGTGTTCCGGTACGCCTGGGGCGACACCCCGATCGCCGCATGCAGGTGCTGCCGCAACGACGTCCCCGTGGCGAAGCCGACTTCCGCCGCGATCCGGTCGACCGGGAGGTCGCTGGTCTCCAGGAGCTGGCGGGCGCGGTGCACCCGCTGCTGGATCAGCCAGCGTCCGGGGCTCGTGCCCGTCTCCTCCTGGAAGCGGCGGGCGAACGTGCGCGGGCTCATCCGGGCATGCGCGGCCAACTCCCGCAGGGCGAGCGGCCGGTCGAGGTGCTCCAGGGCCCAGGCGCGGGTCGCCACGGTACCGCTGGCGCCCTCTGGGGGCACGGGCTGGACGATGTACTGGGCCTGACCGCCCTCGCGCCAGGGCGGCACGACACACTGCCGGGCGACCCGGTTGGCGACGGCGCTGCCGTGGTCGGAGCGCACCAGGTGCAGGCACACGTCGATCCCGGACGCGACCCCCGCCGAGGTGAGCACGTCGCCGTCGTCGACGAACAACACCTCGGGGTCCAGGGCGACTTTAGGGAACATCCGGCGGAACAGGTCCGCGAGCGCCCAGTGCGTCGTCGCGGGCCGCCCGTCGAGCAGCCCGGCCGCGGCCAGGGTGAACGCGCCGGTGCAGAGGGAGACGATGCGCGTGCCGGGGCGGATGCGGGCGAGCGCGGCGCGCACCGGCTCCGGCAAGTCGGCTGTGAAGCGACGCAGGTCGTACGGCGGGACGACGACCGTGTCGGCGCTCTCCAGCGCCTCGGGCCCGTGTTCGAGGGTGAGGGTGAAGTCGGCGTTGGTCGCGACCGTGTGATCGTCCGTCGCCGCGCACGTCACCACCTCGTATGCCCCCTCGACCCCGCCGAAGACCCGGTCGGGGATGCCCAGCTCGAAGGGGTACACGCCGTCGAGGGCGAGGACGACGACGCGGTGCGGCGGCTTGTCCAGGACGGTGCGGGACTCCATCGCAGGCATGGCACGATTCTATCGCTCATTGACCATCTTGCCATTGCCCAGGTCAGAGCCGCTGCCGCACGCTTGATCCATGACCAAGAACACGATGCGGGCCATCAGCCAGGACACCCTCGGGGAGCCGGACGTCCTCCAGGAGGTCGAGCTCGACCGCCCGGAGCCCGGCGGCGGCCAGATCCTCCTCGCCGTCCACGCCGCCGGTGTCAACCCCACCGACTGGATGCACCGCAGGCTCGGCCTCTTCCTGGGCGAGCCGCCGTTCACGCTCGGCTGGGACGTGTCCGGTGTCGTCGAGGCGGTCGGCTTCGGTGTCTCGCTCTTCAAGCCGGGCGACGAGGTGTTCGGCATGCTGCCGTACCCGTACGGGGCCGGTTCGCACGCCGAGTACGTCACCGGGCCCGCCCGCGCCTTCGTGCCCAAGCCCGCCGCGCTGAGCCACGTCGAGGCCGGGGCGCTGCCGCTGGCGGCGCTCACCGCCTGGCAGGCCCTCGTCGACACCGCTCACGTACAGCCGGGACAGCGAGTGCTGGTGCACGCGGCGGCCGGCGGCGTGGGGCATGTCGCGGTGCAGATCGCCAAGGCACGCGGCGCGTACGTCATCGGCACGGCATCCGCCGCCAAGCACGACTTCGTGCGGGGCGTGGGCGCGGACGAGGTCATCGACTACCGCACCGCGGACTTCGTGAAGGAGGCCCGCGACATCGACGTGGTCCTCGATGCTCTCGGCGGCGCCGACCGGCTGCGCTCACTGGAGACGCTCAGGCCGGGCGGCGTTCTGGTGTCAATCCTGCCCGTCGACTTCGACGAAGTGACCGAGCGCGCCGCCGAGTTGGGGGTGCGGGCCACGGCCGTGCTGGTCGAGTACGATCAGGCGGGCATGGCCGGGATCGCCGCGCTCGTCGAGTCCGGCCAGCTGCGCGCACACGTCTCCGGTACGTACCCGCTCGCCGAGGCCGCGAAGGCCCACGCGGAGGGCGAGACGGGCCGCGTCACGGGCAAGCTGGTGCTCACCGTCCGCCCGTAGACAGGGGCGCCCGGGCCCGGGCAGGCGGAGTGCGACGACGGGCCTGGGCCTGCCCAGGTAGGCCCTACCGGCGCGTCACGCGGGCGACGAGTTCCGTCCAGCCCGCCTCGAGACGCTCCGCGGGCAGCGCGCGCTCGTTGCGCAGGTAATTGATCAACGCCGTGTCCAGGTAGCCGAGCAGCGTCTCGGCGAGGAGCTCGACGTCGCCGGTGACGCCGGCCTCCTGGAGCAGGACCGTGACATGCGTGACGCGGACCGTGCGAGCCGGAACGGTGTAACGACGAGTGGAGCACTGCTCCGCCTCGAGGTACAGGTCGATGTACTTCGTCACATGACGAAGGGTCGCGACACCGAACGCCTCGAGTCGCCGCACCGCCGGCGCGCCGGGCCCGAGCGGAGGGGGGCCGGACAGGAAGGTCTCCTGATATTCACGCTCCGCGTGGTCCAACAGGGCGCGCATCAGGCCCACGCGGTCGCCGAAACGACGGAAGACCGTGCCCTTGCCGACTGAGGCGGCGGCGGCGACGGCCTCCATCGTCACGTGTTCGGCGCCGTGCTCCGCCACCAGCCGGGAGGCGGCTTCGAGCAGGCGAGCCCGGTTGCGAGCCGCGTCGGCACGTTCCTGAGGGCGATCGTTCGCCAGAGGAAGCAGCGCCCGTGTCGCGGGCGTCGAAGGCGACTCGGCCGGGGCGAGAGAGGGGGGTGGCGCCATGTGGCCAGCATAGCGCGCCCGAGCACAAGTGGACCGTAGTCCGGTTTGTCTGATACACCTAAGGCGGACCACGGTCCGATTACCTCTTTCTCTGCCTCCGACAGGAGTCCCCATGTCCGTTCGCATCCTCGCCCTCGTCGGCAGTCTCCGTTCCGGCTCGCACAACCGGCAGCTCGCCGAAGCGGCGGTCAAGCTCGCCCCCGAAGGCATCGAGGTCGAGATCTACGACGGTCTCGCCGACGTCCCCTTCTACAACGAGGACATCGACGTCGAGGGCGGCGTTCCCGAGGCCGCCCTGAGGCTTCGCGAGGCCGGAGAGCGGGCCGACGCCTTCCTGCTCTTCTCGCCCGAGTACAACGGCACGATTCCCGCCGTCCTGAAGAACGCGATCGACTGGTACTCCCGCCCCATGGGCTCGGGCGCCTTCGTCGGCAAGCCCGTGGCGGTCGTCGGCACGGCGTACGGCCAGTACGGCGGCGTGTGGGCCCAGGACGAGGCGCGCAAGGCCATCCGCATCGCCGGCGGCACCGTCCTGGAGGACGTCAAGCTTTCGATCCCAAGCTCGGTCATCCGCTTCGCCGAGACCCACCCGCTCGACGACGACGAGGTCACCGTCAAGCTGGCCGCCGCCCTGAAGCAGGTCGCCGCCGCGGCCGGGCAGGCCGCGGCGGCCTGAGCTCCCCATGGACGCAGTAGTTAGTTAGCGTAAGCAACTACTAGTGGGTCCATGGGAGGGTGACGTAGGGGCGCCTTCCTGGGCCTGTTGGCGCTGCCGGTCGACTTCCCGTACCGGGTGTTCGCGCTGCTGCTGGCGATCAACGGCATCGGCTCGGGCATCTTGTCCTCACCCAACACCTCACGAGTGATGAGCAGCGTGCCCGCCCACCAGCGGGGGGCGGCGTCCGGCATGCAAGGCACCTTCCAGAACTCCGGCCCTGTCCATCGGCATCTTCTTCTCGCTGCTAGTTCGACGGGCGGCGGGCGAAGGCGTGATCCCGCCGGCCCCAGGGTGATCCATCTAGTGATCCGCGACCGTCGGGGTGTCCACGCCGATGCGGCCCGTCTTGTGCGAGCCACCGGGCGCGCCGATCGGCTCACCGCGCCCCGGCAGCCGCTCGGTGAAGAAGCGGCGGTTGTCCTCGACGAAGCCGAGGTGCTCCGGGGCGGCGCGCCGGTCCTGGCTGATCGCCTCGACGGGGCACACCGGCTCGCAGGCGCCGCAGTCGATGCACTCCTTGGGGTTGATGTAGAGCTTGCGGTCCCCCTCGTATATGCAGTCGACCGGGCACTCCTCCACGCACGACTTGTCCATGACGTCGATGCACGGTGCGGCGATGATGTACGGCATGTGGATCTCCAGGTTGCGAGAGGACTCCTAGGCTGCGGGGTCGTCGTCTCAGGCGGGCGCCGGCCGTGGTACCGATGCCGGGCCGTCGGTCGAGTGACCGGGGAACAGCTGGGCGCCGGGGTCGATGTGCACGGCGGCGTTGTTGACAGCGGTCGCCACTTCGCCGAAGCCGACCGCGATCAGGCGCACCTTGCCGTCGTAGTCCGCGATGTCGCCGGCGGCGTAGATGCCGGGCACGTTGGTGCGCATCGCGGAGTCGACCACCAGATGGCGGTTGTCGTGCAGCTCGAGGCCCCACTCTCGCAGCGGCCCGAGGTCGGCGGTGAAACCGAGCGCGGCGACGAGCCGCTCGCACGGCAGCGTGCGCCCGCCGTCCTCGCCGGCCGTGGTGATCTCGACCTGCTCGAGCCGGCCGTTTCCGCCGGCCGCGGTGACCTGGGCGTTGGTGACGATCCGCACGGGCGAGGCCTTGAGCCGCTCGACGGATCCGTGGTGGGCCCGGAACGCCGCGCGGCGGTGCACGAGCGTCACGCTCCTCGCGGTGGGATGGAGCATGAGGGCCCAGTCCACGGCGCTGTCGCCGCCGCCCACGACGACGACGTCCTTGCCGGCGTACTCCGCGCTGTCCGGCACGAAGTAGGCGAGCCCCCTGCCGAGGAACTCCTCACCGGCCGGCAGCGGGCGTGGCGTGAACGTGCCGATGCCACCGGTCACGACGACCGCTCCGGCGGCGATCTCGGTTCCGGCGCTGGTCTTGACCACGAGCAGGTCGGGCCGGCCGTCGCGGGGTAGGCGGTCGAGCCGCTGGGCCTCCTGGCCCAGCAGGTACGCGGGGTCGTACTGCGCGGCCTGCTCCACCAGGTCGGCGATGAGCCGGCGGCCGGAGACGGCGGGGAACCCGGCGATGTCGAAGATCTGCTTCTCCGGATACATCGCGATGACCTGGCCGCCGACCTGGCTCAGCGAGTCGACGACCGCGGTCCGCAGGCCGCGCACGCCGGCGTAGTAGGCGCCGAAGATGCCGACGGGCCCGGCTCCGATGATCAGCAGGTCGACTTCCAGGGCGCTCATCCGCGCACTCCCTCGTTAACGGTGGACGCCACCTCGGTCGGTCCCGGCGCGGCGAGCTCCGCCACGGCCTCGCGGACCTTGAACCGCTGGATCTTGTGGATGTCGTAGCCCGGCACGGGACGACCGGTGGTGCCCGGGCGCACCTCACCGGGCACGGAGGTGTAGAGCCACAGGGCCCACGCGTCCTCGGGCGTCGGGGCGGGCTCCCGCCGTTCCCTCGGCTCCCGCTCCCCCGCCGCGACCAGCTCCGCCCAGGTCCACGGCGTGACCCCGGGCGCCGCTTCCCCGTCGCACACCAGGTGGCGCAGCTCGGACGCCGCGGCGACCGCCTGCTCGACCTCGGGCCCGTACTCGGCGCTCGCCACCACGCCGCCCACGGTCACACCCGCTTCAGGTCGTAGTCACCCTTGCGGCCGGTGCCGTAACGGCGCAGCGCGCCGTCGGGGCCGGAGGCGTTCGGGCGGATGAAGATCCAGTTCTGCCAGGCGGTCAGGCGCCCGAAGATCTTGCTCTCCATCGACTCGGGACCGACGAAGCGGTGGTTGGCCTCCATGCCGGTCAGCGCGTCGGGCGACAGCGAGGCGCGCTCCTCCAGCACGATGCGCAGCTCGTCCTCGAAGTCGATGTCGTCCAGGGCCAGGGTGACCAGGCCGAGTTCCACGGCGGCGGCGGCGTCCAGCGGCTCGCCGGTCCTGGCGAGGGCGGCGGCGAGGTCGTCCTCGTTGCCCCAGAAACGCGACTCCAGCCGGGACAGGCCGTTGCCCATCGGGAAGTCGCCCCCGGTCGACTCGCTCAGCCGGATGGTGGCCGGGACGGCGCCGTCGTCGCGGTCCTCGTAGACCCCCTCCAGCATGTACTGCCGGTCGCAGGCCAGGGCGAGCTCGAGCAGCAGGCCGGCGAACGCCGTACCCGGCTCGATGACGGCGATGAGGCTGCGGCTGGTGACGTCGAGACGCTTGAGCGTGCGCTTGTAGTAGTGGCGCACCTCGTTCACGAACCAGTCGCCGGCGAGTTCCCGCAGCTGGGCGTCGTAGGCCATCACCCGCTCGGCGTCGCCCACGGCGCGCAACACCCAGATGCCGAGCTCTGTCTCGTTGGTGCGCAGGTGCAGGATCAGGTCGTCCAGCGCGCGGGTCACGGCGAGCGGCCAGTAGTCCACGCCCTGCGCGAGCACCGCCTCGGCATCGGCCGGCGGGGCCTCGCCGGGCGCCGCCACGGTGATCTCGACGCGATGGCCGGAGCGGTCGATCTTCGCCGTGACGTAGGGGTAGGCGATGGTGTCGCCCTCGTCCTTGCGGTCGAGCGGCGTCAGCCGCACGCCCTCGGCCCCGGACGGGCGCTTGGACGACGCCGCGGCCTGCCTGGCGCGCCTGCCGATCTCCTCGTCCCAGGCGTTGCGCGAGACGGTGGCGTCCACCAGGCCCCATTCGACGGCCGTGCCGCCGCGATAGCCCTCGGACTTGGTCGCGAACAGGTCGGCGCGGTCCTTGCGGACGTGGCGCTTGTCCACGACCCGGGTCAGGCCTCCCGTGCCCGGGAGCACGCCGAGGAGCGGGACCTCGGGAAGGGACACGGCCGAGGAGCCGTCGTTGACCAGGATGATCTGGTCGCAGGCGAGCGCGAGCTCGTAGCCCCCGCCGGCGGCGGTCCCGTTGAGCGCGGCGATCCAGGTCTGACCGGAGTTCGCGGTCGCGTCCTCGATGCCGTTGCGCGTCTCGTTGGTGAACTTGCAGAAGTTCACCTTCCACGCGTGTGTGGACTGGGCCAGCATGCGGATGTTGGCGCCGGCGCAGAACATGCGATCGAGGCCGCCGGTCATCACGACCGCCTTCACCTCGGGGTGCTCGAAGCGGAGCCGCTGCACGAGATCGTAGAGCTCGATGTCGACGCCGAGGTCGTAGGAGTTCATCTTGAGCTCGTATCCGGGGACCAGCCCTCCGTGCTCGTCCACCAGCAGGGTGACGGTGGCCACCTCCCCGTCCACCTCGAGCCTGCAGTGGCGGTACCGGTCGGGTGACGTGGCGAAACCGACCACCGGAGGAGTCGCCGGCGAAACAGAACCGGCGTCCGCCTTGCTCTGCGAGGTCTCTGTACTGGCGATGACGGTCAACGCACACTCCATCGCGGGAAGGTAGGGGTTCAGAGATTCAATGTTCTACGATTATCGAGTCACACGTCAAGGCTTTGTAGTACTTATTACCGACGATAAGCTTGGTTCCCGTACCAGCGCGCGCGACGGGTTACGCGAGGGCGCGCGTCATCCGGGGTGACGGACGACAGGAAAGAAGACGGTGGCCACGCGCGAACGGAGCAATACAGCCGGCTCAGCGGCCGAGCCCTCGGGACGTCAGCGCGAGACGACCTCCCCGAGCGCCCGCTCGATCCTGCTGACGATCCTCGGCGAGTTCGTCCTGCCGCGCGGGGGCGAGGTCTGGACGGGCACCCTCGTCGACGCGCTGGGCGCCCTCGGCGTCGAGGAGAAGTCCGCGCGCCAGGCCCTGTCCCGCACCGCGGCCGAGGGGCTGCTCACCTCGACCCGCCACGGCCGCAAGGTCCGCTGGAATCTGACGCCGGCCGCCGAGCGGCTGCTCCAGGAGGGCACGGAACGCATCTACGGCTTCATGCGCAAGCCCCACGGGTGGAACGGCCGCTGGCTCGTCCTCACGGTGGGAGTGCCAGAGACACAGCGCCGGCTGCGGCACGCTCTGCGCACGCGGCTGACCTGGCTCGGCCTCGGCTCTCCCTCCCCCGGCCTGTGGATCGTCCCCGACGCCTCCAAGGAGGCCGCGGTCCGTGCGATCATCGCCGAGCTCCGGCTGGAGGACCGCGCCTTCGCCTGGACGGGCCCGTCGGCCGCGATCGGCGACGCCGGCGCGCTGCTCCTGGCGGCTTGGGACCTCGATGACGTCGAGCAGCGCTATCTCGGCTTCATCGAGCGCTTCGAGCATGTGTCGGTCTCCTCCGGCCGGGAGGCGTTCGTCCACCAGGTGCAGCTCATCCAGGAATGGCGGCGTTTCCCCTTCCTGGACCCCGACCTCCCCGGCGAGCTGCTCCGGCACGACTGGCCGGGCCCGCGGGCGGCGGCCACGTTCCACGACCGCCACGACCGCTGGCACCGCCGGGCGCAGGACGAGTGGGACCGCATGGACAAGGAGGCCGGCACCCGCAACTGAGCGTCGCGCCTGCCGGCCCATCCCTGGCATACCCGCGCACCCGGTGCCGGGCGCGGCGCCGGCGGACGCGGGTCCGCCACCGCCGCGACGTCCAGGCGCCGGCCTCAGACCAGGCCCTCCTCGGCCAGGTGCACGTAGTCGAACTCGACCGGCTGGTCGTTGATGCCGGTCTTCGGCGGCGCGATCCAGCCGGCGAACTTGCCGTACTCGTACTCGGGGATCATGAGCGCCTGCACGTTCTCACGGTCCCGGGCGCCGGGCAGCCACTCGGAGGCCCTGGCCTGCCAGGTGGCCTGGTCGACGACCTCGCCCTGCGGCGTCACGTGGTGGCCCGCGTAGACGCCGACCTGGCGGTTGAAGCCCTCGTGCGGCAGGGACAGCCGCTCCTCGAGCCCGGCGTCCTCGAGCGCCTGGTTCCAGCGGCGGACGCCGTTGGCGCAGTCCGCGACGTACTCGTCCCGCAGGTCCAGGTTGAGCGCGCTCAGCATCGGCACCGTCTTGGTCTTGATCCGGCCGTCCTCGACGTAGCTCAGCTCGCGGGTGGCATCGAGCAGGACGTGGTCGTCCTTGCGCTTGGTCTCCATCCAGCGGCCCTTCAGACCGGAGGAGTAGTAGTTGCCGGCGTTGGTGGACTGCTCGGAGCCGAACAGGTCCATCGAGACCGAGAACTGGAAGTTCAGGTACTTCTGGATCACCTCCAGCGGGATGCCTCCGTGGGAGAAGACCTCCGCGGTGCCGTGCTCCTTCATGAGCTCGGCGGTGCGTTCCAGGATCCGCTGGACGCCCGTGGTGCCCACGAACATGTGGTGGGCCTCCTCCTTGAGCATGAACTCGCAGGTGCGGGCCAGCGGGTCGAAGGCCGACTCCTTGAGCGTGCCGAGCTGGTACTTCCCGTCGCGGTCGGTGAAGTAGGTGAACATGAAGAACTGCAGCCAGTCGGTGGTCTCCTCGTTGAAGGCGCCGAGGATGCGCGGGGCGTCGAGGTCGCCGGAGTTGCGCTTGAGCAGCTGCTCGGCCTCCTCCCGGCCCTCCCGGCCGAAGTAGGCGTGCAGGAGGTAGACCATCGCCCACAGGTGGCGGCCCTCCTCCACGTTGACCTGGAACAGGTTGCGCAGATCGTAGATGCTCGGCGCGGTGCGGCCGAGGACGCGCTGCTGCTCGACCGAGGCGGGCTCGGTGTCGCCCTGCACGACGATGAGGCGCATCAGGTCGGCGCGGTGCTCGCCCGGGACCTCCTGCCAGGCCGCCCCGCCCTTGTGCTTGCCGAAGCCGACCTTCCGGCCGGGGTCCCGCTCCGCGAGGAAGATGCCCCAGCGGTATCGCTCCATCGGGACGTGATCGAAGTGCGCCCACCCGTCACGCCCCACGGCGATCGCGGTGCGCAGGTAGACGTCCTTGGTCGGCAGGGACGGACCGAGCTGCCTCCACCAGTCGAGGAACTTCGGCTGCCATCCCTCGAGCGCGCGCTGCAGACGGCGGTCGCCGGCCAGGTCGACGTTGTTGGGAATCCGCTCGCTGTAGTCGATCTCGCTGATCGGTCCGGTGGGCAAGGGGGCGATGCCGGTGCGAGAGTCGATGCTCATCACTGCTCTCCTGTCGTCAGGACGCCGTTCTCAGACAAAGTTCTACACTTCTTCTGCGTTCAATCAAATATCTGTCAACTATTTGCAGGCCGTTCACTCGTGATCGCCTCGAGGACGGCGGGGCTGCCCTGGACGGCGGTGCGCTGCAGGTGGGCATGGACGGCACGCAGGCCGCCCTCCTCCTCGCCGCCGCCCGCACGGCCGGGGCCACCATGGACCAGCTGGGGCATGGGCGTGCCATGGCCGGTGGACTCCGCGGCGCTGTCGTGGTCCAGGACGAGGATGCGGCCGTGGTGGGCGGCCGCCGCGAGCACCACTTCACGGACGAAGTCCTTGTCGGCCGAGACCACGGAGCCGGCCAGGGACCCCTCGCCGCAAGCGATCAGATCTCGCAGCTGCTCGGTGCCGGTGTACGGCATGAGGGTGCTCACCGGGCCGAACGCCTCCACCTCGTGCGGCTCCGGCCGGGCCACATCGTCGACGCGCACCAGCAGCGGGGACAGGAAGGCGCCGCGCTCCGGGTCCGCCCCCACGACCTCGACCTTGGCGAGGTCGCCGTGGACGACCGACCCGGCGGAGGCGATCCGCGCCGCCGCCGCGCGCACGTCCTCACGCTGCGGGAGACCGACGAGCGGGCCCATGGTCACCCCGTCGGCGCCGGGTGCGCCCACGACCACGCGGGCGAGTTCGGCCTCGACGGCCTGCGCGACCATGTCGATCCGCGCCGCCGGGACGAACGCGCGCCGGATCGCCGTGCACTTCTGTCCCGCCTTGACCGTCATCTCGGTGACCAGGGCGCCCACGAACAGATCGAACTCCGGCCGGCCCGGCACGGCGTCCGGCCCGAGCACCGAGCAGTTGAGCGAGTCGGCCTCGGCGTTGAAGCGCGCCGAACGCCGCGTGACGGCCGCGTCGGCACGCAGCCGGGCGGCCGTGGACGCCGAACCGGTGAACCCGATGTGGTCCTGACCGCCCAGCAGGTCGAACAGGCCGGGGATGGCACCGCCGACAAGCTGGATCGCGCCCGGCGGCAGGGCTCCGGACTCCTCCATGATGAGCACCGCCCGCGCGGCGATGTACGCCGTGGGCGTCGCCGGCTTCACGATGGTCGGCAGCCCGGCGAGCAGGGCGGGCGCGAGCTTCTCGAGCATGCCCCACACCGGGAAGTTGAACGCGTTGATCTGCACGGCGATGCCGCGCGGTGTGGTGAGGATGTGCCGCCCCGCGAAGGTGCCCCCCTTGCCCAACGGCACCGCGTCGTCCTCGACGATGACCGTGCCGTCGGGAAGCCCCTTGCGGCCGAGGCTCGCATAGACCAGCGCGGTGCCGATGCCGCCGTCGACGTCGACCTTGGCGTCGCGCCGGGTGGCGCCGGCCCGGGCCGACAGGTCGTACAGCTCCTGCTTGCGCTCCTCAAGCGCCAGGGCGGCCGCCTTGAGCACGGCGGCCCGCTGGGGGAAGGTCAGCTCGCGGAGCGCGGCACCGCCGGTCCGTCGCGCGTAGCCGACCGCCCTGCCGAGGTCGAGCCCGTCGCTGCTCACCCGGGTGATGATCTCGCCCGTCACCGCGTCGGCGACCTCGGCCCCGTCGCCGGTGCCGGCCTGCCAGGCCCCTTCCAGGTAACTCCGCAGAATCTCGGTGCTCACGCCGGCTCCTCGCTCCAGTCGTAGAAACCTCTGCCGGTCTTACGTCCGAGATGTCCCTGTTCGACGAGCTCGACGAGCAGCCTCGGCGGGGCGAACCGCGGGCCGAGCTCGCCCTCGAGGTACCGCGCGATGCCCAGGCGGACGTCGAGGCCGACGAGGTCGGTGAGGCGCAGCGGCCCGGTCGGGTGGCCGTAGCCGAGCGTCATCGCGGCGTCGATGTCCGCCGCGGAGGCGACGCCGGATTCGACCATGCGGATCGCCTCGAGACCGAGGGCGACTCCGAGCCGGCTGCTGGCGAACCCAGGGGCGTTCTTGACCACCACCGCGGTCTTGCCGAGCCGCTCAACCCAGGCGACGGCCCGCTCGCGCAGGCCGGGATCGGTGGCGCCGGCGATGACCACCTCGACGAGCCTGCTGGCGGGGACGGGGTTGAAGAAATGCAGCCCGAGCAGCCGCTCCGGCCGGGCCAGGGCCTGGGCGAGCGTGTCGAGCGAGATGCTGCTGGTGTTGGAGGCGATGACCGCGCCGGGGCCTGTCGCGTCCTCGATGGCGCGCAGGGTGACGAGCTTGAGATCGAGGTCTTCGGGCACCGCCTCGATCACGAGCCCCGACCCGGAAAGATCACGGGGGTCGGCCACGGCTCGCAGCCGCGACATCACCTTCCCCGCTTCCTCGGTGTGGCCGCGCCGCACACTGCCTTCGACCGTGTGCCGCACCCGGTCCCGGGCGGTCGCCGCGGCCTGTTCGTCGCGCTCCACGAGGATCACGCCGCAGCCGGCGAGGAGCAGGGCGTGGGCGATGCCCGCGCCCATCCGCCCGCCGCCCACCACCCCGCATCGAACGGGCAGCCGGAGACCGCCGGCGTCGGCGGCGGTGGTATCGGTCACCGCGGTGCTCCCGCTCCTGCGAGCACCAACGCGCTGGATGCCGTCATGACCATGCCTCACTTCGATACAGGCAGTTGCACGAACATAACCTGCCACGTTTTCCTTACGTAGCAGAAGTCAAACGTAGCATGTACTCGCGCCCACCACCGGAGTGGACCACACTCCGCCCGCCCGGTCGGCCTGGACGTGGCAACGCCTGAGCGCGGATCACACACTCAACAGAGTGTGTGTCTGGCGTCGGTGATTTGTAGCATTACCACCATGAACGGCACTCTGAACATCGAAGAGGGACCCGACCGCGTGCTCGTGCGGCTGAACCGCCCGCACGTGCGCAACGCCATCGACGCGGCCATGGTGGCCGACCTTCACGAGATCTGCGCCGAGCTGGAACGCCGCCCCCGGCTGCTGGTGCTGACCGGGACCGATGGCGTGTTCGCCGCCGGCGCCGACATCCGGGAGCTGCGCGACCGCCGCAAGGAGGACGCGCTCGCCGGGATCAACAGCGGCCTGTTCGAGCGGATCGCCAGACTGCCGCTGCCGACCGTCGCCGCCGTGGACGGCCCCGCGCTCGGAGGCGGAGCCGAGCTCTCCTACGCCTGCGACTTCCGGATCGCGACGCCGGGCGCACGCTTCGGCAATCCCGAGACGGGGCTCGGCATCATGGCCGCCGCCGGCGCCTGCTGGCGGCTGCGGGAGCTGGTCGGCGAGCCGCTGGCCAAGGAGGTCCTGCTCGCGGGCCGCGTCCTGTCGGCGGCCGAGGCCCGCGCGGCCGGGCTGGTCAACGAGCTGGTCCCGGCGGAGGAGCTGCTCGGCACGGCCGGACGCTGGGCCGACCGGATCCTCACGAGCGCGCCGCTGGCCTTGCGGCTGACCAAGCTGGCCCTCGCCGCCCCGCCCGGCGCCCATCCGGCCTTCGACGACGTGGCGCAGGCCGTCCTCTTCGAGACCGACGAGAAGCAGCGGCGGATGACCGCCTTCCTCGAGCGCCGGGCGGGAGCCGGTCAATGAGGCCACCGCCCGGCATCAGTCCGCCTTCGGCCGCCGCCAGGGCGCCGGGACACCGGATGTCCGCGGTCAAGGTTCTAAATTGGAACAGGTTCTACTACGCTCTCGTTCCATGCGGTTCACCTATGCCGAGGCCATGACCGACCCGTCCTACTACCTTCCGCTGGCCAAGGCCGCCGAGGCCGCGGGGTACACCAGCATCAGCGTGTCCGACTCCCTGATCTATCCGAAGGAGTCCGACGCGAGCTATCCGTACACCGCGGACGGCGACCGGGAATTCCTCGCGGACAAGAGCTTCATCGAGACGTTCATCCTCATCGCGGCCATGGGAGCGGTCACCTCGACGATCCGGTTCACGCCGTTCGTGCTCAAGCTGCCGGTGCGCCCGCCGGTGCTGGTCGCCAAGCAGGCGAGCTCGATCGCCTACCTGACCGGCAACCGGCTCGGCCTCGGCGTCGGGCTCAGCCCCTGGCCGGAGGACTTCGCGGCGATGGGAGTGCCATGGTCGCGGCGCGGCAGGCGGATGGACGAGGCCATCGAAGTCGTCCGCGGCCTGACGGGCGGCGGCTACTTCGAGTACCACGGCGAGTTCTACGACCTGCCGCCGGTGAAGATCTCCCCGGTTCCCACGGAGCCGATTCCCATCCTGGTCGGCGGGCACAGCGAGGCGGCGCTGCGCCGGGCCGCCCGTCTCGGCGACGGCTGGATGCACGGCGGAGGCGACGCCCGCGAACTGGACGCGCTGCTGACCAGGCTGGCCGCCCTGCGCGCCGAGGAGGGCACCACCGGGCGGCCGTTCGAGGTCCATGTGATCTCCCTCGACGCGTACACGGTGGACGGGGTGCGGCGGCTGGCCGACAAGGGGGTCACCGACCTGATCGTCGGCTTCCGGATGCCCTACATCAAGGGTCCGGACACCGAACCGCTGGCCAAGAAGATCGAGCACCTGGAGCGCTTCGCCGAGTCGGTGATCGCGAAGATCGAGCCTTGACCAGAAAAAAGAACGGGTTACAGTTTCATTGTGATCGATTCCACCGCTGTAACCTGGGAAGCATCGGACGCCGCCCACCCGGCGCGCCGGGCCGCACGCCTGTCCATGGCCACGGTCGCCGCCGGGCGCAAGGAGGACTGGCTCGGCCTGTTCACCCCCGACGCCCTCGTCGAGGATCCCGTCGGCCCCTCGATGCTCGACCCCGGGGGGAAGGGGCACCGTGGCCACGACGGGATCCGGCGGTTCTGGGACGACAACTTCGGCTCGGCACAGGGGTTCCACTTCCGGGTCAGGGACTCCTTCGCCAATGGGCCGTGCTGCGCCAACGTCACCACCATCACCGTCACCCTGCGCGGCGGCACGACCATGAAGGTGGACTGCGTGATCATCTACACGGTCGACGACGCGGGGCTGATCACCTCGCTCCGCGCCCATTGGGAGCCCGATCGCGCGCTGGCCACCCTGACCACGCCATAGGCCCCCTCACCCGGGCGACCGTAAACTAGAACGCGTTCTTGCCAACCGGCACGCGGTCGAGCATGCTGGGGCGCATGGATCTGATCGCGCTGGAGGAGATCCGCCAGACGAAGTACCGCTACCTGCGCTGCCTGGACCTCAAGCTCTGGGACGGCTTCGCCGACACCCTCACCGAGGACGCCGCGGCGGAGTACGACACCCACGTGGTCGGCGACCCGCTGCGCCTGGCCGGGCGTGAGGCCATCCTCGGCTACATGCGGGCCAACGTGGGGCCCGAGGTGATCACGACGCACCTCGTCAGCCACCCCGAGATCGAGATCGACGGCGACCATGCCAAGGGCACCTGGTGCCTCGACGACACCGTCGTCGCCACGGCCTACCGCCTGCTGATCCGCGGATCCGCCTACTACGAGGACACCTACCGGCGCTGCTCCGACGGGCGGTGGCGGATCAGCGGCACCGGCTACAAGCGGACCTACGAGTACACCGTGTCCCTCGACGACCTGCCCAGCCTCAGATTGACCGCGAACCGCTGGTCGACGCCCGCGACCTGACCGGCGGCGCGCCGCCGAGCTCCGCGGTGACGGCGGCGGCGGCCGCGACGAGTTCGGCGCCGCGCCGGGCGATCTCCGCGCCGGTGACCGAGGCGCCGACGTGCAGGGTGAGAACCAGCTCCTGCCCGCCGTCGGCGTCGTAGGTGGGCGCGGCGATGAGGTTGACCGGGTGCCTCTTGCGCGGATCGAGGCCGGCGCCGAGGTAGACGCGTTCCCCGAGGCTCGACACCATCTCGCCGACCAGGGCGCGCACCTCCTGCGGCAGCTCGTACGCGGCGACACCGGCCATCAGCGAGTGCAGCCGCATGCCGGCCGGCGTGAGGCTCTCCACGAGGTATCCCGCCGCCCGGCAATGCTCGACGACCGCACGGAGATGCTCGCGGTCCATCCGCACCGGCAGCGTCGGCTCCTTGGCCAGCCACCGGTCGAGCTCCCTGTCGGGCCCCCACAGCACGTACATCAGGCCGACCGGCGGCGCGAACGGGTAGCGCTCGCCCACCTTGACCGCCGGGGCGTCCGGCGGGGCGACCGCGTCGAGGATCATGATCTCCTCGCCGACGACGGCCGACGCGGTGCACGTGGCGTGATGGCGCTCGGCCAGCGGCGCCAGGTGCCGCCGCGCGACCTCACCGGCGGCGAAACTCCGCTGCGCGGCCCGTCCCGCCGCGACGAGAGCGGGGCCGAGGCGGTAGGCCGTCGTCCGCGCGTCACGCACCAGATAGCCGGCCGCGACCAGCTCGGTGAGGATGCCAAGGCAGGTGGGCTTGCTGATGCCGAGCTCGCGGGCGAGGACGGACAGGCCGAGCGGGCGGCCGCGGGCCGCGACGAAGTGGTCCAGGACGGCGATCACCCGCTGGGTCGGCGGCGAACGCCGGGCCGTTGCCATTGACCCCCACCTAGAACGAGTTCTACTCTCACCTGGAAGACAACCTACCGCCTCGGTACATATTTGTACCGCAACCCCGAGGGAGTCCGGTGTCTCCGCAGTCATTCGCCCAGGCGATCACCGAGGCCGAGCAGATCATCCGCTCGGCGCCGCACGTGCGGACCGAGCAGGATCTCGCCGAGGGCCTGGACTACCTCGCCGGCAGCATCAAGGCGACGCTGCACATGGTCTGGGCCTACGACCGCGACTTCCCGTTCTTCGCCGCCTCCACCGGGCCGTACACCAAGCTCGGCCTGGACAACCCCGACACGCTCTACTTCCACGCCTACATCCGCGACGACGCGGAGTACGTCGTCACCGGCCGCCGCGGCACCACCGCCGACCTGAGCTTCCAGGTGCTCAACGGCGACTACTCGCCCTCACGGTCGCCCGACAGCCTCGCGGCCTTCGACGACCGCGACATCGAGATCGCCGCGGACGGGACGTACGAGCTGCGCTTCGGCCCCCCGCGACCGGACGCGGGCCCGAACCACTTCACGCTCGGGCCGGGCGCGGCGATGCTGCTGGCGCGCGAGGTCTACAGCGACTGGCAGACGGAGCGGCCCGGCGAGATCCGCATCCACCGGGCCGACACGCTCGGGTCCGCTCCCCCGCCGGTGCCGGTGGACAGGATGGCCCGAAGGTACGAGGTGGCCGGCAAGATGCTGGTCTCGCGGCTGCGCACCTTCCTCGCGTTCCCGGAGTGGCACTACCTCAACCTGCCCGTCAACACGATGACCGGGCCGCGGCCCACGCCCGGCGGCCTGGCGACGCAGTACTCCTCGGTCGGCCACTACGACCTCGACGACGACCAGGTCATGGTGATCACCGTCCCGGTGCTGGCCCGCGCGGACGCGCCGTACCACGGCTTCCAGCTCGGCAGCATGTGGTACATCTCGCTGGACTACATCAACCACCAGACCAGCCTCACCGCCGACCAGGCGCGCGTCGATCCCGACGGGAAGATCCGCTACGTCGTCAGCGAGCGGGATCCGAGCCTCGCCAACTGGGTCGAGCGCACCGGGCACCGCCGCGGATACCTGCAGTTCCGCTGGCAGCGGCTCGGCCGCGAGCTCAAGCCCGACGACGGCCCCGAGGTGGAGGTGGTCGCGTTCGACGAGCTGCCGGACCGGCTCCCCTACTACGAACGCCAGCGGGTGACCCCGCAGGAGTGGGCGGCCCGGATCGCGGCCCGCCAGACCGCCGTCGCCGGAAGGATGCTGGGCTGATGTCACTGGAGAACCGAGTCATTGTGATCTCCGGCGTCGGGCCGGGCCTCGGCCGCGGCCTCGCGCTCCAGTGCGCCAAGGCCGGCGCCGACGTGGTGCTGGCGGCGCGGAACGAGGCGCGGCTGACCGAGGTGGCGCGGGAGGTCGAGAAGCTCGGCCGCCGCGCGGTCCCCGTACCGACCGACATCACCGACGAGGCGTCCTGCGCGCGGCTGGCCGAGACGGCGCTGGACTCCTGCGGCCGGGTGGACGGCCTGGTGCACAACGCCTTCGCGATGCCGCCGATGACCGATCTGATCACCATGGACCTCGACGCGATACGCACCGCCTTCGAGACCAACGTGGTCGCCGCGCTGCGGCTCACCCAGCTCTTCGTGCCCGCGCTCGCCGAGCACGGCGGCTCCGTCGTGATGATCAACTCGGCGGTGCTGCGGCACTCACGGCGTACCTACGGCGCGTACAAGATGACCAAGTCCGGCCTGCTCTCCATCGCGCAGAGCCTGGCGACCGAACTCGGGCCGCGGGGCGTCCGGGTCAACACCGTCGCGCCCGGATACATCTGGGCGGACAACCTGCAGTGGTACTTCGCCTTCCTCGCAAAGAAACGCGGCGTCCCGACCCAGCAGGTGTACGACGAGACCGCCGCCGGCCTGGATCTGCGCCGGCTTCCCGAGCCCGACGAGATCGCCGACGCCGCGGTGTTCCTGCTGTCCCCGCTGGCGCGGGCGATCACCGGTCAGTGCCTCGACGTCAACTGCGGTGAATGGCACCACTGACCCCGGAGGAACCGCGCCAATGAGCACAGGACGCGAAAGTGTCGGCACCGCCGAGGACCTGCACGCCTCGGCCAGCAAGATCACGGGCCTGACCGACTTCGGCGAAGACCCCTACCTCGACGGCCTGGAGGTGCTGCTCTCGTCCTATGCCGGCGACGCGGCGCTCACCCCCCGGGGCAACAAGGCGGCACACGCGCTGCTGCGCGGCGCGCTCGCCGCCCGGCTGCTGTCGGAGGCGGCGTGGAAGCAGCACCCGGAGCACGCGGACGTATCCATCGAGCGGCCCATCTTCGTCACGGGCCTGCCACGCACCGGCACCACCGCGCTGCACCGGCTGCTCGCCGCCGACCCCGCGCACCAGGGGCTGGAGGTGTGGCTGACCGAGAGGCCCCAGCCGCGGCCGCCACGCGAGACGTGGGCGGGCAACCCGGTCTTCCAGGCCGTCCAGTCCGGATACGAGCGCCACCACGTGCGCAACCCCGAGTTCATGGGCGTGCACTACATATCGGCCGACATGGTCGAGGAGTGCTGGCAACTGCTGCGCCAGTCGATGCGCGCGATCTCCTTCGAGTGCCTCGCCCACCTGCCGACGTACTCCGCGTGGCTGGAGACGCAGGACTGGACGCCGGCCTACCGCCGGCACCGGCGCAACCTGCGGCTCATCGGGCTCCACGACGCCGGCCGGCGCTGGGTGCTGAAGCATCCCAGCCACCTGTTCGCCCTGGACGCACTGATGGAGGTCTACCCCGACGCGCTGGTCATCCAGACCCATCGCTCGCCGCGGACCGCCATGGCGTCGATGTGCAGCCTCGCGGCCCACGCGACCGCGGGCTGGTCGGAGGTGTTCACCGGCGCGGTGCTCGGGCGGGACCAGCTGGAGCTGTGGGGCCGCGGCCTCGACCGGTTCCGCGCGGAGCGCGCGAAGCACGATCCGGCGCGGTTCTTCGACGTCGACTACGACGCGTTCGTACGCAACCCCCTCGGCACGATCGAGGCCGTCTACGCCCACTTCGGGCTGCCTTTCGACGACGCCGCGCGCAAGGCCATGAGCGCGCTGCACGAGGAGAGCCGCACAGGCGCGAGCCGGCCGGCCCATCGCTACGACCTGTCCGACTTCGGGCTGACCGGCGAACAGATCGACGAGCGCTTCGCCTTCTCCGGATAGCCCGTCAAGCCACGCACCAGGGCATCTCGGTCCGGTGATCCCCCAAACGTCGTCACCGGCGGCGAGCCGCACGAGCAGCGGGGCTACGGCGACTTCCTGGACAAGACGTCCCGGTATGAGCGCGCGGACGAGTTCCTGCACGTGGTGCGGGCGCTGTGGTCCGGCGAGACGGTCGATTTCACGGGAAGGCACATCCAGATCGAGGGCGGGCGCATCCCCCGCGTCCCCGATCCGCTGCCGCCGATCTACTTCGGCGGCTCCTCCGGCCCGGCCGGTCCGGTCGCGGCACTCCGATGTCTACCTCACCTGGGGCGAGCCGCCCGCGGCGGTCGCCGGCACGCTCGAGTGGATCAGGTCGCTGGCGGCCGAGCGGGGCCGCACGCTGCGGTACGGCCGTCGACGCCCCCGGCTTCGGCGCCCTCCGCCGCCGCCTGCTCGCCCTCCTGCACGTCCCCGCCGGCCCGGACGAGCCGTAGCGGGTCCCGCCGCGGCTCAAAGTGATCGCCGATGGGTCCACCGGCCGCCCAGGAGCGTGCCGAGCACCGCCGGACGGCGCAGTTCCTCAGGGGTGAGCAGGGACGGGTCCCGCTCCAGGATCATCAGGTCGGCCGGGTCTCCTACCTGTACGGCAGTGCGTCCCCTGCCGGCCGCGGCGAGCGCCGCCCGGAGCGGGATGGCCTGCTCGGGATGCCAGGGCGGGCGCTCGTCATCGGTCCGGGCCACCGCCGAGGCGATGCCGTCCCAAGGGTCCAGCGGCGCGACCGGGGCGTCGGAACCGAGCTCCAGGGTCGCGCCCGCCGCGAGCAGATCGGCGTACGCGAAGGCCCGGGAGGTGCGGCCGCGCCAGGCGGTGTCGGCGACCTCGCGGTCGTCCGGGGCATGCGCCGGCTGCACCCCGGCGACCAGGCCCGGCCGCGCGAACCTGGCGAAGTCGGCCGCGCGGACGAGTTGCGCGTGCTCGATGCGCCCCGGACAGCCGACGGAGTCGAAGGCGTCGAGCGCGATCGAGGCCGCGAGGTCCCCGATGGCGTGCACGGCTGGGTGCAGACCGTGCCGGGCGGCGAGCGCCATCGTCCCGACCAGCTCGTCCGGCGCCATCTCCAGCCGCCCGCACCCCCCGGAGCCCGGGTACGGGTCGTCACAGCAGGCGGTACGGGTGTTGAGCGAACCGTCGAGGAAGATCTTGACCGGCCCCACCTCCAGCAGCCCGCCGGAACCCGGCACCGGGTCGCCGGTGCGCAGCCCGCGGGCGATCGCCTCGTCGAGCCGGCTCCCAGGAATCGAGCAGGTCACCCGCACGGCGACAGCCTGCTCGCCGACCCGCCGCAGCCAGTCCGTGACGTTGTCGGCGAACTCGAAATCCAGCAGGCCCGTCACGCCGAGCTCCGCGGCCGCGGCGGTCGCCTCGGCCACCCACCTGTCCAGCAGATCGAGAGGGGGCGGTGGCAGCGCGGCCAGCGCCTGGTAGCACTCCCCGTCACGCAGCACCCCGGTCGGATGGTCACCCCTGCCGATGAGAGCGAGCGCGGCGGGGCTGAGCCAGATCGTGTGCAGGTCGTTGCTGATCAACACGACGGGATGGGCCGCGGGAAGCAGCGACTTGTCCGGCTCGTCCGGCCAAAGTGCGTCACGGAACCCGAACCCCACGGCCGGCTCGGACGACCGGACGTGCGGCCGGACCAGGTCGGCGGCCTCCCGCGCCGAACGCGCACCACGCAGATCGATCCGCCGGCGGGCCTGGGCCCACTGCACGCTGTGCACGTGCGCGTCCCAGAGCCCAGGCAGAAGCGTCGCCCCCTCAAGATCCACGTCCTGGACGCCGGCCCCGGCGGCGGGCCGCTCGTCCCGCACGGCGGCCACCCGGCCGCCCGAGATCAGAACGTGCCGCAGGGGCCCGTCCAGGCCGACCCGCGCGTTACGCAACAGCAGACCCGGCCGCACATCGGGAGTCGGAGGAACAGAAGGCGTCGAGCCCACAGCACCAGAGGACATGCCGGAACCCTAACCACCGGGCAGCCGCCCACCACGACGAGGCCGTCCAGGACATCCCGCGGCCGATCCGCCGCGCCGCCCGAGGCCCCGACGGAACGTCCGAAGAGACGCCGGCCGCTCCCCTGACCGGGATCAGGCCGGACGTGGATCTGGAGCGCTCGGCAACGCGTGCGAAGCTCTTCACCTGCTGGATATGCCATCCTGGCTGGAGAACCGTGCGGACATGTGTCACGGTTCTCGGGTGCTCTCGGTGCCGGGTTCGCCGTTGAGCGGCTACGGGTCGATCCTGCGCAGCTCCTGCCGGTAGCGCTTCGCGTTGTCGAGATATTCACCTACCCCGTAGTCGATCCACTCGGCCTGCGCGGTGCCGTCCATCGGCCTGGGCCGGGCGGGCACGCCGAGGGCCATGTGGCCGGCGGGGACCTCCAGGCCCTCTGGCACGAGCGCCTGCGCGCCGATCACCGACCCCGCGCGCACGACGGCGTGGTTGAGGACCACGGCACCCGAGCCGATGAGGCAGCGGTCCTCGACCGTGCACCCCTCGAGATGGGCGTTGTGCCCGACCACGCAGTCACTGCCGATCACGGTCGGCCGCTGCTCGGTCGTGTGCAGGACCGTGCCGTCCTGAATGGAGGTGCGCTCTCCGACGCCGATCCACCCGAAGTCGCCCCGCAGCACCGCCGTCGGCCATATCGACGCCTCGGCGCCGATCCGCACGTCGCCGATGACGACGGCGTCCGGGTGGACGTAAGCGTCCGGATGGATCCGGGGCACCTGGTCTCCGAGCGCGTAGATGGGCATCTCTCACTCCACCGCGGAATCCGCGACCATCGGGGTGTCCACGGCCGGAAACCATCGTCGCCGAGGACGACCCGGCCGCGGGGGTCTCAAGCCTCAATATTCGGCGATTCTACAGTTCCACACGTCAAGACTTTGTAGTACTTATGCTTCACGCTCATCGCAATCACGCGATGAGGAACCGGCCGGCTCGGCGGCACTCTCGGCCGGGCGGCACGGAGCCGGGTTCGGGCATGGCCGCCCGTTCCTGCTCCCGGAAGGCGAATACCGTGGGCAGAAACAGGGGGATGCCATGTCGACGACGCGTGTCAGCCATCCGGTCTTCGCCCGGTTCTACACCTGGCTCAGCCAGGTGCTGGAGCATCACGGCCTGGCCGAACACCGGCAGGCGTTGCTGGCCGGGCTGTCGGGGCCGGTGATCGAGGTCGGCGCCGGCAACGGGCTCAACTTCGCCCACTACCCGCCGTCCGTCACCGGCGTGGTCGCCATCGAGCCAGAGCCACGGCTGCGAGCCACCGCCCACCGCGCCGCCACACGGGCACCCGTGCCGATCGAGGTCACCGGCGGCCTGGCCGAGCAGCTGCCCGCCGCCGATGCGAGCTTCGACGCCGCGGTGGTCTCATTCGTACTGTGCTCGCTGGCCGACCCCGGCGCCGCGTTGCGGGAGATGCGCCGTGTCCTGGTACCCGGCGGCCGGCTGCGTTTCCTCGAACACGTCCGCGCCGACACCCCCGGCTGGGCGCGGACGCAGCGTCTGCTGGACGCCACCGTGTGGCCGCGGCTGGCCGGCGGCTGCCACACCGCCCGCGACAGCGCCGCCGCGATCGAGGCGGCCGGCTTCACCATCGAGGCCGAGGAGCGGTTCCTGTTCCCCGCCGGGGTTCACAGCCCGATCTCCTTCTGCATCCGCGGGCTGGCCCGCAGATGACCTCGCACGAATTCAAAGGCCGGCTGTAGAACGCACCGATGCGATCGCCGAGGGCGCCCTTCTTGAACCGTGAACTTCACCGCGACAAGCCAGATCACCCCCGGCGGCAGGGAGAATCCGGGCGCTTTTGGCGGCGCCGTCCTCAGGCGGGCGGCGTTCCAATTGATCTCGTCCATTGGTAGCTTCGGGCCATAGGCCAACCGGGTCAGGGGCGTCTCCATGCGCGGTGCAACCGATCTTCACAAAGCGGTCGCCTCGCGGCGTTTGCTGTTGTTCTGTGGCGCCGGGATCAGCATGGATCCGCCGTCGACGCTGCCTGACTGGCACACGCTTCGCGACGAGACGCTTCGCGCGATCGCCACCCGCGACACATATCTCGCCAGGCATCTGGAGGGGAACCCGCACGGCGCGGCCGCCCTGCTGCGCCTCGCGAGGTCCTTGGCCGAAGGGTTCGGCATCCCGCAGGGCGCCTACGCCGCGCTGCGGGAGCTGGCCCTGCAGGCCGAGCCGGAAAGCGCCGCCGAATGCCTGAAGGATGCGGAGGCGATCCGGTCGGACTTCCAGAAATGGGCGGACGCCCGGCAGATCGCCGCCTTCTCCACTCCTGACGGCGAGCTGCCTGCCTGGTCGCGCCTCGGCGTCCTGCTGTTCCTCCACGGTCAGCGGATCACGCGCCAAGACGCCCCGGCCCCCGAGCGTGTGATCACGACCCTGCTCCGCGCGGCGCACATGTACTCGTTCACGGAACCGGTGAGTAGCGCTCCCTGAACACCCTGCCCCTCTGCGGCTTGTCGCAGGTGCGACCGACGCGCTCAGCGCAGCAGGGATCTCGCGGTGGGAGCCAGTCGCAACCGCTGCGGGGTTCTGGCCGGCATCGCCGACAAGGTGGGCAGCACCTTGTCGCGCCACCGATCCGAGTGCTCCAAGCGGTCCAGATGCTCGACGAGGTGCCGCTCGTCGGCGAACCGGGCGAACCACACGAAGACGTTCTCGCCGGTTCGCACCGGCAGCGCCGGGAAGGTGTTCGCCGCGTGTTCGGTCTGCAGGCAGGCCAGTGGCGTGGCGCCCGCCTCCGTCAGGGCGGGGCAGATCTGCCGGTCGAAGAACTCCACGAACGTCTCGTCGAACGGGCCGTCGCCGTAGTAGATCGTCGCGAGCACGACCGGCGGAGGCGGGGTCGTCCCGCCGGCCGGCGGAGGCGGGGTCGTCTCGCCGGCCGGCGGCCGGGCGGCGGCGGCGGCAGGGAAGCCGGTCCGCGCGGTGACGGGCCTCAGCAGCAGTACGTCGTCCGAGTCGATCATCGTGGCGTTGGCCTGCTCGCGGTGCGCCTTCCAGATCGGCCCGCCGTAGAAGCGGCCGAGCGCCTCGGCGCGGTGCGGCATGTCGTCGAATCCCCGCAGCCAGACGAACCGGTCCGGGTCGTCCAGGTCGCGGAACTGTCCGAGGACCGTCATGCCGACCGCCTCCTGCGACTCGACGAACTCCCGGTCGAAAAGGCTGATCAGCACGTCGCGCTGACCGGGGTGCAGCGTGTACTGCCTCAGCTCGACGATCGGGCATCGTACGTCGGACACGAGGATCTCCTTCTGTTCATTAGAACAACTTTTGTTACAACAAGGAGTACGCCGAAGGCCGCCAGCCCCAGGGGCGCCTAGCTCACCTGCAGGGTCTCGCGTAGCACGTCGGCTATCGACGTGCGCCCCAACTCCGCACGCAGGGCCAACTCGGCCTTGCCGTACACATCACCCAGTACAGGCCGGATCCCCTTGCCGACCGGGCATTCGAGGTTGGGCTCGGTGTGATGCATGCCGAACAACGGCTCCCCCTCGACGGCGTCGTACACGTCGAGCAGCACGATCTCCTCCGGCACGCGGGCCAGGCTCCACCCCGCCCCCGCGCCGTGACGCACGGTCACCAGGCCCGCCCGCCGCAGGTCACCGAGACTACGCCGGATGATCACCGGATTCGTGTTGACGCTGGCGGCGACCTCGTCAGAGGTCAGCAGCTCCGTTCCGCGCCGGTGCGCGAGGGCCAACCACGTCAGAATGTGCACGGCGATCGTGAGCCGGCTGTTCGCTGCCATCACCCCTCCTGCTGTAACAGCCTCTATTACAGTCGAAAGGATGTCAACCGGACGCCCATCCCAAGGCGTCTCCCCCGCCCAGCATGAGCCGTCTTGCTGACTTCTCGCTGACTCGCGGGACCTCACCCGGCGGACCGCCGTAGTCGCCGGCGAATGCGTGGCCGAAGTCGGAGAGCATCCGCGACGGCGCCTCGCCCGTGTGGCCGCGCCCGAGCGCCTCCTCGACGTCTGCCAGTTCGCTGGTGTGGTCAACCCCAGCACCGTGCCCGTGATCACCAGGTCGACGAAGAAGTCCAGGTCACTCATCGGTGCTCAAGCACTACGAACGCATCCGAATATCGGCTGACACCGTTTCCTGGCTCGTTCGCGGCGTCCAGAGCACTGTGGTAATCGCTCAGGAACTCGCTCTGATCAGTGCGGCGTTCGCTTCCGATCGTCCATGACACCGTAGGTGGACGCCCGGAACAGGAAAGAGGCCCAGGAGCGGTAGGGCCGCCATTCCTCCGACAGCCTCCGGTACGCGGCCGGCGGGGCGTCCTCCGGCAGGCCGTACACCTCACGCAGGATCGCGAACAGGCGCGGCTCGTCGCCCGGGAACGCGTCCGGCGCGCCCGCGCCGCGGATCAGGATCAGGCCTGCGGAGAACGGCCCGACGCCGGGCAGGGCACGCAACTCGGCAAGGGCCTCCTCCGGGCCGAGCGCGCGCAGGTGCTCGGTGGTGAGCACGCCGTCGAGCGCGGCGCGGGCCAGCCCGCGCAGCCACTCCTCCTTCTGTGCGGGCAGACCGAGGCCGCCGGCCTCCAGCAGCGTCACGGGAGGGGGGAAGGCCGAGTACGCCCGCCCGTCCACGATGACCTTAGCGCCGTACCGCTCCGCGATGCGCTGCTTGAGCCGGGCGGCGATCAGCATCGACGAGCGCTGCACGATCACCGCCCAGCACGCCGCCTCCCACGGACTCCAGAAGCACACTGGCCGCAGGCCGGGGCTGCGCCGCTGGAGGTCGCCGAGCACCGGGTCGGCCTCGCCGAGTTCGGCGAAGCCGGTGCCGTCCACGTCAAGGGAGAGGGTCCGCGCCACCTCGTCCCGGATCCGCGGCCCCGCGGCCCGCGTCGTGGCGACGGCGACCCCGCCCGGCGCGGCCGTCACGGTCACGCCGATCGGCAGCCAGTCGGACTCCGCGCAGTAGGCGAAGCGCAGCGCCTGCCCGTCGGAGGGCAGCGCGCTGGTGGCCGGCCAGTCCTCGACGAAGCGCAGCGAGGCGCCGAAGTCGAACAGCCCCTCGGCGGTGAGAGCGAATCCGTGCGTGGTCATGCGCCGTATGGTAGGAGGCCGGGCGAACCGGCCGGTACGGGCCTCCCCGACCGTTACGGAGACTGTCGGCCTTGGCCCTCACCGCGGGGTGGTCCATCTCCTCGTCGGGCAGCCTAGCCATGCCGGGGCCGTCGGCTCGGGGTCCCAGCTTGCGGGCTCCGTGGAAACGCCCGGGTCTGGGGTCAAAGAGTCTGAAGAGACCCACGGAGCCCTGGGATTATTCCCGTCAGAGTCGTTCGGTGAGGTGAACGGTGATCACGTCACCGGCTTGCTTCCCCATCGCCCGGCGCAGCGCAGCTGAGAACGGCAGTTTATGGGTACCATCCCCCAGCGCCATGAACGAGCTCTGGAACGGGTGTCCGTCCATGGTGCCCCGGACCTTGACCAGCCCCCGGGTGCCGAAGTACTCGACCGAGTCGGGCATCACCGCGTAGGTCCACCCGCCCTTGCTGGGACTCTTCCGCATGATCGCGGTGAACTGCTTGTCCAGCGTTCCCCGGGTGTGCCCGTTCATGCCCCTCACCTCCATGTCCCGACGATGACCGTGATCGCGGCCAGCTTGACCAGCCAGTCTCCCGCGTGGATGGCGGCCAGCCGCCACGGAACCTTCTCGTGCAGCACCGAGCCGGCCAGCAACACGACAGGGAAGCCGATCCACAAGACGCATGCTAGGCGGAGCGCCTCGATCCACCCGGTCGCGTCCACCTTGCCGGTGAGCCACGCGAGGACCACCGCTACCAGCGCGCCGCGGAGCAGCTCCGCCATCATCATCCAGGCCGGTGGCCGCTCCTCAGTGGCGTAGGCGTCCGCCAGCTTCGCCAATCGGGTACCGAACCCGATGTACCAGACAGTGCTCAGCAAAAACGCCACGACCGCGGCCGCCACGACCGCGAGATAGTTCAGCTCGGTCAACGTCGAACCCTCCTCGTCTCAGAGCTCTCGGCTGAGTGGCTCTCACGGGGGACGTCGGGGCCGAGTGGGTATTCTCGACAGGCCACACCAGGAGAATTCGGACCGGGAACCTGTCATGAAGTATTTGATCCTGATCTACAGCAACCCGGAGTCCCGGCAGCTGTGGAGCCAGCTATCCGCCGAGCAGCGCAGGGGAGGGCTCGAGGCCTACACCACCCTCAACGAGGCGTTGGCCGCGACCGGCGAACTGATCGTCACGGAGGCTCTCGCCGACCCGACCACGGCCAGGCGGGTTCGGGTGGAGGCGGGGCAGGCGACCGCGACCGACGGGCCCTTCGCCGAGGTCAAGGAGCTCGTGGCCGGTTTCTACCTCGTCGAGTGCGACAGCATCGACCGTGCAGTCGAGATCGCCGCACGCATCCCCGAAGCGGCCATGGGCCTCGTCGAGGTGAGGCCGGTGATGGCGCTGTCCGGCTTCGAGGTATGAGCAGCCACGTCGAGTTCGAGCGACAACTGCTGCGCGAACTGGCCCCGCAAGTCCTCGGGGCGCTGGTCCGCCACCACGGCAGTTTCGACGCCTGCGAGGACGCGCTCCAAGAAGCTCTGGTGGCCGCGACAACCCAGTGGCCCACCCAAGGTGTACCGACCAACCCCAAGGCATGGCTGATCACCGTCGCCTCCCGTCGGTTCATCGACCGATACCGCAGTGACGCTGCCCGCGCAGACAGGGAGCGGGCGCTCGCCATCCTCGCGTCTGCCGATCCAGGGGCTGTTTCACCCGTCGACGACACCCTCACCCTGTTCCTGATGTGCTGTCACCCCAGCCTCACCCCGCCGTCCCAGGTCGCGCTGACCCTGCGTGCGGTCGGCGGGCTGACCACCGCCGAGATCGCTCGCGGGCTGCTGGTGCCCGAGGCCACCGTGGCGCAGCGCATCAGCCGGGCCAAGCAGCGCATCAAGGCGTCCGGGACACGGTTCCGGCTCCCCGACACCGCCGATCGCGCCGCGCGGATCCGGAGCGTGATGGAGGTCCTCTACCTGATCTTCACCGAGGGATCAACCGCCAGCTCTGGGCCCACTGTCAACCGGGTCGAGCTGTCCACCGAGGCGATCCGACTGGCGCGCCAACTGCACGTCCACCTGCCGGATGACGGTGAGATCGCCGGGCTGCTGGCCCTCATGCTGCTCACCGAGGCGCGCAGCCCGGCCCGCAACACACCCTCCGGCGACCTCGTGCCCCTCTCGGAGCAGGACCGCACTCGGTGGGACGCCGCAGCGATCACCGAAGGAACCGCGCTGATCACCCATGCCCTGCAGACCGCTCCGATCGGCCCCTACCAGCTTCAGGCAGCCATCGCAGCCGTCCACGACGAAGCCGGCCGACCCGAGGACACCGACTGGAGTCAGATCCTCGTCCTCTACGACCTACTGACTCGGCTCGCCCCAGGTCCTATGGTCACGCTGAACCGGATCGTGGCCCTCGGCATGGCGCACGGCCCCGCAGCCGGGCTGGAGGAGCTCCGCGCCGCCCGGGCAGAACCGGCCATCGCCGAGCACTACCGGTTCGACGCCGTCCATGGATACCTCCTCGACCTCGCCGGTGACCACGCGGCCGCAAAGGAGTGCTACGCCCAGGCTGCCAGGCGCACCTTCAGCCTGCCCGAACAGCGCTACCTGCAGTCGCGCGCCAGAGTCGACTCTTGACCTTCCCCAGCCTGGAGGCCCCGATGGGTTCCGGACCCGCGACGGTCGACCGGCCCTTTGGCGTCCCCGGAGCTGTCCGCCTCATTCGCGGACATGCGGTTCGGCAGGGCTCGTGCGGTCTTCGCTGACTTTCGCTGACTGCGATCAGCAGTGAAGATCAGAAAGCCGCCGGCAAGCGATCCGAGGGAGATCCCTCCGGGGGCGGTCCGTCGACATTGCCCTGGACAGCAGTAGGACCCTGAAGGGTGTCAAAATTCGGCCATGAGTGTTGACTTGCGGCCTTCGCAGCCGAGCCTGTCCTTGGTCAGCCTGCTCTCTCGTACTCGTTGATCAGACCGCCGAGGACTTGGCGGCGTTCGATCCAGCCGACCGGGAGGCGGATCAGGTCTGCGCCGTCGGCGGGAGGTCGAAGATCCAAGGATCGGTGTGGCCTGTGCTGGTTGTAGTGGGCCGCGTATTCGGTCAGCATCATCCGCAGGTGCCACTCCCCGAAGATCAACATCCGGTCAGTGCACTCGCAACGCGCTGTCCGCACCCACCGCTCCGCGAACGCATTCGCGCGAGGCGAGCGGGGCGGGATTTTGATCACTCTTGTGCCATTCCCGGCCATGACCTCATCGAAGGCCCGCGTGAACTTGGCGTCCCGGTCGCGGACAAGGAACCGAAACTCGCCAGCACGGTCCCCTAGATCGATCAGGAGGTTGCGGGCCTGCTGGGCGACCCATGCTCCGTCTGGTCTGGCGGTCACGCCCAGGACGTGAACGAACCGGGTTCCGACCTCGGCCACGAAGAAGACGTACAAGCGGCGCAGCGTAACGGTGTCGACCGAGAAGAAGTCACACGCCAGCGTGCTGGCTGCGTGGGCGCGGATGAAATCGCGCCACTGGTCATTGCCGCGCCGAGGTGCAGGCTCCAGGCCGGCCCGCTTCAAGATCCGGCGGATCGTCGCACCGCTGACCCTGTACCCGAGATTCTTCAGCTCGCCGCGTATCCGCTCGTACCCCCACGACGAGTTCTCCCGGGCCAGCCTCAGCACTAGCGCCACGATCGTCGGGTCGGTCGGTGGCCTGCCCGGTTTTCGCTGAGGATAGGTCCACTGGCGGGCGACCAGTCGCTGGTGCCAGCGCAACAGTGTGCCTGGCGTCACCAGCCGATGCACACGTAGCGCCTTCGGCAGTGGTCTGACCAACGCGGACAAGATCGCACGATCGGCCCACGACAACCGCGGCCGGTCCACCTGACGGCGTAGGACGGCGACCTCATGACGCAGCACCAGGATCTCCAGCACCTTCGCGGCATCGTTACGAGCCAACAGGGACAGCCAGCCGACCAATCAGCAGAAGATCAAATACATCAAGTGCAGCGCCACGACTGTCGAGGATGCCAGACCCAGCCACCTCTTCGAGAGCTATCGATTACACATCACCGCAGCTCACGACCTCGCGGCAGAGTTTTGACACCCTTCAGGGCTGTGAAGTAGGCCCGAGTTACGGAAGCCGGGCCATCGCCCCCGCTAGCACTCCCTCTGGCGGACGAGCTCTGCCACCGGCACCCGTCGATGTACTCACTGAGTCAGCCATGTGCTGAGACCCGCTCCTTTCTCACCAACGCCGGTCCCACCGGCCTCCGTCGCAGCATGTACGAGTGGTCCAGCCGGACGTGGCGGTCCGGCCGTCCTGGCAGGACAGCAGGTGCCAGGCGTCGGGGGTCCAGGCGAAGATGGCGTCCTGGCCGTAGCGGCGGCCGATGGCGCGGGCCTTACGGTCGTCGAGACCGGCCACGGCGACGCTGTCCTCCGCGTGGCCGGCGGTGAAGTCACCGCCTACGGCGGGCCGCCATGTCAGGCCGAGCGCGTCGAGTTCGGCGACGAGCGCGGTTTGTGCGCGGGCGTTGACGGCGGCGGCAGCCATGCGGCCGCCCGGGTTGAACCCCGTGATCACGTGCAGGGTGACGTCGCCGAAGGGTGTGGCGCCTGTGCGTACCCCGGGCGCGGCAGGGGTCAACTCCAGGACGTGGTCATCCAGCCAGAAGCGGACCGTCGCGGTGCCGTACATCTCCCAGGTCGAGGTCATGAGGGTCCTTGTCGTTCCGGGACCCCCTTACCCCGCGGGCAGGGAGATCCGCGCTTGCCCCTGCCGTGCCGGCAGCGGCCAGGTCTTCCCTGGAGGGCACCTTGCGCGGTTAGGCGAGGTTGCCAGCCGAGGATCGTCCAGGGGCGCAATCGGCTTCGTGACCCGGCGCAGATGTTGGCACACCACGCCTGCGCCTGTCCAGAGATTGACCATTGCCCGATCGCGTCGCTAATGTCCCGGTCTGGGTCACGAGTTCCAGCGTCAAGCCCCGGCTCGCTGGACGGCATCCCGCCCGCTGCGGGTGCCCCGGGTGACGACCCGCTCCACGCAGGGAGCGTGGAGAACGGCGGATCACCGGGGCCGCAGGTTACCGGGGTCCACGTGGATCTCCGGAGATGTGCCCATGACCGTCCCCAGCGACTCCTACGCCCGGCGCCACAAGTACTGCCCCGGCTGCGACATCTTCTTCAGCCTCGTCGGTTTGGGTGCTGCCGAGCCCATCACCGAAGCCGACCCCGGCGTCTACTACGCCGAATGCCGCCATTGCCGGGCACGCTGGCACGTCCACCGCCCCGGCACTCCAGAGCGCGAGCGAGCCGAACCCGAGGTCGCCAAGCGGCCTATCGAGCAGCCCGACATGGCCGCGGCATGGTCCGGCGGCGTCCTGCGCCTCACCCTGGACGGGCATGTCCATGAGGCAGCCGCGAGGGCCGTCCTTCCGAAAGACGCTGACATCGTCGCCCACCCCTTCACCGAGGGCGCCCACGTGCTGACCGCGTGGAACCCCGGCGGGAGGCCTGGACGGCTGGATGAGAACCTGGCCACGCACGCGGCTCTGCTCGCGCGCCTGCGCGACTACGACTGGCACCTCCTGGCCGAGGCCGCCTCCCGTCACCCCGGCTTCGCCTGGGCCGAGCAGTCGGTCGTGATCGTCGGAGCGGGCGAAGACCAGGTCACGGCTCTCGCGCGGGAGTTCGGCCAGCCCGCTGTGCTGCGCTGGACCCCTGGGCTGCTCACCGCTATCGACACCGCCACCGGCGCGTCGCTCAGCCCCGGCGAGCCGGTCGTCGTCGCCCGGTTGCCCCATCGCCCGTGCGTGATGAAGGGCGAGGTCCGCGACGAGGTCTGCCGCAACCCCGGCGGGCCGTGGATCAGCAGGGCCATGCAGTACGCCAGGGACTGGAGCGAGCGGCGCACCTCTTTGTTCGCCGCCCTCGGCTGCGACACCTGCCTGGGCGGACCGGCCGAGGGACCGATGGGCAAGCGAGCCGACTCCGGCCGCCTTCAGGATCGGCAGGCCGTGCCCAGCCGGTACGGAGTCGGCCGCCGCCCCGACACACCTCCACGAGCATCGCGTAAGCCCTGAAAGTCCTCACGCAGCCGTTACACCCGCCTGGCCGCGAACGAGCAATCCATGATATATTGTGTACTCTATTCACATCACTTTCACCTGTGCCTGACGGTTCAGGTGGATATGTTCATCGCACCTAAGCCACCAGAGGGTTGGCGCATGGGAAACGGCTACGGAACCTGCATCTACTGCAACAACGGACGCTGCGACCTGTGCAGTGGCAGCCGCTGCTCGTGCGCCGACCAGCAGCACCGTCGTTAGTCCTGGATCCCCGAACCCCGTCCGATAAGGGAAAACGATGACGACCATTCGTATCCGGATCGACCACCAGTGGATCACGGTGGTGTCCGCCGGCATCGGCACCGCCTCGGGGGCACGGCCCGCACCGGCCGAAACCCCCATCCACGTCATCGGCGGTACCGGGACGGACGGCTCCTGGCCGGCCGAGTATGGCGAGCCTGGCCGCGCGACCCCGGCATTCGCGCTCACCGGCCTGACCCACGATGAGGCCTGCGAGCTTGGTCCAGACGGACTCCAGAGGTGCACCGTGCCCGATTCCCGATCACTCATCCCCGCCGACGCAGTCGCCCCGCTTGCGCTGCTCCGCTGGCACGACCACGGGAGACGTGCGATCCCTGCCGATGAGGCCGACGACCTGCTCGACCTGCCACCGAAAGAGCTCTGGAGCTGGCTCGGCGGTGACCACGAGGCCCTCGTCCCCTGCGGGAGGAGGTACTGCCGGATCGTCCTCCATGACGGCGGGCGTGTGGACCGGCTCGATCATCGGCGTGACGATGCCCTGAAGGACACCTGCGGCAGAGTCGTGAAGTTCCTACGGGCATCTCGCGGCCTGACCAACGTCTGGCCGTGGGCATCGCCTGATCGCCGCGACTGGCGGCGGGAGGCCCTCGACCCGCACGCCGGCGCTCTGATCGTCGGATTCCTGCTTCATCAATGGCGCGGTGATCCTTCACCGTCCGATGAGAAGTGGGAGCGGATTCGCTGGGGCATCGGCCCGAAGAGCCCTGTCAAGCCGCCCGCCCTTGGGGAGTTTCCGGCCCGGCGTCCGCCCTACCTGGGGACCGGATTTCCCGGCGGCGTTGCCATGACGAGCCCCGGCATCTGGAGGAAAGCCCAGGAATCGGGAGCTCAGCGCAGGGCATGCACCATCTGCTGGGAGTACGGGGTCCGCGATTTCATGGCGGACATCTGCAGGCGCTGCACCGACCTGATCAGCAGCAGGCAGAAATTCTTCACCCAGCCCGGACACCCGCTGGCGCTCGATGACCTTCGCTGCGCGCTCATCAGCCTGTCCGTGCTGTCTCCGGCGCTCAGGACCCTTCCCGACGAGGACCTTGAGTCCAACGACCCTCTGCTCAAGGATGCGATCCGCGCGCTGCTGACGGCCGACGGCTACCCGGAATCGCTGGCACGCCTCATCTGGCCCGAACCTGGGAAGGGCCGCTGAGGGACCTTGCGCGCTGACCGTTCCCTTCTCGCCCCGAAGCGGGCAAGGGAGTTCACGAGGTCCAGGTCGGCGAATGGCACGACCAATTCCCGCCCTGGACCTCGGCCACCTTGCCGGGCGTCTCAACCGGCTGACCGCGTAGATCCCCAAGCCCCCCAACATCCGTCACAACCGCCCCCTCTAGAAGATCGGACACGATATTGAGCACCAGCCCGCGAGAGCAGCCGAACCTCAACATCGGGGAAGCTCGCGAAATGTTCGCCGCCGCTATCGGAAGCGCGGTTCTTATAACTGGGTGCAGATGGATCGGCTTGCGGAGGACAACAGCGGTGATGGCGGAGGCGGGAAGCTGAGCGAGTCCGAACGCGAGGAGCTGGCGCGGCTGCGTCGGCAGAAGGCCGAGATGGCCCGCGAGTACGCCAGGGAGAAGGCGGCCTGGGACAAGGAGCGCGCCGAGCTGAAGATGGAGCGCGATGTTCTCAAACGATCCGTGGTCCTGTGGGTGAAGGACTCGATGGGCCGTTGATCGTGGCGGCTTTCATCGCGTCCCAGAGGACCGAACACGGTGTTCCTCACGAGATCTCTTGCCGGGCGCTGGGAGTGTCGCCCTCCTGGTTCTACAAGTGGAAGACACGTACCCCGACCGCGCGGGAACAGCGGCGCGCCCGCTTGGATGAGGAGATTGGCAAGCACTTCACCGCCTCTGGCGGCACCTACGGGTCCCCGCGGATCGCTCGTGACTTGCGGGAGGTGGGTTGGCGGGTGTCGGAGAACACGGTCGCTCCGCGGATGGTCGAGCTCGGCCTGGCCGGGCGCACGCCCAAGAGGCCGCGGTCTTTGACCCGTCAGGGTAGGCGGGCCGCTGCGCCGGACCTGGTCAGGCGGAAGTTCACGGCGGTCGCGCCGGATGTGCTGTGGGTGGGCGACGGGACGATGATCCACACCGGCGAGGGGCCGCTCTACCTGGCCACGGTGGAGGACCTGTTCTCCCGCCGGCTGCTCGGTTTCGCCATGTCCGAGCACCACGACGCCGCGTTGACGGTGGCGTCGTTGCAGATGGCCGTCGCGACACGGGGCGGCGACGTGGACGGGGTGATCTTCCACTCCGATCGCGGCTCGGAAGCCGAAGCGATGGACCGGATCTTCCCGAACGTCGACGACGGAGCCTAGTCACTCAGTTGGTCACTCGGAAGATCAAAAAGGCCGCTTCCCCGAAAGGGGAGCGGCCTTTGAGCTGGGTGGGCGATACTGGGATCGAACCAGTGACTTCTTCGGTGTGAACGAAGCGCTCTCCCGCTGAGCTAATCGCCCTCCAGTGCCGGACCCTCGCTCGGAGGGCTTGCCGACGGGGAAAACCATACCTCACTCCGAGGGCTCCTGGCGAAGCGGGCCGAGGATCCGGAAGGAAAGGTTGGCCGGAGTCCGGCGGCGTGGCGCCCTGTTGTCATAGCATCGTCATGCCCCATACTCATCCGAATCGCACCACTTATGATCTTTACCCCGAGACACCCGCAGATGCACCGAAGGACGGCAGGATCGACGCGCAAAACCCTTGCAAACACGCACCTCTAAGCGATGTTTGACCAGGTAGAGGCACAAATGTCGCGCTGTGATATGCGTTACAGAAGGGCCCAGGAGCGGAATCTCTCCTGCAGGTCTCTTCGTTTCGCAGACACAGCTCCGAGCGAAGTCCTTCAGAGCACCGCAACCCAAGCCCCGCGCAGGGGACCCACCGACGAAAGGTTTGGCTGACGATGAACGCCACCGTCTCTGCCGAGCTGGGCCTTCGACTTGTGGTCCCCGACCGTACGACCGTCCCCCTCCTCGCCGGCCTGAGCTATACGGCCGACGACCCGTACGCCATCAGGATGGCCTTCCACGTGGGGAACGACGAGCCGGTCGAGTGGATCTTCGCCCGCGAGCTGCTGACCGTCGGCATCGTCCGGCGGGTCGGCGACGGCGACGTCCAGGTGTGGCCGGCGCGGGCGGACGGCGAGCGCACGCTGAACATCAGCCTCACCTCGCCCTTCGGGCAGGCGCTGTTCGAGGTCCCGCTGCCGCCGCTGACCGAGTTCCTGCACCGCACCTACGAGCTGGTCTCCGCCGGCCGTGAGACCGACTTCATGGACCTGGACGAAGAGCTGACCAACATGCTGTGGAGTTCCTGACCGACTCCTCGCCCGCTTTTGCACCGCCTCCGACCGGCAGGCGGTAAGGCGCGCCCGGCGGGCCCACCGTGAGGCCGTGAAGCCAAAGGGCTGTGAAGCCACGAGCCGTGGGGCCGGGAAGCCACGAAGCCCTATCTCATCAGTTTCCGCATCCTGCCGATCTCCACGCGCTGCCCGGAGGCCATGTCCTGGGCCATCTTGCGCATGATCTGGTCTGTGCCGCCCGAGAGCTCCTCCCCCGCCATCTTCACGGCCCCCTCGTGATGCCTGATCATCAGGCGCAGGAACAGCGCGTCGAACGCGGTCTCGCGTGAGGAGCGCAGCCGGTTCATCTCCGCGAGGCTCGCCATGCCGTACCCGCCCGGGTCCGGTGTGGCGGCGTGGTCGTCGTGGCCGTCCCCGGCGGCGCGGCCGAGTGACCGCAGCCACCGCGACATCACGTCGATCTCCGGCCGCTGGCCCACCGCGATCCGCTCGGCGATGCGCCGGAGGCCCCGGTTGGAGGTGCGGGAGGGGGCGAGGCCGGCCATCTCCAGCGCCTGCCGGTGGTGGGGGATCATCCGCTGGGTGAACAGCACGTCGGTGGCGGACGGTCCTGGACCCGACAAGCCGACCCGCTCGCCGGGCCTCGCCGTGCGTCCCTGGTCGCCGGGCGCGCCCGGGACGATCACCGGCGCGTCGGTGCCGGCGACCAGGGGCGTACCGGTCCGCGGCCCCTCGCTTGTGCAGCCGGCGAGCGCGCAGGCCGGCCCCGATGCCAGCACAACCGTTACGAAAACCCTGCACATGCGGCCCCGGATCGACATAACTTCCATACTGGGGCACTTTCCCAAATATGGACGAGCAACGGGGGCATTGTGGGCATGCGGCGAATCGGTGCGATGGCGTCTGCGGCGGGCGCGGTCCTGCTTCTGGGGGCCTGTTCCGGCGGCCCGCAGCCCTCCGCCCCCGCCGCCTCCCGCGAGTCGCCCGGCGCCCCGCCGTCCGCATCCGCATCCGCCTCCGACGCCCGGCACAGCGCCAACGCGAGGATCGTGGCGAACGTCCCGCTCTCCGCGCCGTTCGACGGCGAGGAGGCCATCGGCACCGACCTGGCCTTCCAGGGCAACTACGCCTTCGTCGGCAACTACGAGGGCTTCACGATCCACGACATCAGCGACCCGGCCAAGCCGAAGGTGGTCACCCGGGTCGCCTGCCCTGGCGGCCAGAACGACATCTCGGTCACCGGGAACCTGCTGTTCCTCTCAGTGGACGACCCCAGGGACGGCGACACCTGCGACAGCAGCGGCAGCCCCGACCCCGACGGCGGCTGGGAGGGCATCCGGATCTTCGACATCTCGGACAAGACCCACCCCCGCTACCTCAAGTCCCTCGCCACAGCGTGCGGGTCGCACACCCACACGCTGGTGCCCGGTAAGGATCCCGGCAAGGTCTACCTGTACGTCTCCTCGTTCGGGCCGGACGCCGGGTCCACGACCTGCAAGCCGCCGCACGACTCCATCGCGATCGTCGAGGTCCCCGTCGGCTCCCCCGCTCAGGCGAAGATCGTCGCCCAGCCGGTGCTGTTCCACGACGGCGCCGCGGACGACGACACCACGCCGGGCGCCACGAGTGGCTGCCACGACATCACGGTGTACCCGGAGAAGGACCTGGCCGCCGGGGCGTGCCTCGGGAACGGCATCCTCATGGACATCTCGGACCGGGTGAACCCCAAGGTCCTCCAGGAGGTCACCGACACCGAGAACTTCTCGATCTGGCACTCGGCGACGTTCAGCAACGACGCGAGCAGGGTCGTGTTCTCCGACGAGCTCGGCGGCGGCGTGGCCCCGGCGTGCGACGCCAAGACCGGGCCGACACGGGGGGCCGACGCCGTGTACGACATCACCGCGGACCGCAAGCTGGAGCGCCGCGGATTCTTCAAGATCCCTCGCTACCAGACGGAGACCGAGAACTGCGTCGCGCACAACGGCTCGCTGCTCCCCGTGCCCGGAAAGACCATCATGGTGCAGGCCTGGTACCAGGGCGGCGTGTCGGTGATCGACTTCACCGACGCCGACCACCCCAAGGAGATCGCCTACGTCGACCCCGCCCCCCTCAGCGGCCCCGAGGAGCAGCCGAGGCTTGGCGGATCATGGTCGGCGTACTACTACAACGGCTACATCTACTCCAGCGACATCACCAAGGGCCTGGACGTCATCGCGATCGACGACCCCCTCACCGACCCGGCGAAGAAGGTCAAGGTGACCGAGCTCAACGCCCAGACCCAGGTGTCCTACCCGGAGTGATCACCGGCAGGCGCCGGGAGTGACGATCAGGGGTCGATGTCGGCCGCGCTGCGCTCGGCGAAGACGCGCATCGCCTTGGCGGTGACCGGCCCGGGCGTCGCGGGGAGCACGGTGTCGTCCACGAGCCGGATCGGCTGGACGTCACGGGTCGTGGAGGTCAGGAACGCCTCATCGGCCTCGTACAGCGCCGAGATCGGCACGTCGGCCTCCTCGCCGCCGTTCCACTCGAGCACCAGGGCGCGCGTGACGCCGGCCAGGCAGCCGGAGGCGAGCGTGGGCGTGATCAGGTGGCCGTCGCGGACAATGAAGATGTTGCTGCCCGTGCCCTCGCACAGGTTGCCGGCCAGGTTCTCGAAGATGGCCTCCTGGCCGCCGCGCTCCTTGGCGTACGCGAGCGCCTTGGCGTTGTCACCGTAGGAGGTGCTCTTCACCCCCGAGAGCGCCCCGCGCTCGTTGCGGGGCCAGGGGACGACGGTGACGGCCGCGCTCTCGGGGAACGGCGCCTGCGCCCCCACGATCACCACGGCGGTGGTGCCCTGGTTGCCGCGGTCGGAGCCGAGCGGGCCGTTGCCGCTGGTGTAGGTGACCCGGATGCGGCCGAGCGGCCACGGCGGCGCCGCCGCCAGGCAGGCGCGCACGCCCTCGGCGATCGCGTCCACGTCGGGCGCGGGCAGGCCGAGGCGCTCGGCTGAGAGCTTCAGCCGGTCCAGGTGCCGGGTGAGGGCGAACGACTCGCCGTTCAAGCACTTGATCGTCTCGAACACACCGTCCCCGACCATCAGCCCGTGGTCGAAGACGGAGACGCTGGCCTGCGTGGGATCGAGCAGTTCGCCGTTGACCCAGACCGGAACGTTCATCAAAGCTCCTTGAGCGTGGAAACCCCCGCCTTCAGGCAGGGAAGGAAGCGCGGCGCGGTGCCGCAGAGTTCGGTAATGTGTGCGGCGGCGAGGATAACCAAGCCGCCGAATGCGTGACCAGCAGTGCCCTCGCCGCCGGGCTGGCGGAGAGGTGAAACGCCTGTAGAGCTGGTGTAAGACCTCAAGGAGAGTCCTCTCTGGCAGGCGACTGGCTGTGAAGCAGGAAGCCCAGCCCGTGAGGGTTGGATTCCCCCCCGTTCACGAGGGAGATGATGTCAGCTATCGGTTCTCCATTCTTGCTGCGTCAGGCATCCCGGAGGCGAGTGCGACGAGACGGGACGCTTTGAGCTCGGTCTCCTGCCACTCGCGCCGCGGATCGGAGCCCCAGGTGATGCCGGCTCCCGTGCCGAAACGGATGAGATCGTGCTCGATCCAGAAGGTGCGGATGCCCACGGCCAGCGCGGCCTCGCGCCGGTCGGCGTCGACCCAGCCCACTGCCCCACAGTACGGCCCCCGGGGCTCAGGTTCGAGTTCATTGATGATACGAAGCGCCGAGGACTTCGGCGCGCCGCTGATCGATCCGGCGGGGAAGGTGGCGGCGAACAGTTCCGGCCAGCCCTGCCCCGCAGCCAGTGTCGCCCGTACGGTCGAGACCAGGTGCACCAGGCCGGGATGCTCCTCGACCTCGCACAGGGCGGGAACTGTGACGGAACCCACCTCGGCGACCCTGCCGAGGTCGTTCCGCACCAGGTCCACGATCATCACGTTCTCGGCGTGGTCCTTGTCGAGCAGGTCATCGGCGGTGAGGCCCGTTCCCTTGATCGGCTTGGACTCGACGACGTTCCCCTCGCGCGAGAGGTACAGCTCCGGCGAGGCCGACACGATCGACAGGCCGGGCACCATGACGGTGGCGGCGTAGGGCGCCGGGTTGTCCCGCGCCAGCCGTCCCGCCAGCACGAGCGGGTCGGAGCCGGCGGGCAGCCGCGCCGTGAGGATCCGGCAGAGGTTCGCCTGGTAGACCTCGCCGTGCTCGATCTCGTCGCGGATCCGCCGCACGCCGTCCTCGTACCCCCGCTGGTCGAGCGAGGTGGTCCACTCCAGCGTCGCGGGCCATGGGCCGGTGGGCTCGGGGAGCGGCGCCGGCCGGACCTCGTCGAAGCGGGCACAGGTGACCTTGCCTTCGTAGGTGACCACGACGGCCCACCAGCCGGTCCCGTCGAGGGCGCCGAGATCGGTGGTCACATCCCGCAGCCCGGTGGCCCACCGGCCGCCGACATGGGCGAAATACACCTCTCCATTGTCTCGCGACCTGGGGGTGCCCTGAATACGTCTCCGCGCGACCGGCACGGCCCCGGCGGGCCGCCGAGCACGTCCGCCTCGCGACATTCCTCCCCCGAATGGGTGCTATGCCATCTTTGCGCTGGTGACCGGCCCGGCGGATGGCATAGCGTCGCGACAGTGATCGCATTTCTCGGACTGGGGCGCATGGGCGCCCCCATGGCCCGCCGTCTCGTGGACGCCGGGCACGACGTGACGGTGTGGAACCGTACGCCCCGTGCGGTGCCGGGCGCCGCGACCGCCGCCTCGCCCGCCGAGGCCGTCGCGGACGCCGGCCTGGTCATCACCATGTTGCGCGACCCGGCGGCCGTCGAGGAGGTCCTGGAGGCGGCGGCGCCACGGCCCGGCTCGCTGGTGGTGGAGATGTCCACCATCGGGCCGGAGGCGGTCTCGCGCCTCCGCTCGCTGCTCCCCGGCGGCGTCGGACTGGTGGACGCTCCCGTGCTCGGCAGCGTCCAGCCGGCCGCCCAGGGCACGCTGACGGTGCTGGCCGGCGGGTCGGACGCCGACCTCGCGCGCTGCCGTGACGTCCTGGCCGTCTTCGGCACCGTCCGCGAGGCGGGCCCGCTCGGGGCCGGCGCGGCGCTGAAGCTGGCGGTGATGAGCACGCTGGTCCCCGCCCAGGTGCTGATCGCCGAGGCGCTGGCCTACGCGGCCGCCCGCGGCGTCGACCGCGTCGCGCTGCTGGAGGTGCTGTCCGCGACGCCGCTCGCACCGCTGGCGGAGCGCCTGCGGCCCGCCGCCCTGGACGGGCCCGCCGAGACCCGCTACGCCCTCGGCCTGGCCGCCAAGGACCTGACCCTGGCCGCCCACGAGACGCAGACCATCGCGGCCGCGGCACGCGAGCGCCTCGACGAGGCCGCGCGGGCAGGCCTCGGTGACAGCGACCTCACGGCCATCCTCACCTCCCCCACGCTGCGCGCCACGACCCGCCAGGGGGATCTGGGAGCGCGCGACGGCGAACCGGCGGAGTGAGCGCGGCTCAGGCGAGCGGGCCGGTGACCGACTCGGCGGCGGTGAGCAGCGTGCCGTCGCCGACCAGCCGCACGACCGACTCGACCTCCGGGGCGAGGAACCGGTCCGGCCCCGGCCCCGGCACCTCCTGGCGCAGGGCGGCGACCACGGCGCCGGTCGCGGGGGCGGCCCGCAGCGGCCGGCGCAGGTCGATCGCCCGCGCGGCGGTCAGGATCTCGATGGCCAGCACGCGCGTGAGCCCGTCGATCGAGCGCCGCAGCTTGCGGGCGGCCGACCAGCCCATGGAGACGTGGTCCTCCTGCATCGCCGAGCTCGGGATCGAGTCGACGCTCGCCGGGACGGCGAGGCGCTTCAGCTCCGACACGATCGCCGCCTGGGTGTACTGGGCGATCATGTGCCCGGAGTCGACGCCCGGGTCGTCGGCGAGGAAGGCGGGCAGGCCATGGCTGCGCGCGACGTCCAGCATCCGGTCGGTACGCCGCTCGGCCATCGAGGCGACGTCGGCCACGGCGATGGCGAGGAAGTCCAGCACGTAGCCCACCGGGGCGCCGTGGAAGTTGCCGTTGGACTCGACCCGGCCGTCGTCGAGCACCACGGGATTGTCGACGGCGGAGGCCAGCTCCCGGCCCGCCACCGTGGCGGCGTGCGCGGCGGTGTCCCGGGCCGCGCCGGCGACCTGGGGCGCGCAGCGCAGCGAGTAGGCGTCCTGCACGCGGGTGCACGAGTCGTCCCGGTGCGAGGCCATGATCCCCGAGTCGCGCAGGAGCGCCCGCAGGTTGGCGGCGGAGGCGGCCTGGCCGGGATGGGGGCGCAGGGCCTGCAACTCGGGCGCGAACACTCGATCGGTGCCGAGCAACGCCTCCACGCTCATCGCCGCGCTGAGGTCGGCGGTCTTGAGCAGCCGCGCCAGATCGTCCAGGGCGAGCACCAGCATGCCGAGCATGCCGTCGGTCCCGTTGATCAGGGCGAGGCCCTCCTTGGCGGCCAGCTCGACCGGCTCGAGACCGGCGCGCTTCAGCGCCTCGGCGGCGCTGGCGGGCTCGCCGGCGCGGTCGCGTACCGGCCCCTCCCCCATCAGGGCGAGGGCGACGTGGGACAGCGGGGCCAGGTCGCCGGAGCAGCCGAGGCTCCCGTACTCGTGCACGACCGGGGTGATCCCCGTGCTGAGCAGCCCCGCAAGGGCCCGCGCGGTGGACGGCCGGACCCCGGTGTGCCCGGTGGCGAGGGTGTGCAGGCGAAGCAGCATCATGGCCCGGACGACCTCGGTCTCCACCTCCGGACCCGACCCGGCGGCGTGCGAGCGGACCAGGGAACGCTGCAGCTGCGCGCGCAGCTGCGGGTCGATGTGCCGGGTGGCGAGCGCGCCGAATCCGGTCGAGACACCGTAGGCGGGAGTGGGGCTCTCGGCGAGCTCCTCGACGCGCGCCCGGGCCCTGGCCATGGCCGCGACCGCCTCGTCGGTGAGGCGCACGGCGGCGCCGTGCCGGGCGACCCTGATGACGTCGGCGAAACTCAGCGGCTCCGGACCGATCTCCACGACCTCGCTGTCGCGCATGGTGTCACTCTCTCGCTTAGGTAACTGGCATATCGCATGTTAGCCCCTTACAGCCCCTTAATAGGAGAACATCGCGGCCAGGCCCTTTCGTCCCAGGTCCGTCACCTCCAGCACCCGCCTCGCCGATCCCCGCCGGTACCAGTCGCGCTCCAGCAGCGACCTGGTGACCGCCGCGCCGAGGGCGCCCGCCAGGTGCGGCCGGCGCTCGGTCCAGTCGAGGCACGCGGGCGCGAACCTGCGCCGGGAGGCCCGCGCCGCGGCGACGTCGACGCCCAGCTCCGCCAGGGCCGCCTCGCCCGCCGCGGTCAGCTCGAAGGCGTCCTGCCCGACCAGGTGCCCGGCCTCGACCAGGTGGGTCAGCAGCTCGACTCCGGCCCGTCCGGCCAGGTGGTCGTAACAGGTGCGCGCCTCCTCCAGCAGCCGGGCCTGCCGGGACTGGCGCAGCGAGCGTACGGCCGGGCGCGGGCTGACCCGGGCCAGCACCTCCAGCACCTCGGCCACCTCTGGGCCGGACAGCCGGTAGTAGCGATGGCGGCCCTGCGTGGCCACGGTCACCAGCCCGCCGGCCAGCAACCTGGCCAGGTGGGAGCTCGCCGTGGCCGGGCTCACCCCCGCGAGCCGGGCGAGCTCCCCGGCCGCGAGCGCGCGGCCGTCCAGCAGCGCGGTGAGGACGGCGGCCCGGGTCGGGTCGGCGATCAGTGCGGCGACCTTGGCGATATCGGCGTCGTTGGCGACGTGCTCGGCGACCATGCTTCGACGGTAGCCCAACCATGGTTGCACCAGGATCGAAGCATGGACGGACACCCGGCCCGTTCGCGCTGGAGGCGGCTCGGCCGCTGCTACCTGCACCGGTACGCGGCCGCCGGCACAGGCGCCTGTGATCTCCCCCGCGACCCCGGCTGGACGCTGCGGCGCATCGCCGAACATGTGGCGGGGATCACCTGGTACGCCGAGCGGGTCGGCGGGCTTCGGTTTGGGGAGTTGGCCGGAATTCGCTAGAGTTCTCTGCGTGAGGCCGGGTGTTCACCGGCCGATCACGCGGACGTGGCTCAGCTGGTAGAGCATCACCTTGCCAAGGTGAGGGTCGCGGGTTCGAATCCCGTCGTCCGCTCGGAGAGGCCTTGCCGCGACGAGGCCTCGCCCGGTGGAGTGGCCGAGAGGCGAGGCAGCGGCCTGCAAAGCCGCGTACACGGGTTCAAATCCCGTCTCCACCTCTGTTCCACCGCAACGCGGGCGATTAGCTCAGTGGGAGAGCGCTACCTTGACACGGTAGAGGCCACTGGTTCAATCCCAGTATCGCCCACCACAGAATCCCCAGGTCAGACGCCTGGGGATTCTTCGTTTCCCGATCGACCCCGCCCCGCTCCTCCCCAGGTCATCGACCGCGACGCGTCTTCCGCGCCCTCGACGGCCGGCCCCTCACCGTCGAGCCGGACGACGGCGAGAGACCTGGATCACCGAGAAGGCGGCGGACGGCCTCAAGCGGCGGGGCCGCCGCAGTCGTCGAGTCCGGCGCACGCCACGAAGTGGCCCTCGTCGGCCGCAAGGAGCCTGCCGGTCGCGCCCTTCTGGTGGTAGAGGCAGCCGTCGGCCGGGGCCGCCTCCTCCCACGGCGAGCCCAGCCGGGGTACCGCTGACAGCAGTTGCCGGGTGTACGGGTGCAGCGGGTCGCCGAAGACCTTCTCGGTCAGTCCCATCTCGACCACCGTCCCGTGGCGCAGCACGACCGTGCGCTCGGCGAGGTAGTTGCCCAGCGACAGGTCGTGGGTGATGTACAGGACGCCGAGCCCCCGGGCCTTGAGGTCGGCGAGCAGGTTCAGCACGTCGATGCGGGTGGAGGCGTCGAGCATGCTGGTGATCTCGTCGGCGACCAGCAGCTTGATCTCCAGCAGCAGTGCCCGCGCGATGAGCAGGCGCTGGAGCTGGCCACCGCTGAGCTGGTGCGGGAACTTGTCGAGCACCTGACCCGGATTGAGGCGGACCGCCGCCAGTGCCTCCTCGACGCGATCGTCCCAGTCCGGCACCGAAGGGAAGTACTGCTCCTTGATCATCCGAAGCACGCGGTCGGCCTTGAACACCGGGTTGTAGGAGCTGAACGGGTCCTGGAAGACCCCCTGGACGCTGCGGTAGTAGGCCTTGCCGGGCTTCACCGGGGCGCCGTCGAGGGTGATCGACCCCGAGGTGAGGGAGGTGAGGCCGAGGATCATCCTGCCGATCGTGGTCTTGCCGCTGCCGCTCTCCCCGATGAGGGAGACGACCTCGCCGGTGCCGACGTCGAAGCTCACGCCATCGACGGCGGTCATGGTCTTGCCGCCGAAGGCTCCCACCTTGTAGACCTTCGTGACGTCATGAAGTTCGAGCATCATGCCTTCCAGCAGGCGACGAAGTGATCGGGCTCGACCTCGACCGCCGGTGGCTCCTCCTCGGCGCACTTGGCGAACGCGAGGGGGCAGCGGTCCCTGAACCGGCAGCCCGAGGGCGGGTCGAGCAACGAGGGCGGGCTGCCCGGGATGCCGGAGAGCCTCTTGTCGGCGTACCGCACGCCGACTTCCGGTAGCGAGTTGATCAGCAGCTGGGCGTACGGGTGCCGTGGCGCGCTGACGATCGTGTGCGCCGGGGCCTTCTCGGCCAGCTTCCCGGCGTACATCACCATGATCGTGTCGGCTATCTGATAGGTCAGCGAGATGTCGTGCGTGATGAAGATCATGCTCTTCACGAAGCCCGCGTCGCGGAACCCGACCAGCGCCTTGGCCACCGCCTTCTGCGTGGACACGTCCAGCGCCGAGGTGATCTCGTCGGCGATGAGCAGCGACGGGTTGAGCAACGTGGAGATCACCATCACCATGCGCTGCTTCATGCCGCCGGACAACTCGATCGGGTACCGGTCGAGCACCTCGCGGGGCAGCGAGACCTGGTCGAGGCGCGCGTGCAACTCGTCGCGGTCCAGTTTCACCCCCCGCGACCTGACCAGCTCGCCGACCATCTTCCCGATCTTCCGGGTCGGGTTCATGGCGCTCATGGAGTACTGCGGGATCAGCGAGACCTTGTGGAACCGGTAGGGGTTCATACGGGCGTCATCCCCGATCGGGAGCGTCTCGCCGTCGAGTTCGACGGTGCCGCCGATGTGCTTCATCCGGCCGTCCATGCGGATGAGGCCCTTGCCGAGGGTGGTCTTGCCGCAGCCGGACTCCCCCGCCAGGCCGAGGATCTCGTTGTCCGCGACCGAGAACGAGATCCCGTCGAGCGCCTTCACCTCACCCTTCAAGGTCCGGTAGTACACCTTGAGGTCGGTGACCGTGAGACTCATGTCTCCCTCAGTTTCGGGTTGAAGACCTCGTCGAGGCCGACGTTCGCGACGTACAGGGCACCGACCACCGCGGTGATCCCGGCGCCCGGCGGGATGAACCACCACCACAGCCCGAGATGCAGCGCGCTCCACTGGTGCGCGTTCTGCAGCATCAGCCCGAGCGACACACCCTCGGTCGGGCCGAGCCCGATGAAGTCGAGTGAGGAGGCGATCAGGATCGATCCGCCGAACAGCAGGATGAAGGTCATGAACAGGTAGGAGCTCATGTTCGGCGCGATCTCCCGCAGGATGATCTTCCTGCTGGGCATGCCGCTCAGCCTGGCGAGGTCCACGAAGTCCCGCGTGCGCAGCGAGAAGGTCTGAGCCCTGATGGCCCGCGCCGCCCACGGCCAGGAGGTCAGGCCGATGAACAGGGCCTGCACGCCGACGCTGCGGATGCCGAGGTAGGCGTTGATGATCAGCAGCACGGCGAGGGTGGGGATGACCAGGATGATGTTGGTGAGCATGTTCAGCACCTCGTCCACCATGCCGCCCCGGTAGCCCGCGATGAAGCCCACCGCCATGCCGATGACCGCGGCTATCCCTCCGCCGAGGGCGCCCACCTCGAAGGTGGTGCGCAGCCCGTACACGAACTGGACGAAGATGTCCTGGCCGAAGGTGTTGGTGCCGAACCAGTATTCGGACGAGGGCGACTGCATGGGCAGGCCGACGTAGTCGTTCGCGGCCCGGCCGAGCAGGACCGGGCCGATCACCGCGGTGCCGAGCAGGATGAGGATGACGCCGAGCCCGACGAGCAGCTTGCCGTTGCGCAGCGCGAAGTAGAGTGCCTCGCGCCGGACGGCCGTCGGCGTCTGCGGCAGCGCCGTGTCGATGGTGGTCATGCGGCGGCACCGGCCATTCCCGCCCTGGTGCGCGGATCGACCACGACATAGACGACGTCGATGATGAAGTTCGCGATCAGCACGCCGAGGACGATGAAGAGGAACGTCCCCTGCAGCAGGAAGAGGTCCTGGTTCTGGATCGCCTTGAGGATGAGGCTGCCCAGCCCCGGGTAGGAGAAGACGATCTCGGTCACGAGGGCGCCCGCGACCAGAACGCCCAGCTGCAGCGCCAGACCGGTGATCTGCGGGAGGACCGCGTTGCGGAACGCGTACCTGCGGATGAGCCGCTGCGGCGCTCCCAGCGCGGCCAGGTAGTTGGAATAGTCCGATTCAAGCTCATAAATGATCATATTTCGCATGCCGATCGCCCAGCCACCGAGCGCGACCAGGAACAGGGAGGCGAACGGCAGCGTCCAGTGCAGCGCCAGGTCCCCGAGGAACTCCCACGACCAGTTCGGCCGCATGGCGAAGCTGTAGCCGCCGGCCACCGGGAAGATGCCCGCCACGACGCCCAGCCCCCAGGCCAGGATCACCGCGAGCCACATGTACGGCATGGCCGTCAGCACGTAGCCGATCGGCAGCACCGAGTTGTCCAGCAGCTTGCGCCGGGCCGCGTACGCGCCGAGCCGGTTGCCTACCACCCAGCTCAACAGCACGGCCGGGATCATCAACGCCAGGGTGTACGGCACCGCGCCGAGGATGACGGTGGACACGGGGGTCGGGAACACCCAGACGCTGATCCCGAAGTCGCCGTGCAGCAGCGCGGCCCAGAAGTTGAGGTACTGCTTCCAGATGGGCAGGTCGAAGCCGAACAGGTTCGTGTAGTAGGCCCGCATGGCCTCCACGGCCTCCGGCTGCGTCACCCGCGCCCGGGCCAGCATGCCGGCCACGGGATCGCCGGGCATGAACCGGGGGATCATCCAGTTGATCGTGACGGCCATGAAGAACGTCAGGCCGTAGATGAGCAGCTTCCTGCCGAAGTATTGGCGCACGAATCATCTCCAGAAAGCCCCCTCCCGGTGACCCGGGAGGGGGCGGATGGCGTCCGGTCAGGGAGTGGCGGGCTGCAGCCGCGTGATCGTCTCGAAGCCGCCCAGCTCCATCCAGTTACGCCACATCGCGGGTGCGGACTTCGGCGTGCCGGCCGCCGACGTCGGCCAGTTCTTCCACATGGCACTGCTGACCTGCGACCACAGGCCGTTGTACCAGAGCGGGATGTTCGGCATCTCCTCCAGCTGGATCTTCTGGAGCTGGGAGGTGAGCGCCTTCATGCCCTCGACGTCGTCGGCCTTGACCTGGTCGAGCTTCTGCACCAGATCCCAGGCCTTCTTGTTCTCGTACCGGCCGAAGTTGACCGTGTTCTGCACCTTCTGGATCGGGAGCTGGAAGACGTACTCGTAGTAGGTCCAGGGGGAGTTCGACAGCTGGCGCTCGTTGTTGATCACGAGGTCGAACTTGCCGGAGCCGCGCTTCTCGACCAGGGCGTTGAAGTCCGGGAAGTCGGGCGTGATGGCGATCCCCGACTCCTTGGCGCTGGCGGCGATGACCCGGATGGCCTCCATCCAGTCGGTCCAGCCGGAGGGGACGATGAGGCTCAGGTTGATCTTGGAGCCGTCCTTGTTCTCCACGAACCCGTCGCCGTCGCGGTCCTTGTAGCCGGCGTCGGCGAGCAGCTTCTTGGCCTTGTCCTTGTCATAGCCGAAGCCGTTCTGGCTCACCACGTTCTGGTCGATGTACTTGTCCCACTGGGGCAGCAGTCCGGTCGGGTTCGCGGCCTTGACGAGGTTCCCGTAGACGCCTTCGACGATCTTCTTGGTGTCGATCGAGTTCGCGAGGGCCTTGCGGAAGGCCGGGTCGTCCAGCGGCTTCTTGGTCGTGTTCGGCACCAGCCACGCCGTGTTCGCCGAGAGCATGTACGGCGGCTCGGGGTAGTAGGTCGAGATGCCGAAGTTGCCCTTGACGAGGTTCGCCGCGCCGGGCAGGAAGTTGTTGCTGAGGTCGAGGCCCTTCTGCAGCAGCAGGCCCATCGCCACCTCGTTGCTGGAGTTGACGATGTCGACGATGTACTTGGGCTTGGGGTCCATGCCCAGAGCGGTCTTGCCCCACCAGTCGTCACGCTTCACCCAGGCGACGCGATCCTGGTCGTGGCTGAGGTACTTGTAGGCACCGGTGGCTACCGGGTTCTCGTTGACGCCGTTGAGCACGTCCTCCTCGGAACGGCCGCTCCACACGTGCTGCGGCACTATCGCCCTGCCGTACAGGTTGAAGTCCCACTCCTGGTAGTTGGCCTTGGAGAAGGTGAACTTCACCGTCTGGTCGTCGACGGCCTCCGCGCTCTTCAGCCAGTTCCAGATGTTCGCGTAGGGGATCGTCTTCATCTTGCCGAGCTCGAAGGTGAAGACGACGTCCTTGGCCGTGAAGGGCTGCTTGTCCGACCAGGTGACGCCCTTGCGGAGCTTGAGCTCGTAGGTCGTCTCGTCGGTCCACGAGCCGCTCTCGGCCAGCCACGGGGTGAGCTTGCCCGCGTTCGGGTCGAAGTGGAAGAGCGTCTCGTAGGCGAGCCCCTTGGTTCCCGTCGCGGAGTCCCACTCCCGGATCGGGTTGAAGTTGGCCGGCGGGCCCCACTGCGTGCCACTCGTGTAGAGCGTCTCGTTCCGGGGCAGCGAGTTGGGGTTCGCCGGACCGGCGGCGGGCGCGCTCGCCGCGTTGGAGCCTTGAGTGGGGGGCGTGGAACCGCCGCTCGAACAGGCCGCGGCGACCAGACCGGCCACCACGAGCGGGATCAAGAACCGCGCTCGGTTTCGCATCATTCTTCTCCTTCCTCCGCGACCGATCGCGGAGGGTTCGAACTTCCTTCTGGGCTCCGATGGATTCGATCCGAGGGATGGAACGTGGGTTGCGAGAGCGCTCCCAGGAGCGATCGCTCACGCGGTTCGGGGGTTTGGGAGCGCTCCCAATGGCGATCGCTCACGCTCCCTACCTATGCACGCCGCACGGCATGGAGCAGCCGTCCACGACGCGTCGCCGAGCCTTCCGAGCAGGCTGTGATTAACCGGATAAGTAGAGCCGAACGTAAATTTCAGATGTCGTGCCCGTCAATAGCTGTGACGTGTTCGAGACATCCCGCCGGGTGCGGCGCACGCCGTTATTGGCAGGGTGATCCGATGTATCCGGTCGTTGCCGCCGGCCGCGGGCGCGATCCGGCGCGTCGATCCCGCGCGCCGCGAAACGAGATTACATGGCAAGCGCATCAGGCTAACCGGTTAAGTTTCTATCCTCATAGGGCCGGGCCGGGACGCGAAGAACAGGGAGTTGATCGGAGGTATCTCCGGCCGCGGCAGCGGGACGACGTCACCGCGGCCGAGCTCCCGGCCGGCGTTTCCCGATCACATCCTCCGCCAGGTGAACTTCGGCGGCCACGCGTGCGTATCGGTCACTAGGCCGGGGTGCGAGCCGGTGGGCGCAGGGACGAGCCGTCCGGCCCGCACCCGCGCGCCGGCGCGCACCGACTACGGCAGGAGAAGAAACCATGAGCGACGCCACGGCCACCGTCACGACTGTGCCCGTCCGTGCCGCGCGCGGCTAGGAGGGGGCGATCGGGAGCAGGACGCGGAAGCGGGTGTCGCCGGGCTCGGACTCCACGCGGATGTCGCCGTGGTGCTTGTTCACGATGATGCGGTAGGAGATGTCCAGGCCCAGCCCGGTCCCCTCGCCGACCGGCTTGGTGGTGAAGAACGGCTCGAAGATGCGCGGCCTGATCGCGGCGGGGATGCCCGGCCCGGTGTCCGCGACCTCGACGAAGATCCGGTCGGCGTCGTGCCCGGTGCGCAGGGTGAGGGTGCCGCCCTCCGCCTTCATGGCCGACAGGGCGTTGTCGATGAGGTTGGTCCACACCTGGTTGAGCTCGGCGGCGTAGGCGGGGATCGGGGGCACCGTGCGGTCGTAGTCCTTGACCGTGCGGATGCAGCCGGGGATCTTCGCCTGCATCATCGTCAGCGTGGCGTCGAGCAGGTCGTGGACGTTGACGGTCTGGTAGGGCGCCCGGTCGATCTGGGAGTACTGCTTGGCGGCGGCGACGAGCGCGGACACGCGGGTCACGGCGTCGTCGATCTCGCTCATCAGCTGCTCGGTCTCGATCGTGTAGGTGAGCCAGCGGATGGCGGCCTCGAGGTTCTCCCCGCCGACCGCGCCGGTGATCTGCTCCAGCCACCGCACGTCGATGCCGCCGGTGACCAGGGTCGAGGCGAGCTCCCAGCCTCCGGCGACGTCGTGGTCGTCGAGCCACTCGCTGAGCTCGTCCTCGGCGTCGGCGGTCGCGAGCGCCGACAGGGGCGCCGCGCTCGCGGCCCGCTTGACGGCCTCCTCCTGCAGCTCGACCAGGTCGTGCAGGCGGCTGCCGTCCAGCCGCCCATCGGCGATCATGGCGAGCTTGTGGCGCATGCCGGCGACCCGCTCGCGCAGCACGGCGGTGGCCCGGACGGCGGCGGCGGCCGGGTTGTTCAGCTCGTGGGTCAGGCCGGCCGACAGCGAGCCGAGCGCCAGCAGCCGCTCGCGCTCGCTGACGATCGTCTGGTTGGCGCGCATGCCGACGAACATTCCCTCCAGCAGGTGCGTCGCCATCGGGAACCACTCGCGCAGCGACTTGGCGAGCACCTTCGCGGGAATGGCGTACAGCTCGACGTCGCTGATCGCCCGGAGGCTGCTGGAGTAGTTCTGCCCGACCTGGTCGCCGAGGTAGGCCTGCATGGCGCCCGCGTAGACCCCGCGCTGCTCGGTGCGGCTGACCTCCACCTCGTCGCCCTGGACGCGGCGGGTCAACGCGATCGTGCCGCTGAGCAGGACGTAGAAGCAGCTCGCCGGCCGGCCCTCCTCGTAGATCGAGGTGGCCGCCGGGTAGCGCTCGACGTGCCCGTGCTCGACGAACCGCGCGAGCTGCGCGTCGTCCAGGGACTCGAACAGGAACAGGGTGCGCAGCTCGTCGGCGGTCAGGCCCTCTCCGCTCGCCTCGCCGCACCCGGCGTTGTCGGCCGGCTCGATCATTGGGCCTCCAGGTAACGGTGGACCAGCGACACCGCCATGGCGCCCTCGCCCACGGCGGAGGCGACGCGCTTGACCGAGTCGGCCCGCACGTCGCCCGCGGCGAAGACGCCCGGCATGCTGGTCTCCAGGTGGTAGGGGTCGCGGGGCAGTGTCCATCCCGGGGGCCTTCGGCCGTCGGCCAGCAGGTCGGTGCCGGTGATCACGAAACCCCGGTCGTCGCGGAGGACGGCCTTGCCGAGCCACTCCGTGCGCGGCTCGGCGCCGATGAAGACGAACAGCCAGGAGGTGTCGACGGTGCGGACCCGCCCGGAACGGGGGTCGCACAGCGTCAGCCGCTCCAGGTGGTCCCCTCCTTCGCCGTCGACCACTGCGGTGTGCGGGTGGATCTCGATGTTGGGTGTGTCGGCGATCTGGTCGATGAGGTACTGCGACATCGACCGCCGCAGATCGCCGCCCCGGATGAGGATGTTCACCTTCTTGGCGTACCGGGAGAAGTGCACGGCCGCCTGCCCCGCGGAGTTGGCGCCCCCGACGATGTAGACCTCCTGGCCCGAGCAGCTCGGGGCCTCGGTGGACGCCGAGCCGTAGAAGACGCCCCGGCCGGTCAGCGCGGCGATGCCCGGCGCCTCCAGCATGCGGTAGGACACGCCGGTGGCCAGCACCACCGTGTGCGCCGTGATCAGGCTGCCGTCGCCGAAGCGCAGCAGCCGCGCCGACCCGCCGGACTCCAGCCCGACGACCTCGCGGGTGGTGAGGATCTCGGCGTTGAACCGCAGCGCCTGCCGCCGGGCGCGGTCGGTGAGCTGGGCGCCGGACACCCCGTCGGGGAAGCCGAGGTAGTTCTCGATGCGGCTGCTCTGCCCGGCCTGGCCGCCGGTCGCGCGCTGCTCGAGCAGCACGGTGCGCAGCCCCTCGGACGCGCCGTACACCGCCGCGCCGAGCCCCGCCGGGCCTCCTCCGACGACGACCAGGTCGTAGAACTCGCCGGTCGGCGTGGTGGTCAGCCCGACGTGCGCCGCGAGGTCGGCCTCGGTGGGCTTGACCAGCGAGGTGCCGTCGGGCGTGACGACCAGCGGCACGTCGTCGGCGGTCAGGCCCGCCGCCGACAGCAGGCGGCCGCCCTCGGCCTCGTCGGCGAGCAGCCAGCGGTAGGGCACGAGGTTGCGGGCGAGGAAGTCGCGGACGGCGAACGACGGCGCCGACCAGCGGTGGCCGATGACGCGGGTCTCGGTGACCGCCTCGTCGGGCGCGGCGAGCCAGGCGTCCAGGAGCGCGTCGACCACCGGGTAGAGCTTCTCCTCCGGAGGGTTCCACGGCTTGAGCAGGTAGTGGTCGAGGTCGACGATGTTGATCGCGTCGATGGCCGCGTCGGTGTCGGCGTACGCCGTGAGCAGAACGCGGCGGGCGCGCGGGAAGATGTCCATCGCGGCTTCCAGGAACTGGATGCCGTTCATCTGCGGCATGCGGTAGTCGGCGAGCATGACGGCCACCTGCTCGCCTCGCAGCTTGATCTCGCGCAGCGCCTCCAGGGCGGCCTGGCCGGAGTCGGCTCGCACCACGCGATAACGGTCGCCGTAGCGGCGGCGGACGTCTCGGGCCACCGACCGGGAGACGGCAGGGTCGTCGTCGACGGTCAGAATCGCCGGGTTTGACATGGCATCAATGAAAGCATGCCTGGAGGTAAAACCGGTGCTGTGTGATGATCCCGTCCGGCACACCAGGATCGCGGGTCACAACGCTCACGGACGCACCTCGACCAGCTCGACGTCCATGAGGTCGGCCAGGGCGCGCAGCTCGGTGGTGCGGTGGCCGGTGCCGAGGGCCCAGTGGTGGGAGATGCCGGTGGCGCTCCAGGCGTCGGTCCACTCGCCCGGATCGCAGCCGAAGTCGACCCGGGAGGTGGTGTTGCCGATCTGGAGATGCGGCCCGTCGACGACCTCCCCCTCGGACACGACGAAGGCGAACCGCCCGTCCCTGCCGTGCCGCAGGCCGAACGCGGTGACCGGGCCGTGGGCGACGTCGAACTCCACCGACACCCCGAACCCGCGCTTGCCGTGGTAGACGCCGAGGCCGCGCAGCAGCGGGCGGTCCGCGCTGATGGCCAGGTGGGCGGGGCCGTCGTGCCCCATCTCGACATGGCCTCGCGCGAAGTCCAGTGCCTGCAGCTCGGTGAACGACCCGCCGCCGCCGAGGCGATCCATGATGAGCATGGCAAGGGACGTGCGCAGCTCGTACTCGCCGCAGGCCGGGATGCCGCGCGCGGTGAGCAGCGAGGCCCCGAGGATCATGCCGGCGCCGAGCCGCTCGTGGATCTCACCGTCCAGGCCGCGGTGGTAGTAGGCCAGGCTGTCGAGGGCGAAGTCGTCGGCCAGCCGGTCGAGCCCCACCGACACCCGGGCGGCCCAGGAGAAGTCGTCGTCGTTCACCGAGCCGTCGAGCTGGAAGATCTCCCTGGCGAGCTCCATGCGCTCCTTGACCTCGGAGTCGGCGACCTTCTCCACCCGCACGCGAAGGTCGTCGAACTCCAGGACCTCGACGTGGCCGCCGAGGTTCACCGGCACCAGCGTCAGGTCGGTCGCGACGTCGAGCATGCCCGGATACAGGTGGCCCATCAACCCGTGACGGCCGCGCCGGAGCGCCGCGCGCACCCCCGCCGCCCGCACCCAGCGCTCGATCTTGGCCCAGGCGCGCTCGTCCTCGAGGTAGCCGGACACCGAGCGGAAGGGGATGCCGGCGCGGATGAAGGTGTTGGCCATCTCGGGCAGCGGGCACGCCCCGCAGTACGCGAGCCACTGGCCGGTGTCGAAGGTGGCGTGGTCCATCGACTCGGTCGGCTGAAGGTTGATCAGCAGCACGGGCGCCCCGCTGCGCTGGGCCACGGGCAGCAGCATGGTCGCCGTCATGTAGGTGGTCAGGAAGCCGACGATGATGTCGCACCCGGCCCCGCGCAGCCGCTCGGCCGCGGCCGCGCCCTCCTGGGCGCCCGCGATGAAGCCGACGTCCACCACATCGCAGCCCAGGGCCCGCATGCGCTCCGACACCCGCTCGGCGGAGCGGGTGAGCTGGGGCAGCAGGTCGGGGAACTGCGGCCAGTAGGCCCCGAGGCCTCCGGCGACCAGCCCCACCTTGGTGCGGGGCGGGGCGATGCGGGCCGGCGCGGTGCTCATGCGGTCTCCTCTCGCGCGCGGGCGGCGCGGAAGCGGCGGGGGGAGTAAAAACGTTTTACTCGGCTGTGCGGGACGCTAACCCCGGCGCTCTGCGCTTGTCAATGGAGGGTGAACGCCGCGTTTCACGAACGTTCCGGACGGGCCGCCCAGAGAGACGCGGCCGGGCGCGCCCGCGGGCCGGAACGGCCGGCGCGCGGTGCCCCCAGGGCCGCCAGGGGACGCCGCCAGTGCGCGGCAAGCCGCTTCCAAGACGGGCCCGCCAGCATCGGTCCCATGACGCATCCGACGACGCAGGCCGGCTGGGCGATGGGAAGGGGCCGCACTCCCGGGCCCATGGGCATGTACGTGCTCCTCGTCTGCTGGGTGATCCTGGGGCTGCTGCCCGTGCTCTTCTCCACCCACGACCTGATGCTCGCGATGGGCCGGGCCGGGGCGGCGGGCCGCCTCACCGTCACCTCCTGCCAGGCCCTCGGCGAGGGGCGCTACGACTGCAAGGGAACGTTCGTGCCCGACGACGACAGCCTGCGGACCACCGTCGTCCAGGCGGCGCCGGAGTCACGCGTGGGCCAGAGTTTCCGGGGTCGGCTGGACGTGGAGACCGACCGCGTCGTCCGCACGGGGACCGCCGGGGTGCTGGCGTCGCTGGCGCTCCTCGGCCTCACTCCCCTGGTGTACGCGGGACTGCCGTACTCGGTGATGTTCGCGCTCGGACTGCGCCGGGGACGCAAGGCCGCGGGCGTCGCCGGCCTGGTGGTCGCCGGGGTGTCCCTCGCGCTCGTGATCATCGGGGTGGCCGCCGCCTACGCCTGACGCGGCCCGCGCGCCGGCGGGCCCCGATAGGTAGAGTCACGGGCGATGTCCACGCACACGATCACCACGCAGTGGGACGAGATCCCCGAGAACGCCGACGAGGCCGCCCTGGTCCACGGAGGCGCCTTCCGCACGTTCCGGTGCTTCTGCGGCACCCCGCTGCCCACCCGCGTCGCCGCCGAGCTGCACGCCACGGAGACCGGCCAGTGCACGGCGTGCCTCGGCTCGGCCGACGAGGAGCTCGTGCCGGGGTTCGTGCGGCGCTGCTCCGCCTGCGCCGCCACCGGACGGCGCAACGTGCAACTCGTGTGGGAGGTCGCGCACAGCGAGGCCGAACAGGTGATCACGCTCGACCTGGTCCGCGGGATCATCGAGGGCTTCCCGGGCCCGTTCAAACTGTCGGAGGTGGCGGACGCGACCCGCCTGGCCCTCGGCCTGCCGGTCGGCCGCCTCCCGGTCGGTCCCCGCGTCCGCGACCTGCTCCGCGAGCTGGAGGCCGCCGGCGAGCTGGTCATGCTGTCGGCCCCGGACGAGATGCTGCGCGGGCCCTCGGTGGTGCTGTACCGCGATCCGCGGTGGCAGCGGGTCTCCCCGTGACCGCCGCCTCCTGAAAGCGCCGCCCCCGCGCGTATGAACAGTCCTCCGAACGCGTCCGTGCCGGTGGCCGCGAGCGCTACGCTGACCCGGTAAAGATCAGCACAAGTCAGGCTGAGAGGGTGCAATCCCGGTGACCGACGGCACGTCCTCCCCCGGCCGGGCGCAGCAGGCCAAGATCGACCCGACCGTGCCGCACTCGGCCCGCGTCTGGAACTACTGGCTGGGCGGCAAGGACAACTTCGCCTCCGATCGGGAGATGGGCGACCAGATCCTCGCGGTGATGCCCGATCTGGTGGACTCCGCGCGCGCCGACCGGGCGTTCCTCGGCAGGGCCGTACGGTTCCTGGTCGCCGAGGCCGGCGTCCGCCAGTTCCTCGACATCGGCACCGGCCTGCCCACGGCGGACAACACCCACGAGGTGGCGCAGTCCATCGACCCCTCCTGCCGCGTCGTCTACGTCGACAACGACCCGATCGTGCTCACCCACGCCCGCGCCCTGCTCGTGGGCGCGCCCGAAGGCGCCACCGACTACATCGAGGCCGACCTCAACGAGCCGGACGAGATCCTCAGGCACGCCGCCGGCACGCTCGACTTCGGCCGGCCGGTGGCGCTGATGCTGCTGGGCAGCCTGAACTTCGTCGTCGACACGGCCAAGGCGCGGGCCATCGTGACGCGGCTGCTGGAGGCCCTTCCCTCCGGCGGCTACCTGGCCGTCGCCCACCCCACCGCCGAGGTGCACGGCGAGGCGATGACCGAGGCGGTGCGGCAATGGAACCAGGCCGGGTCGGCCCCGATGACCTTGCGAAGCCCCCAGGAGCTGGCCGGGTTCCTCGACGGGTTGGAGGTGCTCGAGCCCGGCGTGGTCTCCTGCTCCAAGTGGCGGCCGGAGCCGGACGACTTCGACGCCCAGCAGGAGGTCTCGCAGTTCTGCGCCCTAGCCCGCAAGCCCTGACCTCCTGCCACCGCGCCCTGGCCGGCAGGCCCTGACCACCTGCCACCGCGCCCTGGCCGGCAGGCCCTGACCTCCTGCCACCGCGCCCTGGCCGGCAGGCCCTGACCACCTGCCACCGCCCTGCCGGCAAGCCCTGACCACCACCTGCCGTCGTCGCCCGCGCGCCATCCTCCGCCGGGCTTGGACCGCCTGACCGGTGATCAGCCCGCGGCGTCGCCGGCCGCCGCCCGGGCCTCGGCGGGGCCCTCCGCGGCGAGGGCGCGCCGCGCGCCGGCCTCGCACTCCGCCAGGGAACGGCGGGCCAGCGCGTCCCGCACGTCCGGCACGGCGGGGGCGGCCATGGAAAGGCTCCTTACGCCGAGCCCGGCCAGGACGGTGGCCAGGAGCGGGTCCGCGGCCGCCTCTCCGCACACGCCGACGGGCTTGGACGCCTCCCGTCCCGCCTCGGCGCACATGGCGATCAGCTGGAGCAGCCCCGGCTGCCAGGGGTCGAGCAGGTCGGCCAGCTCGCCGTGCTGGCGGTCGGCGGCGAAGGCGTACTGGCCGAGATCGTTGGTGCCGATGCTGAGGAAGTCCACCACCTCGAGCAGGCGCCGCGCGTGGAGCGCCGCCGCGGGCACCTCGACCATCGCCCCGACGTGGCGCAGGCCGCGCTCGCGGGCGCGGCGGGCGAAGGCGGCCGCCTCGGCCACGGTGCTCACCATGGGGGCCATCACCCAGGTCTCGGCGTCGCTCCCGCGGGCGGCCTCGGCGAGGGCGTCGAGCTGGGTGTCCAGGATCTCCGGCCGCACCCGGCTGGTGCGCAGCCCCCGCACCCCGAGAGCGGGATTGGCCTCCCCGGGCAGCCGCAGGAACGGCAGCGGCTTGTCCGAGCCGGCGTCCAGGGTGCGGATCACGACCCGCCGGCCCGGCAGCGCCCGCAGGACGGCCGTGTAGGCGGCCACCTGCTCCTCGAAGGACGGGGCGTCGCGGCGGTCCAGGAACAGGAACTCGGTGCGGAACAGGCCGACCCCCTCGGCGTCCTCGGGGGCGCGCAGGTCGTGCGCAGAGCCGATGTTGAGCAGCAGCGCCACCGGGTGCCCGTCGGCGGTCCGCCCGGGGCCGTGCCCCGCGGCCCTGCGCTCCCGGCGCGCGGCGGCCTCCAGCCGGATCGCGGCGGCGACGTCCTCGGCGATGCCGACCTCGACGTACCCGGTGTTCCCGTCGACGCCGAGCAAGGTCCCGTCGTCGATCCCGGCGGCGTCGCGGCACGCCACCACGGCGGGCAGGCCGAGGGTCCTGGCAAGGATGGCGGTGTGGCTGGTGGGGCCGCCCTTCTCGGTGACCAGCGCTAGGACGGTCGCGGGGTCGAGGCCGGCGGTGTCGGCGGGCGCGAGGTCGTCGGCGATCAGGATGTACGGGTGCCCGGGATCGGGCACTCCGGGCATGGGCAGGCCGAGGACGGCCGCGACGGCCCGGTTGCGGATGTCGTCCAGGTCTCCCGCGCGGTCGGCGAAGTACCCGCCCGCGGCAAGCAGCGCCTCGCGGTGGCGGGCGCACGCGGCGTCCAGCGCGTGCGCGGCGCCGAGGCCCGCGGCGATGCCCTCCTCGGCCGATTCGAGTAGCGCGGGGTCGGCCGCGATGAGGCTCTGCGCCTCGAGGATCTCCCTGGCCTGGGGGTTCGACGCCCTGGCCGCGTGCCTTTCGAGGTGCTCGGCGACGTCCCGCAGGGCCTGCGCCGCGAGGGCGGACTCCCGGGCGGGGTCGGCGACCGGCCCCGCCGGCGGAAGCACCGGCGGCCCGGCCATCCTGTACGCGGGGCCCGCCGCCCGTCCGGGACTGACACCGAGGCCATGGACCGCCTCAGGCATCGGCCGGCTCCTCGGCGTCCAGGTCGCGCGACAGCAGCTCGGCGAGGGAGTCGAGCGCCTCCTCCGCGCCGGGGCCGTCGGCCTGCAGGATCACCGCCGTGCCGTGCTCGGCGCCGAGGGCGAGGACGCCGAGCATGCTGGTCGCCGGGACCGGCGGCCGGTCGCCGACCCGGATGCGCACGGCCACGCCCTGCCGGGCGGCGGCCTGGACGAACATCTTCGCGGGCCGCGCGTGCAGACCGCTGCGGGAGCCGATGATGACGGTCTTCTCTGGCATGGTGGCTTCCTTCGGGCTTCTCCGGCTTTGCGGGGTTCGCCGGGCCATCGGGGCGGGTGATCGGTGGCCCGGCGTGGTGGTCACGGTTCGACGGTGACCTTGATGGCGGTGCCGCGGGCCACGATGTCGATGCCCTGCATGACCTCGGCGAGCGGGATCCGGTGGGTGATGAGATCGGCGACCGGGACCGCCCCCGTGGCGATCAGCTCGAGCGCCCTGGCATTGTGCCGGGGGCTCGACCCGTTGGCGCCGACGATGGTGAGCTCCCGGTAGTGCACCAGGTTGGAGTCGAGCGCGATCACGGGGTCGTCCTTGGGCAGGCCGCCGAAGAAGCTGATCCTTCCCTGGCGCGCGACCATCTGGAGCGCCTGCTGCTGGGCGGCCCCGGACGCGGCGGCCGTGATGACCACGTCGGCGCCCCTGCCGCCGGTGAGCTTGAGCACCTCGTCCACGACGTCGACGTCCTGGCCGCTGATCGCGGCGTCCGGCTGGACGCGTTCGGCGGCCATGGCGAGCCTGCCGGGGTTCAGGTCGGCCAGGAAGACCCGGCCTGCCCCGCGTGACCGGGCGAGCCGGACGTGCAGGCAGCCGATCGGGCCGGCCCCGAGGATGACGACGTCGTCGCCGTCCCCGACCCTGGCCAGTTCCTGCCCGTTGAGCACGCAGGCGAGCGGCTCGGCGACCGAGGCCTCGGCGAAGCCGACGCCGTCGGGGATGCGGTTGAGGCCGTCGACGGCGAGGACCTTGCCCGGCACGATCGTGTACTCGGCGAACCCGCCGTCGTAGTGGTAGCCCATGGACTCCTGGTTCGGGCAGACCGTCTGCCTGCCGCGCAGGCACTCCTCGCAGTGGCCGCACGGGATGGCGGCGATCACCTGGACCCGGTCGCCCACCGCCCAGCCGGTGACCCCCGCGCCGAGCTCGGCGATCTCCCCGGCGATCTCGTGGCCCATGACGCGGGGCGGGCGGATGTGGTGGTGCCCGAACTTGTAGATCTTGACGTCGGTGCCGCAGGTGGAGCAGTTGCGAACGCGGATCTTGACCTCGCCGGGTCCCGGCGAGGGTTCGGGCGCGTCCTCCACGCGGATGTCACCTGGGGCGTGGAAGCGGGCGACCTTCACTCGGAGGTCTCCTCTCTCTGTGTGCGGTCCGGGGCGGGCACGCCGGCGTCGCCGGGGCTGAGGAGGCGGATCACCTCGTCGGCGTCCGCCGCCTCGCGCAGGGCCTTCGCCCGGTCGGGGTCGAACAGGATCTGCGCCAGCTCCGACAGCAGCCGTACGTGCCCGTCGCCGCGAGCGGCGATGCCGACGCACAGCACGACCGGCTCGCCGTCCCAGTCGACGCCGGCGGGGAAGCGCAGCACGCTGATGGCGTCGTGGTGCACGGCGTCCTTGCCCGCGAGCGTGCCGTGCGGGATCGCCACTCCCTCGCCGACGTAGGTGGAGATGGAGCGCTCGCGCTCGACCATCGTGTCGATGTACGGCTCCTCGATCGCGCCGACGTCGAGCAGCGCCTGGCCGCACTGCCGGATCGCGTCGTCGCGCGAGGCGGCCTCGGCGGTGAGCCGGATGGCCCTGCGGTCCAGTGGCAGCGGCGCCGCGTCAGGCATCGACCGTGCCGCCGTTCTTCATCGTGGCGATGAGCCTGGTCACGGCGGGGTCGCCGATGAAGACCTGGAACGGCACCAGCACGGTGCCCGGGGCGCTCGCCCTGGCGCGGGCGGCGAGCCCGGCGTGGCAGACCACGATGTCGGCGTCGTCGGGGATGGAGTTGACCGGCGTGTGCCTCACCTCCACCGACAGCCCCGAAAGGGCCTTGCGGAGCTGCGTGGCCAGCATCACGCTGCTGCCCATGCCGGCGTCGCACGCGACCACGATCTTCTTGACGTCCTTGCTGTCGATGCTCGGCATCTCGGTCATACCTCTCTGGTGACGGAGTGGGCTTGCTTCTGGTCCTCGCCCTGCCCGTTCACGGTGTCGGTGTCGGTGGCGGAGGTGGCGGTGTCGGGGCCGGTTTCGGGCTCGTCGCCGTTGGCGCGGCCGAAGCCCAGCAGGGCGGAGGCGACCACGAACGACACCGCGGCGGCGATGAGGATGCCGGCGATGACACCGAACCATCCGCCCTTGGGGGTGACCGCGAGGTAGGCGAAGATGCTACCCGGCGATGGCGTGGCGACCAGACCGGCCCCGGTGACCATGAAGACGAGGACGCCCGACGCTCCTCCGGCGATCACCGCGAGGATCAGCCGCGGCTTCATCAGCACGTACGGGAAGTAGATCTCGTGGATGCCGCCGAGGAAGTGGATGATCATCGCGGCCGGCGCACTGGGCCGCAGCAGCCGGGGGCCGAAGAGCATGTACGCGAGCAGCAGGCCGAGCCCGGGGCCGGGGTTGGACTCGAGCATGAACAGGATGGACTTGCCCTGCTTCACGGCCTCCGCCACGCCCAGCGGCCCGAGGACGCCGTGGTTGATCGCGTTGTTCAGGAAGAGCACCTTCGCGGGCTCGATGAGCACCGAGGCCAGCGGCAGCAGCCCGTGGTCGATCAGCCACGAGACGCCGTGGCCCGCGGCGTCGGTGATGACCCGGACGACCGGCCCGATGCCCCAGAGTCCGACGATGGCCATCGCCGCGCCCACGATGCCGGCGGTGAAGTTGTCGACCAGCATCTCGAAGCCGGCCCTGGTGCGCTGCTGGATGTAGCCGTCGACCTGCTTGATCACGAAGGCCGCGAGCGGGCCGACGATCATGGCGCCGAGGAACATCGGGATGTCCGCCCCGACGATGACGCCCATGGTGGCGATGGCGCCGACGACCGCGCCGCGCTGCCCGTGGACCATGCGCCCGCCGGTGTACCCGATGAGGATGGGGAGCAGAAGTTTGATCATCGGGCCCACGAGGGCTTCGAGGGTCTTGTTGGGCAGCCATCCGGTGGGGATGAACAGCGCGGTGACCAGGCCCCATGCGATGAACGCGCCGATGTTCGGCATGATCATGCCTGCGAGGTAACCGCCGAAGCGCTGGATGCTCGCCTTGACGCCGGTCCCCTGGACCGTCGGGGTATAGGCATCTGCCATGTGAGGTGCTCCTTCCGGGGTTGCCGGCGTGCCGCCGGCGTGGGGGGTGGAAACGCGCCGCTGTCAGTCCCCGGACGTCAACGGCTTGGTGGGATCTGGTTCGTGGACACGGACGAGGTCGCGCCGGATGTCGGCGGGCGAGGGCATCCGGCTGCCCGGCAGCGCCACGGCGGCCGACGCCCACGCCAGCGCCTCGACGAGGGCCGCCTCGCCGCGGGCTCCGGCGGCGAGGAACCCCGCGAGCATGGCGTCGCCCGCGCCGACGGTGCTGCGCGGCTCGCTCACCGGGCACTCGCCGTGCCAGGCCCCGCCGTCCTCCACGAGGAGGGCGCCGTCCGGGCCGAGGCTCGCCAGGACGGACCTGGCCCCCATCGCCCGGAGCTTGCCCGCCGCGTCCATCGCGTCCCCGAGCGACGCGATGACCGCCCCCGTGGCCTCGGCCAGCTCGTGCCGGTTGGGCTTGACGAGGGCGGGAGCCGAGGCGACGGCCGACACCAGGGCGGGCCCGCTGGTGTCCACGGCGACGTTGATGCCCGCCCGGGTGAACCGCCGGCACAGGCGCGCGTACATGTCCACGGGAACCTCTGGAGGCAGGCTGCCTGAGGCGACGACCCAGTCGGCCGACTCGGCTGCGCTGAGCACGGCGTCCGCGACGGCGTCCAGCTCGGCGGCCGATAACGCCGTGCCCGGCTCGTTGATCTTGGTGACCGTGCCGTCCGGCTCGGCCAGCGCGACGTTGGAGCGGGTGGCCCCCGCGACCGGCACGGTGATCATCTGGATGCCCTCCTGGGAGAGCAGGCTGACCAGCTGGTCGCCCTCCGCTCCGCCGAAGGGGACCACGGCGCACGACCTGACCTGGTTCGCCAGCAGCGCGCGGCACACGTTCACGCCTTTGCCGCCAGGGTCGAGGCGGGCGGTCGCGGCCCGGATGACGGCGCCCCGGGTCAGGGTGGCGATCTCGATCGTCCGGTCGAGGCTGGGGTTGAGGGTCAAGGTGAGGATCATGCCCGCACCACCTCAGGGCCGGCCGCCGCGATGTCGGCCACCGTCGCAGGGTCGAGCGCGCTGTCGGTGATCACCACGTCGATCTCGTGCAGGGAGGCGAAACGCGCGAGGTAGGTGTCGGCGAACTTGGTGTGGTCGGCCAGCAGGACGCTGCGCTTCGCCGCTTTGATCATCGCCCGCTTGATCGCCGCCTCGGCGGGGTCGGGCGTCGTGAGGCCCTTGGCCACCGAGCAGCCGTTCGCGGCCATGAAGGCCACGTCGACATTGAGCCGGGCCAGCGGGCGCAGGGCCCAGTCGTCGACGGTGGCCAGCGTGCGGCCCCGCACCCGGCCGCCGAGCATGATCACGGTCAGGTTGGGACGGGCCGCCAGCACCGTGGCCAGCGGCGGCGAGTTGACGATGACCGTGAGCTCCCGGTCGGCGGGCAGGACCTGCACCAGCCGGCCCGTCGTGGACCCGGCGTCGATGATGATCGCGCCGTCCTCCGGCAGCTCCGCCACCGCGGCCTTGGCGATGCGCTCCTTCTCCGCGGTCATGACCTCGTCGCGGGCCGCCAGCGCGGGTTCGAACCCCAGCCGCTCGACCGGGATGGCACCGCCGTGCACGCGGCGCAACACGCCCGCACGTTCGAGGGCCGTCAGGTCGCGGCGGATCGTCTCCGTGGTGACGGAGAACTCCTCGCCCAGGGTCACCACATCCACCCGGCCGATGGCCCGCGCGCGCCGCAGGATCTCCTGCTGCCGCTCCTCGGCGTACATCGTGTTGATTCACCGCCGTTTCAAGTTGGTTTCATCTTTGTTTATACCCGTCCTTGTGGGAACGTCAAGAGTTTTCCCAACGTCCATCGCAACCGGCACGGAACAACTCAGACGAACCCGAAGCCACCCCAACAGCACGGAGCAGCCAGGCGGACCCGAAGCCGGTCGCCTCAGACGCCGGACAGCGCCAGGATGGCCCAGGACGAGCCGGCCCCCGCGAGCGCGCCGGCGGCCACCTGGGCCACCGTGTGGTGCGCCAGCCGTACCCGCGCCCAGCAGACCAGCGCGACGATCAACGCCCCGGCCGCCAGCGTCGGCGCCGCGGGCAGGACGCGGGCGAGCACCAGCACGGTGCCCGCCGACACGGCGGCATGAAAGGAGATCTTCCACTTCAGGGTGACCGGCACGGTCACCGCGAGACCGGCGAGCATCGCGCCCACGGTGGCGACCAGGAGCCGCGGAGCGCCGAGACCCGCGAGGAGCAGGAGAGCCACGAACACCGCCGCGACCGCCACCAGCAGCGGCACGGTACGGCGCGAGCGGTCCACGATGTGCCGGGAGTCCAGCTTCCCCGCGCGGACACCGAGGGCGATCACCAGCGCCGGGATGCCCCCGCACAGCAGGGAGGCGACCAGGCCCCACCAGAACCCCGTCCGCCCATCCGACACCAGGCCGACCACCGGCGGCAGCCCGATGACGAGCACCTGGGGAGCGAAGATCTCGGTGACCCACCGGGCGATCCGCCCGGAGACCGCCGAGCCTCCCCGCGTCCCTTCCCCGGCCCTCGCCACCCGCTGGTCCCCCATCGCGCTCCCCCGTCAAGACGTCCCAGAGTCACGCAGCCTGCCATATCGGAGCGCCGATCTGGCCGCCCGGCCCCGCACCCGGCGGCGCGCCGCCAGACGGCCGCCCCCCGGCCCTCACGACCACGGATCCTTGGCCCGGTCCGGGGCGCCACAGCACCGATCCTTGACCGCGTCCCGGGTCGTCACGACCGCCGATCCGTGACGCGGTCGCAGGCATCACCACCGTCGATCCGTGGCCGGGGGCGCGGATCGGCGGCGACCTATACTTCGTGGGAGATCACCGTCCACGACGTGGGAGAACCGTCCAGGGAGGCGTATGCGATCGGCTGAGCCGCTGGTGGTGGGGGTCGACGGCGGCGGTACGAGCACACGCTGCCTGATCGCCACGCTCAGCGGCGAGATCGTCGCCCGAGGGCGGGCGGGCGGGGCCAATCCCCGCTCCGCGCGCGACCCGGGCGGCAACCTCGCGCGCGCCCTCACCGAGGCCCTCTCCCAGATCGGCCCGCGGTTCACGCCGGGTGACGTCGCGGGCGGGGTGTTCGGGCTCGCCGGCGCCAGCGAGGCGGGCCGCAGGCAGGCCCACGCCATGACCGCCGACGCCTGGCGCGCCGCGGGACTGCCCGGCCTCCCCGTCGTCGTCCCCGACATCCTGGTGGCCTTCGCCGGCGCGACCCCCGCCGCGTCCGGCAGCGTGATGATCGCCGGTACGGGCGCGGTGGCGGCCCGCATCGAGGACCGCGAGATCGTGCGCCGGTGCGACGGCTACGGATGGCTCCTCGGGGACGAGGGTTCAGGGGTGTGGATCGGGCGCCGCGCCGTCCAGTCGGCACTGGCGGCGATCGACGGCCGGGGCGCGCCGACCGCACTCGCCGGCCGCGTCCTCCCCACCCTCCAGACCGACACGCCGTCCGCCGCGCCGTCCGACACACCGGACCTGGCGGGCGAGGCGCTCTGCCAGGCGATCATCGCGGCGGTGTACGACCGCGAGCCCGCGCGCCTCGGGATGCTCAGCCCTGTCGTGGAGGCGGCGGCCCGCGAGGGAGATCGGGTGGCGCTCGACATCCTCGACGACGCCGCCCGCCGTCTCGTGCGGACCCTCGAAGCGGTGGGCCCGGGCGATCCCGCCCTGCCCGTCGTCTTGGCCGGCTCGCTGCTGACCCACCCCACGCTGGTCGCCGAGCGGGTCAGGGACGCGCTGCTGGGCCGTCCCGTCGTCCTGGCCAGGGACGGCGCGGCGGGAGCCGCCGCGCTCGCCCTGCGCGCCGCCCGGCCGGGCGGGCAGCCTTCCCCGATCGCCGAGGCCGAGGCCGCACACCGCCGCCTCCTCACGACCTGACGGCCCGCCCGCCGCCGTACGGCGCGCGGCCTGGCGAATGCCCAGGGGCGGGGGAACTAGCGCGTCCGTCGTGAAGAGCTCGGGGCGCTTTGGCGGTTGGCGCGGTCGAGGGCGGTCACCCGGTAGCGCGAGCCGTCCTTGCCGCCGGGGTCGGTGTACTCGCCCCGGCGCCCGCCGGGCACCACCGCGACCAGGTGGCCGGCCAGATCCGTCTTCAGATCCGCGAGGTCGCGGGCGGCGTCCGCACCCGCCCCGGCCGTGGCCGTGTCGTCCCCGTCGAACCGGTAGATCGCGTAGAGCCGGGGCTTGGCGTGGTGGGTGGCGTGGAAGGAGAGCTCGACGCCCTTGCCCGTCAGGCGGGCGTGGGTCAGGGAGGGCCGCCGGGGCGGGGTGCCGGAGGCCAGGCGCGGGAGCACCGGGCCGAGCGCCGGTCGCGTGTAGTGGTCGTTCTGGAGCCGGGTGGTGGAGCCCAGCCGGTCGGCGCGCAGGTCGCCCGCGCTGTAGTAGATGTCGCCGCCGATCTCGGGGTGGTCGCGGTTGAACGTCAGGTGCCGGGACAGCTCGGCCGGGTCCTGCCAGGCGGCGGGCTGGCCGGCGACCCCGACCTTGTAGGCCGCCTGCCCGACCCACAGCTGGGTGCCGGTGTCGGCCACGACCTGGGACCACCAGGGAGCGAGCGCCGCGTAGTCGGCCGCCGGCAGGCCGATGTTCCAGTAGATCTGCGGCGCGACGTAGTCGAGCCAGCCCTTCTTCACCCAGCCGCGGGTGTCGGCGTGCTGGTTGTCGTAGGACTGGGAGCCGGAGGTGGCCGAGCCGAGCGGGTCGGTGGCGGCGTTGCGCCAGATCCCGAACGGGCTCACGCCCCAGGCGATCTCGGGCTTCTCCTCGCGGACGCGCCGGCTCATCTCCTGGATGAGCAGGTCGACGTTGCTTCGCCGCCAGGCGGCCTTGTCGGGGAAGCCTGCTCCGTGGCGCGCGAAGGCGTCGGCGTCGTTGAACTCCTGTCCCGCGACGGGATACGGATAGAAGTAGTCGTCGAAGTGCACACCGTCGATGTCGTACCGGGTGACCGCGTCCATGATCGCGTCCTGGACGAACGCGCGGACCTCCGGCAGCCCCGGGTTGTAGTACAGCTTGCCCCCGTACGCGACGCCCCAGCCCGGGTTGCGGCGCACCGGGTGGTCGGGGACGAGCTGCGCCGGGTCGGCCTGCATGGAGACGCGGTAGGGGTTGAACCAGGCGTGGAAGGCGAGCCCGCGCTCGTGAGCGGCCTCGATCATGAACTCGAGCGGGTCGTACCCGGGATCCTTTCCCTGGACGCCCGTCAGGTACTGCGACCACGGCTCGTACCGCGAAGGCCAGAACGCGTCAGCTGTGGGCCTGACCTGCACGAACACCGCGTTGAGCCGGCGCGATGCGGCCAGGTCGAGCCAGGAGAGGAACTCGGCCTTCTGCTGCTCCGCGGACAGGCCGGTGCGCGAGGGCCAGTTGATGTTGACCACGGACGCGATCCACATGCCGCGCATCTGCCGCGCGGACCAGTCGGCCGGGGTGCCGGTGCCGGTGGCGCTCAAGGCGTCTTCGGCGCCGGCACCTCGCCGGCCAGGGAGCGAGGCGGCGCGCGCCTGCCCGAGGGTGAGCGGGGTCAGCGCGGCCGCGGCCAAGCCGCCCAATATGGCCCTGCGGGTCAGCGGACGGCGGTTCATTCGGCCTCCAGGCGGCGTGGCGACGTCGATCCCTTGGACGTCGATCCCTTGACGGCTCCGGCGATGAGGTCACGCGGCCGACCATGGCCTAGGCGTCGACTGCGTCCTCCGGCGCGAACATGGCAGAGAACTTCCATAGGATCAATGACTCTGAAGAAAATTGTCACCAGGCCGTGACCTAACCGGGAGCAAATGAAGGAAAACTTCATAGAAGATACGCGGAAAGCTGCTTAACGCCACATCCGTTGCAAAGAGGGCCAACCACCACCGGAAGTCCGCATGCCGCACAGTCCCGATCTCGACCGTCTCGCCGCCACGGTCCTGCAGCCTGGGTTCGACGGAACCACGCCGCCCGGCTGGCTGCTCAGGCAGCTCGCCGGCGGCCTCGGCGGCGTGGTGCTGTTCGCCCGGAACATCTCCGCCGACACCGCCGGGCTCGTCCACCGCCTCCGCCAGGAGAGCCCGCGGGCGATCGTGGCCGTGGACGAGGAAGGCGGCACCGTAACCCGCCTGGAGGCCGCGACCGGAAGCTCCTGGCCCGGCAACGCCGCCCTCGGCGTCATCGACGACACCACCAGGACCGAGCGGACCGGCAGGGAGATCGGCCTCCTGCTCGGCGCGGCCGGCATCACCTTGGACTACGCCCCGGACGTCGACGTCAACGCCGATCCCGACAACCCGGTGATCGGCATACGGTCCTTCGGCTCCGGCGCCGAACTCGTCGCCCGGCACTCCACCGCCTGGATCACCGGGCTGCAGAGCACCGGCGTCGCCGCCTGCGCCAAGCACTTCCCCGGGCACGGCGACACAGTCACCGACTCCCACCTCGCGCTCCCGACCGTCCACGCCTCCCGGGAACTGCTGGAACGCCGCGACCTGCCGCCGTTCCGCGCCGCCATCGCCGCGGGGGTCAAGGCGATCATGTGCGGCCATCTCATGGTGCCGTCCCTCGATCCCGAACTGCCCGCCACCCTCAGCCGCCGCGTGCTCACCGGCCTGCTGCGCGAGGAGCTGGGGTTCCAGGGGATGCTGGTGACCGACGCGATCGAGATGAAGGCCGTCGCCGCGCTGCTCCCCCCGCCCGAGATCGCCGTGCGGGCGCTCGCGGCCGGAGCCGACGCGATCTGCGTGGGCGCCTCCTCCCCCGGCGGGGAGAACGTCACCGCGCTGCGCGACGGGATCGTCCGGGCCGTCCACGACGGCACCCTGGCCGATTCCCGCCTGGCCGAGGCGGCGGGCCGCGTCCAGGCCCTCGCGGCCTGGCACGAAGCTCAGCGGGAACGACGACCCGGCGCGCCCGGCGGGACCACCGACGAGGCACCCTCTCGGGCATTCGGCGGGACAAGCCCCGGAACGTCCGGCGAAGTGCCATCCGCAGCATTCGGCGAGGCGTCCAGAGCGTGGACGATCGAGCCCGACCCGCGATACGGCGTCTCCCGGCTCGGCCTGGACACCGCACGGCGGGCGCTGCGGGTAACCCTCGGCAGCGGCGCGACCATCGACACAGGCGTGTCCCCGGTCACCGGCCGGCCCCTCCGCCCCCCGGTGCTCACCCGGCCGCCGCAGGTGATCGAGATGACCGCCCGGCCCCACCAGGCGATCGGCGGCACCCTGCCGTACGGACCCGGCGAAGCCCTCGCGGCACGGCTCCCCGGCACCGAGCGGACGGTCCTCACCCCCGAGCGGCACGAGCTTCCCCCGCTGCGCGAGCCGGACCAGGCGCCCCTGGTCGTCGTCACGCACGACGCGCACCGGCACGGATGGATGAGCCGCGGCCTGGCCGAGATCCTCCGGCACCGCCCGGACGCCATCGTCATCGAGATGGGCCTGCCCGGCCCACCCGTGGGCGCCCTCTACCTGGCCACCAACGGCAACTCCCGCGTCTCATCACTCGCCGCCGCCGAATGGCTCACCGGCCGCTAGAGAGCAGAAGACCGTGCCCAGCGCGTCCCGGACGCACATGCACATGCTCCCCTCAGGGAAGGCCGCCCTGGCTACCCGCCCGGTCGCCTCCGGAATCTCCATGAACGACTCCGGGCGCATCGACACTCCGCCCGCCCTCTCCTGCTCCATCCCATCTTGTGGAGACCTGACCGGAGCGTCATGAAGTGATCACCGAGAGATCCGATTTCGCCAACGGCGTCCTAAAGGATGGGGCCTTCTACGGCTTCCCGGTAATGTGTCGGTAACAGAAAAGGAATCGCATGATCGACCCGCAACGCTCGACCCCGGAGAACCTGGTCGCCCGGGTGCGGGCCGTACTTCCCTCGCTCACACCTTCGGCCCAGATCATCGCCCGGCTCATCCTGGACGACCCGGCGACCGTCGCCCGCAGCACCATCACCGAGCTCAGCGCCGCGTCCTCGACGAGCGAGGCCACCATCGTGCGCACCGCGCGGGTGCTCGGGTTCTCCGGGTACGCCCAGCTCAGGCTCGCGCTGGCCGCGGCGGCCGCCGCCACGCGCCAGGGTCCCGACCGGCTCGTCCCGGGCGATCTGGCCCCTGACGACCCGCTGTCGGACGTGATCGCCAAGGTGACCCGGGCCGAGCGGGAGGCCATCGAGGACACCGCGGCGCAGCTCTCCCCCGAGCGTCTCGGCGCCGTGGTGGACGCGATCATCGGGGCCCGCCGGGTCGACGTCTACGGGGTGGCCGCCTCCGGGCTCGTGGCGGCGGACATGGCGCAGAAGCTTCTGCGCATCGGCCTGTCGTCCCACGCGTTCACCGACGCCCACCTGGCGCTGACCAGCGCGGTGCTGCTGAAGTCCGGGGACGTCGCGGTCGGCGTGAGCTGCACCGGCGAGACGCCCGACGTCCTGGAGCCGATGCGCCTGGCCCACAAGGCCGGGGCGACGACGGTCGCGATCACCAACAACCCCCGCTCCTCGCTCGCCGAGGTGTCCGACCACGTGCTGATCTCGGCCGGCCGGGAGACGGCCTTCCGCCCCGGCGCGCTGGCCAGCAGGATCAGCCAGCTCCTGGTCGTCGACTACGTCTTCGTCGGCGTGGCCCAGCGCACCTCCGAGGTCTCCAACGACGCCCTGCGCACCACCCGCGACGCCGTAGATCAGTTCCTCACCGAATCCCGCGCCCGCCCGCGCCGCCCGTCATAGCAGGCGGCCTCTCGCGTGCGGGCCCGTGCGCGTTCCGTGCTGGACGCTCGTCCGTGTCATGACTGTCATCGCCGGTTACGCCGGGTTCTCAATGAGCCTTGTGGAGGCACTCGTCCATGATCAGGCCGAGGCCGATGCCGACCAGCCATGAGTCCTTGGCGATGCCGACGCCCTCCTGGGTGGGGCGGATGCTGCCGGGCTGCCTCAGCCCCGGTGTGCGGAGGTAGAGCCCGATCAGGCCGGCGCCGAAGGCCGTGAGGCCCAGGCCGGCGAGGGCCGAGGGGATCACCGGCACGAGCAGCGCCGTCCCGAGCGCCAGCTCGGCCGTCGACAGGAGCCGGGTGAACACGACCGGGTCGATCTTCTTCAGGAACGGGTAGGCGCCGGCGGCCATGCCGTGCAGCCCCGTCGCCGTCTGCTCGTCCGCGTTCGTCTTGCTGAGCCCGGAGTTGAAGATGTACACACCGGTGGCGATCCGCGGGGGCAGGTGATACGGGGCTGCGAGAAACCGCATGGTTCCTCCCATGGCGTCTGAGGCGGTCGTCGGTCATCCGACCCATACCCACCCGCCTTACCGCCTACCAGCACAGCTGTGGCATTTGTGCTGGTAGGGGCACCGATCACGTCAATCCAGCCCCCGCGTGGCCCCGGTTCCGGAGCGTCAGCCGGAGTGGCGGGAGCGGAGGAGCTTGGAGACCACCGTGTACGCCAGGAAGACCACGCCGATGATGAGGACCCACTTGAGGATGCCCGCGACCAGGCTGATCACGGTGCCGAGCAGCATGAAGCCGACGATGACGGCGGCGATGAGGAGAAGGATTCGAGCCATGACCTCAGGCTAGATCGCCGTACCGTCCCGCGATATGCCCGCGGGCCGAGTTCAGGGACGAGTCAGGGTCCGCCCTCAGGGTCAGGTGAGGGCCGGCCGGATGGGACGTCCCGGCGCCCGGACCCCGCCGGACCCGGCCTGGCCACGGCCCTCCCGGGCGCCGTGCTCAGAGCCCGCCCGGGGATCATGTCGCGGGCTCGGAGACGGCTGCGGGGCGACGCGAAATGGCCGGCCCCTGGGTGCCGGGGCCGGCCATGCGCGGTGGGGGTGCCGGTGGCGCTCAGAGGACGGCGCAGCCGATCCTCACCGGGACCCTGGCCGACCAGCGGCCGGAGAGCACGTCGAAGGCCTGGGCGTAGCCGTTGGCGGCCTTGCCGGGAGCCGAGCAGTCGAAGACGCCGGTCTTCTTGCCGAAGCTGCCGCCCGCGAAGCCGCTGTGCGCGGTCGCGTTGACGGTGCCGCTCCAGAACAGGCGGCCGGTGTTGTAGCGCAGGTAGAGCCGCACCTGGCCGAAGTTGTAGTGGTCACCGCTGATCTTGATCCGGGCGATGTCGTCGACCGAGGTCGTCGTCGAGGTGCCGTCCCCGTTGTCGGTCGGGGCGACGGTGTACCGGTTGATCCACAGGCGGGCCGAGACCTTGCGGTTGCCCGCCTGCGCGTTGTCTGCGGCGGCCTGGGAGCGGACCGCGGGGGTCACGCAGACGTCGTCGCCGGTGAAGGCCTCCCGCCAGACGTAGCCGGTGACGCAGGTGTGCGCACCGAAGGCACCGGAGGTCCAGCGGCCCGCGGCGGCGGCGTTGTCCGAGCGGGTCTGGGTGCGGTTGGCCGAGGTGACGCAGACGTGGTCGGCGGGACGGGCCTCGCGCCAGACGTAGCCCTCACGGCAGGTGTCGGGGCCGAAGTCGCCGGTGGCGGCGGAGGCGGACGTCGCGGGGACGGTGACGGAGAGGCCCGCGACGGCGGCGACGGCGAGACCGAGCAGGGTGCGCTTCATCGTTGTCTCCTCGAGTGTGGGTGCTGTCTCCCGGCCCCGGTGGCTCCCGGGCGCCTTGCACACTCAAGTGATAGAACCGGTCACCTGCAGGTTCATAGACAGGCGCTTGACGTCATCGGCTGCAAGCGCCATGCAAGGACGGCAAGCCGCGCAAGCGAGCGCCCCGCCTGCCGGCCGGGTTGTCCCGCCCTCCGGTTCACCGGCTCAGCACGCCACCGTCCACCGCGCCCGCCCGCCGACGCGTCGTCGTCCCGCCTCGCCGCGCGTCGCACGGGGTCGTCCCGCGTCGCACGTCCCGCGTCGCACGGGGTCGTCCCGCGTCGGACGGGGTTCGTCAGACCGGGACGGCGAACAGGACGCGGCGGCCGCGGAACTCGGTCAGGCTCCACAACTGCCTCTTCTCGATCCAGCAGGTGAGATCCTCCGGCCCGACCGGGAACTTACGCACCTGGGGGGCCTGCCCGTCCGCGACGACGAGGAGCGAGCCGTTCTTGACCGCCGAGGCGGCCTGGCTGAGGTACCAGCGTCCCTCGTGGGAGAGCGCGCCCTGGATCTTGGCCGCCGGCAGCGTGAAGGCGTGGGCCGCAGGAGCCAGCCCGTCGGCTCCGGCCGCGAGCGTGCCGTCCGCCTCCAGGCGCCAGCGGACCACCCGCCCCACTCTGCCGGGTTCGTCCGCGGGGTCCACGTACTCCCCGGAGACGAGCAGGTGCGGGCTCTGGGTCCGGTCGACGGCGGCGAAGGAGAACCGGGCGGCGCCCGTCGCGCTCCAGAAGTCCACCTGCGGCATCACGTAGCGGTACCCGAAGGCGTGGTACTTCCCGCCCTTCAGGCCGATCTTGTCGTCGTCGCCGTCCACCTCGTAGATGTGCCGGGTGTCGAAGACCCGGATCCCGCGCGAGGTGTCGGCGACGTAGAGCAGGTCGCCGTACCAGGCGACGCCGCCGGCGTGGATGTTGATCGGGTTGTAGGAGGAGCCCTTGGGCTCGACCAGCAGGACGTGCCGGTACTTGCGGGTGGCCGTGTTGAGGAACGAGACCCGGACGCCGCGCTCGGTCGCCTTGCCGTCCGGCTTCCAGTACCAGGTCACCGCGAAGGCCTGGACGTCCTTGTGACCCGCCTCCGAACTGCTGGCCACCCCCTGCGGGTACCAGTCGGTGGTGTCGTTGTCGCCCGCGTCGAAGCAGTACCAGTCGGCCGGCTTCGGCGCCATCGAGCCGAACGCCGTCGTGCTCCCCTTGCGTACGGCGGTGCGGTTGGCCTTGGCGAGCACCGTCGCGAGGTCACGCGCCGGAAGCGCGCCGGCCAGCGTCCCGACCGCCTGCGGAAGGTCACGGGTGTCACGCCGTAACTGGAACGGCCCCGGATCGGTCCCGGTCATGAGGCTCGGGCTCATGCGGATGCCCCCATCGCGCTTCGGGAACGGGAGCAACGTCGCGACAGCGCCGACGCTCCCGCTCGACCAATGATCAACCTCGACAGTCTCCCCCAGGAGCGACATATCCGTCTACGTAATGACTCATCGGGCACTACTCCCCCGCAGGACCGACCCCCGCAGGTGCCGGTCCGGCCCCGGCGGTCCCGCGGGAGCCGGAAGGTGTCCGTCCGGCCCCGGCGGTCCCGCGCGCCGATGCGTCAGGGCGTCGTGGCCGTCGAGGAGCCCTTGGCCCGGGCGACGACCTCCTCGGCGGTCAGCGCGTTCTGCGGATGGTGGCTGAGACAGAGCGGCGCCTGGAGTTTCCGGAACGGCGCCCCCTCGACCGCCGCGTAGAACTGCCCGGCGCCCAGGCGGGCGATGTCGGTGACCTCGCTGCCCTTCGCCCGGGCCATGTCCTTGGCGGCGGCGATCTGGACCGGGCTGTGCAGCAGACCGAAGAACTGCGTCGCCGCGTTCCCCGGGATCCGGTTGTGCAGGCCCTTCGGCGCTTGGGTGGCGAAGACCAGGCCGAGCCCGTACTTACGTGCCTGAGAGGCCAACGCCAGCGTGCTCTCCGTACACGCCGTCGTCGACCCGGAAGGCGCGAACGTCTGGGCCTCGTCCATCACGAACAGGCCGCGCAGCGGGCGGTCAACGGCCGGATGCTTCTTGATCCAGGCGAACAGCGCCATCTGCAACTGGTTGACGAAGCTCTGCCGCTGCTCGTCGGACTGCAGGCCGACGAGGCTGATCACCGAGACGCGGGCCCTCTTGCCCTCCGGCGGGGTCAGCAGGACACCCGGATCCATGGACGCGCCGCCGCCCCCGAACAGCGGGTCGATGACCATCGCCGCGGTCAGGTTCTGGGCGATGTCGGCCGCGAGTTTGCCCGCGTGCTGGAGTTCGCTCACCCCGTCCGGCAGGGAGGACAGCAACGTGATGAGGCCTCTCAACGTGGTCACGCCCTGCCGTCCGTAGTACAGCAGGGCCTCCCGGAGCACGGCCTGGCCCTGGTGCGCCTTGGGGGTGTTCCCCAGGAGCTTCGCCCGGGGGGCGAGGGCGGCCACGGCGGCGTTCACGGCCTCCCTGAACTCGTCGACGTCGTCGACCACGCCGCTGAAGTCGGGCAGTGGCTGGAAGCTGAGCGGACGCCCCCCGTCGCGCAGCGGGGTCCACACCACGACGTCGGTGCCGGCCAGGTAATCCTCGGCCTTGGCCGGGTCGTCGCCCTCCCACTCCGGCGGTTCCTGCGGCCATCGGTCCCCCAGGCGCGCCAGATCGTTGTTGGGGTCGAGCACGATGGCCGAGACACCGCGAAGCGCGCACTCCTCGACCAGACGGCGGATCAGCACGGTCTTACCTGACCCGGATCCGGCGAAGATCGCCGTGTGCTTGCGCAGCGCCTCCAGGTCCACGGTGACGGGCGTCCCGTCGGTGGTGGTCCTGCCGAGGGTGACCGGCGGAACGGCGTTGACCTGCGCGTTCTCCGCCGAGGACCGCACCGGGGTGGGAGCGGGCTCGTCCTGGCCGGCCGGATCGGCCCACAGGTCGCCGAGCGCCTCGTTCAGCATCTTCACCCCGGCGGCCGGTTTCCTGGCCAGGAACCACGCCTGCAGGTTCGGGTGGTTCTCGGCGAGCAGGTCCCGGAGCCCGGCGAGCGTCCTGAGATCGTCCTCCTCGATGCGAAGCGTCCTGCCGCCCGCCCGTTCGAAGGCCGCGACGACCTCGACGGTGCGGGCTCCGCGTGACCACTCCAAGTTGCGCAGCACGAACAGGCGCCGTTTCGGCACCTCGGCGTTGAGCCCGGCCGCCACGCAGGCCGTACGGAGGCGGTTCAGCGCGGCGTTGGGATGTTCGGCGGCTACCGCGCGAAAGGCCCAGTGCGCCTCGTCCTCGGTGTCCTCCACCAGGCTGCGGCGCAGGCGCGCGTGCAGCGACGGCTTGGAGCTGGGCGGGGCGTCCTGGCTGAACGCCTGGCCTGCTTCGCCTTGCGCCGCGACCCAGGCGGTGAGCCCCGCGGCGAGCAGCCCGGGCATCACGGCGTCCTCGGTGCGGAGGTCGAGCGTGACGTCCGCCGCGTCCCTCAGCTCGGCGAACCGGGCGTCCAGGGCCGCCAGATCATCCGCGGGCACCACGTCGCTCCCCTGGCGGCCGTCCCCGGTGGCCGTCGTGATCGGGCCGGCGAGGCTCTCCAGTTCCTTCACCTCGCCGGAGGCCAGGCACGCCTTGACATAGCCGTCGATCTTGATGAGGAGCTGCCGCGGAGTGAACTCCGGGGCACTGTCGAACGCGGACGGCTTGACCGGCCACGTCGGGTGGGGAGGATGGAAACCGATCTTGCGGAAGGTCTCCCCGAAACGCTTCTCGACCAGGAGCCGGCCGATCTTGGAATCGGGGATCGTCATCAGCGGTACGGCCTGCCGGAACCGGTCCTGGACACTGTCCGTCGCCACCTGCTCGACGAGCGCCCATGTCGCCGGAAGGCAGGACAGCACGGTCAGGGTGCGGCGCGTCACCTCCCTCAAGGACATCAGACCGCCCGCGATCGCCTCGATGACGAGCGCCTCTCGCCGGTCGTACCGCGCCTCCCCTGTCGTGGAGATGAACGACTGCGCGATGAGCGTGTCGACCTGGTCCACCGCGACGACCGACGGCCCGGTGAGCGCCAGCAGCCGGGAAAGGTCGCGCACGATCTCCTGCGCCGACTTGCTCCCCCGCCGTATCCCCCACTGGGCGCGCTCGCCCTGCTCCTCCTCCGGCTCGGAGGAGAGGTAGGTGTGCCCGACGTCCTGGGCCCGCAGGTCGTCGGAGGCGCACAGCACCAGTGCGCGCACGGTGTCCTGGGCGTCCCGTCCGACCTGCTCGTCGAAGCGGCGCAGGGCCTCGACGAAGGAGTACAGAGCCTCCCTGGTCAGCGACGCCCTCCCGATCAGCTTCAGGCGTGCCACCCTCTGCACGCCGACCATCGACGACAGCCGCCGCAGGAACATCCTCAGCTGGCTGTCACCGTCGATCTCGCGTGCCAGGCTGTCGAGCATCGAGACCACGACGCTCTGCCAGAAGTCCCTGGTGTCGAGCAGGCCGACCAGGAAGAAGTACCCGCCCTCGTTCTGCGTCCTCTCGCGCAGCCATCCGAGCAGATGCGTCTTCCCCGAGCCGCGCTGCCCCTGCATCACCACTCCGATGGGGCTCGCGTCGAGGCTGTCGTTCGCCTCCGCCAGCCCGTCGAGCAGCACCTGGGTGGTGGGCCGATGCAGGCCCTCGACGTGGAACCGCGAGGGCCGCCACACATCGTCGGGCACCTCGGCCCAGTTGAACCTGACCGCTCCCAGAGCGCGCCGTTCCTCGCCGGTCATCATGCTCCGATCCAGATGAGGTGCTTGTCCTGGTCGCCGATGGTCACCGCCGCATCGCGGTCCCGCTGAGAGAGCCCTTTCTGGTTCGCCTCGGGAATGAAGGTCACGTCCGGCTCGTCGTTCAACCGCCTGAACGCGGCGTCGACCTCCCCTCTGGGCAGGTCGGAGAGAAGCGATCGGACCTTCGTGACGCCGACCCACGTACCGGGCTTGTCCGCCAGCTCGGCGTAAGCGGCTCGGATCCGCCCCTCGATGTCGTGCACGGCGGACGACGATGCGGCGGGCGGTGCCGACGCCCGGGAGGACACCGGTGACGCCACCGGCTCGGCGGGCCGGGCGGGCGACGCCACCGGCTCCGGGGCGCAGGCCGGTGTGAAGATGTCGGCGAGCCGGTGATCGGTCCTGTCCATGAAGTCCCACAGGCCACCGAGCACGGCGTGCAGCGCGGCTCCGGCCGACCCCGGTTGCCGCTTGACCCCGGCGCGGAGCTCGTCCCTCAGGCGCGCCCAGCCCGCGTCGGTCAGGACATGGACGTACGCGCGTCCCTGCTTCCTGCTGTCGACGAGCCTGAGTGCGTTCAGCTTCCTGCGGTTCTCCCCGTCGACCTTCAGGCCATAGCGCTCCTGGAGATCTGGATTGGAGACCTCCCCGGCTTCCCGCATGAGCGCGAGCAACGCGGCCACCTGGGGGAACGACAATCTCTCGTCGGGCACGTCATCATCCTTCCAACGTTCCGCCGCGACGGCCGCGGAGGAAGCGTTCCACCTGGCCGACGACGGCGTCTGTGTCTGTCAAAACCTGGGCGTTCGTGATGCGCAACACGGCGTAGCCGTTCGACCGAAGCTGCCCGTCACGGTGGCGGTCCGCCAGGTGGCGGGCCGGGGCATGGTGCTCCAGCCCGTCGATCTCGACGACGCACCGCTCCCGGCTCCACAGCAGGTCGACCCTGATGGGGTTGGCGAGCGGATGTGGCCGGTATGTCTGGTTCCACGCGCGTCCGGCCGCCCAGGCACGCGACGACAGCGCCGCCTCCAGCGCCTTCTCGGCGCTGCTCGCCGGATGCGGCATGCCCGCGACGGCCGGGTAAGCGATGGCGGCCTGAAGACGTCCCTCCGCCCGCGGAACGCCTTGGGCGGGACGCGCCGCATCAGTGGGAAGGCGAAACCTCACCGTTTCCACCCGGTCCACCCATACCAGGGGCGCACCGGTGAGCCAGATGGCGAGACCGCCCCGGCCGGCGAGCCATTCGCACCCCGCGACCAGCACTTCCTCCTGCCCCTCGGCGAGGCCACCGGGAACGTTCAGGAGGATCGCCGCCTGGGGGCGATGAAAGGCGGCCGCCAGAAGCCGGGCGAGACCGGCCGCACGAACTTCGGGGGTGAATCGGGAGGAACGCGATGCGACGCCCCGTAAGGACGACTCGGCCAGATCAGCCAGGAACGGCCCGAAGTGGGGGCCGGTCGACGCCGCGCGCAGGGCGAGTGCTCGTACGGCGGTCACCGCCGCGAAGCTGGGCGCGTCGATGCCTTCGGCGCCCGGAAGCCAGGCCGGGAACAATTCGACGGCGGCGGTTTCCAGGGCGTGGAGTGCGGCGGCGACCATTTCCGGTACGGAACGTGCGGGGGCCGCCGAGTAGCCCAGAATGGCCGGGGCGTCGTCAGCGAGCGGTTCCGCGAGCAGGGCCGTGATGTCGGTGTTCGCCCCGGAAAGGCGTACGACACGTCCCTTGGATAGCTGGTCCCACGACTCCGCCACACCGCTTCCTTTGGTTCCCGATCAGGGCAGCCTGCCGAGGTTATCCATATTGCGAGCGAAGTGCACGCATTCACGGGAAACTCATGGGAATGCCGTGGGATACGAGATTGATGAGCGCAAGAAAGGCATGCCGACGTTCGAATGAGGAAATCGGTTTACCCGACCGGTGTATCGATACGGGCAATTGCACGGGAATTCATGTGCCCGTATCCGCCGGGACGACCGACCGGCACCGATGCCCCCGAGCCCGGCCTCCGGGTGACGGCCGAGCCGCCGCCATCGGCCGCCACGGCGGCTGGCAAGACGGCTCCACCATTTTGCTGCGCTACATCCGCGACGTCGACCGCTGGAAGAAGAACCCCATACACGGCGCCGGGCTGTGAGGCGGTGGCGCCGCAGCAGGTCAACGCGCGGAAGGGGTGCCGGTGGAGCAGGTAAACGCCCAAAGCGGGCCAAGGGCGGGCCTGCGAGGCGGCACCCTGCGCTACCGATCGGACACTGTTTGATCTCAATCGCCTGCGATGCGATCGGCGGATGTGCCCCGAATACCGTGCTGGCCGATCATGTTCGGGCTGAGTATTAATAAAGTTTCTTGCCTAGTCTTCGAACGCCTCCTCTTCTGGGTCCGTACCTAGTGACACCTAGGACCTCTCACCCTCACCTTGACAGAGGAGCTCAAGTGCACAAGCGACACAAGGCCGTCGCCGCTACCGCCGCCTTCACGGTCGCGCTCGTCCTGCTGCCAGCCCAGGCCGTCAGCGCCCACGGGACGATGTCCAACCCGCCCAGCCGCGTCTACGTGTGCAAGGACGAAGGCCCCGAGTCGCCGAAGTCGGCCGCCTGCAAGGCGGCCGTCGCGGCGAGCGGCACCCAGGCGTTCTACGACTGGAACGAGGTGTCCCTGCTCGAAGTGGGCGGCAGGCACCGCGAACTGATCCCCGACGGCAAGCTCTGCAGCGCGGGCCGGGACAAGTATCGAGGGCTGGACCTCCAGCGCGCCGACTGGCCGGCGACGAAGGTCTCCCCCGGCTCGTTCAAGCTCACCTACCACGCCACCGCCCCGCACGCGAACAGCAACTTCCAGTTCTACATCACCCGCGCGGGCTGGAACCCGACCCTGCCCCTGAAGTGGTCCGACCTGGTCTCCATCGGGACGTTCAACAACCAGAACCCCACCACGTTCACAAACTGGACCGTCACCCTGCCACAGCGCACCGGGCGGCACATCCTCTATTCGATCTGGCAGCGTGTCGTGGGCAGCAACGAAGCCTTCTATACCTGCTCAGACGTGGACTTCGGCGGCGGCACATCAAGCGCCACCCCCACATCCACCAGGACGACCACGGCGAGCCCGACCCCGAAGCCCACATCCACCGCGACGACCACGGCGAGCCCAACCCCGAAGCCCACATCCACACGGTTGCCGACCCCCACCCCGACCTCGACAAAGCCCGGCGGCACCTGGGCGGCGGGCCAGGCGTACCGGACAGGCGATCGAGTCACCTACGCGGGCGTGACCTACCAGTGCCTCCAGTCGCACACCGCCATCGCGGGATGGCAGCCCCCCAACGTCCCCGCTCTCTGGCGCCGGCTTTGACCAGGGCGGCCCCGCCGCACGCCGGTCGGCGGGGCCGCACCCGGCGAGCACACGCGAAAAGACGCCTCGCGGCCATCGTCGTCGCCGCTCTGCTGCTTTCCGGGTGCGCCTCGCAGAACGCCGAGCCGGTCGACGCCGACGACGTGATGTTCCTGCAGATGATGATCCCGCACCACAGGCAAGCCATCGAGATCGCCGCGCTGGCCGAGGCGAAGGCAGCCGATCCCACCCTGCGGACCCTGGCCGCGGCGATCAAGGTGACGCAGGACAGCGAGGTACGGCGGATGACTGCCTGGCTCCACTCCTGGGACCAGCCGCTGGCCGCGCCCGCGGACGCGCACGCCCACCACGGCGGCATGCCCGAGACCGACCGCCGGCAGATCGCCCTGCTGCGCAACGCCACCGACTTCGACCGCGACGCCCTCAACCTGCTGATCGCCCACCAGGACGACGCGGTGCAGATGGCCACGGGGGAGATCCGCAACGGCGCCAACCAGCAGGTCAAGCAGTGGGCCGAACAGGTCGAGCAGTCACGGAAGGCACAGATCGACCAGATGCTTCACCTTCTCGACCAGGGCACGCCGGACCCGGGCTGACTGGCGCCGGCGGGCTATCTGTCCGATTGGCTACAGGCAGATGGCGCTAATCAGGTAGCGGGCGTTGACCACCTCGAACAGCAGCCCGCGGCCGGTCTCGTCCAGCTTGCGGTAGCCGAACTCGTCGACCTATGCGGATATCCGCATAGGTGGAGTGGCCGCGGGCGCGGACCTCAGGGCCGGAGCCGCGCAGAGGCGGCGACTTCAGGGCCAGAAAACCCGGGACACGACGGCACTATTAGGAAGTTCCTCCTCCTAATGGGATCTGGCCGGCCACGACCGTGAGCGGCTCGGCGAGCTCGGTGGGCAGGGGCAGGTCCTGGCCGGTGGCCACCGCGAGGGCGGCCGGCCTGGGTGCGCCTGGATGGCGAAGGCCGGGTGCGGCGGGTGCCGTATCCGGCCTTCGCCGGTCGGTGAACGGAGGGGACGGGATCAGCCGACGGCGCAGCCGGTGCCGTTCAGGGTGAAGGCGGTCGGGGAAGCGTCGCTGGAGGACCAGGTGCCCTGGAAGCCGAACGAGGTGTTGCCGCCGGCCGGGATGGCCCCGTTGTGCGCGGCGTTCTTGGCCGTCACGGCCGCGCCGCTCTGCGAGAGGCTCACGTTCCAGCTGTTGGTCACCTTCTGGTCACCGGGGAAGGTGAAGCCCAGAGTCCAGCCGTTCACCGCGCTCGAGCCGGTGTTGGTGATGGTGATGCTCGCGGTGAACCCGCCAGGCCACTCGTTCTTGGTGTAGGCGACCCGGCAGGAGCCGTTGCCGCCTCCCCCGCCGCCACCGCCGGAGGCCGTGGTCACCGTGACGGTGTTGGAGGGGGCGGAGGTGTTGCCCGCGGCGTCGCGCGCCCGCACCGAGAAGGAGTACGACGTCGAGGCCGACAGCCCGGTGACGTTGTAGGACGTGCCGTTCGCGGTGCCGACCACGGTGGAGCCCCGGTAGACGTCGTATCCGGTCACGCCGACGTTGTCGTTCGACGCGTTCCACGACAGGTTCACGCCGCTGGAGGTGACGTTGGAGGCGCTCAGGTTGGCCGGCGCGCTGGGCGCGGTCGTGTCCCCGCCGCCACCGCCACCGCCGCCGACGCTGTAGGAGAAGCTGTTGACGGCCAGCCCGGTGCCACCGACCCAGGGCTCGAAGCCGGCCTGCACGCTGGTGATGTACCAGGAGCTCTGCGCGTAGCCGCGGCTCAGCATGTCGTTGTAGAAGGCCGAGACCGGGAAGCTGATCGAGCCGGTCGGCGAGGTGCGCACGTACGACACCACGTTCCAGCCGCTGTTGCCGTACCAGACGTCCCAGGTGCCGCCCGCGAGGCTCACCGTGGCGACCCTGGATCCGACCGGCTGGACGTTGCCGGTGTGGTTGAGCCAGACCATCAGCTCGGCGCCGGTGTTCTGCCCGTCGGTGCGCGCGGTCGGGTCGAACCAGACGTCGTACGCCGCGTCGTACACGCTGGAGCCGGAGGGGTAGGACATGCTCACGCTGGTCTGGATGCTCGGGAACCTGCTGTCGGTGACCCGCATGGGCAGGCTGCTGCCGGTGCTGCAGTTCGCGTAGTGGCAGCCGGCGTAGATCGCGGGGTAGGAACCGGGAGCGCCGTTCTGCGGCTTGTTGTGGCTCGCCTGGGTGACCGTGAACCCGTTGGAGGTGACGTTGATGCACTGCTGGGTGTCATCGCCCCAGTTGTTGTTGATCACGACGTACTTGCCGCCCTCGAGCGTGGTGGCGCCGTACTTCTCGCAGATCACGGTGTCCGCGCGGGCCTGACCGGTGACCACCACCGTCATGAGGATCGAGCCCACGGCGGCGAGGACGGCCGTCAGGACTCGCAGTGCTCGACGTTTCATCTTGACTCCGGGGGTGGGGGGTGGTGGGAGCGCTCCCATTTGCCTGTGACCCTAGGTCCGGCTCACCGCCGCAGAACAGCACCCGTTAGGGGAGTCGGCTCTGTTCCACCGGTTGAACAGGCATTACGTCCGCCTCTCCGGTGAAACTTTCAACTCCGAGCGCGGCTGCGGCGCGGGCGACGTTGCCGGGCATCCGGCCGAAGACCAGGCCGTGGAACGGATACACGGCCCACCAGTACAGGTGGCCCAGCAGCCCGCGCGGATGGAAGATCGCCCGCTGGCCGTACACCGTCCCGCCGTTCTCGCGGCGGCAGCTCAGCTCGAGCCAGGCGAGGCCCGGCAGCAGCATCTCGGCGCGCAGCCGCAGCAGGCGGCCCGGCTCGATCTCCTCCACCCGCCAGAAGTCCAGCGCGTCCCCCACCCGGAGCCGGGACGGGTCGCGCCTGCCCCGGCGCAGGCCCACGCCGCCGAGCAGGCGGTCGAGCAGGCCGCGCATCCGCCAGGCGACCGGCAGGGAGTACCACCCGTGGACGCCGCCGATGCCCTCGATCACCCGCCACAGCGCCTCCGGAGGCGCGTCGACCACCCTGGAGCGCTCGTCGGCATACAGGCTGCCGCCCGCCCAGTCGGGATCGGTCGGGAGCGGGTCGCTCGGGGCACCGGGCGTCGACGCCGAGGTCCAGCGCGTCTCCACGCCCGCCTCCTTGATGCGCTGGAGGGCCAGCCGCACGGCCCGGACGAACGGGGTCAGACCTCCCGGCGGGTCCGGGATGTACCGGGCGATGTCGCGCTCACGGCAGACCGCCTCGTTGCGCAGCGACTCCACGAGCGGCCGTGCCACGACCGCGGGGACCGGGGTGACCAGCCCGACCCAGTGGCTGGACAGGCTCGGCGTGAGCAGCGGCACGGGGATGACCAGCCGGGGAGGCAACCCGGCCGCGGCCGCGTACCCCTGCATCATCTCGGCGTAGGTGAGGACGTCCGGGCCGCCGATGTCGAAGGTCCGGTTCATCCCCTCAGGGAGGTCCGGCGCCCTCACCAGGTAGCGCAGCACGTCCCTGATCGCGATGGGCTGCGTGCGGGTGCGCACCCAGCGGGGCGTGGTCATGACCGGCAACCGCTCGGTGAGGTGGCGCAGCATCTCGAAGGACACCGACCCCGAGCCGATGATCACCGATGCCCGGAACGCCACGGTCGGCACCCCCGAACCGAGCAGGATGGACTCCACCTCCGCCCGCGAGCGCATGTGCGGCGACGGCCGCTCCCGCGGGGTCAGGCCGCCGAGGTACACGATGCGGCGTACCCCCGCGTCCCTGGCCGCGGCCGCGAACGTGGTGGCCGCCACCCGGTCCCTGGCGGCGAAGTCGCGGCCGGCGGCCATCGTGTGGATCAGGTAGAAGGCGACGTCGACGCCCTCCAGCGCCGCCCTCGTCGTCTCCGCCTCGGTGGCGTCCGCCTCGGCGACCTCCACCCGGCCGCGCCACGCCCGGCCGCGCAGGCGCTCGGCCGACCGCACCATGCAGCGCACGTCGTGACCGGCCTCCAGCAGCTCGGGCACGAGCCGTCCGCCGATGTAACCGGTCGCGCCGGTCACCAGGCACCGGGTCATCTCCCCACCCCCGATAGGGGCCCTACCCGGTCACGGCGCCACCCGATCCGCGGCCGGCGGCGCAGCTGCCTTCGGCTCACCGGCACGGGGCAGGCACTCGCCGAGGCCGTGCACCGGCGGCGGCGCGACCGCTTCGCCGCCGTCATGCGCGACTGGCCGGACCACGACCGCGCCACCTTCGCCCGGCTGCTCACCCGGTTCACCGACGGCATGATCCAGCAGCCGGATCATCTGGATGAAACGGGGTAGGCCACTCGGTATCCGCTCATCCGGAGGAATGCACCCATGCTTTACGGCAAAGAGCACGTCGACAGGTACCGGGCGACCGACGGCAAGGAGGGGCACGACTGGAACGGCACGACCGTCCTGCTGCTCACCACCAAGGGCCGTACCACCGGGCGGCCGTACACCACCCCGCTGATCTACCAGAAGCACGGCGACGACTTCGTCGTCGTGGCCTCCAAGGGAGGTGACCCGCGTTCTCCCGACTGGTACCAGAACCTGCAGGCCGCCCCGGAGGTCGAGGTCCAGGTCATGGGCGACAGGTTCCATGCGCGCGCCCGCACAGCGACGCCCGAGGAGAAGCCGGAGGTGTGGCGGCTGATGACGGGCACCTGGCCGCAGTACGACGAGTACCAGACCAAGACCGATCGCGAGATCCCCGTCGTGATCCTCGAACGCGCCGGCGGCTGACCGCCGCACGAGGCCGGCCGGGAGCCGCGACGGCGACCGGCGGCCCGCACCGGTGATCGGGCCGCCCGTTCGAGTGATCGGCGGCCCGTTCCAGTGATCGTTCCAGTGATCGACCCCGGAACCGTGACCAGTGGCCCGAGCGCCACGAGGCGGCAGCGGTCCGGGTCGTCACCGGTGGCCTGCCGGCCCGACATACGCGAAGATACCTGGGGTGGGACGGCCGGGCATCGTCCCGGCCGCCCGCCGAGGGGTTCCGCGCGGGCGCGCAGTCAGGGAGGCATGGTGGGCACCGAAAACCAGACGGCCGAGATCATGATCGCCGAGGCACGGAAGGCGTTCTGGGTCATGGTCGGGTTCCTGGCGTTCATCTGGCTCGTGCAGATCGCCAACTCGGTCTCCTCCTACTCCCTGAGCCGGTCCTTCGGCATCGCCGCCCGCGATCCGGCAGGGCTGCCGGAGATCGTCACCGCGCCGTTCATGCACTGGAGCTGGGAGCACATCGAGGGCAACTCCGGCCCGCTGTTCGTCTTCGGCTTCCTCGCGGCCTACCGGGGAGTGGTCAAGTTCCTCGGCGTCACCGCGCTGATCGCCGTGGCGAGCGGCCTCGGCGTCTGGTTCGTCGCGAGCGCGGACAGCATCACGGCGGGCGCGAGCGGCGTGGTGTTCGGGTACTTCGGCTACATCCTCGTGCGGGGCATCTTCGACCGGCACCGCATCGACATCGTGGTGGGGCTGGTCATGGCGCTCTGCTTCGCCTACCAGTTCACCGGGCTGCTGCCGACCGACGAGTTCAGCTGGCAGGGCCACCTGTTCGGCTTCGTGGGAGGCATCCTCGGCGGCTGGCTGTTCCGCGACCGGCGCCCGCGCGCGGCGGCGGCCGCGGCCGGCGCCGCCGCCCGGCCCCTGGGCGGCTCCGCACCCCAGGGGCCGGGCAGGCCGGA
>NZ_JALLPO010000090.1 GCF_023276435.1 Sphaerisporangium perillae
CGACACTGGTCAACCGGAGGCGACCGCACATCCTTCAAACGGGTAGTCGTTCAGCGCCACACGCGCGGACACGGATGCGCGGCCAGGCCCGAGAGAACGCCGGCCGCGGGCGCGGCCCCGGACGGGCAGGGCACGGCCGCCGCCCCAGGCCGGGTCGCGGGAACCGTGTACCCGCGGCGTCCGGGGGGACACCGCGCTGCGGTGACTGCCACGAGCCGCTGCCGTGGGTCGCCGAGGCGGGTGACGACGACTTCGCCGAGGTCGTCGAGGCGGCGTCCTGACCGCTGCCGGCCAACATCGCCCTGTCGGCGCTGGACGAACATTTCTGCGCCAAATGGAACGATCGACGAAGGACTGGACTTCCTCGGCTTCCACATCCAGCGGAGACGCAAGAAGGGTGCCAGCGAGTACTACGTCTACACCTATCCGTCGAAGAAGGCATTGGCCTCGATCACGGACAAGGTGCGGGCGATTACCAACAGAGAGCCGCCGCTACAGGCTCGCCAGGTAGACCTGGCCGCCGATTCCGACAGGTGCCGCTCGTACAGGCTCCGTCCGCGCCGGGCGAAGGCGGCGTCGTCGGCAGCGTCCCCGTCCAGGCCGGTGCCCAGTATGGGATCTGAACCGGTGAGCTTGAGAAGGACGACGCCGTGCTTGGGCACCGTGGCGGTGTAGGACGGCTGGACGGTTCCGGCGTCCTGGCGCTCCCACAGCAGGCGTGTCGTGACCGGACCGGTGCTCCGCGGGGATGAGTTCAAGGACCAGTTCTACCGCGAGGGCTACCGTCCCCGATGCGCGCACGTCTCCGTGAGCATTCAGCCGCCCGCCTGCGACCCCGACTCGAACTGCCAAGTTCACCACCGCTGTTACCGGCGGCCCGACTCATGGAGAGCATGGCCAGCGGGCCATGGCGGGCAACTACCACCACGTTATCCGCCCGCCGGTGGCCGCCGTAGGGGACGGGTCGGTCCGCATGATCGTACGGCGCGAGACCGAGGAGGACCTGCTCCGCCTCTACCCGTGAGCCGGCTCGACCCCTCACCGCGAGCGTGCTCACGCTCTGGCGGGTTCGGCCCGCCCGTGCCGAACGGCAGCCGCCTACGTGATCCCTCGGGTACGAAGAGGTACTCTCGGGCGAGGAGGGGGCGATCGGGGGTGCCCGGCGAACAAGCAGCTCAGACCGAGGTGCGTGTCGGCATACTGGCGTCACCCGGCGTGGTCGCCGAGCTGGCCGCGACCTTCCTGCCCGAGCTCGCGGAAGAGCTTTCGGCGCGCCTGCCGGACCTTCGATGGAGCATCGAGGTCGTCGAGGAGCGGCTCGTCGACCCGCCGGTCGAGCTCAGCGAGCTGATCGCCGCCGGGCGCAGAGCCATGCTCGATCGCGGATGGCACCTCGCGGTCTGTGTCACCGATCTTCCGCTGCAGACGGCCAGGCGACCCGTGATCGCCCATGCCAGCGCCACGCACGGCGTGGCGGTGCTGTCCCTGCCCGCGCTCGGCCCGGTGGGGGTCCGTCGGCGTGCCATCTCCGCCAGCGTGCGACTGGTCGAAGCCATGCTCGGAGCAGCGAGCGCGGCGGGCGGCAAGGAGGCGGGCGGCGGGACGGCAGGACGGCGGCGGTCCGCCGCCGTCGTCCGGCGGGCACGGGAGCTCGGCGGTCAGGTAGAAATCGACGACCGAGGCGTGCATCTCGTGGCCCGGGTGATCACCGGCAACGTGTGGCTGTTGCTGGGCATGCTGCGTGCCAACAGGCCCTGGCGGCTCGCGATACGACTCTCACGCGTGCTGGTGGCCGCAGCCGCGGCGGTGGCCGCGGCGCTGGTCACCAGCGACCTCTGGCAGCTCGCCGACCACCTCGGACATGTGCGGCTGAGCGTGCTCACCGTCGGATCGGCGCTCGCCATGACCCTCACCATCGTCATAGGCGCGAACCTCTGGGAACGGCATCCCAGCGCGAATGTGCGCGAGCAGGTCATGTTGTTCAACATCGTCACGGTGATCACGGTGATCATAGGGGTGGTGGTCTTCTACATCGCGCTCTTCCTGATCGCGCTTGCCGGGACGGCGGTGCTCGTACCGGACGGGTTCTTCGCGAGCGTGCTCCGCCACCCGGTCGACTTCTCGGACAACCTCGATCTGGCCTGGCTGGCGGCTTCGATCGCGACCGTCGGTGGCGCGCTCGGCGCCGGGCTGGAGAGCGACGACGCCGTGCGCGAGGCGGCTTACACCTACCGCCCGGACACCCCGCTCACCAGGAGCACGTGATCCCAGCCCACCCGTCATCTCCGTGCGTGCCTCCGGCCCGCTCGCCGGTGATCTCGATGCGGTGGCCCTGGGCTCGCTGGGCCTTGGGGATGCGCAGTGTCAGGACCCCCTGGTCCATGGACGCCTCGACGTCGTCCGCATCGACGTCGGAGGGCAGCGAGGAGTGGTAGTGGAACCGCCCCGCCCGTACGCGCAGCGCGTTCGAGCGTTCTTCCTCCTCGCGGACCTCACCGTTCACACACAGTTCGCGGTCACGGATGCCGATGTCGATGTCATCCGGTGAAATGCCGGGCAGCCCGAGCCTGACGACGTAGCCATCGTCGCCCTCGTCGATCTCCGCGATCGGCATCCATGGGCGTACGGCCTCGATACCCAGCGTGATACCGGCCACGCCCGTCGGCCGGTGAGCACCACGGCACGGCCATGCTCCGTGGCGCGGGACACGAACACGACCACCGGCGACTGACAGTGCGGCACCAGGTGTGTCATCATTCTCACGATGCGTAAGTACGTGGTGGTCGGGATACCAGGCAGTGGTAAGAGCACGCAGAGCACCATGCTGGCCCGTGACTTCGACCTCGTACGGATCAGTACCGGCGACATCTTCCGGTGGCACGTGCGACACCACACCAAGATCGGCGCACGCGTACGACGGGTCATGACGGCCGGTCAGCTCGTCGGTGACGTTCTGGTCGAAACGATCATGCGCGATCGCCTGGACGAGCACGACTGGAACTACGGGTTCGTCATCGACGGGTTCCCGCGGAACCGCCGCCAGGCCGAGTTCTTCCTGGAGAGCTATGACCTCGATGCGGTCATCTACCTCGACATCCCCGATTCCCAGGTACGCCACCGGGTGCTGTCGAGGCGGCTGTGCGAGCGCTGCGGCGTCGACTACAGCCTCATCGAGAGCCGGCCGGAGCAGGAGGACGTCTGCGACGTCTGCGCCGATTCGCTGGTGACACGCGAAGACGACACGCCGGAGGCGCTCACCGCGCGGCTCTTTGACTACCACAAGGACATCGACGTCGTGCTGGAGCTGCTCGGCCGCAAGGCGGGCGTCTTTGTGATCGACGCGAGCCGTGATCAGGGCACGGTCCACGCCGAGATCCTTTCCCGTCTGGGCCTCCCGTCGCCGCCCTCACCGGGCGGATCCGCCGGCATGGCCGAGCAGGGCCGCTGAGGCGCACCGATCCCGTCCGGTTGTGTGATGCCGGTGGAGCGCGGGTGAGTAAGGCTCGACCGAGGAGGTGGTGCAGATGCGCCCGAGCGCCGTAGCACGGTTCCAGCGGCTCTTCAGAGTGGCCGGAGGCCTGGACGTCGACAAGGACGACCTCAAGCGCTACGAGGACTTCATCGACCACAAGATCTACGACCTGCTCCTGATCGGCCAGGCCCATGCCAAGTCGAACGCTCGCGACGTCATTCACCCGTCGGATCTGCCGGTGACCAAGGGGCTGCAGGAGTCCATCCATACCTTCCGCGCACTCGACGAGGAGATCGCGCTGGAGCCCGTTCTCGAGCAACTCGCGAAACGGCCGCCGCTCGATCTGACCATCGCGGAGGAGACCGAGCGGTCTCTACCGGAGATCGTCGGTGGACTGACGCTCGTGCTCGCCCGCACTTTCAAGATCATCGATCCACGGCAGAAGAACCCGCATACCGAGCACTGGGAGCGGGCCATCGCCATCTTCGACCTGCTCCTGTGACCGGACCCGGCACGGCCTCGAACGCCGGCGGGACCGCCCTACCAAGTGTGAGGATGCGGCGGTCCGGATGGTCGGCGAGTGTCGTTCTGATGCACCCGACGATGGACGGAGACGGCCCTTGCAGGAGACACCCGACCTACACGGCTCGTACCCGCGTCTCGACAGGGACCAGGTCGCCCTAGTCGCGGCGTACGGTGACCGGCGCCCGGTCCGGCGCGGCGAGATCCTCTTCAACGAGGGTGACCGCGACTACGACTTCCACGTGATCAGCCAGGGCATGGTGGCCGAGCAGGAGGGCGGTGAGATCGTCCGTGTGCACGGCCCGGGCCGCTTCCTCGGTGAACTCGGCCAGCTCACCGGCCAGCCCGCGTTCTTGACCGCGGTCGTGCAGGAGACCGGCGAGGTCGTGGCCGTGCCGATCGGCCGGCTGCGCGAGCTGATCGCCCGGGAGGCGTGGTTCGGCGAAATGGTCCCGCGCGCCTATCTCATACGGCGATCGCTGCTCATCGAGCTCGGCGCCGGGCTGCGGATCGTCGGCTCCCGGTTCTCCCCGGACACGCGCCGGCTGCGCGACTTCGCGGCGCGCAACCGCCTACCGCACCGGTGGATCGATCTGGAGGACGACCGGCAGGCCGAGGCGCTGCTCCGTGAGCTGGGCATTCCTCCCGTGGACACGCCGGTCGTGATTCTCCACGGGGACCGGGTGCTCCGCAATCCCGTGAACGCCGAGCTGGCCCGGCTCATCGGCCTGCCCGCGCCCGAACCGGGTGCGGAGGAGGACCTCCACGACCTGGTCGTGGTCGGGGCCGGGCCGGGCGGATTGGCGGCCGCGGTCTACGGCGCGTCCGAGGGCCTGGACACGGTCGTGCTCGACGCGATCGCGACCGGCGGCCAGGTCGGCGCCTCCTCTCGCATCGAGAACTATCTCGGCTTTCCGAACGGGATCTCCGGCGGTGAGCTGGCCGAGCGGGCGGTGATCCAATGCCGGAAGTTCGGCGCCAGGCTCAGCATCCCGGCCGAGGTGACCTGCCTCACGAGCGAGGACGGGGCGTACGTCGTCCGGCGTGCCGATGGCGGCTTCGCCCGATCCCGTACGGTCGTGATCGCGACCGGTGCCCGGTACCGCCGGCTCGACGTGCCGCGCCTGGAGGAGTTCGAGGGAAGCGGCGTGCACTACGCCGCGACCGAGCTGGAGGCGCTGGCGTGCCGGCGGCGCCCGGTCGCGATCGTCGGCGGCGGCAACTCGGCCGGTCAGGCGGCGCTCTTCCTGGCCAGGCACGCGTCGCTGGTCCGCGTCTTCGTACGTGGCGACGATCTCGCCGAGAACATGTCGCGCTACCTGATCGACCGGATCGAGCGTGAGGAGTCGGTGGAGCTGTTTCTCCGTACGGAGGTGCGCGAGCTGAATCGGCGACCGCGAGCTCGAGGCAATCGTCGTGGAGGACAACCGGACCGGCGAGCGGCGCATCTTCGAGATGAACGACCTGTTCGTCTTCATCGGCGCGGATCCGTGCGTCGGCTGGCTGGCCGGCAGCGTCGAGCTGGACGAGAAGGGCCACGTCCGCACCGGCCGCGGCGACGCGCTGCCGCTGGAGACGAACCTGCCGGGGGTGTTCGCAGTCGGCGACGTGCGAAGCGGGTCGATCATGCGGGTCGCCTCGGCGGTGGGCGAGGGCTTCATGGCGGTACGGCTGGTCCACGAGCACCCTGTCGCGCTGACGGTCCGGCGCTCCGCCGGAGGGCGCTGTCGACCGATTCCAGCGCCATACGCCCACGCCAGGGGCGGCGGCGGGCCACACTCATGCAGGAGCGATGATCTCCTCCTGACAGCTGTCCCGCAGCCAAATCGATCGCCGGATTCGGCCCTGTGGACACCCGAACAGGCCATCTGGACACCGACGGAGCCAGCGCGCGCTCCCCCGAGTCATGGTCCGGGCAGCAGCACGCCGTAGTCCGGCGGCAGCTGGGCGGTGACATCGAAGTACTCTTCGTCACCGACCGCCTCGCGCAGCGTCGCGAAGACCGCTCGCGCGTGCTCGCTCGCCTCGGCGGCGGTCCGCCGCCGTCGTCCGGCGGGCACGGGCAGGGTGGCCGCCGCTTGCCGCCCCTTGGGCCTTGACCGGCGGCGGCCGGGGAAGACCACGAAGACGACGACCAAACCGCCCCGGCATTCCTCTCAGGACCTGGCCATGGCCCGGATCTCCTGTTGGTTGGCGGGGAAGGTGCTGGCGCCGCGCCGTACGTAGAACTCGATGGGCCTGCCGCGGTCCCGCAGCCCGTACGGGCCGCTGGGGCTCAGGCGAAAGCTGACAAACCCCTCTCGGATTGCCTGGGCTACCGTGTGCATTCGCCGGTGCGAACGGTTCAGCCCGCCTGCGGCTGGTGCGTGCTGTTAGTAGGCGCAGCGGGCCTCTGCGGGGTGCTCGCATCGCCCAGTGTCTACGCTGAAGTGAAAGCCTTCGGTGCTGCAGGCTTGGAGGTACGGGGTCGGGTGGCCGGTGACACACGTGAAGAAGGTGGAGCAGTCGTCGGGGTTGGGGTAGTTGCCTTCTTGTCGGCCGTCGCAGCTGAATGCCATAGGGTGCTCCTTTTTCTGGGTCAGGTGTGGGTGAGGTCTCGGGTGTGTTCGGCGAGCAGGTGCCGGATCGATTGGGCCCCGCCAGCGGGAGGTGCGGCGATCCAGCCGCGGCGGTCGATGAGCACGGCGGTGGGTGTGCCGCGCAGCCGGTAGCCGGTGGCGACCTCATGCCCGTCCTGGACGAGCATCCGATCGAGGCGGTGTTGCCGGGCCCAGGCGAGATTGGCTTCCAGGTCGCCGCTGCTGACCGGTATGACGGTGAGGTCCGTGCTGTGCTGCCAGTGCGCCAGGTCGGGGGTCAGCAGCTGGCAAGGGCCGCATTCGGGGTGGATGAACACCAGCATGACCGGTCGTCCCGCAGCCAGCAGGTCCTTCAGAGTGGTGCGGGCCTCGTCAAGGCCGGGCAGGTCGAAGTCCGGAGCAGACGTCCCCACCGGCAGTCCCTCGGCGGGCGAACGCGCTGCTTGCTGGTGGAGTTCGCGGCGCAGCGTCCTGATCTCAGCCATCTGCCGTGCCTGCACCGCGGCCAACGTCACTGCGATCGCCAGGCCGACGGCATCGTCAGCAGGCAGCGCTTCGGGCAGTCCAGGATGGGCTGTAGACCCCCACAGTGCGGCAGCGACCAGCACACCCAGACCGGCGTTGCGGGCCAACGTCCACCCGCTGATGGGACGGCTGTCCGCTCCAAAGCACCCGCACGACGGATGCCGTCCCGACCGCAGCTGCACCGCCACTGCCGTACTGAACCCGGCCAGCAGTAACAACGCCGCAGCACTCGCCGCCACCGCCGTCGCCGACGGCAGCACCGCCGCCGCCACGACCACCTCGATGCCGGGCAGAACCCACCAAGCCGCCCCCACCAGCCCGCCAGGAACGCCGAATTCCCGCAACGCCTGCCGCGCAGCTTCCCGGTCGGCCAGCTTCCCCCACGCCGCCCCGGCGAACACCGCCGCCACGACCAGCCGCAACCCCCAGACAGCCAGCTCCAGCAACGCCCCGCCCCACCCGAGCCCAGCAACGAGCCAGGCAACCGACAAAACCTGGTGAAAGTCTGACCTGCCCCATGACCCCAAGACAAGAGCCCGCTGGTAACCCACCACTACCTCTAGGCCGTCGGCCACCTCACGGAGCCCAACAGGACCCGCAATGGCACTCGCCAAGGAACGCGCGAGCAAAGTCGCGAGCCTGTAACCCCGTACCCCCGATTGAGCCGCCCCGAGCCTTCCGGACAGTGCCCCCACTAAGATTGGGGTCGTCTGGAAAGGAAGATGGTTGTCGCGGAATCGTAGGAACTTCTCGCCTGAGTTCAAGGAAGAGGCCGTGAAACTGGTGA
>NZ_JALLPO010000091.1 GCF_023276435.1 Sphaerisporangium perillae
CAGGCCCGCACAAGACCGGCATATTTCTGCCGTGACCACGGCCGCGCGATGCTCAGGCACGGTCCAGCTCAGCCAGCTCGCCCGAAAACGGTCGGCTGGGATGCCCCACTTAACACCAGCCTCCTAGAAACACGCGCCCGGCGCGGCCGCCTCGATGTGCGTACGGTCATGCGATGGCGTTCTTCACGTTGAGATCCGCGACACCGGTCCTGGCGGCGCGGACCCTCAAGCGACCGGCCATGCAGGACCAGTTGGCGGTGCTATCCGATCGCGAACGTGAGGTGCGGGAAGATCGTCAGCTCACATATTCGCGAGCCGTGCCGAGTCGACACCGTCGGCTCGGCGCCGCAGAGCCATCACGACGACGGCCAGGATCCACCAGGCTCCGGCGGTGAAGATGCCGAGCCGGAACGAGTCGGCGCCGTGGAAGAGCTGGCTGGCGTAGCCACCCCCCACCGCGTTGTTGGTCGCGTGGAACACCATGGCGATGAGCACGCTCTGCCGCGCGGACCGGAAGAGGCCTGCGATGACAACGCTTGCCGCCATGATCACCAGGATGTCCGGTAGCAGGATCTGCCCGGCCAGGAACAACGGCAGGTGCCACGCCACCCAGAACGCGCCGAGCAGCAGCGGGCCGGCGAATGTGCCAAACCTGCGCTCAAGTCGGGGCAGGGCATAGCCTCGGAAGCCGGGTTCCTCCCAGGCGCCACCGAGGCCCGGGATGAGGATCATGAGAAGCAGCGTGACCGGGATCTCGCTCCATAGACCGAGGGCGACGGCGTCCGGCTTGCCGCCGGTAGCGATCGTCGCGACCACGGCGGCACCGCTGGCCAACGCGGGCAGTCCGAAGGCGAAGACATATGACCGCTTCGGCACCCGCCACCGCAGCATGCTGCGCAGCAAGCTTCCTATGCCGGCGCGGCCGTCGGTCAGCCCGAGCACGAGTAGCGCCGCCATGAACGGGCCGAATCCGGCAATCGGCACGGTGGATACGCCGATCACGTAGAGTGCCGCCGGCCACCACGACAGCATGCACGACAGTGTGAAGAACGTGAGCAGCGGACGGCGGCGGACGAACAGCCGAAGCGGTCCCGGCTGAGCGGGAGGCGACGTGGTCGGCGATGCGGCGGCCACTGGCAGGGCGGTGGTCCGGGTCGGTGAAGTCATGCCATCAGGATTGTCCGGCGCCACGGGTTCGTCGTCGGTCTGCAGACCATCGTGGCGGCGGCCGGTCCATCCGGCGGCCATGTCTGATCTCATGCTGCAGACTGAGGAGCCAGGGCCGCGCCCGGCACTATGGTGAGCGCACCACACCACCGGCTAGCGCAGAGGAGCCTCGAATGCAGACCCTGCCGAGCCGGGCACAACGCGTCTGGGACCTCGTCCTCGCGCTGTGTTGTGTGGCGGTGGCCGTGCCGATCCATGTCACCGGCATCGACGCGGTTCCCGCCAACCGGGCCCCTGACGCTGTCTCGGTGCTGCTCACCCTGGCCGCACTGGTGCCACTGGCATGGCGCCGCAGTGCCCCGCTGGCCGTGTTCGCCGCGTGCTTTCCCGGCTTCCTCGGGCTGATCAGCGCACGGTACTCGGTGGGGGCCGCGCCGATCGGCGTCCTCATCGGCTTCTACACCGTGGCCGCTTGGGACAATCGCCGCAACACCCGAGTCGCCCTCGTCGTGGCTGGCGTCGGGTACGGCGTCGGCTTGGCGCTGGGCCCAATCGATCTCAGTGTCGAAGGTGCCCTGGTGCAGGTTGCCCTCCTTGTCGGCGGCTGGGTCGTGGGCACCGGCGTCCGGCAACGGCGGGAGTTCCACATGGCGCACGTGGCCCAGGCCGAACGGCAGCTCGAACGGGAACGAGAACGCGCCCAGTTCCAGCGCGAACGGGCCGCATACGCCGCGACCGAGGAACGCCTGCGGATCAGTCGGGAGTTGCACGACATCCTCGGCCACGCATTCAGCGTGATGGTCGTGCAGGCCGGCGTGGCCGAGCATCTGATCGACAGCAGCCCGGCCGACGCGCGCCGGGCGGTGGCGGAGATCCGTCGTACCGGGCGCGAATCGCTGGCCGAGATGCGCCGGCTCTTGCACGTGCTCCGCGACGGCGACTCGGCCGCCGCGCCGCCGCGCGACCCCGCCGCGACCTTGGCCGACATCCCCTCGCTGATCGCCGCGGTCGAGGCCACCGGCCTGCCCGTCGACCTGTTGGTCACCGGTACGCCCGACGAACTGTCGCCCGGATTGGAACTGGCCGCGTACCGGGTGATCCAAGAAGCGCTGACCAATACCATGAAGCATGCCGACGCCTCGAAGGCCCGGGTGTCGCTCACCCACGCGGCCGGTACGCTGACGATCGAGGTCAACGACGACGGCCGAGCGAAGACTCCGGCGGGAACAGAGTCCGGCCACGGGCATGCGGGCATGCGGGAGCGAGTGGCGATGTACGGCGGCGAACTGACCGCCAAGCCGACCCCGGACGGATACCTCGTCGTCGCCACCCTGCCGACCCAACCGCTGGAAGCCGGAACAACCATCAGATGATCCGAGTAATCGTGGCCGACGACCAGCCGCTGCTGCGCAGCGGATTCGCGCTGATCCTCAACTCCGACCCGGACATCACGGTGGTCGGCGAAGCAGCGAACGGTGTGCAGGCCCTGGCCGCCGCCCGCGAGCTGAGACCCGACCTCGTGGTCATGGACATCCGGATGCCGGAGATGGACGGGATTGAGGCGACGCGACACCTGACGGCCAGCGCGCATACTGTCGGCGTTCGTGCGCTCGTGCTCACCACGTTTGACGCGGATGAATACGTCTACCACGCGCTTCGGGCCGGAGCGAGCGGCTTTCTGCTCAAGGACATCGCGCCGACCGACCTGATCGCCGCGGTGAAGACCGTGGCGGCCGGCGAGGCGCTGCTGTCGCCGCACATCACCCGCCGGCTCATCGAGCAGTTCGTCCGGCGACCGCTTCCGGACGAACCCGACCGTGACCCGACACCAGCCACCACGGCGCTGCCGGGCCTGACACAGCGCGAGTTCGACGTGCTGAACGCCGTCGCACGTGGACTGTCCAATGTGGAAATCGCTGCCGAGATGTACGTGAGCTACTCGACCGTCAAGACCCATGTCAGCCACCTGCTGACCAAATTGGACGCCCGTGACCGGGCCCAACTGGTCATGATCGCGTACAGGTCCGGCGTAGTCCTACCCACGCCATCCGGGGTCGTCAGGCACCGACCTGGACGGTAACAGCGCGCGCGCCGTCAGTGGCGAACCGACCCCCAGCTACGAGTCACGCGAGGTGCGCTGGGTGCATCGGGACGAGGTCGGACGGTATCAAATGGATCGTTCGATGAGACTGCGCATTGGCCACTACCTCAGTAATCCCGCGCGACTGACGAGCCGGAACAATCTGGCGCTCGCGCTGAGGGTCTGGGGCGGTGGGCGGAAGTCGAGGCTCTGGAGTGATAGCGCCCGCGTGCAGGAACGCCAAGGGGCGGTAGGTAGCCGATCATTTTGTAGGTCGTCACTGAGCAACCCTGGCAGCGGAACGGCCCTCCCCGGAGATGCCGGGAAGGGCCGTGCCATGGGTTACTGCGCGGTGTAGACCTTGGACCACGACTGCACGGTCAGCGACAGCAGCTGGCCGCGCTCGACGTACTCCTCAACCGTGCCCGGACCGGTGCCGGCGGGCAGGCCCTTGTCGGTGTGGATCTGGGCGTCGAACAGGAAGGAGTTCGGCCCACCCGACGGGTTCGGGATGATGCCGCTGGACTCCTCATCCTGGGTCAGGAAGGTGGCAGAGTTGGCGGTCGGGCTGAACAGCTTGGGGTCGAACTGCGCGAGCACGCCACGCGCACCGTCGGCGATCCTGTAGGCCACGATCCGGCCCAGGTGCGGGTTGTTGCCCGTGTCCTCCTGGATCAGGAGGTTGCCGCGCTGGTCGATCGTGATGTTGTCGGGCATGTTCAGGTACGGCGCCTCGCTGCCGTCAAGCAGCAGGGTCAGCGTGCCGCCCTTCTCGGGGCGCTCGATGTCGGCGAACCGCAGCCGCCACAGGCCGCCACCGTCACGGGCGACGCCCGGCTCCGTGGGCGAGGCGGTGGTGTCTCCACCCCCGGTGGTCACGAAGTAGTAGTCGTTGGGGCGGCGCGGGTCGAAGGCGCCGTCCTCGATGCGGTTGAGGGTCAGGCCGGACTTGGCCGCGTCGGCGTTCTGCTGCACGCCGTTCTTGGTCCAGTCGAGCGGGCTGACGGCCACCTTGACCGGCGTGTTCTTGCCGTACTTGGCGCGGAACTCCGCATCGGTCGCGACGGCGTGGGAGGCCACGTCGAGCACACCCAGCGTGCCGTTGGTCAGGCCCGCCTTCTCGACGGCCGAGCCGGTGGACTGCTTGCGCCCGGCGTAGATCCGAAGCTGGCCGGTGTTGACGTCCTCGTTTCCGACGACGAGAGTCGTGTCGCTCTTGTTGGCCGCCACGAGCGTGTTCTCCCAGCCGAGCAGGCCCAGACGCGGGAGCTGCGTGGCGACGCCGTCATCGGTCACACCGAAGACACGGCCCTCGTCGCCGGTCTCCTCGTTGGCGAAGTAGACCCGACCGGCGTAGCCCTTGTGCCCGTTGCTCAACGTGCCGGCGGGGGCGAGATACCCGGAGCAGAAGCGGGCGAGGGCGCTGGTGTGCGTGTCGGCAGCCGCTCCGGCCGGAGCCACGGGCGCGCTCGCCCACTTCTGGCCGGGGTAGTCCCAGTAGTTGACAGACGTGATCAGGTCGGAGCCGCTCTTCACGGCGCCCGTCCGGGGGTCGATCTGCAGCTTGGAGACGAAGGCTCCCTTCTGGCCGTGCGCGCGCACGAGGCCTTGGGTCGCGCGGAGCTCCTGGTTCATGTAGAGGATCAGGTCGCGGCCACTGCGGTAGGCCCCCAAGCCGTCGGGGATGCCGACCATCTGGTAGCCGTTGGCCGCGGGCTTGTCGGCAACGGTGAGAAGAGACGTGACGCTTACGCCCTTCGCAACGGGCAGGACGTACGGTGCGACGGTCGTGGTGGGCCCGGTCGTCGTGGTGGACTTCGATCCGGCGCCGTGGTCGGCGAACGCGACGCCGGACGCCGCCAATGAGGCGATTACGGCCGTGGCGCCCACCAAGGCGGTACGAACTCGAGAAGAGGGCACGATTTCTCCGGATTCTCTCAGGGTTGTTTCAGGTTGCATTGGAGAACGTAGGAGATCGGTAAGACTGCTTCGATGAAGCAATCCCGTCGGGAATGTGAACAGCCAGCGAACGAGTGATCCCTCGCAGGTGAGGCGCTCAACGGGTTTCCCGGGTAGACGTCTGCGCGAGCCGCGCCGGCCCTCAGCGTGCCTGCGCCGAGTTGGCCCGGATACAGGACCTAGGAAACAGGTGTGAATCTCCTATGGATCGCCTGGCAACCCGGGCGCTCAGCCCAGCACAGCGTAAGACTGTGGCGCAACATACGTGCAAGTTAGGAGTGAGATGTCGCGAGCATTCGCTGTGCTGACCGTGCTCGTGCTCGGGGCCACCCTCGCCAGCGTTACCCCGGCCGCCGCCGCGGTTACCCCGGCCGCCGCCGCGGAGTCCAGGGAAAGCACGTTCCCCACGGAGTTCGCCTTGCCGAACGGCTTCCCGCCAGAGGGCATCGCGATCGCGAATGGGCCGACGGCCTACTTCGGCTCGCGGACCGAGGGTTCGCTGTACCGCGTCGATCTGCGCACTGGCGAGGGCGAGGTGTTCAGCCAGGGACCTGGCACGCCGTCGAACGGTCTGAAGATCGACTCGCGTAACCGCCTGTTCGTCGCCGGCTCGACGGCGGGCGACGCGCGGGTCGTCGACGCCAAGACCGGTGCGGTGCTGGCCGGCTACAAGTTCGCGGACACCGACACGATGGTCAACGACGTGGTGGTCACGGATGAGGCCGCGTACTTCACCGATTCGCGCAAGGCAGTGCTCTACAAGATCCAGTTCGGGCACAACGGCCAGCTGCCCGCGACGTTCACAACCATCCCGCTGACCGGGGATTTCGTCCTGATCCCGGGGGCGATCAACACGAACGGCATCGCGGAGACGCCGGACGGCCGAGCCCTGCTGATCGTGCAGACCAACACGGGCAAGCTGTTCCGAGTGGACCCGGCGACCGGCGAGACCAAGCAGGTCGACCTCGGCAGCGAGGTGCTGACCGGCGGCGACGGCATCCTGGTCGAGCAGAACACGCTCTACGTGGTGCAGAACCGGCTGAGCACGGTCGCCGTGTTCGAACTGAACCGGTCGGGGACGTCAGGCAGCCTGGCCACGAAGGTCACCGACCCGCGCTTCGACGTGCCGACCACAGTGGCGTCGTTCGGCGACCGCCTTTACCTGCCGAACGCACGCCTCGGCACTCCGTCAACGCCGGACTCTCCGTACAACGCGGTGGCGATCCCGAAGCCTTAGGAGCAGATCACTCCCTGGCTACTGAGCCGGCAACCGCTCACCACCATCTGACCTTGTGTCGGAAGAGCGCGCCGGGGGTTGAACACAGCGAACCGGATCGACTGGTCGCGCGCGGCGATGGACGGCCATCACATCGACGCCAAAAATGGGGTCTCGGGACAGGCCCGTCGCCGGTCAACCGCAGCAAGCCCGGTTCCAAACACCATCTGATCTGTGACGGCAACGGCACCCCGATCTACGTGCTGACCAGCGGCGCCAACATCCCCGACATCAGCCGCGCCCTCGACCTGCTCGACGGCTACCCGCCTATTGCCGGCCGTCGGGTGGCGGAGCCGTCGCTGCGCCTGGCCGTCGGGGCCGACGCGATCGACGGCATCCGGGCCGCGCTCGATTCCCGGCCGGCCGAGCTGGAGAAGTCAGCCCAGCGCGGCCGCCTTGCGCAGCAGCACTGAGCGTTCGCGCTGGTTGGCGCACAGCCGGGCGGCCAGCTCCAGCTCGGCGCGCGCCTCCGGTCGCCGGCCGAGGCGGGCCAGCAGCTCCCCGCGTACGGTCGGAACCAAATGCGAACCGGGGAGCCGGTCCAAGGCGATCAGCTCGTCCACCATGGCCAGGGCTTGCGCCGGACCCGAGGCCA
>NZ_JALLPO010000092.1 GCF_023276435.1 Sphaerisporangium perillae
GTCTGGTGGTGGGTCTGGCTGGTGGCCTGTTTGTTGTTTGTGAATTGCATAGTGGACGCGAGCATCTTTGTGGCCAAGTTTTTTAGGGCACACGGTGGATGCCTTGGCATCAGGAGCCGATGAAGGACGTGGGAGGCTGCGTTAAGCCTCGGGGAGTCGCCAACCAGACGTTGATCCGGGGATGTCCGAATGGGGAAACCTAGCACCAGTCATGTGGTGTTGCCGCCGTCTGAATGTATAGGGCGGTTGGTGGTAACGCGGGGAAGTGAAACATCTCAGTACCCGTAGGAAGAGAAAACAATAGTGATTCCGTGAGTAGTGGTGAGCGAAAGCGGATGAGGCTAAACCATGCGCGTGTGATAGCCGGCAGGTGTTGCGTGTGTGGGGTTGTGGGACCCTCTTGTGGTTTCTGCCGAGACTGCGAACAGTGATAAATCGGTGGGGTAGTCGAAGCTTCTGGGAAGTGGCGCCGTAGACCGTGAGAGTCGGGTAGGCGAAACTCTGCCGACTGTTTGAGGGGATCCCAAGTAGCACGGGGCTCGAGGAATCCTGTGTGAATCTGCCAGGACCACCTGGTAAGCCTAAATACTCCCTGATGACCGATAGTGAACGAGTACCGTGAGGGAAAGGTGAAAAGCGCCCCGGTGAGGGGTCGTGAAATAGTACCTGAAACCGTGTGCCTACAAGCCGTAGGAGCGTGACCATCCTTGTGGTGGTCGTGATGTGACTGCGTGCCTTTTGAAGAATGAGCCTGCGAGTCATGGTGTGTGGCGAGGTTAACCCGTGTGGGGGAGCCGTAGCGAAAGCGAGTCTGAATAGGGCGTTTTAGTCGCATGCTGTGGACCCGAAGCGGAGTGATCTACGCATGGGCAGGTTGAAGCGCGGGTAAGACCGTGTGGAGGACCGAACCCACCAGGGTTGAAAACCTGGGGGATGATCTGTGTGTAGGGGTGAAAGGCCAATCAAACTCCGTGATAGCTGGTTCTCCCCGAAATGCATTTAGGTGCAGCGTCACGTGTTTCTTGCCGGAGGTAGAGCACTGGATGGCTGATGGGCCTTACCGGGTTACTGACGTCAGCCAAACTCCGAATGCCGGTAAGTGAGAGCGTGGCAGTGAGACTGCGGGGGATAAGCTCCGTAGTCGAGAGGGAAACAGCCCAGACCACCGACTAAGGCCCCTAAGCGTGTGCTAAGTGGGAAAGGATGTGGAGTCGCAGTGACAACCAGGAGGTTGGCTTAGAAGCAGCCACCCTTGAAAGAGTGCGTAATAGCTCACTGGTCAAGTGATTCTGCGCCGACAATGTAGCGGGGCTCAAGTACACCGCCGAAGTCGTGGCATTCACGCGTATAGCCCGGCATGGGTGACTGTGTCTAGGTGTGTGGATGGGTAGGGGAGCGTCGTGCGGCCGGCGAAGCAGCCGAGTGATCGAGTTGTGGAGGCCGTGCGAGTGAGAATGCAGGCATGAGTAGCGAATCAGAAGTGAGAAACTTCTGCGCCGGATGACCAAGGGTTCCTGGGCTAGGCTAATCCGCCCAGGGTAAGTCGGGACCTAAGGCGAGGCCGACAGGCGTAGTCGATGGACAACGGGTTGATATTCCCGTACCCGCTAGCATGCGCCAATATCGAATCCAGTGATACTAAGGGTCCTTAAGCCCTTCGGCCCTTCGGGGCTGGGGTGAGGCTGAACGCCTGGCCTGATCTGGTAGTAGGTAAGCGATGGGGTGACGCAGGAGGGTAGCCCATCCCAGGCGATGGTTGTTCCTGGGGTAAGCATGTAGCCCGTGGCATAGGTAAATCCGTGCCGCATGTAGGGTGAGATGTGATGCCGAGCCGATTGTGGTGAAGTGGGTGATCCCATGCTGCCGAGAAAAGCCTCTAGTGAGTGTGCCGGCGGCCCGTACCCTAAACCGACTCAGGTGGTCAGGTAGAGAATACCGAGGCGTTCGGGTGAACTGTGGTTAAGGAACTCGGCAAATTGCCCCCGTAACTTCGGGAGAAGGGGGACCTCTGCTGGTGATGGGTCTTGCACTCTGAGCTGGTGGTGGTCGCAGTGGCCAGGGGGAAGCGACTGTTTACTAAAAACACAGGTCCGTGCGAAGTCGTAAGACGATGTATACGGACTGACGCCTGCCCGGTGCCGGAACGTTAAGGGGACCGCTTAGCCGTGCACTTGTGTGTGGCGAAGGTGAGAACTTAAGCGCCGGTAAACGGCGGTGGTAACTATAACCATCCTAAGGTAGCGAAATTCCTTGTCGGGTAAGTTCCGACCTGCACGAATGGCGTAACGACTTCCCCGCTGTCTCAACCACAGACCCGGCGAAATTGCACTACGAGTAAAGATGCTCGTTACGCGCAGCAGGACGGAAAGACCCCGGGACCTTCACTACAGCTTGACATTGGTGTTTGGGACGGCTTGTGTAGGATAGGTGGGAGACGGTGAAGCTCGGACGCTAGTTCGGGTGGAGTCATTGGTGAAATACCACTCTGGTCGTTTTGGATGTCTAACCCGCGCCCGTGTATCCGGGTGGGGGACAGTGTCTGGTGGGTAGTTTAACTGGGGCGGTTGCCTCCTAAAGGGTAACGGAGGCGCCCAAAGGTTCCCTCAGCCTGGTTGGCAATCAGGTGTTGAGTGTAAGTGCACAAGGGGGCTTGACTGTGAGACCGACAGGTCGAGCAGGAGCGAAAGCTGGGACTAGTGATCCGGCGGTGGCATGTGGAAGCGCCGTCGCTCAACGGCTAAAAGGTACCCCGGGGATAACAGGCTGATCTTCCCCAAGAGTCCATATCGACGGGATGGTTTGGCACCTCGATGTCGGCTCGTCGCATCCTGGGGCTGGAGTAGGTCCCAAGGGTTGGGCTGTTCGCCCATTAAAGCGGTACGCGAGCTGGGTTTAGAACGTCGCGAGACAGTTCGGTCCCTATCCGCTGCGCGCGCAGGAGACTTGAAAGGGGCTGTCCCTAGTACGAGAGGACCGGGACGGACGAACCTCTGGTGTGCCAGTTGTTCTGCCAAGAGCACGGCTGGTTGGCTACGTTCGGGAGGGATAACCGCTGAAAGCATCTAAGCGGGAAGCCCGCCTTGAGATGAGGTCTCCCACCCCGCGAGGGGGTAAGGCTCCCAGTAGACGACTGGGTTGATAGGCCGGAGGTGGAAGCATCGTAAGGTGTGGAGCTGACCGGTACTAATAGGCCGAGGACTTGACCACAAAGCT
>NZ_JALLPO010000093.1 GCF_023276435.1 Sphaerisporangium perillae
CGGAAGGACATCTGTTGGCAGCCTCGCGCAACGCCTTCGCCGTACCCGCTGGTCCCCGCCGCGTATCTTTCGCGCGCATTCAGGAGCCGCTCGAAGTTCCCGATCTTCTCGCTCTGCAGACCGAGTCCTTCGACTGGCTGCTCGGCAACGAGAAATGGCGGTCGCGGGTCGAAGCGGCTCGTCAGGCCGGGCGCAAGGACGTTCCGGCCCAGTCCGGTCTCGAAGAGATCTTCGAAGAGATCAGTCCCATCGAGGACTTCTCCGGAACGATGTCTTTGTCGTTCCGCGACCACCGGTTCGAGCCGCCCAAGTACTCGGTCGATGAGTGCAAAGACAAGGACATGACCTTCTCCGCCCCGATGTTCGTGACGGCGGAGTTCATCAATAACACCACCGGTGAGATCAAGAGCCAGACGGTGTTCATGGGCGATTTCCCGCTCATGACCTCCAAGGGCACCTTCATCATCAACGGCACCGAGCGTGTCGTGGTCTCGCAGCTGGTGCGGTCCCCAGGTGTCTATTTCGACCGTTCGGTCGACAAGACCTCCGACAAGGACCTGTACGGCTGCAAGGTGATCCCCTCACGCGGTGCGTGGCTCGAGTTCGAGATCGACAAGCGCGACAGCGTCGGTGTTCGCATCGACCGCAAGCGCAAGCAGGCCGTCACCGTGCTTCTCAAGGCACTGGGCTGGACCACCGACCAGATTCTCGAGCGTTTCGGTCAGTACGAGTCGATGCGCGCCACCCTGGAGAAGGATCACACCTCCGGCCAGGACGACGCGCTGCTGGACATCTACCGCAAGCTGCGCCCGGGCGAGCCTCCGACGAAGGAGTCCGCTCAGACGCTGCTGGAGAACCTGTACTTCAACCACAAGCGTTACGACCTCGCCAAGGTCGGCCGCTACAAGATCAACAAGAAGCTCGGCGTCGACGCCGAGATCAACCAGGGGACGCTGACCGAAGAGGACATCGTCGCCACGATCGAGTACATCGTCCGGCTGCACGCCGGCGAGATCTCGATGCCCGGGGCGAACGGTGAGATCGTCGTCGAGACCGACGACATCGACCACTTCGGCAACCGCCGCCTGCGCACGGTCGGCGAGCTCATCCAGAACCAGGTCCGCCTGGGCCTGGCCCGCATGGAGCGCGTCGTCCGCGAGCGGATGACCACCCAGGACGTCGAGGCGATCACGCCGCAGACTCTGATCAACATCCGCCCGGTCGTGGCGTCGATCAAGGAGTTCTTCGGCACCTCCCAGCTCTCGCAGTTCATGGACCAGACCAACCCGCTGGCCGGCCTGACGCACAAGCGGCGTCTGTCCGCGCTGGGGCCCGGTGGTCTGTCCCGTGAGCGGGCCGGCTTCGAGGTCCGCGACGTGCACCCGTCCCACTACGGCCGCATGTGCCCGATCGAGACGCCGGAAGGCCCGAACATCGGTCTGATCGGCTCGCTGTCGTCCTTCGGACGGGTCAACTCGTTCGGTTTCGTCGAGACCCCCTACCGCAAGGTCGTGGACGGCCGCGTCACCGAGGACATTGACTACCTGACCGCCGATGAGGAGGACAGGCACGTCATCGCCCAGGCGAACACCCCGTTGCAGCCCGACGGCACGTTCGCCGAGGACCGCGTCCTGGTCCGCCGTAAGGGCGGCGAGGTCGAGTTCATCCGGCCGAACGAGGTCGACTACATGGACGTCTCGGCGCGCCAGATGGTGTCGGTGGCGACCGCGATGATCCCGTTCCTGGAGCACGACGACGCCAACCGCGCGCTCATGGGCTCCAACATGCAGCGCCAGTCGGTCCCGCTGCTCAAGAGCGAGGCCCCGCTGGTCGGCACCGGCATGGAATACCGCGCGGCGACCGACGCCGGCGACGTCATCACCGCCGAGAAGGCCGGTGTGGTCGAGGAGGTCTCGGCCGACTACGTCACCGTGATGAACGACGACGGCACGCGTACGACTTACCGTGTCGCCAAGTTCAAGCGTTCCAACCAGGGCACCTGCTTCAACCAGAAGCCCATCGTCCGCGAGGGCGACCGGATCGAGGTCAACCAGGTCGTCGCCGACGGTCCTTGCACCGACGACGGCGAGATGGCGCTGGGCAAGAACCTCCTGGTGGCGTTCATGCCGTGGGAGGGCCACAACTACGAAGACGCGATCATCCTGTCCCAGCGCCTGGTGCAGGACGACGTGCTCTCCTCGATCCACATCGAGGAGCACGAGGTCGACGCCCGCGACACCAAGCTGGGCCCTGAGGAGATCACCCGGGACATCCCGAACGTCTCCGAGGAGGTCCTGGCAGACCTCGACGAGCGCGGCATCATCCGCATCGGCGCCGAGGTGGTGCCCGGTGACATCCTCGTCGGCAAGGTCACCCCGAAGGGCGAGACCGAGCTGACCCCCGAGGAGCGCCTGCTGCGCGCCATCTTCGGGGAGAAGGCCCGCGAGGTCCGCGACACCTCCCTGAAGGTGCCGCACGGCGAGATGGGCAAGGTCATCGGTGTCCGGGTGTTCAGCCGCGAGGAGGGCGACGAGCTCCCCCCCGGCGTGAACGAGCTGGTCCGGGTCTACGTCGCCCAGAAGCGCAAGATCACCGATGGTGACAAGCTGGCGGGACGCCACGGTAACAAGGGCGTCATCTCCAAGATCCTGCCCGTCGAGGACATGCCGTTCCTGGAGGACGGCACCCCGGTGGACATCATCCTCAACCCCCTGGGCGTGCCCGGCCGGATGAACGTCGGCCAGGTGCTGGAGACCCACCTCGGGTGGATCGCCGCCAGAGGGTGGGACATCACGGGGGTCCAGGAGGCATGGGCCGAGCGGCTGCGCGACAAGGGCTTCG
>NZ_JALLPO010000094.1 GCF_023276435.1 Sphaerisporangium perillae
GGCCGCCTGCTCGGCTTCCTCGTCTGCCGGGTTCTGGTAGGAGACGGTGATCTCGCCGCCGGACTCGTCGACCCGGATGACGGCCCCGTCACGGACGTCCCCGGCGATCAGGGCGCGCGCCACGCGCGTCTCGACCTCGCGGGCGATGAACCGGCGCAGCGGCCGGGCGCCGTAGACCGGGTCGAAGCCCTGCTCGGCGATGAACCGCAGCGCGGCCTCGGTGACCTGCAGGGTCATGCGGCGATCGGCCAGCCGAGTCCTGATGTCGTCGAACATCAGCGCGACGATCCGCTCGATCTCCGGTTCGGTGAGCGGCTTGAACAGCACGGTGTCGTCGACCCGGTTGAGGAACTCCGGCCGGAAGTGCGACCGCAGTTCGCCCATGACGAGCTCGCGCGCCCGCGGATCGATCTCCCCCTCGGGTGTCACGCCGTCCATCAGGTACGGCGACCCGATGTTCGACGTCATGATGATGACGGTGTTGCGGAAGTCGACCGTGCGGCCCTGGGCATCGGTCAGCCGCCCGTCGTCCAGCACCTGGAGCAGGGTGTTGAACACGTCCGGGTGCGCCTTCTCCATCTCGTCGAACAGCACGACGGAGTACGGCTTGCGCCGCACCGCCTCGGTGAGCTGGCCGCCCTCCTCGTAGCCGACGTACCCGGGAGGCGCGCCGACGAGCCGGCTGACGGTGTGGCGCTCCTGGTACTCGCTCATGTCGACGCGGACCATGTTCTCCTCGGTGTCGAACAGGGCCTGCGCCAGCGCCTTGGCCAGCTCGGTCTTCCCCACGCCCGTCGGGCCGAGGAAGATGAACGAGCCGATCGGGCGGCGGGGGTCCTTGATGCCCGAGCGTGCGCGGATGATCGCGTCGGCCACCGCCCGCACGGCCTGGTCCTGGCCGATGACCCGCTCGTGCAGGATCTCATCCAGGCGCAGCAGCTTCTCCCGCTCGCCCTCCTTCAGCCGGCTGACCGGGATGCCGGTCCACCGGGACACGATCCCGGCGATCTCCTCCTCGGTCACCACCTCGCGGAGCAGCCGGTGGCCGCCCTGCTTGGATTCCAGCTGCTCCTCGGCCGCGTGCAGCTTCCTCTCCAGCTCGGGCAGCTGGCCGTGCATCAGCTCGGCGGCCCGGTTGAGGTCGTACCTGCGCTCGGCCTGCTCGGCCTCGCGCCGCACCATCTCGATCTCCTGGCGCAGCTGCTGGACCTTCTTCAGCGCGTGCCGCTCGGCCTCCCACTGGGCGCGCATGGCGTCGGCCTCGGCCCGCAGGTCGGCCAGTTCCCTGCGGAGCGTCTCCAGGCGCCGCACGCTCGCCGGGTCCTCCTCCTTGGCCAGGGCGGCCTCCTCGATCTCCAGCCGCATCACCCGCCGCGTCAGCTCGTCCAGCTCGGCCGGCATCGAGTCGATCTCGGTGCGCAGCATCGCGCAGGCCTCGTCGACCAGGTCGATCGCCTTGTCGGGCAGGAACCGGTCGGAGATGTAGCGGTGGCTGAGGACGACGGCGGCGACGATCGCGCTGTCCTGGATCTTCACCCCGTGATACACCTCCAGGCGTTCCCGCAGGCCACGCAGGATGGAGACGGCGTCCTCGACGGACGGCTCGTCCACGAAGACCGGCTGGAAGCGACGCTCGAGCGCCGCGTCCTTCTCGATGTACTTGCGGTACTCCACGATCGTCGTGGCGCCGATGAGATGCAGCTCACCGCGGGCCAGCATCGGCTTGAGCATGTTGCCGGCGTCCATGGCCCCTTCGGTCGCTCCGGCGCCCACGACGTTGTGCACCTCGTCGATGAACAGCAAGATCCGCCCCTCGGACGCCTTGACCTCGGTCAGCACCGCCTTCAGCCGCTCCTCGAACTCGCCCCGGTACTTCGCGCCCGCGATCAGCGAACCCATGTCCAGGCTGAAGATGGTCTTGTCCTTCAGCCCCTCGGGGACGTCCCCCCGGGTGATGCGCTGCGCGAGCCCCTCGACGATCGCGGTCTTGCCGACGCCCGGGTCGCCGATCAGGACCGGATTGTTCTTGGTCTTGCGGGACAGGATCTGCACGACCCGGCGGATCTCGGCGTCCCGGCCGACGACCGGGTCCAGCTTGCCGGCCCTGGCGGCGGCCACCAGGTCGATCCCGTACTTCTCCAGCGCCTCGTAGGCGACCTCAGGATGGGCGGAGGTCACCCGCTGGTTGCCGCGGACCTGGGTGAGCACCTCCAGCAGACGCTCCCTGACCATCCCATGCCCCTGGAGCAGACGACCGGCCGTGCTCTCGGCGCCTTCGTCCATCAGCGCCATCAGCAGGTGCTCCACCGAGACATACTCATCCTTCAGCCGCCCGGCCTCCCGGTCGGCGTTGTCGAGCAGCCGCGACAGACGCCGGGTGATGTACACCTCGCCGGGCGCGGCGCCAGGGCCGCTGACCTTGGGCCGCCGCCGCAGCTCGGCCTCCAGCTCCAGCGTCAGCTTGTCCGGGTCACCCCCGGCCGCCGACAGCAGGCGCGGTACAAGCCCGTCGGGCTGTTCGAGCAACGCCAGCAGCAGATGCTCACCATCGACCTCGGTGTGCCCGAAGCGGATCGCCTTGGTCTGCGCGTCATGCACGGCTTCCTGCGATTTCTGGGTCAGTCGGTTCGGGTCCACGATGACACTCCCGTAGGTCGTGAGTGACGGCGCAGAGCCGACTCCAGCTCCGCGATCCGATCCAGCAGATCGAGCACCACACCCAGCGAGGCGTAGTTGAGAGACAGACCAGAGTGCAGCCGCTCGAT
>NZ_JALLPO010000095.1 GCF_023276435.1 Sphaerisporangium perillae
ACCATCGACCTCGGTGTGCCCGAAGCGGATCGCCTTGGTCTGCGCGTCATGCACGGCTTCCTGCGATTTCTGGGTCAGTCGGTTCGGGTCCACGATGACACTCCCGTAGGTCGTGAGTGACGGCGCAGAGCCGACTCCAGCTCCGCGATCCGATCCAGCAGATCGAGCACCACACCCAGCGAGGCGTAGTTGAGAGACAGACCAGAGTGCAGCCGCTCGATGCGGCCGAGCACCACCAGCTGCGACGGCGGGAACCTCAAGTCCTCGCCGCGCCAGGACATCGGCTCCAGCAGACCAAGAGCGACCAGCCTGCGCACCTGATCGGGGTGCAGCCCTCCCGCCCGGGCGAACGACTCCAGGCCAATGCCCGGCAGCGAGGTCAGCGCCGTCGTCACCGGGACCCGCCTCACGTTCATGACACCGCCCTCCTCGGGTTGAACCGGGACACCGCCGCGAGCTGCTCGAACAGGTGCCGCTCCTCGTCGGCGAGCGTGGCAGGCACCATGATGCGCGCCTCGGCGTACAGGTCGCCGGGCGTGCCCTTGGGGTTCGGCAGCCCGCGCCCGCGCAGGCGAAGGCGGCGGCCGCTGGAGGTTCCCGGCGGCACCTTCACCTTCGCCTCGCCGCCGGGGGTGTCGATCGCGACGGTCGCGCCGAGCGCCGCTTCCCAGGGGGCGAGAGGCAGCGGCACGTAGATGTCGCGGCCCTCGACGCGGTAACGCGGGTCGGAGATGCGGACGATCAGGTACAGGTCGCCCGCCCGGCCGCCGTCCCCGCCGTGGCCGCCCTGGCCCGCGAGCCTGATGCGCTGTCCCTGCGTCACCCCCGGAGGGATCGTCACCTGGAGGGTGCGCGGCCCGTGCGGCCCTTGGAGGGTGACGGTGCGGCGCCCGCCGTGATAGGCCTCGTCGACGCTGAGAGTGATCTCGGCCTCCTGGTCGGCCCCGGGAACCGGTCCCCACCGCCGCCTGCCTCCACCGAACATGCCGCCCAGCAGCTCTTCCAGGTCGATATCCATGTCGGGCTGGTCGGAGGTGAACCGGAAGCCCTGGCCCTGCCCGGCACCCGCGGCGCGTCCCCACGGCGAACCGGCACCCCGGCCGGCTCCCGCTCCGGCCCGCGCACGCCCCCTGGCCCAGGCCTCCGGGTCGACGTCCTCGGGCACCGACCGCCAGTCGGGCCCGAACGCGTCGTACCGCCGCCGCTTGTCGGGGTCGGACAGCACGTCGTAGGCCTCGGAGACGTCCTTGAACCTCTCCTCGGCGCCCGGGTCCTTGTTCACGTCCGGGTGGTAGGCGCGGGCGAGCTTGCGATAGGCGCGCTGGATCTCGTCCTGGCTCGCCGTCTTCGGCACTCCCAGCACCTCGTAGAAGTCGCGCGCCGCCATGACGCTATTCCGGTGTCATGGAGACGATCACGGCGGCGGGGCGTAGCTGGCGCTCGCGGTCGCCGTAGCCGGGCCGTACGACGTCGGCCACCGTCCCGGGCGGGACCTCCGGGTTCGCCACCGTGCCCACGGCCTCGTGGTGCGCCGGGTTGAACGGCACCCCCACCTCGTCGTGGCGGGGGAACCCGAGCCGGGCCAGCATGGCGACGGCCTGGTCCCGTACCGCGCGCACGCCTTCGACGACGGCCCCGGGATCGGCGTCGGCGTGCCGCAGGGCGAGGTCTAGGTTGTCGATGATCGGCAACAGCTCCCGCACCGTGCGGGCCCGTTCCTCGGCGCGGATGCGCTCGGCGTCCCTGGCTATGCGCTTGCGCAGGTTGTCCAGCTCGGCGGCGGACCTCAACCAGCGGTCCTCCAGCTCGGCGATCTTCGCGTCCATGTCCTCGACCGGGGACACGCCCTCGTTCTCGGTCACCTCACCGGCCGGCTCGGCGACCTGGGAGGCGGCCCACGCCTCCGGTCCGGTTCCCGGCGCCCCCGGGACCGGGCCGGGGGGCGGTGGGCGATTCGTGCCCGGCGGTGTCCTGCCGCGTTCGTCGGCCATGTCGTCCCTCAGTCCGATGTCGTGAACTCGGCGTCGATGACGTCGTCACCCTTGGGCGCGCCCTCGGCCTGCCCGGCGCCGGCCTGCTGCCCGGCGCCCGCGGGCTCGCCCTGCGGGGCGGACACGGCGCTGAGGCTGTGGAAGACCTGCTGCAGCTCCGAACTGAGGTCGCGCAGGCGCTCGACCGGCGCCTCCTCCTTGATCGCCTGGCGCGCGTCGGCGACGAGCTGCTCGGCCCTGGCCTTCTCGTGCACCGGCA
>NZ_JALLPO010000096.1 GCF_023276435.1 Sphaerisporangium perillae
TCGTCAAGGGCGAGAACATCCCCGAGCCGGGTATCCCTGAGTCCTTCAAGGTCCTCATCAAGGAAATGCAGTCGCTGTGCCTCAACGTCGAGGTGCTCTCCAGCGACGGCATGTCCATCGAGATGCGCGACACCGACGAGGATGTCTTCCGCGCGGCGGAGGAGCTCGGCATCGACCTGTCGCGGCGCGAGCCGAGCAGCGTCGAAGAAGTCTGACGGTCCCCATGCGCGACCTGCGGGTGTCGGCCCGCGACGGAGGGAAGGTGGTCGTCTTCCGGCGCGGGTCCGACACGCTGCGGTGGAGCAGAACCGGTGGGTTCGCGAAATGACACCTCCGGTTCCTCCCAGCATGTTTCGCTCTACCCGGCTGCCGCGGAGATCCGCGGCCGGACATTCCAGTTCGCCCCCGGTCACACCGCCAACGAGCTGTCCACCTGGCTCGCCATCGGGTGGCGAGCTTCGCGGTCAGGTTGTGAACACGAAGGAAAGGTCGGGCCAGTGGTCGGCCTTGCACAGCACTGGAGGCCGGTCGATCGGGGCCGGCAGGGTGACCTCCTGCGATCCGCTCACGGGCGAGCCGGTCCACACGTCGACCCACTCACCGGCGGGTACGTACGCCCGCACGTCCACGGCGCCGGGGTCGGCGACGGGTAGCACGAGCAGGGCGTCGCTGAGCTGGTACCGGCCGGGTGGTCGAAGAACAGGCCGCGCATCAGCGGCGGGCCGCCTGCGACCGCGACCCGCGCCTGCTCGGCCAGGTACGGCACGAGCCGCTCGCGCAGGTGAGCGAACTTCCTGAACACCGGGAGCACCCGCTCGTCGCCCGTACGCCGGGCGATGTTCCACGGGGTCCGGTCGCGGGACGGCGAGCGATGGTGGTTGAACTCCGAGTGGTACTGCATGATCGGCATGAACGCGGAGGTCCCTGCCGCCCGCAGGTACAGCTCCGCGGAGGGGACGTCGCCGGAGAACCTCGCGAGGTCCCAGCCCCAGTAGACGATGCCGCAGGCCGACGCGGTGATCCCGGCGATGACGGAGGAGCGGTACGCCTCCCACGTCGAGTCCTCGTCGCCCGCCCAGAACGCGCCGTGTGGCTGCGACCCGGCGAACCCCGCGCGGCTGAACGTCACCGGGGCCTTGCCGCACGAGCGCAGCCAGGTCGCCGAACGCGCGCGCGTAGTGCACGGGGAACAACCCGTTGCCGCTCGCGCCCCGGCGACCGTCGGCGTAGCGCAGATCACGGCCCCACGCGTGTTCACCGCCGTCGGTCTTGAACCCGTCGACGCCGACCTCCTCGACGAGGTAGCGGCGCCTGGCCGTCCACCAGTTGCGCGCCTCGTCGGAGCTGAGGTCCGGCATGAGGGCGAGCGGGAACCACCAGCCCCTGTTACGGTACGGCCGGCCGTCCGCCTCCCGGATGACGAGACCTCGCTGGAGGGCTGCGCCGGCGTCGACCCTGGCCTGGCCGGTGGGATGCGGCCGCATCTTCATGAGCGGGATCTGCCAGAGCAGCACCTTGACGTCACGCGCGTGCAGCTCGTCGACCATGCCTTTCGGGTCCGGCCACGGCCCGCCGGCGGGGAAGCGGTAGTCGGACAGCCGGTGCGGCTCCTCGCCGGGCTCGTACTCCGCGCAGCGTGTACGGGCCGGGCGGCGGAGACCACCGCCCGGCCCGAATCGAATCAGGGGCTGGTGCAGGTGGCCGTGGGGGTGGCCGCGGTGCCGTTGGCGGTGAAGCCGAAGGTGGTTGAGGAGCCCGCCGCGATGGAGCCGTTGTAGGAGGCGTTGCGGACGCTCACGCTGGAGCCGGACACGGTCTGCTGGCCGTTCCACAGGCTGCTGATGGTCTGCCCTCCGGGCCAGGTCCACTTCACCGTCCACCCGCTGACCGGCGAACTGCCCGCACGGACGGTCACCGTCGACTGGAACCCCCCCGACCAGCTGTTGACCGTCTCGATCGTCGCCGAACACGCCCCCGGAACCGGAGTCGGCGTAGGCGTCGGAGTGGGCGTCGGGGTCGGTGTCGGGGTCGGTGTCGGGTTCGGGTTCGGGTCGGCGCTGTTGAGTGCGTTCAGGACGGAGGTGTAGGCGGCCTTCTTGTTGCCGTTGCCGTCGAACAGTAGCGGGGTGTCGCCCGAGCGCCAGGAGTCGGAGTCGCGGACGCCCCACACGGTGATGCCGACGCAGCGTGACACGGCCA
>NZ_JALLPO010000097.1 GCF_023276435.1 Sphaerisporangium perillae
GCCCGTCCGGGGCCGCGCCCGCGGCCGGCGTTCTCTCGGGCCTGGCCGCGCATCCGTGTCCGCGCGTGTGGCGCTGAACGACTACCCGTTTGAAGGATGTGCGGTCGCCTCCGGTTGACCAGTGTCGAAGGTGTGGGTGTGCGCCGCGCTCAGTTCGCGTGCCGTCGGTGCTCATGCGCCCGCCGCCCTAGGGGAGGTAGCTATGGCCAAGGCAGTCGGCATCGACCTCGGCACCACCAACTCTGTCATCGCCACGACGGAGGACGGCCAGCCGGTGGTCATCCCCAACGCGGAAGGGCAGCGGACGACGCCGTCGGTGGTCGCCTTCACAGAGTCGGGGGAACGGCTCGTCGGCCAGCTCGCGCGGCGGCAGGCGATCTTGAATCCCAAGGGCACGCTGTACTCCGTGAAGCGGTTCATCGGTCGCCGGTACGACGAGGTGCAGAGCGAGATCAACGCCGTGTCGTTCGACGTGGTGCCGGGGCCGGACAACGCGGTGCGCTTCAAGGTGAGGGACAAGCTGTATGCGCCGGAGGAGATCTCCGCTCTGGTGCTGCGCAAGCTCGTCGCGGACGCCGCCAAGTTCCTGGGCGAGAAGATCACCGAGGCGGTCATCACGGTGCCCGCCTACTTCAACGACGCGCAGCGGCACGCCACCAGGGACGCCGGGAAGATCGCGGGCCTTGAGGTCATGCGGATCATCAATGAGCCGACGGCCGCGGCCCTGGCCTACGGTCTGGACAAGAAGGGCAGTGAGACGGTCCTGGTGTTCGACCTCGGCGGCGGGACCTTCGACGTCAGTGTCCTGGACATCGGCGAGGGGGTCATCGAGGTCCGGTCCACCTCCGGCGACACCCACCTGGGCGGTGACGACTTCGACCGCCGGATCGTCGACCATCTGGCCGATGAGTTCCAGAACCAGACGGGCATCGACCTGCGGCGCGATCCGCAGGCCCTGCAGCGGTTGTTCGAGGCCGCGGAGAAGGCCAAGGTGGAGCTGTCGTCGGTCACCCAGACGACGGTCAGCCTGCCGTTCATCACCGCGGACGCGAACGGGCCCAAGCACCTGAACACCACCTTGATGCGCTCCACGTTCGAGGAGATCACCCGTGACCTCGTCGAGCGCACGATGGGGCCGGTCCAGCGGGCCATGGAGGACGCCAAGCTCTCGGCCGACGACCTTGATGAGGTCATCCTGGTCGGTGGTTCCACCCGTATCCCGGCTGTGCAGAGCCTGGTGCGCCGGCTCACCGGCGGCAAGGAACCGAACATGACGGTCAACCCCGATGAGGTGGTGGCCGATGGCGCGGCGATTCAGGCCGGGGTGCTCAAGGGCGAGGTCAAGGACGTTCTGCTGCTCGACGTCACGCCGCTGTCGCTGGGCATCGAGACGCTGGGCGGGGTGATGACCAAGGTCCTGGAGCGCAACACCACCATTCCCGCTCGCCGTACCGAGACGTTCAGCACGGCCGAGGACAATCAGAACGCGGTCGATGTGGTGGTGCTGCAGGGAGAACGGGAACGCGCGGCCGACAACCGGGCGCTCGGCCGGTTCCGGCTGGAGAACATCCGCCCGGCGCCCCGTGGAGTGCCGCAGGTCGAGGTCACCTTCGACGTGGATGCCAACGGGATCCTCAACGTCGCCGCCAAGGACAAGGACACCCAGGCCGAGCAGCGCATCACGATCAGCGAGAGCTCCAACCTGGACAAGAGCGAGATCGAGCGGATGGTGCAGGACGCCGAGCGGCACCGCGGCGAGGACGCCAGGCTCCGCGAGGCGATCGACGCGCGAAACGAGCTGGACTCGGTGGCCTACCAGGTGGAACGCCGGCTGGCGGAGTTGGGCGAGGCGGTGCCGGTGCACGAGAAGGCCAGGGCCGAGCAGCTCGTCGCCGACGCGCGCCAGGCGATCAAGGAGGAGGCGCCGGTCGAGCGCCTGCGCGACCTCAGTTCGGAGCTGCAGCAGGTCTTCCACAGCCTCAGCGCCGTGTCCGCCCCGCAGGGCGAGCCCGCGGGCGCCGGGCAGCAGGCCGGCGCCGGGCAGGCCGAGGGCGCGCCCAAGGGTGACGACGTCATCGACGCCGAGTTCACGACATCGGACTGAGGGACGACATGGCCGACGAACGCGGCAGGACACCGCCGGGCACGAATCGCCCACCGCCCCC
>NZ_JALLPO010000098.1 GCF_023276435.1 Sphaerisporangium perillae
ACCCCGACCGCCGCCGCCGCGAACCGCCACCCGAACGGATTGGCACCGAACAACCACTCACCCGCACCGATCAACCACTTACCGAGCGGCGGATGGACGACGTAGGAGGCGCACTTGTCGATCTCGCTGGGCGCGCACTGCTGCCAGATGTGGCTGTCGCCCTTGAGGAGCAGCTTGTCGGCGTCCTTGATCGCGACCCGTTCGACGCCGAAGTTGATCAGGGACAGCGAGTCCTTGGCGTAGTAGGTCTCGTCGAAGACCACCGCCTTGGGCCATCCCAGCCGGTCGAACCGCAAGAACGCGCCGAACGCCGCCACCAGCAGCGGTCCCAGCCACCCCCACAGGGGGCTTCCCTGGAACGGCGGAACCAGCCGGTCGCGCACCGAACCCGGCTGTGCGGGCTCGTCACGCGGCTCCGGCTGCTCGAAGTCCTGGTTAGGGAAGTCCGTCAGGGCCATCCGGACATCGTACGGGGCGGCTATTACGTCCAGCCTAAGAAACGCCTCTTACGTACCCAATTGGGGGACTCCTGGTCGAAGATGCCCTGCTGATGACGCTTGCGTTCATGAGGGAGGATGGGCCTTGTGAACGACAACGGCAGGCTGGTGCTGGCGGGTGCTCCGATCGGGCGTGTCGAGGACGCATCCGGGAGGCTCCGGGAGGCGCTCGCGACCGCCGACGTCGTCGCCGCCGAGGACACCCGGCGGCTGCGCAGGCTGGTCGCCGACCTCGGGATCACGCTCTCCGGCCGTGTGGTCTCCTACTACGACGCCAACGAGGCGAACCGGGCCAAGGAGCTGCTCGGGGACCTCCAGGACGGGCACACCGTGCTGGTCATCACCGATGCGGGGATGCCCGGGGTCTCCGATCCCGGCTACCGCCTCACCCATCTCGCCGTCGAGGCCGGCATCCCGGTGACGGCGCTCCCCGGCCCGTCGGCCGTCACCACCGCGCTCGCGATCTCCGGTCTGCCGAGCGACCGGTTCTGCTTCGAGGGATTCCCGCCGCGCAAGGCCGGGGAGCGGGGCCGGCGGCTGGCCGCGCTCGCCGGCGAGGAGCGCACCATGGTCTTCTTCGAGGCGCCCCATCGCCTCCAGGCGTGCTTGGAGGCGATGGCCGAGGCGTTCGGGCCCGAACGGCCCGCCGCCGTCTGCCGCGAGCTCACCAAGACCTACGAAGAGGTACGGCGGGGCCCGCTGGGCGAGCTGGCCGAGTGGGCCGCGGGAGACGTGCGGGGCGAGATCACGCTGGTCGTCGCCGGGCACTCGCCGGGTACGGCCGAGCCCGACATCGGCGAGCTGGTGAACGAGGTCGCCCGCAGGGAGGAGGCCGGAGTGTCGCGCAAGCAGGCGATCGTCGACGTGGCCAAGGCCGCGGGCGTGCCGAAGCGGGAGCTCTACGACGCCGTCCACCGCTCCTGACGGGCGCGCCGCGGATGCGGGGGTGCGGGGCACGGCGCGGATGCAGGTGCGGGAGTGCGGGAGTACGGGGCGCGGTGCGGTCCGCTGGAGCGGCATGGGGCCGTTCCAGGGGCCGTTACGGGCTTGATCTATGGATGCGTGGTGCTCCCGGCGCATAGGGTGCCCGGGTGGCTGTTCGTGCCTTCCCCTCGAGCTTCGCGAACTTCGCAAGATTTGTCGGAAGAATCCGACCTTTCGCGAAACCGCCGGTTCCCTCGGCCGCCGAGCCCGCACAGCCGGGTTCGGTGCGCGACCGGCTGGTTCCGCCGTTCCAGGGAAGCCCCCTGTGGGGGTGGCTGGGACCGCTGCTGGTGGCGGCGTTCGGCGCGTTCTTACGGTTCGACCGGCTGGGATGGCCCAAGGCCGTGGTCTTCGACGAGACCTACTACGCCAAGGACGGGTTGTCCCTGTTCAGGTACGGCGTCGAGCGGACCTTCCTCGGCACCGACAAGGACCCGATCGCCGACCGGAGGCTGCTCGCCGGGCGTGACGATCTCTGGGTGACCTGCACGCCCGACAACCCCGACCCGTGCGCGCTGTACGTGGCGCATCCGCCGCTCGGTAAGTGGTTGATCGGTGCGGGTGAGTGGTTGTTCGGTGCCAATCCGTTCGGGTGGCGGTTCGCGGCGGCGGCGGTCGGGGT
>NZ_JALLPO010000099.1 GCF_023276435.1 Sphaerisporangium perillae
GGGCAAGTCTCCCTGGGGCATCTACGTCGGCAAGGCCGCCTACGTGCACTACGACTTCGGCGTGTACGAGGACTACGACAGCGACTACGCCTTCGTCACCGTCTACAACGGCATCACCTACGCCGGCGACGAGGAAGTCTCCAAGGCCAAGTGGGACTCCTGGGGCGGCGAGAAGTTCCTGGACAAGGAGCGCGTCAGCGAGACCACCTACAAGGAGTGGCTCGGCAAGGGCGGCCTGGGTGAAGTCAAGCCGGCCGTCAAGACCGAGACCGTCGGCCCCGACTACCCCGGCGCCGTCTTCGCTCCCACCGAGGTCAACGAGGCCACCTACAACGCGGCCCCCGGCCTCGATGTCAAGCAGCCGGGCGCCAAGGCGTTCTCCAAGACCGAGCAGGTCACCGAGTCGCAGTGGACCGCCTACAACGGCCTGGGCACCAAGTCCAAGGACACCGCCGGCAACTTCCTGATCACGACCTACTACGTCAAGGCGTGGGTCAAGCCGGGCGCCGACGCTGAGTACTACATCTTCCACTACGTCATCATCTACGTGAAGGACGCCGGTCGCCTGGGCGACAACGTCGGCGGCCAGGGCTTCACCTGGAACCAGAAGGTCGGCCAGCCGGTCTACGCCTTCGGTTACCCCGCGGGCGCGCACCCCGACGGTGACACGCCGTTCACCGGTGCCACGCCGAAGTGGTGCTACGGCAAGACCTTCGCCGCCGCCGCGTCTGCCAAGTTCAAGGCGGAGGCCCAGGTCGGCCTCAAGTGCTCCATGACCGCCGGTTCGTCCGGTGGCCCCTGGATCCTGAAGTACAGCAGCACCAAGCGTCTCGGCTACATCAACGGTGTCACCAGCCTCATCGGCGACGCCGACGCCAACGGCCGCATCGACTTCGCGACCTCGCCGTACTTCGACGGTGAGACCTACGCGATCTACAAGGCCGCTGCGAACCTGTGGTCCGGCTCGATCGTCACCAAGGACGGCGACACCACCACCAAGGCCTGACGTTCTAGCCAGCTAGAGCAGTCAACCTCATAGCAGGGCCCGGCACTCGTGCCGGGCCCTGTTCTGTATTCTGCGCGGGCCTTCAACGGGCATGGCCTCGGAACTCCTCGACTTGCGGGATCTGCGCCCGCCGGAAGTACATAACGCCAGGCCACGCCCTGGGCTCTGCGCCGCGTTCCACCACGGCCGGGCCCTGGGGACCGGCACGGCCATCCACCCCCTCGAGCTGGAACCGTACGGCCACCTACGCCTCCGAGCTGGATCCCACGGGCCTCCGCAGTTCCAAGCGCAGCAGGGTTACCACGAAACAGCACTCTAAGTAGTGATATAGAGACGGTTCGAATCCGGCGGCCCGCTTCGGCGCGTTCGCACCGCCGTCTCACATCCGGCGATCAAGGCTTGGCGGGACGCTTAGACGTAGCCGGCGCCGAATCGGCTCCCCTAGTTCCATGTGATCTGCGTCACACAGATGTCGGCACTCCGCCGTTGAAGTTCACTTGGACCACACCGGAACCATGCGGCATACACCCGCCCTGATCTGCGAAGAAGAGCGTCGCCGACCCGGTCGCGGCGGCTACCCGCCGTGGACCGCAAGGGTTACGAAAAGGTCACGCGCGGGCGAAGGTCAAAATTCACCCTGAATCGACCCCACAGACCAAGATCCCCTGGGTATCTTCATGGCTATCCCTTTACTGACGCATGGGACGCAAGATGCGTTCCACGACAGCCCAAGGAGTTTCCTTGAACACCCGAGTCAAGCGTCTCGCCCTCCCGCTCGGTGGCGCCATCGCCGCCACCAGCATGATCGGTGCCACCCTGGTCACCTCGGCCAACGCCGCGACCGCCCCGGTCAAGAAGACCGTGTCGCTGGCCTCCTCCTCCGAGGCCAACAAGATCACCGACTTCTGGA